>NZ_FOAM01000027.1 GCF_900109605.1 Xaviernesmea oryzae
CCGTCACGCGCGTCATGACCGACAATGGCGCGTGCTACAAAGCCAAGGACTTTGCAAAGGCCTGCAAGGCGCTCGGGCTCAAGCATATCCGAACCAGACCCTACACGCCCAAGACCAACGGCAAAGCCGAACGCTTCATCCAGACAGCCTTGAAGGAATGGGCTTATGCTCGCGCCTATCCCTCATCCGAGCATCGAAAAATGCATCTGCCCGTGTGGAACCACATGTACAATTGGCACAGGCCACATGGCAGCCTAAAAGCGCAAACACCTATCAGTCGCCTCGGTCTCACCGGGGACAACCTCTTGAGGCTCCACATCTAGCGGCGGCGGCGCGGCACGGTGTCGAACAGCGGAAAGGCCAGGAAGCCGAAGAGGAAACCACCGATATGCGCTTGCCAGGCAATGCTTTGCCCGCCTGCCAGCGGCAGAAGTCCCGTGCCGGTAACGACATTCATCGCCACCCAAACGCCGACGAAGAACAGGACCGACCGGTTCGACAGTGCTTCGGCAATGGTCTGACGCTGGTTGAGGTGCGCGATATCCCGGCGGATCGATCCATCGGCTGAAAACACGAACCGCGCCGCCGCGCCCATGAAGGCCGAGACGACGCCCGAGGCACCGATCACCACCGTCGCGTCGCCCCAGTTGGTGGCAGCATGAAGAGCGGCCGCCGAGGCGGATGCCGCGCACCAGAAGATCAGGAGCCGCGCCGTGCCGATGCGGCGCACGACCGGGGCGCCGAAGGCGATCATCCAAAAGGCATTGAAGAGGACATGATCCCAGCCGCCATGCAGCAGGGAGTAGGTGATGGGCATCCAGGCCCAGGCGAGACCCTGCTCGGCCAGCGGGTAGACATAGCGCAGCGGCAGGAAGGCAAAGGTGAAGACCAGCCATTCATCCGTCTCGGGCGTCAGCAGGTAGAGACGCACGGCGTGAATGACAATCAGCACACCGAGGATCCACAGAAGCACGGGCGGCAGATTGAAGGCCGGCTCACGCTGAGCGCGCTCTTGCGGCCAGGCATCGGCGGCGCCTTCACGGTTGGGATCGGCCTCGTATCCGGCATCGGCGCGCGCCTTGTCGTCCGCTCTCCCGCCATCGCCACGCCATGGGCCGGCCTGTCGCTCGTGCGTCTCACCCGGTTCGGGCTTGTCCTCGGTCACATCCACCATCCTGTTTTGCGCGGCTTTACCGCACGTTAAGCTCAGCATGAACAACCAACCTGCTGTGTCAGGCCAGATACTCGCGCAAATCGGGAAAAAACGATACGGCTCGAAGGAAACGGTTCCTTCTCAAGGTTCCTTTAACGCAAGGGATGTAGGAAAAACCAGAGAGACAGAAAGCTGAGCCGCGCCATGTTCACATTCCAGCATGCTCAGACCGCCGGGCCGAAGCAATATGACGAAGGTGCGTTTCAGCGCGTCACCGTCAATCTGTCGGGCCGGTTGATGCTTGCCAATCATGAAGAATATCCCTGTGCGGCGGTCGATATGTCGCCAGGCGATGTGATCTTCGATACTGCCGCGCGGCCACGGCCGGGCGAACGCATCATCGCCTATGTCGATCATGTGGGCCGGCTGGAAGGAACGGTGTCGAAACTATCGGATGCAAGCTTCGTCGTGCGGCTGAATGCGACCGAGCGCAAGCGCGAGAAGCTCGCCGCCCAGCTGACCTGGATTGCCAATCGCCACGAACTGGGCCTGCCGGAAGACCGGCGCCATGACCGCCTGACGCCGCGGCGCACACGCACCCAACTCACGCTGCAGGATGGCACCAGCTATCCCTGCCGCCTGATCGACCTTTCGCTCTCGGGCGCCGCCGTGGATACCGAGCTGCGCCTGCCGGCCGGCACACCCGTCACGCTCGGCGCGATGCGCGGCCGCGTGGTCCGCCTGTTCCAAGAAGGGCTGGCAATCGAATTTGCCGGCATCCAGACGATCGAGACGCTTCGCGAGTTTCTCTGACACCCAAGATAACAGCCCCGCTTTCGACGCCGCCCCCTCGGGCGGCGTTTTGCATTTGTGGGCTTCTGCGCGCAGCAAGCCTCTCTTAAGGATGTTCGAAAGCGGCACAGTTTTCCAACGCGGTGATTTCGGCGGCGCGGCCGGGTAAGAGACCGGAATAGACATCCTGCTCCGCCGGTCTTCGCCGGGATATCGAACTGCCAAACCTGCCAGACATCGCAATGTCTGCATGAGCCGCTGGCTAAATATCTTTGTTGTCAACGCCTTACACTTCTCCCACCACCAACCTCGCTACGCCAACAGGTGGCATTTTAATCAAATCGGCATCGCATTTGAGCTTTATTTTCTTCAATATCGAATCAAGTACATTGCGGTTTTTATGAAAGTAAAACTAGAATAGATCCCGCACGTTTCGGACAATTTCAAGTTCTTCATGCGACATTTCTCTCAGAACGGGGAGAGAAACATGAAGACCGTCGCGATGATCAAGGTTGCCGTGTTTGGCGCATTGCTCTCGGCACTGGGCACGACCGCAACGCTGGCTTTCCCGCCGAACATGGTGACGCTGGGGGCGACCAGCCCGCCGGTCGGCCATTATGAATTCTGCAAGCGCATTCCGGCCGAGTGCCGCCCGAACGACGGCGATCTCGCGCCGGTGACGCTGACACCGGCGAAGTGGAAGCAGCTGCTTGCGGTGAACTACGACGTCAACACCGCGATCCAGCCGATGACGGACATGGAGCTGTATGGTGTCGAGGAATATTGGACCTATCCGGACAAGGCTGGGGACTGTGAAGACTACGTGCTGCTGAAGCGCCGCGACCTGATGAAACAAGGGTTTCCGGCCTCCGACCTGCTGATCACCGTTGTCCTCCAGCCGAATGGCGAGGGACATGCCGTTTTGACCGTGCGCACCGATCGCGGCGACTTCGTTCTCGACAACATGCGCAACAAGGTCCTGCTCTGGTCGGACACGGAATACACTTACCTGAAACGGCAGGCCGTCGAGGACTCCGGCCGTTGGGTCAAGCTGCAGGACGGCCGCACGGTCGCGGTGGGCAGCGTCGCCTCCAAATAAGGATAGACGGTCCTGATGGCCGTTCCCCCATCCGGCTGAATACAGGGCAGCCGGGTTTTCGGGCCTGATCTTGTTCTACCCCGTCTCGATCAGGCCCAACGGCCGGTTTCCGCTGTCCCCGGAAGCCGGCCGTTTTTTCATGGTCCGGCGCTGCCTCGGCTGCTGATTCTCGCTATACCGGGCCATGACGATCCTGCCGCGCCGCCTCGCCTTTTCTCTCGCCCTTGGCGCTGTCCTCCTCGCAGCCCTTGCCGGAGCGCTGGCGGTGGCTGCGCATTTTTATGGGCAGGTGCTGACGCGCGCCGGCCAGACGACACGGGACGATCCGGTCGATATCTTCATCGGCACCGATCATCTGCGCCTGCCGCAGAACATGATCCGCTTCGAAGAGCAGCGCCGCACCGGCGTGGCCGAACGCGTCGATCTGGCACTGACCTGGCCTGAACTCTCGGGGTACACCGAAGCGCTGCGCGCCCGGTTTCAAGCCGCAGGCGACGAAGGCCGGCTGATCTTCCTGCAACTGTCGCAAAGCACCATGTCGCGCGACATGAGCGGGCGGATCGATCCGATCTATACGCGTCTCTACGAAGGCGCCCCTTGGCCTGGGCCCGCCGGGCTGACTGCCCATGCATTGAAAAAGACAGCCGGCTACGGCGATGACATTCTTTTGACTGGAACGGACGTCAATGGCCGGCCCTATGCCGTGCGCTGTGTCCTGCTTGCCCAGGCGCAGTCGGCGAGCAACGCCGACTGCCAGCGTGACCTGCATGTCGGCCGCGATCTGACCTTGCTCTACCGCTTCTCCAGCCAATTGCTGCCACATTGGCAGTCCATCGACGCCGCACTGGTTCGCTTCGTATCGGCCAGGCTTATTCCCGATCCGGCACAGATCGATGTGGGAAACACCCTCAGGCCTTGAGAAGGACGGCGTGAGGGAAACCAATCATTCACGATAAACCGATTGGTAACGCTATGCCGCTATTGTCTGTGGAACGGTCGTCCATGGGGCGGCGCCCGGACGACATCCTGCAATGAGAATGAAGAGTAGATTAGTGTCCACATCTGAAACCGTTGGTTCCGCCCGGCCAGGTCCGGTCCCTTTTCTCAAGAAGGCCTCCCGTCTCGTCCTCGTTTCCATGATTGCTGCCGCCGCGATGACCAGCGCGGCCTATGCCGCCCAATATGCAGGCATCGTCGTTGATGCGAAGACCGGAAAAGTCCTCTATAGCGAAGACGCCGATGGCCTGCGCTATCCGGCCTCGCTGACGAAGATGATGACGCTCTACCTCACCTTCGAAGCGCTGGAAGCCGGCAAGATCCGCAAGGATACGCCCGTCCCCTTCTCCAAGCATGCAGCGTCCGAGCCCCCGTCGAAGCTTGGCGTCCGCGCCGGCCAGCAGGTCACCGTGGAACAGGCGATCATGGCGCTTGTCACCCGCTCGGCCAATGACTGCGCCACGGCGCTCGGCGAGTTGCTCGGCGGTTCGGAAGAGCGTTTCGCCCGGATCATGACGGCAAAGGCCCGCGCGCTCGGCATGACGCGCACCACCTATCGCAATGCCAATGGCCTGCCCAACGACCAGCAAATGACCACGGCACGCGACCAGGCCCGGCTCGGCATCGCGCTGCGCCAGCATTTTCCGCAGTATTACGGCTATTTTTCCACCCGTAGCTTCGCCTTCGGCCGTCAGGTCATCGGCAATCACAACCGCCTGCTCGGCAATGTGCGCGGCGTGGACGGCATCAAGACCGGCTATACCCGCGCGGCCGGCTATAATCTCGTGACGTCGGCTCAGGCCGAAGGCCGCAGCATCGTCGGCGTCGTGCTGGGCGGCAAATCCGGCGGCGCGCGCGATGCGCAGATGCGCGCCCTCGTGGCCAAATACATGCCGGCTGCCTCCACCCGCGGCGGCAACACCAATCTCGTGGCGGAGACGCCGCCGGCCCCGACTCTGAGTGCAGCCGCGCGGGATACGGCCTCGGCCAGCACCGGCGGCAGCTTCAACCTGCCCTCCTCCGGCCCCATGCCGGAAGGCCGTTATGACGGCGAAATTACCAACAGCGTCTCGATGAACAGCTATGCCGAAGCGCCGAAGGCCGCCAGCGAGAACCCGGTTCTCGCCCCTCGTCCCGGCACGCTTCAGGCCCAGGCGAGCAAGCTCGCCACGGGCGGCGAGGTCGGCGTCGTCGATGCGCAGGTCACGAGTTCGGTCGCCCGCGCCGCCTCCGGCGAGGAGCAGAGCACCGTGCCGGCCGGCTGGGTCATCCAGATCGGCGCAACGCCCAACCGCAACGAAGCCATGTCCATGCTGGCCGATGCCAAGGAAAAGGGCGGCAAGCTGCTGTCGAACGCACAGGCCTTCACGGTCAGCGTCGCCAGCGGCGACAGCCAGATGTACCGCGCCCGGTTCGGCGGCTTCGCCAGCCAGACCAAGGCGCTGACCGCCTGCAAAACGCTGAAGGCACGCGGCTTCGCCTGCTGGGCAAGCGCCCAGTAAGCCACGCGTCTTCTGCCGGCCCGCCCTTGGTCGAGGGCCGGCCTTCAAGCCATGCCGCCGCATCGTGAAGGATGCGGCTCGCCGATCGTCCGGAGCGGGATCGCTTAAGCCGCACCGGTTCACCCCGAAGAAAACCTCGATTGTCTTGCGTTACGAGGATCACGATGGCCGTTAATGAAAATGGTTCCGACACGCAGCCGGACTTCAAGCGCAAGCGCGCGCCGCGCAGCGCGCTGCTTCCAATCCACGAAGCGGCCATGCGCATCGCCGAAATCGGTGCCCTGCCCCGCTCCAAGACGCGCGATCTCGTCTCCCTGCTTCTGACCCATGGCGCGCGCGCCTGGCGCTCGACACAGCCCGAGGTGCAGGTTCACCTGCACGTGCGCACCCCGGCCAAGCGCAAGGCTGTGCGTATCCGCTTTCAGTAAGCGACAATACTTGGCTTAAAGCGCATTAGGCAAAACCAACATGCCTGACGCGCTTGATCGATTTCAGCGCCCGGCGCCTCCCCAAACCTGATTGGCGGAAGCAGCCCTTTGCCGGGCCTTCATCGAGGCCTATTCTATCAGAGTCGGCAGCGGCCATTCGGTAAGAGCAGGTTCTTGGACCAAGCCCGGAAGCGCAACCACAAGCATTCGTCGGAGCGATGCGGTCAAAGCAGGCCGAGTTCGGCCAATTCGCGGCGCAGCTCTGCGGGAAGCTCGGCGCCGCCGGAGCCGGCGAGATCGACCGGGGCTTCCTTTTCCACCAGATAGCGCCAACCCTGGAAGGGACGGCGTGGCTGGAACGCGGTTTCCACCACTTCAGGGCCTAGCACCAGACGACAGCGCCCGATGCCCTCATGATCGGTAAAGGGCGTGATGTCGAGAATGCGCTGGCGCGCCTGCACCTGGCCCTTGATCACCCAATAGAGCGAACCACCCTCAAGGATCTCCTCGATCCGCTTGGGTACCATGCGTGTCACATGCGCGCTGTGCGGCTCCAGGCCGGCGGCGATGGCCGAGAGCGCGCGCTCGGAAACCCATTCGCGCAGATCCTCGATCGAATCGGCGCCGACACAGAGCTTGATCAGATGAAGAGCCATGGGCCGGGTTCAATAGACCTTCGGCGGTCGAGGTCAAGTCCCTCGCCGCCCGTCTTACCGCTCCGTTTGGCTGTCAGCACTCGACGACATTGACCGCAAGGCCGCCCATCGAGGTTTCCTTGTATTTGTCATGCATGTCGACGCCCGTCTGGCGCATGGTTTCGATGCAGGCGTCGAGCGGCACGAAGTGGCTGCCGTCCCCCTTCAGCGCCAGTGACGCGGCGGTTACGGCCTTGACGGCACCCAACGCATTGCGCTCGATGCAGGGCACTTGGACGAGGCCGGCGACGGGGTCGCAGGTCATGCCCAGATGATGCTCGAGCGCGATCTCGGCGGCGTTTTCCACCTGCTCGGGCGTACCGCCCATCACGGCTGCGAGACCCGCCGCCGCCATGGCCGAGGCAGACCCCACCTCGCCCTGACAGCCGACTTCGGCACCCGAAATCGAGGCGTTGAACTTGATGATCCCGCCGACGGCCGCAGCGGTCAGCAGATAATCGCGAATGCCGGCATCATCGGCATCCTCATGAAAATGCAGATAATAGCGGATCGTTGCCGGTATCACCCCGGCCGCGCCGTTGGTCGGCGCGGTCACCACGCGTCCACCTGCGGCATTTTCCTCGTTCACGGCCATGGCGTAGACGCTGAGCCAGTCATTGGCGAGCAGCGGATTGGCGCGGTTCGAACGCCAGTCATGCTCCAGCCGATCATGGATCGCGGCCGCACGCCGGCGTACCTTCAACCCACCGGGCAGGATGCCCTGGCCGGAGAGGCCGCGATCGATGCAGCCCTTCATGGCCGCCCAGATGCGGTCGAGACCGGCATCCAGAACGTCGCGCGACATCGTCACTTCTTCGTTGGCACGTTTCATCTGAGCGATGGTGAGGCCGGAGCGCTGCGCCATCTCCAGCATCTGCCGAGCGCTGGCGAATGGATAAGGCACTTTAATATCGGCCGGCCGTGCCTTTTCCGCCCGCAGCGCTGCAAGCTCGGTGTCGGTCACAACGAAGCCGCCGCCGATCGAGTAATAGATCCGCTTGAGAAGCAGCCGCCCATCGCGATCCAGCGCGGAGAAGCTCATGCCATTGGCATGGCCGGGCAGTGGCTGCTTCTTGTCATAGACGAGGTCGGTCTTTGGCTGGAAGGCATAGGCGGGATGCCCTTGCGGCGTCACCAGACCACTGCTTTCGACACCGGCAATCAGATCGTCCATCCGGTCTGGATCGATGGCATCGGGACGCTCGCCCATCAGCCCAAGGATCACCGCGCGGCCCGAGCCATGACCGATACCGGTATGGGCAAGCGAGCCATGCAGGCTGACCTTCAGCGCCGCGACCGACGCGCCGGCGGGACGGGGCCAATCCGGCGACAGGATCAGGTCGAGAAAGCGGTTGGCCGCGGTCATCGGCCCCATGGTGTGCGAGCTTGAAGGCCCGATTCCGATCTTGAATACGTCGAAAACCGAAAGAAACATTGCGATTGCCATCCTGAGACGAAGACCGGGAGTCCCGGCCTGCTCTGCTTGATATAGACCCTAGCTTGGCGACTGTCTCCAGCACGGCGGAAGACCGACATCCCCCCGCATCTGCGCGACATGGCCGCCACACGGGTCGCGGCGGCGCAAGGTGGCCAGACTAAAGTGCCGGGCGAATCATCTGCCCGGCGCTGCTTGGCCGCTGCTATCACGATCTAAAGGACACCCATGGACTACGGGGACATCATCGCGCTCAGCTATTTCGCACTGCTTTGGGGCGTTTATATCTGGGCGACCGACCGGCGCACTATCTTCGGGCGCCTCAGCCTGACCCGGCTCATGGCCTCTCACCGCCACCGCTGGATCATGAATTCGCTCAACCGCGACCTGAAGATGATCGACACGCAGATCATCGCCGGCCTGCAGGCCGGCACCGCCTTCTTCGCCTCCACCACCATCTTTGCGCTCGGCGGCTGTTTCGCCCTGCTCGGCCAGACGGACCGGGTGCAGGCGATCTTCAGCGACCTGCCGCTGGCCTTCAACGGCTCGCGCACGGCCTTCGAGCTGAAGGTCGGCGGGCTTGCCTGCCTGCTGGGCTATGCCTTCTTCAAGTTCGGCTGGTCCTATCGCCTGTTCAACTATTGCTCGATCCTGATCGGCGGCATTCCGATGATGAGCGAGACCGCAAGCAACCGGCCGGCAGCCGAGCGCGCCGCCGGCCGCGCCGTGGTGATGAATGTGCAAGCGGGCATGCATTTCAATGCCGGTCTTCGAGCGCTGTTTCTGTCGATCGGCTATCTCGGCTGGTTCGTCAGCGCCTATATCTTCATGGCCACCACGACCTTCATCATCTTCGTGCTCCTGCGCCGCCAGTTCTTCTCGCCAGCCCGGCTGGCGCTGCTTCCGGACGAAGGACAGATGTGATGCGAGCGATTGCGCGCGGGCAAGGCCTTCCCCGGTGGGCCGCTTTTGCGCTACTGCATCATCGATGCGCTCCGGCATCCCGCAGTTTATGAGGCAAGCGATGCGGCGAAGCCGTTATGCACCGCCGGCCCGCGCCGCTGCATCCTCGTTTCAAGGCATATCGCCGTCGCAGCGCCGCGGCACACAGAGGCGCAACATGCCGCAGGTTCAAAGGGTGCCTTCATGATTTCCGAGCAGACCGACAACCTTTCGGCTCAAGATGCACCGCGCCGCGCCAAGCCCCGGATCACCGGGATCGACGCAGCGCGCGGCGTGGCGCTGATCGCCATGGCTACCTACCACTTTTGCTGGGATCTCGAGAGCTTCGGCTATATCGCCTCCGGCACGGCCGGCACCGGCCTGTGGAAGCTCTATGCACGATCGATCGCCTCCAGCTTCCTGTTTCTCGTCGGGGTCGGTCTCGTGCTCGGCCATAGGCCGCACATCCGCTGGAAACCCTTCTTCATCCGCTTCGCAAAGATCGCAGCGGCGGCGCTGGTGGTGACGATCGCCACCTATTTCGCCTTCCCCAATGCCTTCATCTTTTTCGGCATCCTGCACGCCATCGCCGCGATGAGCTTCGTCGGGCTCCTCTTCCTGCGCCTGCCGGTGCCAGTCACGATCCTCGCCGCACTTGCCGCCTTTCTCGCGCCTGTTTATCTGCGCGCCACGCTCTTCGATCAACCGGCGCTCTGGTGGGTGGGCCTGTCAACGGTGCCGATTCGGTCGAACGATTATGTGCCGCTCTTTCCCTGGCTCGCGGCGCCCCTTGCAGGCATTGCAGTCGGACGCCTGGCGCTGCGTCATGGCTGGCTGACGGCGCTGGCGGCGCGAGAAAGCCGATCCACCCACGGCCTTGCCAACACCCTGCGCCAACGCCTCGCCTGGCTCGGCCGTCATTCGCTGGCTTTCTATCTGTTGCATCAGCCGGTTTTGTTGGGGCTCGTCTATCTTGCCACGCTGATCGCACCGCCGCCCAAGCCCGATCCGAGAGAGTCCTATCGTCAGAGCTGCGTTCAATCCTGCAGCCTCGAGCAGCCAAAGCCCTTTTGCGAGATCTTCTGCACCTGCACGCTGACGCGGCTCACCGACGAAAACATGCTCGACGCGCTTAATGCCGGGCAGATCGACGTCACCAAGGATCCACGCATCCAGGCCATGGCGGCGCAATGCACCAGCGTCGCCCTTCCGCCCGACCCGACCGAGGAGGCGCCGTCGTCACCGCAGACTGAGCCGGCGCAATAGCAACAGGACTGTAGCAACGGGACTGTGATTGCTGGCAAGGCGCCGAGGTCAGCCAAGGCGCGTTGCAACAGCCTCATGCGCAACAGGAGGTCGTTGCCAAACGGAATCCGCCTGATGGCCTATCGCCTTGTCTTCGCGGACTTATCCCCTTCCGCTGCTTGAAGCATGTCACCGCACGGCATGGCGTCAACACAGCTCATGATTAAAGCTGCTGAGCAGGCTTGCGTGACATGCGTCAGGTGCCGACACCGATTTCGGCCAGTCGGGTCAGACAGGCTTCTTCGACATTGTTCAGCTCTTCCAGCGTTTCCTCGATGTCGCGGCGGCGCGCGATGAGGTCGGCGCGCTTATCCTCGACGCGCTTCATGATCAGCTTCAGCTGACCGGATTCGCCCGTCGATTCCTTGTAAACCTGAATGATCTCGCGGATTTCGGCCACGGTGAAGCCGATGCGCCGGCCGCGCAGGATTTCCTGAATCAGACGCCGGTCCATCGGGCGGAACAGCCGGGTTCGGCCCCGCCGTTCGGGATGGATCAGGCCCTCGTCCTCGTAATAGCGCAGGGTTCGCGTGGAAACGCCGAACTCGCGCGTCAGCTCCGTGATCGTATAATATTTGTCCACGCCATTCTCTCCGATGCGCTGATTTTATTGACTTTGACGTCAAAGTCAAACCGGCGTTTGGGTGGGCGAAATCCCTGTTCGAGCGTGATGGACTCGATAGCTGAGGCGGGGCCAGGCGTGTCAGTGGATGTTGAACCACCAGCTGGCAAGGCCGAGAAAGGAGAAGAAGCCGGTAATGTCGGTGACGGTCGTGACGAAGACTGCCGAGGAGACTGCCGGGTCGGCGCCGATGCGATCCAGCAGCAGCGGAATGAGGATGCCGGCAAAGGCGGCGGCGATCATATTGATCAGCATGGCGGCGGCGATGATGCCGCCAATATTCGCGTCCTGAAACCAGAAGCCGGCGGCAAGCCCGATCAGCACTCCGAAAACCAGGCCATTGAGCAGCCCGACCCCGGACTCGCGCCGGATGACGCGGAAGGCGTTGTGAATGTCGAGATCGCGCGTGGCCAGCGCACGCACCGTCACGGTCATGGTCTGCGAGCCGGCATTGCCGCCCATGCCGGCGACGATCGGCATCAGTACGGCAAGCGCGACGATCTGCTGGATGGTGGCATCGAAAAGATTGATGACGGAGGCAGCAAGCAGCGCGGTGAAGAGATTGACCAGCAGCCAAAGCATGCGCGAGCGCGAGGTTCGCAGCACGCCGCTGGACAGCTCTTCGTCCCCCACGCCGCCGAGGCGCATGATATCCTCTTCGGCCTCTTCCTGAATGACGTCGACCACATCATCGATCGTCAGCACGCCGACGAGCCGGTTGTTCTGATCGACCACGGCGGCCGAGAGCAGGTTATATTGTTCGAAGAGCTGGGCCGCTTCTTCCTGGTCCATTTCCGCTTCGATCGGATGCAGCGTATCGCGCATCACCGATTCGATCTTTACCGATCGCTTGCTGCGCAGGATCATGTCCAGATCGACCGCGCCGAGCAGGCGGAAGGTCGGATCGATGACGAAAAGCTGGGTGAAGCTTTCGGGAAGCTCGGTGTCCTCGCGCAGATAGTCGATCGTCTGGCCCACGGTCCAGAAAGGCGGCACCGCGACGAATTCCGTCTGCATGCGCCGGCCAGCCGTGCTCTCGGGATAATCCAGCGAGCGGCGCAGGCGCACACGCTCGACAAAGGGCAGCTTGGCGAGGATCTCCTCCTGATCCTCCTGATCCAGGTCTTCGAGAATGTAGACGGCATCGTCCGATTCCATCTCGCCCAGTGCCGCGGCGATCTGGTCGTTGGACATATGCTCGGTGATTTCGAGGCGGATGGCCTCGTCCACTTCCGTCAGGGCCGAGAGGTCGAAATCGGTCCCGAGCAGCGTGACGAGAGACCGGCGCTGATCGGGCTGCAGCACTTCCAGCAGGTCGCCGAGTTCGGAGGCGTGCAGATCGGCGACCCGCTCCTTCAGCCTTTCGGCATCGCCACGGTCGATGGCGTCGGTCACATCGTCGAGATACTCGGACCGTAGCGAGCCGTCCTCGTCATAGATGTCGCCGTGGCGCTCGCGGGCCGCCTCTTCGGGCGTGCGGATCATGGTCTCGTCGTCGCCGTTGCCGCTCATCGCTCGCCCTTTCATCTGCTGTCGGCCCGGATCAAGCGCGCGGCCATCGCGTAGCCCCGCTTGGTCCGGCCGCTCGCCGCCCTTAATTAGGCCGCTTAAACGCGATGTGCAGGCTCAACGAACCTGCTTTGCTCCACCTTTGAAAGCCCAGCCTAGAAGCGATTCGCGACAGCGGCACAATGGGCGACATGCGGAAGGCCGGGTCGCGGGTGCAGCCACAGCGAAACGCCCCGATAGCTCTATCCGCCAAAGGTTTACAGCCTGTCTGCCCTGTCCGCGCCGGCTACGGAAAAGCTTTACGCCGGCCCCGCTTCCATGGAAAAAGACGAGGCCCTATCGGTCCCCCGCGCCACGAGAGCAGCCTACTGGCGCGATCAAACCGAAAAGAGACGACAGGAGAGGTGACAATGGCGGTCAGGCCGATCATTCGCTTTCGCGATCCGCTGCTCAGCCAGCCCTGTCGTGTGGTCGTGAACTTCGATGAGGCACTGGCCGCACTTGCTGCCGATCTCAGCGACACCATGCGCGCCGCACCGGGCATCGGAATTGCCGGCCCGCACATCGGCGTGCTCAGCCGTGTGGCCGCCATCGATCTGGTCGACGGCCTGGGCCTGCGCGTCTATGTCAATCCACGCATCATTGCACAGTCGAAGGAGCAGGCGACCCACAGCGAAGGCAGCATCTCCATGCCGGGCGTGACGGAAGAGGTCATGCGCCCGGAAAGCGTAACGGTGGCCTACCAGACCTTGAGCGGTTCGGAGGCCGAGATTGAAGCCAGCGGCCTGCTCGGCGTCTGCCTGCAACATGAAATCGACCAGCTCGACGGCATCTTCTGGATCAACCGTCTCTCACGGCTGAAACGAGACAGGCTTATCAAGCAATTTTCGAAGCGGCAGGGAAACTGATCGCGCAGCCGAGCAGGCTTTGCACGACAGATACGGGCGCATCGCGCCTGGAAGGCAGCGTTTGTTTGAAAGTCGAGGAGAGTTTCAGATCGTAGCGGCGGGCCATCGGCCCAAGCCTTCTGTGCTCTTTCGAAGAAGAGACTGGTGCGGTCGAGAAGACTCGAACTTCCACGGGTTGCCCCACAGCGACCTCAACGCTGCGCGTCTACCAATTCCGCCACGACCGCAACCGTGGTAGGCCGGTTGAAGCCGGCGCCGATGCATCTAGCAAAAGCCTCTGATGGGCACAAGGGCGTCAGCGGCGCTTTCTGTGTCAGGACGGTGGATAGTTTCGAGACAAAGCACGGACGGTGCGTGGGGATCTTCAAACGCGAGCGCCGTAATATAGCAACGAGACCATTCGGTTGACCGAAACAGAATTTGAAGACGGGTGGGATTTTCCGCGATAGTCTCGACATAGACGAGACATTATCAGCAAAGATAGCCATAACGACGCCTTAGGCTGCCGTTAGGCGAATGGTGCGGTCGAGAAGACTCGAACTTCCACGGGTTGCCCCACAGCGACCTCAACGCTGCGCGTCTACCAATTCCGCCACGACCGCAACCGTGGTAGGCCAGCCTCAAGCCGGCGCGGATGCATCTAGCAAAAGCCCCTGATGGGCACAAGGGCATGGCGACATAATTTTGACAATTGCCGAAAAGCCTTGGGGATGCGCAACGTTGCGCGGGCTAGGCGCATTCTCCCTCGACGGGGAAAGGCTCGTCGACTGCTTTGGCAGACGCGCCACACGCTCGGCTGGGCTCTTGTGCAGGACACATGCGGCGACCACATTCCAGAGCTTCGATGGGTGCGCTTCCGTGCGACGATACAGGCTTGCGCGTGCACCGTCGCCATGAAATGGACGTGCGGCTATAAAGCTGGCTTCCCGCATGCCAGCCGCGCGACGGCTCGGTTTGAAGGGACTGCGTTTTTGGTACGGACCGGCTTCAGGATGATATGATGGAACGCGACAAGATCGACCTCACGCTGCTCCCTGCCCCGGGTTCGCCCCCTGTGCGCTGGCGCGTGGCTCCCGGCCTTGTGGGGTACGAGGAGGCGGTAGCCTTCATGGAGGCCGAAGTCGATCGCATCGCTCGTGGCGAGGCCGATGAACTCGTCTGGCTGGTCGAGCATCCGCCGCTCTACACCGCCGGCACCAGTGCGGATGCGGCGGATCTGGTGATGCCCGGCCGCTTTCCGGTCCATAAGACCGGGCGCGGCGGGGAATATACCTATCATGGCCCCGGTCAGCGCGTCGTCTATGTCATGCTCGACCTCAAGCGTCGGCGCCAGGATGTGCGCGCCTTCGTCGCCGGACTGGAACGCACGGTGATCGAGGCGCTGGACGCGATGAACATTCGCGGAGAGCGGCGGGAAGACCGAGTGGGCGTCTGGGTGCGCCGGCCGGACAAGCCGCCCCTGCCCGATGGCCGCCCGGCGGAAGACAAGATCGCCGCGATCGGCATCCGCCTGCGCAAATGGGTGAGCTTCCACGGCCTGTCGCTGAATGTCGAGCCGGATCTCGACCATTTCGGCGGCATCGTGCCCTGCGGCATCCGCGGCTATGGCGTTACCAGTCTTGTCGATCTCGGCCTGCCCGTGACCCTGGAGGATGCCGATATGCGCCTGCGTACGGCCTTTGAAGAGGTTTTCGGGCCGGTGGTCGACGACCTCACCTGAACCCTGCTGCCTGCCTCATGTCGGGTCGGCCACGGCCAGACGTTCCAGCCGCCGCTCCCGCCAGATGATGAAGAGGCCGGAGGCGACGATGATGGCGATGCCCAGCCATTTCGACAGGCTGGGAAAATCACCGAAGACGAGGAAGCCGAGCGCCGTGGCACTGATGATCTCGAAATAATGGAACGGCGCCAAAATCGCCGCCGGCGCGGCGCGAAAAGCGCGCACGACGAGCAGATGGCCATAGCCGGAAATGGTGCCGAGCAGGATTGCCAAGAGCCAGGCCAGCGGCGTCGAGGGCAGCGACGGAATGAAATCCTCATGTCCAATACCGTGACCGACCGCCAGTGCCACCACCATGATCATCGTTCCGCCGAGGCCGGCGATCGTCTGCATCACCAAGGGCGAATCATGCGAGCCCGCCATGCGGTTCATCAGGAGATAGCAGGCGAAGAGAAGGGCGCAGCCGACAGGCAGAAGTGCGGTCATGCCGAAGACCGCGAAGCTCGGCTGGATCACGATCATGGCGCCGAGAAAGCCCACCGCGATCGCCAGCCAGCGCATCGGCCCTACCCGCTCGCGCAGGATCAGCGCCGAAAGACAGGTGAGGATGAAGGGCTCGACGAAATAGATGGCGAAGACATCGGCCAACGGCATGTATTTGACCGAGACGAAGAACAAGAGCGCCGCCAGCGCGAGAAGAACACCGCGCAAGAGATTGGGCCAGAGGCGCTTAGGCTTTAACGCTTTCAGACCGCCGAGCCGTAAAAGAAGCGGCAGCGTCGAAACCAGCTGGAAGAAGAAGCGATAGAAGGTCACCTGCCCCGGCGACATGCCGAGGTAGGTGGCCAGATATTTGGCGATCGCGTCCATGCAAGGCAGGATGATCATCGCCACGAGCATGATGGCGAGGCCCTGGACCACGCTGGACGCGGGACCTTGCGCGACCGAGGGCGCGGATGTCGGATCGGCGGACATGCGACTGTCATTCCTCCTCTGGGGGCCTCCTCTGGGGGCCTCCTCTGCGGGCCTCCTCTGCGGGCCTCCTCTGCGGGCCCCTCTTGGGGTTTGGCCTGCCCGCGCGGCTTTCGGCAATCCCGCACCGGCCCTGCGAGAACCTGCCCCGTGCCCTCTGATCCAGCCCTCGGAAAGTCCCGATTCGACGCATCGGCACTTTCTGAGATCGCTGCGCATCCTCATGCGGATCGGGCTTCGACAGGCGTTCCAAAAGCGGCACAGGCTGCACGGATTATGCCGCATGCTGGTCTTTGCGCAGGCTGCGAAGCTTGTAGAGTGCGGACACAGGGCACACAAGGCGCCGCGCCAATGCAGGCGGCTCTTTCCAGACAGGAGGTGGCCATGCGGTTATCGATGGGCGAGGTCCAGGCGCGGCTTGGCCTGTCCGGACAGGACGACACGGCCGGCGGCCGGCTCTGGCGGGCGCGGGATGCGCTTGGTCTTTCCGCCGAGATGCTGGCCGAACGCCTGGGCCTGACCGTGGAAACCGTTTCCGCCTGGGAAAGCGATCGCGCCGAGCCCTCCGCCGCCCAGCTCTTTCCACTTGCGGCTCTCTTGAACGTCACGCCGATCTGGCTGACTGAAGGCAGCGGTGTCGGTCCTCTGGTGCCTGCGCCTGGCGAAGAGGCCCGCCGCCTGCGCCAGGAGCTGGCGCTGGTGAAGAAACTGCATGAGGAGACCGCGCGCGCCATTTCGGCACTTGAGCTCGCGGTAGAGCGCGTCCTAAACGAGAAGGACTGAGCGCTTCGGCTTCGAATCGAGGCTGCTTGCGATCCATTCAAGAGGGAGAACACCATGGACGTCCGTGCCGCCGTCGCCACCCAGGCCGGCAAGCCGCTCGAAATCATGACCGTTCAGCTGGAAGGCCCGAAGGCCGGCGAGGTGCTGATCGAGGTCAAGGCGACGGGCATCTGCCACACCGACGATTTCACCCTCTCCGGCGCCGATCCGGAAGGTCTGTTTCCGGCGATTCTCGGCCATGAGGGCGCGGGTGTCGTCGTCGATGTCGGCCCCGGCGTGACCTCCGTGAAGAAGGGCGATCACGTCATTCCGCTCTACACGCCCGAATGCCGCGAATGCCCCTCCTGCCTGTCGCGCAAGACCAATCTGTGCACCGCCATCCGCTCCACCCAAGGCCAGGGGTTGATGCCGGATGGCACATCGCGCTTTTCGATCGGCAAGGACAAGATCCACCATTATATGGGTTGCTCGACCTTCGCCAATTATACGGTCTTGCCTGAAATCGCGGTGGCCAAGGTCAATCCCGACGCGCCCTTCGACAAGATCTGCTACATCGGCTGCGGCGTCACTACCGGCATCGGCGCGGTGATCAACACGGCCAAAGTCGAAATCGGCGCGACCGCCATCGTCTTCGGTCTCGGCGGCATCGGCCTCAATGTCATTCAGGGCCTCAAGCTCGCCGGTGCGGACATGATCATCGGCGTCGATCTCAACAACGACAAGAAGGCCTGGGGCGAGCGCTTCGGCATGACGCATTTCGTCAATCCGAAGGAAGTCGGCGAGGACATCGTTCCCTATCTCGTCAACATGACCAAGCGGGGTGCCGACCAGATCGGCGGCGCCGATTACACCTTCGACTGCACCGGCAACACCAAGGTGATGCGCCAGGCACTCGAAGCCTCGCATCGTGGTTGGGGCAAGTCTGTTGTCATCGGCGTGGCGGGCGCGGGCCAGGAAATTTCCACCCGCCCCTTCCAACTGGTCACTGGCCGCAGCTGGATGGGCACGGCCTTCGGCGGCGCGCGCGGCCGCACCGACGTGCCGAAGATCGTCGACTGGTACATGGACGGCAAGATCATCATCGATCCGATGATCACCCACACCATGCCGCTCGACGATATCAACAAGGGCTTCGAGCTGATGCATTCGGGCGAATCGATCCGCTCCGTCGTTGTCTACTGATGCACACCAGCGACCCGGCAATGGATTACTCGGTCGACGTGCGGCGGCTCGACGCCTTCTCGGCCGAGCAACTCTACGCCCTTTTGAAGCTGCGCATCGACGTCTTCATCGTCGAACAGGCCTGCATCTATCCGGAGCTGGATGGCAAGGATCCGCAGGCGCTGCACTTACGCCTTCTGTCCGGCGGCGAGACCATCGCCGCCGCCCGCATCTTCGCGCCCGGAATCATGGCAGCCTGCGTCAAGGTCGGGCGCGTGCTCGTTGCGCCCGGCCATCGCGGACGTGGGCTGGGCCGCGCGCTGATGCACGATGTTCTGTCCACATGCGCCCGCCTCTTCCCAGACCAACCGATCGCTCTCTCGGCCCAAAGCCATCTCGTGCCCTTCTACGGCACGCTGGGCTTCACTGCCACTTCTGCGGAATATGTCGATGCCGGCGTGCCGCATGTCGACATGCGCCGGGAAGCTGAGGGTTGACTGCCGCTGTCGGTTTGCCCGAATAGCCAATTGTAGCTACAATCCGGTGCAGTCGAGCCATGTTCGAGTGGGATGAAGCCAAGAACGCCAAGAATATTGCCAAACACGGCATCGGATTCAAAACCGCATCTCGCATTTTCGATGGCCCGATACTGACAGCTGTTGATGACCGTTTCGATTATGGCGAGATCCGTCACAACAGCATTGGTGCAATTGGCGGCGTGGTCTTCATCGTCGTCAGCCATACGACCCGGCACGGAAACATTCGCATCATTTCCGCGCGCCCGGCAAAGAGGAGGGAAAGGGAACGATATGCCAAAGCCCTTCAGCAAAGAATTGACCCTTGACGAACTGGCCGCTCTCCCGGACTCCGAGATCGACACAGACGACATTCCTGATCTAGACGAGGTGTTTTGGCGCAACAGCCAGATCGTTGAACCTGAAGGCACGGAACAGATAACGTTACGCGTCAAGAAATCGATTCTTCAGGCGTACCGTAGCACCGGAAAAGGCTATCAAACGCGGATGAACGCTGCTCTCGAAATCTATGTTCAGACGCTGAAGAAATAAATTTCCCATGATCTATGTCGATGCCGATGCCTGCCCGGTCAAGCCGGAGATCCTCAAGGTTGCCGAGCGGCATGGGCTGGAAGTGACCTTCGTGGCCAATTCAGGTCTCCGGCCCTCGCGCGATCCCATGGTGAAGAACGTCATCGTCTCCGCCGGCTTCGATGCGGCGGACAATTGGATCGCAGAGCGGGCGACTGCAGGCGATGTCGTGGTGACGGCCGATGTGCCGCTGGCGGTGCGCTGCGTGGCAGCTGGGGCGATGGTGACCGGGCCCACGGGGCGGCTATTCGACGAAGCGAATATCGGCATGGCCTCGGCGATGCGCGACCTCAGCCAGCATCTGCGCGAGACAGGCGAAAGCAAGGGCTACAATGCCGCCTTTTCGCCACGCGACCGCTCCAAGTTCCTGGAAACCTTCGACCGGCTCTGTCGCCGCGCCCGCAACGGCGCTGCGCCCGCCTGACGGTCGCCGGTCTCTCGAACAGGCTGCCTGCATCCTTCCATCGGCTTCGGTGCCGGGAGACATGATGCAGCAGACTCAAATTTTGCCGCATCCATGCGCATCTTGTAAAAGGCAAGGTGCCGCTACAGCCGCCATGAAGGACCAACATCTTGCCCATGCGCATGTGGACGCATCGCCGCCACCGCCCGTTTCTCTGGGGCGGCATAGCGGGACTTCTCGCCCTGCCGATTTTCCTGGCCTTCGCACCGCGGCTGTCGATCGAGGGGCCGGCGATCGTGTTTTTCGTTATCTATCTGGTTCAGGTCGGCCTCCGGCTGCGGCGTCTGACGGCCGACCGGCTGAAGGCCACGGCGGAAGCGGACGATGCACCGGCACCCGTCATCCTCTTCGTCACGCTGATGGCGGTGGCCGCGGCGATCATTGCCCTGTTCAACGCCATGAACCGGGCCGGTTCGTCTGAAAGCGGCCTGGAAGTGGCGCTCGCCTTCGCCTCCGTCGTGCTGGGCTGGCTAACGGTACACACCATGTTTTCCATGCATTACGCCCATCTCTACTGGCGGCCGCTGAAGACCAAGCCGGGCACGCCGCCGGCGCGCGGCAAGGGTCTCGATTTTCCCGGGGACGACGAACCGGGCGCCTATGATTTTCTCTATTTCGGCTTCGTCATCGGCATGACGGCCCAGACCTCGGATGTCGAGATCACCGAAACGGCGATGCGCCGGCTCAATCTCGCGCATTCTCTGGTCTCTTTCTTCTTCAACACCGTGCTCGTGGCCGCCGCCGTCAATGCGGTGGTGTCTCTGGCGAATTGATGTCGGGAGTTCCCATGAAAACCGTCTCCACCGCGCGCGCCTTCGGCGGAACACAGGGCGTCTACAGCCACAGGTCCGAGGTGCTCGGCTGCGACATGACCTTCGCCGTCTTCGTGCCACCGCAGGCTGCATCGGCGCCCTGCCCCGTCCTGTGGTATCTCTCGGGCCTCACCTGCACCCATGCCAATGTCATGGACAAAGGCGAATATCGCCGCATGGCGGCGACACGCGGCGTGATCGTCGTCTGCCCGGATACGAGCCCGCGCGGCGAGGTCGTGGCCGACGAGCCGGACAATTGGCAGATGGGCAAGGGCGCGGGCTTCTATCTCGACGCCACACAGGCGCCCTGGTCGGCGCATTACCGGATGGAAAGCTACATCACCCGGGAGCTCCCCGCGCTGATCGCCGATGCGTTTCCGGCGGATATGCGTCGGCAGGGTATGTTCGGCCATTCCATGGGCGGACACGGCGCCCTGACCATCGCCTTGAAGAACCCCGACCGCTTCAAGAGCCTGTCGGCCTTCGCGCCGATCGTTTCTCCCTCGACCTCCGACTGGTCGGTGCCAGCCCTGACGAAATATCTCGGCGCGGACCAAACCGCATGGCGGGCCTATGATGCCTGTTTGCTGGTGGAAGACGGCCGGCGTTTTCCCGAAATCCTGATTGACCAAGGCACGGCTGATGGCTTCCTGGAGAGCGGCCTGAAGCCCTGGCTGTTCGAGAAGGCGGTGGAGGGAACCGGGATCGCGCTGAACCTGCGCATGCAGGAGGGCTATGACCACTCCTATTATTTTATCTCGACCTTCATGGCCGATCACATCAACTGGCATGCCGACCGGCTGAGCTGAGATTTCACCATGTCCCCTGTGTTTCTGGTTGCCATTGGCGGCGCGCTCGGTTCGGTCGGCCGCTATCTCGTGGGTGCGGCGATGCTGCGCCGGTTCGGTTCGAACTTCCCTTGGGGCACGCTCACCGTCAATGTCACCGGCTGTTTCGCCATCGGTGCCGTTGCCGCATTGCTGACGCGCATGGGCGGCCACGATACCCTTCGCCTCTTCATCATCACTGGCATTCTCGGTGGTTTCACTACGTTTTCCGCCTTTTCGCTGGAAACGGTGACACTGATCGAAGCCGGCAGGCTGATGGCCGCCTGCGCCTATGTCGCCGCCAGCCTCGCCATCTCCGGCCTGGCAGTCCTTGCCGGACTAGCCCTCCTGCGCGCAATGGGCTAGGAGCGGGGAAGAAGCGCAATCAAGGAGACGCGGCGCGCAGCCGCGCGGAATGGACCTCATGGCAGGGATCGAACATAAGCAGGTGGAAGCCGACGAAACGGGCATGCGGCTCGATCGCTGGTTCAAGATCCACTATCCCGGCCTCGGCTTCGGCGCGCTGCAGAAGCTCTTGCGGTCCGGTCAGATCCGCGTCGACGGCGGCCGGGTGAAATCCGACACCCGCGTCGAGCCCGGCCAAACCATCCGCATTCCACCGATGGAAGTGGACGCCAAGCGAACCGGCCCGATCGCCGGCCGCGAGCTGAAACATTCCGGCGATGCCGAGCTTCTGTCCCGCATGGTGCTGCACGAGGATGCCAAGGTCATCGTGCTGAACAAGCCTGCGGGCCTTGCCGTCCAGGGAGGCTCCGGCGTCACCCGGCATATCGACAAGATGCTGGAAGCCTGGACCAATCAGCGCGGCGAGAAGCCGCGCCTCGTCCACCGGCTCGACCGCGAAACCTCCGGCGTGCTCGTCGTCGCCCGCACCCGTGGCGCCGCGCAGAAGCTGACCGCCGCCTTTCGCGAGCGCGACACGAAGAAGCTCTACTGGTCGCTGGTCAAGGGCGTGCCGCGCAAACGCGAAGACAAGATCTCGACCTGGCTCGTCAAGGAGCAGACGCCCGATGGCGACCGCATGCGCATCGCCAAGCATGGCGAGGACGGGGCGGATCACGCGGTCTCCTATTACCGCATCATCGAGCAGGCCGGGCAGAATTTCGCCTGGCTGGAAATGGAGCCCTATACCGGCCGCACCCACCAGCTGCGTGTGCATGCCGCCCATATCGGCCATCCGATTCTCGGCGATCCCAAATATTTCGATGCTGACATCAACTGGAATTTTCCAGGCGGGGTGCAGAACCGGCTGCACCTGCATGCCCGCCACATCGACATTCCCCATCCGGACGGCGGCCGCCTGTCGATCACCGCGCCATTGTCGCCGCATATGGTCCAGACCTGGAATCTGTTCGGCTTCGACATGACGAACGCCGGCGAGGACGAATGACTATGAAGCTCGCATTGTTCGATTGCGACGGAACGCTGGTCGATAGCGCCCGCCTGATCCACGAGGTGATGGCCCGCACCTTCGATGCCTTTGCCCTGCCACGTCCGGCATTCGAGGACACCAAGGCGATCATCGGTCTGACGCTGGATATCGCCATAGCCCGCCTGCTCGGCGCGCCGCATGTCGACAGCCGCGCCAGCGCAATGGCCGAGCACTACAAGAGCATCTTCGCCCCCGTGCGCGCCGCCGGCTTCGCCGAGCCCCTGTTTTCCGGCATCGCCGACATGATGGCGGCGCTGGCCACGCGGGAAGATCTGTTGATTGGCGCCGTGACCGGCAAATCCCGGCGGGGGCTCGACGTGATCGCCACCGCGCATGGCTTTGACAAGACCTTCGTCGTTAGCCGTACGGCGGATGACTGCCCCTCGAAGCCACATCCGGCAATGGTGACCGAATGCTGCCTCGAAACCGGCATCGATCCTCGGGATACGACCGTGATCGGCGATGCCATCTATGACATGCAGATGGCCAAGAGCGCCGGGGCCATGGCCGTCGGTGTTGCCTGGGGCTACGCCTCCGTGCCGCAGCTTGTCGAAGCCGGCGCGGACCTCATCGTCAAAGATCCCCGGGAGATCACCGCGCTTCTGCTCGGCTGAGCCACGGCTGCGAGACCCGGGCCATCACGCAAATGCAGAGCTCGAGCATTGTCCCAAGCCGCTTGACATCATACATGGCCCGCATGCCGGCCGATCGGCTTGCGCCCGCGTTTCGCGAGAGGCCTCGGCGAATGCCTCCAGGTCGCTTTCTTGATGGGACCTGACGTCCAGGAGTTTTAACATCATGGCCGACCTCTTCGACCTTCCTGAAATGAGCGATCCCGATCCGGTGCGCCGCGCGCAGATCCAGATGTTGAAGCCGTTGCCCAAGCGCTTCTACAAGGATGTTGGCATCACTGAGACCGAAGACGGCTTCGCCATCCGGCTGGACGGCGCTTCCGTTCGCACGCCGGCCAGAAACGTCCTGGTGGTGCCGAGCGCTGCCCTGGCGGACATCGTCGCGGATGAATGGCGCGGCCAGACCGAGGTGATCGATCCCGCGCTCATGCCCGTCACCCGGCTCGTCAACAGCGCGCTGGATGGTGTGGCGCGCGATCCGGACGTAACCTTTAACGACATTCTGGCCTTTGCCGGCACCGACCTCCTCTGCTATCGCGCAGCCGAGCCCGAACGTCTGGTGGAGCGTCAGCGCGCGCAATGGGATCCCATTCTCGCTTGGGCAGCCGAGACATTCGGCGCACGGTTCATCCTGGCGGAAGGTGTCATGCATCAGGCCCAGCCGCAGCAGGCGCTGGCCGCCTTTGGGCAGGCACTCGGCGCCTTCAAGGCGCCGTTGCCGCTTGCCAGCCTGCACGTAATGACATCTCTGACCGGCTCGGCGCTGCTGCCGCTCGCCTTTGCCATGGGCCGCCTCTCGGCCGAAGAGGCCTGGGCGCTGGCCCATCTCGACGAAGACTGGCAGATCGAGCTCTGGGGCCCCGACGAGGAAGCGGCACACCGCCGCGCTCACCGATGGCAGGACATGGCAGCGGCTGCCCGCGCTTTCGACGCGCTTGATATGCGGTAAACAGGCCGAGCGGAAACCACGGCAACGCCTGACACAATATACAGGGGGCTCAGGCGCTGGCCATCTCGTTGAAGGCGCCCACAGCGACCTGCCGCTTTCTCATGCCTGGCTTGGCTTCAGCATGCAAAACCATCATCTGGCTCTCGGGACGATCGGCCCGCCAGCGGTGATAAGGTGAAATGCATCGGATTTTCTGAAAACCGGTCCCCACTTTTCCAGTCCGACGCGACAGGGGCGAAGCCCGTTAACCTCAATGCGCGAGCTTCAGCCCGGCAATGCCAGCAACGATCAGCGCCAAGCAGGTGAGCCGCCACGCCGTTGCCGGTTCACCGAAAAACACAATACCGAGAATGACTGTGCCGATGGTGCCGATGCCTGTCCAAACCGCATAAGCGGTGCCGAGCGGCAGGCTGCGCATGGCGAGCGCCAGAAGCACCATGCTCAGCACAAGGGCGACCAACGTCGCGAGACTCGGCCAAAGGCGCGTCAGACCCTCCGACTGCCTGAGGCCGGTCGCCCAAGCGACTTCGAGAAGACCTGCGAGAAAGACAAGAATCCAGGGCATGCGCGTCACTCCTGTCGTTCAAGGAGCGAGGTCGTCCCCGCGATGATGAGGAGCGCGAAAGCCCTCCCTGCAGTCGTCTGCAAAGTTTAAGATAGGACGCAGGCTTGCACCGATCAAGCGTCCACCGGCCCAACGTCTGAAAACGGTCAGACTTTGTTGCGCTCGCTGCGCAGTTTGCTCCACCAATCCAAGCGCTTGCGCAGCTCCCGCTCGAAGCCACGCTCGGGCGGATCGTAGAAGGTCTGACGGCCTAGTTTTTCCGGAAAATAATCCTGGCCTGAAAACGCATCCGGCTCATCATGGTCATAGCGGTAGCCGTCACCATAGCCCTCGCCCTTCATCAGCTTGGTCGGCGCATTGAGAATATGCTTGGGCGGCGGCAGGGATCCATGTTCCTTGGCGGCGCGCATCGCCGCCTTATAGGCCGTATAGACGCCGTTGGATTTCGGCGCGGTCGCAAGATAAACGCAGGCCTCGGCCAGAGCCAGCTCCCCCTCCGGCGAACCGAGATAGTCATAGGCATCCTTGGCGGCGCTGCAGATCACCAGCGCCTGCGGATCGGCAAGGCCGATATCCTCCACGGCCATGCGTACCATGCGCCGCCCGAGATAAAGCGGATCTTCCCCGGCATCGAACATCCGGCAGAGATAATAGAGCGCGGCATCGGGGTCGGAGCCACGTACCGATTTATGGAGGGCCGAGATCAGATTGTAGTGCCCGTCCTGACTCTTGTCGTAGACCGGCGCCCGACGCTGAACGACGTCCTGCAGCGCCTGGGCATCGAAGGTTTCGCCCGGTCGGCCCGCACGCCACACCTCCTCCGCCAAGGTCAGCGCCGCGCGTCCATCGCCGTCAGCCATGCGGATCAAGCTGGCGCGCGCCGCTTCGTCCAGCGGCAGGCTCCGCCCTTCGGCTTTCTCCGCCCGGGCCAAAAGCTCGGCGAGGCTATCGGCATCATGCGGCTTGAAGGTCAGGACACGGGCGCGCGACAAAAGTGCGGCATTCAGCTCGAACGAGGGATTTTCGGTCGTCGCGCCAACCAGGACGATCGTGCCGTCCTCCATGACGGGCAGGAAACTATCCTGTTGCGCCCGGTTGAAGCGGTGGATCTCATCGACGAACAGCAGCGTCTGTCGCCCGCCCATGCGCCGCATCCGCGCCGCCTCAAAAACCTTCTTGAGATCGGCAACCCCAGAGAAGATCGCCGAGATCTGTTCGAAGGCCAAGCCTGTCTCGCCCGAGAGAAGCCGCGCCACCGTGGTCTTGCCGGTCCCCGGCGGCCCCCAGAAGATCATCGAACCCAGAGAGCCAGCACTGATCATCCGCATCAGCACACCGTCAGGTCCGGTCAACTGCGGCTGTCCCGAAACCTCCGCCAGCGTCTTCGGGCGCAGCCTGTCGGCCAGCGGCCTGGCCTGGGCCGCGCGCTCGGCGGCTTCCGCAGCAAAGAGATCGCTCATCGGAAAAACTGGCGGATGCGTTGCCCGTCCCGCTCGATCTCGACACGCCAGAGCGACGCACCGGCGCGCACGATGTTTTCCAGATCGGCAGAGCTCTTGATATCGACGCCGTTGATCGCGACGATGATGTCGCGCGGCTGGAAGCCGACCCGGGCAGCGGGCGCCCCCTCGGCAATGCCGGTGACCACCACGCCCTGGATTCGGCCGGGCAGACGCAGCTCTTCCGACAGGCGCGGCGAGAGATTGCCGACCGAGGCCCCGGCCAGCGGACTGCGGCCCTCGAGAAGGCGGATGTCGCGCTTGGGCACCTCCGGCGCCTGTTCCAGCGCCAGCGTCACATCATGAACGCGGCCATTGTCGCTGACCGAAAGCGTGGCCTTGCGGCCGACGCCGACCGTGGTCAGACGATAGCCGAGCGCGTCGGGATGCTCGACCTCAATGCCGTTGACGGCCAGCACCACCTCGCCGGGCTTCAGCCCAGCCTTTTCTGCAGGCCCGCCCTCGACCACGGAAGACACCAGGGCGCCGCGCGCACGCGGCAGTCCGACGGCCTCTGCCACCTCGGAGGTAACGGGCTCGAAGCTTGCGCCGATATAAGGCCGCGCAAACTGACCGCCGCCGCCGGATGCCGACTCGACGAAGACCTTGACGAGATTGGCGGGGATCGCGAAGCCGATGCCGTTCGACCCACCGCCGCGCGAGAAAATGGCGGTGTTGATGCCGATCAGCTCGCCGCGCATATCGATCAGCGCGCCGCCGGAATTGCCGGGATTGATCGAGGCATCCGTCTGGATGAAGAAGCTGAAATCGCTGCCCTCGGTCACCTGGTTGCGCGCCAGGGCCGACACGATGCCGCTGGTCACAGTTTGGCCGACACCGAAGGGGTTGCCGATCGCCAGCACGAGATCGCCGACCTCGACCTTGTCGCTGTCGCCGAGTGGCAGCACCTGGAACGGGCCCTTGCCCTTGATCTTCAGCACGGCGAGATCGAGCCGCTCATCCTTCATGACCACGGTGGAGGCGAATTCGCGCCCATCCGCCAGCGCGACCTTGATGTCGTCGGCGCCGTCGATCACGTGGTTGTTGGTGACCACAGTGCCATCGTCGCGCACAATGACGCCCGAGCCGAGAGAAGACTGCTTCTCCGAGCGGTTGGGCAGCCGCTGGCCGAAAAATTGTTCAAGGAAAGGGTCGCCCGCGAAGGGAGAGCGCTGGCGCACCGTCTTCTCAGCATAGACGTTGACCACCGCGCCGGAGGTCTGCTTGACCAGCGGCGAAAAAGACAGCTGCATCTCTGCACGGCTCTCCGGCACCGAGCGAGGCGCGGGTTCAGCCTGCGCGACGACGGCGCCCGTCGGGCTCGGGTCAAGAGGTGGATTCAGGCTCACGCCCACTGGTGCGACCTGATGGGCAAGCATCACAATGACGAAGAGACCGGCAATGCCGGACAGGACGAGCGACAAGGGAGTGCGAGACATGCGGCGGATCCTAATGCGGAAACGAAACTGGCTGTCGAGATAGGCGATAACGGGCGAAAAGCAAAGAACCTGTGCAGCATCCTCCCCGCGGCTTCGACGGCCACATACGGGAATGCTGCATCCAGAGCGGCATTGACGTTGATGTT
Source organism: Xaviernesmea oryzae (assembly GCF_900109605.1). Taxonomy (GTDB): domain Bacteria; phylum Pseudomonadota; class Alphaproteobacteria; order Rhizobiales; family Rhizobiaceae; genus Xaviernesmea; species Xaviernesmea oryzae. The sequence continues at coordinate 27,914 of NZ_FOAM01000027.1, forward strand.
CGACAAAAGGTTTCAGACATGAACAGCTATCGACACCCTCTGTTTGAGCTCCTCGCGTCTCTCGACACGAAGCGCATTCCCTACAATCTCTCGCGAACGCGGCCAGACTCGGTCGGCATCTTCGTGACATCAGTCGGAATGCGGATCGAGATTTTCGTCTTCGATGACGGGCATCTCGAATATTCGATTTTCGAGGGCAATGAGGACGTCCTGTCGGACCGGAACGAACTCCTGCGCCTGCTTTCCACCTTCGGGTAGAGTGTCCCTGCCCGCGCGCAAGGGCGGAACGCAAAAAGCCGGGCGATCGCTCACCCGGCTTTCATCATCGACTGTCAGAACCAATTAAGCGGCTTCGGCAGCTTCCGCTTCAGCGGCCACGCGTGCACGGTCGGCCGCGCCCTTGGCGTCGACGTCGCGGTCAACGAATTCGATGACGGCGAGCGCGGCATTGTCGCCGTGGCGGAAACCGGCCTTCATGATGCGCAGATAGCCGCCGTTGCGGGCTGCATAGCGCGAGGCGATCGAATCGAACAGCTTGGCGACGACAGCGACGTCGCGGATCTGAGCGATGGCCTGACGACGAGCGTGCAGATCGCCGCGCTTGCCGAGCGTCACCAGCTTTTCGACGATCGGACGCAGGTCCTTCGCCTTCGGCAGGGTGGTGACGATCTGCTCGTGCTGGATCAGCGACGCAGCCATGTTGGCGAACATGGCCTTACGGTGGCTGGCGGTTCTATTGAGCTTGCGGCCCGCATTGCGATGGCGCATGGCTTATCTCCTTCTTCGCAGGTTTCCGCGCATCTCTCGCGCTACCCTGCCGTTTCCTGGCACATACAGGCATCCACATCCTTCCGGATCAGGGCCTGCTGTCTGACGGGGAAAAGGCAGAGACGGGGCCTGCCTTTTTTGTTCTTAATACTGGTCTTCGTAGCGCTTGGCGAGATCTTCGATGTTCTCGGGCGGCCAGGCCGGCACTTCCATGCCGAGGTGAAGGCCCATGGAAGCGAGAACTTCCTTGATTTCGTTCAGCGACTTGCGGCCGAAATTCGGCGTCCGCAGCATCTCGGCTTCCGTCTTCTGGATCAGGTCGCCGATGTAAACGATGTTGTCGTTCTTCAGGCAGTTGGCCGAACGAACCGAAAGTTCGAGCTCGTCGACCTTCTTGAGAAGCGCCGGGTTGAAGGCGAGCTCCGTGACGGCTTCCTCTTCGGCTTCCTTCTGCGGCTCGTCGAAATTGACGAAGACCGAGAGCTGGTCCTGAAGGATACGCGCCGCGAAAGCCACGGCATCTTCGCCGGTGACCGAGCCATTGGTCTCGATCGTCATCGTCAGCTTGTCGTAGTCGAGAACCTGGCCTTCACGGGTGTTTTCCACCTTGTAGGACACTTTCTTGACCGGCGAATACAGGCTGTCGACAGGGATGAGGCCGATCGGCGCATCTTCCGAACGGTTGCGATCTGCGGGCACGTAGCCCTTGCCGTTGTTGACCGTGAACTCCATGCGGATCTCGGCGCCGTCATCGAGCGTGCAGATCACATGGTTGGGGTTCAAGATCTCGATATCGCCGACCGTCTGAATGTCGCCAGCGGTGACCACGCCCGGGCCCTGCTTGCGAACGACCATGCGCTTGGCATCGTCGCCATCCATCTTGATGGCGATTTCCTTGATGTTGAGGACGATGTCCGTCACATCTTCGCGCACGCCGGGGATGGAGGAGAATTCATGCAGAACGCCATCGATCTGCACTGCGGTCACGGCCGCACCGCGCAGTGACGACAGAAGCACGCGGCGCAGGGCATTGCCAAGCGTCAGGCCGAATCCGCGCTCCAGCGGCTCCGCAACAAGGCTGACCTTGGTGCGGCCGGAAGACGAGAACTCCACCTTGTTCGGCTTGATCAGTTCCTGCCAGTTTTTCTGAATCATCTTTGTTGCCTTCCGTTCGTCGCCACCATCCAATCGTGGCGACCGAGCCTTGAAGCGCCGTAGGGGCTGAAACCCCTCCGGCGAGCGCGAGCAAAATTAGACGCGGCGCTTCTTGCGCGGACGGCAGCCATTGTGCGGGATCGGCGTCACATCGCGGATCGACGTGATCATGAAGCCGGCAGCCTGCAGGGCGCGAAGCGCCGACTCACGGCCGGAACCCGGGCCGCAGACTTCGACTTCGAGCGTGCGCATGCCGTGTTCCTGCGCCTTCTTGGCAGCATCTTCCGCAGCGATCTGCGCGGCGAAGGGGGTCGACTTGCGCGAACCCTTGAAGCCCTTCGAACCGGCGGACGACCAAGCGATCGCGTTGCCCTGGGCATCGGTGATCGTGATCATCGTGTTGTTGAAGGACGAGTTGACGTGCGCGACGCCCGAGGAAATGTTCTTACGTTCGCGACGACGAACGCGGGTGGCTTCTTTGGCCATGGTCTACCTTTCAAGGATCTCTGCACCGCCGTAATGCCAGCGGCTCCACCGGGAAGAAACGCCTTCCCAACCTCTTTGCCGGATAATCGAAGCCGGCAATGTCTTGAAGCGACATGCACCGATTCGGCGTCGCTTCAAACTACAAAAAGAGGCCGGCGCCCGCGCGCCAGCCTCTTTGCCACGCTGGAAGCGAGGCTTTACTTCTTCTTGCCGGCAATCGCCTTTGCCGGACCCTTGCGGGTGCGGGCATTGGTGTGCGTGCGCTGGCCACGAACGGGCAGCGAGCGGCGATGACGCAGGCCGCGATAGCAGCCGAGGTCCATCAGACGCTTGATGTTCATCGAGGTTTCGCGACGCAGGTCACCTTCGACCTGATAGTCGCGGTCGATCGCTTCACGGATCTGCAGAACTTCGGCGTCCGTCAGCTGATGAACGCGACGTTCAGCCGGAATGCCGACCTTTTCGATGATTTCCTGTGCGAACTTCGGTCCGATCCCGTGAATGTAGGTCAGCGCGATAACAACGCGCTTAGCCGTCGGGATGTTGACGCCAGCGATACGAGCCACGTCGTTTCTCCTTGCTTCCAGTTGCCATCCGGCAATAGGTGCTCTGTTGCAGCCTTTGACAGGCCAACTGCTTCGATGATTGGTCGGAACACGGAAAAAGACCGCGCCCGGGCTTCGTTGCCGAAAGTCCGCGCCGATCCCCAGCATGTAGCGAGTTGACGCGGTCTTTGACGGAATCGGCCGGAAAAGTCAACTCCCCGGCCGGTTGTTTTTAGGCCACCGCAGCAGCTTCGGACAGAATCCGATCGATCTCACGGGTCACGGTTTCCACCGGCGCCATGCCATCCACAGTCTTCAGTTCCCCGCGCGAGGCGTAATAGTCGGAGAGCGGTGCAGTCTTCTCGCGATATTCGACGAGACGCTTGCGAACCGCTTCCGGATTGTCGTCCGAACGAACCTTGCCGCCGGCTTCGATCGTTTCCTTAACGCGATTCTCGATGCGACGCACCAGTGCTGCTTCATCGACGATCAGTTCGATCACCGCATTGAGGCGCAGGCCCTTCTCGTCCAGAATCTTGCCCAGCGCCACAGCCTGGGGAACCGTGCGAGGATAGCCGTCCAGGATGAAACCACGGGCGCAGTCGGCCGAATCGATGCGCTGCGAGACGATCTCGTTGACGATCTCGTCTGACACGAGCTGCCCGGCATCCATCACCGCCTTGGCGCGCTTGCCGATCTCGGTTTCCGCCGCCACGGCCGCGCGGAGCATGTCGCCCGTGGAAAGCTGCGGAATCGCGTGCTTCTCGGTCAGCAGCTTCGCCTGTGTGCCCTTGCCCGCCCCCGGCGGTCCCAGAAAAATCAGCCTCATCGCCCCCTTTTGCCTCCACGCAGCTTCGATTTCCGAATGAGCCCCTCATATTGCTGCGCAATGAGGTGCCCTTGAATCTGTGCTACCGTATCGAGGGTGACGCTGACAACAATCAAAAGCGATGTACCACCAAGGTAGAAGGGCACACCTGTCTGAGCAATGAGAAACTCGGGCAGGATGCACACGAAGATCAGGTAGATCGCGCCGAGCACGGTGATCCGCGTCAGCACGTAGTCGATATATTCAGCCGTGCGTTCGCCGGGGCGAATGCCGAGGATGAAGCCGCCATGCTTCTTGAGATTGTCGGCAGTCTCCTTCGGGTTGAAGACGATGGCCGTATAGAAGAAGGCGAAGAAGGCGATCATGGCGGCATAGAGCACCATGTAAAGCGGCTTGCCATGGCCGAGCGCGCCGACAGCGGCAGTCGCCCAGGTCGGCATATTGGCCGAATTGGCGAAGCCGGCCAGCGTTGCCGGAAGAAGCAGAAGCGAAGAAGCGAAGATCGCCGGGATAACGCCCGCGGTGTTCAGCTTCAGCGGCAGGTGCGATGTATCGCCCTGGTACATGCGGTTTCCGACTTGGCGCTTCGGATACTGGATCAAAAGCCGGCGCTGCGCCCGCTCTACGAAGACGATCAGCGCGATGACGGCGACGATCATCACGATCAGAAACAGGATCAGCGGCGTCGACAGAGCGCCGGTGCGGCCCAGTTCCAGCGTACCCGCGAGTGCTGTCGGCAGATGCGCGACGATGCCGGCGAAGATGATCAGCGAAATGCCGTTGCCGATGCCGCGCGAGGTGATCTGCTCGCCGAGCCACATCAGGAACATGGTGCCGCCGAGCAGCGAGATGACGGTGGAGACGCGGAAGAACCAGCCGGGATCGGCCACCAGACCGTTTCCGCTCTCAAGGCCGGCGGAAATGGCATAGGCCTGGATCGTGCCGAGCAGCACGGTGCCGTAGCGCGTATACTGGTTGATGACCTTACGGCCCTGCTCGCCTTCCTTCTTCAGCTGCTCGAGAGCAGGGATGACCGAGGTCATCAGCTGAACGATGATGGAGGCGGAGATATAGGGCATGATCCCGAGCGCGAAGATCGCCATGCGCTCGACCGCGCCGCCCGAAAACATGTTGAAAAGCCCGAGAATGCCACCGCTCTGGCCCCGGAAGGCCTGCGCAAAGGCTTCAGGATTGAGGCCCGGCAAAGGAATGTATGTGCCCAGACGATAGACGAGCAGCGCACCCAGGGTGAACCAGAGCCGCTTCTTCAGGTCGGTCGCCTTGGAGAAGGTCGAGAAATTCAGATTGGAGGCGAGCTGTTCCGCTGCAGAAGCCATGCGATTCTCCGCGAAGCCGTGCGGAACCAGCGGATAAAGAACCCCCTCGGTCCCGAACTGGCCGTGTTGCCATGTTTGAAACCGGGGCTCGCTTGGCTTGGGGCACGCTCGCGCACCGCCCCGCCAGATCCTCCCGGCCTTTCTGTCCTCTGCACAAGGGCTGCCGCAAGCCAGGCGGCGTACGCTTCCCGTGCCTGCCCGTCCAGATCGATGTCACTCGATGGAAGGGCTGTTCGGACTGAGGCGGGGCCTGTTTGCCCTCCCCGCACCTTGAAGGTGCCGCGACAGTCTGAGGAAGCATCGCCCGTCGTGCCTGACCGCCCTTTTGAAAGAGGCGTGCCGATCGGACAAAAAACCGCCCGGAGCTTTAACACCCCGGGCGGTTCGTCTTCAAGCTTATTCGGCGTCTGCGGCTTCGACAGCCGGGAGCACGATGGTGCCGCCGGCCTTTTCGATCTTCTCGACGGCAGCCTTGGAAGCGCCGGACGCCTGGATCGAAACCTTGGCGGTGAGTTCGCCATCAGCCAGCACGCGAACGCCGGCCCGCGCACGGCGGATTACACCAGCGGCCTTCAGCGCGTCGGCATCGATCGTCTTGGACGCATCGAGCTTGCCGGCATCGATCGCCGTCTGCAGGCGGCCGAGCGAGACAACCACATATTCCTCACGGAAGATGTTGTTGAAGCCGCGCTTCGGCAGGCGGCGGTAGATAGGCATCTGGCCGCCTTCGAAGCCATTGATGGCAACGCCGGAGCGTGCCTTCTGGCCCTTCACACCGCGGCCGCCGGTCTTGCCGGAGCCGGAGCCGATGCCACGACCGAGCCGCTTGCGGTTCTTGGTCGCGCCTTCGTTATCGCGGATTTCGTTGAGCTTCATGATCTTTGCTCCCTCACTTCTCGTCGACGACGCGCACGAGGTGCTGGACGGACCGGATCATGCCGCGAACGGAAGGGGTGTCTTCCAGGGTGCGAACCCGGTGCATCTTGTTGAGGCCGAGACCGATCAGCGTCTGGCGCTGCGAGGCCGGCCGGCGGATCGGGCTGCCGATCTGTTCGATCGTCACCGTCTTGTTGGCGGTTTCCTTAGCCATGGCGTGGATGCTCCCTTATTCTTCCGCAGAGACCATGCCAGCGGCTTCGCGGCGACCCTGAAGCGTGGCGTACTTGATGCCGCGCTGAGCCGCGATGTCCTTCGGATGCATCTGGTTCTTCAGAGCGTCGAAGGTGGCGCGGATCATGTTGTAGGGGTTCGACGAACCGGTGGACTTGGCGACGACGTCATGCATGCCGAGCGTTTCGAAGACGGCGCGCATCGGGCCGCCTGCGATGATGCCCGTACCGGCCTTGGCCGAACGCAGCAGGACCTTGCCGGCGCCGTGGCGGCCGTGAACGTCGTGATGCAGGGTGCGGCCGCCACGCAGCGGAACGAAAATCAGCTCGCGCTTGGCAGCTTCGGTTGCCTTGCGGATTGCTTCCGGCACTTCACGTGCCTTGCCATGGCCGAAACCGACCCGGCCCTTCTGGTCGCCGACGACGACGAGAGCAGCAAAGCCGAAACGACGGCCGCCCTTCACCACCTTGGCGACGCGATTGATGGCAACGAGCTTGTCGACGAATTCGCTGTCGCGCTCCTCGCGGTTCTGGCGGTCTTCGCGAGAACCTCTTCTTTCCTGTGCCATTGTCCTTTTCCTTTTTTCTTTTCCGGGTGCAATCGGCAGATTGACGGGATGCCGTTTCGTGGACGCTGTTGGCCCTTGAAACGGCGAAGCCGGCCGCTTTGGCCCCTCGCCCGCCTTTTATGCCTTCACCAAGCGAAAGCCTCGAACGGCTTTGCCAGCGACAGGCTGACGGTGCGAGAAACCGGCTGGCGCCGGGCATGCGTCCGCCCGGATCAACGAGGAACCCGGGCGGAAAAGCCTCATTAGAAGGTCAGGCCGCCTTCGCGGGCTGCTTCGGCCAACGCCTTGACGCGGCCGTGATAGAGGAAGGCGCCGCGGTCGAAGACGACCTCGGTGACGCCGGCAGCCTTGGCGCGCTCGGCGATCAGCTTACCGACGGCAGACGCGGCAGCGACATCGGCCCCGGTCTTGAGATCGCCGCGAAGGCCGGTGTCCAACGTCGAGGCAGCGGCCAGCGTCTTGCCGGCAACGTCATCGATAACCTGAACGTAGATGTTCTTCGACGAGCGATGCACCGACAGGCGCGGGCGCCCGTTGGCAACCGCCTTGAGATGGCGACGCACGCGGTTGGCGCGACGCACAGTGGTGTCTTTCCTGTTAGCCATTTCGCGTGATCCTTACTTCTTCTTGCCTTCTTTGCGGACGATCCGCTCTTCCGCGTACTTGACGCCCTTGCCCTTATAGGGCTCGGGGCCACGATATTCGCGGATTTCAGCGGCGACCTGGCCCACCTGCTGCTTGTTGATGCCGGACACGATGATTTCGGTCGGCTTCGGAACAGCGATGGAGATGCCTTCAGGCGTCTGATAGACCACGTCGTGGCTGAAGCCGAGCGCCAGCTGCAGGTTCTTGCCCTGCATGGACGCGCGGTAACCGACGCCGTTGATTTCGAGCTTGCGCTCGTAGCCGTCCTTCACACCCTTGAAGATGTTCTCGATCATCGTGCGGGACATGCCCCACTTCGAACGAGCATCCTTGGTCTGGGAGACCGGTGCGACCGTAACCGCGTTGTTCTCAAATGCGACCGCGACTTCGTCATTGGCGACAAAGGTCAGTTCGCCCTTCGGGCCCTTGGCCGTGACGGTCTGGCCGTCTACGGAGGCAGTCACGCCAGCAGGAACCGGAACGGGCTTTTTACCGATACGAGACATTGTTTTTCAATCCTGTCTGTTCGACGGGAGATGCCCTGCGCGATCTTAGAAGACCGAGCAGAGAACCTCGCCACCAACGTTCTGTTCGCGTGCCTGATGGTCGGCCATCACACCCTTCGGGGTCGAAAGGATGGTGATGCCAAGGCCGTTCGCGACCTGCGGAATGGACTTGACCGAGACATAGACCCGGCGGCCCGGCTTGGAAACGCGGCCGATCTCGCGGATCACGGACTGGCCTTCGTAATATTTCAGCTCGATGCTGAGTTCGCTCTTGCCATTGTCGAAAGCGACTTCCGAGTAGCCCCGGATGTAGCCTTCGGACTGGAGAACGTCGAGAACGCGTGCGCGCAGCTTGGAAGCCGGCGTGGATACGCTCGACTTGCGGCGCGCGGCACCGTTGCGGATACGGGTGAGCATATCGCCCAAGGGATCAGTCATGGTCATTTTCCCGTCTCCTTACCAGCTCGACTTCACGATGCCGGGCACCTTGCCGAAGTTGCCGAGTTCGCGAAGCGCGATACGCGACATCTTGAGCTTGCGGTAAAAGGCGCGCGGACGGCCCGTTACTTCGCAACGGTTGCGCACGCGGGTCTTCGACCCATCGCGCGGGAGGCTTGCCAGCTTCAGCGTCGCCTTGAAGCGCTCTTCGATCGGGAGCGACTGGTTCATGACGATGGCCTTCAGCTCAGCGCGCTTGGAGGCCTGGTTCGCAACCGTCTTGCGACGGCGCTTGTTCTTTTCAATTGCGCTCGTTTTCGCCATTGAAATTCAATCCTTCTGCTTGTCGTTACGGCTTACGTGCGGAACGGGAAGTTGAACTCTTTCAAAAGAGCCCGGGCTTCGTCGTCGACCGTTGCCGTCGTGCAAACGATAATGTCCATGCCCCACATCTGATCGACCTTGTCATAGTTGATCTCGGGGAAGACGATGTGTTCCTTGAGGCCCATGGCGAAGTTGCCACGGCCATCGAAAGACTTCGGGTTCAGGCCGCGAAAGTCGCGAACGCGCGGAAGCGCGATGTTGATCAGGCGGTCCAGAAATTCATACATGCGGGCGCCGCGCAGGGTGACCTTCGCGCCGATCGGCATGCCTTCGCGCAGCTTGAAGCCGGCGATCGAGTTACGCGCGCGGGTGATGACCGGCTTCTGGCCGGCAATCGCAGCCAGGTCTGCCGCCGCGACGGAGGGCTTCTTCGAGTCACCCGTGGCTTCGCCCACGCCCATGTTGATCACGATCTTTTCAAGCTTCGGGATCTGCATTTCGTTGGCGTAGTTGAACTGTTCCTGCAGAACCTTGCGGATGCGGGTCACATATTCGGTCTTGAGCCGGGGCTCATACTTTGCTGCTTCAGCCATTGATCACTTCTCCCGAACGCTTGGCGAACCGCACCTTCTTGTCGCCTTCGATGCGGAAACCGACGCGAGTCGGCTTGCCATCCTTGGGATCGGCAACCGCGAGGTTGGACAGGTGGATCGGCGCTTCCTTGGAGATGATGCCGGCTTCCTGGGTCTGGCTCTGACGCTGGTGGCGCTTGACCATGTTGATGCCGCGAACGACCGCACGGTCTTCCTTCGGCTTGACCTGAATGACTTCCCCGGTACGGCCCTTGTCCTTGCCGGCCAGGATGACGACCTTGTCGCCCTTACGAATCTTTTGCATCGCCGTCGTCTTCCTTACAGCACTTCCGGAGCCAGCGAGATGATCTTCATATGGTTCTTGGCGCGGAGTTCGCGCGGAACCGGTCCGAAGATACGCGTGCCGATCGGCTCTTTCTTGTTGTCGATGAGAACGGCGGCATTGTTGTCAAAACGGATGACGCTGCCGTCGGCGCGGCGGATGTCCTTGGCGGTGCGAACGACAACCGCCTTCATCACGTCGCCCTTCTTGACGCGGCCGCGCGGAATAGCCTCCTTGATCGAAACGACGATCACGTCGCCCACGGAAGCATATTTGCGCTTGGAGCCGCCCAGCACCTTGATGCACATGACACGACGCGCGCCGGAATTATCCGCCACGTCGAGGTTTGTTTGCATCTGAATCATGTCAGGTCGCCTTCTTGTTGTGACCGGACCGGTTGGGCCATCCCGTCCTCACGGAAAGGCCCCCTGTTCCAGCTTGTCGAATGGTCTTGCTCGCGCGGGGACGATCTTTGCCAGGGTGGTTTCCTGAAAACAGGACCTTCCGTGCGCTCAAAAGCAAAAGAACGCCCAGAGCACCGGGCGTTCTTTGAAGCAGCTTCATACAGATTTTCGCGCCGCATTCAAGTGGCGGCGCCAAAAAAGCCGGTGGTGGGCGATAACGGCAGCGGCGCTGCGTCCGGCTGCACCTGCCCTCCCCAGCCAGGCAAAGCGCCCCGATCCGCCCTCCTGGACGGCGCGCGGGGCGCCCGGCAATCAGGCATGCGCGGAGACTACAGTCCAGCGCTTGTCCTTGGAGATCGGCGCGCATTCCTCGATGGAAACGATATCGCCAACCTTGTACTGGTTGTTCTCGTCATGCGCCTTGTACTTCTTCGACCGGCGCACGGTCTTCTGGAGAATCGGGTGCGCAAAGCGGCGCTCGATGCGTACGACAACGGTCTTGTCGTTCTTGTCGGAAACGACCGTGCCCTGCAGAATGCGTTTCGGCATATGTCTCGTCCTTTAGGCCTTGGCTTCTGCCGCCTTCTGGCGGGCAATGGTTTTGATGCGCGCAATGTCCTTACGGACTTCGGTGATGCGCGAGGACTTTTCGAGCTGGCCGGTTGCCTTCTGGAAGCGCAGATTGAACTGCTCCTTCTTCAGCTTGGCAAGCTCGTCGTTGAGTTGGTCGGCGCTGAGCGCGCGAACATCTGCGGCTTTCATGGGCTTCACTCCTTACTCTGCAATGCGCTGAACGAAGCGCGTCTTGACAGAGAGCTTTGCAGCACCAAGGCGAAGCGCCTCACGGGCGAGTTCTTCGCTGACGCCGTCGATCTCGAACATCATGCGGCCGGGCTTGACCTTGCAGGCCCAGTACTCAACGGAGCCCTTACCCTTACCCATACGGACTTCGGTGGGCTTTGCCGTGACCGGCACGTCGGGGAACACACGGATCCAGACGCGGCCGGCACGCTTCATGTGGCGGGTAATCGCGCGGCGGGCCGCTTCGATTTCACGCGCGTTCACACGGTTCGGTTCCAGGGATTTCAGGCCGTATTCACCAAAGGCGAGGTCGAACCCGCCCTTGGCGACACCCTTGATGCGGCCCTTGAACTGCTTGCGATACTTAGTACGCTTTGGCTGCAACATTTTTTTACTTCTCCGATATTGGCTGCCAAACGCGCCTGTTACGCGTTGTCGCGACGGCGATCACGATCGCGGTCGCGATCACGGTTGCCACCGCCCTGGTTGTCGGTCTCGCTGGCGCGACGTTCGGACGCCATCGGATCATGCTCCAGGATCTCGCCCTTGAAGATCCAGACCTTGATGCCGCAGATCCCGAAGGCGGTTTCGGCTTCGGCAACGCCGTAGTCGATGTCGGCGCGCAGCGTGTGCAGCGGCACGCGGCCTTCACGATACCATTCGGTGCGGGCGATTTCAGCACCACCGAGACGGCCGGCGCAGGTGATCTTGATGCCTTCGGCACCCAGACGCATGGCCGACTGAACGGAGCGCTTCATGGCGCGGCGGAAGGCCACGCGGCGTTCCAGCTGCTGGGCGATCGACTGGGCGACGAGCGTCGAGTCGATTTCCGGCTTGCGCACTTCGACGATGTTGAGATGCGTCTCGGACGACGTCATCTGCGACAGCGTCTTGCGCAGCTTCTCGATGTCAGCACCCTTCTTGCCGATGATCAGACCCGGACGCGCCGAGTGAATGGTCACGCGGCACTTCTTGTGCGGACGCTCGATCACGACCTTGGAGATGCCGGCCTGCTTCAGCTCGGTCATCAGGTACTTGCGGATCTTCAGGTCTTCATGGAGCAGCTGGCCGTATTCGGCGTTGTCGGCGAACCAACGGCTGTCCCAGGTGCGGTTGATGCCGAGGCGGAAACCAACCGGATTAATCTTCTGGCCCATTATGCGGCCTCCCCTTTGGCTTCGACTTCGCGCACGACGATCGTCAGGTGCGAGAATGGCTTCTCGATGCGCGAGGCGCGGCCACGGCCACGAGCGTGGAAACGCTTCATGACGATCGACTTGCCGACATAGGCCTCGGCGACGACGAGCGAGTCGACGTCGAGGTCATGGTTGTTCTCGGCATTCGCGATGGCGGATTCCAGCGTCTTCTTGACCGTCTCGGCGATCCGCTTGCGCGAAAATTCGAGTTCGGCCAGAGCGCGGTCGACCTTCTTGCCGCGGATCATCGCAGCAACGAGGTTGAGCTTCTGGGGGCTGACGCGGATCGTGCGCGCAACGGCCTGCGCCTCGTTGTCCGCCAGCCGGCGTTCGGCTTTTGCCTTGGCCATGATTACTTCCTCTTCGCCTTCTTGTCCGCGCCGTGGCCGTAGTAGGTCCGGGTCGGCGAGAACTCGCCGAACTTGTGACCGACCATGTCCTCATTGACGCTGACGGGAACGTGCTTGCTGCCGTTGTAGACGCCGAAGGTCAGTCCGACGAACTGGGGCAGGATCGTGGAGCGGCGGCTCCAGATCTTGATGACTTCATTACGACCGCCCTCGCGCACCTTCTCAGCCTTCTTGAGAAGATAGCCATCGACGAACGGACCTTTCCAAACTGAACGAGCCATTGGAGACTTCCTCTCTTACTTCTTACGCTGATGGCGCGAGCGCATGATGAACTTGTCGGTCGACTTGTTCGAACGCGTGCGCTTGCCCTTGGTGGGCTTGCCCCACGGGGTGACCGGATGACGGCCACCGGAGGTGCGGCCTTCACCGCCGCCATGCGGGTGGTCGACCGGGTTCATCACGACGCCGCGAACGTGCGGACGCTTGCCGCGCCAGCGCGAACGACCGGCTTTGCCGTCGTTGATGTTGCCATGATCCGGGTTCGATACGGCGCCGACGGTGGCGAGGCAGGAGCCATGCACCAGACGCTGTTCGCCAGAGTTGAGGCGCAGGATCGCCATGCCCTGGTCGCGACCGACGAGCTGGACATAGGTGCCAGCCGAACGAGCGATCTGCCCGCCCTTGCCCGGCTTCATCTCGACGTTGTGGACGATCGAACCGACCGGCATCGACTGCAACGGCATGGTGTTGCCGGGCTTGACGTCGACGGCCTTGTCGGAGGCGATGACCTTGTCGCCGACAGCCAGGCGCTGCGGCGCCAGGATGTAGGACGGCGTGCCGTCTTCATAGCGAATCAGCGCGATGAAAGCGGTGCGGTTCGGGTCATATTCCAGGCGTTCGACAGTGGCTTCCATGTCGAACTTGCGACGCTTGAAGTCGACCAGGCGGTAGGTGCGCTTGTGACCGCCGCCCTGGAAGCGCACGGTGATGCGGCCCAGATTGTTGCGACCGCCCTTGGAGCTCAGGCCCTGCGTCAGCGACTTGACCGGCTTGCCCTTAAAGAGCTGCGACCGGTCGACGATGACGAGCTGGCGCTGGCTCGGTGTCGTCGGATTGAAACTTTTCAATGCCATTTTCTTGTTCCCTTTTGCGATCTCGCCCGCGGATCCCTCTTTTTAGAGGGACCCCGGCGGGTTTGACCTCAGAGTCCGGTGGAGACGTCGATGGTCTGACCGTCAGCAAGCGTGACGATCGCCTTCTTCTGGTCCCGCTGCCGGCCGACGAAACCGCGGAAGCGCTTGGTCTTGCCCTTGCGCAGCAGCGTGTTGACCGCCGTGACCTTCACACCGAAGAGCGCCTCGATGGCGGCCTTGATTTCCGGCTTGGAGGCGTCCTTGGCGACGTTGAAGACGACCTGGTTATGTTCGGAAACCATCGTCGACTTTTCGGTGATCGAGGGAGAAAGGATCACATCGTAGTGGCGAAGATCCGTCATTTGAACCGCTCCTCCAGAGCTTCGACCGCGTCCTTCGACAAGACGAGCTTGCCGCGGCGCAGAATGTCATACACGTTGATGCCCTGGACCGGCAGGACGTCCACATTCGGGATGTTCTGTGCAGCGAGCTTGAAATTGTTGTCGAGCTCGGCGCCGCCGATGATCAGCGCGTTGGTGAGGCCGAGACCGGCGAAAGCGCCGATGAGCGACTTGGTCTTGGCATCGGCCGCGACCAGGCTGTCAACGATGATGACGTCTTCGGACTTCAGCTTGGACGACAGGGCGTGACGCAGGCCAAGGGCGCGGAGCTTCTTGGGAAGGTCATGCGCATGGCTGCGGGCAACCGGACCATGGGCCTTGCCGCCGCCGCGAAACTGCGGAGCGCGAGCCGAATGGTGACGGGCGCGACCAGTGCCCTTCTGCTTGTACATCTTCGAACCGGTGCGCGACACTTCGCCACGAGTCTTGGTCTGGTGCGTGCCCTGCTGGCGCTTGGCAAGCTGCCAGCGAACGACGCGGGCAATGATGTCTTCGCGCGGCTCGAGGCCGAAAATGGCGTCCGACAGGGATACTTTCCCCGCGTCCTTCCCTTCCAGGGTGGTGACGGTGAGATCCATTATTCGGCTCCCTCAACTTTAGCGGAACGGATGCCGGCCGGGCGCGGAGCGCTTTCCGGAATGCCGGCCTTGATGGCGTCACGAACGGTGATCCACGAGCCCTTCGAACCGGGAACCGCACCCTTGACGAGGATGAGGCCACGGTCTTCGTCGGTGGAGACGACTTCGAGGTTCTGGGTGGTGACGCGGGTCTGGCCCATATGGCCGGCCATGCGCTTGCCCTTCCACACCTTGCCCGGATCCTGGTTGTTACCCGTGGAGCCGTGCGAACGGTGGGACAGCGAAACGCCGTGGGTGGCGCGAAGACCGCCGAAATTATGACGCTTCATGGCGCCGGCGAAGCCCTTACCGACCGAGGTGCCCGTTACATCAACCAGCTGGCCGGCGACGAAGTGGCTTGCCGTCAGCTCGGAACCGACGTCGATCAGATTCTCGGAGCTCACGCGGAACTCGACGAGCTTGGCCTTCGGCTCGACGGAAGCGGTGGCGAAATGGCCACGCAGCGCCTTGGTCGTGTTCTTGACCTTCTTCTGGCCAGCGCCGAGCTGGACGGCGACGTAGCCGTTCTTTTCTTCGGTCCGATGGGCCACCACCTGGCAGTTTTCCATCTTCAGGACCGTAACGGGGATATGTTCGCCGGCGTCATTATAGACCCGGGTCATTCCCACTTTCTGTGCAATCACACCTGAACGCATCGGTTCGTTCCTCTTGAGAGTCCCTGTCGGGGCAAGGACCCCTTCAGCCTCTTGTTCAAGGCTTCCATCCGCGGCGGAAAAGTCCCGCCCCTTTGGTCACCCGTTTCGGGAAGCCGTTGGACCTGGGGTCCACGTACCTTCCTTGTTATTTCCGCCGTTACCGGCGGGGCCTTTTTCTGTGCGCCGTTTCCGGCGGGGCCTTAGAGCTTGATTTCGACGTCGACACCGGCGGCGAGATCGAGCTTCATCAGGGCGTCGACCGTCTGGGGGGTCGGATCGACGATGTCGAGAAGGCGCTTATGCGTGCGCATTTCGAACTGTTCACGGCTCTTCTTGTCGATATGGGGCGAGCGGTTGACCGTAAACTTCTCGATCCGGGTCGGGAGCGGAACCGGGCCACGGACGCTGGCGCCCGTACGCTTGGCCGTGGAGACGATTTCCCGGGTGGAGGCATCGAGAATCCGGTGATCAAACGCCTTCAGGCGGATACGGATGTTCTGGCCGTTCATTCGACTTGTCCTTGCTCGTGGTCCTGCGCCGGTCCCGTAAAGAACGGCCGGCAGGTCAGCTGTTGTTTTACGGTCGAGCCGCTTCTGTTTTCAAAAATCGCAGGGGCATGTTGCCATGCCCCTGGCCAATCAAACGGTGGCGTCAGACCGCCTTTTTCTCATGCAACGCGAGAAGCCGCGATGCCGACGCGCTATGCAAATCGCGCTTGCGCGCCATCTGCACTATTTCGACGCGTTCGGCAAGTCTTGAGCGCCGGATCTGTCGAATACTCGACAAAACCGGCGCCAATTTGCCCGTATAGCTTACTCGACGATCGAAGCGACGATGCCGGCGCCGCGTGCAAATCGCGCTTGCGCGCCATTAGCACATCCTTCGTTTCCGTCGGCAGCTTTCGGCATCACCGCCGAGCGTCGATTACTCGACGATCGAAGCGACGATGCCGGCGCCGACGGTGCGGCCGCCTTCGCGGATCGCGAAGCGCAGCTTTTCTTCCATCGCGATCGGAACGATCAGCTCGACGTCAACGGTGACGTTGTCGCCCGGCATCACCATTTCCGTGCCTTCCGGAAGCGTGACGATGCCCGTCACGTCCGTCGTGCGGAAGTAGAACTGCGGACGGTAGTTGGTGAAGAACGGCGTATGACGACCGCCTTCTTCCTTCGTCAGGATGTAGGCTTCGGCCTTGAACTTCTTGTGCGGCTTGACGGAGCCGGGCTTGCACAGGATCTGGCCGCGCTCCACGCCGTCACGGTTCACGCCGCGCAGAAGCGCGCCGATGTTGTCGCCAGCCTGGCCCTGGTCGAGCAGCTTGCGGAACATTTCAACGCCGGTGCAGGTCGTCTTGGTGGTCGGACGGATGCCGACGATCTCGATTTCCTCGCCGAC
>NZ_FOAM01000030.1 GCF_900109605.1 Xaviernesmea oryzae
CGATGCCCGTCACGTCCGTCGTGCGGAAGTAGAACTGCGGACGGTAGTTGGTGAAGAACGGCGTATGACGACCGCCTTCTTCCTTCGTCAGGATGTAGGCTTCGGCCTTGAACTTCTTGTGCGGCTTGACGGAGCCGGGCTTGCACAGGATCTGCCCGCGCTCCACGCCGTCACGGTTCACGCCGCGCAGAAGCGCGCCGATGTTGTCGCCAGCCTGGCCCTGGTCGAGCAGCTTGCGGAACATTTCAACGCCGGTGCAGGTCGTCTTGGTGGTCGGACGGATGCCGACGATCTCGATTTCCTCGCCAACCTTGACGATGCCACGCTCGACGCGGCCGGTGACAACCGTACCACGGCCCGAGATCGAGAACACGTCTTCGATCGGCATCAGGAAGGGCTGGTCGATCGGGCGTTCCGGGGTCGGGATGTAGGCGTCGACCTGAGCCATCAGCTCGCGGATCGCGTCTTCACCGATGGTCTTGTCCGAATCTTCCAGAGCGGCCAGAGCCGAACCCTTGACGATCGGAATGTCGTCGCCGGGGAAGTCGTAGGACGACAGCAGCTCGCGCACTTCCAGCTCGACGAGCTCGAGAAGCTCGGCGTCGTCAACCTGGTCGACCTTGTTCAGGAACACGACGATGGCGGGAACGCCGACCTGACGGGCGAGCAGGATGTGCTCGCGGGTCTGCGGCATCGGGCCGTCGGCAGCCGAGCATACCAGGATCGCGCCGTCCATCTGGGCGGCACCGGTGATCATGTTCTTGACGTAGTCGGCGTGGCCGGGGCAGTCGACGTGGGCATAGTGACGGTTCGGCGTCTCATATTCGACGTGGGCCGTCGAAATGGTGATGCCGCGCGCCTTTTCTTCCGGAGCGGCGTCGATCTGGTCATACGCCTTGAACTCGCCGAAATACTTCGTGATCGCCGCCGTCAGCGACGTCTTGCCATGGTCAACGTGGCCGATCGTGCCGATGTTCACGTGCGGCTTGTTGCGTTCAAACTTGCTCTTTGCCATTTCCGGCTCTCCAATTCTGGCCCCTTAAGGGGGAAATTCTTCAGCTTCGGCGTCGGGTCGCTCCGGTCACTTCTGACCGGAGTACTTCGCCTGGATTTCGGTGGCGACGTTGCTCGGCACCGGCGCATAATGATCGAAGACCATCGAGTACTGGGCACGGCCCTGCGACATGGAGCGCAGGTTGTCCACATACTTGAACATGTTGGCGAGCGGAACATTGGCGCTGATCACCACAGCGACGCCGCGGCTTTCCTGGCCCTGGATCTGGCCACGACGCGAGTTCAGATCGCCGATCACGTCACCGACGTAATCTTCCGGCGTCACGACTTCAACCTTCATCATCGGCTCGAGCAGCTGTGCACCGGCCTTCTTGGCGGCTTCACGGAAGCAGGCACGCGAAGCGATTTCGAAGGCCAGGACCGAGGAGTCGACGTCGTGGAAGGCGCCGTCGATGAGCGTCGCCTTGACGCCCAGCATCGGGAAGCCGGCCAGAGGGCCAGACGACAGAACGCTTTCGATGCCCTTCTGAACGCCGGGGATGTATTCCTTCGGCACGGAGCCACCGACGATCTTGGATTCGAACTTGAAGTCGTCGCCATCAGGGTTAGGTTCGAAGACGAGTTTGACGCGCGCGAACTGACCGGTACCGCCGGACTGCTTCTTGTGCGTGTAGTCTTCTTCGTGCTTCTTCGTGATGGTTTCACGATAGGCAACCTGCGGAGCGCCGACATTCGCCTCGACCTTGAACTCGCGACGCATACGGTCGACGATGATGTCGAGGTGAAGTTCGCCCATGCCGGCGATGATGGTCTGACCGGATTCCTGGTCGGTCTTGACGCGGAAGGACGGGTCTTCGGCCGCCAGACGATTGAGCGCAAGGCCCATCTTTTCCTGGTCGCCCTTGGACTTCGGCTCGATCGCGATCTGAATGACCGGCTCGGGGAATTCCATGCGCTCAAGGATAACCGGCTTCAGCGGATCGCAGAGCGTATCGCCCGTCGTGGTTTCCTTCAGGCCCGCCAGAGCAACGATGTCGCCTGCGAAGGCTTCTTCGATGTCTTCACGCGAGTTGGAATGCATCTGCAGCATGCGGCCGACGCGTTCACGCTTTTCCTTGACCGTGTTCATGACCGACGCGCCCTTTTCGAGCTTGCCGGAATAGATACGGGCAAAGGTCAGCGAACCGACGAAGGGGTCGTTCATGATCTTGAAGGCCAGCATGGACAGCGGCTCGCTGTCGTCGGCATGGCGTTCGATCTCGGCTTCCGTCTTGGCATCGATGCCCTTGATCGCCGGAATGTCGAGCGGCGACGGCAGGTAGTCGACAACGGCGTCGAGCAGCGGCTGAACACCCTTGTTCTTGAAGGCGGTGCCGCAGAACATCGGGTGGAACTTGACGTCGATCGTGCCGCGGCGAACCAGGGCGCGGATCTTGTCGTTGTCCGGCATGTCGCCGTTCAGATAGGCTTCCATCGCTTCTTCGTCGATCTCGACAACCGTCTCGATGAGCTTTTCGCGATATTCTTCGGCGCGCTCCTTGAGATCCTCGGGGATCTCGACGATGTCCCACTGGGCGCCGAGCGATTCGTCACGCCAGACCAGAGCATTCATCTCGATCAGGTCGACGACGCCCTTGAACTCGGTTTCCGCGCCGATCGGCAGCTGCATGACGACAGCCGTTGCGCCGAGACGGGTCTTGATCATCTCGACGGAGCGGTAGAAGTCCGCACCGGTCTTGTCCATCTTGTTGCAGAAGATCATCCGCGGGACATTGTACTTCTCAGCCTGGCGCCAGACGGTTTCGGTCTGGGGCTCAACGCCGGCATTGGCGTCGAGAAGCGCAATGGCACCGTCGAGAACGCGCAGCGAACGCTCGACTTCGATGGTGAAGTCGACGTGGCCGGGGGTGTCGATGATGTTGAAGCGGCGCATCTTGCCGTCACGACCCTTCCAGAAGGTCGTGGTCGCAGCGGAGGTGATGGTGATACCACGCTCCTGCTCCTGCTCCATCCAGTCCATGGTGGCCGCGCCATCATGCACTTCGCCGATCTTGTGCGACTTGCCGGTGTAATACAGGATCCGCTCGGTCGTCGTCGTCTTGCCGGCGTCGATATGCGCCATGATGCCGAAGTTGCGGTAGTCTTCGATTTTATATTCGCGAGCCATGGTGGACTGCCTTTTAAAAAGTTCGACGGTTACCAGCGGTAATGCGAGAAGGCGCGGTTGGCGTCTGCCATCTTGTGGGTGTCTTCACGCTTCTTGACCGCAGAGCCGCGATTGTTGGCGGCATCCATGAGTTCGCCGCAGAGGCGATCGATCATGGTCGTTTCATTGCGCTTGCGGGCAGCGGCGATCAGCCAACGGATGGCGAGAGCCTGACGGCGCTCCGGACGCACATCGACCGGAACCTGGTAGGTGGCACCGCCGACGCGACGCGAACGGACTTCGACGTGCGGCGCGATGTTGTCGAGCGCCGAATGGAAGACCGCGACCGGCTCCTGCTTCAGCTTGGACTGAACGGCATCGAAAGCACCGTAAACGATGTTTTCAGCAACGGACTTCTTGCCGTGCAGCATGATGGCGTTCATGAACTTGGTGACAACGAGATCGCCGAACTTCGGGTCCGGATTGATCTCACGCTTTTCGGCACTGTGGCGGCGGGACATATGTGTCGTCTCTCAACTTTAGCTTTGCTTGACCAGCGAAATGGCGCCGGTTGACATATTACTTCGGACGCTTCGCACCATACTTGGAGCGGCGCTGCTTGCGGTTCTTGACACCCTGGGTGTCGAGCACGCCGCGGATGATGTGGTAGCGAACACCGGGAAGGTCCTTCACGCGGCCGCCACGGATCATGACGACGGAGTGTTCCTGAAGGTTGTGACCTTCACCGGGGATGTAACCGATGACTTCGAAGCCATTGGTCAGACGGATCTTGGCAACCTTACGCAGAGCCGAGTTCGGCTTCTTCGGGGTCGTCGTGTAGACGCGGGTGCAGACGCCGCGCTTCTGCGGGTTCTGCTGCAGCGCCGGAACCTTGTTGCGCTTGACCTGTGCCTGACGCGGCTTGCGGATCAGCTGGTTTACGGTAGGCATGTAACCATCCCTTGCAATTCTGTATCAATACCCTCACGGGCGGGTCGATGCCGTCTCCGGCGATAACGACGCTTTTTTCGAATGCGCAAAATGAGGGCCTATCCGCTTGTCGGCGGATGGCCCCACGAAAAGCAGAGGACGCCCTAGGGCATCATGCGTGCAACATTGCAGTCTCAGCGTGCGGTTCGAGCCTTGTTTGAGGCGAACTCCGGAGCATGGCGCTCCGAAACAGCCGGCCTCACATGGGCTCCGATGGGGCGGGGTTTACTGTTTTCCACCCCTTTCGTCAAGGGTCCGAGCGCGGGAAATGGGCTGATTTCCCGCCCCAAACCCGGCAAATCCGGCCTTTGACGGGCGGTATCGCCTTGTTCTTCCCTAGGCCCATGCCTCCCCTGCCTCACACCCATGCCGAGTCGCGCGCGGCGTGATGCAGCCTGTGAGAATCGCCATGCGCGCCTCCGATACGAAGCAAACAGCGCGAGCGACCTGGAACGTGCGATTGCAAAGAGTCCTGCTTTTCTGTAGCGCACAGACACAGCACGAGCCCCTGTTTTCCCCGGCTGGCTCGCTCCTGAAGGATCACGCCGAGAGGCTCGATCCTCCAAGATTTTGTTTTTGCACCGAACCCGCCAGAAAACCGATTCCCACTTTTCAGTCCGATGCACTAGGTTTAGGGAACGAACCGAACCGCAGTCGGCTTCGCCTGCCCACTTTCTCGAAAGGCTTGGAGGCCTGTCATGAGCGTCACCCCCGACAATGACAACAAATTCGATGGCCCGATGGTCTTCATCATCATCGGCAAGGCCTATGAGGAGGCTGGCAGCGAGGGCGCGGATATCCATGTGGTGCTGCGCGCGCCCGATGATGACAGCGCCGTGCGTGAGGCGCTGAACGCCCTAGCGGAAGAGGGCTTCATCGAGGCGGATCTCGACCAGATCGGCATTCTCGAAGCGCCGCCGGAAGAAGAACCGCATGCCTCTGCCTATAAGGGCGCACTGACGGGCGAAGTGGCGATTATCCGCTTCGGATAAGCCTGCCTCCCAGCGCAGTATGTTTTGAGCGACGTAAAACGGCTCCCACTTTCCCCATAGACTTGCCTCCCGCCGCCAATCTGCACGGCGGGAGTTTTCTTTGCGCTTTCGTCTCCGAACGGAGTGTCTCACGCCAGGATGAAGTCATCCTGCACGAGCGCAATCTTGCCTTTGAGCAGGAATTGCAGCTCCGCCTGACCGTCGCCGTCCGTGTCGGCGCTGACGATGGTGTTGCCATCGGTATTATAGCTATAGGCGAGCTTCGCGCTGCCGGCGCTTAAACTCCCTTCGCCGACGAATTCCAGCGAGACCCCGAGCGCGCTGAGATCGATATGGTCGGCCTCAGCTTGGCTGAAATCCTTGATGATGTCGCGCTTGTTCGTGCCGGCCGATGAGTCCGCCGCCGAAAGAAAGACGAAGGTGTCGGACCCCTCCCCGCCGATCAGCACCTGCTCGCCGGCGCCTGCCGTGATGCGGTCGTCACCACCGCGGCCATTGACGAGGCCATCATCGGCCCCCATCACGAGATCATCCGAGAACCTGGTGCCTTGGATGTTCTCGATGCTGACGGTGGTTTCGGTATTGCCGTAGCCGTCATCGACGATCTGGCCCGAGCTCAACCGCATGTCGACGCGGGCGCCATGATCTTGAGCGTCGTTGCTTTCACCATTCAGGTTAACGGTGTCCCAGCCGGCGCCGCCTTTGTAGCTGTCAACGCCCGCCAAGCCGCGAAAACTGTTGTCCTTCGCATCGCCCGTGAAACTGTCACCGAATCGTGTACCGGTGATGGACTCGATGTTCTTGACCGTCTCGACCGTGCCGAAGCCGTCGGTCACCTTGCCTTTGTCGAGGTTTGCAACAATGGCTTTCGTGCCGCCGAAGCGCTCATCGCGCGAATAGCGCAGCGTGTCGTAGCCTGCGCCACCATCGATGACGTCGGCGCCCTTCAGGCCGGCGAAGCCCTCATCGGCCTTGCTGCCCGTCATCGTGTCCTTGGCGTTGGTCCCGCGAAATTCCTCGAAGTTGGCGATCTTGTCCGTGCCACCCCAAGGGTTCTTCACCGTCCCAGTCGCCGCGTTGAGCGTGATGCCCGTCTTCAGCGCCTTGTTGCCATAGGTCGAGGGGTCATAGCTCAGGATGTCCCAATCAGCGCCGCCGTCCAGCTTATTGTTGCCGGCGGAACCTTCGATGAAGTCTTCGCCGCCCATCCCGAAGACCGTGTCATTGCCTGGATTGAGACCGAGGATCTCATCATCGCCATTCGTCCCCTTGATCGTATCGTGGCCGGCGAAAAGCGCTTCAGCCAGCTGCTCGACACTGTCATGCTTCGCATAGGCGGCGTAGAGGTCCTTTGCCTTGAACGTGCCGCCGGTCACCTGAAGAAGGGTTGCGCCATCCGCGTTGACGAAACTGACCCCGGTCACGGTTCCGCTCTTCACCGCGCCATTCTTCAGCACCAGCGCCTTGCCGCTGACAACGATCTGTGCGCCATCAAGGCCACTGTAGATGAGACGCGTCGCCGATGCACTGATCGCCGCAACATCGGAGCCATAAATTTGGTCCAGAGCGAATATGTCGAAACCCGCCCCATATTGGATCTTTGCCATGCACATTTCCCCCTTGTTCACGCCGATTGGGTAAGGCGTCTCGCACCGTACTAGAACAGGAAAAAGGGCGCCGCATCCCCCGCTTGGGGTAGATCCCGCACATCTGCTTTTGATGCGGGCAGAAGGGCTGCCTTGTTGAGCATACGCGTATGCGTCAACTGGCCGCTGAAACTGGTGCCCGGCCAGTCACGCCACGTTCACGGCTCAGTCACCCGTGCCTCTTGGCCCGGCCCCCAAAAGGCGAGTTCTCAAGCCAAAAATCCAGCCTTTTCAGGCAAGAGTTTCGCCCCTCAAACGACAAAAGCCGCCCGGATCGCTCCGGGCGGCTTTTTAATGCGGTGGCAGCTTTCGCTTATTCAGCGGCAGGAGCCTGCTCGTTGGAAAGATCCTGCAGCATCGGGTTGGCACTTTCGGCGCCCGTGCCCTTGCGACGTGCTTCGAGAATCATCTCGTCGCGCGCCGTGGCGATGCGGCGGATCTGCGTCATGGTGCCGCCGGTACCGGCCGGGATCAGGCGTCCGACGATAACGTTTTCCTTCAGGCCCTGCAGACCGTCGGTCTTGCCGGCGATCGCAGCTTCCGTCAGCACCTTCGTGGTCTCCTGGAAGGAGGCCGCGGAGATGAAGGACGGCGTCTGCAGCGAGGCCTTGGTGATGCCGAGCAGGACGGGGTCGCCGGAGGCCGGCTTCTTGCCCTGTTCGATCAGCGCATCATTAACGTTGTCCAGCTCGATCCGGTCGATGTTGTCGCCGACGATATAGGTCGAGTCACCGGCGTCGGTGATTTCCACCTTCTGCAGCATCTGGCGAACGATCACCTCGATGTGCTTGTCGTTGATGACAACGCCCTGCAGGCGGTAGACTTCCTGGATCTCGTTGACGAGGTAGGAGGCCAGAGCCTCTACGCCCTTGATCGCCAGGATGTCATGCGGCGCCGGGTTACCGTCGAGGATGTAGTCACCCTTTTCGATATAATCGCCGTCCTGAAGGTGGAAGGGCTTGCCCTTCGGGATCAGGTATTCGACCGGGTCAACGCCGTCTTCCGCCGGCTCGATGATCACGCGCCGCTTGTTCTTGTAATCGCGGCCGAAACGGATCGTGCCATCGATCTCGGCGATGATGGCGTGATCCTTCGGACGACGCGCTTCGAACAGTTCCGCAACGCGCGGCAGACCGCCGGTGATGTCCTTGGTCTTGGCGCTTTCCAGCGGCGAGCGGGCCAGAACGTCAGCCTGGCTGACCTTCTGCTTCGGCTCGACCGAGAGAATGGCATCGACCGAGAGCAGGAAGCGGGCTTCCCCGCCGCGCGCGAGCTTGGCGACGTTGCCGTTCTTGTCCTTGATCACGATCGCCGGACGCAGGTCCGAGCCACGCGGGGTCGAGCGCCAGTCGATAACCTGGCGCTTGGTGATACCAGTGGCTTCGTCGGTGGCTTCCAGAACGGAGATGCCATCGATGATGTCCTCGAACTCCACCGTGCCTTCGACTTCGGTCATCATCGGGCGGGTGTAGGGGTCCCATTCCGCCAGACGCTGGCCACGCTTGACCTTGTCACCATCGTCCACGAACAGCTTCGAGCCATAGGCGACGCGCTGCGAGGACCGTTCCACGCCGCGTTCGTCCAGGATCTGTACCGCCATGTTGCGGCCCATCGCCACCAGAACGCCGTCTGCATTGCGCAGCAAATTGCGGTTCTTGATCTGGATGGTGCCTTCGTACGATGCTTCCAGGAACGACTGGTCGACCACGTTGGCCGTGCCGCCCAGGTGGAAGGTGCGCATGGTCAGCTGCGTGCCCGGCTCGCCGATCGACTGCGCGGCAATGACGCCGACAGCTTCGCCGATGTTGACGGGCGTACCGCGTGCCAGGTCGCGACCGTAGCAGACCGAGCAGACGCCGGTCTGCACTTCGCAGGTCAGGGCCGAGCGGATGCGGATCGACTGGATGCCGGCCTTCTCGATCTCGATGACATCAGGCTCAAGGATCATCTTGCCAGCGTCGACGAGGCGCTCACCCGTGACCGGATGATCGATATCGTCGAGCGCCGTGCGGCCGAGGATACGCGCGCCGAGCGAGGCGACGACCTGACCGGCATCGACGATGGCGGTCATGGTCAGGCCGGTCTCGGTGCCGCAATCGACCATGTTGACGATGCAGTCCTGGGCGACGTCGACCAGACGACGCGTCAGGTAGCCCGAGTTCGCGGTCTTCAGCGCCGTATCCGCGAGGCCCTTACGAGCGCCATGGGTCGAGTTGAAGTACTCGTTAACCGTGAGGCCTTCCTTGAAGTTCGAGATGATCGGCGTCTCGATGATTTCGCCCGAGGGCTTGGCCATCAGGCCGCGCATGCCGCCCAGCTGACGCATCTGGTTCGGCGAACCGCGGGCACCCGAGTGGGACATCATGTAGATCGCATTCATCGGCTTCTGGCGGCCGGTCGAGGGGTCGAACTCGATGGCCTTGATGCGGGCCATCATGTCTTCGGCGACCTTTTCGGTGGCCTTGCCCCAGGCGTCGACGACCTTGTTGTACTTTTCGCCCTGGGTGATCAGGCCGTCATTGTACTGCTGCTCGTATTCCTTCACCAGCGACTCGGTGTCGCCGACGATCTTCGCCTTGGTGTCCGGAATGACCATGTCGTCCTTGCCGAACGAGATGCCGGCGCGGCAGGCATGGGCGAAGCCGAGCTGCATGATCCGGTCGCAGAAGATGACCGTGTCCTTCTGGCCGCAATGACGGTAGACCGTGTCGATCATCTTGGAGATGTTCTTCTTGGTCAGTTCCTGGTTGCAGACGTCGAACGGCACCTTGTGGTTCTTCGGCAGCAATTCGCCGATCAGCATCCGGCCCGGAGTCGTTTCATAGATCTTCGAGACGGGGTTGCCGTTCTCGTCGACCGTCTTAAAGCGACCGCGGATCTTGGAGTGCAGGGTAACGACCTTGTTCTCCAGCGCATGATGCAGCTCGCCGATATCGGAGAAGGCCATGCCTTCGCCCGGCTCGTTCTGGTTCATGATCGAGAGATAGTAGAGCCCCAGAACCATGTCCTGCGAGGGAACGATGATCGGTGCGCCGTTGGCCGGGTGCAGGATGTTGTTGGTCGACATCATCAGCACGCGGGCTTCGAGCTGGGCTTCCAGCGACAGCGGCACGTGCACAGCCATCTGGTCGCCGTCGAAGTCGGCGTTGAAGGCGGTGCAGACGAGCGGATGCAGCTGGATGGCCTTGCCTTCGACTAGCGTCGGTTCGAAGGCCTGGATACCCAAGCGGTGCAGCGTCGGCGCGCGGTTCAAAAGAACCGGATGCTCGCGGATGACCTCGTCCAAGATATCCCAGACTTCAGGCTTTTCCTTCTCGACCAGCTTCTTGGCCTGCTTGACGGTCGAGGAATAACCCTTGGCGTCAAGGCGAGCATAGATGAAGGGCTTGAACAGCTCGAGCGCCATCTTCTTCGGTAGGCCGCACTGGTGCAGCTTCAGTTCCGGACCGGTCACGATGACCGAACGGCCGGAATAGTCGACGCGCTTGCCGAGCAGGTTCTGGCGGAAACGGCCCTGCTTGCCCTTCAGCATGTCGGACAGCGACTTCAGCGGACGCTTGTTCGCACCCGTGATGACGCGGCCGCGGCGGCCGTTATCGAACAGCGCATCGACAGATTCCTGCAGCATGCGCTTTTCGTTACGGATGATGATGCCGGGCGCACGCAGTTCGATCAGCCGCTTCAGGCGGTTGTTACGGTTGATGACGCGGCGATAGAGATCGTTCAGGTCGGAGGTCGCGAAGCGGCCGCCATCCAGCGGCACCAGCGGACGCAGGTCGGGCGGAATCACAGGAACGACCTTCATGATCATCCATTCCGGACGGTTGCCGGATTCGATGAAGTTCTCGACGATCTTCAGCCGCTTCATCAGCTTCTTCTGCTTCAGATCGGACGTGGTCTCGGCCATGTCCGTGCGCAGATCGCCGGCGATGCGCTCAAGATCCATCGAAGCGAGCATTTCATAGATCGCTTCGGCACCGATCATGGCGGTAAACTGATCTTCGCCGAACTCGTCGACGGCGATCATGTATTCTTCTTCGGACAGAAGCTGGTTGGCCTTCAGCGAGGTCAGGCCCGGCTCGGTGACGATATAGTTCTCGAAATAGAGAACGCGCTCGATGTCCTTCAGCGTCATGTCGAGCAGCGTGGAGATGCGCGACGGCAGCGACTTCAGGAACCAGATATGGGCAACGGGCGCAGCCAGTTCGATATGGCCCATGCGCTCACGGCGAACGCGCGACAGCGTGACTTCCACGCCGCACTTTTCGCAGATGATGCCCTTGTACTTCATGCGCTTGTACTTGCCGCACAGGCACTCGTAGTCCTTGATCGGACCGAAGATGCGCGCGCAGAACAAGCCGTCACGCTCCGGCTTGAACGTGCGGTAGTTGATGGTTTCCGGCTTTTTGATCTCACCATAAGACCAGGAAAGGATCTTTTCCGGAGACGCGATCGAGATTCGGATCGAATCGAACGTCTGCGCAGGCGTCTGCGGGTTGAAAAGATTCATGACCTCTTGGTTCATGCCTGTCTCCTTAGTGGGCAATGCTGCCCTTGAAGCTTTGGCGCCTGTTCGCGGCGAGCTTTGAAAAGCCCGGATGCGATGGCGCCCGAAACGGGAATGACCGCGCCCTTGAAGGCGCGGCCGGCACCGGACCGCCCGTCGACTTGACGCCGCAGGCGAACCGGAAACAGGCGGACCAGGCAAGACATGCCGGCCGCCTGCGCCAGAGGTTTATTCGGCCGCGTCGGGCAACGGCGTGGCAGGCGCCGCGTTTTCATCGACGCGGGAGTTCTCAAGTTCCACCGACAGGCCGAGCGAGCGCATTTCCTTGACGAGAACGTTGAAGCTCTCGGGGATGCCCGCTTCGAAGGTGTCGTCGCCACGCACGATGGCCTCGTAGACCTTCGTACGGCCGGCCACGTCGTCCGACTTCACCGTCAGCATTTCCTGCAGGGTATAGGCGGCGCCATAGGCTTCGAGCGCCCAGACTTCCATTTCCCCGAAGCGCTGACCGCCGAACTGCGCCTTGCCGCCCAGCGGCTGCTGGGTGACCAGCGAGTAAGGACCGATCGAACGGGCATGGATCTTGTCGTCGACCAGGTGGTTGAGCTTCAGCATGTAGATGTAGCCAACCGTGACCTGGCGGTCGAACTGCTCGCCCGTGCGCCCGTCATAGAGCGTGGACTGGCCGCTGATCTTCAGGCCTGCCTGTTCCAACATGATGTTGACGTCGGCTTCCACCGCACCGTCGAAGACCGGCGTGGCGATCGACACGCCGCGGCGGGTCTGCTCGGCCAGGCGGACGATCGACGGATCGTCATATTCCTGGATCCGCTCGCCCTTCGGGCCGGTGCCGAGAACGCTGTCGATCGTCGAGCGCAGCGGCTGGATATCGCCATTATCCCTGTAGGCATCGAGCATCGCGCCGATCTTCTTGCCCATGCCGGCGCAAGCCCAGCCGAGATGGGTTTCGAGGATCTGCCCGACATTCATGCGCGACGGCACGCCAAGCGGGTTCAGAACGACGTCCACATGCGTGCCGTCTTCGAGGAACGGCATATCCTCGACCGGAACAATGCGCGAGACCACGCCCTTGTTGCCATGACGGCCGGCCATCTTGTCGCCCGGCTGGATCTTGCGCTTCACGGCGACGAAGACCTTGACCATCTTCATGACGCCAGGAGGCATTTCATCGCCGCGCTGGACCTTTTCGACCTTGTCCATGAAACGCTGTTCAAGCCGCGACTTGGACTCGTCATACTGGCCGCGAAGCGCTTCGATCTCGCCCTGTGCCTTCTCGTCCTCGATCGCGAACATCCACCACTGCGAGCGGGGATATTCGGACACGACGGCGTTCGACAGCTCGGTGCCCTTCTTGAAGCCCTTCGGACCTGCCACGGCCACATGGCCGCGCAGCATGTCGATCAGGCGCGCATAGACGTTGCGGTCGAGGATCGCCTGTTCGTCGTCGCGGTCCTTGGCCAGGCGCTCGATTTCCTCGCGCTCGATCGCCATGGCGCGCTCGTCCTTTTCCACCCCGTGGCGGTTGAAGACGCGCACTTCGACGATCGTGCCGAAGGTGCCGGGCGGCATGCGCATGGAGGTATCGCGCACATCCGATGCCTTTTCCCCGAAGATGGCGCGCAGAAGCTTTTCTTCCGGCGTCATCGGGCTTTCGCCCTTCGGCGTGATCTTGCCGACCAGGATATCGCCGGGCTGCACTTCCGCGCCGATATAGACGATGCCGGCTTCGTCGAGGTTCTTCAGCGCTTCTTCCGAAACGTTCGGAATGTCGCGGGTGATTTCCTCAGGGCCGAGCTTCGTGTCGCGCGCCATCACTTCGAATTCCTCGATGTGGATGGAGGTGAACACGTCGTCGGACACGATCCGCTCGGACAGCAGGATCGAGTCTTCGTAGTTGTAGCCGTTCCAGGGCATGAAGGCGACGAGCGCGTTGCGGCCGAGCGCCAGATCGCCGAGATCCGTGGACGGGCCGTCGGCAATGATGTCGCCCTTGTTCAGGATGTCACCGACATTGACCAGCGGACGCTGGTTGACGCAGGTGTTCTGGTTCGAGCGCTGGAACTTCTGCAGCCGGTAGATGTCGACGCCCGACTTGCCGGGATCGAGATCTTCGGTCGCGCGGATAACGATACGCGTCGCATCCACCTGGTCGACGATACCGCCGCGGCGGGCGGCAATCGCGGCACCGGAGTCACGGGCGACCACCGGCTCCATGCCGGTGCCGACGAACGGCGCTTCGGCACGCAGAAGCGGCACGGCCTGACGCTGCATGTTCGAGCCCATAAGCGCCCGGTTGGCGTCGTCGTTTTCCAGGAACGGGATGAGCGCCGCCGCCACCGAAACGAGCTGCTTCGGCGACACGTCCATCAGGTTGATCTGGTCGCGCGGCGCCAGCATGACTTCGCCCGAATGACGGCAGACGACGAATTCTTCCGAGAAGGAATTATCCGCTTCGAGCACCGAATTCGCCTGGGCGACGTGGTACTTTGCCTCTTCCATGGCCGAGAGGTAGACCACCTCGTTGGTCACCTTGCCGTCCACGATCTTGCGGTACGGGCTTTCGATAAAGCCGTACTTGTTGACGCGGGCAAAGGTTGCAAGCGAGTTGATCAGGCCGATGTTCGGGCCTTCAGGCGTTTCGATCGGGCAAATACGGCCGTAATGGGTCGGGTGAACGTCGCGGACTTCGAAGCCCGCGCGCTCGCGCGTCAGACCACCCGGGCCAAGTGCCGAAAGACGGCGCTTGTGGGTAATTTCAGAGAGCGGGTTCACTTGGTCCATGAACTGCGACAGCTGCGAGGAACCGAAGAACTCGCGCACGGCGGCGGCCGCCGGCTTGGCGTTGATCAGGTCCTGCGGCATGACCGTATCGATTTCGATCGAGGACATGCGCTCCTTGATGGCGCGCTCCATGCGCAGGAGGCCCAGGCGATACTGGTTCTCCATGAGCTCGCCGACCGAACGAACACGGCGATTGCCGAGGTTGTCGATGTCGTCGATCTCACCCTTGCCGTCGCGCAGTTCGACCAGCATCTTCACCACGGCCAGGATATCGTCCTTGCGCAGCACGCGCACGGTGTCCGGGCAGTCGAGGTCGAGGCGCATGTTCATCTTGACGCGGCCGACGGCCGAGAGATCGTAACGCTCGGCATCGAAGAACAGCGACTGGAACATGGCTTCGGCTGAATCCATGGTCGGCGGCTCGCCGGGGCGCATGACGCGATAGATGTCGAACAGAGCATCCTGACGGTTCTCGTTCTTGTCCACGGCCAGTGTGTTGCGGATATAGGCACCGACATTGATATGGTCGATGTCGAGAATCGGCAGCTCTTCGAAGCCGGCCTGCAGGATCACGCCGAGGGCCTTCTCGTCGATCTCGTCGCCAGCTTCCAGGAAGATTTCGCCCGTGCGCATGTCGACGAGGTCTTCGGCGAGATAGTTGCCGTAGAGATCTTCGTCGGTAGCCTTGATTGCCTTGAGGCCCTTTTCCGTCAGCTGGCGCAGCAGGCGCGGCGTCAGCTTCTTGCCGCCTTCGACAACGACTTCGCCCGTGTCGGCGTCGATCATGTCAGTGATGGCCTTCTGGCCCTTCAGGGCCTGCGGCTGGAACGGAATCCGCCAGCCCTTGCCGTCGCGCTGATAGAGCGACTTCGTATAGAAGGTCGAGAGGATTTCCTCACCGTCCATGCCAAGCGCCATCAGCAGCGAGCTGACCGGGATCTTGCGGCGACGGTCGATGCGCGCATGGACGATGTCCTTGGCGTCGAACTCGATATCCAGCCAGGAACCGCGATAGGGGATGACGCGGGCGGCAAACAGAAGCTTGCCCGAGGAATGGCTCTTGCCCTTGTCATGGTCGAAGAACACGCCTGGCGAACGGTGCATCTGCGAAACGATGACGCGCTCAGTGCCGTTGACGATGAACGTACCGTTATTCGTCATGAGCGGCATGTCGCCCATGTAGACGTTCTGTTCCTTGATGTCCTTGATCGACTTTGCGCCGGTATCCTCGTCGATATCGAACACGATCAGGCGCAGCGTCACCTTCAGCGGCGCAGCATAGGTCAGGTCGCGCTGACGGCACTCGTCGACGTCGAACTTCGGCGGCTCGAATTCATAGGACACGAATTCCAGCATGGACGCGCCGGAAAAGTCCTGGATCGGAAATACGGACTTGAAAACGGACTGAAGCCCCTCGTCGGGCCGGCCGCCCTGGGGCTCGTCCACCATCAGGAACTGGTCGTAGGATGCCTTCTGAACCTCGATGAGGTTTGGCATCTCCGCGACTTCTGGAATTTTTCCGAAAAACTTGCGTACGCGCCTACGACCATTAAACGAAAGGGTCTGAGCCATCGTCGCTCCTTCAAATTTTTGCATCCGGGCCTGCAACGGATGGGGACCGATGGCCAGTCGGCCCCATCTGGATGGGTATCAATCTCGTCCTTGTGCATGCGGGCCGGCCGGATCGCCGGGCGGCATGCAGGAAGGACCATCCTCTTGAGAACCCATTACCCAAAAGCCGTTTTGACGGGCTTTTGGGTAATACGTTCTGAAAACGGTCAAAGAGAGGCAGCCCCCGCAAGAGGGCTGCCTCTCTTCAAAATGTCAAAGCACGATTACTTGACGTCAACCTTGGCGCCAGCGTCTTCGAGCTTCTTCTTGAGGTCAGCAGCTTCGCCCTTGGAAACAGCTTCCTTGACGGCCTTCGGAGCGCCTTCGACGAGGTCCTTGGCTTCCTTGAGGCCGAGGCCGGTGATAGCGCGGACTTCCTTGATGACGTTGATCTTGTTCGCGCCGGCATCCACGAGGATGACGTCGAACTCGGTCTTTTCTTCTTCGACCGGAGCAGCGGCAGCGCCACCGCCAGCAGCGGCAACAGCAACCGGAGCAGCGGCGGAAACGCCCCACTTTTCTTCGAGCAGCTTGGACAGCTCAGCGGCTTCCAGGACGGTCAGCGAGGAGAGGTCTTCTACGATCTTGGCGAGATCAGCCATTTTGGTATTCCCTTGATTCAGTTCGAACTGGTTTATTTTGAACAGCGAAAAACCGCCTTATGCGGCTTCGTCCTTCTTGGCATAGGCCGAGAACACGCGGGCGAGCTGAGCAGCAGGCGCCTGAACGACACCAGCAATGCGCGTGGCAGGCGTCTGGATCATGCCCAGCAGCTTTGCACGCAGCTCGTCGAGCGAAGGCAGGGTCGCAAGCGACTTAACACCTTCTGCGTCGAGCGCGGTCGCGCCCATGGAGCCACCGAGAACGACGATCTTGTCGTTGCCCTTGGCGAAATCCATGACGACCTTGGGAGCCGTGATCGGATCAGTGCTGTAAGCAATCAGCGTCTGACCCTTGAAGAGATCGGTGATCCCCTCCGACTCCGTACCCTGAAGGGCAATCTTGGCCAGGCGGTTCTTCGCGACTTTGACGGTACCGCCAGCAGCACGCATCTTCGAACGAAAGTCGTTCATCTGCGCAACTGTGACACCGGCATAGCGGGCCACGACAACCGAACCGGAAGCCTTGAAGACTTCGTTCAGCTCCGTGACGAATTCGCGTTTTTCCGCTCTTTCCACTGCCTATCTCCAGTTGACGGTCCGCAATCCTGCAAGACCGCCGGGTTTGCCTTTGCCGCGCGGGACCGAAAAACGATCCCGAGCGACGCTCGAGGATCCTGTCCCTTGCAGAACTCCTAAGAGTTCCGAAAGGCAAGCCGAGGTTCGAACCGACAGTTGCCGCGTCCTCCTGCAAGCAAGGGAAGCGGGATATTCCGGGTCTCACCCGTCTCATGCAGGCAAAGTGATTAAGGTATAACCACCTGCAATCTCGGACAGGATGTCCAGGCTCCGAGGAGCCTGGATCTCCAGCCCCGAAGGGCCGGAATTCTGCACTCCGCCGGCCATAGCCAGCGGCAGAGGTCTTTAGGCGACCGTCAGCGTGGCCGGGTCGATCTTGACGCCCGGGCCCATGGTCGAGGAAATCGCCACGCGCTTGACATAGTTGCCCTTGGCGCCAGCCGGCTTGGCCTTGACGACCGCATCGGCAAACGCACGAATGTTTTCTTCCAGCTTCGCAGCTTCGAAGGAGGCCTTGCCGATGCCGGCATGGATGATCCCGGCCTTTTCGACGCGGAACTCCACAGCGCCGCCCTTGGATGCCTTGACGGCGCCCGTGACGTCCATGGTGACCGTGCCGACCTTCGGGTTCGGCATCATGCCGCGCGGGCCGAGCACCTTGCCGAGACGGCCGACGAGCGGCATCATGTCCGGCGTGGCGATGCAGCGATCGAAGTCGATCTTGCCGCCCTGGACGATTTCGACCAGATCTTCGGCGCCGACGATGTCTGCACCGGCCGCCTTGGCTTCATCAGCCTTGACGCCGCGTGCGAAGACGGCAACGCGAACGTCGCGGCCAGTGCCGTTCGGCAGGTTGACGACGCCGCGGACCATCTGGTCGGCATGACGCGGATCGACGCCGAGGTTCATGGCGATTTCGACGGTTTCGTCGAACTTTGCGGTTGCCCGCTCCTTGACCATGGAGATCGCATCGCCGAGCGCGACGAGCTTGGTCGGATCAACGCCTTCGCGGATCTTCTGAATACGCTTTGCAAGCTTTGCCATGTTACGCCACCACATCCAGGCCCATGGC
Organism: Xaviernesmea oryzae; assembly: GCF_900109605.1. Classification (GTDB taxonomy): domain Bacteria; phylum Pseudomonadota; class Alphaproteobacteria; order Rhizobiales; family Rhizobiaceae; genus Xaviernesmea; species Xaviernesmea oryzae. The sequence continues at coordinate 17,959 of NZ_FOAM01000030.1, forward strand.
GCGGGCGGAGCCCTCGATCATGGACATTGCGCCTTCGATATCGGCAGCGTTCAGGTCCTTCATCTTGGCTTCGGCGATCGTGCGGATCTGAGCCTGGGTCAGGGTGCCTGCCTTGGCGCCCTTGCCGGGCGTCTTGGAACCGGACGAAATCTTCGCTTCCTTCTTCAGCCAGTAGCTGACCGGAGGCTGCTTCATCGCGAAGGTGAAGGACTTGTCCTGGTAATAGGTGATGACGACCGGGATCGGCATACCCTTTTCCATTTCCTGCGTGGCGGCATTGAACGCCTTGCAGAATTCCATGATGTTAATGCCACGCTGACCAAGCGCCGGGCCGATCGGCGGGGACGGATTGGCCGACCCTGCCTTGACCTGAAGCTTGAGCTGGCCTGCAACTTTCTTAGCCATATCTCTCTGCCTGTTTGCGTCCGGCGTCTCTGCCGATCATCGGATCGGCGCCGGACGAGTTCGGCCGGTTTCCCGGCCTTCACATGCCGCCTTCACATCAGCGAAAGGCGGCGGCTGCGGTTGCGTGGTGCGGACCACCCTGCCCGGCCTTGACTGGCGGAGCGTCCTTCCACGCGGGGTTCGGGAAGCCGTTGCGGCTGCCCTGCCGGCCAACCCTTGAGGCCAGCCGGAATCTCGTCAGACCTTCTCGACCTGGGCGAATTCCAGATCGACAGGCGTTGCACGGCCGAAGATCGAGACCTCGACCTTGAGGCGCGCCCGCTCTTCGTCCACATCCTGCACCACGCCATTGAACGAGGCGAAGGGACCGTCGGAAACGCGCACCTGCTCGCCGATCTCAAACGAGATCGAGGGCTTCGGCCGCTCGACACCATCCTGGACCTGGCCCAAAATGCGATCGGCTTCATAATCCGGAATCGGAACCGGCTTATTGTCGGATCCGAGGAAGCCCGTCACCTTCGGCGTGTTCTTGATCAGGTGGTAGGCGTCATCCGTCAGGTTCGCCCGCACCAGCACATAGCCGGGGAAGAACTTGCGCTCGGAATCGACCTTGCGGCCACGACGAACTTCAACGACCTTCTCGGTCGGCACCAGGATCTTTTCGAAGAGATGGCTCAGCCCCTTCTGGCGCGCCTTCTCCTCGATCGATTCAGCAACCTTCTTTTCGAAATTCGAATAGGCGTGAACAATATACCAACGGGCAGCCATGGTCATTCCACCTATCAATTAGACGCGAGCTTTGAGCACAAGGCCGATCGCCCAGCCCATCAGCTGGTCGGCGCCAAAGAAAAAGGCAGCCGCAACGATCACCATGACAAAGACCATCAGGGTCGAAATCATCGTCTCGCGACGAGAGGGCCACGTCACCTTGGCGGTTTCGGCGCGCACCTGCCGCAGGAACGTAAGTGGAGTGGTCTTCGATGCCATTGAATGCTCACGACACAACGGCGCGTAAAGCTCGGTCCAGCTCGACGCGCCGCATTGTTTAACCCTACATAAAGATCTTGATACGCTTCCGCAAGCGGAAGAGCAGACCTTTGGCACATCTGGCCCGGAAAGGCTAGCCCTCCGAAACCTTGACGCCACCTGCGCAGCGCCACATCGCGTCTCTTATGCGATTCCTTCCGCCATTGCCGCCGCAAATCGTGCGCTGATCGAATGGCAGGGGCAGAGGGGCTCGAACCCCCGACCTGCGGTTTTGGAGACCGCCGCTCTACCAACTGAGCTATACCCCTAAAGAAGTGGGCTCCGTTTAAAGCGAATTTTTCACCTTGGCAAGCGGCGAAGCGGGAAATTTTTGTGGGTGACGCCAAGCCTGCTTCTGCCACTATCTGCTTTCGCATGAGCGCAGTGTCGACGCTCTTTCCGCGCCGGAAAAGTTCGCTTCTGATTTACGACAAGTCACGCTAAGACAAAGGCAGGCAACGTCTTTCTTGGAAGGCGTTGGATTGTCCATGAGCGCAGTGGCCATGACCGCTGCACAGGCGGCGCAGGCGCATCGGCGCTCCATATAGCCGCAGTTGATCAAGAGAGACGGGTTTCATGACCATGCCGCTGCCAGAGATGCTGCGCGCCTATGATGCTGTAGCGCTGATCGCCAATAGCGAGAGCGTGGTAATCGACGAGATCGTCGCCGCCCTGCCGGCGCGCACGCTCTATGTCTTCTTCACCGGCTGCGCCAAGGTTTTGAACGGCCCCTTTCCCCATGACGCGATTCTCTGCCATCGGCTGGTTGCCGGAGGCACGCGGTTCCTGAAATCGCAGAAGCACTTCGATCGCGCTCACAGCTTCTTTCCGCAGGGGCTGAAGGCCGAAGTCGGGCTGCTGGCAGAAAGAGGCGCGGCGTCGGATGCCGTTACCCGCCAGGCGCCGCGTGCGAGCGCATTGGTGGCGGAGACAATCGATTTCGATCACGTATTTGCCGGCTTTTATCCCGAGGGACGGATGCCGACAACAGGCTTTGCTCTCGCACTCTGGCTGATCGAAGCCATGCCACAGGCACGCATCTATCTCTGTGGCTTCACGGGCGTCGCGGGCGCGCAGTTCAATATGTATGTGGAGCATGACTGGACCTTCGAACAGACGCTCCTGAGCCTCTTCGAGCAATCCGGGCGGCTGAGCCGCCTCGGCCAAGGCGCCGGGCTTTCGACCGACTCCTTTGCCCGTATCCATAGCCGCTTTCCTGAGTTCGGCGAGGGAAAGATCGCGCTGGCTGCTGCGCAGTCGCTTGCCAACCGGTTCACCGGCATGGAGCGGCAGATGGCCAAGCTCTGGGCGATGACGAAGATGCGCCGCAACATTCGCGCCTTCTTCAAACGCATCTTCAAATAGGATGCGCCTTGCGCATGAAAAAACGGCGCGCCCGAGAGCACGCCGCCATGACGATCAGCGCGGATCGCCGTTTACGCGCGTTGCGTCACCGCCAGCACACGGTCACGCGCCGCGAACCATTCCTCGGCATAATCATCGTCCTTATAATCATCGAAATAAGGGCCGCCATCGGTGAAATGGACGAGGTCGGCTGCTTCGTTGTACTCATATTCGTTGACGAGCCAGTTCCAGGTCTTCGGCAGTTCGCCGATCAGCTCTTCGCTCTCCAACCATTTGAATTGGTGCAGTTCGAGCCCCGTGGCCGTGTTGACATAATCAGGCGTCAGCGTGCGGCACTTGGCATTGTTGAAGAGGATGGCGCTCGACCAGTTCTTCTTCTCGTATTTGGTCTGCGTCTGGCCGAGGAACTTCGTTTCGACCTTCGGCACATAGTCATGCTTGACGCACATGGCGGCGTATTTGTCGTCGCGCAGGGCCCAGAGCTTGGCGATATCGCTGCGCATCAGCATATCACAGTCGGCAAACAGGCTCCATCCCTCGAAGTTGCTGAGATAGGGCGTCAGGAAGCGCGAGAACGAAAACTCGGTCGATTGAAGCTGGTTGCGCTCACGCGTGAAAATGCCGGCCACGGTGTCGAGTGCGATCGGGCAGAACAGGACCGGGATCGAGCTCTTCTCCAGAATGCTCTGGCAGAAGGTATGATAGGCCACGACTTCCTTGCTGTCGAAGCCCACGAAAATCCGCGCGATGTCAGTCATATGTTCTCCAGTTCCTCATTGTAAGACGCGGCTCGCGCACATGCGCGGCGCGGCCTGAAGTCACGGCGGGCCTGCAACACGCCGCTTTCCGCCTCATTGAGCGGCACGCAAGGCGGAAATGTGAGCATCTCAACCCGACGCTCCGCCGCACCCAGGGACACGCGTTCGATGCAGGACAAGCATTCTTGTAAGCGCCAATTCACATAGGCCGAGTCAAAAATGAAAGCAATCGCTGGCCAAGGTCGCCACGTGTGCCCCAGTCTTTGTCATGACCTGTGTCCAGCATCGCGGCCTGTCACCAGTGAAAGGCCATGTTCGCAGAAAAGTTGGCGTGCGGGCTGTCTTGTAGGTCGACGACTTCGGCCCCAAGGCGGAGCTTGCCTAGCTTCTGCTCCAGACCCAAAGCCTGACTCGCATCGAATCTTTGGGCATCAAGCCGGCTGCGGGCAATCACGGCCGTTCCAAGGCCCACGGCGCTTAGCCGTGCAGTCTGGTCGAGTAGAGGCGCCTGACATTGGCCCGCATAAACGTTGCAGTCGAAAGACAGGACACGCTCAAGCTTGAGATCGACGCGTTCGGAGACGATCATCGTTCGGCTGCGCGTAAGGTCGGCATGGCCGACGCCATCCCGTGCTTCGACTCGAACAGACGCGCGCCGGGCGTCGCCACTGCCGCTTCGCCCGGAGATGACGCCCCAGACGGCCACCGGTGGCTCATCGGTGATGATCCGGCCGGAGCGGCTGGCAGAGACGGCCAGATCCGTTCCGGCGCTTGCCTGGCCGCCCTCGCCCAGCCGGACGCCAACGCGCAGCTTAAAGGCTCGCTCAGCCGTTTTTTCCGGAGACCAGATCAGCCGACCGCGATCCTCGGCAAGCGAAGCTGTCGGCAGAGCCAGCAAGAGATAGGGGACGGCGCGCGCTGTCCCACGCGAAAAAACAGCGGCAAGCCGGCTGCGGCGTTTGAAGATCATGTCTGGCGTCCCCGTCTTGCTCGGCGCCCTCCCCGCGCCCGCTGCCGCGTTCCTCCCTGATTACGCGACACCGTGTTTTCATGCACACGCCGAACCCCGTTCGACCTGGAGAAAGGATACCGAAAGACGCAGCTTTTCCGACCCAGAAAATGCCGAATCGTCCTCACAAAGCCGTGTTGGGTTTGTCTGCGACGAGGACATTGAAGCTGGGCAGAAACGCAAAAAGCCCCGCATCGCTGCGGGGCTCTGAGTCGGGCTCGCGAGATCAAGACAGCAACAACGGCGCCATCTGCATCTTGTGACCTGCACTTAGGCAAGGCCTGCGGCCTTGCCCGTGTCGATTACTCGACGATCGAAGCGACGATGCCGGCGCCGACGGTGCGGCCGCCTTCGCGGATCGCGAAGCGCAGCTTTTCTTCCATCGCGATCGGAACGATCAGCTCGACGTCAACGGTGACGTTGTCGCCCGGCATCACCATTTCCGTGCCTTCCGGAAGCGTGACGATGCCCGTCACGTCCGTCGTGCGGAAGTAGAACTGCGGACGGTAGTTGGTGAAGAACGGCGTATGACG
>NZ_FOAM01000041.1 GCF_900109605.1 Xaviernesmea oryzae
TCGGGCAAGTCGGCAAGTCCGACTGGGAGGTCCTCTTTTTCCATTCGGCGACGGTCTTCTGATTGATTCCGTATCGTCTGAAAAGCGCCCTCAGGGATCGTGTCCCATGGAGTGGTGTAGCTGGATTTCATAGCCATCGGTGATTTCCGGTAGGGTCGGGTTGCTTATGACCAACCTGAGGGACACCACCGATGACCGACGACATGATGAACCTGCGCTCACTCGTTGAGAAGAGCGCCGACGCCGATTTGCTGCGCGAAATGATCGGGTTTGCTGCCGAGAAACTGATGGCGCTGGAGGTCGGCACGAAGACCGGCGCGGGGTATGGCGAGAAGAATGGCTTCCGACTTGCCCAGCGCAACGGCTATCGCGACCGGGACTGGGAGACACGGGCGGGCACTGTCGAGCTGCGCATCCCCAAGCTTCGCACAGGCAGCTACTTCCCAAGCTTTCTCGAACCACGCCGAATGGCTGAGAAGGCCCTGACGGCGGTCATCCAAGAGGCCTATATCCAGGGCGTTTCGACACGATCCGTCGACGACCTCGTCAAGGCGATGGGCATGAGCGGCATCTCCAAGAGCCAGGTGTCCCGCCTGTGCGAAGAGATCGACGACAAGGTGAAGGTCTTCCTCGACCGACCCATCGAAGGCGAATGGCCCTATCTCTGGATCGATGCGACCTACCTCAAGGTCCGGCGCGGCGGGCGCATCGTTTCCGTCGCCGTGATCATCGCCGTCGGCGTCAACACCGACGGCCGACGCGAGGTGCTCGGCATGGAAATCGGCACGTCCGAGGCCGAGGCGATCTGGACCGAGTTTCTTCGAAAGCTAACCAGGCGGGGTCTGCGTGGCGTCAAGCTCGTCGTCTCTGATGCGCATGAGGGGATCAAGGCCGCAGTATCGAAGGTGCTCTCCGCGACCTGGCAGAGGTGCCGTGTTCACTTCATGCGCAATGCGCTCGCCCATGCCGGAAAGAGTGGCCGGCGCGTCGTCTCCGCCTTCATCGCCACGGCCTTCGCCCAAGACACAGCGGAGGCGGCGAGCGCCCAGTGGCGCAATGTCGCCGACCAGATCAGGCCGAAGGTGCCCAAACTCGCCAGTCTTATGGACAGTGCCGAGCAGGACGTGCTGGCCTACATGACCTTTCCCAAACAGCATGGGGCCAAGCTTCATTCGACAAACCCGATCGAGCGTCTCAACGGTGAGGTCAAGCGGCGCACCGAGGTCGTCGGCATCTTCCCCAACGATGACGCCATCGTCAGGCTCGTCGGCGCGCTCCTGCTCGAACAGAACGATGAATGGGCCGTCCAACGATCCCGCTACATGACGCTGGAAACCATCGCCACAATGAGCGATGATCCGCTTATCAGCCTGCCAGCAGCAAGCTGACACTCATCCGCCCCTCTGGGATGAGCCGTGGTCGTCTAAGCTACACCACGTCCTGGGACACGATCCCCTCAGGCTCTCTTGACCATTGTGTATTGCTCGACGCACTGCCTCTGTCGTCGTGGCGCTCCCGTGTAGAACCCGACCCATAGTGCCTCCCTCGATTCCTGTGAGAAGGCAGCCCCTCCCCGGTCTGTTCTGAGAAACAAGACGACTGCCAAACAATTCGGGGCGTTCGCGTCCCATGAACGCAAAGAGCCTCCCGAGGGAGGCTCAGACTGCTGACAAACCCCTGGCGACATCCAGGGGTTTGTGATTCACTGGGACATGTTGAAGAAACCTGCTCCCGAACAGATGGCTCTCGAGATGGTGACGCTCGACAGTCTGGTGCCGAAGGATCACTTGCTTCGCAAGATCGACGCTGTGATCGACTTTTCCTCCATTCATGATCGCGTTGCCGGGCTTTACTGCGCCGACAACGGCGGCCCGCCGCTCGATCCCACGTTGATGTTCAAGGCGCTGTTCATCGGCTACCTGTTCGGAGTTCGCTCGGAGCGGCAGTTGGTGCGCGAGATCGAGGTGAATGTCGCCTATCGTTGGTTTCTGCGCATGAAGCTGACGGACCCGGTTTTTGACGGCTCCACGCTCAGCCAGAACCGCCGCCGCCGCTTCAACGACACGTCGGTGGCCCAGGACATCTTCGATGCGATCGTTGAGCAGGCGATCCGGCACGACCTGGTCGAAGGCACAGTCCTCTACACGGACTCGACGCATCTGAAGGCCAATGCCAACAAGGGCAAGTATGATCTCGAGATGCGCCAGAAGTCGCGTGCCGACTACCGGGCCGACCTCGACCGGGCAATCGCGGCTGAGCGGGCAGCGCATGGCCAGAAGCCGCTGAAGGAAAAGGACCGCGAGCCGGAGGTAAAGGAAACCAAGGTCAGTCGTACCGATCCGGACGCGGGCTACTTGGGTAGCGCGACGGCAAGCCCAAGGGCTTCTTCTATCTCGATCATCGTACCGTCGATGGCCGCCATGCGATCATCACCGACACGCATGTGACGCCGGCCAACGTGCATGACAGTATCGTCTATCTGGAGCGGCTCGACCGGCAGCGGGAACGCTTCGACTTCAACGTCGGGGCGGTCGGACTGGATGCGGGTTATGCCACATCAGGCATCGCCAAGGGGCTGGAGGACAGGAACATCCTCGGCGTGACCGGCTATCGCAACCCCACCCCGCCGAAGGAGGGGATGATGCGCAAGTCGAAATTCGTCTACGAGCCCGACACCGACGGCTATCGCTGCCCGCAGGGCCAGATGCTCACCTACGCCACCACCGACCGCAATGGCTACAAGCGCTATCGGTCAGACCCGGCCATCTGCCGCGACTGCCCGCTTCTTGCCTCCTGCACCTCAAATGCGAAATCCGAGCGGACCATTACCTGCCACGTCTGGGCCGACGCCCGTGAGCGCACCGACATGAACCGCAAGACACCGTGGGGCAAAGCGATCTACATGCGGCGAAAGGAGACCGTCAAACGCTCCTTTGCCGACGCCAAACAGCTTCACGGCCACCGCTACGCCCGCTTCCGCGGCCTCATCAAAGTGAGGTGGCAATGCTTGCTTGCCGCGAGCGCCCAGAACATCAAGAAGATCGCAATGGCAATGACCAAAGCCCCCAATCCAGCCTGGGGATGAGGGCATGAGCAAGCGCCAAGCCGCCTCGCACCACAACCAAGGACACCACCTGAGCGAGAGACTTTCAAATCGCAAAAAACCCGCCGAAAAAAATCGACGGGTTTGTCAGCAGTCTGAGCCTCGCGGAGGAGGCTTTGATGTGTGTCTATTGAGATCGAGGGGGAATGTTTGGTTGCGGGGGCAGGATTTGAACCTGCGGCCTTCAGGTTATGAGCCTGACGAGCTACCGGGCTGCTCCACCCCG
>NZ_FOAM01000052.1 GCF_900109605.1 Xaviernesmea oryzae
CCTCGGCCACCACAAACGAGCAGGTCGAACAGATGGTCAGCGCCGTCGACACGATGCTGAAGGGTCTGACCGACTCGGCCGCCAACCTTGGCGCCACCGGCTCCCGTATCGAACTGCAGAATGACTTCGTCAAGGATCTGCGCGACACCATCACCAAGGGTGTCGGTCGCCTCGTGGACGCCGACATGAACGAAGAGTCCACGCGCCTGAAGGCTCTGCAGACGCAGCAGCAGCTCGGCATCCAGGCCCTGTCGATCGCCAATTCCGGCCCGGACAGCATCATGTCGCTCTTCCGATAAGTTTCATCAAGCAGACAGGGGCCGCGCTCTCAAGGGGCGCGGCCCACCCTAGGCCCCTGATGAAGCGCCTTGCCGGAAGAGCCGCTTTCCAGTCGCGGATATGAGCGTCGAGGGCCGATGAAACGTAAATGGCGCAATCCGCGTGATTACCTTAGGTTAGTCTAATTTTTGAACTCTTTTGCAAGATCTATCTAATAGAAAAGGTCTTGCAGGACGGATTTGGTGTCGTCTCTCTGAAAGAGGCACCACCAACTGGCATGACGCCGCCCGTCTTCACCGGTGAGTATTCGAGTCCGGTATGTCCCCCAACCCTGTATTTCGTATCTGAGGGACAATCTCCTATGACCAGTATCGTGACGAACTCTTCTGCCATCAACGCCCTGTCGACCCTGCGGTCGATCAGCTCCAGCATGGAAAGCACCCAAGCGCACATTTCGTCGGGCCTGAAGGTTGGCTCCGCCAAGGATAATGCGGCCTACTGGTCGATCGGCACGACGATGAAGTCGGACGAAAAGGCACTGTCCGCCGTTCAGGACGCACTTGGCCTCGCCTCCGCCAAGACGGACACCGCATATAGCGGTCTGAAGGCCACGATCGACATTGTTTCCACGATCAAGGCCAAGCTGACCGCCGCCCGTGAACCAGGCGCCGACAAGGACAAGATCAACAAGGAGCTCGTCGAGCTCAAGAACCAGATCTCGTCCACGGCCCAGTCTTCGTCCTTCTCGGGCGAAAACTGGCTCTACAATACCTCGTCGACGGCCCCTGGCGCCAAGACCATGGTCGGCTCGTTCACCCG
>NZ_FOAM01000003.1 GCF_900109605.1 Xaviernesmea oryzae
CCCATCGCCGACAAGATGCTGGCGCTGGGCCTCGTCGCCGACAAGGTCTTCGAGGTCACGCCCTTCCGTCACGATGCCATCGAGACGGCGCCCGATATCGGCGCCGCCTGGAACTGCGACTATATCCGCGGCGTCGTGCGCCGGCCGAGCGATTTCGTCATCATCATCGATCTCGCCCGCCTCTTTTCCGACAGCGCCCCCGCCATCACCGCCGCCGCCGCCCCGCAGCGCGCGGTTGCCTGATCCCGTTGAGAAAGTGCCACGGTGAGTGAAGCAGCAGTTCGTATCTCGGCCGACGACCGCTTGAGCCAACAGAATTTCAATCGGTTATCGACCTTCATCTTCAAATATAGCGGCATCAAGATGCCGCCGAGCAAGATCACCATGCTCGAAGGGCGTTTGCGCCGCCGTTTGAGGGCGACGGGCTATTCGAATTTCGACGCCTATTGCCAATATCTGTTCAAGGGCGACGGGCTGGAAAGCGAAACGATTCACCTGATCGATGCCGTCACCACGAACAAGACGGACTTCTTCCGGGAGTCGAACCACTTCGACTACATGGCCTCGGACGTTCTGCCGCATTTCAAGGCGCTCGGAACGCGCAAGCTGCGCGTCTGGAGTTCGGCCTGCTCGATCGGCGCCGAGCCCTATACGCTGGCCATGGTGCTGGAAGATTATCGCCAGCAGCAGCGCGGCCCCGACTATCAGATCCTCGCCACGGATCTGTCGACGGACGTTCTGCAGAGAGCGCGCAAGGGCATCTACAGCAGCGACATGGTGGTGCCTGTGCCACGCGCCATGCGCAGCCGCTATGTCATGACCGCGATCGACCCGGAACGGGACGAAGTGCGAATCGTGCCGCAGCTCAGGGCCAATGTCGGCTTCATGCGGCTGAACCTGATGGACGAGAGCTACCGCGTCGGCGAGCCGATGCACATCATCTTCTGCCGAAATGTGCTGATTTATTTCGACAAGAAAACCCAGCAACATGTGCTCTCGCAGCTCTGCGAATGTCTGGCGCCGGGCGGCTATCTGTTCATCGGTCATTCCGAAACAGTAGCAGGCTTGACCCTTCCCATTCGCCAGATCGCCAATACCATCTTCATTCGGGAGTAGACGCTTGGGCGGCAAAATCCGCGTTCTGATCATTGACGATTCGGCCAGCGTTCGGCAGACGCTGACCTCCGTCCTCCAGTCCGACCCCGCGATCGAAGTGATCGGCGCGGCGGCGGACCCCTTCATCGCCGCAAAGCGCATTCAGGACGAAGTGCCTGATGTCATCACGCTCGATGTCGAAATGCCGCGCATGGATGGCATCACCTTCCTGCGCAAGCTGATGTCGCAGCGCCCGATTCCGGTGGTCATGTGCTCGTCGCTGACGGAGGAAGGCACCGAAACGCTGATGCAGGCGCTCGAAGCGGGCGCTGTCGACGTGATCTTGAAGCCGAAGATCGGCGCGGCCGATCATCTGGCCGAACAGGGGATGCGCATCTGCGAGGTCGTCAAAAGCGCGGCGCATGCGCGCATCGGCACGCGGCGTTCCACAGTCTCCGCCCGGTCGAGCAGTGCATCTGCATCCGGCCCGGCCGAGAAGCTGACCGCCGACGTCATGCTGCCCCCACCAAGCGGCAAGGCCATGGCGCGCACGACGGAAATGGTCGTCTGCATCGGCGCCTCCACCGGCGGCACCGAGGCGCTTCGCGAGCTTCTCGAACGGCTTCCGGCCAATTCGCCGGGAATTGTCATCGTCCAGCACATGCCGGAGAAATTCACGGCCGCCTTTGCCAAGCGCTTGAACACGCTCTGCGAAGTCGAGGTGAAAGAGGCGCAGGACGGTGATCCCGTGCTGCGGGGCCATGTGCTGATCGCGCCCGGCGACCATCATCTCCTGTTGGAGCGCCAGGGCGCGCGCTATCATGTCTCCGTGCGTCAGGGTCCACTCGTGTCGCGCCATCGTCCATCCGTCGATGTGCTGTTCCGCTCGGCCGCCCGCTCTGCCGGCTCCAATGCCATGGCGGTGATCATGACCGGCATGGGCGACGACGGCGCGCGTGGCATGCTCGAGATGAAGCAGGCCGGCGCCTACACGGTTGCGCAGGACGAAGCGACCTCGATCGTCTTCGGCATGCCGAAGGAAGCCATTGCCCGTGGCGGCGTCGATAAGATCCTCGGCCTGCCACTTCTGGCCAGCGAAATCCTTGCCGAAGATCGTCGCCGCTGACTGAACGCTCCGGCCGGTACGCCCGAGAGGTGCGCCGGCCGGCCTTCTCCTGCCAACAGCGCTGCTCCATTCTGCCACACCTCCCCTGCTCCGCCCCCTCCCAAGCGACATGCCTTTGGCATTCCTTTTGCCATCGCTTCGCTGTGTTAAGCCTCAGGTAACCATCAGAGTCGACAATTGTGCACTAGCACCATCAGCCTGCATGCAGTGTGGCTGAGCAAGCGACGCAGGCTTGCGGGGATGCGCTGGAGAGTACGATGCCCGTCATTACCTTCGCCAATTCAAAAGGCGGCGCCGGCAAGACCACGGCGGTCCTGCTGCTGGCTACGGAATTCGTCCGGCGCGGCTACCGGATCTGCATCATCGACACCGACCCGCAGCGCTGGATCTCTCGCTGGTTCGAAATGTCCGAGCCGCAGCCCAATCTGACGGTTGCAACCTTCGTGTCCCTCGGTGCGCTTCAACGCACCATCGAGCAATATCGGTCGAGCTGCGATTACATCATCGTCGATCTCCCGGGCGCCCAGTCGCCTTTGCTGGCGACCGCGCTCGGCATGTCCGATCACGTGCTGATTCCGATTCAGGGCAGTTCGATGGACGCGCAGGGCGGCGCCCAGGTCATCGAGCTGCTGAGCTATCTCGACCGCAAGGCCAATATCCGCATACCGCATTCCGTGGTGCTGTCGCGCGTCAATCCGATGGTGACGACGCGCGCGCTGCTGGCCGTCAAGGCGCTTCTGGCCGAGCGGGAGGTCAATCTTCTGCAGACACCGATCATCGAGCGCTCGGCCTTCCGCGATATGTTCGAATACAGGGTGTTTCTGCATCAAATGCAGCCGGAGCGGGTCAGCAATCTCGCCAAGGCGATCCAGAATGCCGAAAGCTTCGCCAACGAGGTGGAGCTGCTTGTGCCCTTGCGCCGGCAAAGCCAGGCTGCCAGCGCAGCCTGACGGCTCTCGTCACAGACGCGATGTGCCAAGCGGCTAAAGCGTCTCGCGATCTTTTAGATTCGCGCTCGATGCCTAGGCACTCGTTTTGCCGTATGTCGATCTCGCAAAACTGCGACACGGCTTTGCGCGACATGCTTTAGAAAAGCGCATCGTCGAACAGCTCTTCATCCGTCTTGGCAGCCGTCTCGATATGCGCTTCCACCGCGCCACCCGGCAGCAGGCTGAGATGGATCTGCCGCTCCTGCACCATGGTGTAGATCGAGAAGATGCGGTTACCAAGCGCTTCGGCGGCAGGTGGCAGCGCCTCCGGTAGGCCGTTGCGCTCGACCACTCCGCGGGCAATCTCGGCCGAAGCGGCGAGAACTGCGCCGAGCTTGCTCTCGAAATCCAGCGAATTGACCGCGGACATGATGCGGGAGAACACCGCATCCCCCTGCCGCGTCACCTCCTGCAGCCCGCCATCCATTGCCTGGGAGGCAGCGCCGATCGAGACGAGCGCATCCTTCAAGGGCGACGCGACGTCGTGCGTTTCCGTTGCCGTCTGGCGCTCCAGCAGCGTCGATGCAACGGACTGGACGGCTTGCATGCAGGCCATGACCGCATCGGCGGGCTCTTCCAAGCGGCCGGCAAAGGTGCGCAGCTCGCCGCTGACGACGTTCACCGCACGGCCGGCATCACCGAGACGCGAGCAGCGGAGATTGGAGTTCAGTGCCATATAGTGAATGTCGGTCTTGATGCCGCGAACGACCTCGATGCCGCTCAAGAGCACGCGCACACCCTCGCTGACGCGGTGCACGAGCGTATCGGACTCCATGCCGCGTTTCTGGATATCGGTTGCGAGGCCAGCCGCATGGCCGATATCGCGCTCCATGGCCTTGAGGATGTTCTTCTCGGACTGAACGTTGAAGGCACCGAGCCGCTCGCGCTGCGACAACATCTGCGAGGCATCGGTGGCAAAGCTGGCAATGGTGGTGGCGATGCTCGCGCATTTGCCGCGAAAATCCTCCACCATCTCGTCCAGCTGGCCTTGCGCCAGCGCGAAGACGGCGCGCTCCAGATCATGACGCTCGTCGTCCGTCAGCCCGGCGCCGTCGGCAGAGCCGGTAAACTCATCCAGGATCGCAAAGGCTTCCTGGACATGCTCGATGCGCTGACGGGTGATGTCGCCAATCTGCAGCGCCGACAAGACGGTGGCAATCTTGCTCTGGACGATGTTTGCGATCGCGCGAACATCGTCGGCAATATCCGACATATCCTTGTGTTCCTGCGTCAGCAGGCCGGCGCTACGGTCAAGACTGGAGACGATCGCCGGCACGGTCGACCGGAAGTCGGTCAACACGCTGTCACTGAAGGATTTGGCCTTGTCGAGCTCTCCGCTCATAGTGCCGACCTGTCGGGCGAAACTGTCGATTTCGCTCGCACCAGACTGGATGCGCTCGCGGATCTCATCGGCGAACCCGGAAAATTCCTCGATGCCCGCACCCGTGATCTTCACGGAGATGGCGAAGGTCCTGAGATAGCGGAAGGTTTCGCGCATGTCCTCGACATGGCCCACCGTTTCTCCGCAGACGCGGGCAATTTCGTCAAACGCGTTCTGCCGCGACGCCGCCGTTTCCGGCAGGGCAGCGAGATCGGCAATGGCCTGGCGCAGATCGCGGATCGTGGCAGCCGTGGTTTCGCCGCCCAGCGTACCCGTGAATTGATCGAGCGTGGCGATCAGGCTGCCGACGATTTCCATCACGGAAACCAGCGTTTCGCCCGCTTTGAGGAAGCATTGCTCGATATGGGCCTGCGATGCGGACAGCTTGTCAAGAAGCGCCGCACGCGGACTGTAAGGGCTCAGGTCATCCCTGCGTGCTGCTAGAACCACGATGACACTCCGTCGTTAACGGTGCCATCCTAAAGGCCATTTCGAAATTCGAGGTAAATGCACAAACCGCAATCAAATCAGATGCCGAAGACGGTTACCCGTTTTTAAACCCGCCTCCCGACAGACGGGCAATTCCGCGTCGCGACCTTCAGTCCAGTTCGACCACCTGGCCATCCTCGATCGTCACACGGCGGTCCATCAGGCGGGCGAGATCATAATTATGCGTGGCGATCATGGCCGCAAGACCTGATTGCTTGACCAGGGCTTTGAGCGCCTCGAAGACGTAGCCTGCCGTTTCCGGATCGAGATTGCCGGTCGGCTCGTCGGCCAGCAGCACGAAGGGCGCATTGGCGACCGCGCGCGCAATGGCGACGCGCTGCTGCTCGCCGCCTGAGAGTTCCGAAGGGCGATGGTCGGCGCGGTGGCCGATGCGCATATAGTCGAGCAGCGCTGCGCCACGCTCGCGCGCCTCCGCCTTGGACAGGCCGCCGATCAGCTGCGGCATCATGATGTTCTCGATGGCCGTGAATTCCGGCAGGAGATGATGGAACTGATAGACAAAGCCGATCTCATGGCGGCGGACGCGCGTGCGCTCCTCGTCGCCAAGCGTGCCGCAGGAGCGGCCATTGATCAGCACATCGCCAGCATCCGGGCGTTCCAGCAGCCCGGCCAGATGCAGAAGCGTCGATTTGCCTGTTCCAGACGGCGCGACGAGCGCGACGGTTTGGCCGGCATTCAGGCGAAAGTCCGCCCCCTTGAGGATCGACAGAGCCTTGTCGCCCTGGCTGTAGTGCCTTTCGACGGCCGAAAGTTCGAGTACCACGCGCGCGGCCATGCTTCGTATCACCTTATTCGTACCGCAGCGCCTGGACCGGATCGAGCCGCGAGGCCCGCCAAGCCGGGAAGATGGTGGCCAGGAAAGACAGACCGATAGCCATGGCAACGACCGACAGGGTCTCGCCTGGGTTCATTTCGGCCGGCAACTGGCTGAGGAAATAGAGCTCCGGGTTGAAAAGTGTCGTGCCGGAGACCCAGGAAAAGAATTGGCGGATCGACTCGATGTTCAGACAGACGACAATGCCGAGCGCAACGCCCGCCAGCGTGCCGACAATGCCAATCGCCGCACCTGTCATGAAGAAGATGCGCATGACCGAACCGGCCGAAGCGCCCATCGTGCGCAGGATCGCGATATCGCTGCCCTTGTCCTTCACCAGCATGATCAGACCGGAGACGATGTTGAGCGCGGCCACCAAGACGATCAGGGTCAGGATCATGAACATGACGTTGCGCTCCACCTGGAGGGCGGAGAAGAAGGTCTTGTTGCGGTCGCGCCAGTCGGTGATCAGGATCGGCCGCCCTGCGGTATCCTCCACCGGCTTGCGCAGGCTATCGACCATATCGGGCTTCTCGACGAAGATCTCGATCGACTGGGCGATGCCCTCGGCGTTGAAATAGAGCTGAGCTTCAGAGAGCGGCATGAAGATGATCGAGGCATCATATTCCGACATGCCGATCTCGAAGATCGCCGAGACGGTGTAAGATTTCACGCGCGGATTGACACCCATCGGCGTGACATCGCCCTCCGGCGCCACCAGCGTGATGGTGCCACCTGCTTGCAAGCCCAGCTGATCGGCCATGCGCGAACCGATCGCCACGCCTGTGCCATCGGCATAGGCCTTGAGATCGCCGGAGCGGATATGGCCAGAGACGGCCGACATCTTGCCGAAATCCTCCGGCCGCACGCCGCGCACCAGCGCGCCGGTGCCCGCCCCGCCGGTGCCGGAGGCAAGCGTCTGCCCCTCAATCATCGGGATCGCCATGGTCACGCCCTTTATGCCCGAAAACTTGGCGGCGAGATCGGCGTAATTGTCGAGCGGGCCGTCGAGCGGCTGGACGATCATATGACCGTTGATGCCGAGAATGCGCGAAATCAGCTCGGTGCGGAAACCGTTCATCACCGCCATAACGATGATCAGCGTCGCCACACCGAGCATGATGCCGATGAAGGAAAAACCGGCGATAACCGAGATGAAGGCTTCCCGGCGGCGCGAGCGCAGATAGCGCCACGCCACCATGCGCTCGAAAGCGGAGAAGGGTCGGCTCGACGGTCGCTTGGCCGCCTCGTCCGCCGTGGTGTCTGCTGGGACAGCCGTCATCGCGTCATTGTCCTATTATCGTGTGGCGCCGAGTTTGGCGATGACCGCGTCGATCGGCAGGGTCTCGCGCTCGCCGGTGCGGCGGTTCTTCAGTTCCACCTCGCCGGCGGCAACACCGCGCGGCCCGACGATCACCTGCCACGGCACGCCGATCAGGTCGGCCGTCGCGAACTTGGCGCCGGCGCGGTCGTCGGTGTCGTCATAGAGCATGTCGAGGCCGGCGGTGCCGAGTTCGCCATAAATCTTGGTGCTGGCGGCATCGCAGCCGGCATCGCCCGCCTTCATGTTGATGACGACGGCATCGAACGGCGCGACGGATTGCGGCCAGATGATGCCGTTCTCGTCATGCGAGGCTTCGATGATCGCCGGCACCAAGCGGGTCGGCCCGATGCCGTAGGAGCCCATGTGAACCAGATGTTCCTTGCCATCGGGACCAAGCACCTTGGCGCCCATCGGCTCGGAATATTTCGTGCCGAAATAGAAGATATGGCCGACTTCGATGCCGCGCGCGCAGACGCGCTCGCCTTCGGCAATCGCGTCGAACGCAGCGGCATCATGCATTTCGGACGTTGCGGCATAGCGCGAGGTCCATTTTTCGAAGATGCCCTGAAGGGCTGCCACATCGTCGAAATCGGTGTCGATGCCGGGAATGTCGAAGTCGACGAAATCCTTGTGGCAGAAGACTTCCGATTCGCCGGTGTCGGCCAGGATGATGAACTCGTGGCTATGATTGCCGCCGATCGGGCCGGTATCGGCGCGCATCGGAATGGCGCGCATGCCCAGCCGGTCGAAGGTGCGCAGATAGGCTACGAACATCTTGTTGTAGGCATGCAGCGCCGCTTCGCGGGTGAGATCGAAGGAATAGGCGTCCTTCATCAGGAATTCGCGCGAGCGCATGGTGCCGAAACGCGGACGGATCTCGTCGCGGAACTTCAGCTGAATATGATAGAGATTGAGCGGCAGATCCTTGTAGGACTTGACCGAGGACCGGAAGATGTCGGTGATCATCTCCTCATTGGTCGGTCCATAGAGCATCGGCCGCTCCTGGCGGTCCTTGATGCGCAGCATTTCCTTGCCGTAATCGTCGTAGCGCCCGCTTTCCTGCCAGAGCTCGGCTGACTGAAGCGTGGGCATCAGAAGCTCGATGGCACCGGAGCGGTTCTGCTCTTCGCGGATGATGGCGTTGACCTTGTCGAGAACGCGCTTGCCGAGCGGCAGCCAGGAATAGATCCCCGCGGACTGCTGGCGGATCATGCCCGCGCGCAGCATCAGCCGGTGCGAGACGATTTCCGCTTCCTTCGGATTTTCCTTCAGGATCGGCATGAAGTAGCGGGACAGGCGCATGAACAGGGTTCCAAGGTTCTTCGGCAGCGGCCTGCGATCCCTCTTCATCGGATCGAAGCACGCTCAGACGGGTTTGCACGAGGTCGGCCGCCGAGAGGCTTCGGACGGCGACGCATCGGCGTTCTTAAACGGTTCGCGCGGCGAAGAAAACCCGCCAGGATGCGCCTTCGCTTGGTCCTTGCGTGGCATCCCCTCACGGCGTGCCGAAGCGCCTAGCTTGTTTCGGCACGCTGTCGAACCCTCGCGAAACGGCGAAATTACGGCGTTTTCCCGCTTGGGGAAATTTTTCCGAGGATGTCGCAATTTTGCAAAAAAGCGCGTGACAGAGCTTAATCTTTGGGCTAATTTCGGCTCACAAAACAGGCAGGGAGAACAATTTCTTGCCGACTTTCGCGGTCAAGTCTTGGGAGGATAAGATCTTAGGCGCGCTCGCCCGCTGCCGCCGGTAACGGAAACGGATCACGCGAAACTTAGAAAACAAGGCTTCTGGCCTTGTTTTTTTTTGCGCGTCTGACTGCGCTGTTTCATCCGGTGGAGCAACAGATCGACGAGGGTCGGCCCTCCGTAATTCTGGCTATGGCTCGCCCATCTCCCAGCTCGGAAAGTCGTCGCTGCGATGCTCAGTAAAACACGGGCGCGAAGCGGGGAATCGAATCGACGCTCAGTCCGTAGACATGCATCAGGACGTAGAAAACGGTCTGGATCAGCGCGGCCAAAATGGTGGTGGCGCCGAACACCTTCAGGGCGTTGAAGCGTGCCGGCGCGCTTTCGGCGCTCCCGCGCACCACCTCGTGCTCTTCGGCCTGGCTGCGCATGCCCACGGGAAGCACGACGAAAAGCGTCAGCCACCAGATCACGAAATAGATGGCGATGATCGAAAAGATCGGCACGGCACCCTCCCCGGCAGCGCGGCTTCTCCGCCTTTGAATGGCGGCTACGCGCCGAACCTATCCCGCTTCAAGCCTCTGCGGAAGTGGGCTTTACCTCTTCAAGCTCGATCAACACGCCGAAGAAATCCTTCGGGTGCAGGAAGAGAACAGGGCGCCCGTGGGCGCCGATCTTCGGCTTGCCATCGCCAAGAATGCGCGCCCCCTCAGAGACCAGACGGTCTCGCGCGGCCAGCAGATCGCCCACTTCGTGGCAGATGTGGTGCAGACCGCCTGTCGGGTTGCGGGCAAGAAAGGCGGCGATGGGCGAGGCATCGCCCCATGGCTCGAGAAGCTCGACTTTGGTTGGGCCGCATTCGACGAAGGCGACCGTGACCCCGTGGTCGGGAAGCACCTGCGGAGCGCTGACATGCGCACCGAGGCGATCGCGATAGCGCGCCATCGCCTCGGCAAGATCGGGCACGGCGAGCGCGATATGGTTCACCGGTCCCAGCATGGACATCAGCCGACCTTGTTGACGAAGACCGTGACGACTGGCTTCTTGCCCCAGACCTCATGGACGGTGCCACGCACAGCACGGCGCACCGCCTCCTGCACCAAAGCGAGATCCTTGCGCCTGACCTTCGGAATGCTTTCGACGGCGCTGACGACAGCGTCGTAAAGCGTGTCCTCCATGTCTTCGCCCTCATCGTCATATTCGGGCAGACCGATCGGCACGACGACGGGATCCACAGCAATATCCAGCCGCCCGTCCAGCATGAGATTGACGGAGACATGACCGGCGAAGGAGAGCTTGCGGCGGGCGCCGATGCCCATCTCTTCGAAATCGCCGATCAGTGATCCGTCCTTGAAGATGCGCCCATGTGGCGCCTCACCGACCACCGTGGCCGGACCTGGCGCCAGACGGAGGATTTCGCCGTTGCGCAAGCGCGGTACCTCGGCAATACCGGATTGCCGGGCAAGCTCGGCATGGGCGGTCAGATGCGCGGCTTCGCCATGCACCGGCACCAGCACCTTCGGCCGGACCCACTCATACATCTGACGCAGCTCGCTGCGGCGCGGGTGGCCCGATACGTGCACCAAAGCGTCCGAGTCCGTCAGGCAGATAATGCCCTGCTCGATCAGCCCGTTCTTGATATCGCTGATGGCCTTTTCGTTGCCCGGAATGGTGCGCGACGAAAAGATCACGGTATCGCCGGCGGAAAACGCCACATTGCGCATTTCGTCGCGCGACAGCTTCGCCAGTGCCGCACGTGGCTCACCCTGGCTGCCGGTGAGGATTACCACCACCTTCTCGCGTGGGATATAGCCGAAATCCTCCTCATCGATGAAGGGCCCGACCCCTTCCATCAAACCGACATCGCGGGCCACGGCAACAACGCGCTTCATCGAGGAGCCCATCAGCAGCACCTCGCGCCCAGCGGCCTCGGCGGCGCGGGCGACGGAGCGGATGCGGCCGACATTGGACGAGAAGGTGGTGATGGCCACGCGCCCCTCGGCCGCTTCGATCAGCTTCGTCAGGCTTGCGGCCACCTCTTCCTCGGAGGGCGACACGCCATCGCGCAGAGCATTGGTCGAATCGCACATCATCGCCAGAACGCCCTGATCGCCGAGCGCGCGCAGACGGACCTCGTCCGTCAGCGGACCGAGAGAGGGCTGAAGATCGATCTTCCAGTCGCCGGTGTGAACGACCGTGCCGAGCGGCGTGCGGATAGCCAGAGCCATGGGCTCGGGGATCGAGTGATTAACGCCGATCGCCTCGACCTCGAAGGAGCCGACCCTGATCGTATCGCCCTGCTTGAAAATCGTCACCGGGATTTCCGAGCGGCTGCGCTCGAATTGACGCTTGGCCTCCAGCATGCCTGCCGTGAACGGCGAGGCATAGACCGGCACGTTAAGCCCGGGCCAGAGGTCGTTCAAGGCGCCATAGTGATCCTCATGCGCGTGGGTGATGACGATACCCTTGAGCGTCTTGCGCTCCTCGGCCAGGAAGCGGATGTCCGGCAGCACCAGATCGACGCCCGGCAGTTCCGGGCCCGGAAAGGTGACGCCGCAATCCACCATCAGCCATTCGCGTTTGCTGGGCGGGCCAAAGCCGTAGAGCGCCAGATTCATGCCGATCTCGCCAACCCCGCCGAGCGGCAGGAAGACCAGTTCATCCTGTTTGGTCATGGTAACGTCTAAAACCTTTCTCAGCACCGCGGACGGCTTGGCCTATGCCCCGCCGAACGCGCCTGATGTCATTCCCATCTCTTTGCCTGCGCCGGGCGCCAAGCCATGTCTTTTAGTGGAAGAACACGTCGCCGGCCGAAATCAGCCTGTGCGCGCCGCCGTCGTCGCGCAGGACGAGTTGTCCTTCCTCGTCAATATTCTCAAAGGTCCCGGACAAAGAGCCGTTCGGCAGATTGACCGTGATGCGCTCGCCGATTCCGGCCGCGCGGCTGCGCCAGGCCGCCACGATGGCGCGAAGTCCTTCACCGCGATTCCAGAGCGAGAGACCTGCCGCCATGGAACGGTAAAGATGCGCAAAAACCTCGTCCGCCGACAGCGTACCACCAAGTTCGCGAATCGATGTCACGGGATAAAGGCCATGATCGGGCGCCTGCGCCACATTGATGCCGATCCCGGCGACCACGGCGCGCCGGCCATCGGGCAGTTCCTCGCTTTCCAGCAGGATGCCGACGGCCTTGCGTCCTTCGATCAAAATGTCATTGGGCCATTTGATGCGCGCTTCGATGCCGAGCGGGAGCGCGGACGCGACAGCTTCATGCGCGGCGAGCGCTGCCACAAGCGGCAACGACTGAAGGGCGAGGAGCGGCGCCGGCTCGATCAGCAGCAGCGACGCATAGAGATTGCCATCAACCGAAGTCCAGGCGCGGCCGCGCCGGCCACGGCCTGCGCTCTGCCGCCGCGCGGTGATCCACAGATGACCCGGATCGCCCGCGCGGGCAGCGGCCAAGGCCTCGCTGTTGGTCGAGGGGATCTCGTCAAACGCAAGATGGCGGAACCGGTCCAGCTCCGCCATCTTCAGGTTTCGGTCAAGGCGCGTCAAAAGAACGTCCGCGCTGCCGCTTCCGCTGCCGCACCCAGCGGCCCGCCGATCAGCAGGTAGCCGATCAGGAACAGGCCGGAGAGGCTGTAGACAAGACGCAGCGACGCTTCCGGACGTGCGAAGCTGCCCTTCGCGTCATCGAACCACATCAGCTTGACGACCCGCAGATAGTAGTAGGCACCAACCACGGAGGCGAGCACGCCGATGATCGCCAAGGCATAGAGATGCGCCTGGATCGCCGCCAGGAAGACGAAGTACTTGGCGAAGAAGCCGGCGAGCGGCGGAATGCCGGCAAGCGAGAACATCAGCGCGGTCAGCACCACGGCCATGAAGGGGTTGGTCTGCGACAGGCCGGCGAGATCGCTCACATTTTCGACATGCTCGCCATCCGGCCTGCGCATGGCCAGGATGCAGGCAAAGCTGCCCAGCGTCATGACCATGTAGATGACCATATAGAGGATCACGCCCTGGACACCCTGCAGCGAACCGGCGGCGAGACCGACAAGCGCATAGCCCATATGGCCGATCGACGAATAGGCCATCAGGCGCTTGATGTTCTTCTGACCGATGGCCGCGAAGGAGCCGAGCAACATCGACGCGATCGAAATGAAGACGATGACCTGTTGCCAGTCCGTGGTGATCGGCTGGAAGGCGATGATGACCACACGCACGATCATGGCGATGGCCGCGACCTTTGGTGCACTGGCGAGGAAGGTGGTCACCGGCGTCGGTGCACCCTGGTAGACATCCGGCGTCCACATATGGAACGGAACTGCGGAGATCTTGAAGGCGACACCCGCGAGGATGAAGACCAGGCCGAAGATGACGCCGAGCGAACGTCCGCCCGAGGACAGGAAGGCGGCGATCTCCGGGAAGCCTGTCTGGCCGGTGAAGCCGTAAACCAGCGACATGCCATAGAGCAGCATGCCTGATGACAGCGCGCCGAGCACGAAATACTTCAGGCCGGCTTCGGTCGAGCGTACGTCGTCACGGTTCATCGCGGCGACGACATAGGCCGCCAGCGACTGCAGTTCCAGCGCCATGTAGAGCGACATCATGTCATTGGCCGAGATCATCAGCATCATGCCGAGCGTGGCCAGCAGGATGAGCACCGGATATTCGAACCGGTTCATATTGTAGAGCTTGGCCTGTCCTGTGGTCATGAACAAGGCGATGGCTGAGCCAAGCAGCGCCACGAGCTTCATGAACCGGGCAAAGGGATCGGCCAGGAAGGCGCCGCCATAGGCCACGCCCGAACCGTTCATCGACAGCAGGACAATACCGGCCAGGGCGATCACGCCGATGGCCAGCCAGTTGACGAGGCCCGTGGCCTTCTCGCCGAGGAAGACGCCGACCATCAAGAGCGCGAGCGCGCCGATGGCCAGAATCAGCTCGGGCAGCGAAAGGCCAAGGCTGGCATAAAGTGCTTCAACAGTCATTGCGGTCCCTGCCCCGTCGTCAGTTCGTCGTCGCCGCGGCGACGGTGGGCGCTGCAGACAGCGCCGCATTATAGGTATTGACCAATTGCTCCACGGAGGCCGCCGTCGCGTCGAAAATCGGCGCGGGATAGACACCGTAGAAGATGGTGAGCACGACCAGCGGATAGAGGATGACCTTCTCGCGGGCCGACAGATCGAGCAGCGACTTCAGGCTATCCTTCTCCAGCGCGCCCCAGATCACGCGGCGATAGAGCCACAGCGCATAAGCCGCGGAGAGAATGACGCCCGTTGCGGCGAAGAGTGCCACCCAGGTGTTGGCGCGGAAGGCGCCGAGCAGCGTGGTGACTTCGCCGACGAAGCCGGAGGTGCCGGGCAGGCCGACATTGGCCATGGTGAAGACCATGAAGGCCACGGCATATTTCGGCATGTTGTTGACGAGACCGCCATAGGCCGAGATCTCGCGGGTATGCAACCGGTCATAGACCACGCCGACGCAGAGGAAGAGCGCCGAGGAAACGATGCCGTGCGACAGCATCTGGAACAGCGCGCCCTGCACGCCCTGCATGTTGGCCGCGAAGATGCCCATCGTAACATAGCCCATGTGGGCGACCGAGGAGTAGGCGATCAGTTTCTTGATGTCCTGCTGCATCATCGCCACCAGCGAGGTGTAGATGATGGCAACGACGGAGAGCGTGAAGACCAGCGGCGCGAGATGCGCGGAGGCCAGCGGCAGCATGCCGAGCGAGATGCGCACCATGCCGTAGCCGCCGAGCTTCAGCATGACGCCCGCCAGAATGACGGAGCCAGCGGTCGGTGCCTGTACGTGCGCGTCGGGCAACCAGGTGTGAACCGGCCACATCGGCATCTTCACGGCGAAGGCGGCGAAGCAGGCGAGCCACAACCAGGTCTGCATGCCGGCCGGGAAGCCGAACTTCAGAAGCTCGGTCATGTCGGTCGTGCCGGCCTGCCAATACATCGCCATGATGGCGAGCATCATCAGCACCGAGCCGAGCAGCGTGTAGAGGAAGAACTTGTAGCTCGCATAGACGCGATCCTTGCCGCCCCACACGCCGATGATCACGAACATCGGGATCAGCGTTGCTTCGAAGAAGACGTAGAACAGCACGATGTCGAGCGCGACGAAGACGCCGACCATGACGATTTCCAGAAGCAGGAAAGCGATCATGTAGGACTTGATGCGCTTTTCCACCGACTGCCAGCTCGCCAGCACGCAAAAGGGCATGAGGAAGGTGGTCAGGATGACGAAGAGCATCGAGATGCCGTCGACGCCAAGATGGTAGGAAATGCCGGTGCCGAGCCAGGCATGCTTTTCGACCATCTGGAAGCCGGGATTGCTGTTGTCGAAGCCGATCCAGACGAAGAGCGAGACGAGGAACGTGACCACTGTGGTGGCCAGCGCAATGTTCAGCACATTGCGACGGCCGGCCGGGCTCGCATCATTGGTCAGAAACAGCAGCGCGACGCCCACGAGCGGCAGGAAGGTGACCGTCGAGAGAATGGGCCAATCGGTCATCACAGGGAACTCCCCAGCATCATCCAGGTAACGAGGGCCGCGACGCCGATGAGCATCACGAAGGCATAGTGGTAGAGATAGCCGGTCTGCAGACGCACGACGCGGTCGGTGACGTCCAGGACACGCGCGGCAACGCCGTTCGGGCCGAAGCCATCGATGACGCGGCCATCGCCTTCCTTCCACAGGAAGGTGCCGATCCACTTGGCCGGACGAACGAAGATCCGGTCATAGAGCTCGTCGAAATACCACTTGTTGAGCAGGAATTCGTAGAGGCCGCGATGTTGGCGAGCGAGCGCCTTCGGGGTCTCGGGCGAGTGGATGTACATGTACCAGGCGGTGAACAGGCCGAGCGCCATGGCGATGAAAGGGCTCCACTTCACGAGCGCGGGCACATGGTGGAACTCTTCCAGAAGCTCGTTCTCCGGCAGCGTGAACAACGCGCCCTGCCAGAACTCCGCATATTCGTGGCCGAAGAAATGGCCTTCGAAGAGCGCACCGGCGAGAAGCGCGCCGACAGCCAGGATGAAGAGCGGCACAAGCATCACCATCGGGCTTTCGTGCACATGGTGCATCACCTCGTGCGAGGCGCGCGGCTTGCCATGGAAGGTCATGAAGGCCAGGCGCCAGGAGTAGAAGCTGGTGAAGCAGGCGGCAACCACGAGAAGGGTGAAGGCAAAGCCCGAAAGCGCATTATGCGAGGCATAGGCGGATTCGATGATCACGTCCTTGGAGAAGAAGCCGGCGGTACCGATCATCGTGCCGGGAATGCCGACGCCGGTGAGCGCGATCGTGCCGATGAACATCATCCAATAGGTGATCGGGATATGCTTACGCAGCCCGCCCATGTGGCGCATGTCCTGCTCGCCATCCACAGCGTGGATGACCGAACCGGCGCAGAGGAACAGAAGTGCCTTGAAGAAAGCATGCGTGAACAGGTGGAAGACGGCGGCGCCATAGGCGCCGATGCCGAGCGCGACGAACATGTAGCCGAGCTGCGAGCAGGTCGAATAGGCGATGACGCGCTTGATGTCGTTCTGCACGAGGCCGACGGTCGCGGCAAAGAAAGCCGTGATCGCACCGACGAGGACGACGACCGTGCGGGCATCCGTGCTCAGTTCGAACAGCGGCGACATGCGCGCAACGAGGAAGACGCCGGCGGTGACCATGGTCGCGGCGTGGATGAGCGCCGAAACCGGGGTCGGACCTTCCATCGCGTCGGGAAGCCAGGTGTGCAGCAGGAACTGCGCCGACTTGCCCATCGCGCCGAGGAACAGCAGCAGGCAGATGCCGGTGACAGCATGGGCGCGATCGAGATGCATGCCGAAGAGCGTGATCACAGGCTCGACGGAGGCAGACGCGCCTTCGGCTGGCAGATAGGTCTTGGCGGCAGCGAAGATCGTTTCGAAACTGACCGAGCCGAACAGGACGAAGATGCCGAAAATGCCGAGGATGAAACCGAAATCGCCCACGCGGTTGACGATGAAGGCCTTCATGGCGGCGGCGCTGGCCGAGGGCTTCTGGTACCAGAAGCCGATCAGCAGATAGGATGCCAGACCCACGCCTTCCCAGCCGAAGAACATCTGCAGCAGATTGTCTGACGTCACCAGCATCAGCATGGCGAAGGTGAAGAGCGAGAGATAGGCGAAGAAGCGCGGCCGGTGCGGATCGTGGTGCATGTAGCCGATTGAGTAGAGGTGCACGAGGCACGACACCGTGTTGACCACCACGAACATGACGGCCGTCAACGTATCCACGCGGAACGACCATTCGGTATCGAAACCGCCTGTCTGGATCCAGCGCAGCACATGGACCCGCAGCAGTTCCGTTTCGCCGAGCGCGACATGGAAGAAAATGATCCACGAGAAGACGGCCACGAGGATCATCAGACCCGTCGTGACATATTCGGAGGCCTTGGCGCCGATCGAGCGGCCGAACAGGCCGGCCGTCAGGAAGCCGATCAGCGGCAGGAAGACAATGGCTTTGATAATCGTTTCCATGGCCCAGATCAGCCCTTCATCATGTTGACGTCTTCGACCGCGATCGAGCCGCGGTTGCGGTAGAAGACGACGAGAATTGCAAGGCCGATCGCCGCTTCAGCCGCCGCCACTGTTAGAATGAACAGCGCGAAGACCTGACCCGTGAGGTCATTGAGAAAGGCGGAGAAGGCCACCATATTGATGTTCACCGCGAGCAGGATGAGCTCCACCGACATCAGGATGACGATGATGTTCTTGCGGTTGAGGAAGATGCCGAAAACGCCCAGCGTGAAGAGGATGGCGCTGACGGTGAGATAATGGGAGATGCCGATTTCCATGGCTTTATCTGTCCTCGGGCTCGCGCGTCACAAGCCTTGGCCGGGCCGCACCTTGACCACCTGGACGGCGGTTTCGGGCGTGCGGCCAACCTGCTGCGAGATATTCTGGCGCTTGATGTTCGGGCGATGGCGGAGCGTGAGCACGATCGCGCCGATCATGGCGACGAAGAGCACGAGCCCGGCGATCTGGAAGAAGTAGATGTAATGGGTGTAGATGACGTCGCCGAGAGCGGCCGTATTGGTCCGCTGGCTGAGAGCGGGGATCGGCATCGGCACGGTCTTGGCAATCTCCGGCGAGAATACACTGCCAGCCACCACGATGATCAGCTCGGCCGCGAGGATGAGGCCGACCAGGGCACCGATGGGCGCATATTCCAGAACGCCGGCCCTCATCTGCGCGAAGTCGACGTCGAGCATCATGACCACGAAGAGGAAGAGCACCGCGACCGCGCCGATATAGACGACGAGGAGGATCATCGCCAGGAACTCGGCGCCTGTGAGCAGGAAGAGCCCGGCAGCGTTGAAGAAGGTGAGAATGAGAAACAGAACCGAATAGACCGGGTTCCGCGCCGAAACCACCATGAACGCCGACGCGACGGCGATAAAGGCGAATAGATAGAAAAAGAGAGTCTGCAGACCCATGACCGGTGCCTTTTCGTCTTCCCCCGCAGCCGAGGTCTCGCGCCATTTCTGAGGAAATGCGCTTAACCTGCTGCAAACGTTCAACCCCGCCATGAAGCCCGGCGAGCTCTGCCCGCCTACCTGACCTCACGGCGCGGCCGGAGCCCGATGCCCCGGCTTGCGTTCAAACCTGCGGCCGCCTCATGAACCAGCGGTCGCGCCGCTCTTAGCGGTAGGGCGCATCCATGCCGATGTTGCGCGCCACTTCGCGCTCCCAACGGTCGCCGTTGTCGAGAAGCTTGGCCTTGTCGTAATAAAGCTCTTCGCGGGTCTCGGTCGAGAACTCGAAGTTCGGACCTTCCACGATCGCATCGACGGGGCAAGCTTCCTGGCAGAAGCCGCAATAGATGCACTTCACCATATCGATATCGTAGCGCACCGTGCGGCGGGTGCCGTCGTTGCGGCGCGGGCCGGCTTCGATGGTGATCGCCTGCGCGGGACAGATCGCCTCGCACAGCTTGCAGGCAATGCAGCGCTCTTCGCCATTGGGATAACGACGAAGCGCGTGTTCGCCGCGAAAGCGTGGGCTGACCGGCCCCTTTTCATAGGGGTAGTTCACCGTCGCCTTCGGCTTGAAGAAGTAGCGCATCGACAGAAAGAAGGCGCCGACGAACTCTTTCAGGAACAGGGAACTGGCGGCTTGGGAAAGACCGGCCATCATCAACCTCCAAAGCATCCGGCGCTGACGCGTCCGGCAAAATAGGCCGCGAGGGGCAAGCGGGCCATCAGGCCCACCCGCCAAGCTTCAGCGTCACGGCAACAAGGAAGACCATCACGAGCGAGAGGGGCAGGAAGACCTTCCAGCCCAGCCGCATCAGCTGGTCGTAACGGTAGCGGGGCACGAAGGCTTTCACCATGGCGATCATGAAGAACACCAGCGTCGCCTTCAGCACGAACCAGATGATGCCGGGCACCCAGTTCAGGAACCAGACGTCAACCGGCGGCAGCCAGCCCCCGAGGAAGAGAATCGTGGTCAGCGCGCACATCAGACAGATGGCCGCATATTCGCCCAACATGAACATCATATATGGCGTCGAGCCATATTCGACCATGAAGCCGGCCACCAGCTCCGATTCCGCTTCGACGAGGTCGAAGGGCGGGCGGTTGGTTTCTGCGAGCGCCGAGATGAAGAACACGATGAACATCGGGAACAGCGGCAGCCAGTACCAGTCCAGGAACGAACCCGGAAGCCCGATCATGGTGCCCAGACCATCGCGCTGCGAATTGACGATATCCGTCAGGTTCAGCGAGCCGACGCACAGCAGGACGGTGACAATGACGAAGCCGATCGAGACTTCGTACGACACCATCTGCGCTGCCGAACGCAGGGCCGAGAGGAAGGGATATTTCGAGTTCGACGCCCAGCCACCCATGATGATGCCGTAGACTTCCAGCGAGGAAATCGCGAGCACATAGAGGATGCCGACATTGATATTGGCGATGACCCAATTTTCATTGAGTGGCACCACCGCCCAGGCTGCCAGCGCCAACGTCACGGTGACGAGCGGCGCCAGCAGGAACAGCACCTTGTTGGCGCTTGCCGGAATCACCGGCTCCTTGACGACGAACTTCAAAAGGTCGGCGAAGGACTGGAACAGGCCGAAGGGGCCGACGACATTGGGCCCGCGGCGCAGCTGAACCGCCGCCCAGATCTTGCGGTCTGCGAGCAGGATATAGGCGATGAAGATGAGCAGAGCGACCAGAAGCAGAAGCGTCTGGCCGATCATGATGGCCGCCGGCCATACATAGGTCGAGAAAAAGCCGTCCATGGTCCTATTCCCCCGCGCTTATTCCGCCGCGGCCTTGAAATTGTTTCGCGCCAGGGCCGAACATTCGGCCATGACGGCCGACGCGCGCGCGATCGGGTTCGTCAAATAGAAGTCTTTCACCGGCGACGCAAACGCCGATTTCGCCATCGCACCGGCTTTTTGTGCAAGCGCTTCGATTTCGCCCGGAGCGCTCGCCGCGATCGCGTCGATGTCGGCGAAATGCGGGTAATCGCCATAGAGCTTGCGACGCAGCTCGGCGAGCGAGTCGAACGGCAGACGCTTGCCCAGCACGTCAGACAGCGCGCGCAGAATCGCCCAGTCTTCGCGTGCATCGCCCGGCGCAAAGCCTGCCCGGTTGCCCATCTGCACGCGGCCCTCGGTGTTTACCCAGGTGCCAGACTTTTCGGTATAGGCCGCGCCGGGCAGGATCACATCGGCGACATGCGCGCCGTTGTCGCCATGCGAGCCGATATAAACGGTAAAGCCGCTCTTGCGCGTCAGATCGACTTCATCCGCGCCGAGCAGGAACAGCACCTGGCTCGACGCGACGATGTCGGCCGCCGTGCGGCCGGCCTCGGCCGGAACGAAACCGAGATCGAGCGCCCCAACGCGAGACGCCGCCGTGTGCAGAACGGCAAAGCCGTTCCACTCTGCCGTAACGGCACCGACCGCGGCTGCCAGCTTTGCGGCCTGGGCGAGAACGGCGGCGCCGCCCTCCCCTGCCAGAGCGCCTTGGCCGATAATCACGAGCGGGCGCTTGGCGTTCTTCAGCACGTCAAGGAAGCTGCCATTGCCGGCAACCAGATCGGCCAGCGTGTCCGTGCCCGCGCCCAGATAGCTGTAGTCGTAGCGCAGTTCGGTGGCTTCGCCGATCACGCCGATCGGGAAATTGCCTTGACGGAAGCGCTTGCGCAGGCGCGCATTGAGAACCGACGCCTCGTAGCGCGGATTGGCGCCGATAATCAGCGCCGCGTCGGCCTGCTCGATCCCCAGGATGGTCGGGTTGAAGAGGTAGCTGGCCCGGCCGAGCGAGGGATCGAGTGCAGCGCCGTCCTGGCGGCAGTCGATATCGGTGCTGCCCAGTGCGGCCATCAGACGCTTCAGCGCATAAATTTCTTCCACCGATGCCAGATCGCCGGCAATCGCGCCGATGCGCTGAGGTTGCGCGCCGGAGACGGCGGCCTTGATGGCAGCAAAAGCCTCCGACCAGGTTGCCGGCTGCAGGCGGCCGTCCTTCTTGACGTAGGGGCGGTCCAGACGCTGGGTCTTCAGCCCGTCCCAGATAAAGCGGGTCTTGTCGGAGATCCACTCCTCGTTGATCTCTTCATTGACACGCGGCATGATGCGCATCACCTCGCGGCCACGCGTATCGACGCGGATGGCCGAGCCGAGCGCGTCCATCACGTCGATCGATTCGGTCTTGCCGAGTTCCCAAGGGCGCGCGTGAAAAGCGTAGGGCTTCGATGTCAACGCGCCGACGGGGCAGAGATCGACCACATTGCCCTGAAGCTCCGAGGTCATTGCCTGTTCGAGATAGGTGGTGATCTCGGCATCCTCGCCGCGGCCGATCAGGCCGAGCTCGGCAATGCCGGCCACTTCGGTGGTGAAGCGGACGCAGCGTGTGCAGTGAATGCACCGGTTCATCACCGTCTTCACCAGCGGGCCGATATATTTGTCTTCGACGGCGCGCTTGTTCTCATTGTATCGCGTGGAATCGACGCCGAAGGCCATGGCCTGGTCCTGCAGGTCGCATTCGCCGCCTTGGTCGCAGATGGGGCAATCCAGCGGATGATTGATCAGCAGGAATTCCATCACGCCTTCGCGGGCCTTCTTCACCATCGGGGTGGTGGTGAAAACCTCAGGCGCCTCGCCATTCGGGCCGGGGCGCAGGTCGCGCACGCCCATGGCGCAGGAGGCCGCCGGCTTTGGCGGGCCGCCCTTGACCTCGATCAGACACATACGGCAGTTGCCGGCGACCGACAGCCGCTCATGGAAACAGAAGCGCGGAACTTCGGCGCCGGCTTCCTCGCACGCCTGCAGCAGCGTGAAGTGATCCGGAACCTCGATTTCTTTTCCGTCGACTTTCAGCTTGGCCATTTTCGTATTTGATCCTGTGCTTCGTTCGCCCGCTCGTCCGCCGGCCAACCCACCCTTGCCCGCCTCGTCAAAGGCCCGACAAATCCTTAATTCTTTATCAGCGCCCGGGCCTGCTCGACCCAGCGGTCCCGCACGATCCGACCGGATACACCGAGCTGCGCATCGACACGCGTCACATCGTCTTCGCTCCAGCCGGCAATTTCGGCATAGCGCGTAACGCCCAGGCCATTCAGAACCTGCTCAAGCTTCGGACCGATCCCCGAAATCCGCTTCAGGTCATCGGCTCCGCCCTTGGCGCCGCGTCGGCGGGCTGGCGAGGTCGTCTTGGCCGGAGCCCCTTTGTCCACAGCGGGACTGTCAGAGGCCGTCTTGGCTGACGCGGCTTTCGCCGCCGACCCTGCCGAAACAGGCTTTGCCCGGCTAGACTTCGGCACCGCAACGGTCTCTGCCGCGGGCGCAGAAGCCTGCGTCGGCGCGTCCGAAACGGCCTCCGACGCCGGCACTGCGACAGGCGCGACCGCATCCTCGGCTGCCTGATCCGCTACCACGCCGTCAGCAGCCACCTCTTCGGCAGCTCCAACGGCATCAGAAGCGGTCTGCTCGGGCTCGGCGGGGGCCTGTCTCGCACTTGCCGAAGCCGCACGGCGGCTCGGTTCGGTCATGCCCTGGATCGCGCCCATCATCAGCCCGGCAAGCTGGCTGGTGACGCCGAGACCGACAGCAGTGGCCGCCGCGAAGGCGGCCACGGGATTTTGCATCAGCGGCGACATCTGCAGGCTCGGCATCTGCTTCAGCCAATCGGCCAAGGCGGAGATATCCTGGTTCACTTGCGCGGCATTCAGCGATTCCTGGCCCGGGGGAAGATCATCGCCCGCCCGACCGGCTTGCTGTTCCTTGTCCTCACCGGCCTTGGCCATCGCCTTACTCCGCTGCCTGCATCACCGCCCCATGAGGGGTCGCGTTCCGGGTGAACTCGTCGATCCGCTTTTCCATTTCCGGACGGAAATTGCGGATCAGACCCTGGATCGGCCAAGCGGCCGCGTCCCCAAGCGCGCAGATGGTATGACCCTCCACCTGCTTGGTCACGTCGAACAGCATGTCGATCTCACGCTTTTGCGCGCGACCCTGAACCATGCGCTCCATCACGCGCATCATCCAGCCCGTGCCTTCGCGACACGGCGTGCACTGGCCACAGCTCTCATGCTTGTAGAAAGCCGCCAGCCGCCAGATCGCCTTGATGATATCCGTCGACTTGTCCATGACGATGACGGCGGCCGTGCCGAAGGACGACTTGACGTCGCGCATGCCGTCGAAATCCATCGGCGCGTCGATCATGTCGGCGGCCTTGACCACCGGGCAGGACGAGCCACCAGGAATGACTGCAAGCAGATTGTCCCAACCGCCGCGAATGCCGCCGCAGTGTCGCTCGATAAGTTCGCGGAAGGGAATGCCCATGGCTTCTTCGACCGTGCAGGGACGGTTGACGTGGCCGGAGACCATGAACAGCTTCGTACCGACATTGTTCGGCCGGCCGATGGCAGAGAACCAGCCGGCGCCACGGCGCAGGATGGTTGGCGCGACGGCGATCGACTCGACGTTGTTGACCGTGGTCGGGCAACCATACAGGCCCATATTGGCCGGGAATGGCGGCTTCAGGCGCGGCTGGCCCTTCTTGCCCTCAAGGCTTTCGAGCAGCGCCGTTTCCTCGCCGCAAATGTAGGCGCCGGCGCCGTGATGGACGAAAATGTCCATGTCCCAGCCGTGCTTGTTGTTCTTGCCCAGCAGGCCCGCATCGTAGCATTCGTCGATGGCGCGCTGCAGTGCCTCGCGCTCGCGCATATATTCGCCGCGCACATAGATATAGGCGGTGTGCGCGCCCATGGCGAAGCTCGCGATCAGGCAGCCCTCGATCAGCGTGTGCGGATCGTGGCGCATGATGTCACGGTCCTTGCAGGTGCCAGGCTCCGACTCATCGGCGTTGACGACGAGATAATGCGGGCGCCCGTCGCTTTCCTTCGGCATGAAGGACCACTTCAGGCCGGTTGGGAAGCCGGCGCCGCCGCGGCCGCGCAGGCCGGAGGCCTTCATCTCGTTGATGATCCAGTCGCGACCCTTTTCGAGGATCTGCTTGGTGCCGTCCCAGTGGCCGCGGCTCATGGCGCCCTTCAGCGACTTGTCGTGAAGGCCGTAGAGGTTCGTAAAGATGCGATCCTGATCCTGCAGCATGGGCTTATTCCTTGGCCTTGTCGGCGTTCTCGCCGGAGACATCAGCGCTTGCCTTGGCACCTTGCTTGTCGGTGGCCGGCGTCTTCAGCTTCGGATCGGTCTCCTCCGCATCGGCATTGGCGCGGCCGGCATTGGCCGGCGGCAGGCTGACGCCCGGCTGGGCGCTGCCCTGGGCGGAAGAGCCGGCGCTGGACGTCGGCGCCTCCGTCAACGTCGTCAGGCCACCCTCGGGCGCAGAATAGATGCGCTCGATCTGCGGACCCGGCTTGACCGAAGCACCCTCGCCCGCTTCGAAACGATCGATGATCTCTTCGAGCGCTTCGACGGTCAGATCCTCGTAGGAATCCTTGAAGATCATCACCATCGGTGCATTGACGCAGGCGCCCTGACACTCCACCTCTTCCCAAGACAGCGTGCCGGCTGCATTCGGCGTCAAGGGATCATGATGGATGCGATGGCGGCAGAGATCGATCAGCGCTTCAGACCCGCGCAGCATGCAGGGCGTGGTGCCGCAGACCTGGACATGTGCCCGGGTGCCGATCGGCTTGAGCTGAAACTGCGTGTAGAAGGTCGCCACTTCGAGGACGCGGATATAGGGCATGCCGAGCATGTCCGCGACATGTTCGATAGCGGCCTTGGTCACCCAGCCGTCCTGTTCCTGCGCGCGCATCAGAAGTGGAATCACCGCCGATTGCTGGCGTCCTTCGGGATATTTGCGAATCGTGGCTTCGGCCCAGACGGCATTGTCCGCACTGAAGGAGAAACCCTGCGGCTGGAGGCTTTCCTCGGCTAGTCGACGAACAGACATTCTTCCCGCACCTTCATCAGTTTCTCGATCCGGCCGTCGCAGCGCTCACGAGAGCGAAGGGGCCGGCGGCGTTGCTGGCGCGGCTGGCTGCCGCGTCGGAATTCTGGCTGCTGTCAGCAGCTTCGGCCAAGAGCCGATCGAGCGCCTGCAGGACGAAGCGGCGCGCGGCAACGGAACGAGGGCGCATCAGCGGTCGACCTCGCCGAAGACGATATCGAGCGAGCCGAGAATGGCCGAAACGTCGGCCAGCTGGTGCCCCCGACAGATGTAATCCATCGCCTGGAGATGCGCGTAGCCTGGCGCGCGGATCTTGCAGCGGTAAGGCTTGTTGGTGCCGTCGGAGACGAGATAGACGCCGAATTCGCCCTTGGGCGCTTCCACAGCGGCATACACATCGCCCTCGGGCACATGGTAGCCCTCGGTATAGAGCTTGAAGTGGTGGATCAACGCTTCCATCGAGCGCTTCATCTCGCCACGCTTCGGCGGAACCATCTTGCCGTCGAGCGAGGAGACCGGTCCGGTCTTGGCATCGCCCAGCAGGCGGTTGACGCATTGGCGCATGATCTTCACCGATTCGCGCATCTCGATCATGCGGATCAGGTAGCGGTCGTAGCAGTCGCCGTTCTTGCCGATCGGAATGTCGAAATCGAGATCGGCGTAGCATTCATAAGGCTGCGATTTGCGCAGATCCCATGCCGCGCCGGAGCCACGCACCATAACGCCCGAGAACCCCCAGGCCCATGCGTCATCCAGAGACACCACGCCGATATCGACGTTGCGCTGCTTGAAGATGCGGTTGCCTGTCAGGAGCGTATCGATGTCGTCGAGCGTCTTGAGGAACGGGTCGAGCCACTTGCCGATATCCTCGACGAGCTGGTGCGGCAGGTCCTGATGGACGCCGCCGGGGCGGAAATAGGCGGCATGCATGCGCGCGCCGGAGGCCCGCTCATAGAACACCATCAGCTTTTCGCGCTCTTCGAAGCCCCAGAGCGGCGGCGTCAGCGCGCCCACGTCCATGGCCTGCGTGGTGACGTTGAGCAGATGCGACAGGATGCGGCTGATTTCGGAATAGAGAACGCGGATCAGCTGCCCGCGGATCGGAACTTCGGTTCCCGTCAACCGTTCGACGGCGAGCGCGAAGGCGTGCTCCTGATTCATCGGCGCGACATAGTCGAGCCGGTCGAAATAGGGCACGGCCTGCAGATAGGTCTTGGCCTCGATCAGCTTCTCGGTGCCGCGGTGAAGCAGGCCGATATGGGGATCGACGCGCTCGACGATTTCACCGTCCAGCTCCAGCACCAGGCGCAGAACGCCGTGGGCGGCCGGATGCTGCGGGCCGAAGTTGATGTTGAAATTGCGGATATTATGTTCGTTCATCTTGAACCGTCCCGGTGTTCGGGCTGCTGATCGCCGGAAAATGCCGCGACCACTTCGGCCCCGGTCATCATCGTCGTCGTGTTGGCGAAGGCGTAGAAGTCAGGCTTTTCGTCTATGAAGACCTGCGCCTTGAAGCGCACATCCGTTTGATCGTCGAGCGCATGGGCAGACACCGTCCAGTGGCGTCCATCGCGCATGCGCCAGAACAGGCTCGACCCGCATTCGCCGCAGAACAGGCGCTCGGCCCAGTCCGACGAGGTATAGGCCTTGAGCGCTGCCTGATCAGCAAAGACCGGCGCCTCGCATGGCAGAACCATGAAGGCACCGCCGGTCCACCGCCGACAGGTGGCACAGTGGCAGGCATGCAGACCTGTATCGGCACGAAGCGTGAACCGCACCGCACCGCACAGACATTTGCCGGACCGCTCCGCCCTGTCGCGCGCCTCGCTCATCAGTTGGCTTTGGCCTTTTCATCACCGGGAAGAACGTAATCCGTTCCTTCCCAGGGCGAGAGGAAATCGAAATTGCGGAACTCCTGACGCAGCGCCACAGGCTCGTAAACGACGCGCTTGGCTTCGTCATC
The DNA here is from genome assembly GCF_900109605.1 of Xaviernesmea oryzae. Taxonomy (GTDB): domain Bacteria; phylum Pseudomonadota; class Alphaproteobacteria; order Rhizobiales; family Rhizobiaceae; genus Xaviernesmea; species Xaviernesmea oryzae. The sequence goes on from NZ_FOAM01000003.1 coordinate 27,309, forward strand.
ATAGCGCACTTCGACATAGCCCGTCATCGGGAAGTCCTTGCGCAGCGGATAGCCTTCGAAGCCATAGTCCGTCAGGATGCGGCGCAGGTCCGGATGGCCGGTGAAGAGAATGCCGTAGAGGTCATAGGCCTCGCGCTCGAACCAGTCGGCACCGGGATAGACTGCGGTTGCCGACGGCACCGGCTCGTCCTCACCGGTCGAGACCTTGACGCGCACGCGCAGGTTTCTGGTCGGCGACAGCAGGTGATACACGACGTCGAAGCGCTCTGCGCGCTGCGGCCAGTCGACGCCGCAGATATCGACGAAGTTTACGAACCGACAGCGCGGATCGTCGCGCAGGAAGGTCAGCACCGGGATGATCGCGTCACGCGTGGTCACCACAGTCAAATCGCCAAAGGCGATATTGGCCGAAAGCACCCGCTCGCCCAGCGCCTCGCGGATCGTGCCGGCCAGATCGTTCAAAGCTTCGATCATTGTTCCAGCCCCTAGCGCTCGATCGTGCCCGTGCGGCGGATCTTCTTCTGCAGCAGAAGCACGCCGTAAAGCAGCGCTTCTGCCGTGGGAGGACAGCCCGGCACGTAGATATCCACCGGAACGACGCGATCGCAGCCGCGCACCACCGAGTAGGAATAGTGATAATAGCCGCCGCCATTGGCGCAGGAGCCCATGGAGATGACGTAGCGGGGCTCCGGCATCTGGTCATAGACCTTGCGCAGAGCAGGCGCCATCTTGTTGGTCAGCGTGCCGGCGACGATCATGACGTCGGACTGGCGCGGGCTGGCGCGCGGCGCGAAACCGAAGCGCTCGACATCGTAACGCGGCATGGATAGCTGCATCATCTCGACGGCGCAGCAGGCCAGACCGAAGGTCATCCACATCAGCGAGCCCGTGCGGGCCCAGTTGATCAGTTCGTCGGTCGAGGTGACCAGAAAACCCTTGTCGGCGAGTTCGTTGTTAATCTCGCCGAAGAATGCGTCGTCGCTGCCGACAGGCTTGCCGGTATTGGGATCGATAATCCCCTTCGGCTGCTGTGCGACGAGCGTGTTGCCGGTTGCTACTCCCATTCGAGCGCTCCCTTCTTCCATTCATAGATGAAGCCGACGGTGAGGACACCGAGGAACACCATCATCGACCAGAAGCCAAACCAGCCCATGCCCTTGAAGGCCACAGCCCAGGGAAAGAGGAAGGCAACTTCCAGATCGAAAATGATGAACAGGATGGACACCAGATAGAAGCGAATGTCGAACTTCATGCGCGCATCGTCGAACGCGTTGAAGCCGCATTCATAAGCGGAAAGCTTCTCCGAGTCGGGCGCCTTGAAGGCCACGGCGAAAGGCGCGACGAGAAGCGCAAGACCGATCACCAGCGATATGCCAATGAAGATGGCAATCGGGATATAGGAACCAAGAAGGTCTGTCATTGTCTGTGTGTCCCTGCCCGCGGGGAAAACGCCAGATGGCGCCAAATCCTCAAGGAGACCGCAAGGCCGAAAGATGATGTTGCAACGCCCCGTCGTTACCGCAGCCGCTGCCCCCGCGCAAGTCTCGCGTCGGGTTTTAACGCCGCATCTGAACGGTGGATCGACCCAGCTGGGCCGATGTGCACCAGCCACATCATAGAGGGGAAGTTTATGCTTACGCATGTCATGGCTGGAGGGGTGAAGTTCAAGGGCCGGCAATCGGGCCGTACGTCAGCAGACATTGCCATCAGAGCCCGCCCATGAAGAGCCTCGTAGGCCCGCACATTCAATCTGAGGATGCGACATCAGGTCGCAGCATCCTGCGCGGATAGACTTGGCGAAGATGGATGACATGGCGCGAGTGACGGGGCTCGAACCCGCGACCTCCGGCGTGACAGGCCGGCACTCTAACCGACTGAGCTACACCCGCGTATTGTCGTCATGGCCATGAGGACCACACAAGATCCAGAGACTGGATCCGAAAAGAAATGGCGCGAGTGACGGGGCTCGAACCCGCGACCTCCGGCGTGACAGGCCGGCACTCTAACCGACTGAGCTACACCCGCGCATTGAGCAAGAAAAACAGAGATTTAGCTCAGCCCTTCCTGACCGGTGCAGCACCGCTGTCCCGATGAGCGGCTGTCTAAGGCGTTCCCCTGACGGTGTCAAGCGACTTTGAAGACAAAATCGTGACGGGCGACGTCGACAGATCTTCACGCCGGGCTTCCGGTCGATCCCGCCTCGTATCGCGGATGGCGATGTACCGGCAGCTGTGGCTTCGATCGGTGCCGCCCCACCGTAAACCTTGTCTACTGCGACGGCGATGTCAGGAGCACGTCCATAAGACGGAGCCTCGATTGGCGCGTTGTGGAGGCAGCCGCATCCCGGCGCGACTCCAGTTGGAGCCCATCAACCGTTCCATTTGTCCACAGGCAGTGAGGGCCACGTCAAAAAAATGATAAAAAGCAGCGAACCCCTCTTGCGGTTTTTTCTGCCGTCGAATAGATCACAGCCACCAACGCGGCGGGCGATTAGCTCAGTTGGTAGAGCGCCTCGTTTACACCGAGGATGTCGGGAGTTCGAGTCTCTCATCGCCCACCAGATCTTCCTAGTGTATGATGCTTCAAGGCCCTGTTATGACAGGGCTTTATGCATTTTTGGGATTAGCGAAAATCCCTCACCTTTCCCGAGTAAGGCCGATTGTTTCCTTGAGCAAGTTGCTGCTTAGCACTGACCGTGTCTGCCTTGCGGCACGACAGAGGGACCTGTTCGGCTGGCGCAATATACCTCTGTCGCGTACAATTTCCCTGTCGCGTATACGGCCGATGAGTTTCTCGCCCTTGAAAGTTTAAACCTGTAGCGGCGGCTCGTCGTTCTCATCCGGATTTGGGGTCGGCGCCTCATCTGGAAGCCGATCTGGCTCCGGCTCGGTGATTGGCGGCATGGGCGGGACGGCGGGGGGAACGCCAGGGGTCGGGCTGGGCGTCGGTTCACCTGGGATTTGGGCCTCGATCAGGCTCATGCTGTGTCCCTTTCCTTAGAATCTGCGATTCAATGGCGCATTTCGTTCTGCCGCATCGGCATCTGGTCGATCCGTTCGAAAATATCGCTGGGCTCAACCAGTCGGTCGATCAGTAATTTAACAGTGCCGTCCTTGCCGATCAAAGCCAGGCCGAAAAAGCCGGGCGCGACATCGAGATCCTGTCGGATGGCCTCGGCACTGAGCGCGTCGCCGGCGCCGAACAACGCGCGTACATGGTCTCGCCCGACAGACAACAACACGAGATCGCGCGAGCGCAGATCCTCCGGATCAGCCAGGAATCGTCGCGCCTGCTCAGTCGCCTGAACGTGGTCGTCATCTTCGAAGATCGCGATGACCCGATATTTCCACTCGAAATCCCGCAGGCTTGCGCCGCTTTCCACCGGATCGGATCCGACTCCCAACACTTCCGCTACGAGCGATTTGAACATGTCTTCACTCCTCTGCCTGATGGGGCGCTCCTGAACCCGTACATCGATACCCACGACGGCGGCGGACGTCTGCTGCGTACCGAACACAGCCGCCGCTGGCATCGTCAGCGATAACAGGCCGACCAGCCTGATCAGCCGCATGGTCGCGACGGGCATAGCAAACTCAGTCTATCGCCGAGCCTTGTGCACCCAGACGCTCATGGGCGAGATTTCGAATGGCCTCTTCCGCCTCATCGCGGGACCAACCCTCGGCTTGCGCCGTTTTGACCAGCGCGTCAGCGGACTGGGGCAGGTCGGGGCCGATGGCAGTTGCAAGAGGCAATGTGCCATCAGCGACGAGTTTTTCGAAGGCGGGGCGAATCGCCTCCTCGCAGCCCTGAGCGCGGGCGCTGGCAGCCAGCATCGAGGTAGCAGCGGCGGGTGACGTCATCGGAAGGCTTCCTTATGGTCGTGATGAGGACGCCAGCGCAGCCTGCGTTCACGTCCGACATACGGCGGTGTGTCATGGTTTTCCGATGGTCAAACGACCGCTCGCTGCGCTTTGTTCCGTCTGCACCAAGGCGCAGGTCGGCACGTGCCCTGCGGCGTCGCGCAAACGTTTCGCCGATCCTTTTGGCGCATTGCCGCAAACAGGCGATGACGCGTCCGTGAGGAGAGTTGGTTAGGTGTTTTGCGCCATCGCGCTTATCGTGACGGTGAAGGGGCTCGACCCATCGTCACACGCATCCGCGACGATCCGCTGACCTCGGGCAGGCTGCCCTGCGGTCTTTGACGGAGTGGCGCGCCTTGCCGACGCCAGCTTCGCGCAAGCTTGGGGGCGCGACATTGGCGATTCGCAGGATCTTCATGCGCCCAATCGATTCGGCAATGAGCGGACAGAGACAGGACTGACATGTGGTCAGCGGTTGGACCGTCTCAACGGACACATCAATTCTGGAGCATCGGATTGTCCCGGAAGCCGGTTCCCACTTTCCGGTCCGATGCATGAGGGGGACGAAGCCATGGTTCATAAAATGAATGACCGCAGGCAGAGCGAAGAAACCCGTTTGGAAGGACGCAGCCTGGACCAGTTGATCGCGGACTGCCGCGAGGATGGCGAAAGCCTTGGCCAGCGGCTGCATGTCTTCGATGCAGGCATTTTCGACCGTGCGCTTCTCGATGCCCTGGTGAAGGAAAACCGGAAGGCTGACAACAAAGGCTGACGCGACGTTCCGACCAGGCCCCTCGACCCGGCCAGACCTGCAAAAGCTCCCAGATTCACCGAAAGCAGGTTTTACAGCCTGTGCAATTGCACATCCGGGCAGACAGAGCGCGCGATCTCGCAGAGATGTTCGTGATGCGTCAGGTAGATGACCTGGCCCTTTAGCGCCATGTCGCCCATCAACCGGAAGGCGTGGCCGGCCCGCCGGTCGTCAAACGTCTCCATGATGTCGTCGGCGATAAAGGGCAAGGGATCGCGCAGTTCGGCGGTCTCGTGATAGCCAGCGATTCTCAGCGCCAGATAGAGCTGGAAGCGCGTACCCTTGGACAGGTCCTCGGCAAATTTCGTGGCGCCTCCGGCAGCCCGCGCGAACAGGACCTCCTTGCCTTTGGCCCTTTCGCTGCCCAGCCCTTCATAATCGCCGCCGCTGATGGCACTGAACGCTTGCGAGGCGCGCGCCAGCATGGCGCTGCGGTGGCGCTCGCGATAGAGGCGAAGTGCCTCTTCGCCGGCCAGAATGCCGGCCCGCAGCCGCAGGTAACGCAGCGCCCTCGCCTCGATGTCGGCCAGAACGGTCCGGCGCTGCTCCTCCAGATGCGCGGCGGCATCGCTGCCGGCAACGGCCGCCAGCGCCTTTTCCGCCGCGCGCCGGGCAACCAGTGCCTCGCCCGTCTCGCTCTCCGCATCGGCCAGACGAACCTCCAGCGCCGCGCGCTCTTCGGCAAGCGCCGTCCTGTCGAGCGCCTCCAGCTGCGCCTCGGCGTCCTCAGGGCGATCCACCTGCAGGCGCCGGCAGAGGTCGCCTTCCGCCTCACTGAGGCGCTGGCGTAGATGATGGCGGGTCTTGACCGCGTCCAGCCGGGTCGCAACCTCGCTCAGGCTTTCCGCATCGAAGAGGCGCAGCATCTCACGCTTCAGCGCATCGTGGCGATTCTGATCCTCCAGCAACCGCGCTTCGGCCTCCTCCTGCCGCCGCGCCTCCTCCTCCAGACGCTCGCCCAGACGCTCGGCCTCCTGCGCGACCTGCAGCCGGCGGCGCAAGGCGTCGAGCACGCTCAGCGGATCATCACCTTGGCCCATCGGCTGCAGGCGTGCCACGGCCGCACGGAAGGCGGCGCGATCGGCCTCCATGGCGGCAATCCGGTGGTCGAGATCGGCAAGCTTCACGGCCAGCGTCTCCGCCTCCTGCAGCACGCCGAGCAGCGGCAGAACCAGATCCGGCGGCGGAACCGCCGCGTCGCCCGGCTCGGCGCCAGCCGGCATGATCCAATCCAGAACGGCAGCCTGGGCCAGCGCACGCTGCCAATCAGTCTCCCAGCGTGCCTGTTCGGCTGAGGCGGCCTCATGATCCTCCCGCCGGCTTTCCAGAAGCGCCCGCGCGCTTTCCGCCGCCTCGCGTGCGGCCCTCTCGTCCCGCGCTTTATCCTGCGCGGCAGCGAGGCGACGCTCGGCAAAAGCCAAGAGTGCGTCGAAGCGCGACGGCAGAGCATCCTGTACGAGCGGGCTACCCTGCCCGCCCAGTGAGTCCGCACGCAGCAGGAGCGGCAGCAAGGCCTCGCTCAGGGCGGCGCGCAGGCCGTCCTCTTCCCGGGCGGCCTGCGTCCCTGCGCGGCGTGCGTCAATCAGCGCGGTGCGGGCGGCAAGCGCCTCCACCCGTCGTATCAGCCATGCGTCCAGCCGTGCCGGCGGCAGAGGCTTATCCAGGCCGCAAGCGCTGCAGGCAGACACCACCTCGTCATCGATTCGCGCCTGCTCTTGCCGGAGGGTCGCCAGTCGATCCTGGAGAGCCTGGCGGCGGGCCTGTTTGTCCCGCTTGGCTTCCGTCAGGTCGCGCAGGCGCGAGAGCTCGGCAGCATGGGCAAGCCGAGCCGCAACCGCCTCGTCATCCTCGGTCAAGGCGGCGCGGAAGCGTGTGGCAGTCTGCCGGTCAAGCGCATCTTCATGCGCTTGCCATGCGGCTTCGCGCGCTGCCCGCAGCCGCGCTGCCGCCTCATCCTCCACCAGTCCGCCACGGCTGGCGAGCGCATCGGCGCGCGCCGTGTCGGCGGCGAGATCCGCATCGATGTCCCCCAGACGCGCCTCGACCCTCAGACGCTCTTCTTCCAGGCTCGCCGTCCGCAGGCGCCAGCTGGCGACCTCCTCGGCAGCGGGCACGCCAAGAGCCGCCAGATCCTCCGGCGATCCGGCAAATGGCGACAGCGCCGCCAAACGCTCGGCAAGCTGCGCGCCCTCGGTCTGCGTCCGCCGTTCGGCTTCCTGTCGGCGCAGTGGCGCATCGCTGGCGCGCGCGGCGGCCAGCGCCTGCTTCAGCCGCTCCACCAGCTCGTCATCCACGCTGGCTGCCTCGGTTTCATCCTTGCCGCTCTGTACCGCCTGCCGAACGGCCTTCTCGGCAGCCGTCAGTTCGCGTCCGCTGGCCGCCACCCGTTCGGCCAGCTGGGCATGGCGGCGGGCAAGCGCCTGCAGGCGGGCAAGCTCGGCGGCGGGCACGATCAGCCGTGTCACGGCCACATCCTCAGCCAGTCCCAGCCGTGCGCGCACGATCGAAAGGTCGGCCAGCACGCGCTGGCGTTCGCTGACACGCACCGGCAGGTCTTGCGCGGCGGCACGCTCGCGCGCATCGAGATTGTCCTGCGTGAGCGCAGCCAGGCCTGCGGCAAGGCTCAGGGCGTCTGGGTCGCGCACCAGCCCCTCCATTGCCGCCTCGATCCGGGCGCGCGCTGCCTCGCTCTCCGCCAGGCGCGTGGCCAGCGCCACCTCCTCGCGCAGCAGGCCCGGAAGCTCCGAAAACCAGTGGCTCGGCGGCTCGGGAAGCTCGGCATAGGCCTCAAGCTCCTCCCGGCCGGCCTTCAACCGGGCAAGGATCGGCATGGCATCGATGGCGGCCCGGCAGTGCTCAAGCGCCGCCTGGAGGCTGGCGCGCGCAGCCACGGCGCGCTCATGCGCCTCCGTTGCCACATCCCGGTCGCGACGCAGATCCTTGAAGGCGCGGGCGGTAACGTCGAGCGCGGTCTTTTCCTGGCGCAGCCGGTCGAGCCGGTCCTTCAGCTCGCCCAGCTGATGCTTGCGCCCCTGCGGCTTGTAAAAGCTGTCGGCCTCGTTCTTCAGCGCTTCCAGCGCCGCGGCCGTATCCGGCAGGCCGGCACTCGCGGCAAAAAGCAGAGTGCCGAGTTCACCCTCGCTCTTCAAAATAGCATCGCCGCCCTTCTCGATCGTGTCATCATCGAGCGAGAACATCATGCGATAGCTGTCGCGATCGATCCCCGCCAGCGCCGCGGCAAAGAGGCCATCGGGCAAAGGCCGGTCGGCGGCATCGATCAGCGTGTTCTGTGCCCGCTTGACCCGGAAGACCTCCTGCGTGCCCACACCGGTTTCGATAATGCCGCCGACACGCATGGCTGGATAGGGATGCAGGAAGCCATAGGCGCTACGGGCCTCGATCCCGAAAAGAAGATCGAGAAAGCCGTTGAACAGCGTCGACTTGCCGGCCTCGTTCGGGCCGTAGACGATGTGCAGGTCCGCGCCCTGTCGGCGCGTGCCGAAATCCAGGCGCCGGTCGGTGAACTTGCCGTAGCGGACGAGATCGAGACGATTGAGGCGCATCAGGTAGGCTCACCGACGCCGCTGCCCGAAAGCGCGGCGAGAACGTCTTCTGCGCCCTGGATGGCCAGCATGGCCGTGAGATCTGCCGCCGCCGCTTCCTCGGCCACGAAGCGCTCACGCAACTCACGGGGCAGCTGGCCGAGAAAATCCTCGAACAGGACCTCTACCTCGCGGCGAAAGCCAGGTGCGGTGAGCACATCCTCGCGCATCAGCCTGCCAAGTTCCTCCACCGGATCGGCGCCGACGGAATTAGACCCTCCGGCGCCGGTGCAGGCGACCTCGACCGTCTCGATCCACAGGCCGTTGCGGCTGGCGGCCAGATTGACGGCCTCACCCAGCAGAAAATCCGGATCGCGGCGCAAGCGGGCGGCGAGTGGTGTCGCTCCGCTCAGCATCAGCCGGGCTATCACCTGGCCTTCGGCATGCAGATGGCGCCCGGCATCCAGGGCTCGGCCTATTGCCTGGAGCGCACCGCTCCAACTTTCCACGCCCGTCAGGTCGATCGAGATGCGTTCGAAGGCCGCCGTGCCGATGCGCCGTTCCTCATGGGTGAGTGTTCCGTCCTCGCCCACCGTCACCAGCGTGACCGACTTGCCGCCGGCTTCGTTGATGTCGCGCCCTTGCGGCATGCCGGGCATGACGATCAGCGGCTTTTCGCAATGAACCTGGCGCAGATGCACATGGCCGAGCGCCCAATAGTCGAAGCCGTGACCGATCAGCTCGCTTAGCGAGCAGGGTGCATAGGCGTCATGGCCGGGCGCACCGGCCAGGCTGGTATGCAGCATGCCAATATTGATCGCATCGGCGAAAGGCGGTTGGAAACCCGGAAGCAGGCTCTCCGGCGCGTGCGGATTGTCGAAACCGACCCCATGCACATAGACCGGACGGCCATTGGCAAGCGTGGCAGCCTGAACCGCGCGCTGCTTGCCGCTGAAGAGGTGGACATTATCGGGGAAGGTCAACTCGCGCTTGATCGTGGAGGCGGAGTCGTGATTGCCGCGAATGACAAAGACGCGAATACCCTGAGCGTCCAGCCGACGCAACTCGGCCGATAGAAACAGCGCCGTGTTCATCGAGGTCTGCGCGCCGTCATAGAGATCGCCGACGATCAGCAGGGCATCGACATCCTCGGCCAGGCAAAGATCGACGATGGCCGAAAGCGCCGCGCGGGTCGCGCCGCGCACGAGATCGGATAGATCGGCATTCTTGAGCGCGAGACTGGAAAGTGGGGAATCGAGATGGAGATCGGCGGTGTGGACGAAACGAAAGGGCATGGTGGCCTTCTCCCCCGGAGGGGCCGATTCTGCTGCAATCATCCGCAAGCTTGGCGAGGCTCAGACCGCGGATGGAAGTCGTCGTTTAGAGCGTTTTCCGCCGTCCCTGTCAAACCTCGGTGAAGACGGGCCCTGCTGCTGGCAGAGAATGCAAAACGCGCTATTTGACAGGGCGGTCCGGGTGTAGAATGAGAAGATATGAAAAAGGCTTTCGACGTTTCCGACAAGCTGTTCGAGCTCTACCACCGTGTTCATCGGCTTCTCAACGAGTCGATGACCGAGGAAGGCGTTTCGCTCGCACGCAGCAAGTTCCTCTTCTATCTCTGTAAGCTTGGCCCCTGTCGTTCGACCGACATCGCCGACGCACTGAAATTTGCACCAAGGACCGTCACCGAGGCGATCGACGGGCTGGAGCGCGATCGGCTCGTCGTCCGCCAGCCCGATCCGGATGACCGCCGCGCCAAGATCGTCTCGATCACGGAAATGGGTCGCCAGGCGCTCGAAGCCGCCGAAGGGCCGCGCAAGCAGATGATCGGCGAACTTTTCGCAACGCTCGACGATCGTGAGCTCGACCAGCTGCACGAGATCGTCGGCAAGCTGGTGATCAAGGCCGAAGACATGCGCGCCAAGCGCAAGGATGAGATCAGCAGCGCAGCCGAATAGGCGCTTTCTCGCAAGGTCCGGGCCATTCGCTCCGGGTCAGCCGCGTCCTGAACCTATGCGCTGTGGGCAGATCCTGACCGCCATCGCAATGCCTTTGTGCGCGCTCCTCCGACTCTGCCATCTGCTTTTTCTCAAAGCGTCCGGACGGGACGTGGGTGAGGCCCATAAAAAAGGCCCGGCGCGAGGCCGGACCCTGATTGTCTTCCACCGAGCGGTGGGGCGTCGAGCGCTTCGCCATACCGCTGCGCAGTACGGCGTAAGTCCGCTTTAGTTGACAGCGTCCTTCAGGCCCTTGCCGGCCGTGAACTTCGGCACGTTGCGGGCGGGGATGTCCACCTCGGCGCCGGTCGACGGGTTGCGGCCCTTCGAGGCTTCGCGGTGGCTTACGGTGAAGTTGCCGAAACCGACGAGACGGACGTCGCCGCCATTCTTCAGTTCGGCCTGGATGACGTCGAACAGGGCATCGACGGCCGAGGCTGCATCATTCTTGGAAATGCCGGCTTTGTCGGCCACGGCAGACACGAGCTCGTTCTTATTCATGTTTCCACCCTTTCATTCGGTTCGAAACGGTTTTGATCGCGCGGCCGCATGATCTCCTCCAAAGGAAGGGACCACGTGCTGCGTCAGTGCTGGGCGACTGCCCATTGGCGATAGTCCGGGCTTCTCAACCTCGGGACACTGCCACACAGGCGGGCGGCGCATCGTCGCGAACCGCCCGTCTTGGCAACCCAATCAACCCGAATGTGCCGGAATGCAAGGCTTTGAGGGCAATAATCATGAAAAAGACCGGCCAAAGGACCGGTCTTTCACAAAAAAAGCCGTGAGGAGAAGCGGGCGAGCCCGCCCCTCCAGGCTTTAGTGGGCGAAACCGGCGGAAGCCTCGTCCGCATCGGCAGACGGCTTCATCGCCGCGGCCTGCTTTGCGGGGCTCCACTCGATGGCTTCAGGCATGCGTGTCAACGCATGCTGAAGCACCTCGCCGATCATGGAGACCGGAACGATTTCCAGCACGTTCTTCACATTGTCCGGAATATCCGCCAAGTCCTTGGCGTTTTCTTCCGGGATCAGCACCTTCTTGATGCCGCCGCGCAGGGCCGCCAGCAGCTTCTCCTTCAGGCCGCCGATCGGCAGAACCCGGCCACGCAGCGTGATCTCGCCGGTCATCGCCACGTCCTTGTTGACAGGAATACCGGTCATGATCGAGACGATGGCGGTGGCCATGGCGACGCCTGCCGACGGACCGTCCTTCGGCGTTGCGCCTTCGGGAACGTGCACGTGGATGTCGTTGCGTTCGAACATCGGCGGCTCGATGCCGAAATCGATGGCGCGCGAGCGGACATAGGAGGCCGCTGCCGAAATCGATTCCTTCATCACGTCCTTCAGATTGCCCGTCACCGTCATGCGGCCCTTGCCGGGCATCATCACGCCTTCGATCGTCAGAAGTTCACCACCGACTTCCGTCCAGGCCAGACCCGTGACCACGCCGACCTGATCGACACGCTCGGCTTCGCCATGGCGATAGCGCGGCACACCGAGATAATCGGCAATGTTCTCGCCGGTGACCTCGACGCGTTCGCTCTTGCCCTTGAGGATTTCGGTGACGGCCTTGCGGGCGAGCTTCATCAGCTCGCGTTCGAAGGAGCGTACACCGGCCTCACGGGTGTAGTTCTGGATCACGGCGCGCAGGGCATCGTCAGAGACCGCGAACTCCTTGACCTGAAGCGCGTGGTCGGCGATTGCCTTGGGCAGCAGGTGGCGCCGCGCAATCTCCAGCTTTTCCTCTTCGGTATAACCGGCGATGCGGATCACTTCCATGCGGTCCATCAGCGGAGCCGGGATGTTGAGCGTGTTGGCCGTCGTGATGAACATCACGTTCGACAGATCATACTCAACTTCGAGATAGTGGTCCATGAAGGTCGAGTTCTGTTCCGGATCCAGCACCTCGAGCAGGGCCGAAGACGGATCGCCCCGGAAGTCCTGGCCCATCTTGTCGATTTCGTCGAGCAGGAAGAGCGGATTGGACCGCTTGGCCTTCTTCATCGACTGGATGACCTTGCCGGGCATCGAGCCGATATAGGTGCGGCGGTGACCACGGATCTCGGCCTCGTCACGCACGCCGCCGAGCGCCATGCGCACATATTCACGTCCGGTCGCCTTGGCGATCGAGCGGGCGAGTGAGGTCTTGCCGACGCCGGGAGGGCCGACGAGGCAGAGAATCGGGCCCTTGATCTTTGCCGAGCGCGCCTGCACTGCGAGATATTCGACGATGCGCTCCTTGACCTTGTCGAGGCCGAAATGATCTTCGTCCAGGACCTTCTCGGAGAGAACGAGATCGGTCTTGATCTTGGACTTCTTGCCCCAGGGAATCCCGGTCAGCCAGTCGAGATAGTTGCGCACCACGGTGGCTTCCGCCGACATTGGGCTCATCTGGCGCAGCTTCTTCAGCTCGCCATCGGCCTTTTCGCGGGCTTCCTTGGAGAGCTTGGCCTTGTTGATGCGCTCTTCCAGTTCGGCCATCTCGTCGCGGCCTTCCTCGCCGTCGCCGAGCTCCTTCTGGATCGCCTTCATCTGCTCGTTCAGGTAATATTCGCGCTGGGTCTTTTCCATCTGGCGCTTGACGCGCGAGCGGATGCGCTTCTCGACCTGCAGGACCGAAATCTCGCCTTCCATGAAGCCAAGCGCCTTTTCAAGGCGCAGCTTGACGCTGGTCGTCTCAAGCATTTCCTGCTTTTCGACGATCTTGATCGAGAGATGCGACGCCACGGTGTCGGCGAGCTTGGAATAGTCCTCGATCTGACTGGCGGCGCCGACGACCTCGGGCGAGATCTTCTTGTTGAGCTTCACATAGCTTTCGAATTCGGACACGACAGAACGGCTGAGCGCCTCGATCTCGACCGGATCCTCAGCGGGCTCTTCCAGCGCATGCGCATAGGCCTCGTAGAATTCCTCGCGGCGGGTGTATCCATCGATTTCGGCGCGCGCGCGGCCTTCCACCAGAACCTTCACGGTCCCGTCGGGCAGCTTCAGCAGCTGAAGAACATTGGCGATGGTGCCGACCTGATAGATGGCCGAGGGCTCCGGATCGTCGTCACTGGCATTGATTTGGGTGGCAAGCATGATCTGCTTGTCGGTACCCATGACCTCTTCCAGCGCGCGGATCGACTTCTCGCGTCCCACGAAGAGCGGCACGATCATATGCGGGAACACCACGATATCGCGCAGCGGCAAGACCGGGTATGTCGCGCTATCCGTTGCCGGAGACGTCTTTTTGGTCATTTCAGTTCCTTTCCGACCCGTTTCCAGGCCAATGCCAATGCGCATTCAAGGTGCGCCGGCTTATCAACTTCCTAGCAGAAGTGGCGTGTCCAAAGCCCGCTTTCAACCCTTTGCCGGCTCCCCGCTTTTGTCCGCGCCAACTTCTCAACCACGCTTGACCCAAGCGACGATTAGACGGGAGCGAACTAGCCTCAAGCTTGCCATGCCGCTCGCCTGACGCATCAACTTCGCGAAGGCCGAGGCGGGAGGCGTTCACAACGGCCGAAGACAGGCCGGGACGTCGTTACGCCATCATCGCGCCCATGATGAAATAGCGCAACCGCTCATTTGCGTGCGGCGCCCCACAGGCAGCACCAGCCCGCACCCATCCCGATTCTCGTCCCTTGTCGAGGCGGAAAACGGCTTCCAAGGCATGCTTGGTCGATCAACAAAGGCGCAAGAGATCCTCCGCCATCGCCGAAGCACGACATAGGCAGGCCCCTGCCCGTCAAGTGATTCGAAACAGTGTATAAACGGAAAAGGCCCGCACGATGGCGGGCCTCTCCTCAAGATTAGCGAGTGATCTCAGGCCGACACATTGGCCTTTTCGTCCGTCCGCTCCGAGTAGATGTAAAGCGGACGGGCCGAGCCCTTGACCACCTCGTCGGAGATGACCACCTCGCGCACGCCTTCCAGCGTCGGCAGCTCGAACATGGTGTCGAGCAGGATCTTCTCCATGATCGAGCGCAGGCCGCGCGCGCCGGTCTTGCGCACGATCGCCTTGCGGGCGATTTCGCGCAGCGCATCCTCGTGGAAGGTCAATTCCACATCTTCCATCTCGAACAGGCGCTGATACTGCTTGATCAGCGCGTTCTTCGGCTCGGACAGGATCTGGATCAGCGCTTCCTCATCGAGATCCTCCAGCGTCGCCAGAACCGGCAGACGGCCGATGAATTCCGGGATCAGGCCGAATTTTACCAGATCTTCAGGCTCGAGCTCGCGCAGGACTTCGCCAACCCGGCGATCCTCCGGCGCACGCACCGCCGCACCGAAGCCGATCGAGGTCTTCTCGCCACGCGCCGAGATGATCTTGTCGAGACCGGCAAAGGCGCCGCCGCAGATGAACAGGATGTTGGTCGTGTCCACCTGCAGGAATTCCTGCTGCGGATGCTTGCGGCCACCCTGCGGCGGAACGGAAGCGACCGTGCCTTCCATGATCTTCAGAAGCGCCTGCTGCACGCCCTCGCCCGAGACGTCCCTGGTGATCGAGGGATTGTCGGACTTGCGCGAGATCTTATCGACTTCGTCGATATAGACGATGCCGCGCTGCGCCCGCTCGACATTGTAGTCGGCAGCTTGAAGCAGCTTCAGGATGATGTTTTCGACGTCCTCGCCGACATAGCCAGCTTCCGTCAGGGTCGTCGCATCGGCCATGGTGAAGGGCACATCGATGATGCGGGCAAGCGTCTGGGCAAGATAGGTCTTGCCGCAGCCGGTCGGCCCGACCAGCATGATGTTGGACTTCGCCAGCTCGACATCCGAGCCCTTGGAGGCATGGGCGAGACGCTTGTAGTGGTTATGGACGGCGACCGAGAGGATGCGCTTGGCCTGCTGCTGGCCGATGACATATTCGTCGAGGACCTTGATGATCTCCTGCGGCGTCGGAACGCCGTCACGGCTTTTCACCATCGAGGTTTTGTTTTCCTCGCGGATGATGTCCATGCACAGCTCGACGCATTCGTCGCAGATGAACACCGTCGGCCCGGCAATGAGCTTGCGCACTTCATGCTGGCTCTTGCCGCAAAACGAACAATAAAGCGTATTCTTGGAGTCGCCGCCGTTGCTGCCGCTGACCTTGCTCATTTCAATTTCCTTCCAGCACGCCCGACGCCCTCAAGGGGGCGCCGCGGACACTCAAACCGCTCCGAAGGCCGACGCCCGTATGCGGGGCATCGGCGAACAGGGCCTTGGGAGCACGAACCGGCTTCAAACGCGACGTCCGAGTCCGGCGGCAACGAATCTCCCCCACCGAAACCGATATGCTAGGAACAGACATTCAACATAGCATTAACGGCGGATATTAGCGTCTTCGTTCAGCGGATAAAGCCCTTTGAGGGCTAGAATTGTGTCACAATTACATCTATCCGCGAACAAAGAGCCCGGATCAGGCCGCTGGCGGCGCTGCCTCCATCGCTTCGCGCGATGTGATGACCTTGTCCACAAGCCCCCAGGCCTGCGCTTCGTCTGCGGCCATGAAGTGGTCACGGTCGAGCGTCTGTTCAACCTCCTCGTAGGTCCGGCCGCAGTGCTTCACGTAAACGTCATTCAGCCGGCGCTTCATCTTGATGATGTCGCGTGCATGGCGCTCGATGTCGGAAGCCTGTCCCTGGAAGCCGCCCGAGGGCTGGTGAACCATGATGCGGGCGCTCGGCAGGGCGAAGCGCATGTCCTTATGGCCGGCGGCCAGAAGCAGCGAGCCCATGGAGGCGGCCTGACCGATGCACAGCGTCGAAACGGCCGGCTTGATGAACTGCATCGTGTCGTAGATCGCCATGCCGGCGGTGACAACGCCGCCCGGCGAATTGATATAGAGGGCGATTTCCTTCTTCGGGTTTTCCGCTTCCAGGAACAGGAGCTGGGCGCAGACGAGCGTCGACATGTGATCTTCCACCGGTCCAGTCAGGAAGATGATGCGCTCTTTCAGAAGGCGGGAATAGATGTCGTAGGAACGTTCGCCGCGATTGGTCTGCTCGACGACCATCGGCACCAGGGCCATTGCGGTATCAACGGGGTTTTTCATGTCTAGCCTTGTCAATGAGGCGCGCGACCGGTTCACGCGCCGGGAATCATGAATCTGTCTCCTCCTCTACATAAAGGTCCTCACACCCCCACTTCAAGACGCCACCCGCGCATAACGTTAATCGCCCTTGACCAGCACCGTCCGCATTGGAGGCGGACTCACAATTGCGATTCGATCGGCAGCACGCCGATGACCGCGGCGATCGCCCAGCGCCAGAAACCCGCCTCCGGCTCCCGGCGCAGCCTACGTGCACGGTGCGCCTGCTCGTCGCTCCAGATCAGCTTGCGCCCCTCCAAAGCCAGGCGAAAGCTGTTGACCGGCGCCGTCTCCGCCGTGAAGATCGCATCGATGTCGGCGATCAGATCCGGGCAGGTGATCAACACGCCCATTTCGGTGTTGAGCGAGGCCGAGCGCGGATCGAAGTTCATCGAGCCGACAAAGCCTGTGCGTCCATCAAGCGTGAAAGCCTTGGTGTGCAGGCTGGCATGGCGCGAGCCGAACAGAGACAGCCGCGCCTTCTCATTGGGCTCCCGCTCGGCCTTGAGCTCATAAAGACGCACGCCGGCTTTCAACAGCCGGCGCCGGTAATTGGCATAGGCGCCATGGACGGCCGCGACATCGGTGGCCGCGAGCGAATTGGTCAGGACCGATACCTGCGCGCCGGCCTGCGTCAGCGCCGAGAGTTCCTTCACCCCGTTCACCCCCGGAATGAAATAGGGTGAGATGATCCGCAGATGCGTGCGCGTCTGACGAATCACCGGCATCAACACGTCCATGAGCCAGTTTTGCCGCCGCGCCATATGGGCTTTTTCCGGAGGGTCGGCTACCATCCGCACCTCGCTGGTCCAGCGCAGCGGCCCGGTGCCATGGAACAGGCCGGCCTCCTGCGCGAGCCGGTCGACATGATCGAGATAATGACGCGCGGCCTTTTTTCGCACGATCCGCGCGAGCTTGCGGCGCAGGCGGGGAAGATAGTGGCGGCGCGGCGTGCGCAGCGCGCCGATGGGCAGCACCACCGGGCTGTTCCAATAGGCGTCGAAAACGTCGGACGCGTCCTCGGCCATGCTGCCCAGCATCCACATGTCGAGATCACGAAAATTCGCCTGTTCGGCCGCGTCGAAATAGGCATCGCCAATATTGCGTCCACCGGCAATGGTCACGCGCCCATCGGCGATCCAGGCCTTGTTGTGCATGCGCCGGGTGGCGCTCAAGGGGCGCGCCATCATCTCCAGCCCGCGCCTGAGCCGATCGGTGCGTGCCCGGCTGGGATTGAACAGCCGGACCTCGATGTTCTCATGTGCGTCCAGAGACAGGCAGAAGGCATCGTGCAGGCCGGCATTGATGTCATCCAGCAGAAGCCGCACCTTGACGCCGCGATCGGCAGCGGCCAGCACTTCCGCCGCCAGCAGCCGGCCTGTCAGGTCCTTTTTCCAGTAGTAATATTGCAGATCGAGGCTACGGCCAGCGCGACGGGCCGAGAGCGCACGGGCGGCAAAGGCATCGACATTGTCGATCAGCAGAGCCACGCCGTTTTCGCCCTCATGCGCATCGAGAAGCGGCGCGGCGAGCCGGTCGATCTCGGTCTGGTCCTCAAGCGGCGGCAGCGCGCGCGCCGGCTGCCCTTGGGGCCGGCGGCCGAAGCGACCCCAGGCATAGATCGCCGAAAGGCCGACCAGACCGACCACAAGACCGGTGAGGATCATCAGGATCGTCAGCATGGTGTCGAACCCAGCATCGTCACGGCATCGCCATCCATGTCAGGGCGCAGGCGAGGATGATGCGCCCTGCCCTGGCGAAGCATCGCCCGCGCCTCCCTCATGCGCCTGCCCCTCTCGCACCGGCGCGAGGCCGAGCGACTGCAACGCTGCGCCGAGATCGATACGAGCCTTCAGCGGGAGGTGGTCCGAGGCA
The DNA here is from genome assembly GCF_900109605.1 of Xaviernesmea oryzae. Taxonomy (GTDB): domain Bacteria; phylum Pseudomonadota; class Alphaproteobacteria; order Rhizobiales; family Rhizobiaceae; genus Xaviernesmea; species Xaviernesmea oryzae. The sequence goes on from NZ_FOAM01000003.1 coordinate 45,446, forward strand.
ATCCGCGCCAGCGGCGACTGGTGCGCCTCGACATGGGTGACGAGCGTGTGCGGACTGCCCATGACCCGGTCAAGCGCCAGGAGGGGAAAGCGCGACGGGAAGCTCGGCACGGCCGATATCGAATGATCGAAAACGGGATCGAGAAGGCTCAGCGCCGAACGGCGGCCGATTCGCCATTCGTTGAGGTCGCCGATCAAGAGGGTCGGCCGCGCATCGCCGCTTCTCAGTGCATCGACGATCGCGCGTGCCTGCTGGCCCCGCGAATGCCGAAGGAGACCGAAATGCGCGGCGATGATGCGCAAGGGGCCGATCTTCAGGTCGAGATCGACCATCAGCGCGCCGCGCGGCTCGACGCCCGGCAGCTTCAGCTGCTCCACGCGCCCGACCACGCCTTCGCGCAGCAGCAGGACATTGCCGTGCCAGCCATGGCCCTTGGGCGAAAAGGCAGCAATCGGCACGGACACGAGATGGCAATCGCGCCGCAGCCGCTCCAGATCGAGCAGGCCAGCGCGCTCGCCAAAGCGTTGGTCGGCTTCCTGCAGGGCGACAATATCGGCGCCGAGCTCGCAGATCACGTCGATGATGCGGCCCGGATCGAAACGCTTGTCCACGCCGACGGCTTTGTGAATGTTGTAGGATGCGATCATGAGATCGCCACGCGCTTCGACCGCATCACGCCCGGCCAGCGGGACACGCCGGGCGCGAATGGCCTGCACAAGACCCTGCCGCAAGGTTTTCGGCATGGCAGGCTGATGCCCGCCCGTCGGCTGATGGCGCGAATTCCGGCGGTCGGAGGGGATGGGCGGCTCGGACGGCATGGGGATGGCTCTGTGACTTTCCATGGACGCTACGAAGAGATAGACCATCGAGGCGGGCTGGCAAGACGGCAGACGCCGAGTGGCAGATCCGCGCCGCCAGATACCCGCCTGTTCGCTTGCAAGAGAATGCCGGATGCCCCACGATTTCGTCCCGCCTTTCCGCCTGAAGGCCGATAGCCCCACGCTGTCGCTCGACATTCACGATCCCCGCTTTTATGCCGATCCCTGGTCGACCTATGCGGCGCTGCACGCAAGCGCGCCGCGCTTCTTCTGGGAGGAGGAAGGCAAGTGGTTCTTCGCGGCCTATTCCGATGTCAATGCGCTGCTGCGCGACCGCCGCTTCGGCCGGCAAATCCTGCATGTGGCAAGCCGCGAGGAACTGGGCCTGCCCGAACCGCAGCCGCATCTGGCCGATTTCGACCGGATCGAATCCTTCTCCCTGCTGGAGCTGGAGCCGCCCGCGCATACAAGGCTTCGAACGCTCGTCAACCGCGCCTTCGTTTCGCGCCAGATCGACAAGCTCTCGCCGCGCATTGCGGCGCTGTGTCATCAGCTGATCGACGGCTTTGCCGGCAAGGGCGAGGTCGAGCTGCTGAAGGCCTATGCCGAAATCATTCCAGTGACGATCATCGCGGAGATGCTGGGCGTGCCACAGGAGGCGGCACCGGATCTCTTGGACTGGTCGCATCGCATGGTGCGCATGTATATGGCCCGGCCGACGCGCGAGACCGAAGACGACGCCAATCAAGCATCCGCCGATTTCGCCGCCTATCTCGCCGGCATCATCGACTGGAAGCGCCAGAACCCGGCCGATGACCTCCTGACCCAGATGATCACCGCAGACCGCGACGGCCAGCGCCTCAGCGAGGAGGAGCTGATCTCGACGGCCGCTCTTCTGCTGAATGCCGGCCACGAGGCGACTGTGCATCAGATCGGCAATGCGGTGGCGCTGATCCTGTCGCAGGACGCCGATCCGGCCGCGCTGTTTGCCGACGACCGCACCACGACACTCACCGTCGAGGAATGTCTTCGGCGCGCAGCCCCCTTGCATCTTTTCCAACGCATTGCCTTGGAAGACGTCGTGCTGGAGGACGGGATCGCGATCAAGCGGGGCGAGCGCATCGGCCTTCTGCTCGGCGCGGCCAATGTCGATCCCCAGCGCTTCACCGACCCGATGGCCTTCCGCCCCGACCGAGATGAAGGCGCGAACCTGTCCTTCGGCGCCGGCATCCATTTCTGCATCGGCGCGCCGCTTGCCAGGCTGGAGCTGAAAATCGCTTTGCCGATCCTCTTTCAGCGCCTGCCCGGCCTGCGTCTGAAGGCGGCGCCCGAGGTCAAGGACAGCTTCCATTTCCATGGACTGGAGCGCGTCGAATTGGTGTGGTAATTTTATTTTCTTTGAAATTACTGGTTTGACTCTGACGAAACTTATGAACGAGCAAATTTTACAAGCGCTGCCATGACAAATGTATTCGAATCTAATTTATATCTCATCTATATCTTATTGCGACAGGTTATATTCAAAATAAATTGGGCTAATACAGGACGATGGTCTCATGGCAAGGAAAATCCCCACTTCTCCAGCCTTCAAGATATTCGCGCTCCAGATGATCCAAGACTACGAAATGCTTGGATCGATGGATGATGTCATTCGTTTTGGTCTTCGCGGCGTTGCCTCGCGAAGTAAGGAGTTCATACCTGAGTTGACTGATTATCTCAGAACGATACTGGAGCCGTCGGTCAGCGATGCTGAACTGGCCCATCTCTGGAACTCATCCAACGAAGCTTTTTTAGTAACCGATCGCGGTGCACGTTGGTTTTTTCGACGTATACTTGGGATTCTTGAGGAGGATGCACCAAACGGGGTGCTTAAACAGAAACTTGCCAACCCCCAGCCGGTGCATCGTCGCCACGCCAAGGCTAAGCCCTGATCACATAATCCTTCCGCGTGGTCTCGATCACCTCCCAGACGCCCTTGAAGCCGGGGCGCAGGATCATGCTGGCGCCGGCCTTCAGCTCGAAGGAGGTGCCGTCGTCCGAGGTCACCCGGGAATGGCCCGAGAGGATGTGGAAATATTCCCACTCCTCATAGACGATCCGCCAGGCGCCGGGGGTCGCTTCCCAGATGCCGGCATAAAGGCCACCTTCGGCCTCCTCCAGGTTCCAGGTGCGAAACTGCGGATTGCCTGAGACGATGCGATCCGCCGCTGGCGCGCCGGTCTCGGGCGCGACAGTGTCGGGATCGAAGGTGAAACCGAGCAAGCCGATGGTCATGGTCTCGTCCTCACGCCTTTTCCAGGGCCTGATTGAGATCAGCGATGATGTCGGCAAGATCCTCGATACCGATGGACAGGCGCACGACATCCGGACCGGCACCGGCCGCCACCTGCTGCTCCGGCGTCAACTGGCGATGGGTTGTGGAAGCCGGATGGATGACCAGAGAGCGGGTATCGCCGATATTGGCAAGGTGCGAAACCATCTCCAGCCCCTCGACGAAGCGTTTGCCGGCCTCATAGCCGTCCCGCAGGCCAAAGGTGAAGACCGCGCCGGCGCCATGGGGCGCATAGCGCTGCTGCAGGGCGTGGTTGGGGTCGTCCTCCAGACCTGCATAGCGCACCCAGCCGACCTTGGGATGCTGCTTGAGCCAGCGGGCGACGCCGAGGGCATTGTCGCAGTGACGCTGCATGCGCAAGGGCAGCGTCTCGATGCCGGTCAGCAGCATGAAAGCGTTGAAAGGCGAAATGGCCGGGCCGAAATCGCGCAGGCCGAGAACACGCGCGGCAATGGCGAAGCCGACATTGCCAAAGGCCTCGGCCAGCACCATGCCGCCATACTCGGCACGCGGCTCGCTCAGCGCCGGGTAATTGCCCGAGGCCGCCCAGTCGAACGTACCGCCATCGACCAGGATGCCGCCCATGGAATTGCCGTGCCCGCCCATGAATTTGGTCAGCGAATGGACGACGATATCGGCGCCGTGCTCGAGCGGGCGCACGAGATAAGGGGTCGCCATGGTGTTGTCGACAATAAGCGGCAGGCCGTGGCGATGGGCGATGTCGGCAATCGCCGCGATGTCCACGAAGGTGCCGCCGGGATTGGCCAGGCTTTCGATGAAGATCGCCCGTGTGCGTCCGTCGATCTCGGCCTCAAAGCTCTCGGGCGCATCGGTGTCGGCCCAGCGGACCTGCCAGTCAAACGACTTGAAGGCGTGGGCGAACTGGTTGATCGAACCGCCATAAAGCCTTCTTGCCGCAACGAAATTATCGCCGGACCGCAGCAGCGTGTGGAAGGCGAGCAGCTGCGCCGCATGGCCTGACGCCACCGCCAGCGCTGCCGTACCGCCCTCCAGCGCGGCCACCCGTTCTTCCAACACGGCTTGGGTCGGATTGGTGATCCGCGTGTAGATATTGCCGGCGGCTTGCAGACCGAACAGCGCGGCAGCCTGGTCCGTATCTTCGAAAACGAAGCTCGTGGTCTGGTAGATCGGCGTTGCCCGCGCACCCGTCGTCGGGTCCGGCTGCGCACCGGCATGGACAGCCAGCGTGTTGAACCCCGGGTTCGTGGCCATGATGTCTTCTCCTCTTTCGTTCTCAGGACGACATCATGGACCTTTGTGCGCCTGCCGGTCAAAGCGGGTTAGCCCGCTCATCCACAGACAGGCAAGGGAAAGGCGGCCAGCGGCGCGCTCAGAGCCCGAGCCGGGGGATCTCGATTGCCGGGCAGCGATTCATCACCACCTCGATCCCGCCGGCCTCGGCTTTAGCGGCCGCCTCGTCGTCGCGCACGGAAAGCTGACCCCAGATCACCTTCGGCCGCGGCTCCAGCGCCAGCGCCTCGTCCACCACGCCGCCGAGCTGATCGGCCGCGCGGAAGACATCGACCATGTCCACGGGCTCGGCAATGTCAGCGAGCGTCGCAACCACGGTCTGACCAAGGATGGTCTTGCCTGCCTGGCCCGGATTGACCGGGATGACCCGATAGCCGCGCGACAGGAGAAAGGCCATGACGCCATGGCTCGGCCGTGCTGCATTGGGCGAGGCGCCGACCAAAGCAATCACCTTGGTGTCCTTCAGGATCCGCGCCAGTGTCTCGTCGCTATAGTGATCGTGGTTCATTGCTCCCTCCTCATCAACCCGGCAAAGCGGCCCAAGCCTTGCGCCACAACGCTGCGCGCAGGCCTGCCCAGCCACTTTAATCTGGGGTGGATGGCCGGCAAGATCCAGCCGCGGCGCCGCGGCATGTCCACTCCCGACATGCCGTCGCGAGATCTGGCCGTTCATGGAAATTTCACGCAAGCATGACCGTCCCGTCACGCAGCAGGCTTAGAGCGACCGGATGAAGGCCCGCACGGGCTTTCAAGACGCCGAACCAACCCCTTGTTTGCGCACACGATCTTCCGTTGCAACCAGTTTGTCCGGATAGGCGCGCGTGCTGAATGCCGGGTTTGCCAACCTCTCGGATCGTCTCCCATCAGTCGCACCATCCTAGTCAGGGTCACCCGATGAAATCCCTCCTTTTATCCGCCAGCCTTTTTGCATTGGCCATCGCCTCTGCTGCCCATGCCGAGGAAAAGGCATTTCCCGCCAAGCTCGCCGCCCAGGTGGTCCTGCCTGCCAATACGATCATTCCGGCGCCGGCCGATGCGCCGGACTTTCTGAAGACCGCCGCCAAGTTCACGACGCCGGATCGCAAGCGCGCCCAGGGTTTGGGCACCGTGCCTGGCATGGACGGCATTCACCCGACAGGGCTTTCCATGCCCTTCGACGGCCAGGCCGTGCAGGGTCTTTCCGGCATCAAGACCATGGCGGACGGCACCTTCTGGACGCTGACCGACAATGGTTTCGGCACCAAGCTCAATTCCGTCGATGCCATGCTGATGCTGCATCACGTCAAGCTCGACTGGACCAACGACAAGTTCGAGCGGATGAACACCGTCTTCCTGTCCGACCCGAAGAAGATCGCCCCCTTCCCGATCGTCATGGAGGGTGCCGAGAAGCGCTATCTCACCGGCTCGGATTTCGACCTGGAATCCATCCAGCCGGTGGCCGACGGTTTCTGGCTGGGTGAAGAGTTCGGCCCCTATCTGCTCAAGGTCAATCTGAAGGGCGAACTGGAAGCCGTCTATCCGACCACCGTCGACGGCAAGCCGGTCATGTCGCCCGATAACCCGACGCTCACCCTGCCCTCAGACCCGACCAAGCCGCTGCCGGCCGGCTTCAACCTGCGCCGCTCCAACGGCTTCGAAGGCATGGCGATGTCGAGGGACGGCTCCAAGCTTTATGCGCTTCTGGAAGGGCCGATCTATCTCGGCGACGGCAAGTTCGAGCAGGTGGACGGCCAGAACGCGCTACGCATCGTCGAATTCGATACGAAGGCCAAGGCCTGGACTGGCCGCAGCTGGCTCTATCCGCTTTCGGCCGGCGGCACGAATATCGGCGACTTCAACCTGATCGACGCGACTACCGGCCTCGTGCTGGAGCGTGACGGCGGCGAAGGCACCGCCGACAAGGCCTGCGCTGACCCGGCCAAGCCGCAGGTCGATTGCTTCGAAAAGCCGGCCAAGCACAAGCGTGTCTACAAGATCGAACTGACCGATGAGAATGTCGGCAAGGCTGTGCGCAAGATCGGCTATATCGACCTGATGAACATTGCCGACCCTGACAAGAAGGCCAAGCAGGGCACGAAGGATGGCATCTACACCATGCCCTTCGTCACCATCGAGAATGTCGACGTGGTCGACGCCACGCATATCGTCGTCGGCAACGACAACAACCTGCCCTTCTCGATCGGCCGCTTCATCGACAAGCCCGATGACAACGAGATGGTGCTGCTCGATGTGGGCGATTTCCTGACCGCGAAGTAGGTCTCGACTTCCAAACGCAATGACGTGCCCGGCCACCTCGGTCGGGCACGTCGCATTTGGAAAGGCGGCGTGGATCGGGATCCTGTGCCGTTTTAGGGCCGAAGACCAAGCTCCGCCGTGGGCGCACGTAATTTTAAGGTGGCGAGAAGCAGAATGAGGGCGATGGCTGCTGCTAGGAGATCCGCCACGGGATAGGCCAGCCATAAGGCCTCGCGCCCCCATTGTGTCCGAAAGATCAAGATCAGGATCGGCAGGAGAACGAGCGGTTTGGCCGTGGTGAGCAATGCTGCGTGGACGGGCTGGCCAGTCGCCTGAAAATAGAAGCCGAAAACCAGCACCGGTCCGGACAGCAGATAAGCCGCCGACATCGGCTGAAGGAGCCTGCCGACCTCGGCAATCATGACGGGATCGCTGATGAAAGCAGCGCCGATCACGTCGCCCCGGGTCAGGAAGAGTAGCTCCATGCCGCAACCATAGAGGAAGGCAACCAAGATCGCGATTCTCAACCCCTGTTTCGAACGGTCATGCAGGCCGGCGCCGATATTGTTGCCGACAATGCTCTGCATGGCCATTGCCAAGGCGAGCGCCGGCAGAAAGGCGAAGCCGAAAAGGCGGGTGACGATCCCATAGGCCGCGAGCGTCATGCCGCCATCCGCGCGATCCCCGGTCTGCAGCGAAAGAACGACGATAGAGGCCGAAAGCATCATGCCGACAAAGCCGAGGCTGACCGGCAGGCCGAGCGCGATGATCCGTCCCCAACCCGCACGCCAGCTCTTTTCGTGCAGACTGGAAAGCCTCAACCTCGCCCGCAAGACGAGGCGACGCTCGACCAGGAGGACAAGTGCTGCCGATTGGGCGAGAACCGTCGCTAGTGCCGATCCCGCGACACCCAGGCCAAGCACCCCGACGAAGACGAAGTTCAAGGCGAGATTGACGACGGTCACCCCTACAGAGAGCGCAGCCATCATCCCCGCACGCCCCTCGCTTCGCCAGGCATCGACATGGAGGCCGACGAGGAACTGGACAGGCGTTCCCAAAACGGTAACGGCCAGGAAGGTCCAGACCATCTCCGCCAGCCCTTCGCCGCTGCCAGCGGCAAAGCGGGCGAAGTCCCATCCGCCTATCAGGAAAATCCAGATCAAGACTGCGGCGATAGTAAGCGCGAGCCCATGGGCTCCGGCGAAAGTCGCCATGGCGTCTGCCTCCGCGCCTGCGCCCAGCTGGCGGGCAAGGAGGCTTGCCATTCCCCCACCGACGAGGGACGCCAGAGCAATGGTCGCCATGACCACCGGAAAGGCAGTGCCGACAGCGGCCATTGCCTGCGTGCCGGCGAAGTGGCCGAGAAACATGGCATCGGCCACACTGAGCAGGCCGTTCATCATCATGATCGAAAGCATGGGAAAGGCCGTGGCCAGAAAGAGCCGCGGCACGGAACCGGTTAGATACCGGTTATCAGGTGATTGTCTTATCGACATCACTCACTCCTGCGAACAGGCATTTCGACAGGGAGATGGGGAGCCTGCATTGCCCACCAGCGAAATGCGCAAGGGTGAGACGGTTCAATGTCGCTGGCTTCACCGTGGACATATGTCCGCAGGCGGCGGGCGCTCAGAGCCCTAGGTCCGATCAATCACGACCGGGACGACCTGTCAAGCTGGACACGGCGTTGCGTCTTTTTCAGAGGCGGCCTGAGTGAGAGAACTGCGAGCTTACGCGTTCCGTGCAACCGGCGCCGGCCTTGCGACATATGCCGACGCTAGCAACACTGGGGTGGCAGGCAAACCGCTTGGAACGGCTGCCTGCCTATGTGCCTATTCGAAACGGAAGGCCATCTTCTTGCCGGCCAGCTTGGAGAGCTGCTGCAGGCGTCCGTCCAGACGCTCGCCGGAGAACGCGTTGTAGGCCGCTGGGACCACGAAATCGACGGCGCCGTCCTCGTCTTTCGACGCTTCCAGCCGCAGATTGCGCACCACGCCCGGCATCGAGGCCGAGAAGAGATAGAGAACGCGGAGCAGGCCACCTAGCACGCGGGCGCGGTGCATCAGCCTGGGCGTGGCGATGGTGGCAAGCGGCCCGGTGGCGTCATCGTCGCGAACGCCTTCGAAGCGATAGTAATTGGCAAGCGCGATATAGGCGCGGCCGGCATGACTGATGCCGGAGAAGGTCGAGTGCGCGATGATGTTCAGCGCCTGCAGCCCGCGATAATCCGGATGCGCGCGCCAGCTGATATCGGCGAGCAGGCAGGCGGCGCGGCGGTAGCGGCTCTCCTCCTCCGTCTCGTCGATGTCGAGATGGGCGATGGCCGTTCCGGTCCAGTCCGCCAGTTCGCGGGCATGCTCCGGCGAGCGGGCGCGCAGGATCGCCAGCTCATTGGCCGCCGCAAGCAGCGGATCCTCCTGCTGCATGGAATCCGACAGCAGCGAATAGAGATAGCCTTCGCGCACGCCGAGCGCCGAAAAGGAGATCTGCGAAGGCTTGGCCGCGAGGATCGCCTCCTGCAGGGTCACCGCACCGAAGGGAATGAGCATGCGGCGGCTTTTGGAGATCGCGGCGTATGCAGGCTCCTTGGAGTCCTTGGATTCGGCCACTTCCGAAAGGAAGCTCATCGCCTCCGCATAGGGGATTTCATAGCCCTGCATCATATGCAGCGGATAGCCGCGCAGTTCCATATGCAGCTTGGCAATGGCACGCCAGGTGCCGCCGACGGCATAGAAAGTGCGACCCTCGCCGACCTTCAGCACCTCGGCATCCTTGAAATGACGCTTGGCATAGTTGCGCGCCTTGGAGACGGAGCCCCCGGCATGTTCCGACAGGCGAATGCCGCCGAGCGGCAGCGTAATGCCCTTGCCGATCGCACGTCCCCGCACATCCACCAGCTCCAGCGAGCCACCGCCGAGATCGCCGACGATGCCATCGGGATCGTGATAGCCGCTGATGACGCCCAGCGCCGAATAATAAGCCTCCTCCTCGCCGGAGAGGACGCGTACGGGATGATGCAGAATGGCTTCGGCCCGGCGGATGAAGTCCGGTCCGTTTGAGGCATCGCGCGCTGCAGCCGTGGCCAGCACGAAGGTGGTCTTCGCGCGTGCCTGCACCGACAGCGCCCGGAAGCGGTGCAGCGCGGCAATCGCCCGTTCGACACTGGCCTCGTCCATGCGGCCTGTGGCGTCGATTCCCTTGCCGAGACCGCACATCACCTTCTCGTTGAAGAGAATGGCCGGCGCGCGATTCAGCCCTTCATAGACAACCAGTCGAACGGAGTTGGATCCGATATCGACGACGGAAACAGGGGCGATTCCCGGAAGGCGCCCCTGAGCTTCTGATTCCACCATGCAGGCCCAATTTTACTTTCTACGGTCGCTTTTCCAGCCGGCGATGACCTTTGGCGCGCTGGACTTCAGAGCCTCACCGCGCCCCGACAGGCTCGGATTGGTCATGAAATAGACCTGTGCATTGAACGGTTCGGAATCCTTGGACACGGCGATGCGTCGCGACGTTCCGTCCTCAAGGATCTCGTAGCTCTGCTGGTTGTCGATCAGATTGGCCAGCATGATCTGCGAGAGAACCTGTTCGTGCACCGTCCTGTTCGTCAGCGGCACAAGGGTTTCCACCCGCCGGTCGAGGTTGCGCGGCATCATGTCCGCCGAGCCGATATAGACCAGCGCATGTTCGGAGGGAAGCCCATGGCCATTGCCGAAGCAGAAGATGCGGCTGTGCTCGAGGAACCGGCCGACGATCGACTTGACGCGGATATTCTCCGAGAGGCCCGGAACCTGCGGGCGAAGGCAGCAGATGCCGCGCACGACGAGCTCCACCTCGACGCCCGCGCGGCTGGCGCGATACAGCGCATCGATGATGTCGGGATCGACGAGCGAATTCATCTTCATCCACACGGCAGCAGGCCGGCCGGCCTGGGCGTGAACGATCTCCTCCTCGATATGCTGGAGAATGCGCGGGCGCAGCGTATAGGGCGAAATGCCGATCTTCATGTCCGGCTCGGGCTCGCCATAGCCGGTGATGAAGTTGAAGATATTCGCCATGTCATGGCCGATCGCCGGATCGCAGGTGAAGAAGGACAGGTCCGTATAGATCTTGGCGGTGATCGGGTGATAATTGCCGGTGCCGAGGTGGCAGTAGGTGCGCAGGCGGCCATCCTCACGGCGCACCACCATCGACATCTTCGCATGGGTCTTCAGCTCGATGAAGCCGAAGACCACCTGCACGCCGGCCCGTTCCAGGTCGCGCGCCCAGCGAATATTGGCTTCCTCGTCGAACCGCGCCTTGAGCTCGACCAGAGCGGTGACCGACTTGCCGGCCTCGGCGGCATCGATCAGCGCACGAACGATCGGGCTGTCGTTCGACGTGCGGTAGAGCGTCTGCTTGATCGCCAGCACATCGGGATCGCGCGCAGCCTGGTGGAGAAACTGCACCACGACGTCGAAGCTCTCGTAGGGGTGGTGGACGACCATGTCCTTTTCGCGGATCGCGGCGAAGCAGTCGCCGAAATGCTCGCGGACGCGCTCGGGAAATCGAGCGTTGTAGGGCGGAAAGCGCAGATCGTCGCGCGGCGCCTTGGCGATTTCCGACAGCGTGTTGAGGGCAAGAAGCCCCGGCAGAACGGCAACGCGGTTCTCCGGAACGCCAAGCTCGGAAATGACGAAGCGGCGCAGTTCGATCGGCATTTCCGAATCGATCTCGATGCGGATCACCGAGCCGCGGCGGCGGCGCTTCAGGGCCGTTTCGAAGAAGCGCACGAGATCCTCTGCCTCGTCGAGGACTTCGATATCGCTGTCGCGGATCAGGCGGAACGTACCGGCGCCGCGCACCTCATAGCCGGGGAACAGGCGATCGATGAACAGGCCGACCACATCCTCCAGCGTGATGTAGCGGACGGTCGATTTCACATCCGGCAGGCGCACGAAGCGGTCGAGCGCGACCGGCAGGCGCAGAAGCGCAGTCATGTGCTCGCGCTCGGCCTTGCTGACCAGCTGCAAGCCCATGGTGAAGCCGAGATTGGGGATGAAGGGAAAGGGATGCGCAGGGTCGATCGACAGCGGGGTCAGCACCGGGAACATGGTCTGTTCGAAGGTGGTCTCCAGCCAGACACGGTCCTCGCGCGAGAGCGAGACCGGCCGCACGATCAGAATGTCTTCTTTGGCGAGATATTGCTGGAGAACGGCGAGCGAGGCCTGCTGCTCCATCTGCAGATTGGTGATTTCCTTGAGGATCTCGTCCAGCTGCTCGGCCGGCGTCTTGCCGTCGGGCGATCGCACGACGACGTTCTGCCGCACCTGGCCTTCGAGGCCAGCGACGCGCACCATGAAGAATTCATCGAGATTGGCCGCCGAAATCGACAGGAAGCGCACACGCTCCAGAAGCGGATGGGCTGGATTGAGCGTTTCCTCGAGAACGCGGCGATTGAACTGCAGCCAGGAAAATTCCCGGTTGATGAACCGGGCGGGGCTCGTCATCAGATCCAGCGCCTCGTCTGCAGGCTTGCTGGCTTCAGCGGCGGGCGCCGCGGCGGCGGATGACGTATCCATAGGCCGTTTCAACTCCTCTTTATGCGCAAGGCTGGCCGCAACATGGCCTTTGCCTCACGCCTGTTCCAACGCTCAATCACTTGCTGCGTGTCTACGCGACTAGCGAAGTTTGGCAACCGTTCTGTGACAGTCAATCCACCGCGTCGCGTCCAGCGGCAGCGCCGAGCACTTCGGCGATCAGGGCGCGCGTGATGCGGCTCGACCGCGCCAGCGCCAGGCAATCGATCTCCTCGACGAGGCGCCGCGCGGCATCGAGCGAGCGTTCCATGCGCGCCACCATGTAATCCACCAGGCGGTCATCGACGGCGAGCTGGCGGTCGGAAAACAGCTTGATCAGTACCTGCGACAGCAGGAGATCGTCCGGCGCGCCGAGCGGCACGACGGTTGCCGCCTTCAAGCGCGAACGCAGATCGGGCAGCGAGACCGCCCAGGCTGCCGGCAGCTGCCGGGCCGTCATCATCAGCGCGGTGCCATTCTGGCGCACCGTATTGATCAGATGGAAGAGCGCGGTCTCGTCGAGCGTGCCGCGATCGGCATCCTCGAACAGCACGGGGCGCTGGCGTCCCGCCTCCCCGACATCGCCTTGCGGACGCAGCCGTTCCGCGCCGCTGACCTCAGCCCAGATCGCGGCCAGATGCGACTTTCCAGAACCGGCGGGGCCGGTCAGCACGGTCACAGGCGATGGCCAGCGCGGCCAGCCATCAATCAGCGCGACGGCGGGCGCAATGGCCTCGGAGACGATGAGATCCTCGCGCCCGGTCTGCGGAGCGGGCGCGAGGTCGAGCGGAAGCTGTTCGGAGATGCGGGTCATGTCGATTTCGTTCTTCGCCCGAAATTGCGGTCAAGATCAGGCCGGAGCGCGTCTATAACACAGACGCGGGAAAGCGAACGCGGGCCGGAGAGCGCAATCCCCGATTTCCAGAGGCATCGACAGCCGCCCGTCTCTCGCTGCGCGTGGGTCTCAGTCACCCTTCTTGCGGAAATCCAGATCCGGCTCGATCAGGAAACCGCCATGGGGCGCACCGATCGTCTTGGGCGGACCGTGATAAAGCGCGCTGTCGAGATAGCGCGACAAGGCGAAACGCACGAGAACGCCAATGGCGGCCGCCAGCGGCACGGCGACCAGAAGTCCGACGAAGCCGAACAGCACACCGAAGGCCAGCAGCGCGAACATCAGCCAGACCGGATGCAGCCCGACGCTGCTGCCGACGAGCTTCGGCTGGAGAATATTGCCTTCGAGGAACTGGCCGCTGAAGAAGATGCAGGCGATTACCGCCACCCAGACATAATCCGGCCAGAACTGCACCAGCGCGACGCCGACGGCCAGCACCAGGCCGACCATGGAGCCGACATAGGGCACGAAGCTGATCATGCCGGCGAACAAGCCAATCAGGAGCCCGAAATTCAGGCCGCTGATGGACAGCAGCACGCCATAATAAAGGCCAAGGATCAGGCAGAGCGAGCCCTGGCCGCGCACGAAGCCGGCAATTGAGAGATCGATCTCGCGCGCCAGGCTGCGCACCGTCATCAGATGCTGGCGCGGAATCCAGCTGTCGACCTTGGCGACCATCCGGTCCCAGTCGAGCAGCAGATAGAAGGCGACGACGGGCGTGACGATAAAGAGCGAGAGGATGTCGAGCAGCGCCAGGCCGGAATTCCACAATTGCTGAATGAGCGTCGCAAGGAAACCGGCTGCCTGCTGCAGAAGCCGCACGGAGTTCTGGCGGATATCCGGCAACTCGGCGGCGATCCAATCCGGCATCCAATGGCTGTCGGGGCTGGTCAGCATGGTCTGGAGCGTCACGACGTAGTCGGGAATCTTGACGATGAAATCACCCGCCTGGGTGAAGACGATCGGCAGGATGACGATGAGCGACAGGACGAAGATGACGAGAAAGCTGACAAGGATGACGATGGTCGCCATCATCCGGCTCAGGCCCCAGCGCTCCAATCGGTCGGCAACCGGATCGAGGAAATAGGCGAGCGCCATGCCGGCAAAGAAAGGCAGCAGGATCGAGCGGAAGAGAAACAGGAAGACGATGAAGATCGCGAGCACCGCGCCCCAGAAGATCGCGTGCCGCTTGAACACCTGGCCTTGTTGCTTCACCTCGGTCATCGGGCAGTCGGTCCTCTCAAGGCGTTAGCGGCGGCAGGCACGCCCGGCATGGCCGAGCACATCCCGGCGGCTGCGACAGGCGCTGCCTGTCCTCGGTCAGGCTTGACCGCGATTCGGGCGTTTTTTGGCGGGAAAGCCTGCTTGGCGGGCCCTCGACGCTTGCAGGATGTCGGCTTCCATGCCAATCGCAGGCACATGTTACGGTTTTAGGAACAGGCCGCGCCTTTTGGCAACAGCCATGCGTGGCGCGCCTTTTGGAAATGGAGCGAAAACCATGAGCCAAGCCGGAAAGAACGGCCTGACCTACAGCGACGCCGGCGTCGATATCGATGCAGGCAACCTCATGGTGGAAAAAATCAAGCCCCATGTGCGCTCGACCCGCCGGCCCGGCGCCGATGGCGAGATCGGCGGTTTTGGCGGCTTGTTCGACCTGAAGGCGGCAGGCTTCAGCGACCCGGTGCTGGTGGCCGCCAATGACGGCGTTGGCACCAAGCTGAAGATCGCCATCGACGCCAATCATCATGACGAGGTCGGCATCGATCTCGTGGCCATGTGCGTCAACGATCTCGTGGTCCAAGGCGCCGAACCGCTTTTCTTTCTCGACTATTTCGCCACCGGCAAGCTCGACCCCGATCAGGGCGCGGCGATCATCGCGGGCATTGCCGCGGGCTGCCGCGAGGCGGGCTGCGCCTTGATCGGCGGCGAAACGGCAGAGATGCCCGGCATGTATCAGGGCGGCGATTATGACCTGGCCGGCTTTGCCGTCGGTGCGGCCGAGCGCGGCCAGCTGCTGCCGGCAGCCGATGTCGAAGCAGGCGACATCATTCTCGGCCTCTCCTCCTCCGGCGTCCACTCCAACGGTTTTTCGCTGGTGCGCAAGATCGTTTCGCTGTCCGGCCTGGCCTGGGATGCGCCCTGCCCGTTCGGCGAGGGCACACTGGCCGAACGCCTGCTGACACCCACGCGCATCTATGTGAAGCCGCTGTTGAAGGCGATCCGCGAAACCGGCGCGATCAAGGCGCTGGCGCATATCACCGGCGGCGGCTTTCCTGAAAATATTCCGCGCGTTCTACCCAAGCATCTCGCTGCTGAGATCGACCTCGATGCCGTCAAGGCGCCGGCCGTGTTCTCCTGGCTTGCGCGAACCGGTGGCGTCGAAGCGAAGGAAATGCTGCGCACCTTCAATTGCGGCGTCGGCATGATCGCCGTCGTCTCCCCCGACGAGGCGGAGGCTGTCGCAGCCGTCCTGTCGCGTGAAGGGGAGACCGTCTTCACGCTGGGCCGCATGGTGGCGCGGGAAGACGGCGGGGCCGGCACGCTCTACAAGGGCACGCTCGCTCTATGAGTTCGGCCTCGTTGACCGACAACGCGCGCGCCCGCGTCGTCGTGATGATTTCGGGCAGCGGCTCCAACATGGTGGCGCTGGCCAAGGCTGCTGCCGAGCCGGGCTTTCCTGCCGAAATCGTCGGCGTGATTTCGGACAAGCGCGCAGCCGGCGGTCTGGCCAAGGCCGAGGCGGTCGGCCTGCCGACAGCCGCTCTGGAGCGCCGCGATTTTGACAGCAAGGCCGCGCACGAGGCGGCCGTGCTGGAGACTCTGGAGCGCTTTGCCCCCGATCTGATCTGCCTGGCAGGCTATATGCGGCTGCTCTCCGGCGCCTTCATCCAGCGCTATGAAGGCCGCATCCTCAATATCCATCCTTCGCTTCTGCCGCTCTATCCCGGGCTTCATACCCATGCCCGGGCAATCGAGGCCGGCGAAGCCGAGGCAGGCTGCACGGTGCATTTCGTCACCGAAGGCATGGATGAGGGACCGGCCATTCTGCAAGCGCGCGTGCCGGTGCTGCCGGGAGACACGCCGGAAACGCTGGCGGCGCGCGTGCTCGTGGAAGAGCATCGTATCTATCCGAAGGCGCTCGCCCTCGTGGCCGAAGGCGCCGTGCGCATGCCGCGCTGAAGGATGGGCCGAATGCCGATCAGGCGCAGGCGCGCGCCGGTTTCGTTCAGACAATGCGTAAACAAAGGCGATATGAATCTGCAATCGCCCTCATAATTTTTCTGTCTCGTTTCGGAAATATACAATCGCCCACATCTTGCTGAAAACATCAGCAAGATCTTATAGTCTCGCTGTTTCGAGCGAATAGGTTTGGCCTCTATGCGTCCCACGCTTTTCCTGGCTTTTCTACTGACCGCCAGCGCCGCATGCGCAGAAGAGCCGGACACAGTGCAGCCTGCGGTGACGGTCACAGGCGAATTGGGAATCATCGACCTGCGCGCCGGCGAATTCGTCTATGACGGCGGCGACAAGCTCAGCCAGCTAAACTGGCACAGCCGCTACGCCCTGCTGACGACATTCGGGGCCGAGGCCGAGCTTGACAAGGACTGGACGCTCACCGGCCGTCTGCGTCTCGGCAGCGAGGGCGATGGTCATATGGTCGATTACGACTGGATCGGGCCCTTTGCGACGGATGGCAGCATGTCGAGCTGGAGCGATCGCTCGATCTCGCCCGATACGCGGCTGTCGCATTATGTCGATGTGTCGCTGGAAGCCAGCCGCCGCTTCGCATCCTTCGGCGACACGACGCTATCTGGCTTGGGTGGCCTGCGCTATACCGATGTGAAGTGGGACGCCTATGGCGGCGGCTATATCTATAGCGGATCCGGATTTCGCGACTCGGTCGGACATTTTCCGGAAGGCCAGCGCGGCATCAGCTATCGCCAGAAGATCCCGGTTCCATATGTCGGAGTGGAAAGTGAAACCAAGGCAGGACCTGTGACCTTGAAAGCTAGGGCCGGACTTGGGATGAGCCTTGGGATCAACGACATCGACGACCATTGGGCCCGTCAGCTTCGATTTGAGGACAAGATGGCCCCGGCCCCTGTGGCGATGCTCGGCCTGACGGCGGACTATGCACTGACCGAGAGGGTGTCATTGAGCCTGAGCGGCGACTTCGAGACTGTTGCCAGACGGCGCGGCAGCACTGACATCACGGACATGAAGACGGGCGAACAGTTTTTCGACAGCGACACCGCAGGTGCAAGCTTTCACAGTCTGTCGCTCAGCGCCGGATTGAAGGCGCGTTTCTGAGCCTGTCGAGAGCGGAGGCCCTCCGCTGTTGTTGGCTGTGTCGCGCTGGCAAAAAAAAGGCGGCCACCTTTGGGATGACCGCCTTTCTCTTTTCTTGATGCAGAGGCTCGCCTCGTCGAGGAGGCAAGCCACGCGTCATCAGCTCCGCAGGAAGGCGAGCAGATCGTCCGTCAAACGCTCCTTGTGCGAGGCGAAGAGGCCGTGCGGGCCGCCATCATATTCGATCAGCGTGGAGCCAGGGATGGCGCGTGCAGCGGCGCGCGCGGACGCATCGATCGGCACCGTCTGGTCGCCCGTGCCATGGATGATGAGCGTCGGCACACGGAAGGCGGCGAGATCGGGGCGGAAATCGGTGGTGGCGAAGGCTTCGGCGCAGGCCAGCGTCGGCTTGAGGCCAGCCATCATCGACTGGTTGACCGACCAATCGACGACTTCGTCGCTGACATTGCCGGTGAAGATGCCGACGCCATAAAAGGTCTTCATGAAGCTGGCGAAGAAATGCGCCCGATCTTCCAGCATGCCCTCGGTCATGCCATCGAAGGTCGATTGCGGCGTGCCCTCGGGATTGTCCTCGGTCTGCAGCATGTAGGGAACGACGGAGGCGATAAGCGCCACCTTGGAGACGCCCTTGCCGCCATGGCGGGAAAGATAACGGGCAACCTCGCCGCCGCCCATGGAAAAGCCAAACAGGGCCGCATCGTTTAGGCCCTTGGCCTCCATGACATCGGCCAGATCGTCGGCCAACGTGTCATAATCGTAGCCCGTCCAGGGCTGATCCGACCGGCCAAAGCCCCGGCGATCATAGGCGATCGCCCGAAAGCCTTCCTTTGCTGCCGCATAGGCGAAATCATCCCAGGTGTCCGACGTCAGTGGCCAGCCATGCAGCAGCACGACCGGACGCCCCTCGCCCCAGTCCTTCACATAGAGTTCGGTCCCGGAGCGGGTCTTGATCCTGGTCATTAGCAGGTCCTTTGTTAGAAATGGACCTGTGAAACGCTGGGCGTTAGCGCTTGTTCCGTGAAGAAGACGTGACAGCGGGTTGAAGACAGTCAGGCCCTCAGGCTCTCCCGGTTCATCGCCGCCCATTGCAGGAGGATCACGGTCTTGGCGTCACGGATTTCGCCCGTGCCGATCATCGCCAGCGCCTCTTCGAGCGGCAGCTCGATGCGCTCGATGTCCTCATCCTCTTCCGCCAGACCTCCGCCCTCTTCCGGGCGATCCTCGACATCGATCAGCGCCGCGAAGAAATGCAGGATCTCGGTCACCGAACCCGGCGACATGAAGAGCTTGAACAGCGGACGGACAGAATGAACGTCATAGCCGGTTTCCTCCGCCACCTCGCGGCGAATGGCTTCGGCCGGATTGTCGCCATCAAGCAGGCCAGCTGGCGTTTCCAGGAGGAAGCCATCATCCTCGTTAACATAGGCCGGCATACGGAACTGGCGCACGAGCACCACCACGTCGCGCTTGGGGTCGTAGAGCAGGATGGTCGCGCCATTGCCCCGGTCATAGGCTTCGCGCTTGAGGATCTTCTCCTGCCCGTTCGAGCCGACATAGCGGAAGGTGATATTGCGCAGATGGTACCAGTTCTTGGAAAGCGTCTCGTCCTTGAGGATTTCGACCTTCACATTCTTCAGCTTGCTCATGCGGCCTCGTCACGCGTCAGGGATACGCGGTTGTCGTGAAATGCAGCGCCGCCATAGGGCGCCACAGGGTCGGCGCCCGTCAGCACGTTGATGCCTTCGCCGTCGAGATGCGCGCTGTTCGGCCACAGTCCTTCGGCCACCAGCACGCCGGGGCGCGCGCCGCCGCCGATGTCGGCATGCAGGCGGATCGTCCCACGCGAATTGCTCAGACGGACGATGTCGCCCTCGGCAATGCCGAGACGTGCTGCATCCTGCGGATGGATCATCACCGTCGGCCTGCCCTCCTTCTCCATCGAAGAGCGCGTCTCCGCGAAGGTGGAATTGAGGAAGGAACGCGCCGGCGAGGTGGCGAGCCGGAAGGGATGAGCGGCATCCGGCGCTTCGATCAAAGCGGCATGATCGGGGAAGCTTGGAAGCTCCTGATGCGGACCCAACAGGCCGACGGAAGCCGGCGGCCTGTTCGGCGCCGGCGTTGCCGTCCAGTCTGCGCGGAAGCGGAAACGGCCATCGGGGTGGGCAAAGCCGTTGAGGAAATGCGCGGTCTCGAAATCCGGCTGCACGTCCAGCCAGCGAACCTCTTTCAACGCCTTGAAGCTGGAGCCGGACGGCGCAAGAATCGCGTCGATATGCTGGCGCTCGCTGAGGCCAAAGCCCGGACGATCGGCAACGCCAAGCCGCTTGGCCAATTCCTCGATAACGAAGAGATTGGTGCGCACCGTCTCCGGCGGCTCGACCAGTTTCGGCCCAAGCAGGATGTGCTGGTGGCCGCCGCCGCGATAGAGATCATCATGTTCCAGGAACATGGTGGCCGGCAGGACGATATCGGCAAGCGCGGCCGTATCGGTCATGAACTGCTCATGCACGGCGACGAAGAGATCCTCGCGCAGGAAACCCTGGCGCACCAGCCGCTGCTCCGGCGCGACATTGGCCGGATTGGTGTTCTGGATCAGCAGCGCCGTGACCGGCCCGCGCCCTCGCAGGGCCTCAGCATCTCCGGTTAGCACCCGGCCGATCTGCGACTGGTCGAGCATGCGGATATCGGGATCGACCATGGCCGAGCCGACGAGCATGCGCTTGTCCAAGCGGAAGATATCGTTGTTGGAATGGAAGGCGCCGCCGCCCTCATGCTGCCAGCTGCCGAGCACGGTGGCGAGGCTGGCTGCGGCATGGATGGCGACCGCGCCATTGCGCTGGCGGGTGAAGCCATAGCCCAGGCGGAAATAGCTGCGCTTCGTGGTGCCGACGAGCCTTGCGAAGGCCTCGATTTCCTCGACCGAAAGACCGGTGATCGCGGCGGCCCATTGCGGTGTGCGGCTTTTCAGATGTGCTTCCAGCCCGTCGGAATCGTCGGCAAAGCGCGCCATATAGGCGCGGTCGGCGTAACCGTCGCGGAAGGCGATATGCATGGCGGCGCAGGCCAGCGCCCCGTCGGTACCGGGCTTCAGCACCAGGCCGAGATCGGCCTGCTTCACCGTCGGGCTGTCATAGATGTCGATGACGACGATCTTCGCGCCGCGTTCCTTACGCGCCTTGACCGCATGGGTCATCACATTGACCTGGGTGGAGACGGGATTGGTGCCCCAGATCACCACGCAGTCGGATTTCGCCATTTCGCGTGGGTCGGGCCCACGCAGCGCGCCGGTCGCCATGGTCATGCCGGTCCAGGCGGGGTTGGTACAGATCGAGCCGAAAAAGCCGGAATAGCGCTTGGCATGGCGCAGCCGCTCGATCGAGTCGCGCTGCACCTGCCCCATGGTGCCGGCATAGAAATAAGGCCAGACCGCCTCCGAGCCGTGGCGCATTTCCGCCTTCAGAAAGGCTTCGGCAATCTCGTCCAGCGCCGCGTCCCAGCCGATCTCCTGCCATTGGCCGCCGCCCTTGGCGCCCTTGCGGCGCTGGGGCACCATCAGCCGGCCGGGATGGTAGATCCGCTCGGCATAGCGCGCGACCTTGGCGCAGATGACGCCGGCCGTATAGCTGTTGGCGGCGGCGCCCCTGACCCGGCCGATGCGGCCATCGGACATCAGGTCCACATCCAGCGCACAGGCCGAAGGACAGTCATGGGGACAGACGGTGTGGCCGGTGGCCGGCCGAATGGGGGTCGCAACGTTCATGGCTTTTCTATAGGACAGGCAGAAAGCGGCGCAAAGGCAGCGCTTGTCACCATGTCAAGATTTCATCGGGCCGATCACAAAAGCGAATGAATTACCGTCACATCTACCATGCGGGCAACTTCGCCGACGTGCTGAAACACGCCGTGCTGGCCCGGCTCGTCACCTATCTCAAAGCCAAGGACAAGGCCTTCCGGGTGATCGACACCCATGCCGGCATCGGCCTCTACGATCTCTCCCAGGAAGAGGCGCAGAAGACGGGCGAATGGGCCGACGGCATCGGCCGGCTGCTGGCCTCGCCTTTGCCGCCCGAGGCCGAAGCGCTGCTTGCCCCCTATCTCGATTGCGTGCGCGCGCTCAATCCTGACGCGACCGACGGCCGGATCACGCTCTATCCAGGCTCGCCCAAGCTGACCCGGATGCTCCTGCGCCCGCAGGATCGGCTCTCAGCCCTGGAGCTGCACCCCACGGATGCGGCAACGCTCGCCGATCTCTTTGCCGGCGACTACCAGACCCGCGTGACCGAGCTCGATGGCTGGCTGGCGCTTGGTGCCCATCTGCCGCCCAAGGAAAAGCGCGGCCTTGTGCTGGTCGATCCGCCTTTCGAGGAGGCGGGCGAGTATGAGAGGCTTGTGTCCGGCCTCGCCAAGGCCTGGCGCCGTTTTCCCGGCGGCACCTATTGCCTCTGGTATCCCTTGAAGCAGGGCGCGCCGATCACCGCTTTTCACGAGGGGCTGAAAGAGCTTGAGATCCCGAAGATGCTCTGCGTCGAACTGAGCGTGCGCAGTGACCGGGAAACGACCGGCCTTTCCGGCTCGGGCGTGATCCTCGTCAATCCGCCCTTCACCCTGAAGGACGAGCTTGCCGTGCTTCTGCCTGTGCTGAAAGAGCGCCTGCGCCAGGACCGTTTCGCCTCCGCCCGCACTTTCTGGCTGCGCGACGAGAATGGGCTGGCGGGGCGAGGGTAAAGTCGACACGCGCAGGCAGGCTTGACGAAGCGCAGCGCGCGCAGCACGTTGCGCGCCGAATGCCTTCTGCCGCCCTCGGTGCACATGGGCGGCCCGTCTGTTCCTCATGCGCGCGGCTCCGGGTTTCCAGGGCGGCCGTCAGCCCTTTATGGATGCCGATGCGGATTGCCCCCCTCCTCTTGTCAGCGCTTCTGGCCGGCCTTGGTTTCTCAAACGGGGCGCAGGCTCTTGCCGCAGGCGATCCGCCGAGCGCATGCTTCGAGGCATGGGTGCTGAGCCGGATCGCGGCGGACCAGGACGAACGGATTGCGCAAGGGAAGGACGATGTGAGGATCACCGGCTTTGGCGCCATCGGCAGGCGCGGGCTTCGGCCCCACGAACCCGGCCAGCCCTTTCGCGAATTGTGCGAGGCTCAGGCCAATCTGGCGGATGGCACCCGGCAGCCGATCTGGTTCGAGGTCGAGACGCAGGCCGGCGGCGCCGTGCGCGAGGCGCCCAAGGTCGATTTCTGCCTTCGCGGCCACGATCCCGACCATGTCTATGGCGACGACTGCCGGAGCCTGCGATGAGGCGACGTATCGGCTTGGCGCTGGCGCTGGTGGGCGCAGGCCTGCTTGCAGCCTGCGGGGACGACGAGGCCGGCCAGGCACAGCGGGGCAACACGCCGATCCTGCAGGCGCCCGCCTCGGGCAAGCGTGCCGAGCAGAGGGTGGAGGAACGCGCCGCCGAGCCACGCAGAGACCTGCCGGCCGGCGGTGATTTCGATTTCTACGTGCTCGCCCTTTCCTGGTCGCCGAGCTGGTGCCTGGACAATGACCCCCAGGCGAAAACCGGCCAATGCAAACAGGGCATGCGTGGCCTTCTCGTCCATGGCCTCTGGCCGCAGAACGACATGGGCTATCCGCAGTTCTGCGCGAGCAGCGAACCGGAGCGTGTGCCCGAGGCGCTGGGCCGCCAGCTCTTCGACATCATGCCGCCCGCGCTGGGACTGATCGGCCACCAGTGGCGCAAGCATGGCAGCTGCACCGGCCTCAGCCAGGCGGACTATTTCGCCACGCTGCGCAAGGCCCGCGAAAAGCTGCGCCTGCCGGAGAGCCTGCAGCCCCGCGCAAGCGACCGGCCGGACAGTGCCGCGGCGCTGGAAGAGGCCTTGACCGAGGCCAATCCCGGGCTGACGCGCGAGGCGATCGCGCTTGATTGCGATAAATCGCGGCTTGAGGAAATCCGCATCTGCATGACCAAGGATCTCGGCTTTCGCGCCTGTCCCGAGCTCGACCGCAAGGGCTGTCGCGTCCCCCGGCTGGATGTGCCCGCGCCGCGCTGACGCCGGGGCGGCGCTCCTGCAGGGTGTCTCACCTTGATTTCTGGAACGACCACGGCCGTTCCGAACAGCCTTCTGATGCCCCTTTTTACGGGATGGACACCTGATCCGTCCCTCCCCGCTTCTGCCCAAGGATTTCAGATGTACCTGCTCTATTCTCCGGCATCGCCTTTTTCGAACAAGGTGCGGATGGCCGCCCATTATCTCGGTCTTCCGGTCGAACACCGTCTCACCGATACGAGCGCCAATCCGCCCGACCTGATCGACAGCAATCCGCTCGGCAAGATCCCGACGCTGGTTCTGGACGATGGCAGCTCGGTCCATGACAGCCGCGTGATCATGCATTTTCTCGATCGGGAAACGGACGGCGGGCTCTACCCGCGCCGGCACGACAAAAGGCTGAAGGCGGACATGCTGGAGGCGCTGTGCGACGGCATTTGCGATAGCCTGCTGGCCATTGTCTACGAAAAGCGCTTCCACCCGCCGGAAAAGGTGCATCAGCCCTGGATCGACCGACAATGGGAGAAGGTGATCCGCGCGCTCGACCTCCTGAATGCCGACCTGCCGAAGCCGGACGCCAAGCTTCACGGCGGCCATTTCGCACTCGCCGCCACGCTGCGCTATCTCGACCTGCGTTTCGAAGGCCAATGGCAGGGAGAGCGCCGGAAGCTTGTGAAATGGCCGAAGAAATTCGTGGAATACTTTCCGGATTACGATCGGTTCAAGGCTTGAAGGGAATGCACTTGCCCAGGCAATCAGCCAGGACATTGTAGCGTGAATATAAAAAGGCCGGCGGATCGCTCCGCCGGCCTTTTCTGATTCCAACCTGTCCTGATGGATCAGAACTTCACGCCCATGCCGACGCGCACGGAGTGCTCGTCATAGCCGGAAGAGAAGTTGCCGGCCGGAACCTTGAAGGTTTCCTTGCCGTAGTCGGTGTAGCGATATTCGACGCGGGCGGTGATGTTGTCGGTGACCATGGCTTCGGCACCGGCACCGGCCGTCCAGCCGATCATCGTGTTGCTGTCGGATCCACCGGCCTGCTTGGCCTTGACATCGGCAGCGGCGACACCGGCGGTGCCATAAACCAGAACCGGGTTCAGGTCATAGCCGACGCGACCGCGGATCGAGCCGTTTACGCCCTGCTCCATGGAGCGCTGCGACGTCTTGGCATCGGTATCCTGATAGTTGATGTCGGCTTCAGCACCGTAGACGATCTTGCCGCTCTGCATGTTGTAGCCGCCATAGAGGCCGCCACCGAAGCCGGCAGCGGTACGGTCGCCCGTGCCCTTGAACTTGCCATGATCCCAGTTGCCGGTGCCACCGACATAGGCGCCGGACCAGTCCTTGGCGGCAGGTGCGGTGAAGTCGGCAGCCGGAGCGGCCGGAACCTCATCGATCGCATCAGCTGCGTGAGCGAGAGAGAAGGAAGCCAGCGACAGGGCGGAGGCGGCGAGAGTGGTGACGAGAATACGCATACAAAGTCTCCTTTCGACCCGATAGCCCGAACCGCCGACAGCGATTGTCCGGGATTGGAACACATGACTGAGCCCGCTCGGTTGAGAGTGAAATTGCTGTTCAAATGCGGATTCACAAGAGCCGAATTGTGATCATTTCGCGGCGAAGCCATGGCCCAAAAGCGATGTTGCGACCCAGCAACAGGAGGATTTTTAACCATAATTTCAAGATCAGTCAGAATGAACGCTTTGCTTCCAAATCCGTTCGACTTGGTCGGCCAAGGTTTACTCTTTGGCAAGTTTTCCTGAGCCCGCCGCTCTTGCAGGCCTGCAGGCGAGGTTGCGCAGCGGCCTCCCCCTCGCCCGATTTTATTCCTATATAGAGGGCTGAAACGGATTCGGGCTGCAAGGGCCCCGGCCGCCGGCAGATGCGCCTGGGCGGCCTCAATTCCCGGAGAGCGAAGGCATGAGCGGGCGACAGCCCATCGATGGCGGGATCCTCTATGATGAGAATGCCCGCGACGACGACGAGATCATGGACGAAGCGGACGCGGCGGAGGAGCCCGCGCGCGTCCTGCCCGCTATCGAATGGGTGGAAGGCGGTTCGCAGGAAAACGGCCTGCGCGGCGCGGCGCTGATCGGCGAGTTCGTCAAGCGCCTGCCCAACAGCCCCGGCGTCTATCGCATGTTCAATGAGGCGGGCGACGTTCTCTACGTCGGCAAGGCACGCAGCCTGAAGAAGCGGGTGAGCAACTATGCACAGGGGCGCGGCCATTCCAACCGTATCGCCCGCATGGTGCGCGAAACCGCGCATATGGAATTCGTCACCACCCGCACCGAGATCGAGGCGCTGCTGCTGGAGGCCAACCTCATCAAGCGCCTGCGCCCGCGCTTCAACGTGCTTTTGCGCGACGACAAGTCCTTTCCCTATATTCTCCTGACCGGCGACAGCCGGGCGTCGGCGCTGTACAAGCATCGTGGCGCGCGCAGCCGCAAGGGCGAATATTTTGGCCCCTTCGCCTCGGCCGGCGCCGTGGGGCGCACGATCAACTCGCTGCAGCGCGCCTTTCTCCTGCGCACCTGCACTGACAGCGTCTTCGAAAGCCGCACGCGGCCCTGCCTCTTGCACCAGATCAAGCGCTGCGCCGCGCCCTGCACCCATGAGATTTCCGATGCCGATTATGCGGAATTGGTGGACGAGGCAAAGGCGTTTCTCTCCGGCCGCAGCCAGGCCGTGAAGGCGCAGATCGCCTCGGCGATGACCGCGGCATCCGAGGAGCTGGATTTCGAACGGGCAGCGCTTTATCGCGACCGCCTCTCGGCACTGAGCCATGTGCAGGCCCATCAGGGCATCAACCCCTCCGGTGTCGAGGAAGCAGATGTCTTCGCCATCCATCATGAAGGCGGCATTTCCTGCATTCAGGTCTTTTTCTTCCGCACCGGACAGAACTGGGGCAACCGTGCCTATTTCCCAAAAGCAGACCCCTCGCTGACGCCGGCAGAGGTCCTGGCCGCGTTTCTGGCACAATTTTACGATGACAAGCCCTGTCCCCGTCAGGTGCTGCTCTGCGAGGCCGTGGAGGAACAGGACCTGCTGGCCGAGGCCTTTACGGAAAAATCGGCCTACAAGGTTTCGATCCAGGTGCCGCAGCGTGGCGAGAAAAAGGATCTGGTCGATCATGCCGTGGCCAATGCCCGCGAGGCGCATGGCCGCAAGCTGGCGGAAACCGCGTCGCAGGCGCGGCTTCTGGAAGGCTTCGCGCAGACGTTTGCCCTGGAGCGCATCCCGCGTCGTATCGAGATCTACGACAATTCCCACATCATGGGCACCAATGCGGTCGGCGGCATGGTGGTGGCCGGGCCCGAGGGCTTCGTCAAAGGGCAGTATCGCAAGTTCAACATCAAATCGACCGACATCACGCCCGGCGACGACTTCGGCATGATGCGCGAAGTCATGACGCGGCGCTTCGCGCGCCTCTTAAAGGAAGAAGGCAAGCCGGACCGCCCTGCCGAGCCCGGCGAGGACGCGCCTTTTCCCGCCTGGCCCGATGTGATCCTGATCGACGGCGGCCAGGGGCAGATGTCGGCCGTGTGCGCCATTCTCAAGGAGCTCGATATCGAGGATTGCGTGGTCGCCATCGGCGTGGCCAAGGGCGTGGACCGCGATGCGGGCCGCGAACGCTTCTTTCCGCCCGGCCGGGACGCCTTCACGCTGCCGCCGCGCGACCCAGTGCTCTATTTCATCCAGCGCCTGCGCGACGAAGCTCACCGCTTCGCAATCGGGTCGCACCGTGCCCGGCGGAAAAAGGAGATGGTCAAGAATCCGCTCGACGAGATCGCCGGCATCGGGCCGACGCGCAAGCGCGCCCTGCTCCATCATTTCGGCACGGCCAAGGCCGTCTCGCGCGCCGGAATCAACGATCTCATGGCGGTGGAAGGCATTTCCGAAGCCGTTGCCCGGCTGGTCTACGATCACTTTCACGAAGACGGCGCGCGCTGATGTCGGCAGTTTATGGGGCTTGCGTCCGCGGACGGAAAGGGTCAGGGATGGGGTAAGGTTTCGTCCGCGACAGGAGCAGGACGCATTTTAGCCGTCATTCACGTGACAAAGGTCATAGGGATGACGAAACGGCAGGAACTGATTGACCCGCAGTTTCGCGCTTTTCATTTCGGGCCGATTTCGATGACAGATTCCCCAGCTTCCATGCGCACAACCAAGCTCGTCTACTCGATCCCAAACCTGCTCACCTATGGGCGCATCCTCGCGGTGCCGCTCATCGTCCTGTGCTTCTTCATCGAGGGAAAGCTGGCGAGTTCGGATTTTGCGCGCTGGACGGCGCTGGTGCTCTTCGCGATCGCCTCGATCACCGATTTCTTCGATGGCTATCTCGCCCGTATCTGGAAGCAGACCTCCAATATCGGCCGCATGCTCGACCCGATCGCCGACAAGCTGCTGGTCGCCTCCGTGCTGCTGCTGGTAGCTGCCGATGGCACGATCGCCGGCTGGTCGATCTGGGCCGCGATCATCATCCTGTGCCGTGAAATCCTGGTTTCGGGCCTGCGGGAATATCTGGCGGCGCTGAAGGTCAGCGTCCCCGTCACCCGCATCGCCAAGTGGAAGACCACGGTGCAGATGCTGGCGATCGCCTTTCTGCTGGCCGGGCCGGCCGGCGACAAGGTACTGCCCTACACGACCGAGATTGGCATTTTCCTGCTGTGGCTGGCCGCGGCGATCACCCTTTATACCGGCTATGACTATTTTCGCGCCGGGCTCAAACATGTGGTGAACGAATGAGAACGGTGGATCTGGTTTACTTCTCCTGGGTGCGCGAGCGCATCGGCCGCGGCGAGGACCGGATCGAACTGCCCGAGACGGTGAAGACCGCAGGCGACCTGATCCGCCATCTCAAAGGCCTTGGCGACGATTATGCGAGCGCACTGGAGCATGAAAATGTCATCCGCGTCGCCTTCGACCAGGAGCATGTGGACCATGACGAGCCGATCGGCGGCGCGCGCGAGATTGCGCTGTTCCCGCCGATGACAGGCGGCTGAGCGCGCCATGGCGGGGATTGCCGCGTCGCTTACGGTTCGGGTTCAGGCGGAGGTGTTCGACACCGCCGCCGAGATTTCGCTTTTGAGTGCGGGCCGCAACGATATCGGCGCGGTCGTCAGTTTTTCCGGGCTCTGCCGTGACGAGGGCGGAACGCTTGAAGCGCTCGAGCTGGAACATTATCCCGGCATGGCCGAAGCCGAAATCCGCCGGATCTGCGCTGAAGCGATCCGGCGCTTCGATCTTCAGGGCGTCACCGCCATCCATCGCTATGGCAAGATCGCGCCTGGTGCGCCGATCGTGCTTGTCGTCGCCGCCTCGTCGCATCGTCAGGCAGCCTTTGACGGCGCCAGTTTCATCATGGATTTCCTGAAGACCGGAGCGCCCTTCTGGAAGAAGGAACATCGCGTCGACGGTGGTAAGGGCGACTGGGTCAGCGCCAAGGATGCGGACGACAGCGCCCGCGACCGGTGGCGGCAGCGTTAAAGCACGACGCCTCGCCTTGGCTGGTCTGTCATGACCCGGAACGCCTGTCATCGTGCGAAGGCCCCATCGCGTGCCTAATGCGCGATATGGGGCCTTCGCCGCCGGCCGGTCACGACGCCATGACGCCTTCCGTGCGTGGAAGACGTCATCCTCGTGGTCGCTCCAGCCGAAGCATGTGAGTTGTGCGCGACGACAAACAGCCAGATGTGCACTTGACACGACGCAGAGACGGATCTGCAGCGGCCGCGCGGAGTTCGACCTTCGAAGAGACACCGTATTTTTGGAAGCGACGCATCACCCATTTGGGTGGCGCCATGCATTTTCCTCGCGGCCATCCAGCTTTCGAGCTCGGAGGCATGCGCTGAGCACCCAGCGCCATGGCGTCGCTGCCGCGCAAACGCAAACAGCCGGAGCCTTGTCGGCTCCGGCTGTTCGGACAATGCATGATCCTGGATCGCAATCGATGTCAGGAAAAGAGGCCGCTCTGTCAAAGCTTGACAGGATCGCCTGCCGACCAATGCGCCTCCACATGGAAACGCTGGCGGAGAGGATCAGCCGACGATTTCGGTCTGCGAGAACCAGTAGGTGATTTCCTCGGCAGCGGTTTCCGGGGCATCGGAACCATGGACCGAGTTTTCGCCGATCGACAGGGCGTGGGTCTTACGGATCGTGCCTTCGGCAGCATTTTCCGGGTTGGTCGCGCCCATGATTTCGCGGTTCTTCAGGATGGCGTTCTCGCCTTCCAGAACCTGAACCACGGTCGGACCCGAGGTCATGCCGGCAACGAGGTCGGCGAAGAAGGGACGATCCTTGTGAACGGCATAGAAGCCTTCGGCTTCGCGCTGGCTCATCCAGACGCGCTTGGAAGCGATGACGCGCAGGCCGGCGTCTTCGATCATCTTGGTGATCGCGCCGGTCAGGTTGCGCTTGGTCGCGTCCGGCTTGATCATCGAAAAGGTGCGTTCAACCGCCATTGTGCCTATTCCTTGAGGTTTTGATGGGCTGGGCTTCCATAGCGAGCGCCGCGCCGCAAGACAAGAGGCGCTGGGCACCGGCAGTGATGCCAAGGGCGTGGCGGCCATCGCCCACCCCATCCATCAGAGCAGGGATCAGGCGGCAGCCACCGAGTGCCCGAGTCCATCATGCAGATCGAGGCAGCGTTCGAACCAGGCAAGAACAGGATCGTCGGCGGCAAGCGCCACGCTGCCCGTGGCGATCCGCAACCATTGCAGCGCGCCGAAGACGATGTAATCGGCAAAGAGCGGGCTTTCTCCGCCGATGAAGGGCTGGTAGCCGAGCGTGCGGCGCAAGGGGTCGAGCCGGCCGGCAAAGGCAGCGCGCTCGGCCTCGCCATCGGCCGCCACCTCTTCGAGCGAGCGTCCGAAGGCCTTCTCGCGGCTGGCGCGGAAATAGGCTTGGTCCTCCTGATCCAGCAGGTCGTGAATCTTCAGGATCGCCATGCGCACGATGGCCGGATGCACTGTCATCTGCGACCAGCTTTCGATGAGGCGCGCTTGTGCCTGGGCCTGGGGTCCGCCAAACAGGGTGGGCCGGTCCGGATAGGCTTGGTCGAGGTAGGCGGCGATGGCGAAGCTGTCGACCACGCGGGTGTCACCATCGACCAGATAGGGAACGGTGCGCGTTTCTCCCTGCTCGATCTTGGGAATGGCCGTGAAGGGCACGGCCGCGAGCCGATAATCCAGCCCCTTATGGCCCATGGCCATCATTGTCTTCCACACATGCGGCGAAAACGGCCGAGCGGCATCGCGCCCGCAGAGGCCGTAGAGAATACGCGTCATCCTGAAGTCCCCCGGGGAAAGGCTGGTCGGATCAGCTTGAACAGAAGCGTCTCAGCGAATCCAATCAAGAAATTTGATCGCCGGCATCACCCTATCCGATGGGCACCCAGCCTATCGTCCGACCTCATCGCAGGAGATCAGCATCATCATGATAAAACAACAATTCCGCATGCTCGCCGCCTACAATGCCTGGGCCAACCAGCGGCTCTATGCCGCCGCCGGCGCCCTCGATGAAGCGGCCTATCACACCGACAAGGGCGCCTTCTTCGGCTCGCTTCACAACACGCTGACGCATCTCGTCGTCGCCGACCAGATCTGGCTCCACCGTTTCACCGGCACCGGCGAAAGCCCGAAAAGCCTTGCCGCCATTCCCTATCCGGACTTCGCTTCGCTCAAAGTCGCACGCGAGATCGGTGACCAGCGCCTCGCAGCCTATGTCGACGCACTCGACGACGATCTCGACCGGATCGTCACCTACAGGGCTTTGTCGCTCGACCAGACGATCAGCCAGCGGCTCTGGCCGCTGCTTGTCCACATGTTCAACCATCAGACACACCATCGCGGCCAGGCCCATGCCACGCTCACCGCTCTGGGCGGCCCAAGCCTGGTTCTCGACATTGCCTATTTCCTGAACCAGCCGGAGCATGCGCATCTCGTGGCATGATGCCGCGCCACGGTCAGTTGCAGCGCTGGCAATCTTCACCCAAGCTTGGCTGTCTAGGCTCCGCCCGGATTTTAAAATGACCAGACGGTAGGACGAGGGATCAGACGGTGACAGCTTCGGCATTCGATATGGATGATGCGCGCAAGGCATCGCCGCATGCGGCCGTGGTCAAGGTCGGCCAGGTGCTCGCGCAGCTGAAGATCGCCCCCTCGCCGCGCAATTACGAGCTGATCTTCGAAGCCATGTCGGGCGAAAATCCGGATCTGGCCGCCGAGATCCTCGCGTTGGGTCATCAACCGCCCCAGGCGCATCTCGATGAGATCGGCATGCGCCACAAGCTGCCCGGTCATCTCTCCCTGGTGATCGACGCCACCCGCGCTCAGGCAGCACAGACCATCCAGGCGCTGGATCAGCCGCTGAGCGACAGTTTGACCGTGCGCGATCAGCTGGGCCAGCAGCTTCACCGCTTTCTCGACAGGCTGGACCGAGACCCCGTGGCCGGCATGTCGGAATTTGCCGACGAGGCACGCGCGCTCCGGCGCATGGTGGCGCAGCTGCGCGACAAGGAAGAGCGCGTGGCGAGAGCGCTCGACGAGACGGCGCAGGCACTCGATGCCTTCAACACCGGCATTGCCGAAGCGCGGCGTATGGCGCTGCGCGATTCACTGACCGGCCTTCCCAACCGCATGGCGCTCAGCGTCAAGCTGGCCTCCGTTTTTGCACATGACGACCAGCGCCGCACGGCTGCGCTGATGCTGCTGTCCGTTGGCGGGCTGCGCGATGTTGCGCTCCAGGCCGGGCGCCCGGCTGCCGAACAGGCGCTGCGGCTCGTGGCAAACTGCATGCGCGAAATGGTCAAGCGCGATGACTTCATCGCCCGCAATGCCACCGATGTTTTCGCCCTGGTGGTATTCAACGTGACCGAGAGCAATGCCCTGTCGATTGCGTCCCGCATCAAGGAAAAGATCGAGGCCCTGCCCGCTCTGCCGGGTGTGAGCGGTGCCGGACCCTTGACGGTCACCGGCGGCGTGGCCGTCAGCACCCATGCCCAGCACGCTACACACCTGCTCGCACAGGCGGAAGTGGCACTGAAGAACGTGCGCGCCGACACGCCAGGCGGCATCCTCGCCTGCACGCCGGCCCTCAGCGCCAGCCTGATCCGCACCTATGCTGCCCATGTGGTGCGCAATTCGGCTTCGGCCTAAGACGTTCCGCAACGCATCTCGACTGCTGCGGCCTCTCTTACCTTCACCGCACGCTTCCGACAGGGGATCGGAGTGGAGGTGAACGCAGGCCCGGGCAAGCGCGATGCGCTTTCGAGCACCGCGCATCGCGCTCCGTCTTGTCTTGATGAGCGGATTCGGCCAAAAGGCCGGTATGATCACGATCAGCAATCTTTCCGCCCGCATCGCCGGCCGCCTCCTGATCGACGGCGCCCATCTTGCTTTGCCTGAAGGCACCAAAGCCGGCCTCGTCGGCCGCAATGGTGCCGGCAAGTCCACCCTGTTTCGCATCATCACCGGGCAGATGGACAGCGAAAGCGGGTTCGTCTCGATTCCCCGACATGCGCGCATCGGCCAGGTGGCGCAGGAGGCTCCGGGCACTGAAGAACCTCTGATCGAGATCGTGCTCAAGGCCGACAAGGAGCGCGAAGCGCTGCTGACGGAGGCGACGACCGCGACCGACCCAAACCGCATCGCCGACATTCAGACCCGGCTGGCCGATATCGGCGCGCATTCAGCCGAAGCCCGCGCGGCGAGCATCCTCGCCGGCCTCGGTTTCGACCACGAGGCGCAAGCGCGGCCGGCCTCCTCCTTTTCCGGCGGCTGGCGCATGCGCGTGGCGCTGGCGGCCGTGCTTTTTTCCGAGCCCGACCTGCTGTTGCTCGACGAACCGACCAACTATCTCGACCTCGAAGGCACGCTCTGGCTCGAAGACTATATCCGCCGCTATCCGCATACGGTGATCGTCATCAGCCATGACCGCGATCTGTTAAATACAGCCGTCAATTCGATCATCCATCTGGAGCACCAGAAGCTCACCTTCTATCGCGGCTCCTATGACCAGTTCGAGCGGCAGCGCGCCGAGGCGATCGAGCTGCAGAACAAGGCGCGCGTGAAGAACGAGGCGCAGCGCAAGCATCTGCAGAGCTTCATCGACCGCTTCAAGGCCAAGGCGACGAAAGCCCGCCAGGCGCAAAGCCGGGTGAAGGCGCTGGAGCGCATGGGCACGGTAGCCGCTGTGATCGAAGAGCACGTTCAGGGCTTTTCCTTCCCCGATCCGGAAAAAGAGGCGGCTTCACCGATCATCGCCGTGGATAGCGGCGCGGTCGGTTACGAGCCCGGCAAGCCGATCCTGACAAAGCTCAACCTGCGTATCGACACCGACGACCGCATCGCCCTGCTCGGTTCGAACGGCAACGGCAAATCGACCTTCGCCAAATTCATCTCCGGCCGGCTGGAGCCGATGGCCGGCTCCGTGAAAATCGCGCCGGGGCTGAAAGTCGGCTTCTTCGCCCAGCACCAGCTCGACGACCTGATTCCGCAGGACAGCGCGGTGGAGCATGTGCGCCGGCGGATGGTCGGCGCGCCCGAGGCCAAGGTGCGCGCCCGCGTGGCGCAGATGGGTCTTGCCACCGCCAAGATGGAAACGCCGGCCAAGGATCTTTCCGGTGGGGAAAAGGCACGCCTGCTGATGGGTCTGGCCGCCTTCGATGCGCCGAACCTCCTGATTCTGGACGAGCCGACCAACCACCTGGATATCGACAGCCGCAATGCGCTGATCCAGGCGCTCAACGAATATTCCGGCGCCGTCATCCTGATCTCGCACGACCGGCACCTGATCGAAGCCACGGCCGACCGCCTCTGGCTCGTGCGCGACGGGACGGTGTCGAGCTTCGACGGCGATCTTGAGGATTATCGCAACCTGATCGTCACGACGACCAAGCCCCGCAAGGCGAAGGCCGAGCCGGTGCGCGAGGAGGAGAAGCCGCGTGAAAAGCGCGCCAATCCCGTGGTGATGAAGAAGCGTGCGGACGAACTGCAGGTGCTGATCGGCAAGATCGAGACGCTGATCAAGGGCATCGATACCGAGCTTGCCGACCCGCAGACCTATGCAAAGGACCCCAACCGGGCGGGCGATCTCGCCAAGGCCCGCGTCAACGCCGCGCAAAAGCTCGCGGCGGCGGAAGAGGAATGGCTGACGCTTTCGATGGAGCTGGAATCGCAGGGCTGACGCCGCGCGAACCGATCATCCGAGTTCGAAGGTGGTGATGCCGTATATCCGGGGTAGCGCCATATCGGGCGCGGGGCCACGATACATGCGCGCGGTCTCGAAGACGCCGATCATGTTGTACCGGGCGCATAGATCCCGCGCGGCGGAATTGGGTTCGGGACTGTCCAGGTAGATCAGCCCGCCGCCGGTGCTGGCCACCAGCTTGCGAAAGATCAGGTCCGCCGTGGTGTCTGAATCAGCAAAGAGCGGGCCGATCTTATGCCCCTCCCGGCAGGCACGGATCGTGCCGTAGCCGGCCACCGCCGTTCCCCTGAGATAGGCGAAGCTCAGCCGGACCTCGGAAGGCTTGAGCCATTCCTTCAGAAACGTTTCGCGCCGCACGCCCGATAGTCGTTCATCATAGTCGATGATCGCGGGCACCAGCACGGGCGCCACCTCGACCAGTTCCTTGCCCGGTGGCTCCGCGCATGTCACCTCCCCGCCATAGCGGAAATTCGCATGGGAATAGACGAAGCCCGAACGGGCGTAATTTTCCTGCTGGGCAACAACGCCATCGAGCCCGACCGTGCGCTCACCGACGGCCGAAAGCCCATAGTGCCAGAGCGCATAGCCAATGCCCTGGCCACGAAAATCGGGATGCGCCATGTAGAAGCCGAGAAAGGCATAGGTCTCGCCGAAGCGCACGACCGACAGCGCGGCGGCCAGCGTGCCCTCTTCTTCGGCCACGAAGAAGCCGTTGGGATCGGCCACCCAGAAGGCCGAGGCATCGGCAAGTCCGGGGTTCCAGCCCTCGCGTGCGGCCCAGTCGATGATCGTATCCAGTTCGTCGCGACGGGCTTGGCGAAGGAGCGGGGCCATGGTCTTCCTCTCATGCAGGCGGACGGCTGAAACCTAGAGCAGTCGATGCCGCAGGCAAAGGTGCAAGCTTTTCATAAGCCATTCGGGAACAGGCGCAAAAATCCCGGGAGGGGCGACTTGCCCATGGCGCGCTTTCGGTTAAGAACAAAGGCATTCATCATACTTTTGGAGGAGCCAGATGGATCCCATTACCCTTGCTGTGGTCGGTGTTGGCAAGATCGTGCGTGACCAGCACCTGCCGGCCATCGCCAAGAACCCTGATTTCAACCTCATCTGCGCCGCCAGCCGGCATGGCAAGGTCGAAGGGATCGACAATTTCACCTCCATCGAGGCCATGCTCGACGCCGTTCCGACGCTGGAAGCCGTGTCGCTCTGCATGCCGCCCCAGGCGCGCTACCAAGCTGCCGTGACGGCGCTGTCGGCCGGCAAGCATGTCTTTCTGGAAAAGCCGCCTGGCGCGACTTTGAGCGAGGTCGTCGACCTCAAGGCGCTGGCAGCGGAAAAGGGTGTCACCCTCTTCGCCAGCTGGCATTCGCGCTACGCACCTGCCGTCGAGGCGGCCAAGCGTTTCCTGGCGGGCACGCGCATCCGCACGCTGAAGATCGAGTGGAAGGAAGACGTGCGCCACTGGCATCCGGGCCAGGCCTGGATCTGGGAGGCCGGCGGTCTCGGTGTCTTCGACCCCGGCATCAATGCGCTGTCGATCGTCACCCACATCATGCCGAAGCCGCTCTTCGTCACCAAGGCGGTTTTGGAATTCCCTGAGAACCGGGATGCGCCGATCGGGGCCGAGATCAACTTCGCCAATGCCGACGGCGTCGAAGCCCTCGGCGAATTCGACTGGCGCCAGACCGGCCCGCAAAGCTGGAACATCACGGCAGAGACCGATGCCGGCCATATGCTCCTCTCCCATGGCGGCTCGCGGCTTGCCATCGACGGACGCGAGGAGGACCATGGGCCGGAAGCGGAATATCCCTCGCTCTACGCCCGCTTTGCTTCGCTGGTGCGCGGCAAGCAGTCGGACGTCGACCTCGCACCGCTGCGGCTCGTCGCCGACTCGTTCATGCTCGGCAAGCGCAAGGTGACCGAGGCGTTTCACGATTGATCAACAACGGCCACGGCGGCCGATGCGTCGCCGTGGCCGTTCGCGCGATTTGCACGCTTGTGGCGATCGGATTTTGGTGCTGCACACTTTCCAGACGAAGACCGGCGCTACAGCGAAGAATGGCTGGCGGTAGCGGCTCAAGTGGCGGAAGGCGGCACGATGAAGATGGAGATGGCGGCCTGACGTCAAGCCTAGCCTGGTTCAGCCGCTTCTCGATCTCTACGAAAGCAGGCGAAGTTCTGCACGCCTCACGCCTTCTTCATCCAGCGTCCATCCGCATTTTGCTGCCAATAGGTCAGCGCATGGCCGGCGTCTTTCAGCCGCTTCCATTGCCCACGGGCGCGCTCCAACTGGCCGGCATCATATCCGTCGAACATGATCACCACGCGCTGATAGGCGTCGAGCGGCGGAGGTTCGGCACCGCCGGTGACGAAGCGAACCTCCGCGCCATTTCCATTGCCCTCTCCCGCCGTCAGCAGAATGGGCTGGTCGGCCGCATGCGGCCCGTCCTCCAGCCCATGCGGCAGAAAGCTTTCCGCGCGATAGGTCCATAGATGCTCGTCGAGGCTCTCGCAGGCTTGCGCCTCCGCGAGTTGGAGCACGACCTTCCAGCCGCGCTCCAGGCTCTTTTCGAGGAGCGGCGGCAGCGCGTCCTCGAGCTTGGACTCCGTCAGGTGGTAGAAGAGGATCTCCGTCACGCGCGCGTCACGCCTCCGGCTTCGCGTCGGTCTCGCAGGACTCGCGGACAAAGGCATCGAGCAGGCGCACGCCGAAGCCCGAGCCCCAGGACTGGTTGACCTCGTCAGTCGGCGAGCCCATGGCCGTGCCGGCAATGTCAAGATGCGCCCAAGGCGTGTCCTTGACGAAGCGCTTCAAGAACTGCGCCGCCGTGATCGAGCCGCCATAACGTCCGCCGGTGTTCTTCATATCGGCAAACTTGCTGTCGATCATCTTATCATAGTCCGGGCCGAGCGGCAGACGCCACAGCCGCTCCTGCGTGAGCCGGCCGGCGGCCAGCAGTTGGTCGGCCAGCGTATCGTCATTGGAAAACAGCCCGGCATGGTGATGGCCGAGGGCAACCATGACGGCCCCAGTCAGGGTCGCCAGATTGATCATCAGCTTCGGCTTGAAGCGGTCGTTGCAGTACCAGAGCGCATCGCAGAGCACGAGGCGGCCTTCGGCATCGGTATTGATGATCTCGATCGTCTGGCCGGACATGGAGGTCACGATATCGCCCGGACGCTGAGCATTGCCATCGGGCATGTTTTCCACCAGGCCGAGAATGCCGATGGCGTTGACCTTCGCCTTGCGCGCGGCGAGCACATGCATCAGGCCAGTGACGGCGGCCGCGCCACCCATGTCGCCCTTCATGTCCTCCATACCCGCGCCGGGTTTGATCGAAATACCGCCGGAGTCGAAGACCACGCCCTTGCCGATGAAGGCGACGGGCGCTTCGCCCTCGGCGCCGCCCTTCCAGCTGAGGATGACGAGGCGCGGCGGCCGCGAAGAGCCCTGGGCAACGCCGAGCAGAGCGCCCATGCCGAGCGGCGCCATCTCCGCCTCGGTCAGGATTTCCACCTCGACACCGAGCTCAACCAGCTCCTGGGCGCGCGCGGCAAATTCGACCGGACCCAGCACATTCGGCGGAAGGTTCACGAGATCCCGCGCCAGGAACACACCGTCGCTGACGGCGCGGCCGGTCTCGGCGGCGCGTGTCGCTTCGGCCGCCGCAGCGGTGACGATGGTCACACGTGCCGGCGCCTTCGGCTCGGCCGCGTCGTCCTCATCCTTCTTCTTGGTCTTGTAGCGGTCGAAGCGATAGGCGTTCATTTCCATGCCGAGCGCGAAATCGGCGGCCGCCTGGGCGCTGATCGGAACGCTGGCGACATCGAGAAACACGGTGACGCGCTGCGCGCGCTTGAGCTTGGCGGCCGTGGCGCCGCCAGCCTTCAGCCAGTCATGCGCCGTCATCGTTTTGGCATCACCGAGACCGACCACGAGAAGGCGGTCCGCCGGCGAACCCTGCGGCGCTACCACATCGAGAACGGACAGCGCACGCGCCTTGAACGACATCGCTTCCGCCGCGCGCGCCAGCACGCCGGCCGGATCGGCCTCAGCCGCGCCTGCCGCCGGCCCGCCCTTTGCCATTAGGCAAACCACGGTACCGCCATCCAGCGTGGCATGATCGGCGAAGGTGAATTCGAAACTCTGGGCCATGTTTGCTCCATTGTCCTGCGTGATTTTCGCGGGAGCCAGCGTCTGGCATCCGGCTTGATGCGATTCTTGGTCTCTCTCCCCATAGCAGGCCGCGGCGGGAAATCCGAACGGGGATCGCCATCAAAACGCCGTGCGGCGTCGAAGGACACACGACAATCTGGTCGGGCCTTGGCAGGGCGGCGCGACAGATCCTTCGATCCCGCAGGTCTTTCACTCGGAGCGTGGGCACAAGCTGTCATGCGCCTGTCAGCAGCCAGGATTTCCGCTTCCGACACATGAGAATTTCATGGAATTGTGATGAAGCCGAGCTATGGAAGACAAATGGAGCGCTCGAATCGGGCCGGGGCAAGCCGCGACATCTATCGTCTGATCCTGCCGGATCGGCATGGACGGATGAAGCCGTCAGCCTTGCCAAGGGCAGTCGCGCGCTCTCGTCTTTTTCACGTTCCGGCATCGATCGACCCTCGGCCCCTCTCTGACTATATCCATGACGCACCCCAACTCCATGATGCCAATTTCGTCTCGCCCGAGCTTGGTTCGCGGCGCCGATCGCGACCTGATCCTTGGCCTCGGGCTTGCCTGTCTGTGGACGGCGACGCTGGAGATGTTCCACATCGTTCCGGCTATCGATCTCTGGATCCAGCATCTGTTTTTCAGCCCTGTCCCCTGCCCCGTCGGCAGCCGTCTGGATGCCATCTGCGGCAGTTTTCCGATCGGCGATGTGGCGGCTCTCCAGACGGTGCGCAAAGTGCTTTTCGACCTGCCCTTCGTCGTTACCGGGCTGGTGCTCGTGACGCTCGCCTGGGCCGTGATCCGGCCTGGCCGTTTCTCGATGCCGGCCCTGCGCGACATGGCCGCGCTGCTGGCGACCATGGCCATTGGGCCCGGCCTGATCGTCAACGTCTTTCTCAAGAGCTATTCCGGCCGACCGCGGCCGATGCAGACCGATCTCTTCGGTGGCGACATGGGCTTCATGGCGGCCGGCCAGTTCGGCGGCGCCTGCCATGACAATTGCTCCTTCGTATCAGGCGAAGCGGCGGGCGCGGCCTGGTTGGTCTGTGCGCTGGTGCTGCTGCCCACGCCGTTGCGGCGCAAGGCGCTGCCGATCGCTCTCGGCATCGCCGTCTTGACCAGCCTGCTGCGGGTGGTCTTCGGGCGGCATTACCCGTCCGACGCCCTGCTCGGCTTCCTGCTTACCTTCGTCGTCTTCCAGCTCGTGCGGCTTGGCCTGCGCGCGCTGCCCCTGCCCGCCTATCCGTCACCAAAAAGCCACCAATAAGGAAAATTGGAAGGCGACAGGTCCGGCTTCGTTGCGGCGCACACCCGATCCGGGTTATGGCCATGCGACGTGATGACGTCGAGAGATCGGGGGCAAACGATCCCATATCGTCGTTGTCGCATCGCCCGCCGCGCCGGCTAAGGCCCGGCAGCGGGCCTTCACGCATGATGCGGGCAGGTGCAGTTAAGGCCGGAATGTCGATTCTCGAAAGCTATATCCTGCGGCGCGTCCTCCAGATGTTCCTCACCGCGCTCTTGCCGGTGCTGGGCATCATCTGGACGACGCAGGCCCTGCAACGGATCAATCTGGTCACCGATACGGGCCAGTCGATCGGCGCATTCCTGCAGCTGGCGACCTTGATCCTGCCGACGGTGATCCCGCTCGTGCTGCCCTTCGCCCTGGCGATCGGCATTACCCAGACGCTGGGCACGATGAACAATGATTCGGAACTGACGGTGATCGAGGCCGGCGGCGGCGCCCGCAGCATCGTCCTGCGGCCGATCCTGATTCTCGCGGCTGCTCTCTGCCTCGTCTCGTTCTTCGTCGATAATGTCATCGAACCCATGGCGCGCCACAGGGTGCGCGAGATGATCGCCAGCGCCAACGCCGACCTTCTGGGTTCGATCGTTCAGGAAAACACCTTTCGCCGGATCGGCGACGATCTCTATATCCAGAT
The DNA here is from genome assembly GCF_900109605.1 of Xaviernesmea oryzae. Classification (GTDB taxonomy): domain Bacteria; phylum Pseudomonadota; class Alphaproteobacteria; order Rhizobiales; family Rhizobiaceae; genus Xaviernesmea; species Xaviernesmea oryzae. The sequence continues at coordinate 86,241 of NZ_FOAM01000003.1, forward strand.
CGCGGGCCGGCGTGGCGGTGGCGTGCTGACCGGCATTTTCGTGGCCGATTCGCGCGATCCGGCCGTCGAGTTCATCTATTATGCCCGAGAGGGCGCTGTGGACGAGAAAAGCTCGGCATTGGTGATGAAGGATGGCGAGGTGCATCGAAAGCTGCCGGATGGCGGCGTGTCGATCATCAAGTTCGACTCATACGCCTTCGACCTCACGGAAATGACCCGCAAGGCCGGCAATGCCACGCTGCGCGCGCAGGATCGCACGCTGGGCTATCTGCTGCATCCCGATCCCGAAGACGAGCAGTTTCAGCGCAAGCCGCTGACCTTCACGGCCGAACTCCACCGCCGTCTGACGGAGTGGACCTTTCCCATGATCTTCGCGCTCGTGTCGCTGGTGGTGGCCAGCGATGCGCGCTCGCACCGCGAAGCCCGGCTTCATCCGACGGCCAGCGCGCTGCTCTTGGTGCTGCTGTTCCGCTGGATGACCTTCTACAGTGCGAATGGCGCCGAAGACACGCCGTATTTCATACCGCTGATGTATCTCATCCCGATCGCGACGGCCATCTTGTGCATTCGCCAGCTCTTCGGCAGCAAGCGGCTGACCTTGCCGCGCAAGCTGCAGGACAAGACGGCGGATCTGGCGGCGCGTGCGCGCAAGATTGGCGGCACGCGCGAGGAGCCGCGCTCATGATGCCGAAAACCCTGCAGCGCTACTTCTTCCGGCGCTATGTGATCACCATCCTCTGGTTCCTGCTCGGCATCTTCTCGCTGGTCTTCATCATCGACTTCAGCGAACTGTCCAATCGCATGGCCAATCTGCCAGGCTATACGGTGTCCGGCGCGCTGTTGATGACGGCGTTTCGTATCCCGATGATCCTGCAGCAGACCGTTCCCTTCGTCGCCCTGTTTGCCGGGATGACGACGCTGATCGCGCTCAACCGGCGCTACGAGCTGGTGGTCACGCGCGCCGCAGGTGTGTCTGTCTGGCAGTTCCTGCGGCCGTTCATCGTCGGCTCCCTGCTCTTCGGCCTCGCCTGCCTGGCCGTTCTCAATCCCCTCGCGGCCTGGGGTGCCGGCAAGGCCGAACAGCTGGAGGCTGACTGGGGCTCTTCCTCCTCGCGCACATCGCGCTCGATTCCCTGGCTGCGCCAGATTCATGGCGACGAGGACGTGATCATCGGCGCGCGCGCGGTCCAGGACGAGGGGCGCAGCCTGGGCGTGGTCACCGTGATTCATTTCGATCAGCAGGGTCGCATCGCCTTCCGCCAGGACGCGCGTAGCGCTAGGCTCGAAGATGGTTACTGGTTGCTGAACGATGTTCTGGAAACGCGCAACGGCGTTCTGCCGAAGAAAATGGCGACGGCACGGCTCGCAACCGACCTGAAACCGGAATTTGTGCAGGAAACCCTGTCAAAACCAGACAGCATCCCCTTTTATGCGCTGCCCCGCAAGATCGAGATCGCCCAATCATTCGGGTTTCCCATCAATGGGATGTTAACGCAATTTCACGCCATGATGGCGATGCCGCTGCTGCTGGTCGCCATGACGCTGATCGCCGCGAGCGTGTCGTTGAAATTTAGCCGGTTTAACCAAAGCCGGTCAGTGATTCTCGGTGGCATCCTGGCAGGCTTCGTGCTTTATGTCGTCACCGTGCTTGTGAAAGCATTTGGGAGCAGCGGCATCGTTCCTCCCTTCGTCGCAGCCTGGCTGCCCGTCGTTGTTGCGATGGCTCTGGGTTCGACGATTCTGTTGCATCAGGAGGATGGCTAGTGCCGGGCGCCAACCGTAAAGTACAACGCCTCTGGGCCGCCCTGCTTCTGTCGAGCACGTTCCTTGTGCCCGCGCTTCCCGTTATGGCACAGCAAAGCGGGAATGATGCAGCAGCGCTGGCGGCCACCGTGCCGGCCGACGCCAAGATGCTGCTTTCGGCCAATGAGCTGGTCTATAACAAGGATGCCGATCGCGTCATCGTGCGCGGCGCCGTCCAGATCAACTATGGCGGCTACCAGATGGTTGCCCGTCAGGTCGAATATAACCAGAAGAGCGGGCGAATCATTGCGACCGGCGAGATCGAGCTGATCGAGCCGTCGGGCAACAAGGTCTATGCCGACCATATGGACGTCACCAGCACCTTCTCGGACGGTTTCGTTCAGACGATGCGGGTTGAGACGACCGATCTGACCAAGCTCGCCGCCGTCAATGGCGAGCGCCGCAATGGCAATGAGTTCATTCTGAATCAGGCCGTCTACACGGCCTGTACGCCCTGCGCGACCGATCCGAACCATCGCTCGCTGTGGAACATCAAGGCCGAGCGGATCATCCAGAACGGCACGACGCACACCATCCGCCTGGAGAAGGCGCATTTCGAGCTGTTCGGCCAGCCGATCATCTATCTGCCGGCCATCGAAGTGCCGGATCAGACCGTCAAGCGCCAGAGCGGCTTTCTCTTCCCGCGCTTCCGCTACACGCAGAAGCTCGGCTTCGGCGCTTCGGTCCCCTATTACTGGGCGATTGCGCCCGATATGGACGCCACCGTGACCGCGACGGGGCTGACCCGTCAGGGCTTTCTGCTCGAGGGCGAATTCCGCCAGCGATTCGAAATGGGCGAGCACGTCCTGCGCATGGCCGGGATCAGCCAGATGAATCCGGAAAGCTTTACCTCGGGCACCGAGGATGCCGATCATACGCAGCGCGGCATGATTGCGTCCAAAGCCGATTTCCAGTTCAATCCGCGCTGGTCCTTCGGCTGGGACGTGCTGGTCCAGAGCGACAACAACTTCGCCAAGACTTACGACCTCTCGACCTTCGACGGGACGACGCTGACCAACCAGGCCTATCTGACCGGTCTCGGCGATCGCAATTACTTCGATCTGCGCGCCTTTTACTTCGATATCCAGGATGCCGATCCGAGCAGCGCGGCCGAAAACCAGCAGGCAATCGCGCAGGTGCTGGACTATTCGGCCACGGCGCCCAATCCGGTGGCCGGCGGCGAGCTGAGCGCGACGATCAACCTGACCAACATCAAGCGCAACCGCCTGGATGCCTACACGGTGGCGAACGACGAGCGTTTCCGCGGCCTTGAGGGAACCGACCACCGCCTGACGGCGGAGCTGGAATGGAAGAAGCAGATCGTCGTGCCCGGCGGGCTGGTGCTGACCCCCCTGCTTGCCGCGCGCGGCGATGCCATCGGCATCAATGTCGATCGGCCGGTCGGCTATTCCGGCGATTTCACCAATGACGACGCGGTCACGCGCGGGATGGTCACGGCCGGGCTGGAAGCCCGCTATCCCATGCTGTTCACCACACCGCACAGCTCGCATATTCTCGAACCGATCGCGCAGATCTTCGTGCGTCCGAATGAGCAATATGCCGGCGGCCTGCCGAACGAGGATGCGCAGAGCTTCGTCTTCGATGCCACCACCCTGTTCGACCGCGACAAGTTCTCGGGCTTCGACCGGATCGAAGGCGGCACGCGCGCCAATCTCGGCATCCGCTACACCGGCACGCTGGGCAATGGCTATGGCGTGCGTGCGATTGCCGGCCAGTCTTACCAGCTCGGCGGCGTCAACTCCTTCGCAACGGACGATCTGGTCAATGCCGGCGCCAATTCGGGGCTGGAAACCGACCGGTCGGACTATGTCGCGTTGGTTGGGCTCGATGCGCCCTCCGGCTTTACCGGCAGCTTCTCCGGCCGCTTCGACAAGGACGAATTCTCGCTGAAGCGCACCGACCTTTCGGCCGGCTATGAAGGCATCCGCTGGCAGACGGCGGTCACCTACACCAGCATCAAGGCACAGCCGCTTTACGGCACCAATTACGACCAGGACGAAATCAAGACGGCTGCCTCCTACCGGTTTCAGGATTACTGGTCGGTCTTCGGCTCGGTCACCTACGACCTCAACTACAATGTCGTGACGCGTAACAGCCTTGGTATCACCTATGACGACCAGGATACGGTCTTCTCGCTTGTCTACAAGAACGAGCGCGATCCGGACCAGCAGCTGGCCAACGACTGGTCGATCGGCGCCCGCATCTCCTTCCGCACGCTGGGCGACATCAATGTCGGCGATGCCTCGTTCAAGGACCTGGACTGAGACCGGGCCGGCCGGCCTGAACCCGCATCGGGGTTGACAGCCGGCCTTGTCATCATTCGGCCGCATGGTTTATGCAAAAGCCGGGCCTGACGCGCGATCTTCGGCGGGGCCTTGCCCGGCCGGACATGCGCCGTACCGGGCGCAGGCAAAAGAAAAATCCAAGGAGGAGGCATGGTGGCGATGAAGAAGGTCATGCGCATCGGTTCTGCACTGATGCTGGCAGCGGCGCTTTCGCTTTCATCCGCCCCGGCGAGCCATGCCGCGGGGGGCACCGGCATTGCGGTTGTCGTCAACGGATCTCCGATCACCACCGGCGACGTGGCCAAGCGTGTGGCCTTCATGCGGCTGCAGAAGGCGACTGGCGGGGAAGCCGCCGCCCGGCAGCAGCTTGTCGACGAAGTGCTGAAGCGCCAGGAGGTGCTGCGCGTCGGCATGTCGGTCTCGACCGATGATGTAGACGCCGCTGTCAAGCGTTTCGCTGCCGGCAACAAGCTGACCTTGCCGCAGCTGACCATGATCCTCGACAAGGCCGGCGTCGGCCTCGATCATTTCAAGCAATACGTCGCCATCAGCATGAGCTGGCCGCGCGTGGTCAACGCCCGCTTTGGCGGCGGAAAGCGCTTGTCCAACGAAGAACTCGTCAAGCGCATGCAGGAAAACGGCGGCAAGAAGCCGGTGACGACAGAATATTTCCTGCAGCAGATCATTTTCGTCATCCCCGAGGCCAAGCGTAATGCCATCCTCGGCAAGCGCCAGGCTGAGGCCAACGCGTCGCGGTCGAAATTCCCCGGCTGCGAGCAGTCCAAGGTCTTCGCCGCCACCATGCTTGATGTCTCCGTGCGCAATCTTGGCCGGATGGTCAGCCAGGAATTGCCACCTGAGTGGAAGCCGTTGATCGAGAAGACCGAGGAAGGCCGTGTCACCGAGTCGCGTGTGACCGACAAGGGCGTGGAATATCTTGCCGTCTGCAGGAAGCGTGAAGTGTCCGACGACATGGCTGCCGAAATCGTCTTCCGCGCCGAGGATCTCGAGAGCAAGAAGAAGGGCGACGAAGATCCTAACGCCGTCCGCTATATTGAGGAACTGCGCAAGAAGGCGCAGATCGTCAACAAGTAGCAGGCACGACGATGACCGACGCGACCGTGGCGCCGCTGGCCCTGACCATGGGCGACCCCGCCGGCGTGGGCCTCGACCTGACCCTCGCGCTCTGGGCAAGCCGGGACAGGCTCGGCCTTCCTCCCTTCCTTCTGATCGGCGACCCGCAGGCACTGGCCGAGCGCGCCGCCCTGTTGCGCCTTTCCGTACCGGTTCGCGTCGCGACACCGGGCAATGCGGCTGACATCTTTGCTGATGCCCTGCCGGTCTTGCCTTCGATCTGCCGCCAGCCTGTCGTGCCCGGCCAGCCGGACTCGTCGAATGCGGAAGCGGTCATCGGCGCGATCCGCGAAGCCGTGGCGCTGACGCTTTCTGGCGAAACCGCCGCCGTCGTCACCAATCCCATTGCCAAATCTGTGCTCTATGCCGCGGGCTTCGGCTTTCCGGGCCACACGGAATTTCTGGCGGATCTCGGCGAAAGGGCGGTGGACGCACCGCTGCTTCCGGTCATGCTGCTGGCAGGGCCAAAGCTCAAGGCCGTACCGGTGACCATCCACATTCCGATTGCCGACGTTCCCGCCGCGCTGACGCCTGATCTCCTTGAGCGCACGATCAGGGTGACGGCGCGCGATCTCATGACGCGTTTCGCCCTGCCCTCGCCCCGGATTGCCATTGCCGGCCTCAATCCGCATGCAGGCGAAAGCGGCACGATCGGCCGCGAGGACGACCAGATCATCCGCCCTGTGATCGAGGCGCTTGCGGCGGAGGGAATTCAGGTCTTCGGGCCGCTGCCGGCCGACACCATGTTCCACGACCGGGCCCGCGCCAGCTATGACGTGGCGATCTGCATGTATCATGACCAGGCGCTCATTCCCGCCAAGGCGCTCGGCTTCGACGACAGCGTCAATGTCACGCTCGGCCTGCCCTTCATCCGCACCTCGCCCGATCATGGCACGGCCTTCTCGCTGGCAGGCACAGGCGAGGCCCGCCCCGACAGTTTGATGGCCGCGCTCCTGTTGGCGCGGCAGCTGGCAGACAACAGCCATGCGGCTGGCACATGGAAGGCAAAGTCCTGATGGCGGCAATCGACGGACTGCCGCCGCTGCGCGATGTGATCGCGCGCCACGGGCTCGACGCGAAAAAGGCGCTCGGCCAGAATTTCCTGCTAGACCTCAACCTGACCCAGAAGATCGCCCGCACGGCGGGGCCGCTCGAAGGCGTGACCGTGTTCGAGGTCGGACCCGGCCCCGGCGGCCTGACGCGCGCCATTCTCTCGCTCGGCGCGGCCAAGGTCATTGCCGTGGAGCGCGATCCGCGCTGCCTTCCGGCCCTCGCCGAGATTGCCGATCATTATCCGGGCCGGCTCGAGGTGATCGAAGGCGATGCGCTGAAGACGGATTTCGACGCATTGGCCGCCGGCATCGACGGCCCGGTGCGCATCATCGCCAACCTGCCTTACAATGTCGGGACGCAGCTCCTCGTCAACTGGCTGCTGCCGCGCCAATGGCCGCCCTTCTGGCAGTCGCTGACCCTGATGTTCCAGCGCGAAGTCGGCTTGCGGATCGTCGCGGACGCCGATGACGATCATTATGGCCGGTTGGGTGTGCTCTGCGGCTGGCGCACGCAGGCGAGCATGGCTTTCGACGTGCCGCCCCAGGCCTTCACGCCGCCACCCAAGGTGACCTCAAGCGTCGTGCACCTGATCCCTGTGGCAGAGCCGATGCCCACACGGGCAGAAGCCCTTGAACGCGTCACCGCCGCCGCCTTCGGCCAGCGCCGCAAAATGCTGCGCCAGAGTCTGAAGTCGCTCGGTGGAGAAACCCTGCTTGCCAAGGTGGGTATCGATCCGCAGCGCCGTGCTGAGACGCTATCTGTGGATGAATTCGTGATGCTGGCAAACGCCTTGTAAAAGCCACCAGGACGCTTGACGACAGTCTTCAAGGCGCCCGTCTCAGGGATTTATCATCCTGAACGGATGACTCCGGATCACGTCAAAACCGGCACTTCGTCCAGCAAGCCCTGAATGAACGGCACGAGGCCCGGCCGGCGGATTCGGCGCAGGCGTTCGGCGGCGACGATGGCCTTGACCGAGGCGAAGGCACGGTCGAGATCCTCGTTGACGACAAGATAGTCGTATTCGTTCCAGTGCTGGATCTCTGCCCGCGAATTGGCAAGGCGGGTGGCGATGACCTCGGCCGTGTCTTCCGCGCGGCGGTGCAAACGCGATTGCAGTTCCGCCATGGTGGGCGGCAGGATGAAGATCGAGACGATATCGTCGGGCATCTTCTGCTGCAGCTGTTGCGCGCCCTGCCAGTCGATGTCGAAGAGCATGTCGCGGCCTTCGGCCATGGCCTCTTCCACGGGCTCGCGCGGCGTGCCGTAGAAATTGCCGTGGACCTCCGCCCATTCGAGCAGGGCATCGGTCTGGCGCAGCCCCTCGAAGTCGCGGATCGTCTTGAAGAAATAATGCCGGCCGTCGATTTCGCTCGGCCGGCGCTGGCGGGTCGTCACGCTCACCGAAATGCTCATTTCCGGATCGTCTTCCAGGAGATTGCGGGCAATGGTCGATTTGCCAGCACCTGAGGGCGAGGAGATCACCAGCATCAGGCCGCGGCGCGGGATGCGGACCTTCGACGTCGTGGAGGGGGCGGCAGGGCTCATGACTACTCCAGATTCTGAACTTGCTCGCGGAACTGGTCGATCACGACCTTCAGCTCCACGCCGGACGCGGTGACGGCGGCCGAGGAGGATTTCGAGCAGATCGTATTCGCTTCCCGGTTAAATTCCTGGCAAAGAAAATCAAGCTTGCGGCCGACAGGCCCGCCGGCGGCAAGCAGGGCGCGCGCGGCGGCGACATGGGCGCCCAGCCGGTCGAGTTCCTCGCGGATGTCGGCCTTGGCTGCCAGCAGCGCCACTTCAGCATGAAGCCGGTCGCCATCGAGCGTCGCGGCATGCTCGCTCAGAAGCGCCAGTTGCTGCATCAAACGAGCGGAAATGCCGGCGACGGACCGCGAGGGATCGGCCTCGATCGCCTCGACCAGCGTGATGATACGGCCAAGCTGGGCATCGAGAACGGCATGAAGCGCGGCCCCTTCGCTTTCGCGCATCGCCGTCAAGGCGCCCAGCGCGTGGGCAAAGCCGGCGAGAACGGCGGCGTCCCGCGCCGCGCGCTCCTCCACACTGTCTTCGCGCTCGCGAAATTCGACGATACCGCGCAGGCTCAGAATCGTATCGAGCCGCAACGGGGCGGGATCGATGAGATCGCCGAGTTCGCTGCGCAGCCGCTCGATGGCTGCCAGCGCATCGCGGTTCACCACGGGCTCGGCGGCCTGTTCCAGCCCGCTGAGGCTGAGACCAATCTGCAGATTGCCGCGCGAGAGAACCTCACCCGCCATGCGGCGGATATCCCCCTCTAGATGCTCGACACCGCTTGGCAGGCGCAGGCGCAAATCGAGCCCCTTGCCATTGACCGAGCGCATTTCCCAGGCCCAGCGAAAGCGCCCGGTGGTGCCCTCGCTGCGGGCAAAGCCGGTCATGGATTGTAGCGGCATCCTCTGATCCTTCCTGTGGCCCCTCGCCGGGACATGGTCTTCACACGGGCAATCTCTTCAACATCGTGCCATGCGCCCATGCGTCATGCTCCTCTTCAATCGAGTCGGGTCTCGACAGGCAAGGATGCGGTCGGGAAGTTTTTACTTATCCTGACCGGATCGATGCAAGATGCGGGGTCGCATGAACATGCAAACGGCCGGCTTGAAGACCGGCCGCAGGCTCGTGGCATATCGTGCGGAAAGCACAAAGGCTCTGCAAGACCATCGCGCGACCGGAGACGCCACCGCACGGCGCTTCGGGGACGGCCACCTCGGGCCTATTGGGCCGGCACGGTGCCTTCGGGCTTGGCATCCGGAGGGAGGTTGCGCTGGGCCTCCAGCTTGCGCCAGCGACGGACATTGGCATTGTGCTCGTCCAGCGTCGCGGCAAAGACATGGCCGCCCGAGCCATCGGCGACGAAATAGAGATCGCCGGTGCGCGAGGGATTGGCAACAGCCTCAAGCGCCGCCCGTCCGGGATTGGCGATCGGGGTCGGCGGCAGGCCCTTGATCATATAGGTGTTGTAGGGGGTGTTCTTATCCAGATCGGACTTCAGGATCGGCCGGTCGGCAGGCTTTCCAGCGCCACCGAAAATCCCGTAGACGATCGTCGGGTCCGATTGCAGCCGCATGCCCTTTTCCAGTCGGTTGAGGAAGACAGAGGCAACGCGCGAGCGCTCATCGGCAATGCCCGTCTCCTTTTCCACGATCGACGCCAGGATGACGAAATCGTTGCGTGACTTCAGCGGCAGGTCGGGATCGCGCTTGGCCCAGATCTGCTCGACCAGCGTTTCCTGCGCAGCGCGAGCCTGGGCGATGATCTCCGCCCGCTTCGTGCCGCGGGAGAATTTGTAGGTATCCGGCCTCAGCGAGCCCTCCGGCGGCAATTCGCGCGGCAGATCGCCTTCCAGAACGGGGTCGGCGGCCAGCCTGTCAAACATCTGACGCACGGTCAGCCCCTCCGGCAGGGACGCAGAATAGAGGATGGACTTGCCCGATTTCAGGAGCTCCATGATCTCCTGCATCGACGCGCCGGCCTTGATCTCGTATTCGCCGGCCTTCAGCGTCTCCTTGTCGAGATAGGCTTCCGACATGAAGCGGAAGACACGGGCATCCGAAACGATGTTGCCGCGCTCCAGATTGTTGGCAATCTGCACGATGCTCGCGCCATTGGGCACGATGAAATTGGTGTTCGCCGTCAGCGGGCCACGCGCTTCGTAGCTCGACATGGCGTAATACAGCGCGCCAGCGGCCGCAGCCGTCAGCAGCACCACGACGGTCATGACGAAGTTCAGGAAGATGACCAGCTGGCTCTTGGCCTTTTTCGACCGCCGGGGCGGCTGGGGCACCTTTTCCGGTCGCAGGGCCTCATTGGGCGATTTCGGCACGATGCGCCCCTGGCTTGCCGCATTTTCACGGCTCGACGGGGCAGCGCTGGTCTCGGTTGCGTCGCTCACGAATATCCTGACCCTGGAGTTCGCGTCCTTCCTACGCCGCGCCCCGATGCGAACTCCAACAGAACAGGGCAAGACGGTCTTGCCGGCGCCAAGAGGGCAGGAACTGCCCGGATGGCCGCGCCGGCATCGGCGTGAGATCGGTGACACATCACCATGCGCGAAGCGCACGCCACTGAATCGCCTTTGGCGTCAGGTGGCGGAGATTGACCCGAGCAATGCGGCAAAAACAGGATGCCGCGCGAGCATTCACACTTCAGCTCTGTTTTGCAACAGGGATTCACCCTTTATCAGCCATCTTTCGAAGCTGCAGCGCAAAACGCGTAGAGTAGCCTCACCGATGTGGATCACCAAGGCGACGTGCCCTTGTGCCCGGTCAAGCACGCCTGCCCGTGAAGCAAAAAGGGCCCCAGCGGAGCCCTTCTGGTCTGGATTAGCCAGTTCCGCTAGACCGACGCGCTTTTAGAAGCCGGCTCTAGCGAAGGCGTTACGCCTCGTAGCGGCGCAGCACCAGCGAAGCATTGGTGCCGCCGAAGCCGAAGGAATTCGACAGGGCGACATTGATCTCCCGCTTGCGCGCCTGATGCGGCACGAGATCGATGGCGGTCTCGACATCGGGATTGTCGAGGTTCAGCGTCGGCGGGGCGACATTGTCGCGAATGGCGAGGATCGAGAAGATCGCCTCGACCGCGCCGGCAGCGCCGAGAAGGTGACCGATGGCGGACTTGGTCGAGGACATCGAAATCTTCGAAGCGGCCGGACCGACCAGCCGCTCGACGGCGCCGAGCTCGATCGTGTCGGCCATGGTCGACGTGCCATGCGCGTTGATATAGTCGATATCGGCTGCGGCAAGCCCTGCCCGCTTCAGCGCCATCGACATGCAGCGATAGGCGCCATCGCCATCTTCAGACGGTGCGGTGATATGGAAGGCATCGCCCGAAAGGCCGTAGCCAACCACCTCGGCATAAATCTTGGCGCCGCGCGCCTTGGCGTGCTCCAGCTCTTCGAGCACGACGATGCCGGCGCCCTCGCCCATGACGAAACCATCACGGTCGCGGTCATAGGGGCGGGATGCCTTCAGCGGATCGTCATTGTGCTGGGTGGAGAGCGCCTTGCACGCGGCGAAGCCGGCCATGGCGATACGGCAGATCGGCGATTCCGCGCCGCCGGCCACCATCACGTCGGCATCGCCGAGCATGATCAGCCGCGCCGCGTCGCCGATGGCATGGGCGCCGGTGGAACAGGCCGTGACCACGGCATGGTTGGGGCCACGCAGCTTGTGGCGGATCGACACCTGGCCGGAGACGAGATTGATCAGGCGGCCGGGAATAAAGAAAGGCGAAATGCGCCGGGGGCCTTTGTCGCGCAGCGTATGCCCGGCTTCGACAATGCCTTCGAGGCCGCCAATTCCCGAACCGATCAGCACGCCGGTGGCGATCTGGTCCTCATCGGTCTTGGGATGCCAGCCGGCATCTTCAAGCGCCATGTCGGCGGCGGCCATGCCGTAAACGATGAACGGATCGACCTTGCGCTGTTCCTTCGGCTCCATCCACTGATCGGCATTATAGGTGCCGTCGGAGCCGTCGCCGAAGGGAATGCGGCAGGCGATCTTGGCGGGAAGATCCTCGACCTCGAACTCCGTCACCTTGCGGGCGGCATTGCCGCCGGCCAGCAGTCGGGACCAGGACACCTCGGTGCCACAGCCAAGCGGTGACACCATGCCGGTTCCGGTGATGACGACGCGTCTCATTCTTCGCGATCCACCCTTGAAAGCTTGTAAGATCATGGGGCCGAAGCGGTCCCGAAACGGCCAAGGCCGAGCTCTGGGAGAGGCTTAAAACAGGCAGGCCCGGATGTCGAGCGCAGTGGCGGCAGGCATGCCGCAATGGTCTTGTCACAGACCGGAAACAGGCGCGCAGGGGTTGCGGCCAAGCCTCATTCCGGCTCCATGGCGCCAAGAAGGCGGGATGCAACGCGCCCCGCCTTCATCGATGACAAGAACGGAAAGGCGATCGGCCTTAAGCCTGTGCCTTCTCGATGAACTTGACGGCGTCGCCGACCGTCAGGATCGAGTCAGCGGCATCGTCAGGAATCTCGACGCCGAATTCTTCTTCGAAAGCCATCACGAGTTCGACGGTATCGAGCGAGTCCGCGCCAAGATCATCGATGAAGCTGGCACCCTCGGTTACCTTTTCAGCATCGACGCCAAGATGATCAACAACAATTTTCTTCACGCGTTCTGCAATATCGCTCATGTCGGATTTCCTCGACCTTTGTTTCTCTCGTCGACGACATGATGTCGCCGCAAGTTCGTTAACGCCTAAGGGACCGGCATGGTCCCATGGGCAATCGTTCCACGCGGAAGAGCGGCAAAAACGCAACTGCCGAAGCGGCGTATACTTCACATCTTCCATCGGCCGCCCAAGGCAACCACGGCCCGCTTAACACGGTTTAACTTCCCCGCAAAGCCGGAAAATCAACGTTTGCTGCTTGCTCAACATTGAATTTGCGCGCTTTCTCAGACAAAGCCCGCACGCGGCACCGGCCGCTTGCGGGCAATGCCTTCAGATCATCGCCATGCCGCCATTCACATGCAGCGTCTGGCCGGTGACATAACCGGCCTCATCGGAAGCGAGATAGACGGCAGCCGCCGCGATATCCCCACCCTTGCCCATGCGCCGCATCGGGATGGCGCCCATGATCGCTTCTTTCTGCTTGTCGTTGAGCTTGCCGGTCATGGCGCTCTCGATGAAGCCGGGGGCGATGCAGTTGACCGTGACGTTGCGGGTGGCGATCTCCTGCGCGAGCGACTTTGAAAAGCCGATCATGCCCGCCTTGGAGGCGCAGTAATTCGCCTGGCCCGGATTGCCGGTAACGCCGACGACCGAGGTGATGTTGATGATGCGGCCATGGCGGCGGCGCATCATCGGGTGGGTGAGCTCACGCGTCAGGCGGAAGACCGCCGTCAGGTTGACCTCGAGAACCGCATCCCAGTCCGCATCGCTCATGCGTACGAACAGGCCGTCCTTGGTAATACCGGCATTGTTGACGAGAATGTCGACGCCATCCAGGTCGCTCTCGGCCTTCTCGCCCAACGCCTTCACCGCGTCGCGGTCGGACAGATCCGCTGGGAAAATGTGAACGCGCTCGCCCAGCTCGGCAGCCAGCGCCTCCAGCTTTTCCTGCCGTGTACCGTGCAGGCCGACGGTGGCGCCGAGCTGATGATAGGCGCGGGCAATCTCCTCGCCAAGGCCGCCGGTGGCACCGGTGACGAGGGCCTTGCGGCCGGTCAGGTCAAACATGGTCATCTTCCTTCACTCACGTCAGGCTGTTGAGCACCGCTTCGATCTCGGCGGGCGACGAAAGGGTCTTGGCGGCAAGCGCCTTGTCGATGCGCTTGGCAAGGCCGGTCAGCACCTTGCCGTTTCCGACCTCGTATAGCTCGGTCACGCCATTGGCCGCCAGCCAGGCGACGCTTTCGCGCCAGCGCACCTGGCCAGTCACCTGTTCGACCAGGAGATCGACGATCTCGTCGGCGCTCGTAACTGGCGCGGCGCGGACATTGGCGATCAGCGGCACCACGGGATCATGACGGGGAACTTCGGCCAGCGCGGCGCGCATGGCGTCGGCCGCCGGCGCCATCAATGCGGAATGGAACGGCGCGGAGACCGGGAGAAGGATTGCCCGCTTGGCGCCCTTGTCCGAGGCGAGCGCCGCCGCCTTCTCGACCGCGGCCTTGGCGCCGGAGATGACGATCTGTCCGCCGCCATTGTCGTTGGCGATCTGACAGGGACCTTCGGCACCGGCCTGCGCACAGATCTCGGCCAAATCCGCATCTTCAAGGCCGATCACGGCGGCCATGGCGCCGGTGCCCACGGGCACGGCCGCCTGCATGGCATTGCCGCGAATGCGCAGGAGACGGGCCGTATCGGCCAAAGAAAAGGTGCCGGCTGCGCAAAGCGCCGAATATTCGCCAAGCGAATGGCCGGCGACATAGGAGACGCGCTCGGACAGATGATAGCCGCGCGCAGCCAGCACACGAATGATGGCGATCGAGACCGCCATCAGAGCGGGCTGGGCATTGGCCGTCAGCGTCAACTGATCTTCCGGCCCGTTCCAGATGATGTCGGACAGCTTTTCGCCGAGCGCATCGTCGACCTCGGCGAAAACGGCGGCGGCCTCGGGATAGGCATCGGCGAGATCTTTGCCCATCCCGACGGACTGACTGCCCTGGCCAGGGAATGTGAAAGCGAGGCTCATCGTGGATCTGGCTCCTTTTTGCTCTCCATTGACATTCCCAGGCAGCGAGTCAAGCGCCTGGACTGCCAGTTTCCCCGGCAGTGGCGCGGTGAGAGACGCGCGATTGCAGCTTGCAAATCGTGTCATGGCGGATAATTTCAAGCGCGCCGGCCGGCTTGCGGGTGGCCGGCTCCTGCCCTCGCGCCGGCCGGACTGCGGCACCGGCGTCGCCGCCACATCGCCTGCGCCTTAGCGCATCAGCCCTTGACCCGTTCGGCCGCCACGCCCTTCCCAGGCGCTCCCAAAGCGGCCTCTCTCCCAAAGGTACGCCATGAAAACGCATCGACTCGGCCGCACCGACCTCGTCGTCTCCGAAATTTGCCTGGGCACCATGACCTGGGGCACGCAGAATACGCCCGACGAAGCCTTCCGCCAGATGGATGCCGCGCTGGAGCGCGGCGTCAACTTCTTCGATACGGCGGAACTTTACCCCACCACCCCGCCCGGCCCCGAAACCTACGGCGACACCGAGAGCATCATCGGCGACTGGCTCGCGACCCGCCGGCGCGACGAGATCGTTCTGGCAACCAAGGTAGCCGGGCCTGGCCGCGACTATATTCGCGGCGGCGCGCCGATCACGCCTGCCTCGATCGATGCCGCGCTGGAGGCGAGCCTCAAGCGCCTGAAGACCGATTACGTCGATCTTTATCAGCTGCACTGGCCCAACCGGAAGCATTATCACTTCCGTCACGCCTGGACCTATGACCCCTTCGCCGACGACAAGGCCGACCGGGCGCGCGAGGAGATGGAAGAGAGCCTCACGGCGCTGGACCGGCATGTGAAGGCCGGGCGGATCCGCGCCATCGGCCTGTCCAACGACACCGTCTGGGGTACGCAGACCATGCTGACGTTGGCCGAGACGAAGGGCCTGCCGCGCGTCGCGACCGTGCAGAACGAATATAACCTGCTCTATCGCGCCTTCGACCTCGACTTCGCCGAACTCTCGCGCCACGAGAATGTCGGGCTGCTTGCCTATTCGCCGCTCGCCTCCGGGCTTCTCACCGGCAAATATCTTGATGGCGCCCGGCCGGAAGGCAGCCGCCTTGCCATCAATGGCGACCTCGGCGGGCGCTACACGCCGCGCCAGGAGCCGGCCGTCAAAGCCTATGTCGCGCTCGCCCGCGCCCATGGCCTCGACCCCGCCGCCATGGCGCTTGCCTTCTGCCTGACCCGACCCTTCATGGCCTCGGTGATCATCGGCGTGACGACGATGGCGCATCTGGCTGTCGCCCTCGATTCGGCGGACCTCAACCTGTCCGACGAGGTGATGGCCGGCATCGCCGCCATCCATCGCGATTACCCAATGCCGATCTGACGCCGCGCAACCGGATCTTTCAGCAGACGACGTCCCAAGGCCTCGCCCCTTCGCAATGCGGCGAGGCCTTGCTTTTTCCCGAAAGGCGCGTATAAGCCGCCCTGTTCGAAACGCCCGGTCTTCTGGCTGGTGGCTGAACGGAGGGCCGATCGGCGCCGGGACATCCGTCCTGACACCGTCGACAAGGACCACAAGGTCCAAGCCTCCCGTGTCTCCGCTCTCGACCGTCTCGATACCAACTTCTTTCTTGCCGGCTCTTGAGAGCCCTTAAGAACAGTCGTTGAGGCTTAGCCGCCGAAACCGGGTGTGATCAAAGCAAGAAAGGCAAGCCTCAATGGCTCTTTATGAACATGTGTTCCTGGCACGCCAGGACATTTCCGCACAGCAGGTCGATGCCCTCGTCGAGCAGTACAAGGGTGTGATCGAAGCCAATGGCGGCAAGGTCGGCCGGGTCGAAAACTGGGGCCTCAAGTCCCTGACCTACCGGATCAAGAAGAACCGCAAAGCCCACTACGTGCTCATGGACATCGACGCTCCGGCACCGGCCGTTCATGAAGTCGAGCGCCAGATGCGCATCAACGAAGACGTCCTGCGCTACATGACGATCGCCGTTGAGAAGCACGAAGAAGGTGCTTCGGCCATGATGCAGAAGCGCGACCGCGACGACCGTCCGCGCCGCGATGGCGACCGTCCGGATCGTGGCTTCGGCGACCGTCCCCGCCGCGATGGTGGCGACCGCCGCGATGGCGACCGTGAAGACCGTCCGCGCCGCCCGCGCGAAGACCGCGCTTAAAGGAGTTTCGTGATTATGGCTGACATTTCCTCCGCTCCGGCACGCCGCCCGTTCCACCGCCGCCGCAAGACCTGCCCCTTCTCGGGCGCCAATGCACCGCGGATCGACTACAAGGACGTCCGTCTTCTGCAGCGCTATATTTCCGAGCGCGGCAAGATCGTACCGTCCCGCATCACGGCCGTTTCCCAGAAGAAGCAGCGCGAACTCGCCCAGGCGATCAAGCGCGCCCGTTTCCTCGGCCTGCTGCCCTACATCGTTTCCTAATTGAAACATCCAGGGCGGTGCTTCGGCATCGCCCTGGCTTCTTGATCTCCCTTCCGCGATGGGCGCGGTTCGGAACCGGAGCGTAAAGCTCCCAGAAATCCCATGTTGGGGAGCATGCCTCCCCTAACTGCGAGATGCAGGACAGCGACCCCGTGACGAACCTCAACCGGACATCCCTGCTGGTCGGCCTTTTGGCCGGCGTGACCGCAGCGTTTCTGTCGCTGGGGGCCAACACGCCGTCTGCTTTCGCCATCGTGCTCTACGCAGCCTCCGCTTTGCCGGTGCTGATCGCCGGCCTCGGCTGGGGCAATGCGGCAGCCATTCTCGCTGTCGCGTTCGCCGGCGCCATCTGCAGCCTGGTCGTCTCGCCGCTCTTTGCCCTTCTCATTCTCGCGGTCACGCTGGTGCCGGCCGCCTGGCTCAGCCATCTGGCCAATCTCGGCCGCCCGGCGGAAGAAATCGGCGGCCCGGCCGGCGCGCTCGCCTGGTATCCGCTCGCCGACATCCTCACCCAGCTTGCCGTGCTCGTTAACATCGGCATGATCATCGTCGGCACCGTGATCGGCTATGACGGCTCGGCCTCCGAACGGATGATCGACATGATCGCCGATACGCTGCGGGAACGCGATCCGCTTGCGACGCCGGACCCGGCCGCGCTCGACCAGATGAAGGCGCTCTTCACGCTGATGCTGCCGCTGGTGCAGGGCGCGATCTGGGTGCTGATGCTGTTTGCCGCCTATTACGTCGCCAGCCGCATCGTCCAGACCTCGGCCCGCAATTTGCGCCCGCGCGAGGACATGCCCTCGGCGCTGCGGATGAACCGCTATGCGATCTTCATCTTTCTCGCCGGCCTGGCGATGACCTTTGCCGGCGGCATGGCGGCGATCATCGGAGCGCTGCTGTGCGGAACCTTCGGCGCAGGTTTCCTGATTGCCGGCTTTGCCGCATTTCATTTCCGCACGCGCGGCAAGTCCTGGCGACTGCCGGTGCTGTGGCTCGCTTATCTCTCGGTCGTGCTCTTCACCGTGCCGATCATCTTCTTCCTCGTTTCCGGCCTTGTAGACACGCGGCGCGCCATCGCCCTGTCGCCGGCCGGCTCCCCTTCCAAAGAAACCGACTGATCGAAAGGAACAGACCCATGGAAGTCATTCTGCTGGAACGTGTGGCCAAGCTTGGCCAGATGGGCGAAACCGTCAAGGTTCGTGACGGCTTTGCCCGCAACTTCCTCCTGCCCACCGGCAAGGCCCTGCGCGCCAATGCCGCCAACAAGACGCGCTTCGAAAACGAGCGCGCCCAGCTGGAAGCCCGTAACCTCGAGCGCAAGAGCGAAGCTCAGGCCGTCGCCGAACAGCTCGACGGCAAGAGCTTCATCATGGTTCGCTCGGCTGGCGAAACCGGCCAGCTCTACGGTTCGGTCGCAGCCCGCGACATCGCCGATGCGATCGGCGCCGAAGGCTTCACCATCGGCCGCAACCAGGTCGACCTCAACCAGCCGATCAAGTCGATCGGCCTGCATGAAGTCACGCTGCACCTGCACTCCGAAGTCGAAGTGAAGGTCTCGATCAACGTTGCCCGCTCCGTCGAAGAAGCCGAGCGTCAGTCCAAGGGCGAAAGCCTGACCTCCGCCGACGCCATCTATGGCGTTGACGAAGACGCGCTGCGTCCGGAAGACTTCTTCAATCCTGAAGCCGAATTCGACGGCGACGACGAAGAATAAGACGCAAAAAGGCGGCGCTTCAGCCGCTTTCCCCTAACCTGCAAGAGCGCCGATCCGAATCGATCAGATCGGCGCTTTTGTTTTCCGGGCGCAGGCATTTGCCTGTTCGTGGTCGTTGCGCCCCGACCGACGATGCTAACGCCGAACCGGTCCGGTGCCGCCGGAAACGATGGCCGGGCCGTTGCCGCTGGTCTCCGCAAAAGCGGGATCGGGCGTTGCCGCCTTGTCCACCCGGACGATCACCGACAGGCCTGGCGCCAGCCGGTCGGCCAAGGCCTGGCCCGGCTCGATGGCGATGCGCACCCCGAGCCGCTGCGCCACTTTCGTGAAGTTTCCGGTCGCGTTATCGGGCCGGATGACCGCAAATTCCGAGCCTGCCGCCGGCGAGAAGCGCTCGATATGGCCCGAGAGCACTCGATGTTCGAGCGCGTCGACGCTGAAGGTCACAGGCTGGCCGATTCGCATGCCATCGAGCTGCGTTTCCTTGAAATTGGCGATGACCCAGAGATCACGCGGCACCACGGACATCAGCTGCGTGCCGGTCGTCACATATTGCCCGATCCGCACGCCGACCTCGCTCACGCGTGCATCGCGCGGCGCTGTGATGCGGGTGTTGTCGAGATCGATCCGGGCGAGTTCGACCGTGGCCTTCGCGCCTTCGACCGCCGCTTCCAGCGAACTGCGATTGACGATGATCGTTGCCAGATTCTGCTTGGCAACTTCGACTGCGGCGCGGGCCTGCGCCGTGCTGGCGCGCGCCTGTTGCAGGGTCGCCTCGGCCTGCTCGACCTCGCTTGTGGCCGCGATCGAGCGGGCGTTCAATTGCTCGGCGCGCTGGGAGGCGAGCTCCGAGCGCCGCTCGGCCGCCTGCGCGCCGGAGACCTGTGCTTCGGCAGAGGTAATATTGGCCCGGGCGGATGCCTCCTGCTGACGCGAATTGGCGAGTGCCGCTTCCTGTCCCTGCAACGTGGCTTCGGCCTGGGCGAGCTTCTGCCGGTAGATCCGGTCATCGATGCGCGCCAGCACCTCGCCCTGCTTGACGAGCTGGTAGTCGTGCACCGGCACTTCGACGACATAGCCGCTGACCTGCGGGCTCATGGTGGTGACGAAGCCCCTGACATAGGCGTTGTCAGTCGTTTCCACCGAGGTGACGAAGGGGGGCAGCCGCCAGGCATAGAGCACCAGCAGCACGCCGGCGATGCCGGCGACCAAAGTGAGGATGGTAACGGGAGAGCGAAACAGCTTGGACATGGGACAGACTTAACGGTTGAAGGGCAGCCTAGGCGGCGGGCCTTTGTACGGTGGAGGGAGACGGCGCGGCGGCAGAGGCCGCCTCAGCCTGATGGGTGGACGTGATCTCCAGCCGGACAGCCAGCGCGCTTAAGGCTCGATGGGCGAGAAGCACGACGAGGGACACCAGGCAGACCACGAAAATCAGGAAGAAGGTGTCGTTATAGGCAAGGATATAGGCCTCGCGCGTGGCCTGCTGGCCAAGCAGCTGCAAGCCTTCGGCTTTCAGGATTGCCGGATCGTTGATCACCTTGCCATAGGTTGCCGACAGCTGGGACACGCGGTTTGCCACCTGCGGATTGGACAGCACCAGATGTTCGACCAGATGGTTGGAGTGGAACTTCTCGCGGATGGTGACGAAGGAGCCGAGTGCGGCGGATGCCATCAGGCTGCCGATGCTCTGGGTGAACAGGAAGATGATGATGAAGTTCACGAGGAAGGGCGCGCCGCGTGAAAAGGCTGCCGTCATGCCCCGCGCCATGGCAGGCGGCAGAAACATGGCAGCCCCGGCCGAGATCAGCGCCTGGCTCAGATACATCTGCTCCGGCCGCGTGAGCGAGGTCGACTGGCTGTCGAGAAAGGCACCGGTGCCGATCAGAACGAGCGCGATCACATGGGCGATGTCGGAATGGCGGGTCGTCATCAGCGCCGCGCACACCAGGCCGCCGATGACGGAGCCGACCATGATCAGCGCATAGAGGCCGATGGTCTGATCGTTGAGCAGGCCGATCTGTTGGAACAGGCCTGATGCGGTGGTGCTCTGTTCCGACGAGACGGTGCGGAAGACGATCAGGACGGCGGCGAGCATCATGTTCTGCCGGCTGAAGACCCAGCGCAAATCGAGAAAGGGCGATTCGCGGTTCAGTTCGATCACGCCGAAAAGGGTGAGCAAGCCGATGGACGCGGCAAGCGTGACACCCAGCCAAGGCGCCTCCAGCCACCAATAGAAGCGGCCCAGCGCCAGGACGACGGCGAGGCAACCCAGCCCCGTGGCCAGGATGAGATAGCTCAGGAAATCGAGGGGGCGGATGACCTTGACGCGCGGCGGCGGCGTCATCGGCAGGAGGTAGATGAAGGGCAGCGCGACAAGAGCGAGGCCCATTTCCAGCGTGTAAAGCGCATGAAAGCCGCCGAGATCCATCAGATGCGGCGAGATCACCCGCGCAAGCGGCGCCGACAGCAGCGTGTTCATCAGCGCGAGACTGAGGCCGAGCGTCAGCTTTCGCTGGGGCGCGAAGGGTTCAAGCATGAACAGGATGCCGATGGTCGACAGAGGCGCGGCGGCACAGCCCGAGAGAAAGCGCACCACCAGCGCCGAATGATAATCCGACACGAAGAGATTGGCGGCCGATGCCAGAACGAAGCAGATGATGCCGAGCTCGGCGAAAGGCCTGAGGCCGAACTGGGCGCGGATCTTGAACAGGGCGACCGAGAAAGACGCATAGGGCGCCATATAGACCGCCTGCAGCCAGGCCAGCTCCGTGGTGGTGGCCGAGAAGGAGCCCTGAAGCTGATAGATATTGGCGCTCAGCAGGTTCATGCCGAGGCCCTGCGTCAGAAACATCAGCAGCGAGCCGAACATATAGAGCGCGGCACGCTGCGGCGACATCAGCAAAGTGCCGCCATCAGGTGTCGGTGCGGCCGGCACCGGGCCTGACGTTGCGGTTGTCGGAACGGCGCTCATCGGCTTGCCTCCGCCTGGGCCGCGTCGCCCTGCGCTTCTTCCCCCTGTGCCTCTTCCATAAGATTGAGATTGCCGGCCATTCGGCTCAGCAGGTCCAGCGCCTGGTCGCGCTCGCCGGGCGCAAAGCCGGCAAGCACCCGCGCACGGACCTCGCCGGCGATCTCCTCCACCTCTTGCGCCATCGTGCGGCCATGCTCCGTCAGATAGAGGCGCTTGGTGCGCCGATCGCCCTCCTCCGCCCGCCGCTCGATCATGCCCTGCTGCTCCAGCCCATCGAGCAGCCGCACCACGGTTGGCGTCTCAACGTCGAGCGCATCGGCAAGTTCCCGTTGCGACAGGCCATCGCCCAGCAGCAGAATGAACAGCGTGCGGGCACGCGACAGCGTCAGCCCGAGCGTGCGCACCCTGGCATCAAAGGTGGAGCGCAGCTTGCGATTGACGAGAGAGAGCGCGTCGAAAAGCGCGCGATCGAGAGCTTTGCGTTGCATAGGTCGAATTTCGTTAGCACCCTAATGGTATGGCCTATATTTGTCAGTTTTTCTGATTATATCAAGATCTGACGATCATATGTTCCGCGCTTTATATGCATGGCAGGCCTGCCAGTGGCGCAGGCATCAAGGTAAGCCGAAACGGAAGAAAGGACGTGAAGCCGGGACACGATTCGGGTATGACAGCCGTCAAGTGGCGTCCCGTCACAATCGTCGTCTCGCACAGGTTTGGCTGTTGAGCCTGTGGAGAGCGGTCATGATCGGGACGAACCCCAATTCGGGCTTTGCCGGCCATGCGCCGCACCGCTACCCTTTTTCGATGCCGGTATGACGGAGCGGTTGAGCGCGGCCTGTAAAGGCTCGCTGGTGCGCGGCTCATATCGGTTGCTCATCAGCCCGGATGCGGCAATGGAACGGGCTTGGCCGGCCGACGGCTGGACCGAAAAGACTGTGAATGTGCTCCCATCTTCGCCCTGCCGCCTGGCAGATGCGGAGCTTGGGTCGCCTTGCGAGGAGGATCAGAGATGAACGAAGCAACCCGGCGCCTGCAAGCAGTCGCCAAGGAGCAGGCCTCTCCGCTGCACCGCGAGGCTCCCAACAATATCGAGGCCGAACAGGCGCTCCTGGGCGCCATCCTCGTCAACAACGATGCCTATTATCGTGTCTCGGACTTTCTGAAGCCGGTCCATCTTTACGAGCCGCTGCACCGCAGGATCTTCGAGGTGGCGGGCGATATCATCCGCATGGGCAAGATCGCCAATCCCGTCACCATCAAGACCTTTCTGAAGGACGAGAAGGTCGGCGAACTGACCATCTCGGAATATATGGCGCGGCTGGCCGGCGGCGCCGTGTCGATCATCAATGCCGAGGACTACGGCCGCGCGATCTACGACCTCGCGCTGCGCCGCTCGCTGATCACCATCGGCGAGGACATGGTCAACATCGCCTTCGACGCGCCCTTGGACATGCCGCCGCAAAGCCAGATCGAGGATGCGGAGCGGCGCCTGTTCGAACTGGCGGAGACCGGACGGTATGACGGCGGCTTCCAGTCCTTCAACGATGCCGTAGCGCTCGCCATCGACATGGCCGGCGCCGCCTTCGAGCGCGATGGTCATCTTTCGGGCATATCCACCGGCATCATGTCGCTCGACAGCAAGATGGGCGGGCTGCAGCGCTCGGACTTGATCATCCTCGCTGGCCGACCCGGCATGGGCAAGACCTCGCTCGCCACCAACATCGCCTACAACATCGCTGCCGCCTACGAGCCGGAGGTGCAGCCGGACGGCTCCTTCAAGCCGAAAAATGGCGGCGTCGTCGGCTTCTATTCGCTGGAAATGTCCTCCGAACAGCTCGCCACCCGTATCATTTCCGAGCAGACGGAAGTCTCCTCCTCCAAGATCCGGCGTGGCGATATTTCCGAGGCGGATTTCGAGAAGCTGGTGGCCTGCGCCCAGATGATGCAGAAGGTGCCGCTCTATATCGACCAGACCGGCGGCATCTCCATCGCCCAATTGTCGGCCCGCGCCCGCCGGCTGAAGCGCCAGCGCGGTCTCGACGTGCTGGTGGTCGACTACGTTCAGCTGATGACCGGTTCCGGCAAGTCGAATGAGAACCGCGTGCAGGAGATCACCCAGATCACCACCGGGCTCAAGGCGCTCGGCAAGGAGCTGAATGTTCCGATCATCGCGCTGTCCCAGCTGTCGCGCGCGGTGGAAAGCCGCGAGGACAAGCGGCCGCAACTCTCGGACCTGCGCGAATCAGGCTCCATCGAACAGGACGCCGACGTCGTGCTCTTCGTCTTCCGCGAGGAATATTACGTGAAGAACATGGAGCCGCGCGACGAGTTCGACCCGAAATACGAAGAGTGGAAAATGCAGATGGACAAGGTCAAGGGCACGGCCGACGTCATCATCGCCAAGCAGCGCCACGGGCCGACCGGCACGGTCAAGCTCGCCTTCCAGTCGGAATTCACCCGCTTCACCGATCTGGCGGATCCGTCCTTTACGCAATACGAGGAGCATTGAGCCTAGGACGCCAGCTGCTCGGTAAGGAGAGCGCCCCACATTGCCCGGCAAAGAGGCGCGCAGGACGGGGCTGATCTGGCAGGATGCGGCTGGTTCAAAGACCAACCGCCCTCAGAACTGCCACGGTTGCGACCCCCAACCCCGCTGCGGCCAGCATGGGCAGGCGCAGGGCGGCGATTGCCGTGAGGGCACAGGCGGTGGTTTCGGCCAGGCCTGTTGCCAGCGCGGTGGGCGCCACCACAGCCATCAGCACGGCCGGCGGCACGGTGTTGAGCGCACGCTCCAGGCGCGGACTGAGTGTCATGCGGCGCACCAGGAAGGCGCCAGCAAGCCGTGTCGCCAGAGTGGCCGTCGCCATGGCGAGAATGGCGGCCAGCGTTGCGGGATCGAGGCTCATGCCACGCGCTCCTGCTTGAACGATATGAGCGAGACCGCAAGCCCCGCAAGTGCCCCGGCGGCGATATACCAAGCCCCCGGCAACAGCGCATGGGTGACAATCGCGGCACTGGCGCTGGCAGCCAGAACCAGCCCGGTTTCCCGCCCCTTCCAGAAGCCCATCAAAAGCACGATGAAGACGGCCGGAAAGGCGAAGTCGAGCCCGAGCGGGCGGGTATCGCCGATCACGGCGCCGAGTAGCGCGCCTGCTGCGGTGGAGATCAGCCACATGCCGTAAAAAGGCAGCGAAAGTCCGAAATAGAAAGCCGGCGTCAGCACCATTCGCCGGCCGCGGGCTTCGGCCAATGCCCAGTTCTCATCGGCCATGAACGCGAAGGCGAAGAACTTCTGAATTGGGCTGAAGCGTGCCAATGCCCGCTCCAGCGAGGCGCTCATCAGGATCAGCCGGAGATTGACCAGGAGCGCGGCAAAGCCGAGCGCGGCCCAGGCCGGCGGATCGGTCCACAGATCCATGGCGACAAATTGCGATCCGCCGGCAAAGACCAGAGCGCTCATTGCCAAGGCTTCCAACGGCGAAAGTCCCTTGCCCACGGCCACGGCACCGAAGACCAGGCCGATGGGCGCGACGGCCACCACCATCGGCACAATTGTCCTCATTCCCGCGACCATCTCGCTGCGTCTTGTCGTCATCGTCATGAAAGCCTCCTGTGGCGGCGAGGCTTAGCGCGTGGGAAAGCGAGCGTCTTGAACGAAAGTGACGTGGCAGAGGCGCGCGCAGCCGGGAGGCTTCGGCATCATCCCCAGACCGGAGGGCCGATGACGGCACGATCGATGAGGCCGTCGGACGCTTTATCCGGCCCGATAGACAGCCGGTGTCAGACCAGTCCGGGCCTTGAAGTGGCGGGTCAGATGCGCCTGATCGGCAAAGCCGCAGGCGAGCGCCACCTCGAGCGGCGGCTTGCCCTGACGCAGCAGCTGGCGGGCAAAGCGGATGCGCAGGTCCGTCTGATAGGCATGCGGCGTGATGTAATAATGCCGGCGGAAGGCGCGGATGAGATGGGCGCGACTGAGGCCTGCAACCTCGGCCAGCGCCTCCAGTCCGATCTCCTCGGTGAAATGCGCGGCGATATAGTCCCGCGCCCGGGCGACGGCTTTGGGCTCGGCACCGCCAGCCGGTGTGAGGATGCTGCTGCCATGGCGCGCGAACATCGCCACCAGCACGCTGTAAAGGCTCTCCTCCCCCTCCAGCGCGCTCGCCCGCTGTTCCAGCGCGCTATGCGCCCGGTGAAAGGCGGCGGCCAGCGGCATATCGGTCAGCAATTGCCGGCCGAAGCTTGGCGTGCCGGCAAAGGCGCGACCGGTAACGTCCTCCAGGATCTTCGAGAAAAAGCCGATATCGGGATAGATCATCCGGTAGCGATAGCCTCCCGGCTCGCCCGGCTGCCCGTCATGCACTTCGCCCGGATTGATCAGATAGAGCGCCCCCGGCCCGGTCGATTCGCGCTCGCCCCGGATCATCGCCACCTGCGCGCCGGCCTCGATCGCGCCGATCGAAAAGGTGTCGTGCGCATGCGGTGCGAATTCATGGGTGACGAAGGTCGCCGCCATGCATTCCATATGGCCGAAACGCGGATCGCGCCAGAAGCGGGTCCGCTCCTTGCCCGATGTCGGCCGCGCTGTGGTCGCCTGCTCCTGGGAAACGATCTGCATGGGGTGAGAATATCGCCTGGCCGCATTTCCGTCTTGAACAAAAGTGATAGGGTCGGCGCAACACCACAGCCGAGACGCCATTCATGATCGAGGGCCATGACACCATGACCGACGCCTTTTTCGCCAGCGACGAGACCTTGTCCGACGCGGATGGATTCGATGCCGCCTGCCTGCGTGCGACCATCGACCTGGGTGCGCTGCGCGACAATTGGCTGACGATGCGCAGGCTATCCGGATCGGCGCGCACGGCCGCCGTCGTCAAGGCCAATGCCTACGGCCTGGGCATCGAAGCCGTAGCCGAGACGCTCTATGCCGCTGGCGCACGCGACTTCTTCGTCGCCAATGCCGAGGAAGGGGCGGAACTGCGGCCCTTCGCCCCGGATGCGCGCATCTTCGTTCTCGCGGGCCTCTGGCCCGGCATCGAGTCCGTTTTCCTGGATTATGGCCTCGTGCCGGTCATCAATTCCGAAGAGCAGCTCGCCTTCTTCATGGGCCTGCTGGCGGAGCACGGGGAGTATCCTTGCGCGCTGCATGTCGACACCGGCATGAACCGGCTGGGCCTCTCCTTGCCGGAGGCGCTGGCGCTTGCCGACGATCCTTCGCGCCCCGCAAGCTTTTCGCCCGTTCTGGTAATGAGCCATCTCGCCTGCGCCGACACGCCGGACCATCCCCTGAACGGTCGCCAGCTGGACGCATTTCGCCAGGTTTCAAAGGCGTTCGAAGGCGTGGATGCAAGCCTGGCCAATTCCGCCGGCGTGCATCTGGGCACTGAGTATCACTTCGATCTCACCCGGCCAGGGATCGCCACCTATGGCGGCCAGGCGGTGAACGGCGTTGCAAACACCATGGCGCCCGTGGTGACGGCCGAGGCGCGCATCCTCCAGGTGCGCGAAGCACGCGCCGGCGAAACGGCGAGCTATGGCGCGGCGGCGATGCTGACGCGGGACAGCCGCATCGCCATTGTCGGCGCCGGCTATAGCGACGGCTATCATCGCGGCGGTTCGGGCGCCGGTGTGCCGCTGCGTCAAAGCCTTCCCAAGGGTGCGCAAGGCTTTCTGCGCGGTTGCCGCGTGCCGCAGCTTGGCCGCATCACCATGGATCTGACCCTTTTCGACGTGACCGATGTGCCGGGCGCCAAGGCCGGCGACTACATCGAGCTTTTCGGGCCAAATCTCTCCATCACGGAGGCGGCCGCAGCAGCGGGCACGATCGATTATGAGCTTCTGACCAGTCTCGGCCACCGCTACGACCGGCTCTATCTCGATCCCGAGGACTGATCGCGCCGTCGTCGTCGATCTTTTCACCAGCACGGCTTGGAAAGAGATCGTCGCTCGTATACATGAGAACAAAACGAGATCGTATACCGATGCCATCTCCCACTCCTGCCCAGCCGTGCCGACTCTGCTGATGCGGATCGTCTCCGACACCTGTTGAAAAGCGTCGAGTTCCTTATGGCGAAAGCCCGCCCCTCCTTCATCTGCCAGAATTGCGGCACCGTGCATTCCCGCTGGGTGGGAAAATGCGAAGGCTGCGGCCAGTGGAACACGGTCATCGAGGAGGACCCGACAGCCGGCATCGGCGGCGGGCCGGGCAAGGTGCCGAAGAAGGGTCGGGCCGTGGCGCTGACCACGCTCGACGGCGAGGCCGAGGATGCACCGCGCGTGGCAACCGGCATTTCCGAGCTGGACAGGGCGACGGGCGGCGGCTTCGTGCGCGGCTCGGCGGTCTTGATCGGCGGTGACCCCGGCATCGGCAAGTCGACCGTGCTGATGCAGGCGGCTGCAGCACTCGCCCGCCAGGGGCACCGCATCATCTATGTCTCGGGCGAGGAGGCGGTCGCGCAGGTGCGGCTGCGCGCGCAACGCCTTGGCGCGGCCGACAGCAGCGTTCTCCTAGCCGCCGAAACCAATGTCGAGGACATTCTCGCCACGCTTTCGGACGGCAAGCGCCCGGATCTGGTAATCATCGATTCGATCCAGACCCTGTGGAGCGATCTCGTGGAAAGCGCGCCGGGCACGGTGACCCAGGTGCGCACCGGCGTGCAGGCCATGATCCGCTTCGCCAAGCAGACCGGCGCCACCGTCGTTCTCGTCGGCCATGTCACCAAGGAAGGCCAGATCGCAGGCCCCCGCGTGGTCGAGCACATGGTCGATGCCGTGCTCTATTTCGAAGGCGACCGCGGCCATCATTACCGGATCCTGCGCACGGTGAAGAACCGCTTCGGCCCGACGGACGAAATCGGCGTCTTCGAGATGAGCGACCGGGGCCTGCGCGAAGTCACCAATCCATCGGAGCTGTTTCTCGGCGAGCGCAACGCCAAGGCGCCAGGCGCTGCGGTCTTTGCCGGCATGGAGGGCACACGGCCGGTGCTGGTGGAAGTCCAGGCGCTGGTGGCGCCCACCTCGCTCGGCACGCCGCGCCGCGCCGTGGTTGGTTGGGATTCCGCCCGCCTGTCGATGATCCTCGCGGTGCTGGAAGCCCATTGCGGCGTGCGGCTCGGCAGCCATGATGTCTATCTCAATGTCGCCGGCGGCTACAGGATTGCTGAGCCGGCGGCCGATCTGGCGGTCGCTTCTGCGCTGGTTTCCTCGCTTGCCGGTCTTGCCCTTCCCCCCGATTGCGTTTATTTCGGCGAAGTCAGCCTGTCGGGGGCCATTCGACCGGTCGCGCATACCTCTCACCGCCTTAAAGAAGCCGAGAAGCTCGGCTTTGCACAGGCCGTCCTGCCCGCATCCTCGGCCGACCTTCCCAAAGGGTCCGCCCAGCGCTGGAGCGAGATGGAGAGCCTGCCGGATCTGGTGGCGCGCATCGCCGGATCGCGTGCAGCCCTTGCCCCCGCCGAGGAAGACTGACGCGGCCGCCCGTGCAAGCCTTTACCAAGGCGCCGCGCGGCTGGTTTGAACGTGCATGATTAGGGCCGTGGCCGGAATTGTCCGCCGCGGCCTGTTGCGTCTGGCCATGGAGGTCCGCTTCGGACCCGGCCGGATGGGAAAGTGACCGGCGGCCAGGTGGTCTTTCAAAGGCAACCGGAGGCAATGCCGGAATTGCCGGCGCACAAGCCGGAACGGTTCGGAGTAAGGAGCAACATGGCCATCACCATTCTCGACGGCATCGTCCTCGGCGTCGCCCTGTTTTCCGCGGTGCTGGCCATGGTGCGCGGTTTCTCGCGGGAGGTGCTGTCGGTTGCCAGCTGGGTCGTGGCCGCCGCCGCCGCCTATTACCTCCACCCCTATCTCGTGCCCTACGCAAAGAATTACACCGAGAGCGCGACGATCGCGCTGGCAGGCGCAGCCGGCGTCATCTTCCTGGTGGCGCTGATCATCGTGTCGTTCATCACCATGCGCATTGCCGATTTCATCATCGACAGCCGCATCGGCGCACTCGATCGCACGCTGGGCTTCGTCTTCGGCGCGGCGCGCGGCGTGTTGTTGATCGTCGTGGCCATGCTGTTCTTCAACTGGCTGGTCAAGCCGGAACAGCAGCCCGCCTGGATTCTGCAGGCCAAGTCGAAGCCGGTGCTGGACAATCTCGGCGCCAAGCTTGTGGCGCTTCTGCCGGAAAATATTGCCGAAGATGTGCGCCAGCGCCTGACCGGCGCCGGACGTAGCGACGAGAACGATGCGCCGGCGGTGGAACAGCCGCCGCAGGACGATGCACCGACCGCCGAGCCGCGGCCGAACAACGGCTGAGCAAAGCCGATGGTTTGAGGCATGCTGATGCGAGACGGTGACCGTGCTCGCATCAGCATGATAGAATGGGCGGACAAGGCAAGGCCTTGCAAACAGCCCTTGCCGGTACGACATGCGCGCCCTTGGCGCCCTTGCGCGCGGATTTCCGCCGTGACGGGCGCCAACGGCATTTAAGCTCTCCGCCGAAGCCTTTCGCGCGACAAGGCCGGCCACCGCATCGCAGGTTCAGTTCGCGAGAAGGCCCGAAGACATGACCGATCACCACAGTGCATCTTTCAATGAAGATCTCGATGGCGACACTCTGCATGAAGAATGCGGCGTCTTCGGCATTCTCGGTCATAAGGACGCCGCCACGCTGACGGCGCTCGGCCTGCACGCGCTCCAGCATCGCGGCCAGGAGGCGGCCGGCATCGTCACCTTCGACGGGCGGCAATTCTATACCGAAAAGCGCATGGGCCTGGTCGGCGATCACTATACCGACCCCGCAACTCTGGCCAAGCTGCCGGGCTTCATCGGCATGGGCCATACCCGCTACTCGACCACGGGCGAAGTGGCCTTGCGCAATGTGCAGCCTCTCTTTGCCGAACTCGAAGTCGGCGGGATCGCCATTGCCCATAATGGCAACCTGACCAACGGCCTTACCCTGCGGCGACAGCTGATTGCCGATGGCGCCATCTGTCAGTCCACCTCGGATACGGAAGTGGTGCTGCATCTCATCGCCCGCTCCAAGCAAGTCGGTTCGGGCGAACGCTTCATCGACGCGATCGGCCAGATCGAGGGCGGCTATTCCATGCTCGCCATCACCCGCACCAAGCTGATGGCAGCGCGCGATCCGCATGGCATCCGGCCACTGGTGATGGGCGATCTCGATGGCAAGCCGATCTTCTGCTCGGAAACCTGCGCGCTCGACATCATCGGCGCCAAATTCGTGCGCGATGTGGAAAATGGTGAGGTCATCATCTGCGAGATCCAGCCGGATGGCTCGATCTCGATTGAATCGCGAAAAGCGGAAAAGCCCCGGCCGGAGCGGCTCTGCCTGTTCGAATATGTCTATTTCGCCCGCCCGGACTCGGTCGTCGGCGGTCGCAACGTCTATGTCGCGCGCAAGAACATGGGCATCAACCTGGCCCGCGAGAAGCCCGTGGAGGCTGATGTGGTGGTGCCTGTGCCCGACGGAGGCACGCCGGCGGCGATCGGCTATGCGCAGGAGAGCGGCATTCCCTTCGAGCTCGGCATTATCCGCAACCATTATGTCGGGCGCACCTTCATCGAGCCGACGCAGCAGATTCGCGCCTTTGGCGTCAAGCTCAAGCATTCGGCCAACCGGGCGATGATCGAGGGCAAGCGCGTGGTGCTGGTCGACGATTCGATCGTGCGCGGCACCACCTCGGTGAAGATCGTGCAGATGATCCGCGATGCAGGCGCCCGGGAGGTTCATATCCGCGTGGCGAGCCCGATGATCTATCATCCCGATTTCTACGGCATCGATACGCCCGAGGCCGACAAGCTGCTGGCCAATCAGCACGAGGACCTCGCCTCCATGTGCGCCTATATCGGTGCGGATAGCCTGGAATTCCTGTCGATCGACGGGCTCTACCGGGCCGTCGGCGGCGAAGCGCGCAATGCCGAGAGCCCCCAGTTCACCGACCACTATTTCACGGGCGACTACCCGACACGGCTTCTCGATAAAGAAGCCACCAGCAATGTGCGCAAGCTCGCCGTTCTCGCGAGCAATGGGTAAGGTCTGATGATCGATCTCAAAGGCCGTATTGCCCTCGTCACCGGCGCCTCGCGCGGCATCGGCTATTTCACGGCTTTGGCGCTCGGCAAGGCCGGCGCTCATGTCGTGGCCTGCGCCCGCACCATCGGCGGGCTGGAAGAGCTCGACGATGCCATCCGCCAGGCCGGCGGCTCGGGCGCGACGCTCGTGCCGTTCGACCTCTCGGATATGGCGGCGATCGACCGTCTGGGCGCGGCGATCAACGAGCGCTGGGGGCAGCTCGATATTCTTATCGCCAATGCCGGCATTCTCGGCACGATTTCACCGATCGGCCATGTCGAGGCCAAGGTCTTCGAACAGGTGATGACGGTCAACGTAACAGCCACTTGGCGGCTGATCCGCTCGGTCGAGCCTGTCCTCTTGAAATCGGACCAGGGCCGCGCGCTGATTCTCTCATCGGGCGCCGCGCATAAGTGTCGGCCCTTCTGGGGCCCCTACTCCGCTTCGAAGGCCGCCGTGGAAGCGCTCGCCCGCACCTGGGCGGGAGAAACCCAGCGCCTGCCGCTGCGCATTCTCTCGGTCGACCCCGGCGGCACGCGTACCGCCATGCGCGCCCA
The DNA here is from genome assembly GCF_900109605.1 of Xaviernesmea oryzae. GTDB lineage: Bacteria > Pseudomonadota > Alphaproteobacteria > Rhizobiales > Rhizobiaceae > Xaviernesmea > Xaviernesmea oryzae. Next base: position 118,474 of record NZ_FOAM01000003.1, read on the forward strand.
GGCCATGCCCGGCGAAGACCCGCAGACCGTCCCACACCCCTCCGAAATTGCCGCAGCCCTCCTGCCGCTGTGCGGGCCTGAGCAGATGGAAACAGGCAAGCTTTTTCAGGTGCGCGAGAATCGGATCGTGGACTACCGGATGCCGGAGTGACAGTCGTCCCACGGCATTTGCTGGCGCGCGTGGCGCGCTACCGCTCCCAAGGAGAAATGAGCGTCAGGCCGGTTGTTTTAAAATCGGCTAGATTTCTGGTCGCAAGCACACCACCATTGACGTGAGCGATGGCAGCAATCATGCCATCCGGCGCTGACATGACATGTCCCCGACGTGTAGCGTTTCCCATGATTTCGCCATACATGAGTGCCGCCTCTTCCGCGAAGCCAAAGATGCGCCCTCGTAATCGGCTTCGCCATTCATGCAAGCCTTTTTCGAAACGTACTGCGCGCTGATCGGGTCTGATCTTCTCTATCCCGAAAGCGATTTCGGCAATGGTTACGCTTGGAAGCGCAAGTTCGGAATCATATCGAACAAGCCAATCAATCACCGCTTGGTTCGGTTGCTTTTTCAGGCTCTCGGAAATGACATTTGTATCCAGGAATATCAAAGCTCGACACCGGGATGATGATTTCGACTACCTCGAATGACGGCTTCAAGGTCAATATCCGTACCGAGCTGCGTGGTAAGCCTGGAGTAAAATGCAGCCGCGGGCTCGCGCTCCGCTTCACGGCTCTCATAGGCCTCGAGCGCCCGCTCGACGATCTCCGTGATCGACCGGTTCTCAAGACGGGCAAGTTTACGGGCAAGATCCCTTGCTCTGGCGCTGCGGACAGAAAGTTGTGGTTCAGCCATCGATCCCTCCATGATTGGCAGAATAGGTTCCCCCGGCTGCATCATCAAGATGCCACGGCATCCCGGCATTCTCTGCCAGCGCTAATCGTGCGGCCGCTCGGCCCCCTCGCGGGGCAGCCCCTCTTCCTCCATCTTCGCGGGATGGGGCCACTTGCCGTATTTGCGCTGCCAGGCGCGCATGCCGAAGGGCAGCGTCATCAAATAGCCGACAGCCGTCAGCGCCATGGTTTCCCAGGTAAAGCTCATCAGCGTGGCGACATAGAGCACCACGGCGAGGATGACCGGCAGCACCAGATCGCGACGGACCCGGTTTTCCGACTTGCCGGACCAGACGGGGACGCGGCTCACCAGAAGAAAACCGATCAACACCGTATAGGCGGCAGCGGCCAGCGCGAAAGGCCGGCTGGGCTCCAGGCCCAAGAGGCCGAGATAAACCGGCAGCAGCACCAGCATCGCCCCGGCCGGCGCCGGCACGCCGACGAAATATTCCGACTGCCAGGGTGCCTTGATGTCGCGGTCGGCCATGACGTTGAAGCGGGCAAGCCGAAGGCCGGCGGCGATCACATAGATCAGGGCAGCGATCCAGCCGATCGACGGCGCCTGATCGAGCACGAAGGCGAACAGCACGAAAGCCGGCGCGACGCCGAAGTTGACGATGTCGGCCAGCGAATCCATCTGGACGCCGAATTTCGAGGTGGCCTTGAGAAGGCGCGCCACCCGGCCGTCGATGCCATCGAGAAAGGCAGCGATCAGCACCATGGCAACCGCGACCTCGAACCGGCCGTCGAAAGCCATGCGCACGCCGGTGAGCCCGGCGCAGATCGCCAGGACCGTGATCAGATTGGGCACCAGCATGCGGAAAGGGATCTCGCGCAGACGGGGTCCGCGCGCCTCGTCGTTCGGGCCGTTGGGCTCAAAGGGAGGAAACGGCGTGGTGTCCATCGGCATGTCGCCTTTTTTGAGGTTGCTAAGCTGACGTTGCGGGTGTCGTGCGGCGCGAAATGCGTCGCCGTTCAGGCATGAATCAGCCGCGACGGCTGATGACAGGACCTTTGACGGAGCCGAATTCGGCCAGCACGGTCTCGCCGGCAATGGCCGTCTGGCCAAGGCTGACGCAGGGCCGGGTACCGGCCGGCAGGAAGACATCAAGCCGGGATCCGAAGCGGATGAGGCCGAAGCGCTCGCCGGGCTGCAGCATATCGCCCGCCTGCGACCAGCAGATGATGCGGCGCGCGACCAGGCCGGCGATCTGCACCACGCCGATCTCGCCATGCGCGGTTTCGATCACCAGGCCGTTGCGCTCATTGTCATGGCTGGCCTTGTCGAGCTCGGCATTGACGAATTGCCCCTTGCGATAGGCGATCCGGGCAATGCGCCCGGGCATCGGCGCGCGGTTCACGTGGCAATTGAAAACGTTCATGAAAACGGAGATGCGCAGCATCGGCTCGCTGCCCAGCCCAAGCTCGGCCGGCGGGACGATCTGCGCAATCGAGGAGACGCGGCCATCCGCCGGGCTGATAACGAGATCGTCATCCAGCGGAGTCACGCGTACAGGGTCGCGGAAGAAATAGATGCACCAGAGGGTCAGCACGAAGCCGATCCACATCAGCGGCTGCCAGAGAAGCCCGAGCAGCAGCGAAACCACGAAGAAGATCGCGATGAAGGGATAGCCAGCCTTGTGAATCGGCACCAGCGTGTTGCGAATGGATGTGCTCAGGCTCATTCAGGCGTTTCTCCCAGCGTTTTCTTTCGTCTGACTTAGAGCGAAAGACCGCCGGGAGCAACAGAGGGGCGAAACCGGATCCGCTGATGCAGCCGTGGCTTCACAGACTGAATCCCCCCTAGAGGATTAGACCTGCTTCCGCCTTCATGACGTGAAACGGCATCACATGCGCCCGGCCGAGATCATCACGGTCCATCCAGCGGCTATCGCACCCTCTACCGGTATCGACTGAACACCAGGGCGGCATTGACGCCGCCAAAGCCGAAGGCGTTCGTCAGGGCGTGCTCGACATTGGCCCTGCGTGCGCCCTCTGACAGAAGATCGAACCCTTCCGCTTCCGACATCGGCTGATCGATGTTCAAGCTCGGCGGCAGGATCTGATCCTGGATCGCCAGCACACAGAAGGCCGCCTCCATGGCGCCGGCCGCGCCCAGCATATGGCCTGTGGCCGATTTGGTGGAACTCATGGGAATATGGCCCCGCGCGCCGGCGAAAACCGTTTTCAACGCCGCCAGTTCCGCAGCGTCGCCCACCGGCGTGGATGTGGCATGGGCGTTGATATAGCTGACCTCTTCCGGTCGAAGCGCGGCCATGGACAAGGCCACGTTCATGGCCCGCGCCGCTTCACGACCGTCGGGGCAGCCCGAGGTGACGTGATAGGCATCCGTTGTTGTCCCATAGCCCGAGATGATCGCGAGCGGCTGGGCACCCCGGCGTTCGGCATGCGACAGCCGTTCGATCACCAGCATCGCCGCGCCTTCCGAGAGAACGAAACCATCGTGATCCCGGTCGAAAGGCCGCGATGCCTGCTGCGGGCGATCGTTGAAATTGAAGCTGAGAGCCTTGGCGGCGGTGAAGCCGCCAATGGCCACGGGATCGACGCAGCCTTCCGTGCCTCCGCAAAGGGCGATATCGGCCTCGCCCGATCGGATCAGGCGCATCGCATCGCCAATGGCCTGGGCCGATGCCGCGCAGGCTGTCGTCGGCGCGCCTGCCGGGCCGATATAGCCGAAGCGGATGGCGACCTGGCCAGCGGCAAGATTCGGCAGGAAGGACGGCACCACGAAGGGGGATAGACGGCGCACACCGGACAGGCGGATGGTTTCGGTCGCCGCCGTGATGGCGGGAACGCCGCCCACGCCTGTGCCGATTAGCGTGGCGGTTCGCGCGCATTCTTCAGGGCGTTCCGGATACCAGCCTGCTTGGCTCACCGCCTCCTGGGCCGCCGCCATGGCATAGTGGATGAAGAGATCGGTGCGACGCAGTTCACGCGCATCCATCGCCGCTTCCGGATCGAAGCCATGCGCGTCTTCCTCGATCGAAGGGACGAGGCCGGCAATGCGGCACTTCCAATCCCGCGCATCAAAGCGCGTATTGGCCCGAATGCCGCTTTGGCCAGCCAGAAGCCGGCTCCAGGTCGCTTTCACACCAGACCCGAGCGGGGAGACGGCGCCAAGACCGGTGATGACGATTGGCTCTTGCATATAAGCACCTCCTTGAGACTGATGTGCATATACACATCAAGAGGCAATCGGGCTACGGATTTCTCAAGGATGTCACCTGTCTGCAAAATCCTTCGCGAGGCGGAGATAGGTGTCCGCCTCGTCCTCGGTGAAACCTTGCGAAATTTCGCTTTGGGCCTGCTGCCATACCCGGAGAAGCTGGTCGAGAAGGACACTGCCTTCCTTGGTCAATTCGCAAATGCGGGCATTTCCAACCGCATCTGCGGCTCTTTGGACGAGTCCCTTTCTTTCCAGAAGGTCGAGGTTGCGTGTGAGGCTTGTCCGATCCAGCTGGATTTTTTGCGCAAGGCTCATCACCGGCTCGCCCGGATTGAAGCGGATCGCCGCAAGCAGGGAAAACTGCTGGACCGTAACCCCAAACGGTTTGAACCGTGCATCGCCCTTGCGCACGAGCGTGCGGGCGGCCGCGACCGTGTTCAGCACAAGGCAGTTCGAGAGGGCATCGCGCATCGACATAAAGGAATCCTGCAAAGATTTGTCCGGCAGATCGACGGCATGCGCCGCTGCCTTCATACAGCCGGCTCCTTGCGCACGACGACGCCGAGATCGTCGCTCTCGCGCACCTGGCGCAGGTGCTCTTCCGCCTGGGTCGCTTCGCGCTGGCGGTTCCACATTGAGGCATAAAGGCCGTTTTGCGCAAGCAGCTGCGCATGCGTGCCGCGCTCGGCGATCTCACCGGCCCGCAGCACGATAATCTCATCCGCATTGATGACGGTGGAGAGCCGGTGGGCTATGACCAGGGTCGTGCGATTTTGAGAAACCACGTCCAGGGCCGCTTGAATATCCTGCTCCGTGGCCGTGTCCAGCGCCGACGTCGCCTCGTCCAGGATCAGGATCGGCGGGCTTTTCAGGATCGTGCGGGCAATCGCCACGCGCTGTTTTTCCCCGCCGGAGAGTTTCAGGCCGCGCTCGCCGACCATGGCGGAGAAGCCCTGCGGCAGCGCGCGGATGAAGCCGCCGATCTGGGCGATGTCGGCAGCCTTCTCCACCTCCGCCTCGCTGGCGCCGATACGGCCATAGCGGATGTTGTAGGCAATGGTGTCGTTGAAGAGCACGGTGTCCTGCGGCACCATGCCGATCACCGCGCGCAGGCTCTTCTGCGTGACGTTGCGGACATCCTGCCCGTCAATCGTGATCGAGCCGGACTGGACGTCGTAGAAGCGGTAAAGCAGCCGTGACAGCGTCGACTTACCTGCGCCAGAGGGGCCGACCACGGCGACCGTCTTGCCCGCCGGCACCTCGAAGGAGACGCCTTTGAGGATCTGTCGTTCCGAATCATAGGCGAAGTGGACATTGTCGAAGCGGATCGCGCCGCGCTCGATGACGAGCGCCGACGCGCCGGGACAGTCGACCACTTCCGGCTGGACCTCCAAGAGGTCGAACATCTGCTCGATATCGGTCAGGCCCTGACGGATTTCTCGGTAGACGAAGCCGATGAAGTTCAAGGGGATGGAGAGCTGCATCAGCATCGCATTGATGAAGACGAAATCACCCAGCGTCTGCTCGCCGCGCTGCACCGCGAGCGCTGACATCACCATCATGATCGCCGTGCCCAGGCCGAAGATCACCGCCTGGCCGAAGTTCAGCCAGCCGAGCGAGGTCCAGACCTGCGTTGCGGCCTTCTCGTAACGCGCCATGGATGCATCGAAGCGGCGCGCCTCCATCTCCTCATTGCCGAAATATTTGACCGTCTCGAAATTCAAGAGCGAGTCGATCGCCTTGGTGTTGGCGTCGGTGTCGCTGTCGTTCATCTGGCGGCGAATGCCGATGCGCCAATCGCTGGCCTTCACCGTGAACCAGATATAGAGCCAGACGGTAACGGCGGTGACGAAGAGATAGCTGAAGCCATATCCCCACCAGAAGACGACCGCAGTCAGCAGGAATTCGATCAGCGTCGGGATCGAGTTGAGGATCGTGAAGCGCACGATCGTCTCGATGCCTTTGGTGCCGCGCTCGATGATGCGTGACAGGCCGCCGGTGCGCCGCTCCAGATGGAAGCGCAGCGAGAGCTGGTGCATATGGATGAAGGTGCGCTCCGCCAGCCGGCGCACGGCATGCTGCCCGACGCTGGCAAACAGCGCGTCGCGCAGCTGGTTCAACCCCGCTTGCAGGAGCCGCGCCAGATTATAGGCAACCACCAGCGCCAGAGCGCCGGTGAGAATGCTCGGCACCGGGCCGGACAGATCCGCTCGACCGTTCAGCGCATCCGTCGCCCATTTGAAGAAGTAGGGCACGAGCAGCAGCACGATCTTGGCGATCAGCAGGATCGCGGTCGCCCAGACCACGCGCATTTTCAGATCCGGCCGCTCGCTCGGCCACATATAGGGCCAGAGATTGCGCAGCGTCCCGAGCGGATTGCCGGCATCGGCGGAAACGAGTTTGTCCTGTCGTGCCACGTCATGCGCCTTTCTGACGAAGTTCTGCGATGAGCGATCGCCGCAGGCGCGCGAAACGCCTGACGGTTTTCTGCTTGTGATGTGTTGATAGGGATCGGCAAGCCGGCCTGCCGCGCCGCTACAGCCCGAAGCATCCATAGCGTCATCTTGGCCCGATAAGGCTGATCACCCTGAAGCCACGATGGCGCGCGAACCTCATTTCAAGGGCCACGTGCAGACGACATACAGGCCTCACGCATGAGGGAAATGATGCGTGGCCTGAGGATCCCGACAGCTTCGAACCCGAATCTTCAGTCCATCGTCATGTCCCGCGGCCTCTTGCCCGCCCAAGCGCTCCCGAGTGCTACGTGATCTTATCGATCGCGCAGCTGCTTCATGTGGCGGCGGTGGATCTCCTGCGATTGCGCATCCGGCATCGCGCTGTCGGGCACACCGAAGATCTGGCCGGGCAGGATGCGGTCCGGATCGTTGATCTGGTCCTCATTGGCAACATAGATGGTCGTATAGCGAACCCCGGCGCCATAGACACGCCGCGAAATCTGCCAGAGGGTATCACCCCGGCGAATGATCACGGAATTGCGGCTCTGCTGGAGGGGCGCCTGCTCGACCGTCGGCGGCTCGGTCGCATCCGGTGCGGCTTGAGGCGCCGCGGCAGCCTGTTCGCTCGGTGCTGGCTGTGCTGCGGGCTGTTCGGCCGATGCTTGCGTCTGGGGTGAAGCTGCCGGTCCTTGGGATGCAGCCGACTGCGGCGCTGGCGTCTGAGCCGCCGGTGTCTCGGGTGCCTGGGCAAGAGCCGGTGCGGCGCCGTCGCGCAGCACAGGGCCGAGCGCCTCTTCAAGCTTGCCGAGCACAGCCTTTACGCCAGCCGTGTCGCGCGGCGCGGGCTTCAAGATGGCAAGCCCCTGGGCAGCGGCCGAAGCCGATTGCTGGATGCGCGCGCGGGTGTCTTGCGAGGCAGCCGGCTCAGGCCGCAGGCCGCTCAGTGTGCCGAGGCTGATCTCGGTGGCGGATCGGGCTGCCGCCAACGCATCCGCCTGGGGCACCTGGTCTCCGGCAAACAGGCCCTTCAGCAATGTGAAGGCCTTGCGCACCTGGCCGCGCGCCATGTCCAGAGCCTGGCTATCGGCATCGCCGGCCACACCGTCCGTGGGAGCCTGAGCCACGGCGGCGACCTGCGCGCCGGCCGGCCGCTCGAATGGCACCGAGGCGCGCATGACCACCTTGACCCCGTCCGGACCAATGAGGTCGGCCCGGATGATGTGCGAGCCGACGGACAGATCGATCTGGCCATCGACGACGAAATGCGCGTTCGACCCGGCCTTCGCCTCGCCGACGAAGTTGCTGTCGGCATAGACACGCACCAGCGCAGCGGCAGGCGCCGTGCCGGCGACGAAGAGGCGGCGACCCTCGATCTCCACGGCGGTCACGGCAATGCGCACCGCCGGCAGGGCGGTCGATGGGGCCGTGGGCGATGGCGTGGCGGGCGGCTGGGCTGTCGATGCCGCAGCGGTGGCGTCGGCAGGTTTGCCGTCAGCGGAATTTGCAGGCGGCGCGGAAACGGCCGGCGCGGGCGCGGAATCATCGCCCTGACCGGGCGCGGTGATGATCCGGCTGGCTTCACCGGGCTTGGAGACCATAGCGAGCAGTTCGCCATCCGCCGACTTGGGCACGGACACAGTGGCCACTTCGTCGGAGCGCTTGTCGGTCCCATCCTTGCCGGTGGCGCGTAGCGTGAGCTGATAGTCGCCGGGGGGCAACGGCTGGTCGAGGACCGCCGCGAACTCGCCACCGGGGCTGACCTTGGTCGTGGAAATCACCGTATCGCCGCTGACGATCGACAGATTGCTGTCCGGGGCGGCACGACCGGCAATAACCGTGGACCCGTCCCGCTCGACGCGCAAGACGTCGAAGCTGGGCGCGCCCGTGTCTGGCGCCGGCTGACTTTCCGGGGCAGCACTGTTGCCTGCCGTGCCGGCCTGCGCAGAGGCGGCGGGCGCATCTTGCGTAACGGGGGCTGCGGCCTGCGGCGACGGCTGCGGGGCCGGAGCCGCTGCGCCTGTCGACGGCGCCTTGGCATCGGTCGGCTGATCGTTCGGTTGCGGCAAGGGGCTGGACGGCGTAGACAAGGGCGCCGGCGTTGCTTCGACACCTTTGCCCGGCGCGGTCGCAGCGGTTTCAACGGCCTTGTTGCCGATATTCGGCAAGACCAGAAACACCATCAGCAATGTCGCTGCCGCCAGGACGATCAGCGCCACCAGCCCGGCCTTATTCTTCATCGCACTCAACTCCACACGCCAGCCCGGGACGATCCGCCCATCCGGCAAAAACATCGCTTCGCGCAGCCATCCGCGCAGGGGCCGTGACCGAAGACACGACGGCTTCCCGCAATAAGGGCTCCGTGCATCCCTGGACGCCTTGTCGGCGCATCTGCGCCATCGCGGTCCTTTTTACGCTGCATGCCGCTCGACGACCGTGGCAGGCAGGCTTTGCACGTCCATCGAACGACTTTTGCACAAGACTGCGACGGAAGCACGGCCCTGCGCCAGTTCCCGCTTTCCGAACGGCATTTTACATCAAAAACAGCTAACGATTTCCGCTCTGTTCGACAAGCGTTCCGCCATCACGCATTCACCGTCTCCGTCATTTTCCTTGACGCTCAGAAAGCCCGGATGTCTGCTGCGGGTCATGAGTGACATGACCCTTCCGATTCGATCCGTCTGCGTCTATTGCGGCTCCCAGCCCGGACGCGAAGCCGTTTTCATGGACGCCGCCCGCGCGCTGGGCAAATCCATCGCCGAAAATCACATGCGCCTCGTCTATGGCGGCGGCACGCGGGGGCTGATGGGCGGGGTGGCAAGCGGTGTGCTCGCCCATGGCGGCCGCGTGACAGGCATCATCCCGGAATTCCTGATGGACATGGAGGCCACCCGCCACTCGCTTGGCCAGCTCAGCGAGTTGATCGTGACGGCCGACATGCACGATCGCAAGCACAAGATGTTCGAGCGGGCAGATGCCTTCGTCGCCCTGCCCGGTGGCATCGGTACGCTGGAAGAAATCATCGAGATCATGACCTGGGCCCAGCTCGGCCGTCATCGCAAGCCGATGGTCTTTGCCAATGTCGATGGGTTCTGGGACCCGCTAATGGCCCTGATCCGCCACATGGCCGATGCCGGCTTCATCCACACGGCCCACCAGGTGCAGCCGATGATCGTCGACCGGATTGAGGACATCGTGCCGACGCTGATCCAGCATTGGGCCGGCAAGGTGGACCGCGAAGGCGAGAGCGACATCATCGACAAGCTCTGAGCGAGCTGTCGCAAGGCTTCTGCGAGACGAAGGCGCCGGCCCCAGCATGGGCGGCGCCTTTCTGTTTGGCTCGATCATGCATGCGGATCGCGCCCGCAACTCTTCCACCAAATCCCGCAGGATTGCTCGGCGCTATGGTCAGCTTGCCGGCAGCCTCTCCAAGGCTTCGTTGCGGCATAAACGATTGCGACCTCTGCCAGTCATGTCCAAGATCCGTCAGCGATCTTCGGCATGTGGTCTCAGGCAGCAACCCGCTTCGCCCGCCGCGCGGTCATATACATCGAGCCCGTATAGACGGCGAGCGCGCTCCAGATCAGGGCGAAGGCGATGAGCTTGACCATGCCGAAGGGCTCGCCGAAGGCAAAGACGGCGATGAAGAAGATCATGGTCGGCGCGATATATTGCATGATGCCGATGGTCGAGAGCTTCAGCAATTTGGCGCCATTGGCATAGATCAGCAGCGGCACGGCGGTCACCACACCGCAAGCAATTAACAGGCCCAGATCGACCAGGCCGGTGTCGCCGAAATGGCCACCGCCCGTTGTTTCCAGCCAGACGATATAGACGAGCGCCGGACCGGCGAGCAGCATGACCTCGAGGAAGAAGCCCTGATTGGGGCCGACCGGCAGCGTCTTGCGGAAAAAGGCGTAGAAGGCCCAGCTGAGCGCCAGGCCGATCGAGACCCAGGGCAGGCCGCCGGCCTGCAGGGTGAGGATGGCGACGGCCGCCGCCGCCAGGCCGATGGCCACCATCTGCGCCGGGCTCAGCTTTTCCTTCAGCAGAACCGCGCCGAGCAGAACGGAAATCAGCGGATTGATGTAATAGCCGAGCGCAGCTTCCAGCGCCCTGCCCGCGCCGATCGCCCAGACATAGATGCCCCAATTGACCGTGATCAGCGCCGCCGTCACGCAGGCCATGGCCAGCATGCGCGGGTTGCCAAGTGCGCGCTTGAGATCCGCCGTCCTGCCGAGAAAAATGATATAGCCGCCGACGATCGGCAGCGACCAGATGATGCGGTGGGCGATGACTTCGGGCGCGGGGATATGCGCGACCGCCTTCATGAAAAAAGGCAGAAGCCCCCAGAGAAGATAGGCGATCAAGGCGAGAACGACGCCGCGTGGGCTGTCGCCGCTTTCAGCCGGCCCTGGATATGCGCGCTCCGCCATGGTCTTCCTCCGCATCGACATGTTCTTGTTATATGCGCGCCTTACGCCAATCCCACCGCCCACGCCAATTCATTTGGATGAACGGTCGAGCAGAAATTTTGAGCAGTGCCGGTCTTCGCCGGGCGCGCAGGCGACGGCAGAACGGCCACATTTGACGGGTGCAATGGGCAGGCCGGCATCCTATCCTGCGGCATCCGATGCGGACAGGGCACAGATGCCTCCCTGCGGCCGCGCGATGTCTTCGCACCCAAGCCTCGCTTCGGCGTCACAAGGGCCGGCATCAATGCCGCGAACCGGCAGAAAGGGAAACCCATGACCGTCTCCACCCTCGCCTCTCCCGCTTTCCTGACGCGCCGCACGCTGCTGGCTGGAATGGGGGCCGCGTCCGGCCTGGTGCTTCTTCATCCTTTTGCCGCGCATGCGGCCGCCAATCAGGCGCATCTGCGGATCATGGAGACGACGGATATCCACGTCCACGTCTTCCCCTATGATTATTATGGCGACAAGCCGAACGAGACGCTCGGCCTTGCCCGCACCGCCTCGATCATCGATGCGATCCGCGCGGAGGCCGGCAATTCCTTTCTCGTCGACAATGGCGATATCCTGCAGGGCAATCCGATGGGCGATTACATGGCCTATCAGAAGGGTTTGAAGGACGGCGACGTCCATCCCGTGATCCGCGCGATGAACCTCTTGGGCTATGAGGCCGGCACACTGGGCAATCACGAGTTCAACTACGGCCTGGACTTCATGTTCAAGGCACTTTCCGGCGCCAACTTCCCCTATGTCTGCGCCAACCTGACCAAGGGCCAGCTCGCCAGCGATCCGACCAAGGACGCGCTGTTCTTCAAACCCTTCACCATCGTCGAGAAGACGGTGACGGACGGCTCGGGCGCAACCAGCCCCTTGAAGATCGGCCTGATCGGCTTCGTGCCGCCGCAGATCATGGTTTGGGACGTGAAGAACCTCGAAGGCAAGGCGATGACGCGCGACATCGTCGAGGCTGCCCGCGCCTGGGTTCCGGTGATGAAGGAACAGGGCGCCGACCTGATCGTCGCGCTCTCCCATTCCGGCATCGACGGCACCGGCCAGAGCGACCGCATGGAAAACGCCTCGCTCTATCTCGCCGGTGTCGAGGGTATCGATGCGGTGCTGACAGGCCATCAGCATCTGGTCTTTCCCGGCCCAAAGAGCTTCGACGGCATTGCCGGCGTCGATCCGGTGAAGGGCACGCTGCAGGGCAAGCCGGCTGTCATGGCCGGTTTCTGGGGCTCGCATCTCGGGCTGATCGACCTGCTTTTAGAGCGGGACGGCAAGAGCTGGAAGGTGGTGGATTTCACCACGCAAGCGCGCCCGATCTATCATCGCGAGGACAAGAAGGTGGTGGCCGACGTGGTCGACCGCGCCGATATCCTCACCGCCGCCAAGCCGGAGCATGAGGCAACGCTTGCCTATGTCCGCACGCCGGTCGGCAAGAGCTCCGCGCCGCTCTACTCCTATTTCGCGCTTGTTGCCGACGACCCCTCGGTGCAGATCGTCAGTCAGGCACAGCTTTGGTATATCGGGCAGATGCTGAAGGATACGGACTGGAAGGACCTGCCGGTGCTCTCCGCCGCGGCGCCCTTCAAGGCAGGCGGACGCGGCGGCGCCGATTATTATACCGACGTGCCAGCCGGCGATATCGCCATCAAGAATGTCGCCGACCTCTATCTCTATCCGAACACCGTCCAGGCGGTGAAGATCAACGGCGCTCAGGTGAAGGACTGGCTGGAAATGTCGGCGGGCCTGTTCAACCAGCTGAAGCCGGGCGAGAAGGACCAGCCGCTGATTGCCGCAGGCTTCCCATCCTATAATTTCGACGTGATCGATGGGGTGACCTACGAAATCGACCTGTCGCAGCCGGCCCGTTTCGACAATGACGGCAAGCTCGTCCATCCCGAGGCGCATCGCATCACGGACCTCAAATTCGAGGGCAAGCCGATCGATCCGGCACAGGATTTCGTCGTGGTCACCAACAATTATCGCGCAGGCGGTGGCGGCAAGTTCCCCGGCATCGCCGCCGACAAGGTGATCTTCGCCGCACCCGACACCAATCGCGACGTGATTGTGCGCTACATCCACGATCAGGGCACAATCAACCCGTCCGCCGACGACAACTGGCGCATCAAGGCCCTGCCCGGCACCAGCGCCTTCTTCGAAAGCGGGCCAAAGGCGCGCGGCCTGATCGCCTCGGTCAAGGGGGCGAAGATCGAGGACGCCGGTGAAGGCACCGAGGGCTTCGCCAAGTTCCGGCTGGTGCTGTGAGAAAGAGGGCGGGTCATATAGTGGCGAGCAATCGCTGCGGGAGGTCTCGCCCTGCTTACGATCCGGTCTCGCTGGTCGAAAACCCATTGGCCTTTCAGCGAGACCGGGTAAAGCTCACTCCGCCGCAGCCCGGCCTGCCTCGCCGCGATTCTTCAGAAGCTTGTAAATCACGGAATCCATCAGCGCCTGGAAGGAGGCGTCGATGATGTTGTCGGAGACGCCGACCGTCCACCAGCGCGCGCCGGTGCTATCGGCCGACTCGATCAGCACGCGGGTGATGGCCTCGGTGCCGCCATTGAGGATACGCACCTTATAGTCCACCAATTCGAGATCGGCGATTTCGGACTGATAGCGGCCGAGATCCTTGCGCAGCGCAAGGTCGAGCGCGTTGACGGGGCCATGGCCTTCCGCGACCGACATCATCATCTCGCCCTCGATCGAGAGGCGCACGACGGCTTCCGATACGGTCTTCATCTGGCCGTTGGCGTCATAACGCCGCTCGACCATCACGCGAAAACCCTCGACGCGAAAGAAATCCGGCACGCTCCCGAGGATACGCTGGGCGAGGATCGAGAAGCTCGCGTCGGCGCCTTCATAGGCATAGCCCTGCGCCTCGCGCTCCTTGACCAGCGCGATCAGCCGGTCGAGCTTGGGATCGTCCTTGTCGACGACGATGCCGCGCCGCTTCAAGGCATTGATGAAATTGGCCTTGCCGCCCTGATCCGAGACCATCACCTTGCGCAGATTGCCCACCGTTTCCGGCGGCACATGCTCATAGGTGCGCGGGTCCTTCAACAGCGCGGAGGCGTGGATGCCGGCCTTGGTGGCGAAGGCGGAGGCGCCGACATAGGGCATTTGATGATCGGGCGAACGATTCAACCGCTCGTCGAAGGCGTGCGACAGCGCAGTAAGCCCCTGCAGCCGCTCGCGGTCGATGCCAAGCGTGAAGCGCTCGGCATAAGGCGCCTTCAAGACGAGCGTCGGGATCAGCGTCACCAGATTGGCATTGCCGCAGCGCTCGCCGATGCCGTTCAGCGTGCCCTGGATCTGGCGTACACCGGCTTCGACCGCGGCCAGCGAATTGGCGACCGCCTGCCCTGTATCATTATGGGCATGGATGCCGAGCCGGTCGCCGGGAATGCCGGCCGCAATCACGGCGGCAACGATGTCGCGGATCTCGCTAGGCTGGGTGCCACCATTGGTGTCGCAGAGCACCACCCAGCGGGCGCCGGACTCATAAGCGGCGCAGGCGCAGGCCAGCGCATAGGCGGAATTGGCTTTATAGCCATCGAAGAAATGCTCGCAGTCGATCATCGCCTCGCGGCCGCTCGCCACCACGGCGGCGACGGAGGCCCTGATATTGTCGAGGTTTTCCTCGTTGGAACAGCCAAGCGCGACGGTGACATGATAGTCCCAGCTCTTGGCGACAAGACAGATGGCGTCGCTGTTGGACTGCAGGAGGCTCGCAAGCCCCGGATCGTTGGCGGCGGAAACGCCGGCCCGCTTTGTCATGCCAAAGGCGACGAAGCGGGCATGGCGGGTGCGGCGCTTGGCGAAGAAGGCCGTATCCGTTGGGTTGGCGCCGGGATAGCCGCCCTCGACATAATCGAGACCGAAGGCGTCCAGCATCTCCGCAATCGCAATCTTGTCCTCGACCGAGAAATCGATGCCGGGCGTCTGCTGCCCGTCCCGAAGCGTGGTGTCGAAGATATAGAGGCGATCGCGGGTCATGATGTTCCCTCCCTGGGAACGGTTGGCGCCCCTTCCCAAGAGGAAGAGGCGGCGTTGCCGCCTCTTGTCACCAAGCCTTCACGATCTGTCAATCTTTGCGACAGGCATTGCGACGGTCGGTCGCCCGCTTCAAAGGCCTGCGAATTTGTCCGTGGCATAGATCAGCCGGTCGAGGATGCCGGGTTCCGACGAGGCATGGCCAGCGCCTTCGACCAGGCAGAACTCGGCGCTCGGCCAGGCCTTGTGCAGCGCCCAGGCATAGCGCATCGGGCACGGCATATCGTAGCGGCCGTGAACGATCACGCCGGGGATCTCAGCCAGCTTATGGGCATCGCGCAGCAGCTGTCCTTCCTCCATCCAACCACCATTGACGAAGAAATGGTTCTCGATGCGGGCGAAGGCCAGTGCATAGTGGTCCTCGGCGAAGCTGGTTGAGAACTCGGGATTGGGCAGCAGCGTGATGGTTTCACCTTCCCACAGGCTCCAGGCCTTGGCTGCGGCAATCTGCGCCGCCTTGTCCGCGCCCGTCAGGATCTTGTGATAGGCCTGCATCATCTGCCCGCGCTCGGCCGGCGGAATCGGCGCGACGAAGCGCTCCCATTTGTCGGGGAACATTTCGGAGACGCCGAACTGATAGTACCAGTCAAGCTCTCCTTTGGTCAGCGTGTAGATGCCGCGTACCACCAGTTCCGAGACCCGCTCGGGATGGGTTTCGGCATAGGCGAGCGCCAGCGTCGAGCCCCACGAACCGCCGAAGACGAGCCATTTGTCGACACCCATCAGTTGGCGAAGACGCTCGATATCGGCGACCAGATGCCAGGTGGTGTTGGCCTCCAGCCCGGCATGCGGCGTGGAGCGGCCGCAGCCGCGCTGGTCGAATAGAAGCACGTCATAGGCTTCAGGGTTGAAGAAGCGGCGATAGGTCGGCGTGCAGCCGCCGCCGGGGCCGCCATGCAGGAAAACGGCCGGCTTGGCGCCGGGGGTGCCGACCTTCTCCCAATAGATCACATGGCCATCGCCGACATCGAGATGGCCGGTCTCATAGGGTTCGATCTCGGGATAGAAGCTGCGCAGGGTCTCGCTCATGGGGCTCACATTGATCTTGGAAATGGGACGACGAAGGCTGAGGGCTTTAGAGGCCATCGTCAGGCGGCCAGACTTCGGTGTCGTGGTCGGGATGCTGATAGGGCTCGATGCTGGCGAAGAAAGCGTCGGCTTCGGCGCTGACCAGCACCGGCTTTTCGAACAGCCGGTCGATCCAGGGCAGGCGTTTGTCGTGATTGACCTGGATTTCCGGCTCCAGCTTCTCCGGATGGTCGAAAGCGCCGATCGCCAGTTCGACGCCGCCGGGATGATGATAGGTCAAAGGCGTGCCGCAGCGCTGGCAAAAACCGCGCCGGACCTTGTTGGAAGAACGATAGAGCGAGGGCGCTCCGCGCGTCCATTCCAGATGGGCCGGATCGGCGGTGACGAAGGCCCCGAAGAAACTGCCGAAGTGCTTCTGGCACATGCGGCAATGGCAGATGGAGGGGCGGCCGAGATGGCTGGCGCGGAAGCGCACGGCGCCACACTGGCACCCGCCCGACAGAACCTCGTTTTGATCGCGCTCCACCGTCAAACCCCCTGCTCCTTCGGCCGCCAGTGATCTTCCGCCTCCAGCCGCGGTGTCCAGCCGGGCACCTCATGGTCGGGATGCTGATAGGAAACGATATCGGAAATGAAGGAGGCGGCCGTCGTATCCTCCAGCGTCTCATGTCCCGGCAGATCATGGACCCCATCGACATAAGGCAGCTTGTTCTCCGTGCCCCATTGCACCGTTGGGCGGATATCGCGGGGATCGTCGAAGGCGGCAATCGTCACCGCCATGCCGTCAGGCGCTTCATAGGTCAGCGGCGTGCCGCAATGGGGGCAGAAGGCGCGGCGCACGTGATTGGACGACTGAAAGCGCTTGGGCGTCTCACGCGTCCAGGTGAGCTTCGCCTGACGCACGGAGACCAGCGGCAGATAGAAATTGCCCGACGCCTTCTGGCACATGCGGCAATGGCAGACCGAGGCATCGCCGAGCGGCCCCTCGACCTTGAAGCGCACCGCGCCGCACTGGCAGCCGCCGGTTCTCAACGGTTCGGTCATGGGAGTGTCTCCTTTTGATGCCGTGTTGTGACCTGCCTTGTTGCGCTTCGTCAATGCGAGGCATTGACTTAACAGCGCGACGAGGACGGCCATGCCATCATGGAAAGAGGTCTTGCAGATCGCGTCGTCCATCGACGACACGAACGATTTCGACACGCTCGACATCGTCATCGTCTCGGGAGAAAACAGTCTCGTACAGAATAAGATAGGGCGCCTCGACAAGCATCCGGGCCGTCGGGAAGATGTCCGGCCGGCTTCGTCCGAGCAGCGGATGATCGCGCAGACGTTCTGCCTTGTCGCGAAATCGGCGAAAATAACGCTCGGCGGCTTCCGGCTGGACGCGGCCGATATCCAGATAGATGCGCTTGATATCCGCCCGGGCCTGTGGAGTCCAAAAAGCTTAGCGACCATTGCCGCTACTGGATAAAGCACCCCGCGCTTCATCGAGAAGCGCGTCAAAATCCGCTGGATATGCGTCGCCGCTGGCTTTGCCTTCCGCCCATAGACGTCGTAGCTTCTGAGGGTCAAGGCTTTCAAAGCGCCGTTTTTCGGCCCAGTCTTCCAAAGCCTCACCTATGATCTCGCTGGAATTGGCATAGGCGCCGGTCTCGATTGCATCTTTAATAACCGATGCCTGCTCGACGGTGACAGCAATATTCAAAGTCTTCGTCTTGGCCATGTCGCACCTGAAGGTTCAGTCGAAAGAAAGCGAGAACCTGCTCAATATCGGCTCGTTCAGGCCGATCTTAGCATCGCGAAACCGCCAAGCAAGCAAACAAGCGCCCACAAAAGAACGTCAACCGCGCGAGATTGGACCCGCACGGTTGACCTCCCATTCGGCGGCCTGCCTCTACCGCTTCACCTCCCACGTCGTCACCCGCTCGCCGGTCTGCGGATCCTTGCCGTCCTTCAGCTGGATGCCGCGCGCAGAGAGTTCGTCGCGGATCCGGTCGGCCTCGGCGAAGTTCTTCGCGATCAGCAATTGCCGGCGCGTCTCGATCTTCTCCGCCACATCGGCCCATTCGCCTTCGCCTGACAGAGCGAGGTCGAGATCGGCCGCCGCCTGGGCGTTGCGCTCGATCGTCTCGAAGCCGAGAAGATCGAGCAGGCCGAGAAAGGTGGATGCGGCTTCGCCGTCGCCCTTCAGCGCCTGCCCCGATAGCGTGTTGAGACCCATCAGCGCCGGGTAGAGGTTGAGGTCGTCGAGAACCGGACTGTCCTCGGGCAACGTGAATGCCGCACCGGCCACCTCTGGATGCGCCGCGAGAATGGCGAGCTTGGCATCCGCCCAACGCCGCACCAGCCCTTGCGCCTCCTCCAGCCGCTTGACCGTGAAGTCGATCGGCTGGCGGTAATGCGTCATCAGCATGGCCAGCCGCAGCACGTCGCCGGCCCAGTGCTTGGCCCCGAAGGTCTCGGTGTCGAGGAGATCGGCAATCGTTATGAAATTGCCTTCCGACTTCGACATCTTCCGGCCTTCGACCTGGACGAAGCCATTGTGCATCCAGACATTGGCCATCACCTGGGTGCCGAAGGCGCAGCAGGACTGGGCGATCTCGTTCTCGTGATGCGGGAAGATCAGGTCCAGCCCGCCGCCGTGAATATCGAAAACCTCGCCGAGATAGCGGCTGCTCATGGCCGAGCATTCGATATGCCAGCCCGGCCGGCCGCGGCCCCAGGGGCTTTCCCAGCCCGGCTCGTTGTGGCTCGACAGTTTCCACAGCACGAAGTCCGCCGGATTTTTCTTATGCGCATCGACAGCCACACGTGCACCCGCCTGCTGCTCATCCAGCGGGCGGCGGGAGAGCTGGCCATACGTCGGCATGGAGGCGGTATCGAACAGCACTTCGCCGCCGGCTGAATAGGCATGGCCACGCGCGATCAGCGCCTGGATGATGGCGATCATCTCGGCAATATTGTCGGTGGCCCGCGGCTCATGCGTCGGCGCAAGCGCGCCCAGTGCCGCCGTATCGGCGGCAAAGCGCATTGCCGTCTTCTCGGTCACCGCCCGGATCGCCTCGTTGAGCGGCAGATCGGGATGGTCGCGCAGGGCGCGGGCGTTGATCTTGTCGTCCACGTCGGTGATGTTGCGGGCATAGGTCACGTGATCGGCGCCATAGAGGTGGCGCAGAAGCCGGAAGAGCACGTCGAAGACGATCACGGGACGCGCATTGCCGATATGGGCGAAGTCATAGACCGTCGGACCACAGACGTACATGCGCACATCGCAAGCGTCGATCGGCGCGAAGGGCGCCTTCTCGCGGGTGAGCGTGTTGTACAGCCTCAAGGTCGGCGTGCCGGCCATGGCGGGTCTCCCTGTTCTTTTCCTGTTCTGCGGCTGTCAAGCAACAGCTGACCCGCCACGTCGCCGTCCATAGGACAAAACGGCTGGCGGCGCCATTCTTTCGTCATGATCGCATCGCTTTGAACATGGTTCCGCGAAATGGCCACGAGAGTTCCGAACAAGCGACATCGTTCAGCCTGTTTCGTGCGGAACATTCGGCATGTTCGGTTCGTGCGATGATCTCATCGTCGGGCCGTGCCGGTCTCGGGGAGGAGGCAATGTTTCAACACAGTGACCTTGCGCTCTCCTGCGCGCCGCCTTTCGGCGCGCGTGTCGAAGAATGACGCGTGGACGCAACAGACAGACAGATTAAGGAGTGACCATCAATGTCGGCAGATCACACCAAGACGCAGCAGGCTGAACAGGTCCAGCGTCCCAACCTTCTCGAACGCTATCGCCCGCTCGGCCTGAAGGCCGTTGTCGCGGCCACCACGCCGAAGCGCCCGGAGGCGCCCAAGGCCCGGCGCCCACTGGAAGAAGACCTGCTGCGCTCGGCATAAGCCGACGATATCAGGCGTTTTGTCCGCCGCTTGCGGGAGTGGGCGGACAATTCAGCCCAAGACGGATACGAACGGCTCCGCCTTGCCGGGCCGCTCGGATCAAAAGAGCGAGAGCTGGGCCCTGCCTTTGCCGGCATGGTCCTCGCCGGTTGGGTCAGGTTTTGCAGGCTTGGCGCGCGGCACCTTTTGCGTCAGCGGCTCGACCTCGGCCCGCATCTGCAGCTCAGGCCCATCCTGGCCGGCGGCGTTGACGCGGTCGGAAACGGGAATGGCCTCAAGCGCCTGCTCGTCCAGTGATGCCAGAAGGTCGGCCACGGCACGGGGCTCCTGCGTGCGGCAATCCAGCCAGCGGGCATGATCCTGCGGCTTGATGATCACGGGCATGCGGGCATGGATCGACGACAGCGTATCATTCGCCGCCGTCGTGATGATCGCCGCCGTGTCCACCTCGCTGCCATCGGGCGAGGCCCAGCACTCCATCAGCCCGGCGAAGGCGATCAGGCCGCCATCGCGCGGGCGGATCCAGAAGGGTTGTGCGCGCTCGCTCTTGCCTGCCTTGCGCCATTCGTAGAAGCCATTGGCGGGGATCAGCACCCGGCGGTGCCGAAGGGCAGCGCGAAACGAGGCTTTTTCAAACACGGTTTCGCTGCGGGCATTGATGACGAGCGGAAATTCGCGCGGATCCTTGATGAAGCTCGGAACGAATCCCCATCGCACCAGCATCGCGCGGCGATCAGGGCGGTTGGAGCCGGGCAGGCTTTGCGGCGCCGCGATCACGACAAGGATCGGCTGCGTGGGCGCGATATTGTAGCGCGGCGCGAGGACATCGAGATCGATCGCACCGAAGGCGGCAGCCATCTCCTGGAGATCAGCGGTCAGCGCATAGCGTCCGCACATGGAAGTGTCCTTTCAGCATCAGCGCAAAGCATGCGTTCGGTCGGATCAGGCGGCGCAACGTCGATCGCGGCCCATCGCTGCGCTCCCGTCAGATCAATCCATCCTTCGCGCCGTGCTTGGCGCAATGTCATGCATGCCGCGCCATAACCAGATGCGACAGGCTCTCGGCAGCAAAACCCGATGCTGCCATATCCGATCAAACTTTGCCCGCCTTCCGC
The DNA here is from genome assembly GCF_900109605.1 of Xaviernesmea oryzae. Lineage (GTDB taxonomy): Bacteria > Pseudomonadota > Alphaproteobacteria > Rhizobiales > Rhizobiaceae > Xaviernesmea > Xaviernesmea oryzae. Next base: position 139,559 of record NZ_FOAM01000003.1, read on the forward strand.
GCGCAAGCTCTTTCGACAAGATAAGCAAGGCGCGAGACGATACAATGCGGCCGAATCGTCTTTCCTTCCCGCCGCACGCGGCCGATCCGGATCTCATGGCATCACCTTCTCCTTTCCTGGCCTCCTCGGCCATTCTGGCGCGCGGCGGGCGCTATCTGCTGGTGCGCCGGGCCAAGCCGCCCTCGGCCGCCATGTATGCCTTTCCCGGCGGGCGAGCCGAAGCGGGCGAAACGCCGGCTGAAACGGCTCTGCGCGAATTTTTCGAGGAGACGGCGATTGCCGCCCGTAACCCTCGTCTTTTCGCCACCTATGACCTGCCGCCACTCGAAGCCGATGGGCCGGGGGCACGCCATTTCTTCCTCTCGGTGTTTCTGGTGGAGGCCGATGCGGACGCCGAGGCCATTGCCGGCGACGATGCGGAAAGTCTTGGTTGGTTCACGGCGGCGGAGATCGTCGATCTGCCGGCACCCGACAGCGTGCGTGACTGCATCGCACGCCTTGAGGCCCAGCGCACATGACACTGGGAGGTCTTCGTCTCAATCCGGGGCAGAACGCTCAGGCCATCCTGCTGTGTGCCATTCTGGCAGTCTTGGCGGCGCTGCCGGCACAGGCGCAGTTCACCGAGATCCAGAGCAGGGCCGGTGAAAGCCAGGCGACGGGACCCGGAAAAGGGCCGCCATCGCAAGCCGGCGCGCCTGCGGTCAATAATGCGCCTGAGAGCCAGGACGCCGCCTATGACCCACGCCTTTTGCGCCTGTCGGAGATTCTGGGCTCGGTCGATTATCTGCGGATGCTATGCAAAAGCCCTGATGCGGCCGAGTGGCGCCAGAGCATGGAGGCGCTGATCGCTCAGGAGGCGCGGGGTGAAGAAGCGCGCAGAACGCGCATGACCGCAGCCTTCAACCGCGGCTATCGGGCCTTCGCCTCCGTTTATACGCAGTGCACACCATCGGCCGTGACTGCCGAGCGCCAGTACCGTGCCGAAGGTGCAACACTGGCTGCGGAAATCGTTGCGCGCTTCGGGAATTAACCGGTAATTAACCTCTTTTGCGGGTGCAGCATGCCGTTTCGGGAAAAGGCTGCTAAACTCGTTAAGATCATGGTAAGGAAATGACGGTGTGCGGCTTGCATCGCCTCCTTGTCCGGCGGCTGGGTCTGCTTGCAGGAGCCGCGCAAAGAGACAGGACCTTTGACGGACCCCGGCGGCGGGGCCCCGATGGGCGACAGGCGGCACCAGGCGTGAAGGCGTAAGACAGCATGGAACGGATGATGGAACCCACTCTCAGCGACATCGACGACATGATTGTCCATGAGAAGATGCAGGCCGCCCTCGAACATCAGAACGAAGCCTGGGCCGATGGCATGGCCGATGGAATCGAGCCGGAGATCATTGCCGATGCGGCGATCGCGCTGGCCATGCGCGAGACCATTCGCCTGCGCGGCGAAGACGGCGCGGAAGCCATGCTCGTGGCCGTGCGCGAGCGCATGCTGGCCGGCGAGTTCTCGCCGCCGCGTTCCCTGCAATAGAATTGACGGGGCTGACGCGTCACCTCGTTCGGTGCATGATGGGCTCCCGCAAGAACTGAGAGCGAGCAAAGAGTCGCAAGGTCACGTCACGCTCCCAACCGCTCCCGAAATTTAAGAAGATATGCGATGACCCGCTTCAAGACGCTCCCTCCTCTCATGGGCCGTCTTTTTCCAGACGGCACGCGGCGCCCTTTGCGCGCTGCGGCTCTGCTCATGGGATTGCTTGCCGCAGCCGGCGATGCCGCTTCGCCGGCCTTTGCACTGAGCGATCTTCAGACCATTCCCGGTGATGCGCAGCAGCAGACACCGGCAGGCACGCCCGAAGGCCAGGCACCAGCCGCAGGGCCGACACCCCAGGCACCGGCGGCCCAGGCGCCAGCCAATCCCGGTGGGAGCATTCCCCGGCCGGACCCGCTGGTGGCCAAGCCACCGGCAGCAGCCTCCGGCGCAAAGCCCGCCGAAGCGCAGCCAAAGCCGGTGGAGGTCCTCACCGACATCTCCAAGATCCCCGCGCCGGTCGCCCGCATGCGTCAGCTGATCGTGGAAGCCGCTGCCTCTGGCGATGTCGAGCGCTTGCGCGCCCTGCTCGGCAAAGGTCCGACCCAGACCGTCATCGGCGACAATGAGGAAGAAGATCCGATCGAAGCCATAAAGGGCCTCTCGGGCGATTCCGATGGGCTGGAAATCCTGGCCATCATGCTGGATCTCCTGTCGACCGGCTTTGTGAAGATGGATGCCGGCACCCCTGATGAGGTCTATGTCTGGCCCTATTTCGTCGCCAAGCCGCTTGCCTCGCTCACGCCGCCGGAAAAGGTCGATCTCATGCGCCTCGTCACGGCAGGCGACGTGATGGCAATGCAGGAATTCGGCAGCTATAATTTCTACCGGATCGGCATCAGCCCGGATGGCCAGTGGAAATTCCTGTCCGGCGGCGACTGAGCCCTACTTTTCGGGGCGCGCAGGATTGATCGTGCCGGATAGCTGCGGCAGGCTTCTTCTTATTCTTCGGATCGTGACCTGACGCTTGCAGCCGGCGGCCGGTCGTCCTACCTGTCAGAGACGAGGGACGTTGCCTGTGCTCCAAACAGGGATTGGGTTCATCTCGTGCAGCATCTACAGCGGCTTTGCCATCAAGAGCTGCGTCGGAACAAGGATCCTCAGCGTCCGGGCTGATCGGAAAGATCGCGGCGCGCGCGAGGCTGAAGGAGTGTCGCCATGCCATGGATGCGTCTTGCCGATCGTGCACTGATCCACGCAACCGGAGCGGATGCGGAAAGCCTGCTGCAAGGTCTCGTCACCACCGACCTAGGCCAACTGGTGGTTGGTGAACTGCGGGCCGGCGCGCTCTTGACGCCACAGGGCAAGGTCCTCTTCGATTTCCTGATCAGCCGCTCGGATGGCGGCTTTTGCATCGACATCGCCACCTCTCAGGCGGACGCTTTTTTGAAGCGGCTGACCATGTACAAGCTGCGTGCGGCGGTGAATCTGACGCTGCAACCCGATGCCGCTGCCGCGATCGGCCTTGAGCGCGAGGATGGCGCGTTGAGCGATGTGCGCTTTGAAAAGGCGGGGATGCCGCTCCTCAGGCGCTATGATGCAAGCACGATCGAAGCCGATGGGGCCGAAATCTATCTCTCGGCTCGGCTTGCAGCCGGGATTGCCGAATGCGGGCCGGACTATCCGCCGCAGGACGTCTTCCCTCATGATATTCTTCTCGATCTCAATGGCGGCCTTTCCTTCAAGAAGGGCTGCTATGTGGGGCAGGAGGTGGTTTCCCGCATGCAGCATCGTGGCACCGCGCGGCGGCGTGTCGTGCTGGTGGCGGGTGAAGACGCTCTGCCCGAATCCGGCGCCACGGTGACAGCAGGCGGCAAGCCGATTGGCACGCTTGGAAGCGTAGCCGGCGCGCAAGGGCTTGCCATCGTTCGAATCGACAAGGTGGGCGACGCGCTGGCGCATGGACAGCCGCTGGCGGCTGGGTCCGTTCCGGTTCTGCTCGGCTTGCCTGCCTGGACAGGTCTGTCCTTTCCCGAGGAGCCGGCCGAAGAGGCGCATCAGCTGTAAAGCGTTTCGACTGCCCTATGGGGTTGAGGCCGCTGCCTTGGAGGCAGACGGCCATTGCACGCCGCATGGCGCGATCGTCTTGCGGAGCATCATCCATCTCCCTCAACTCCGCGTGGATTTCTTTCAGCCATGAATCGGCTTAAGGGAAAGGCGCGTCGCGCAGCAAAGCCCATCCCGAAGAGGCCGGGCGCTGTCGCGTGACGATCCAACAGGAGTTTTCCAAGGCCTATGTCCGCCCCTCGCGCCTGGCAGCGCATGCTTTCCGGCCGCAGGCTCGACCTGCTCGACCCCTCGCCGCTCGATATCGAACTGAGCGATATCGCGCATGGCTTGGCGCGCGTTGCCCGCTGGAACGGGCAGACGGCAGGGCCGCATGCCTTTTCGGTGGCGCAGCATTGCGTGGTGGTGGAAGAGATCTTTCAGCGGCTGAACAGGGTCACACCAGCCGAGCGCCAAGTGGCGCTTCTGCACGATGCGCCAGAATATGTGATCGGCGACATGATCTCGCCGTTCAAGGCCGTGGTCGGCGGCGGCTACAAGACCGTGGAAAAGCGCATCGAGGCGGCCATCCATCTGCGTTTTGGCCTGCCGGCGACACCGGCGGCAACGCTGAGTGACAAAATCAAGAAAGCCGACCGCGTTGCCGCCTTTTTCGAAGCGACGCTGCTCGCCGGCTTTTCCTCCGCCGAAGCCGCCACCTTCTTCGGCCGCCCCAGGGCCATTACCGCGGACATGCTGCCGATGACGCCGCTTCCCGCGCCGGAGGCCCAGGCTCTCTTCGCCGAACGTTTCGAGCGGATCGAGGCGGAGCGGAACGAAGGCGCGGATCCCAATCCAGGCAATACCAAGACTGCGCGCGGAGTGCCGCAGCCATGAGCTTCATCGTCGTCTCTCCCTTGGCGCGCATCGCGGAAATGGCGGTGCGCCATCGCTGTGGCGGCATGCTAAGCCTGCTTGGCGCGCAGCAATATTTCCATCGCCCGGCCTGCATTCCCCCGGAGCGGCATCTGACGCTGGCGATGAACGATATCGTCAAGCCCACCGGGCCGCTGATTGCCCCGGATGAGGAGCATATCAAGGCGATCCTCGCCTTTGCGCAAAACTGGGAGAGGACGGCGCCACTGCTCGTGCATTGCTGGATGGGCGTCTCCCGCTCACCGGCCGCCGCGCTTCTGATCGCTCTGGCGCTGGAACCGGACCAGGACGACGATACCCTGGTCGACCGCCTTCGGGCCGCCTCGCGCTTTGCCACGCCGAATATGCGGCTGATCGAGATCGGCGACGCGCTCTTGGATCGCGGCGGCAAGCTTCAATCAGCGGTCGCGCGCATCGGACGCGGCGCCGAGGCGGACGGGAATCACCCGTTCCTGCTGACGCTCAGCGCGGCTGGCAACGAGAACCTGGCGCCGGCATGAGCGTCGAAATCGGGCTCAATGCGGTGGTGGTGGCGCGTGGTGCCCAGGCGCCGATGATCCTGGCGCTGGCCGATGCGGCAGGTGGTGCGCGCGACGCCTTGCCCTTCGGCCCGTTCGATCCGCACCGCCATCGGACTTTCGAGACCAGCCTGCGCGCCCATGTCGAGGCGCAGACGGCGCTGTCGCTCGGCTACATCGAGCAGCTCTACACTTTCGGTGATCGTGGCCGCCATCGGGAGGCGGGCGAGGAAGGCAAGCATCTGGTCTCGGTCGGCTACCTCGCCCTCGCCCGGCCGGACGAAGAAGCCGCCTCGCGGCTGGAAGAAGCCGGCGCGCGCTGGCGCGACTGGTATGCCTATCTGCCGTGGGAAGACTGGCGAGGCGGAAGGCCGGGCCTAATCGACCAAGCCATTCTGCCCGGGCTTTCTGCCTGGGCCGAGACGCCCGAGGCAGACCGCGCTGCCGCCACCCAACGCCGTGCCCGCGTGCGTCTTGCCTTCGGGCTCGATGATGTTCCCTGGGACGAAGAGCGCGTGCTGGAGCGCTACGAGCTGCTGTACGAGGCCGGGCTTGTCTCGGAAGCGTTGGCAGACAGACATGCCGACGGCGCTGGACGACCCGATGCCGCCGCACCGCTCGGCCGAGCCATGCAGCATGATCACCGCCGGATCGTCGCGACGGCGATCGCCCGTCTGAGGGCCAAGATCAAATACCGCCCCGTGGTTTTTGAACTCATGCCCCCGGATTTCACCCTGACGGCGCTTCAGGCCACCGTTGAGGCGATTTCTGGCCGTCATTTGCACAAGCAGAACTTCCGTCGTCTGGTCGAGGGCGCCGAGCTGGTGGAGCCGACCGGCGCCATGACGGCTGGAACAGGCGGACGCCCGGCCGCTCTCTTCCGCTTCCGCCGGCAAATTCTGGAGGAGCGGCCAGCTCCGGGGCTGAAGCTCGGCACGCGCTGAGGCCAACGGCTCCGCTTGACGCCTGCCTGCCTCGCTCCATCTCCGTTGCAACGCAATAGATTTGGAGCTGCCGATGGATAATCAGGTTTCCGGCGTCCTCGTCGCCACGCGCACTGCCTTCACCCAGATCACCGCGCTTGCGATCCAATATTCCTTCTCGATCATCGGCGCCATCATCCTGCTGGTCATTGGCTGGACGCTGGCACGGCTGATCCATAATTGGGCCTACAGCGGGCTGAAGAAGGTTCACGGCATCGATGAGACGCTGGCGCGGTTCTTCGCCAACATCATTCGCTATGCGCTTCTGCTGCTGGTCTTCATCACCGTGCTCGGCCAGTTCGGGGTCCAGACGGCGTCCATCATCGCGGCGCTTGGCGCCGCCGGCCTGGCCATCGGCCTGGCACTACAGGGCACGCTGCAGAATATCGCCGCCGGCATCATGCTTCTCGTGCTGCGTCCTTTTCGCGTCGGCGAAACCATTCAGACACCGCAGGTCTCCGGGACCGTGCGCGAGATCGGGCTGTTCGCCACGGAACTCGTCAATGCGGACGGGGTCTATCTTTTGGCGCCGAATTCCACGCTCTGGAACGTGCCGGTCACGAATTTCAGCCGCGAAGCCACACGTAAGTTCGATCTCAGCGTGACTGTCAGTCGGGCAGACATCGACCGGGCGCTCAAGGTTCTCGACGGACTGGCGGAGGAAAATCAGGACGTGCTGGAAAATCCCGAACCACGGGTCTTCGTCGACAGCTTCTCCGGCGACAATGCCACGCTGATCCTGCGCGCCTGGATCGCCACCCACGACTGGTGGAAGACCTCGCGCGAGCTGACACAGGCCGCACAGCTCCGTCTGGCGCAAAGCGAGATCCCGGTAAAATAGCCAGGCTGCGCCCCTCTTATCGCAAGCCTTGGCAAGGAAAAGGCCCGCTTCGTATCGTCGAAGCGGGCCTTCTGGCTTTTGCGATCGCGACGTTCCAGGCGCTACTGGATGACCGCGCAAGCCAGACGTTCACCGGCATCGCCGGAGGGCTGGCTGCGATTGTCATCCGAGCGCGCATGGATCATCAGGGCACGGCCGCGAATGCCGGTCGTGCTGTCGTCAAGCCGCACCATGCTGTTGAAGACCTGGGCACGCAGCACGCCATCCTGGCCGACATATTGATTGGGCATGTCGCCGGCATGCGGGCCGTTGGCGGCGAGAAAACCGTGCTCGGCCTTGGTCGGATTGAAATGGCCGCCTGCCGATTCATGACCGCCTGCCGGATCGCAGCGACCCGTTTCATGCACATGGAAGGCGACCCATTTGCCGGCGGGCAGGCCGCTGATCTCCATTTCGATCAAGACCCCGTTCTTTCCGGCCGTCAGCATGGCGCGGCCGTTCGACTTTCCATCCTTACCGACGAATTCGGCCATCGCGGTCTGCGACGCCGTCTGCGCCAGAACGGGCGCGCTGGTCATAAGGGCAAGGGCGCCAGCGGCCGTCGCTGTGAGGATCAGCCTGTTCATCGAGATCTCCTTCCTGGTCACGGCCGCCCGGACGCGCGGCCTTAAAAAGCGTTCCCGGAAAAACCTGCCGCGCGGAGCCTTGTTCCGCGACCTCACGCGAACGTCAGACCTCGCCGAAGCCCTGGCTTAAGATCTCGATCAACATATGCGGTCAGAACAGACGGATCGCGGAGGTGGCGATGATGAGAAGCGCCACGGCGATCATCAACGGCCGCACCGGCAGCTTCTTGACCACCAGCGCCCCGATGGGCGCGGCGATGACCCCGCCGATGATGACCCCGAATGCAGAGCCGAGTTCGGACACGCCGAGGGTGACGAGGAAAGTGGCCGAGATGACCAGGGTGACGGCAAACTCGGTCAGGCTGGTGGACCCGATCACCCGTTTGGGATCATGCCCGCGGCCGATCAGCGAGGTGGTGACGATCGGACCCCAGCCGCCGCCACCAGCCGCATCCAGACCGCCTCCGGCAAGCCCGATAAACGGTACCAGCCAATCGCGAACCTCGCGCAGGGCCAAGGGGCGGAATGCCTTGAACAGGATGTAAAGCCCGACAAGAACGAGATAGGCCGAGACATAAGGCTCGATCACTTTGCCATCGATATTGGACAGGACATAGGCCCCGATCGCCCCGCCGATCATGCCGGCCGGTGCAAGGCGGGCGACAAGCCGCCAGTCGATGTTGCGCTGGTAGGTGTGCGAGAGACCGGACGCCGCCGTGGTGAACACCTCGGTCACATGCGTCATGGCGCTTGCGGTGGCGATGGGAACGCCGAGGGTCAGAAGACTGGTGGTGGTGAGCAAGCCAAACGCCATACCAAGCGCCCCATCCACCAGCTGCGCGAAGAAGCCGATAGCGATGAACATCCAGAGATCGCCGTCCAAACCGCATCCTTTCCCCAAGGCCGAAAAAGCCTAGCGCAATCGCTGAACAGCCTTAAAGTTCCCCGGAGCAACGAGCGCTGTTAACCGCTCGTTAAAGTGTTACATGAAGTTGCTGCAAGCTCTCGCGCCGCGCGAATTGCGCGCCTCATCACGTTGAAACAGATTCACTTTTTCAAGGCGCGCAGGTCTGACGGCTCACGCGATTGCCATGTCCAGGCCGATATCGAGCGTTGGCGCAGCCATGGTGATTTTCGAGGTCGAGATGAAGTCGACACCCGCTTCGGCGATGGCCCGAACGGTTGAGAGGGAGACATTGCCAGAGGCTTCGAGCACGGTGCGGCGTTTGGCATGGGCGTAATCGCCGTCGGCGACGAGACCATGATGGGCCGCATTCATCGCCACGGCTTCCGCCAGCCTGTCGGGTGTCATGTTGTCCAGCAGCACCACGTCCGCGCCGGCATCCAGCGCCTCGCTGAACTGGTCGAGGGTATCGACTTCGATCTCGATGCGCATGAGATGTCCGGCATAGGCACGGGCAGCGGCAAGGGCGGGCGCAATGCCGCCGGCCACCGCGATGTGATTGTCCTTGATCAGGATCGCATCATCCAGACCGAAGCGATGGTTGGACCCGCCGCCGAGTTTCACGGCATACTTTTCCAGCGCCCGCAGCCCAGGCAGCGTCTTGCGCGTGCAGGTGATGCGCGCATGAGTATGGGCGATCTCATGGGCATAGCGGGCAGTCAGGCTGGCGACGCCGCTCAGGTGCATGAGATAGTTGAGCGCCACGCGCTCGGCCGATAGAAGGCCTCGTGCCCGGCCGGACACGGTGGCGATGGTGGTGCCGGGAACGAGCGGCGCGCCATCGACAAGCGCCGTCTCGAAGCGGATCGCGGGATCGACCAGGCCGAAGGCCGCGCGTGCGAGGGTCAGCCCGGCAAGCACGCCCGGATCACGCGCGGAGAGCACGGCACTGGCCTGCGCCTCGGGCCCGATGGTGGCAAGCGTCGTGACGTCGCCGGCGCGGCCGAGATCCTCGACCAGCGCGGCGCGTACCTGGGCTTCCACGAGGAGATCGGGCAATTCTGGCGGGTACGAATGTGTCATCAGCTTTCATGCTCCTTGCGGATTGCGCCCAAAGGTGCAGCGCGATGGAAGAGAAATGGCGCGGCCGCCTTGCGTCTTATGGATCAGGCGGCGCGCATGCCGGCAAGCTCCGCCGCCACGCGGTCGGCATCGGCCAGCGTCAGGAAGGTGCGGTGGTGCCAGGAAGCGTCTGTTTCCGGGAAATCAGACCGGAAATGACCGCCCCGGCTCTCCATGCGCTGGAGCGCCGCCACGGTGATCAGCTTGGCGGTGGTGAGAATATTGCCGAAGCGCAAACGACCATTCGCACGTTCGAAAGCGGTAATCTCGGCCAGCGCCTCGCAGAGGCCACCCCGGGTGCGGATCACACCGACTTTGGCGCTCATCAGCTTGCGCAAGGCAGACAGCTGCGGGCTGTCTTCCAGCGTCACCGGGTCGTCGCTCTCCCCGGCATTGTCTTCCCAGGCGGTAATGCGCGCCACCGGCAGCACGCCCTTGATATCCTCGGCAATGCGCGCGGCGAAGACAACGGCTTCCAGCAGCGAATTGGACGCCAGCCGATTGGCGCCGTGAACGCCCGTCGAGGCCACCTCGCCCGCAGCCCAGAGTCCATCGACGGAGGTGCGGCCCTCCGCATCGGTCAGCACGCCGCCCATATGGTAGTGAACGGCCGGCACCACCGGGATCGGGTCGCGGACTGGATCGATGCCGGCCGACATGCAGGAGGTGTAGACCGTAGGGAAAGCCTCGGGGAAGTGCGCGCCGACGGCCTTACGGCAGTCGAGAAAGGCGCCGCGCCCGGCCGTCACCTCTGCAAAGACCCCGCGCGCCACGATATCGCGCGGGGCAAGCTCGGCGTCGGGGTGAAGGTCGGCCATGAACCGATGCCCCTGCTTGTTGATGAGCAAGGCGCCCTCGCCGCGCAGGGCTTCGGTTGCCAGCGGCGCGGGATCGCGACCGAGATCGATCGCCGTCGGGTGATATTGCACGAATTCCGGATCGGCGATGATGGCCCCGACGCGGGCGGCCATGCCGATACCCTGGCCGCAAGCCTCGTGCGGATTGGTGGTGACCGAAAAGAGATGGCCGACGCCGCCGGAGCACAGCACCACGGCACGGGCAGGAAAGGCCACGCGCCGGCGTGATTGGCCGGCATCCGGCCTTGCGATAACGCCGGAGACGAAGCGCCCCTCGCGCACCAGCTCTTCCACCACATAGCCTTCGAGCACGCGGATCGACGGCGTGGCGCGCACGCGGGCGATCAGCGCCTCCATGATCGCCATGCCGGCCATGTCGCCGCGCACCCGCACGATGCGCCGCTCGGAATGCGCGGCCTCGCGCGACAGCAAGAGCCGGCCCTCCAGATCCTTGTCGAAGGGCACACCATAAGAGATGAGATCATGGATGCGTTCTGCGGCTTCGGACGCCATCAGTCGCGCCATCTTCTCATCGACGATGCCGGCACCGGCAACCAGCGTGTCGGCGACGTGCTTATCGACCGTATCGCCCGGGCTCATGGCCGCCGCCACGCCACCCTGCGCCCAGGCGGAGGACGCGCCATGGCCGATCGGGGCAGCGGCGAGAAGGGTCACGGGACGCGGGCTGAGCTTCAGCGCACAGAACAGACCAGCCAGCCCGCCGCCGACGATGACGATATCGTCAATGCCGCTTGGGCCCTGCGGCCGGAAATTGTTGCTCATCATGCCTTACCCCTCCCAGAGCCGGACGCCGCCGGCCCGTTGCTCACGCCTTGAGCGCGATCATCCGCTCTACCGCCAGCCGGGCGCGGTCAGCCACGGCGGGATCGATCGTCACCTCGTCGGTCATGGTCAGCAGGCTGTCGAGGATCTTTGGCAGCGTGATCCGCTTCATGTGCGGGCAGAGATTGCAAGGCTTGACGAAATCCACCTCCGGAACCTCGGCCGCGACATTCGAGGCCATCGAACATTCGGTGACGAGCAGCACCTTGGGCGGACGCTTGTCCTTGACATAATCGATCATGCCGGCCGTAGAGCCTGCGAAATCGCAAACCGCGATCACGTCGGGATGACATTCGGGATGGCCGATAATCTCAAGGCCTGGATAGGCGGCCTTATAGGCGAGCAGTTCTTCGGCGCCGAAGCGCTCATGCACCTCACAATGGCCCTTCCAGGTCAGGATTTTCTTGTTTGTCTGGCGCGCCACGTTCATCGCGAGATATTCGTCGGGAATGCAGAGCACCGTGTCGCTCTGCAGGCTTTCGACAACTTGCAGCACATTGGACGAGGTGCAGCAGATGTCCGTCTCCGCCTTCACATCCGCCGAGGTGTTGACATAGGTGACCACCGGCACACCCGGGTAGCGCTGCTTCAACAGGCGCACATCCGCACCGGTGATCGAATCCGACAGCGAGCAGCCCGCCTTGGAATCGGGGATCAGCACCGTCTTTTCGGGGTTCAGGAGCTTGGAGGTCTCGGCCATGAAATGCACGCCGCACTGGACGATGATCTCGGCATCGACCTTGGTCGCGTCACGGGCGAGCTTCAGCGAATCGCCGACGATATCGGCGACGCAGTGGAAGATATCGGGCGTCTGATAATTATGCGCCAGGATCACGGCATTGCGTTCGCGCTTCAGCCGGTTGATCGCCGCGACGTAGGGTGCATAGACGGGCCATTCGAAGGCGGGGATGAAATCCTTGACCTTCTGGTAGAGCGGCTCGGTCTCGCGCGCGATCTCCGGCGTGAAGGCCAGGTCCGGCTTCGGCAGGACGCCGAAACGCGCGGCGGCAGTCGTCGGATCCGGCACGCGCGCTGCCATCGGCTTAAATTCGCTCTTTTGCATTGCCTGTTCCTTCCCGCCCTGCCGGCGCCCAAGCCCGTCCGGCTACCACGTCGACCCCGTCGCCCCTCTGAACCCTTACCCGGATATGCTCAAAGTGAGCATAAGTCAGGCAGGAAATTCGCCATGAGCAAGATTGCAATTAGAAAGTTTTATGACGCTTTTCAAGCGGCCCACAAAAGAACGGGCCGGATTTTCGCCAGAGGCGCATGCCGCGATGGACCGATGTCCGGTATACGAATGAGTGCGGCCTCTTGCTGAGCGACTCTCAGGCAGACGCGGCAACCGGCCGCTGCACCTGCCGCTCCCGGATGGGCAGATGGACGGCGGCAGCAAACAGGCCCAGCAGCACGCCGATCCACCAGACGGGATCATAGGAGCCGAACCGATCATACAGCACCCCGCCCATCCACACGCCAAGAAACGAACCGATCTGGTGCGACAGGAACACCATGCCGCCCAACAGGCCGAGATGGCGCGTGCCGAACATGATGGCAACAAGTGCATTGGTCGGCGGCACGGTGGACAGCCAGAGCAGCCCCATGACCACGGAAAAGACGATCACCGAGGTCGATGTCTGCGGCAAAAGGAGAAAGGCGGCGACCGCAATCGAACGGCCCAGATAGATCAGCGCCAGAAAATAAGGCTTTGACGCATTCTGGCTAATGATGCCGGCGGCGAGTGAGCCGATGATGTTGAAGAAGCCGATCAGAGCGATCGCGATCACGCCGTAGCGGGCATCGATGCCGATATCGCCGAGATAGGCGGGAAAATGCGCGGTGATGAAGGCCACCTGATAGCCGCAGACGAAGAAGCCGCTGACCAAAAGCAGATAGCTGCGATGGCCGAAGGCCTCCTTCAACGCCTGGCTTGCCGTCTGGGGGAAGAGCTCGCCCCCCTGGCGGCCGGATGCGGCGTTGCCAGCCAAGGGAATGGCGGCAAAGGGAACGATCAGCATCAGCAAGGCGAGAATGACGAGGCTGTCGGACCAGCCATAGGCCTGGATCAAGCCTTGGGACAGCGGCGCGAACAGAAACATGCCGGCCGAGCCCGCCGCCGTGCCGATGCCATAGGCCATGGAGCGCTGGGCTGGCGTCACATGCCGGGCGAAAGCCGACAGCACCGTGCCGAAGGAGCCGGCACCGACGCCAAGGCCGACAAGGACGCCGCCGCCGACATGAAGCCAGAGCGGTGCGCCAGCATGCGCCATGATGAAAAGTCCCGTGGCATAGACGAGCCCTGCCAGCGCGAGAATGCGCCACGTGCCGAAGCGATCGGCGAGACCGCCGAAAATCGGCTGGCTCAGGCCCCAGCTCAAATTCTGCAGCGCCATGGCCAGTGCGAAGGTCGATCGGTCCCAGCCGCGGTCGTTCAGGATCGGCAGCTGAAAAAATCCCATGGCGGAGCGCGGGCCAAAGGTCAGCATGGCGACGATCGACCCCGCCAGGATGATCAGCCAGGGAAACGGCCGGCCCGCCTGCATAGCGGAAGAGGATGGCGATGCGGTCGAGGCAGAGGTCATGGCCGAAGCTCCAGAAGAAGACAGGCTCTTCTTAGGAGTCCTTCGCCAAGAGGAAAAGACAATTGATTTGAGCGATCATTGAGTGGAATTGATCGTGGAACGTTCGCCCCTGTCGCGCTGCTTCATCGGCCAAGTCTCGCCGCGGCGGGAAATGACCGTCACGGCATCGCCCATCGAGACGATCCCAGTGCCGCGCGGCACCAGATTCCAGCCGAACAGAACGCCGCGCACACGCGGATCGCCCGACATCCGTTTGACCGCCAAGCCCTGGATCGGGTTTCCGCCGGTTCGTTCGCCCGTCGTCTGGTCCTGCGTCGTCATGATGCAGCGCTCGCAGGGCTTGACCAGGTCGAACCGAATGCCGCCGATCTCGATCGCCTCCCAGGCATCCTCGTCCCATGGCACATCGCATTCCACCACCAGATTGGGCCGGAAACGGTCCATTCCCACAGCTTCCTGGCGCTGGAACGCCATGGTGGTGTTGAGATCGTCGAGCGAAGCGGTTGTGGTCAGCAGCAGGGGATAGCCATCCGCGAAGCTGACCGGAACAGGCTCGCCGGCCCAGGCAGCACCGACCCGACGCTCCGCCTGCGCGTCCTGAAATGCCAGGCGCAGCGTCTGGCCGAACCAGCGCGACAGTGCCGCATTGGTTTCGGCATCGGCCAGTGCTGCATCGATCAGGCTGGTCCAGATCTTGACCTGTGCGCGCTGGGCTGGATCGAGGCGAACATGAATATGCTCACCGCCTTTTTCCAGATGCAGCCCGTCCTCGGTCATCGTGGCGTTGACCTGCGCCAAGGCTTGAAGATCACGCTGGCTTACCAGATGTCCGGCGCTGTCGATCACCATGAAGCGACGATCATGCAACAACCCGGCCGGCTCGACATGAGCTTGGCTGGTTGCAAACGCCCGCGCGCTTTTCAGCGGATAGACGAACAAGCCGGAGACATGCATGCGCGACCCCTTCAAGAACGAGAACAAGCCCAGAGCGACAACCTTGAATTAAGTGGGCCTTAATAAGCCGATCGTTACCATTGTCAATCAGGGACGATTCGCCTGCGCCTGGCGATCCCCAAAATCAGGGATCTGCGATATCCGCCTCGGCTCTGTTGACCTTTTCCGCCAAGCAACATCGTCACGGAAACCTGCCGGCTTCACGCGATCTCCACCGGCTCTGGGAACCCGCGATCGATGAAGGTGGTTCCCTGAATTTCGGCAAGCAGCCCGTCCCGAAAGCGTCGCAGCGCCTCCGTCCGCGCCGTTGCGATCATGCGCCCTGAAGCCGTCTGAAACGTGTCCGCCAGGCGCAGGAGCTTGGTTTCGAAATGATCGAGCGCGAAGGCTTTGTCATCGAGCGGCCGGTGCTCAGCCAGGGGATCGAGCGTGTCGAACAGGGCGCTGCCCATGCGGCCGGCGATGGAGAAGCAACGGGCGACGCCGACCAGGCCGATTGCATCGAGACGGTCGGCATCCTGCAGAATGGCCGCCTCCAGGCTTTCCACCGGCACGCGCGCCGAATAGCTGTGCGCATGCACGGCATGGGCGACGGCCTGCGCATCCTCCGCCGACCAGCCATCCGCCGTAAGAAGCTCGTGCGCCTTGTCGGCGGCAAGCTTCGAGGCTTGGCCGCGCAGGGGCGAGTTCTTTTCCACCGCCACGCAATCGTGCAGCAGCACGGCGGCGGCGAGGATCGGCAGGCGCCCGCCCTCTTGCGCCTGGATTGTCAAGGCATTGCGCCAGACCCGGAGAATATGCCCGGTATCATGCGCCCCGTCATTGCCCGACGGGACCGAGAACGGCAGAAGCCGTGCCGCCAGATTCTCGAAAGGCGCGAAGTGTCCAGCCAGGCCATCCCGGTCGGACGGCTTCGGCTCAAGGCTGTGAAGGGCGCTCTGGATCAGTGTCATCGGCGGACTCAGGTTCCGGTCGGTTTTCGGATGGCGCGGAGGTGGCAGAGCGCAAGGCCTCCGGCAAGGCCGGCAGCGCCACGCCGCTCAGGATTTTCTGGTAGAAGAGTCCGATGCCGATCAGCACCGCACCAAGGCCGATGAAGGACAGGGCCCGCAGCACGCCTTCCAGATTGGACATATCGACCAGAAAGACCTTGAGCACGGCGATCAGCACCAGCGCCGCCGAGGCAAGGCGGAGGGCGGCAGCGTGGCGCCGCGCGCCGGCAATCAGCAGGATGACGCCCAACGCCAGCCAGACGGCGGAATAGGCATAGGTTTCCGCCGGCATGAAGCCTTTCCAGTCGGCAATCCCCTCACCATGCCAGGCGCGGCGCACGCATAGAGTCGCCCACGCAAAGATCATGACGCCTGAGGCAATGCCGATCAGCGTCACATAGGCCTTCGGACGGCGCTTGGCCGACAGCACGGCCAGCCCAGCAAAGGCAAGACCTGGGAGGAGATAGCCAAGACCCAGGAGATCGAGGATCGGCAGGGGGCCGAGCGGCTCTCCCGTCCAGTAGGGATTAAGCGCCAGAAGATGGACGGCCAGCACCAATCCGACAGACATGACCGAGAGCGCCATGCTGCCATAGCGGAAGAAGCGGCTCGGGCTTCGCCCGTCGAGTCCCGTCAAAATTCCGGCCGCGCCGATCATCAACAGCGTGTAGATCGCCTGCTCGCCGAGCGAGGGGGCAGAGGCGTCGATAACGCCGCCATGCAGGCCATGGCGCACCAACATGCCCAGCGTCAGCAGCGCAAACAGGCAGCCAAGCGCCTGCAGCAGCTCACGCGGGCGCGCGGATGGCCAGGCGCGCAGGTGCCACGCCGCCAAAATCATCGCAAGCGCCGGCAGGCCATAGCCCGGCAGCAGCGCGTTGAACACCGGCATGCGACCGAGTGCCTCCGGCGGAACGACCGTCGGCTCATAGGCAAAGCGCAGCAGCAGGATGGCAGCAGCCAGCACGCTGATCCACGGCAGCGCCGGGAAGGCACGCCAACGTGTCGCTAAACTGAAGCCGAGGCCAGCCGCCGCGATGACGACCACGGCGGCAAGTCCGCTACCGGTCGCCTGCCCGGCCACGGCCACAAGACCCATGGCGCCCGCCATCAGCCAGCCGCGCGCGACGTCTGCCCGAGGAGATTGAGGCCCCGGCCAACGCGCGCTCGCTTCGGTGAGAACAAGCAGCAGCAAGGCCAGACCAAGCGACAAGGCCAGATGGCCGAAATCATGCCCGAACGTGCCGACCATCAGGAAGGAGACCAGAACGAGCCCGACCGGAGACAGGCCTGCGACGGCGGCTGACAGAGCACCTGTCGGATGCAGGCCCTGGGCCTGGTCGGCAGCAAGCCTGCGCTTCAGGCCCGGCCATCCGAGCAGAATCAGCAGGACCGAAAGACCGCCGGCAAAGGCGGTGACGGACCAGTTGGGTGGCAGGGCACCCAGCGTCGCCGTGGAGGGCGTGAGCAGATCGGCAAAGAGATAGACCGTGCCGATGGCGCCAAAGCCCGTGGCGAGAGCCGGGTAGACCATGCCGCGTCGCAATGCCGCCAGCAAGGCAAGCCCTGTCAGCACGGCGCTCGCCTGCAGGATGCCATCGAGAGGGCGATCGAGCGACAGCGTCGCCAACGCCAGAACCGACAGGAAGACCGCGAGCGACAGCGTCAGCGTGATGCCGAAGAACGGCACGGCGACCCGAGACCAGACACGACGCAGGAAGCCAAGGCGCCTCGGCGGAGCGGTAACGGGCGTAGCGTCGGCCTCGTCAGCCGCCTCGTCTCTTATGACAGGCACCGTCTCGCGGCCAAGCGCGCCGGCCGGCCAGATCAAGCCGGTGCCGGCGATCATCACCAGAAGCACGGTGACGATGGGCAGCTCGTCGGTCATTTCCGAGCCCAGCAGCGCCAGCAGGATCCAGGCGAGCACGCCGAGATTGGCAAGCGCGGGAACGGTGCGCCAAGCCTTCAGCCGCGCTGCAAGCGCTGTGCCGGCCCAGGCGATCGCGAGGAAGATAAACAGCGCCCAGAAATTCGGATCGTCAGACGAGATCAGCGCCGGCGTGATCAGCGAGCCGGCAAGCCCGAGGCCGGCCAACGCCTGGCCATAACGCAGCGACAGCGCAACGACACCAAGCGAAACCACCGAGAGCAGGATGTAGGCCAGAGCAGGGCCGATGAAGCCGTACAGCGCATGGGCGGCATAAAGCGCGCCAAACAGGGTGGCGGCGCCAGCTGCCGTCAACACACCGGGAATCAGGGCGTTGGAAAAACGAGCCGATAGCGCCGGCATGGCCCGGCGGCGGATGATTTCGCCCGCGCCGATCAGGCCGAGACCGAAGACGAGCGCCAGCGCGATGCGGATGCCCGGCCCGACCAGCCCGGCCTCGATGGAGTAGCGAACGAGGAAAACACCGCCGAGCGCGAGCGCCAGGCCGCCGGTCCACACGGCCCAGCGTGCGCCGAGCCGGCTTTCCAGGCTTTCCAGTCGCGGTGGCGGGGCGGCATCGACAGGCCTGGTGTTTGGAGAGGCGGGTTCCTCCCGAGCCACCATCACAGGTTCTCCGCGCGCCGCCCGCTCCACCGCCTCGCCGGTTTCGGCCGGTGCGCGCGGCCAGATCTCCGCCACCGGCGTTTCCGCCTGCGCCAGTGCCGGCTGAGAGACTTCGCTTTCCGCTGCTGCGGGGCCCGCTGCGCGCAAGGCGGCGATCTCGGCCCGCAGCGCTTTCACGTCGCTATCAAGGCGCGCCTCGGTGCGCCGCGCGCGCGCGAAAGCCAGCACGGCCAGAAGGAAGGCGCCGAGCATCAAAAGGTCCATCAGCGGGGCTCCGGGTCGTTGATATCAAGGCCAGCGCCGTCAGACGCGGCAGGAGAGTGAGACATACGCGGGTCTGGCGGGCAAGAAGCGGCGGTTGCCGCATCTGCCGGCTCCGACGAGCGGCTAGTGGCCGTCTCGCGCAGAAGAGGAGGCTGACGCAGCCGTGCGTCGGCCAGACCATCCTTCTGCGCCGATGACGACAATGCGGATGCGGGACGCTCCGGCAAGGCCGTCTCCCCCGTTTTCAGACGCTTCAGAGCCGCCTGCACGAAGCCGTCGCGCGCAGCTGAGGCTTCCAGGCCGCGTGGTTCGTAGACGTGGCGGTGAAGGAAATAGCCGGTCATGCGGAATGCTTCGGCCAGTGCAGAAAAATCGGCACCGCCCCCGGTCCTGGTTAGGAAGGGTGGCAAGGCGAAAAGCTTGTCGGCATAAGGTTCACCGGCGCTGCGCGACACCGCGCGACCGGTCTTGGGCGAGACATAGGCAAGATCGTCATTGCCGCCCGTCGCGGCGCACTGGCTCAGGTCCAAGCCGAAGCCGAGATCATTGAGCACGGCGATCTCGAAGCGGATGAAAAGCTCGCCTGCCTCGGCCGGGTCTTCCATATGGTCGAGAATCACATCCAGCGCCTCGAAGAGATGCGGATGCGGATCCCGCTCCGGCAGAAGCCTGAGCAGCACGGCTAGCGCCTGCACCCCATAGACCGAGGTGGCGGCCTCCATCAGCTTCGCGGCGCGCAGTCTGATCGGCTCGATGCGAAACTCGCCCAGATGCTCGTCAAGGCGCGCACGCCAGGTAAGCTCGACCAGATTGCCGGGCTGCAGCACCGGCTGCATCGCACGTGAGCGCCCGCCCCTGACGATGCCGAGATGGCGGCCATGGGCCCGGCTCATGACCTCGGCGACGACGGAGGCTTCGCCCAGGCGCTTGATGCCGAGCACCACGGCTTGATCGGTCCATTGCATGACAGGGTTCTACAAGGCGCGCGCCTTGCGGACAAGCGTGCGGGCGGCCAACGCGCACCCTCCCCCATCTCATCGCCCTCTCTACTTTCGTTCGTCAGAAGACGATCGGCTCGAGCGGCGGCCGGTTGGCGTCGAACACCTTCAGTACAGCCTCGCGTTCGGCAAGATAGTCGCGATGGAACGGCACGGAGGCGAGCTGGCGCGAAAGCTGGAGCTGGAAGATGAAATGTCCGTCATGGGTGAAGGCCGTCTCCGATCCCGCCAGATAAAATTCCCACATGCGGAAGAAGCGCTCATCATAGAGCCGAACAACCTCGTCGCGCCGCGCGAGGAAGCGCTGGCGCCAGGCCCGCAGCGTATGGGCGTAGTGCATCGGCAGGATCTCGATGTCGCGCACGAAGAAACCGGCACGCTCCACAGCCGGCAGCACCTCCGACAGCGCCGGAATATAGCCGCCGGGGAAGATATATTTCTCGATCCAGGGATTGGTGGCCCAAGGCTTGACCACCTGCCCGATCGAATGCAGCACCATGACGCCATCCGGGCGCAGCAGGTCATGCATCTTTCTGAAGAACCCCGGATAGTTGCCGATCCCGACATGCTCGAACATGCCGACGGAGACGATCCGGTCGAATGGCCGCGCCGTCATCGTGCGATAATCCTGCAGCTCGAAACGCACGTGGTCCACCAGGCCACGCGCCTGCACCCGCGCGCGCGAGACCTTCAGCTGTTCCTCGCTCAGCGTGATTCCGGTGACGTCAACGCCGGAGCTTTCAGCCAGCGTCATCGCCATGCCACCCCAGCCGGAGCCAACCTCCAGCACACGTTGGCCGGGCTCCAGAAGCAGCTTGGCGGCGATATGGCGCTTCTTGGCGCGCTGCGCTTCGTCGAGGTCGAGACCATCGGGATGGAAATAGGCGCAGGAATATTGCCAGTCCTCGTCGAGAAACAGGCTGAACAGCTGGCCGCTCAGATCATAGTGGTGGGCCACATTGTGCCTGTTACGATTGACCGGCATGCGCGAGCGCAGCTGTTGGCGGGCGACATGGTAGAGCGCCATGCCGATATTCTGCCAGTTGGCGCCGCGTTCCAGGCCGTTGTCCTTGGCAAGCGCCAGAAAGTCATAGAGGTCGCCCTGTTCCAGGATCACGCGGCCATCCATGTACATTTCGCCAAAGGCGAGCCCGGGATCGCGGCCGATGGCGGCTTCTGCCGCGCTGTCCATAATGCGCAGGATTATGGGTGGACCGGCGCCATCGCCTAGGGTTTCCGTTTCGCCCGACGGATAGGTGACGGTCAGATTGCCTTTGTGAACGAGCCTGCGAAGCGAGGCACGGAGCGCGGAAACCATGCAGAACCTCCACCGATTCGGCTTTCGCCGCCGACGAGAGGCCGCGGCGAGAGCACGAGGCATGATGACAGGGTCACGCTCGGAGGGAGGGCGGCGTGTCTGCCAGCGAATCCTGTCTTGGCAGGATCCGCGGTCACGGGGACAACCGGCGAGCGCGTTTGCGCGTCACGCAGCCGTGAGCGCCCCGGGACTGTAGCGCCATCGATGGCAATCGCAAGCGCCCTTTGTGAGAGGGCCAGATTTCGCCACCGCCCGTAAACTATTGCTTACGTTGATCTTTGCCAGATTCCCTGTCCCCGGAGATGGTCACGTGCGTGCGCTGCCGCGAGATCCTGGATCGGCCCTGCCGGCACGATGCGTGTCGGATTCAAATGGGCGATGGAGTAATAGCCGCGCTTGATGTGATCGACGCGCACTGTCTCGGCGATGCCGGGCCATTGATAGATCTCACGCAGATAGGCCTGGAGATTGGCGTAGTCCGAGAGACGGCGCAGGTTACACTTGAAGGCACCGTGATAAGCGGCATCGAACCGGATCAGCGTGACGAAAAGACGGATATCGGCCTCGGTAAAATAAACGCCGGCGAGATAGCGATGATCCGCCAGATGCGCTTCCAGCCGGTCGAGCGTCGCGAAGACCGCCGCAACCGCCTCTTCATAAGCGGCTTGGCTCTTGGCGAAGCCGGCGCGGTAGACGCCGTTGTTGAGGCTGTCATAGATCAGCGCGTTCCAGCGGTCGATCTCGCCGCGCATGGGTTCGGGATAGAAATCCTGCCGGTCCCCGGTCAGACCGTCGAATGCCTGATTGAGGATGCGCAGAATGTCGGCCGACTCGTTGTTGACGATCCGCCCGAGCTGACGGTCCCAGAGAACGGGGACGGAGACCTTGCCGGTATAATGCGGATCGGATCCGGTGTAGAGTTCGTGCTGGAAGCGAACGGGCGCAATCCGGTCCCCGGCGTCTATGGGCGGCGAAAAGCGCCAGCCATCTTCGCCCAGTTCCGGCTCGGCGATCGCCACGGGCAAAAGCAGGTCCAGACCTTTAAGCTTGCGCATCATCAGCGTGCGCGAGGCCCAGGGGCAGATATAGGCGACGAAGAGCTGATAGCGGCCCGGCTCGGCCGCGATGGTCTGATCGCGAAATCGCGTTGGCTCCCGATGAAAGGCGCCGTTCTTCATCTCGCTGGCGGCGACATCGTCCTTGACCCATTGGCCGTCGACAAGCTGCGGCATGCGCCCTCTCCTTCCATCCTGTTGCCGGCAACAGGTGGCAGGCGCGTGCAAGGACGGCAAGATGGCGATGCGGCAACGCACTGTGCACCGGATCGGCGACGATGCATTGCCTTGCCCCGCGTCCTTCTTCAGCCCTTGGGGAAGTCCAGCCCCATTTCACGGAAGCGAGCGGGATCGTCGCCCCAGTTCTCGCGCACCTTGACGAACAGGAAGAGATGCACCGGCTGTTCGAGGATTTCGGAAATTTCCTTGCGCGCGGCCGTGGAGATCGCCTTGATCGCCTCACCCTGCTTGCCAAGCGCGATCTTCTTCTGGCTCTCGCGCTCGACATAGATCACCTGCTCGATGCGCACCGAACCGTCCTTGCGCTCTTCCCATTTCTCGGTTTCGACATGGGAGGCATAGGGCAGTTCCTGGTGCAGGCGCAGGAACAGCTTCTCGCGGGTGATTTCGGCGGCGAGCTGGCGCATCGGCAGATCGGAGATCTGGTCCTCGGGGTAATACCAGGGACCTTCCGGCAGGGTCGCAGCCAGATAGTCGAGAAAATCATCGCAGCCCGAACCGGTCGTGGCCGACAGCATGAAAGTCCGCTCGAAGGCAACGACCTCATTGGCACTGGCTGCCAGCTTCAGCAGGTCTTCCGGGCGAACGCGGTCGATCTTGTTGAGCACGAGGATCTTTGGCTGATGAACATCCTTCAGACCCTGCAGGATCGCGTCGGTATCGCCGCGCAGTCCGCGCTCGCTGTCCACCAGCAGCACGACCAGATCGGCATCCTTGGCGCCGCCCCAGGCCGTCGTCACCATGGCGCGGTCCAGCCGGCGGCGCGGCTTGAAGATGCCGGGCGTGTCCATAAAGACGATCTGGGCGCGGTCGTGAATGGCGATGCCGCGCACGATCGCGCGCGTCGTCTGTACCTTGTGGCTGACGATCGTCACCTTGGCGCCGACCAGGCGGTTGACCAGCGTCGACTTGCCGGCATTGGTCGCGCCGATCAAGGCCACGAAACCGGAATGCGTCGGCCTGTCGTCCGCAGCGTCGGTGGAAGGGGAGATCTCGTCCGTCATTCTGTGTCCTTGCCCGCGCCCGTCTTCTTCCAGACGCCTTCGCGCTCGAGAATTTTCGTGGCGGCCACCTGTTCGGCCGCGCGTTTGGATCGATCGACACCGGTTTCAGGCGCAACCCCGGCGATTTCCACCGTCACCGTGAAGCGGGGATCGTGGTCCGGTCCGGAGCGGTCGTCAACGCGGTAATGCGGCGTGACCGCAAAGCGGGCATGGGCCCATTCCTGCAGCTCGGTCTTGGCGTCGCGCCGGGCGCCCTCGGCCTTCACCGCGCGATCCTCCCAATGGGCGAGCACGAAGCCGCGCGCGGCTTCCAGCCCGCCATCGAGATAGATCGCGGCGATCAGCGCCTCGACCACATCCGCCCGGATATTGAGCACGTGCTTGCCGGTGAGCTTGCGCACATCGGCACCGGTGCGGATAAACCGTTCGAGCTTCAGCCCATCGGCGATCGCCGCGCAGCTCTCGGCGCTGACCAGTTGGTTGAGCCGCACGGAGAGTTCGCCCTCATTGGCGTCGCGAAAGGTCTTGAAAAGAAGCTCGGCCACGCACAGACCCAGCACCCGGTCGCCCAGGAATTCCAGCCGCTCGTAATCGGACCCTTTGACACGCCGTGCGCTCGAATGGGTCAAGGCGCGGTCGAGCCGCGCCTTGTCTTGAAAACGATAGCCGAGCGCGGTTTCCAGCGCCGCGCGATCATCAGGCGTCAGCTGGCGCATCGGCTCAGTGCACCGCCTTGAAGATGCGGTCGTAGCGCAGATTGGCCGGCCATTTCCAGATCTCGCGGAAGGACGTGTCGTGACCGAGGGAGAAGAAGATCAGGCTCGCGCGTCCGACGAGGTTTTCTGCCGGCACATAACCGACGTCGAAGCGGCTGTCGGCCGAATTGTCCCGATTGTCGCCCATCATGAAATAATGGCCCGGCGGCACCACGAATTCCTGCGTGTTATCGCCGCGTGAATTGGGGAACTGGTCCAGCGTGTCGAAATTCACGCCATTGTCCAGCGTCTCGCGATAAACGGGCACATCGGCGCCGGTGTCATATTGATCATCGGCGCGGAAGGTGCCGTCGGCCACGCGCGGAACCGGCTGATCATTGACGTAGAGGACACTGTCGCGCACCTGCACCTTATCGCCCGGCAGACCAATCACGCGCTTGATATAGTCGATGTCGGGATTGGGCGGAAAGCGGAAAACCACGACATCGCCGCGCTTCGGCTCGGAGGCCAGGATGCGGCCGGAAAAGATATCGGGCGACAGCGGCAGCGAATATTTGGAATAGCCGTAGGCGAACTTGTTGACGAAAATGTAGTCGCCGACCAGCAGCGTCGGCATCATCGAGCCCGAAGGGATGGTGAAGGGCTGAAAAAGGACCGTGCGGATCACCAGGGCGAGCAGAAGCGCCTGAATGATGATCTTGACGTTCTCCCAGAGCCCGCCTTCCTTTTTCTCGATCTTCTCAACCACGTTGCGTGTTCCTTCAAGATTGGCCGCCGCCAGCGCTCAAACAGCGCGCGCATTGCGGGATAGGCTTAAGGCCTCTCCGGCAGATCCAGCTATCAGCGCCGATGCGCTAAGCCGTCCGCGGATCTTGGCCTTCAAGAGCTTTCGGAGCAGTCCCGCGGCAGCCGCCGAGGCGTCGCTGAGGCTGAAACTCCGGTGAAATCATTGTGCGAGCGCTTGAATAAGCCGGCCCCGCAGCCGCGCACCCGTCAGCATGCTCTACCTGCTTCCGACAATCTCGGCAACGGGCAGCGCTTCGATTATGACGAAAGCCTGAGCAAGCGGAAAATCGTCGGTAATGGTCAGATGCACGAACGCCTCATGGCCTGCGGGCGTGATGGCGGACAGACGCTCCGCTGCCCCGTTGGTCAGCACCATGGTCGGCTTGCCGCCCGGCAGGTTGACCACACCCATATCCTTCCAGAAGACGCCCTGCGCCAGGCCGGTGCCCAGCGCCTTGGAACAGGCCTCCTTGGCGGCAAAGCGCTTGGCATAAGAGGCGGCACGGTTGGCGCGCCGTTCGGATTTGGCGATCTCGACATCGGTGAAGCAGCGCGCGACGAAGCGTTCGCCAAACCGGTCAAGCGACTTTTCGATGCGACGAATATCGATGAGATCGCTGCCGATGCCGATGATCATGAGCTGTCCTTCCTGCTTGCATGCGGCCTGGACGGCGCTGACCCCAGCCTACGCAATCCGGTTTGTCCGCGCATATATGCCTTGGCAGCGGGCGCGCCAAGACAAGCTCCGCGCACACGTCCCTCTTTGCCATCTGCGGCGCAGAGACTATGGCCATTTGCCTGCTCGCAAGGCGCGCCATCCGACTGCCTTCAAGCGCCGTCCATGGTCGTCTCGGAAACGTTTTAACCGAACCTGGCCTGGCGCCGCGCCGTACGCCGCGCATTGAACAGGCGCACCGCGTTGAAGGTCACGCCATAGGCGAGCACGCCCATGCCGGCGGCGAGCGGCACCATGCCGACCAGCAGCGGCTTGAGCACGGGCCCCCAGAGTTCGTCGAGATTGAGATGGCTCAGGCCGGCGAGAATATCGGCGCCCGACGCCGGAGGAGCATCGTCGAGACCGAGAAGGGCGGCGCCAATCTCATAGGTCACGAACAGGATCAGCGGAATGGTCAGCGGATTGGCAAGGGCCGTTGCGATGGCCGCGGAGACGAGGCTGGCCGAACAGAGATAGGCCACGGCGAGCGCGATCAGCACATGCAGGCCGACGAAAGGCGTCATGGCCGACGCCGTGCCGGCCGCGGCGCCGAGCGCGATCTTGTGCGGCGAGGAAGACAGGCGCAGCACGCGCAAGGACAGGTAGCGCCAGCCCCGCAATGCACCCTTGCGCGGCCATAGGACCTGGCGAAGCCTCTCGCGCCGGGGAGCCGGCTGTCTGCGTCTGAACACCATAAGCCTTCATAGACGATCAGGCCGCGCTGTCCAATGCCCCGACCTCGCCCTGTTGTCCGGCTCCATCACATCAGGTCGGACAACAAGATCGAACGCGACCATCCGCTTCGGATCGAAAGGCGGCACGCTGGAAAGGGACGGTCAGCATGAGCACCAAACCCGCGAGAGCCGCGGGCGACAAACCCCGTCCATGCCGGCCAGCGGCACAATCGCGAATGGATGCTCATGGATAAGCGGGTCATGCCTCATGCAACACCCGCACATCGGTCACGCGTCATGCATGACCCCGACGCCTCCGCGCCCAATGTCCCGGCGCGGAAACAAAGAGCCGATCGGGAAAGGCATGGAACACCTTCCGCCTGGAACGGCCATATAGACTGTGATGCACAAGCCCTTGAAGGCTTTGCGAGATAGGCCTGCTTACGGCAAAGGATGGCAAGCGCGATCGCGTCGCGAGGGGCTGGCAACAAGCCTTAGCCCCATAAGCAACGTGCCTTGTCCTCTCAGGCCCACGCCCGAAAGATCATAGCAAGCAAACGCGGCCAGTCTGCGCTCGATACCTGCGGCATGCCAAAACAGCTGCGCGGTCTTGTGGACTTACGACACGCGCCGATTGACCGGCGCGCCATGTCGAAGCGGATCCGGAGGATCGCGACGGCTTAGAAGGTCCGGCGGAAGAGACCGCGATCGATCTGGCGCTGGCGATGCTCGAGGTCGATACGGTCGACGGCACCGTTGAGATAGTGCGATTCACGATCCTCGATCGAGGGAACGCGCAGAGCACGGCTGATCTTCTTCAGGTGGTTAAACATGGTAAACTCCTTTCGTTTACCTCCCGAGACAGTAGATAGCCGCGTTGGTCTTTCGAAACCAGCGCTGGCCACGCGCGGCAGCCATGCAGATTCGCAGGATCGACCGCCAATAGACTTCAACGCATGCGAAAGCTGCATGGCCTTGCGCGACAATGCTTATGGACACGCGGCGGATAGAGCCGGAAGTGATAAGGGTCACGCCAAACCAGCCCGTTGCCGTGCGCCTGTCTGGGCGCATGGCATCCGAGCATTGGCCTGATCGAACTCCTCAGGAGAACAGCCGCGTCACCGTCGAGACCACCGGAAGCTCACGCAGCTGGACCAGCATGTGATTGAGCTGGCGCAGGTCCCACACCTCGATCTCCAGCTGGATCTCGCTGAAGTCGGCGGCCATCGGTCCCATGGTGATGGTGCGGATATTGATGTCACCGCCGGCAATGAGCTGGGCAATGGAGGCCAGCGTGCCCGGCTCGTTGATCGCCGTAATCTGGATGCGCGCCTTGAAGCGGGTGTTGTTGGCTTGATCGAGATCCCAGCGCACATCGATCCAACGCTCGGACTGGTCGTCGAACTTCTGCAGGCTCGGCGACTGGATCGGATAGATGGTGATGGTCTTGTCTTTTTCGAGGATCCCGACGATGCGGTCTCCCGGCACAGCGCCCGCATCGCTGAAGCTTACGCGCACCTCGCTCGACAGGCCACGGATCGGCAGAGCGGCCGTCCCGATTGCATTGACGGTTTCGCGGCCCTGCTCCGGCAGACGGAAGAGCATGCCATCGGCACTGCGCACATTGAACCAGCCTTCGTCGGCCTGCGGCTTGACGGTGACGCGCTCGTCCTGATGATCGGGATGCACGGCACGCAGCACGTCCAGCGACGAGAGTTCTCCACGCCCGACTGAGGCGATCGTGTCCTCCACATCCTTCTGGCCGAGGCGTGCCAGAGCCGGCTTCAGCGCCTCGCGGGAAAAGCTCTTGCCGGCGCGCTCGAAGGTGCGCTCCAGAATGCGGAAGCCGAGGCCGGAATATTGCTTGCGGATCGCCGCCCGCGTGGCCCGGCGGATGGCCGCGCGCGCCTTGCCGGTGACGACGATCTCTTCCCAGGCTGGCGGCGGCACCTGGATGCCCGAGCGGATGATCTCCACCTCGTCGCCGTTCGCCAGCCGTGTGACGAGCGGCATCATCCGGCCGTTGATCTTGGCGCCCACACAGGTGTCGCCGATGTTGGTATGAACCGCATAGGCGAAATCGATCGGCGTCGCGCCCCGCGGCAGCGCGATCAGCTGACCCTTCGGCGTAAAGCAGAAAACCTGGTCCTGGAACAGTTCGAGCTTGGTGTGCTCCAGGAATTCTTCGGGATTGTCGCCTTCCGCCAGGCTCTCGATCGTCCGGCGCAGCCAGGAATAAGCGTTCGAGGTCGGCGAGAGCCTGACATCGCCTGGCGTCTCCGCGCCATCCTTGTAGAGCGTATGGGCGGCGATGCCGTATTCGGCGATTTCATGCATGCGCCGGGTGCGGATCTGCAGCTCGATGCGCTGGCGTGACGGACCGACGATGGTGGTGTGGATCGACTGATAGTCGTTCTGCTTCGGCGTGGAGATATAGTCCTTGAACCGCCCGGGCACCACGCGCCAGCGGGTGTGGACGATGCCGAGCGCGCGGTAGCAGTCCGGCACATCCTCGACGAGAATGCGAAAGCCCCAGACGTCGGACAGCTGCTCGAAGGAGAGGGATTTGGACTGCATCTTGCGAAAGACGGAATAGGGCTTCTTCTGCCGTCCCTTGACGTTGGCGCCGACAAGGCCCTTGGCAGACAGCAGCTCGCGCAACTCGTCCTCGATCTTCTTGATCAGCCCCTGGTTTTGCGCGGAGAGCTCGTCGAGCCGCTTTGTCACGGTCTCGAAGGCATCCGGATTCATGTGGCGGAACGAAAGATTCTCCAGTTCCTCGCGCATGTCGTGCATGCCCATGCGCCCGGCCAGCGGCGCATAGATCTCCATGGTTTCCTCGGAGATGCGGGCGCGCTTTTCCGCCGACATATGATCGAGCGTGCGCATATTGTGCAGCCGGTCGGCCAGCTTGACCAAGAGCACCCGCACATCGTCGGAAATCGCCAGCAGCAGCTTGCGCAGATTTTCCGCCTGCTTGGCCTTCTTGGTCACGAGATCGAGCTTCTTGATCTTGGTCAGGCCCTCGACCAAGGCGCCAATATCCTCGCCGAAGAGATTGTCGATCTCGGCGCGCGTTGCGGTCGTATCCTCGATCGTGTCGTGCAGCAGCGCCACCGCGATGGTCGATTCGTCGAGATGCATTTCGGTGAGAATCGCCGCCACTTCGAGCGGATGGGAAATATAGGGATCGCCGCTGGCCCGCTTCTGCTGCCCATGCTTCTGCATCGCATAGACATAGGCCTTGTTCAAAAGGGCCTCGTTGACGTCAGGCTTGTATTTCTGAACCCGCTCAACGAGTTCGTATTGACGCATCATGCTGCGGGGATCCGTGCAAAAAAGAGAGCGCCGAGAATAGGCCCGGCGCTCTGTTTTTAAAAGCATCAATGAAGGCTGAAACGCGGCGCCGGCTGGAAAAATCCGGCACAGGGCAAAGCTTAGTAATCTTCGCTCTTTTCCGGCGGAACGAGGCCTTCGATGCCGGCGAGAAGTTCCTCTTCCGACATGCGGTCGAAGGTCACCACGTCAGCCTGGTCGTCGTCGTCAGCCGTCTCGGAGAAGACCGCATCGCCGGAGAGCAGCGTGGCGGGATCGGCTTCCGGCTCATCCACCTCGACGTGCTTCTGCAGCGAATGGATCAGATCTTCCTTGAGGTCGTCGGGCGACAGCGTCTCGTCAGCGATCTCCCGCAGAGCCACGACCGGATTCTTATCGTTGTCCCGGTCGATGGTGATGGCGGCGCCCTGCGAAATCAGGCGGGCGCGATGGCTGGCGAGAAGAACCAGCTCGAAACGGTTGTCCACCTTGTCGATGCAGTCTTCTACGGTCACGCGGGCCATATCTTATCCTTCCGGTTCCAAAGAGATGTTCTGGCGCTCGGCTGCATTTGCCGTCGCCTGGGCGGTCGGCCACGCTTCTAAACGGCGGCCTGCGACCAAGAGCGCCATGATGACACATCACGTGCGGATTTTGTTGATCACGCGCCCGATACTACCATTGGGGAAGAAATTCAAGCTTTTCCTGAAAGCGCCCCGGCGTGCCTCATAACCGTTACAATTCGCTATATTTATTGGTTAAGACGTGCGATATTTATTTCAACACCAGAAACTTGCCTTGATTTGCACAACCACCGATCGGTCTATCCGAGACATTCTTGAAGTTCACCAGAACCGCGCTTGATTAAATAGTTTCAACGAGACCTGTTTTGCATTGCAGCAAGAGCTAAGCAGGCAAGAAAAACTTGGATCATTTGGAAAACGAGAAAAGCCAGGGGAAGATTTTTGAGACTGCACTGATCAGCGACAGCATAATCCACAAGTCAAACATCCGGGGTCAGCGGTAAAAAAAGCAATCTTATGCACCGCTCCCTTTGCGCGAAGCCCGAAAAGCCTATTTCCGCCATCGGGCCAGCGAATAAAGAAAGATTACCTACATGTTCGATCCGCGTGAAAAAATTGCCCTTTTCATTGACGGGGCCAATCTCTATGCCGCCTCGAAAAGTCTCGGTTTCGATATCGATTATCGCAAGCTTCTGAAGGCCTTCCAGAAGCGCGGCTATCTGTTACGCGCCTATTATTACACCGCGCTGATCGAGGACCAGGAATATTCATCCATTCGGCCGTTGATCGACTGGCTGGACTATAACGGCTATAAGGTGGTGACCAAGCCGGCCAAGGAGTTCACCGACTCGCTGGGCCGCCGGAAGATCAAAGGCAACATGGATCTCGAACTGGCCATCGATGCGATGGAGCAGGCGGAGACGGTGGATCATCTGGTGCTGTTTTCAGGCGATGGCGACTTCACGACCCTCGTGGAGGCGATCCAGCGCAAGGGCCGCAAGATCTCCGTGGTCTCGACCATGTCGACCCAGCCGCCGATGATCGCCGACGATCTTCGCCGCCAGGCCGATCATTTCATCGACCTGCAGACGTTGAAGGCGGAAATCGGCCGCGATCCGAGTGAACGGCCCGTGCGCAGCGTCGACACCATGCCCGCCGACCGCTCGGGGAACGTGCAGGCCTGAAGCTCAAGCTTGCCGTCACATCGCGTTCAATTGAAAGAAAAAGGCCCGGCGCCAGATGGCGGCCGGGCCTTTTGTTCGACGGGCTATTGGGTCAGTGATCAGTGATCTTTCAAGAGCCGGCTCTTCTGCCGGTTCCAGTCGCGTTCCTTTTCGCTTTCCCGCTTGTCGTGCAGCTTCTTGCCCTTGCCAAGCGCCAGCTCGAGCTTGGCGCGGCCGCGTTCGTTGAAGTAGATCTTCAACGGGATCAGCGACATGCCCTCACGGTTTACGGCGCCCTGCAGCTTGTTGATCTCCCGCTTGGAGAGCAGAAGCTTGCGGCGGCGGCGCGGCGTGTGGTTGAAGCGGTTGGCCTGCAGATATTCCGGCAGATAGGCGTTGATCAGCCAGAGCTCGCCGTCCTCGTCTGTGGCATAGGATTCGGCGATGTTCGCCTTGCCCTCGCGCAGCGACTTGACCTCCGTGCCGGTCAGAACCAGGCCGGCCTCGTAGGTATCGATGATTTCATAATTGAACCGGGCCTTGCGGTTTTCCGCCACCACCTTGGAGACGACCCGGCTGCTTCCCTTGGGTGCCATCAGTTGATCAGTCCGGCATGAATGAGCGCGGCGTCGAGCGCCGCTTCGGTTGCGGGTTCGAGGCCCGAGATCAGCGGCGAGCGCACGGTGCGGCTCATACCCCGCACGCGTGAAAGCGCATATTTTGCGCCGCAGACGCCGGGTTCCATGAAGATCGCCTTGTGCAGCGGCATCAACTTGTCCTGCAAGGCCAGGGCCGTCTTGAAATCGCCAGCAAGCGTTGCCTCTTGGAACTGCGCACAGAGGCGCGGCGCCACATTGGCCGTCACAGAGATACAGCCCACGCCGCCATGGGCATTGAAGCCGAGCGCAGTCGCATCCTCGCCTGAAAGCTGGACGAAATCGGCGCCGCAGGCCATGCGCTGCTCGGAGACACGCTCGATCTTGCCGGTGGCATCCTTGACGCCGATGATCGTCGCAAACGCCTTGTGCAGCGCGGCCATGGTGTCCACGCTCATATCGACCACCGACCGGCCGGGAATATTGTAGATGACGATCGGCAGCGAAACGGCTTCGGCGATTGCCGCATAATGCGCATGCAGACCCTTCTGGGTCGGCTTGTTATAATAAGGTGTCACGACGAGCACGGCGTCTGCGCCCGCCTTTTCAGCATGCTGGGCAAGCTCGATCGCTTCCAGCGTGTTGTTGGAGCCGGCACCGGCGATGACGGGCACTCTACCCTTGGCCTGTTCGATACAGACCTCGACCACGCGTTTGTGTTCGGCATGCGTCAATGTTGGCGATTCACCTGTCGTGCCCACGGGCACGAGCCCATGGCTGCCTTCGGCGATCTGCCAATCGACATGGGCGCTGAAGGCCTCGAAGTCGACCGCGCCCGATGCCGTGAAGGGGGTGACGAGAGCGGGAATGGACCCCTTGAACATGCAGAACTCCTGAAACGCGTGCGGCCGTCCGCTGACGCGTAGAATGACTATGACATTTGCGCTCAAGGGTGCGGCACATGAGGACATCCGGCTACCCGCACGCCACCTGGATCGTCTGGTGGGCTGTCATGAAACCGCCGCACCATAATCACCCTGCTTGCCAGCGGCAAGCGTTGCCGGTGCAACGAAGCTGGCTGCGGACGGTTCCAACCGCAGTTTTTTGGCGTTCCAGCTCTATGGCCTTAATAAGGACGAGAAAATGGCCGAAAGCACACCTGGGGCGCATCGGTAGGGTAGCAAGCTCGATGCCGTGCCGAGATCCTGGCAGAATGTCGGACGCGACGGCCTTTTGCCGGCCGGGGAAAGACGTTAAGCTTTCATTTAAATTTGGACCGCCAAATGGGGTTCGATGTAATCTGGGTCGAGCCGGGCCGGATGCGCCGTCATGTCCTGCGCAAACAGGTTTGAGCAGGTGGCGCGGCGATGGATGGGCCCTGCGGCGGACGACGCCGTTCTTGCTGAGCGACCGACGGGGAGACTGCATGGGAGAGACGATTCGCCGGTCCTGGGCGGTCTGTGTGACCGCCGCGATGGGTGCCGTGATCGTGATGACCGAGCTGGCCTCTGCGGCTGGCGGCGGCAGCCTGCCGGTGCCAGCGCGCCGGCCCTCCTCCGTATCGGATGCTGTCACCGCCCAGGTGGATTTTCCCGCGTCGACCTCGTCTGAAACCACCGGCGCCATTCCCGCACGCACTGTCATTGCGCAATCCATGCTGAAGGATGGGCTGGACGCCATCAGCGCCCGCAATCCCACCCGGGCCCTGGCCGTGCGCGATTCTTTGCCGAAAGGCAGCCTTGATCGTCATATCCTGACCTGGGCCCTGGCGCGCTCCGGGCTTGACGGCATCCCATCCTACGAGATTGCCGGTGCCCAGCGTGAGCTTGCGGGCTGGCCGGGGCTGGCGAGCCTGCGGTCCCTGTCCGAGCGCGCGCTTTATCGGGAGAATCCGCCGGCCGCCGATGTGCTCGCC
The DNA here is from genome assembly GCF_900109605.1 of Xaviernesmea oryzae. Classification (GTDB taxonomy): domain Bacteria; phylum Pseudomonadota; class Alphaproteobacteria; order Rhizobiales; family Rhizobiaceae; genus Xaviernesmea; species Xaviernesmea oryzae. The sequence continues at coordinate 173,121 of NZ_FOAM01000003.1, forward strand.
GCCTTTGGCCGCTCCGTGCCGGAAACGCCGGAAGGGACCCTCATCCTGGCGCGGGCGCTGGTCGCCAGCGGCCAGAAGGCCGCCGCGCAGGCCCAGCTGAAACGGATCTGGACCCGAGAAACGCTGGACGCGGCGACTGAAAATAAGGTCCTCTCCGAATTTTCGCCGCTCCTGACGGTGCTTGACCACAAGCGGCGGATGGAACTGCTGATGTATCGCGGCAAGCAGACGCAGGCGGCCCGGTTTGCCGATCTCGGCAAGGCGCAGTCGCTCTATCGCGCGTGGGTGGCGATGGCGCGCAATGCCGCCAATGCCGACCAGCTGATCGCCGCCGTCGATCGCTCCTGGGCAAAGGACCCGGCGTACCTCTTCGTGCGCATCGAACGCGCGCGCCGCAAGGACGATTATGACACCGCCGCAGCGCTGCTCGCAGACCTGCCGCGCGAGCCCGACGCGCTGGTCGATGCCGGCGAATGGTGGGTGGAGCAGCGCATTATCAGTCGCGGCCTTCTTGATGCGGGCAAACCCCGCGCAGCCTACCGCGTCGCGGCCCAGCACGTGGCCAGCGAGCCGACCGATGTGGTCGATGCCGAATTTCATGCTGGCTGGTACGCCTTGCGCGGCCTGAAGGACGGCGCCACCGCCGCGCGCCATTTCGAGCGGATTCTCAAGGCATCCAACCGGCCCGTATCCGTGTCACGTGCCTATTACTGGCTCGGCCGTGCCGCCGAGGCGGGCGGACCGGGAACGGCGTCCGCCTATTATCAAAAGGCCGCAGCCCTGCCCGGCACCTTCTATGGCCAGCTGGCCGCGCAAAAGCTCGGTCGCGGGCGGATCGATGTCGCCTATCCCTCGCCATCGGCCGACGACCGCATGCGCTTCGAAACGCGCGAAGCGGTGCGCGCCATCGATCGGCTGGAAAGCGCCGGCCATGGCTGGCGCGCCGATTCGCTTTACCGCGCGCTCGGCGAGAGCCTCGACAGCGCCGGCGAGCTGGCGATCCTGTGCGCACGGGCCGAGAAGACCCGCAGCCATGCGCTTTCGCTTCAAATCGGCAAGAGCGCCTTCACGCGCGGGATCGATGTGGCAGCCCTGGCCTTTCCGCTGGGCGCCATTCCCGCCAGTGCCAATATCGATGCATCCGGCAAGGCTCTCGCCTATGCGATTGCCCGCCAGGAAAGCGGTTTCAATCCGGCCGCGGTGTCGCCCGCCGATGCGCGCGGGCTGCTGCAGATCATGCCCGGCACGGCGCGCGGTGTCGCGGGCCGGCATGGCCTGGCCTACAATGCCGCACGGCTGACCACCGATCCCGCTTATAATGCCACGCTTGGTGCCCATTATCTCGGCGAGCAAATCGCGGATTTCGGCGGGTCCTATATCCTCACCTTCGTCGCCTATAATGCCGGCCCGCGCCGTGTGCCTGAATGGATCGGCCGATATGGCGACCCGCGCGGCGCGCCGCTCGACGAGGTTGTCGACTGGATCGAGCGTATCCCTTTCGCCGAAACGCGCAATTACGTGCAGCGCGTGATGGAAAACTACCAGGTCTACAAAGCGCGTCTCGGCCAGCCCGTCGATATCGCACGCGACCTGCGCGTCGGGCGCACTGGTTCCTGAGTTTGACACAGCAGCCGGCCTGGGTGACTTGAGGATCGGCAGGCTTGAAAGCCCGGAAAGCGCTGAAGAGCGCGCACGCTCAAGAGAATGAAGCGACCGCGCCTGTGGACCCGCCGCGTCGCCCGGAGCTGAAGAGATTGCCGAGGAGGCTTTCTCGCCGCTTGCTCCCGCTCGCCGGCTGCTGCATGCTGAAGCGCATAGGCAGGAGGGCGGTCGTGACGATCGAGGATTTTTCCGAAGGCAATCGATCGCTGTGGATCGACCGCCCCAGGGGCATTCGCCTTCATCTGCGCGACTATGCAGGGCCAGACACACAGGCACCCGTGCTCTTTTGTCTGGCAGGCCTGACCCGCAACAGCCGAGATTTCCATCGCCTTGCGTTGAAGGCCAGAAGCTCGGCCCGCATTGTCGCACTCGACAGCCGCGGCCGGGGTCTGTCTACCGACGATTCCGATCCCAGCCACTATAATGTCGAGGTGGAAACCGGCGACGTCATCGCCGTGATGGAAGCGCTGGGGCTTGAGCGGGCTGTCTTCATCGGCACATCCCGCGGCGGATTGATCCTCCACCGCCTCATTGCATTGAGACCTGACCTGATCGCCGCCGTCGTGCTCAACGATATCGGTCCTGTCATTCCGACGTCGGCGCTGGTGTCCCTGGTGAATGGGCTGAAGGCGCGCAACAGCGAAAGCACGTTCGAGGCGGCAGCGGCGGCTTTACGCGGAGCGCAGGCAGCCGCTTTTCCGGCACTGAATGAGGACGATTGGGCTTTGATGGCGCAGGCGCTTTATCGTCCGTCCGGCCAAGGCGTCGAGCCCGCCTATGATCGCGCCCTGCTGCAAGCCTTCGAAGGCTTGACGGAGGCGATCGTGCTGCCGGATCTCTGGCAGGCCTTCGCGCTGTTTGCCCCCCTCCCCTTGATGGTGATCCGAGGCGAACACAGCGACATCCTTCCCGTCGAGGTGTTCGACGAGATGCAGCGCCGGCATCCCGGTCTCGCTGCACTGACCGCGCCGGGGCAAGGTCATGCCCCGCTTTTGGACAAGGAGCCGGTCTTTTCCCGCCTGATGGCGTGGCTCGACGCCAGCCGGGCGCGCGACGTGGACAGATAGGCCGCAATCTTCGTGTACCGACGCCCGGCATAAAGCCAAGCCAGGCGAACCATCCCGCTTAGGATCAATCATCCAGGCGCGTAGAACTATTGTGCGTATTGATGCTCTGAGCGCACATGCAAACGGGGCCCGACCTTTCGGTCGAGCCCCGCCATTAAGATCAGGCTTGGCCTGACGCGACGATTAGAAGTCGCGCTGCAGACGCAGGAAGCCGGTCCACTTGCTGTCGTCGATGTTCGACGGAGCGTTGTCGAACTTGACGTAGTTGACGGTTGCGAGCGTCTTCAGACCTTCGGTGATCTGGTAGCCAGCCGTCAGACCAACCTTCCAGGCATCGCTCGAAGAGAACGCGCCGCGAGCGGACGGGTTCGTGTCGATGAAGCCGAGGGTGCCAGCGCGGTAACGGGTGTTGACGTTGCCGAAGTACTGAGCAGCCGGGGTGATGGTGATCTTGTCGGTTGCCTTGATGGCGTATTCAGCAGCAACGGTCCACTCGGCAGCCGAGTAGTAGGCGTTCGGGTCGGTGGCGTAGATGCCAGCGAGGCCGAAGGTGCCCGGGCCGATGTCAGCGAACATCATGCCGCGGAAGGCAGCTTCTTCAGCGTCGAAGTCGTAGGAAGCGATAACGTCAGCCTTAACGCCACCAACGGTGAAGCCGAGCTTGCCGGATACGCCGATGTTGTCGTTCCACTTGGCGTTCACACCGTTGTCGAGTTCTTCGACAGCGACGCCGGCCAGGAAGGTGCCGCCGTCATAGGTGTAACGGATGGCGTTGAACAGGTTGGAACCCAGTTCGTCGGTTTCGCCAGAGAGACCATCGTCCCACCAGTTGTAGAAGTAACCGACGTCGAAGCCAGCAACGTTGATCCAGGCGCCGTCAACGAAGGCAGAACCTTCGGTGTCAGCCTGAATGTTGATGTAGGACGAGACAACGCCGAGTTCGGTGTCGTTCTTTGCAGCGAAGGTCAGGTAACCACGGCTGTAGGCGTCGATGTCGCCGCCGTTGGTGTACTCGTTTTCGCGATAACGGAACTCGGTACGGACGTAGCCGTAAACGCGCAGGCAGGTTTCGGTGCCGGGGATGTAGAAGTAGCCCTTACCGAAGGCGTCGCAAACGCGGACGTATTCCATGGGTTCCGGCTCGGCAGCGACGATTGCGTCAGCAGCCTGGGCGCCGGAAACGACTGCCATGGCAGCCGCGGAGCCGAGAAGAAGGCTCTTGATGTTCATTTCTGACCTCCAGTCAAAAGTTTCAACGGGTCTGGGTTTTTGCTGAAGGACAGCGTTCCCTGCCCCATCCCCAACATTTAAGAAGTCGGACGATCAACCGCCCTTGCTTCCGAGGTTGAAAATACCCGACCCGCCCCACGGTGCAATCACCAACTTCCTCCCACAGCCCTTCGGCCACCCCCTTCCGGCAATCCTGTTGCTCAAACGACACAAAATCGCCCCACCCAAGGCACGGCTTTAAGAAAGCCTTAAGAAAATCCTTTGTCTTTCAGCACTTAATGAGGGTCGCGAAGCTGGATCGAGGCTGGATAATGTGGCAGCCGACACCGATTCTCGCATCATTTCGAGAAAAAGCGATTCCGTTTTGGATCGCGCACGCCCGGCCGAACCCTGCTCTTTGACGGAATCAGACCGGTGCGCGGAGTTTTACCCGGGGATGATTCCCTCGGCCGATTCCGGCTCGGCGCCGATCCAGCTTTAGACCTGGAGCGGAGCGACAAGCGGGCTAACCGTCACTACGCTTAAGCAGGAGGTAGCCAGACCTTGAAGACCGGTTTGCACCAGATCGCTTGATTTCACTGGAAAATCGGCAAATTCGCCATTCGTGACCTCATTTCTGACTGGAGGTCAGAAATGAACATCAAGAGCCTTCTTCTCGGCTCCGCGGCTGCCATGGCAGTCGTTTCCGGCGCTCAGGCTGCTGACGCAATCGTCGCTGCCGAGCCGGAAGCCCTGGAATATGTCCGCGTTTGCGATGCTTTCGGTAAGGGCTACTTCTACATTCCGGGCACCGAAACCTGCCTGAAGATCGGCGGCTACGTCCGTACGCAGCTGACCGTGAAGGAAAATGCATTCGGCCGTGACGGTAAGGGCGACTATGATGCCCAGTCGAAGGGCTATCTGACCTTCGCTGCCAAGAACGACACCGAACTCGGCGTTGTCTCGGGCTACATCAACCTTGAAGCCGATGATAACGGCGTCAAGAACGACGGTTCGTGGATCAACGTCGCTGGTTTCGATGTCGGTTATTTCTACGACTGGTTCGACGACGGCATCAACGGCGAAACAGACGAACTCGGCTCGCCAAAGACGCTGCAGAACTCTGTCCGCTATACCTATGATGGCGGTGCATTCACGGCTGGCGTCTCGGTTGACGAGCTGACGGGTGGTTACACGCTGAAGTCCAATGACGATATCGGCGTTGGTGGCAAGCTTGGCTTCACGGCTGGCTCGGTCAGCGGCTGGGTGATCGGCAACTACGACTTCGACGCTGATGAGGCTGCTTTCAAGGCTCTTCTGGCAGCAGGTTTCGGTCCTGGTACGCTTCAGGTCGCTGGCGTTTACGCCACCAACCCGAGCTACTACTGGAACGCATCCAAGTGGACGGTCGCTGCCTCCTACGAGCTGAAGGCCACGGAAAAGTTCACCATCACGCCTGCTGCCCAGTACTGGGGTGACTACGGCATCAGCGAATTCGGCAACTTCAAGGGTCCGGATGCTTGGAAGGTCGGCGTAACCGCCGGTTACCAGATCACCGATGGCCTTCGTTCGCTCGCAACTGTCAACTACAAGAAGGTTGACGATAACGGCGGCGACCAGTGGACCGGCTTCCTGCGTCTGCAGCGCGACTTCTAAGTCACGCTCAAGCTGACTTCGGCCCTCGCCTCAATGGCGAGGGCATCTCTTGATGGCGGCCGCCTGTGGTTCGTAGAACTTCAGGTTGGGTCGCCATCATCTGTTTTGGAACAAATCATGAACTTTCTAATTTAGTCACGGAATCTTCACAGAGCCGTGATCATGGTCGCGCTCGCTGGTGGCGGGGCTTCGGTTTCACAGCCAGTCTCCGCCGACGCCCTCTCGACAGACGGGCATCGGCTTCATGATCATTTCAGCCGGTCTACCCGCCGTCGATCGACGTTTTGCGGGATGGAAAGGCACGTCCTCGCCGCAGGCTGCCGGAATGGCACCTGTTGAGTCGTGAAGGGAGCATTCGATGCAGGTCAACTCCGCAGAGGCGTCGTCCTTTGGTCATCTGGGCTTTTCCGGCCTGTCCTATCGCCTGACGGCGGATCGGCGGTCATCCTCAACTCATACGCTGATCACCCTGCTCGATCGCTATGGCGACACGCTTTGGGAGGCCGGGAAACATCGCAACAATGTCACCGGCTTCATCCACGATCTCTACGCCATGATGCCACAAAAGGAATTTGCGAGCTTCGGCCAGGAGATGCTGGACGAGCTGGTCAACAATCTCCGCCGGCGCGGCAACAGCAATGCAACGATCAACCGCAAGATCTCGGCGCTGTCGAAACTGCTGCGCAAGGCGAGCAAGATGGGCGATATCGGTCCGCTTCCTGATTTCAGCCGCCAGAAGGAAAAGGCCGGACGCATTCGCTTCCTGGAAAGCAATGAGGAAGAGCGCCTGTTCGGGGCGCTGCGCGAGACATCCGATCTCTATTATCGCTTGTGCATCTTCCTCGTGGATACCGGCGCGCGTCTCGGCGAGGCGCTCGGCCTGCGCTGGAACGATCTGCAAGGACAGATGGCGACGTTCTGGATCACCAAGTCCGGCCGCAGCCGATCCGTGCCGATGACGCGGCGCGCGCAGGAGGCCATCGCCGCATCGCGCGGTCGGGGTCTTGGGCCCTTCTACGGGATCGACCAGCAGCAGTTCCGCGCTGCTTGGAAAAAGGCCAAGCGACAGGTGGGTCTCGCCCATGATGAAGAGCTGGTGCCGCACGTGCTGCGCCACACCTGCGCGTCACGCTTGGTGCGCGGCGGCATCGACATCCGCCGTGTCCAGATGTGGCTGGGCCATCAGACGCTGCAGATGACCATGCGCTATGCGCATCTCGCTTCGCAGGATCTGGCCGTCTGCCTCCCGGTTCTGGAGCGCCAGGGCGCACCCGCCTGATCGAAACGCCGAGCCCGACCATCGGGCCGAAAGCGGAAAACCAGCTTTCGGGTCACCCGATGCCACATTGAAAGCCAAAAACATCCGGCTGCTTTGGATTATGAGCAGGATGGCTCACCAGAAAGCCTGATCAGCAGGGCTCTGGCGCATCACGCTGCACCAACCAATCCACGATCATGCTGCCATTCGGCAAGGCGGCACGTCTCGCTCCTGCAAGACCTCTTGCGCCGTAAGAGAAGGTGCGAGCTGTAAAAAGGAAAGCATTCCTGCAGGCGTCACATGGGAGCGCCCAGCCGATCTGCACCAGGCCTTGATTCCACCTGCCAATACGGACCATCGCTCAGTCGATACGACGGCCTTTGGCACCTGATCAGCCAAAACGCTCGTACGTCAATGCGTCCTTCGAGAAGACGACGATGATAAACATAAGAGAGGATGGAAAAGATCAGAGCGCCATGAAAACGATGGCAAATCGCCGTTCAAGGAGGCGACGGCATCCATCTTCAGCGAATGCACGCCGATTTCCAACATCGGCTTTGCAACAAAAAGAAGATGGCTCCCCGGGCCGGATTCGAACCGGCGACCTGTCGATTAACAGTCGAATGCTCTACCGCTGAGCTACCAGGGAATGTCTGCGGCGCGGCGTTTGCCGCTGCAGAAGTGATGCTGCTATTACAAAGGCGTGCCCGCTTTGCCAAGAGGGTTTTTGAAAAAAAGTGCATTCTCTTGAGAAACACGCCCCGGAGCGCCATCTGCCTGGGGATAAGTCTCTGCGGGCCATGCGAAAGCCTAGCCGGCAGAGTGCATCAGGCGGCCTGGCGCTGGGTCTTTCAAGCGATGCCAGCGGGTGAATTGCAGCCTGTACAAGAGCGAAAACAATAGTGTGGCAAGCATTTAGCCTGATCGCTCGATGACAGCGCTGTTTAAAGGCCGCGCTTTGGCACAGATCAGAACAAGCGGCTTTTGCCGAAGTTCCGCGCAGGCCTGCCGCATGGACGAGTGAAGGAAGGAACACCCACGGAATGGCACAGCGCGCCACCAGACGCTTCGGCATCGACCCCGCCACCAACCGCCTGATCATGGGCCGCCTGTCCATGCCTCTGCCGCGCACGCGCGCCCCGAGGATTGCGCTGGGAACGGGGCTGGTCTTTGGCGGCTGCCTGGGCTTTCTGCCCATTCTGGGCTTTTGGATGGTGCCGGTCGGCCTTGTCGTGTTGTCCCAGGATATTGCCTATGTCCGCCGCCGCCGCCGCCGCGTGACGGTCTGGTGGGCGCGGCGCCAACGCGCAAAACAGATGGGCAAGACGAACTGACCTCTGAAACCGCGCGGACTGCGCCGCGCTTGGCCACGCGCTCGCCTGCCCTAGCGCTCGCTCCTACATCGATGACTTCCTCGACTCCTCACGGATAATCACGAGAGGATGATCGCATCCAACCGCATTTGGTGATAGAATCACGTCACCAGCATCTATGTGACCGCAACGCTCAGGCGGAGCGGAGGGCAAGCCCTTGGCCTGCCCCGTGACGTTCGACAAACCGCTCGCTGCAGCATGTCTACGCAACGAGCACCGCGTGCTGCGTTTTAGGGACGGAGCTGTGGCCTTGCGCCCCGCTGTTTCATCAGACTGCCGAATGCATGAGGACGCATTCGGGTACTTGCGGAGCACCGACAAGGGCTGCGCATAGCCGTTTCAGGGGATAAGCGGCAGGACCCCGCTAAGCGCAGGCATGGGAGCGCCTGCGCAACATCGCGGATCTGTGACAAAACCGTGTGCCATTATCAAGCATCACCGAGGCTTCGGCTGGAGGAGCTGGCCTGCCTCACCTAAAGGGAGGATCTTCGTATGCAATACCGTGTTCAGCTGTTTTCATGGACGCCGCGCCAGGGCGTCCAGCAGGTCGGCCGCGTGATCGATACCAACGCGCCCTCGGCAAAGCTCGCCGTTCTGGCGCTTCTCAATCTGCCGCTGGACGAAGCCGGCGCACCGAAGAACCTTGCGGCGCGCGTCTGGCAGCCCGATGGCGACGAGAAGGCCGATTGCGCCTGCTTCTATTACCACTGACAGCCCATGGCGGCCGGCTTGAGGCGCACGTCCTGATCTGGATGGAGGCCACGCCTCAAGCAGTGCCGTTGGCATGCGTCGCAAGCGCCACCGTCCCCATTGCCTTGCAGCAGATCCTGATGCCGTGGACGAAGGGGCGGCCCGATGTCTTATTGCAACGGGCGGCTTGTTGATGATGCGAATTCTCTTGCAGAACACATAACGAACAGATAGTTTTTGTTCGTGATTTGTTTTCCCCATTCGGAGCGAGAGAGATGCTGACGCGCAAGCAACAGGAACTGCTGCTGTTCATCCATGAGCGGATGAAAGAGTCCGGCGTTCCGCCCTCTTTCGATGAAATGAAGGACGCCCTGTCGCTTGCCTCGAAATCTGGCATTCACCGGCTGATCACCGCGCTGGAGGAGCGTGGCTTCATTCGCAGATTGCCCAATCGCGCCAGAGCGCTGGAGGTGATCAAGCTTCCAGAGGTCTATGCTGCGCCTGCCGCTGCCAAGCGCGGCTTTACGCCCAGCGTCATCCAGGGCAGCCGAGACCAGGCCCAGGCGCGCGAAACGGCCCGTCCTGCCGCTGCGCGTCCAGTGGATAGCGCGTCTCTCTCCGTGCCGGTCATGGGCCGGATCGCCGCTGGCGTGCCGATATCCGCGATCCAGAACAACACGCATGACATTGCCGTTCCGGCCGACATGGTGGGCAGCGGCATGCATTATGCGCTTGAAGTGCGTGGCGACTCGATGATCGAGGCCGGCATTCTCGATGGCGATCTCGTGATCATCCGCGATGGCAGCACGGCAACGCCCGGCGATATCGTCGTGGCACTGGTGGATGAGGAAGAGGCAACGCTGAAGCGTTTTCGCCGAAAGGGCGACTCCATCGCGCTGGAAGCGGCCAATCCCGCCTATGAAACCCGCATCTTCGGGCCGGATCGCGTGAAGATTCAGGGCAAGCTCGTCGGTCTGATCCGGCAATATCACTGATCGATATCGTTAGCGCGTGCGCGTCTCTCTGCCCAATCGCCTTGCGGGCAGAAGGCGCTGCTCGCGAGGCACAAACGAACATCAAGACCTGAAGCGTGTCGCGATCTTTAGATTAGGCTCCCGACGCTTTGAACCCTTGTTTTGCCGCATGTCGTTATCACGAAGCCGCTGCACAGTTTTCCGCGACATGCCTTAAAGTCGACTCCGGTTGCGCGCCTTCAGTGCGCAAAGGCACTTTTCAGCCGGCTGCGCGCATCATGGGCGCCGGACGGCGCTGACCCGGCGCCGCCATGGTGCCAGACATGCCATCGGTCTTGAACTGTGAAAGCAGAGCACCGAGCGCATCGATCTCCTGCATCAGGCTATGGCTGGCTGCCGTGGTTTGTTCGACCATCGCCGCGTTCTGCTGCGTGTTCTGATCGATCTCGTTCACAGCCGTGTTGATTTCCTGAAGACCGGTGGCCTGTTCGCGGGCCGACTCGACGATTGCGCGGACGTTCTGGTCGATCTGTTCAACATCGGACACGATCTGCTGAAGCGAATCGCCGGTTCGGCCCACAAGGTTCACACCGCTTTGCACCTGGGCGCCCGAAGTCGAGATCAGCGCCTTGATCTCTTTGGCCGCCTGCGCGGAGCGCTGGGCAAGCTCCCGCACCTCCTGAGCCACGACGGCAAAGCCCTTGCCGGCCTCGCCTGCCCTCGCCGCCTCGACGCCGGCATTGAGCGCCAGGAGATTGGTCTGGAAGGCAATTTCGTCGATCACGCCGATGATGTTGGAAATTTCGGTCGAGGATTTCTCGATCTGGACCATGGCGGCCACGGCTTGCCCCATCACCTCGCCAGAGCGCTGGGCGCCGTTGCGTGCGCGCGAAACGAGCTTGCCAGCCTCCTCGGCGCGCAAGGCTGCGTCCCTCACCGTGGTGGTGATCTGTTCGAGCGCCGCCGCGGTTTCCTCGACGGACGCCGCCTGCTGCTCGGTCCGCTTGGACAGGTCGTTGGCGGCCGAGCGGATTTCCTGCGCACCGGCGCCAATCCCACGCGTGCTGCTGGCCACGCCATCCATCGTCTCTCGCAGCGTCGTCATCGCCCTGTTGAAATCCTGACGCAAGCGATCGAGCTCCCCCGCGAATTGCTGATCGAGGCGATAGTGGAGTTCGCCGGTCGACAAGGCGGCCAAGCCCGACGCCAGACCCTCGACGGCAAAGCGGATCTCCTCGGCCTCCCGTGCTTTCAGCGCCTCACCTTGCGCGCGCTCCTGTTCGGCCCGCTGCCGGCCGCTTTCCGTGTCCTGCTCCAGCCGCCGCTTCGCCAAAGCCGCATCCCGGAATGTGGCCACGGCCCCCGCCATGGCGCCCAGCTCGTCTTTTCGGTCCATGCCCGGGATCGGGCTTTCGACATCGCCCTCTGCAAGACGGATCATGCGTGCGCGCAAAGCCTGAACCGGCGCGCTGATGCCAAATTTCGACACCAGGATCGAGACGACCAAGCCAAGCAGGAAGACGGCAAAGAGGCTGCCGAGCGTGGCCATGATCGTGAACCAGGTGGCATCGGATATCGCGTTGGACTGCGCCATGACGGCACTGATATGATTATCGTTCCAGGTGCGCATATCGGTCGTGAACGAGGCGATCTGCGGGTCGGCCTGGCTGAGCAGCACCTTTGCCTGCTCATCATTGTTGCGCGCGCCCTCGATAATTGCCGCGTCCATGAGAGCGACGATGCCATCGAACCGCTTGGCGAAAGCCGCGAACGTGTCGGCTTCCGCCGGCAGAAGCGTCGGCAATTTGGCCATCAGCTCCTTCACCGCCTGTCTATGCAACTGGTAGGCTTTGGCTACCGTTTGAGCCTCAGCGGAGCTGCCATCATAGACCAGTTCCTGATAGGCATTATAGCTCATCGCGAAGATGCGCTGACCCACGCGCGCCGCAAGCACCGAAGCTGTTGCATCCTGCGCAAGGAAGTCCGAGTAACGCTCGTCGGTTTCATAGAAACGCGTCGCAATCATCACCGACCCAAGACAACCGACAATGCACAAGACGGCGATAACCGAGGTGATTTTCGTTTGTATGCGCAGATTCGCCAGCAGGTTCATGGCTTCGCTTCCGATAGGACGATGAGACGCCAATCCGGCAGGATTGACTGTTGATCATGTCGTTCAGAAGAAAGCAGCCGGGCAAATCTCCGGTTAACAGCGCAGCTTTCGCCGCTCATGAATTCTAGCGATAGTTTAGACAAAGCCGGTTTTTACTGAAAATTCAAACCCGCCAGAGGAGATGATTGACTTTTATATTAGTCAAAATCCATAAATAAGTTGAATAGGCAGATCTATTGGCTCTTGGCGTCGCCGGTCATCGCTCAACCGCAGCGCCATAGTCTTCGTCGCGCACGGGCTCCAGCCATTCGACTGCTTTGCCGTCAAGCGCCTCTTGAACGGCAATGTGGGTCATGGCCGTCGTCGGCGCGGCGCCGTGCCAATGTTTTTCGCCGGGCTCGAACCAGACGACATCGCCTGGGCAGATTTCCTCGATCGGCCCTCCCGCGCGCTGAACGCGGCCGCAGCCGGCTGTGACGATCAGAACCTGCCCAAGCGGATGGGTGTGCCAAGCGGTGCGCGCCCCGGGCTCGAACGTGACCGCGTTGCCGGCCGCCCTTGCCGGCGAGATAGCCGCAAAGAGAGGATCGATGCGCACCGTTCCAGTGAACCAATCAGAGGGCCCGACACCGGAAGCCTGCGTACCTGCGCGCTTGATCTGCATGCTCTGCTCCCAGCTTTGAAAGAGTCCACGGCCGTTACGGCCGATCAGCAGAAAAACATAGCGCGCCACTGCCGCGCGTCACACGAAAAAAAGTGCTGGATGTTCAGGGAGGCTTCGCGTTGGGAGAAAACGCCCTGTGGATCATCCGGCAGAGGCCGAACGTGGTGGATCGTCACAGGAAATGGATAGAATTTTTGGAGGCCTCGCCCGGAATTGAACCGGGGTACAAGGATTTGCAGTCCTCTGCGTCACCACTCCGCCACGAGGCCTCACGAGCCTGATTTCTCAAGCAGTGGCGGTCGTTTAGAATCGTTCGAGGGAAAGCGCAAGGCCCTTCCGCTTCGTTTCGTTCATTTTCCCGCCTGAAACACTGCGGCCTATGTCCGCAGCCGCATCGGCCCAAAATCCTGTCTTACATGCTGGCCGCCGTGGCCGGCGTCGCCAGGGGAACGCCCTGCCCCAGATCGTTATTGGCAAACTTGACGGCGAGGATGCTGAGCACCGAGGCCAGCATGACGGCAAAAATAATACGCATGATCTTTTCCTTCTCTGCGTGCCGCAGCGCCCTGCCTTACAGGTTCGCATGCGGCGGCGCCTGATCTTCGAGGTCAGCCTTGACATGCCGACGCCGGCAAAGAATTCACAGAATGTTAACAAGTTCCGTCGCAGGCGCCGGATGGTCGCGCTTGGCGCAACAACGGGCTTTTGCGGCACGCCGACGGTTTCTCCAGCCTGGCCAGTCTCATGTGGGATGTCGGCGCGGAAATGTCATCCCCTGATGGCGGAAGAATGGCCGTCATCAAAAGCCGTCTGCGCCCAAGGCAAACGAACCCTTATCGCTCCCGCGCAAAAGCCACGACGGCTTCAACGAGGCGGAACGGGCTCGATCTCCGACCGTGATCCAGCCCGTCTATCTCGTCATCTTAAAGAGGCTTGAAGGACGCATGGCAGTCAAGCGTCTGGAAGCAATCAGGCGAAGTCGCCGAGGCGCCCGGCCTGGAACAGGATCTCGATCGGGCCGGTCTCCCCGATCGCGGCGCGCACGGGACGTCTGATCGCCGCGACACCGGCATGATCGGCTTTGAGCCTTGTGGCAAGCGCAAGGGCCGCGTCCTCACTATCCACCTGCAGCGGCGCGCCCGTTGCCACGGGATGACCCCGGTGATCCAGCGCAAAGGTCAGAACTTCATAGACGGCATTGAGGCCGGGCATGTCTTGATCTCCTTCAGATCCCGTCCCGCGCAACGCATATTGCGAAACGCGAGGGATCAGCAGGCAAAGGCAGGCGCAACGACGAGGCTTGGCGGCGCGCTCGATATCGGCACGTTCTCCGCCGTCACCAGCGTTTCGAGGAAGGTCACGGCGTTTTGCAGGCCGCTCATCGTATAGGGCTTCTCGATCGCGCCGATCGCCCCGGCGAAATCCTCTGGGATGCGCTTCAGATTGCCGGTGACGAAGACATAGGGGATTGCGAGCTCGTGGAGATGCCGGCCGACGTCGATGCCGCTGGGACCATCCAGAAGGTGAATATCGACGAAGGCGAAATCGGGCATGGTTTGCGCCGCCAGGTTCATGGCGTCCTTGCTTGCCATGGCATGGCCCACCACCTGATGGCCGGCGCTTTGAAGCTCGCTTTCCAGCTCCAGCGCCAGAAGTGCCTCGTCCTCGACAATCATGATCCTCAAAATGCCTATTCCTCTTCGCCGGCAACCATCAGGGTCACCTCGACCCTGTTGATATCGCCTTCCATACTCCGCTCGATGCGCGCCCGCAGCTGCTTGGCGCAGGTCTCCAGCACGAGACGCCCGAATTCCTGCTGTTCGCGATCGAAATCCACCGTCTCCACAGTGTCGTCCACGCGGATCAGGAAATGGCCGTTCAAACGCTTGACGGTCACATCTATTCGCCCGCCGCCATCTTTCAAGCCACGCCGAACGGCATCGCCCACCAACTCGTTGACGATCAGCGACAGCGGCGAGGCTTTAACGGCCGGCACCAGCACCGGCGACAGATCGAGCGTCACGACGATATCATCGCGCTTGAGCGCGCCGACCACGTTCACCACGAGTTCCCTGGTGAACTCCGCGACATCGAACCGGGCGACATCCTCGCTCGTGAACAGCTTGCGCTGGACGATGCTGAGCGCCTCCACGCGGTCGAGGACCGAATGCAGGGTTCCGGCAACGGTCATGTCGGTCGTCAGCCGCGCCTGCAGTTTCAAAAGCGAGGCGATCGTCAGCAGGTTGTTCTTGACGCGGTGGTCGACCTCGTGGACCAGCAGCGTCTTGGCATCGAGCGCGGCCTTGAGATCGCGTGTGCGCTCGTCCACCAGCTTTTCCGCCATGCGCCGGGCTTCGGCCAGCTCTTTTTCCTTGTTCTTGACGTTGGTGACATCGAGCTGCGAGGCGAAGAAGTAGATCACCTCGTTCTGAATGTTGCGCACCGGACTGATATACAAGGCATTCCAGAAGGTGCTGCCGTCCTTGCGGTAGTTCAAAATGTCGATGGAAATATTTTCCTGCGCCGCGATGGCCGAGCGGATGCGGTTGATTTTCTCGGGATCGCTGCCCGGCCCCTGCAGGAGCCGGCAGTTGCGGCCGATCAGTTCATCGATCGAATAGCCCGTGAGATCGGCAAAGGCGCGATTGGTGAAGATGATCGGATTGTCGGGCTGGCGCGGGTCGGTGATGATCATCGGCATGCGCGTGGCCTTGAAGGCAGCGGCGAACGGGTCTTCCGACACCCGGGACTCGACCAGCCGCTGGCCTGCATCGCGGGCGTCCTGCTTGGATTGACTGTCTTGGCTCATGACACCGCGGGTGCTCGAATGGTTGTTCGTGATCGCACCCTACAGCCATTGACCCTTTCCCGCCCGCAAGGCAGGCCTCGCGTGGCGAAGTCTTCGAGGATCTTCAGAAATCCTTGAGGAGAAAGCGGTCGTATCCGTGAAAATAGGGCCCTTGGAGAAAGCTTCTATCGTCTTTGGCAAGCGGCTGCTATGCGTCTTGCGAATAAATAGGCGCCGCGTTGGATGTTCAAGAACACAGACTTAGCTGATATCGATCTGGCGCACCTGTTCGAGGCTGCGCCGAACCCATATGTGATCGTCGACCGCAACCTCGACATCGTTGGCCTGAACGCAGCCTATTGCGCGGTGACCATGCGCCGGCGCGAAGAGCTGATCGGCCAAAACATCTTCGATGCTTTTCCCAGCGATCCCACGTCCGTTCCCGGGCGGCTGCTGCGCAACTCCTTCGACACGGTGCTGCGCACCGGCGAGATCGACCATCTGCCGCTGATCCCCTATCCGATCGCGCGGCCGGATGGCTCGCTGGAAGAGCGGTACTGGAGCGCAACGCATACACCGATCCCCGATCGTGAGGGCAAGGTCGGCCTGATCCTTCAGCATACGGTCGACGTGACGGAACTACACAGGCTGCGCCGCTCCGCCGCAACGCTCGGCGTGGAAAGCGACATTCTGGCGCGGGCGGACGCGGTTGCGGACGCCAATCTCTCTCTGGGCGAAGAGCGCAGCTATCTGCGCGGCTTGTTCGAGCAGGCGCCTGGCTTCACCGCCGTGCTCTCCGGGCCGGATCACGTCTTCGACCTGGCAAATGCCGCCTATATAGCGCTCGTCGGCGGGCGCGACATTTTGGGCAAGCCGGTTCTGGAGGCTCTGCCCGAGATCCGCAATCAAGGCTTTTCCGAGCTGCTCGACAATGTCCGTGACAGCGGCCGTCCCTTTATCGCCCACGGGGCGGAAGTGCAGCTCGATCGCGGCGCCGGCATTGAGCGGCGCTATCTGGATTTCGTCTACCAGCCGATTCGCAATGCCGAAGGTGCGGTTTCCGGCATCTTCGTGCAGGGCTATGACGTCACCGAGATCAAGCTGGCGCAGCAGGTCGCGCGCGAAAGCGAAGTGCGGTTTCGCCAGTTGGCCCAGTCCATCCCCAACCATGCCTGGGCAGCAAGCCCGGACGGGGAGCTGGAATGGTGCAACAGCCGGGTTTACGAATATTCCGGCCTCAACGAGGGAGCGCTCATCGGCCGTTCGCTGGGCGGCACCGTTCATGCCGAGGATCGCGCGCCTGTGATGGCGGCCTGGGAAAAGGCACGCTATGACGGCGCGCCCTTTCATGCCGAGGTTCGCCTCCGCCGGATCGATGGCCAATATCGCTGGCACCTGTCACGCGCCCTGCCCTTGCGCGACGCGGCAGGCGCCATCGAGCGTTGGATCGGCACCAATACCGATATCCACGACCAGAAGGCGACGGAGGCACAGCTGGAAGAGCTGGCCGCCACGCTCGAAAGCCGGATCGAGGAACGCTCACGCGAGCTGGAAGCGACGCAAAGGGCGCTGCGTCAGAGCCAGAAGATGGAGGCGATTGGCAATCTGGCCGGCGGCATCGCCCATGACTTCAACAATCTTCTCCAGGTCGTCACCGGCAGCCTGGAGCTTCTGTCCAAGCAATATGGCCAGGATGAGCGTGCCAAGCGGCGCATCGACAACGCGCTGGCCGCCACGCAGCGGGGCGCGCGGCTGGCATCGCAGCTCCTGGCCTTCGGCCGCCGACAGCCTCTGGCGCCGCGTGTCGTCAATCTGGCCCGGCTGGTGCGCGATACGGATCAGTTGATCCGCCGCGCGATTGGCGAAGCAATCGACATCGAAACCATCGTCGGCGGCGGCCTCTGGAACACGATGGCCGATCCGACCAATGTGGAGACAGCGCTGCTCAACCTGGCGATCAATGCCCGCGATGCCATGGGCGGCAGCGGCAAGCTGACGATCGAACTCGCCAATGCCGAGCTGACATCCCATTATGCCCGCAGCGACAGCGAGATCGTGCCGGGTCAATATGTGTTGCTGGCCGTGACGGATACGGGCACCGGCATTCCGGCCGAGATCATCGACAAGGTGTTCGACCCCTTTTTCTCCACCAAGCCCGAAGGTAAGGGAACAGGGCTTGGCCTGTCCATGGTCTATGGCTTCGTCAAGCAATCCGGCGGCCATATCCGGATCTACAGCGAAGTCGATGCCGGGACATCGGTGAAGATCTACCTGCCGCGCGCAGCCGCCGAGGAGGAAGACCTCAACGAGCCCGAAATCGAGCCAGCCGGGGGACATGAGACCATTCTGGTCGTGGAAGATGATGACGGCGTGCGCGACACCACGGTCGCCCTTCTGCAGACGCTTGGCTATCGGGTCCTGAAAGCGCGTGACGCCGCATCCGCCGCGGCCCTGATCGAAAGCGGCATCACCGTCGACCTGCTTTTTACCGATGTCGTGATGCCTGGCCCAATGAAGAGCACGGAACTGGCGGAGCGCGCCAAGCAGCAGATGCCCGGGGTCAAAGTCCTGTTCACGTCGGGCTATACCGAGAATTCGATCGTTCACGGTGGCCGGCTGAAACCGGATGTCGAATTCCTGGGCAAGCCCTATAGCGAGGAGCAGCTTGCCCGAAAGCTGCGTCAGGTGCTTTCACAGAAGGGCTGAGCGGGTCTGCCACGTCGCGTCAGACATGGCGCGCACATAGTCGTGCTTGCGGAAACCGGACTGATGCTGGAAGCACGGCAAGAGGCGGCCCTGCTCAGGCCTTCTAAAGGACGACGCCTGATTCAGAGCGACATGCCCTGGGTCAGCGCCGGGTCGAGGCTGAGGACAAAGCGCATCAGCAGCTGCCGGTCGAAATGCCCAGTTTGCTCCGACATCCAGGTCAAGGCACGCTGGGAGGACCAGGGCGTTCGATAGGGCCGCAGCGAGGTGATCGCCTCGTAGACATCGACAATGGCGGCCATGCGCACGGGCACGCTCAATTTCTCCGCAGTCAATCGATCCGGATAGCCGCGCCCGTCCATGCGCTCATGGTGGTATCGACAGATATCCAGCACCACAGCAGGCATGTCGCTGGCCTTCAGCAGGTCAAAGCCGAAAACGGGATGCTGCATGATCACCTGGCGCTCCTCGCTGGTGAGCGAGCCCGGCTTTTGCAGCACCTCTTTAGGAATGATCAGCTTACCGATATCGTGCAGAAGACCGGCAACGCCCAGCACGCGCACCATCTCGCTGTCAAACGACATGGAGCGGGCGAAGTGCATCAACAGGGCAGACACCGCCAGCGAATGCAGGAATGTGGCCTTATCCTTGCTTTTCAGCCTGGTCATATCCAGGAGAATAGTCGGGCTCTGCTCGATCGAGGCGGCGAGATTGTCCGCCAGTCGATTGACATGGTCAATGGCAATGGCATTCCCCAAGGTCACATCATCGAAAAGCGCTTCGAGCCGCTGGCTGGTCTCGGAGATGACCTTGGCGGAGGCTTGCCGCGCCTTGTCGTTTGCAGGCGATGGCGGCGCCTGAACCTTCATCCTGGCTGGAGCCGGCCGTCCGGAAACATCCAGGCCCAAGGCCGTATTGATGAAGACACCGGTGATACGGCTCCCCTTCAAGATCTCCACGGACTCATCGTCTTCCAACAGGAAGCGGCGATAGGGAAAGGGATTGTCTTGCCATGCGCCTTCAAGCGCTTCGACGAACATGCCTCTTCGGACCTGCTCCTTGTCGATCCGCTTGACCATAATCCACGACACCCATGACGAAATTTACCGGTTCGTTTTTTAAGTTAGCATCGCAAAACTTAAAATAGCGAGAAGGAAGGAGAAGATCGAACAGACGACAATTATACAAGGTTGTTCAAAGTATAAAATTGCTACATAAGGTTGAAGAAAGACTATCGGCAGGGCGCCTGGGCTTTATCGCAAAATGCCAGATGCCAATGCGCGCTGGATACCTCTGATATCCGAGCCCTTGTTCAAGGTTTTCTCGATCGGGTTCATGTGCCCCGAAATCCAGATCTTCAGCTCGGAGTCGAGATCGAACGTGCCGGCTGTTTCCACGGAAAACCGCGTGATGGATCGATAGGGGATCGAATCATAATCGACCCGGCTTCCGGTCATGCCCTGGATATTGACCAGGATCAGGCGCCATTGCGTGAAGACGAAAAAGTCGCGGATCAGCTTGAACGCCAGACGCGGCTCCTCCCCATCGATCAGCACGCCATCCAGACGCCGCTCCAGTTCAGCCGGATCGACCGATGCGCCATGCCCTAGAAATCCGCTCAATAAACCCATCGCTCTCTCCCTTCTGAGGCAGGAGCAGCACCGCGCGTCTTGCTCCGTCCTTATTTAGAAAGGGAATAGAGAGCGGCTGCGCAGCATTTCAAGGCAAGACGACCCAACCACCGTTCCCAAACTCGACCTAGGCGGAAGCCTGCTTTGTCATGTGCCGCGGAAATCAACGCGGATAAGGCGGCTGAGAAAGGCCTGAGGCAACAGCGTGTTGAAGCGCACCCCCAGATTGACGCCGGTGCGCAGAATGGCATTGCAGCCAAGCTCCTCCTCGAAGCCATCAATCTGCAGGAAGAACTGTGTCGGCAGCGGAATGGCAGGCGACATGTCGAGCATGGCGCCGCACAGCGAAATGTGGCGCAGAACCGCGCGGTAGAAGGTGCGCGCACTCAAGTGATCGGTGATGATGAGAATTCGGCACGGGCGCTCTATGAAATAATGCTTGTAGACCACCGCGGCTTCGCCGCTATGCGTCTGGGCGCGGTGCATGATGAAGCTTTTCATGGCTGCTTTATCTCGCGAAAATCCAGGTGCACAAAGGGCCGAGTGCAGGCATTTTCTTACCAAACCGATCGTCCATCCTTTGCAAATCTTGCGTTGTTAGGCAATGACGCGGAGCCTCAGGCAAAGCGCGGCGAAGGCACCGATCGAGAAGTAAGCAAACACTTTCTGAATGCGGCGTGTGCTGGAAATGGCCTGCCTGCAGATAACATAGCCCTGATGACGCATGGGAACCTGCATCGCGATGAAAGGTTTAGAGAGCGCATGTGTTGGTCTCTCGGCGTGCGGGAGATGCGGTTCAACGCGCACGGCGTGCGCGCCGTCCGGCCATGACACATCATTGATTCCTATAGCAGCGCCCTTCAGGCTTGCCTGTCTGTCACACCTGTTCCTGTTTTTCTCGATGAGGTTCCGCCATGCGCTCCACCCTCTCCCTTTGCCTTGCAGCCGTCATCGCCTTGCCGATGCTTTCTGCCTGCACAACGGGCGGCGATCCCGGTGTAAGGCCGATTCCCGGGAGCATCACCTATGGTGGACAGCCACGCAGCCGACTGACCAAGGCGCCCGCCGGCAGCACCTTCACCCATCTCCTGACCGATGAATATGGCCGGCAGGCCGAGGAAACCTACCGGATCGAGCCTGATCGCTCGCTGACCCTGCTGTCCCGTCGCCGCATCGAAATCGACGACGGGACCGGGATCTTCTGAACGTCACATCCAGATGCCTCGGCGTCTTTTTGAGATGCGCGTCAGTGCCCCTCGCCTCTGCTTCCGGCAGAGAGCGTTGGGGCCGACACACCACTCACGCTCTGAACAAGCAGCTGCCGGCCTCAATTCCCCAAGCCAGCACCTGCTTGGCGGAGCTAGGCGTGTTCCGAGTCCGCCGCGCTTGTTCGAGACTGACCAGCAACCGACGCAAACACCAGTTGACGGCAGAAAAGCCGAAAAACCGCTTGATCCTCAAAACGAATGGCCCTATCAGGGCCTTGACCGGAGAGGTGGCCGAGTGGTCGAAGGCGCTCCCCTGCTAAGGGAGTATACCCGGAAGGGTATCGTGGGTTCGAATCCCATCTTCTCCGCCATTTTCCCTTGAGAAACAAGATATTACACTTGCGGCTCGATCGTCCTTGACGGTCGATTGTCCGGAGTATGGCCGATAGCCGGCGCGACGACGCACCATTCCGCAATCGCTTTATGCATCATAGGACGCTGCACCTGGCAGGTGCACATCATCGATCATCACATCGGGAAATATGGCTGGGGCGCCTGGATTCGAACCAGGGGATGGCGGTACCAAAAACCGCTGCCTTACCGCTTGGCTACGCCCCATCAAGGCCGCGCGAGGCACGTGGCGTGCTGTCTCGCGCGAGGTGGCTTGCTCTAGCAAAGCTTGCCCGGCGCCTCAACGGATAAGTTGTCTCACGGCGAAAATTTCCTTGGTGACGCCCGCCTGGCCTGTTTGCGGATCGGTCCTGCGGGCTCGTGCGACCGTTGGAGCTATCGCCTCGGCCCTGAACCGCGAGTTATCGCTAGGATGCTTTTCGCTGCCTCTTACGATAGACAGGGCTGCATCAGCGGGTGGCGCCTTCGTTGCGCGGCACGCCTGGACATCAAGGGAGCCGGCATGACCTTATCCGAAGCGGCCGAAACTGGCCCGATCTTCGACCTGACTTTCGAGCCTGCGCATGGGCAGGCGGTGGAGGTAGCACCCGGCGTCCAGCGGATTACAGCGAACAATGCCTCTCCCTTCACCTTTCACGGCACCAACAGCTATATTGTCGGCAGGCAGAACGTCGCCGTCATCGATCCCGGCCCAGAGGATGAGGCGCATTTTGCCGCGTTGATGCGTGCGCTTGAAGGGCGGCGGGTCAGCCATATCCTTGTCAGCCACACCCACCGCGATCATTCGCCGCTTGCCCGTCGTCTCCAGGCTGCCACCGGCGCGCCGGTTCTGGCCGAAGGGCCGCACCGGCCGTCGCGCCCGCTTTTTGCCGGAGAGGAAAATCCCTTTGCGGAAAGCAGCGACAGCGACTTCGTGCCCGATATGGCGCTTGGCGACGGCGCGGTGATCGAAGGGGCGGACTGGCGGATCACCGCCATTCATACGCCCGGCCATACCGCCAACCATCTGGCCTTTGCGCTGGATGAAGCCGGCATTCTCTTTTCCGGCGATCATGTCATGGCATGGGCCACGACCATCGTCGCGCCGCCGGATGGCGCCATGCGCGATTACATGGCCTCGCTCGACAAGCTGCTGGCACGCGAGGGGGACCGGATCTATTTTCCCGGCCATGGAGGGCCAGTGGCCGCGCCCAAGCCTTTCCTGCGCGCCCTGAAGACTCATCGCCGGCTGCGCGAGCGCGCGATCATCGACAGGCTGAAGGCCGGAGACACGACCATCGACGCGATGGTCCGCGTCATCTATGCCACCACCGATCCCCGGCTACATGGCGCTGCAGCGCTGTCCGTACTCGCGCAGCTGGAGGATCTGGTCGATCGAGGTCTTGTTTCGAGCGAAGGCGGGCCGCCCGCGCTGGGGCGGCTCTATACCCTCGCATAAGCCTTTTGCATCAGGCTGGCATCACCCGCCGGCAATGCCCAAAAGCTCTGCATCGAGCGCGCGCAGGAAATGCTCGGCAAAGGCTGCGGCAAAGCCGAGATCGTGCGGGCCGTATCGAACCGACACACGAATATCGACAAAGGTGGTTTCGGCCTCCTCACGCAGCCGTATGGCCACGTCGAAGGGGATCGCGGCCATGAAACTGCGCCATTCTCCCTGAAGAAGAATGTCGCTCGCTCTCTGCCCCGGCATCAGGGTTTGGGCCAGAGGTTCCGGCCGCGCGGAGGGAATGGGCACATTGCCGATGTCGGCATCGGCGGGAGGTCCGGCTTGCGGCTGTGCCGGTGCATCCTCTAGATCGGATTCGGCATTTTCCGTGCCGCGCTCGGCGGTGATTGCCAGCCCTGAGGCCGCCGCCACCGTCTTCACGCCGGCGAAGACACGGTCGAGCGCGCCATCATAACGTCGGCCGGTCAGCGCGGGATAGGCCTCGGCCTGGCGCGCGGCCTGATCGGGCACAGGCGCATGAGGCAGCCAGCCCTGGCGGGCGGCCGGCGGCGCGATCCAGGGCGGCGGCTCGGTCGCATCGGTCGTCACCTCGATCAAGGCCGGCCGATCCATGAAGCGAAACAGGCCGTAGCCGACAACCGACAGCGGGATCAGCGCATAGACAAGGCCAACAAATGCTGCCACGCCACCGACCGCGGCCACCTGCCAGAGCCGCACGAAGCCGGTGAGCGCGAGAATGGCTGCCAGCGCGGCAAGGCCGGCTGAGAGCAGTGCCAGCGCGATCATCTCAGGCGTTTCGACCGCATGCGCCCAATGGGCAAGGCCGGTGACGAGCAACAGGCCGGCGGAAAAGCGCCCGATCCGCCGCGCCCAAAGGGCGGCAAGCGAGACAGGACGCTCATAGACGATTTTCATGGGCGGGCGAATCCGTGGCGGGCTACCGATCCCTTAGAGCATAATCCAGCCGGGGTGAAACGAGGATCGAGCAGATCATGGATCAAACAGAAGGGTATCCTGCAGCCCTCATTCACATCAAGGGTTCGTCGATGAGGGTCCGAAACGTCACGCCACCTTCGGCACCGTGATGGCGGCCTGCGCGGCGGCGAGCCTGGCAATGGGCACGCGGAAGGGCGAACAGGAGACGTAATCCAGGCCACGCTCCTCACAGAAACGGATCGAGGTCGGATCGCCGCCATGCTCGCCGCAAATGCCGAGCTTCAGCGCATTCTTGGTCCGCCGGCCACGCTCGGCGGCGATCTGGATCAGTTCGCCGACCCCGTCATAGTCGATCTGAACGAAGGGATCCTTCTCGATGATGCCCTTGCGTAGATAGGTTTCCAGAAACTGGGCCGCATCGTCGCGGGAAATGCCGAAGGTCGTCTGCGTCAGGTCGTTGGTGCCGAAGGAAAAGAAATCCGCCGACTCGGCGATGACATGCGCCCGCAAGGCCGCGCGCGGCAGTTCGATCATCGTGCCCACGAGATAGTCAATCGACAGGCCCGCCGCGCCGATGATCTCGCGCGCCACGGCATCGATGCAGGCTTTGACATAATCGAGTTCGGCCTTGAGGCCGACCAGCGGCACCATGATCTCGGGCACCACGGCGGCGCCCGTCTGGCGCGCCGCCTCCACCGCCGCCTCGAAAATGGCGCGGGCCTGCATTTCACAGATTTCGGGATAGGAGATCGCCAACCGGCAGCCGCGATGGCCGAGCATGGGATTGAACTCGTGCAGCGCGTCGATCCGCTCGGAAAGCTCGCGCGGGGACAGACCCATGGCCGCAGCCACCTCCGCGATCTCGTCCTCGGCCTTGGGCAGGAATTCGTGCAGCGGCGGGTCGAGCAGGCGGATCGTCACCGGCAGGCCGTGCATGATCGAGAACAGTTCGACGAAATCCGAACGCTGCATCGGCAGGAGCTTGCCGAGAGCGGCCCGTCTACCCGCTTCGTCGGACGCGAGAATCATCTCGCGCATGACATTGATGCGCTCGCCCTCGAAGAACATGTGCTCGGTGCGGCAGAGGCCGATCCCCTCCGCACCGAAGGCGCGGGCGGTGCGGGCATCAGCCGGCGTATCGGCATTGGTGCGCACGCGCATGCGCCGCGCCGCATCAGCCCATTCCATGATCTGGGCGAAATCGCCGGAGAGTTCGGGCTTCAGCATCGGCACTGCGCCCTTGATCGCCTGGCCGGAGGATCCATCGATGGTGATGATCTCGCCAGCCTTCAGCGAGAGACCGCCGCCGATCAGCAGGCCGTTGCGCAGGTCGACGCGGAGGTTTCCCGCGCCCGTGACGCAGGGAAGGCCCATGCCACGGGCGACAACGGCGGCATGGCTGGTCATGCCGCCGCGCGTCGTCAGAATGCCGACGGCCGCCGACATGCCATGAATATCCTCCGGGCTGGTCTCCACCCGCACGAGGATGACGTCACGGCCTTCCTTCTGGGCGCGTACGGCATCTTCGGAGGAAAAGACGATCTCGCCGGTCGCAGCTCCCGGCGAGGCCGGCAGGCCGGAGCCGATCACCGTTCGGCGGGCCTGGGGATCGATGGTCGTGTGCAGAACCTGGTCGAGCGAGGCGGGATCGATGCGGGCCACGGCATCGTCGCGCGAAATCAGCCGCTCCTGCGCCATGTCCACCGCGATCTTCAGCGCTGCCTTGGCCGTGCGCTTGCCAGTGCGGGTCTGCAGCATCCAGAGCCGGCCGCGCTCGATGGTGAACTCGATGTCCTGCATGTCGCGATAATGCGCTTCCAGCCGGTGGCAGATGGCGGAAAGCTCGGCAAAGGCCTCCGGCATCAGCTTTTCCAGCGAGGGCTTTTCCGAACCGGAGGCAATGCGCTGGGCCTCGGTGATGTTCTGCGGCGTGCGGATGCCGGCGACCACGTCCTCGCCCTGCGCATTGACGAGGAATTCGCCGAAAAGGCGGTTCTCGCCGGTGGAGGGATTGCGGGTAAAGGCCACGCCTGTCGCCGAGCTATTGCCGAGATTGCCGAAGACCATGGCCTGAACGTTCACAGCCGTTCCCCAGGCTTCCGAAATCGTGTGGAGCATGCGGTAAGTGGCCGCGCGCGGATTGAGCCAGCTGGAAAAGACGGCGCCGATCGCACCCCAAAGCTGGATATCCGGCGCCTGCGGAAAGGGCGCGCCGGTCTCTTCCTCGATAACATCCTTGTAGCGGGCCACGACGGAGCGCCATTCGGCAGCCGTCATCTCCGGCTCCTGCTCGCGGCCGAAGCGGGCCTTCTCATCCTCGAGAATCTCTTCGAACAAATCATGACCAAGGCCCATGACCACATCACCGTACATCTGGATGAAGCGACGGTAACTGTCCCAGGCAAAGCGCTCGTCGCCGGCATCTTGCGCGAGGCCCATGACCGTCTCGTCATTGAGGCCAAGGTTCAAGACCGTATCCATCATGCCCGGCATGGAGGCGCGCGCGCCGGAGCGGATCGACAGAAGCAACGGCCGGTCGTTGGAGCCGAAGCGGCGCTCGGTCAGCGCCTCGATGCGGGCAATGCCGGCCATCACCTCGGCCTTGAGCGCATCGTTCAGGCATCGCCCGGCCTTGAGAAATTCGCCACAGGCCTGGGCAACGATGGTGAGACCCGGCGGCACCGGCAGGCCCAGCGTGCACATCTCGGCGAGGTTGGCGCCCTTGCCGCCAAGAATCTCAATGTCCAATGCGCGGCCCTCGGCAGCACCGCCGCCGAAACCATAGACCCACTTCGTCATGCCCGTCTCCACCCTGGAAGGCCTCTGGCGCCTGCGTTCGGCGCCGTGGGCCCCCTGCCCGCCGCTCATGATGCGGCTGGCAACCCTGCCTGCAGCCGACCCTGACGAGCCGGCGGCCTGCCTCTCTCCCGAACGGGACGCTAACCCATTCCGTCCTGAATGAAAATCGCAGCGCCGAAGGAATTATGTTGCAACGCAGCAGAAAGGGCAAGACTGGCGCGAGGGGCGATGCGTATCGGTCGCAGACATGAGGCAGAAGCGGGCGGCAGCGAAGCGCTCAGCCGGCATCCCGCAGCGCCTCGGCGGTCTGCAGATCCACGGAGACGAGCTGTGAGACGCCTTGCTCGGCCATGGTCACGCCGAACAGCCGGTTCATGCGCGCCATGGTGATGGGATTGTGGGTGATGATGACGAAGCGCGTTTCGGTCAGGCCCGCCATCTCCTCCATCAAGTTGCAGTAGCGCTCGACATTATGGTCGTCGAGCGGCGCATCCACCTCGTCCAGCACGCAGATCGGCGCGGGATTGGTGAGGAACACGGCAAAGATCAGGGCAAGCGCCGTCAGCGCCTGCTCACCGCCCGACAGCAGCGTCATCGTCTGCGGCTTCTTTCCCGGCGGCCGAGCGAGGATTTCGAGGCCTGCATCCAGCGGATCGTCGCTCTCGATCAGTTGCAGCTCGGCCGTGCCGCCGCCGAAGAGATGGGTAAACAGCCGCTGAAACTGGGTGTTGACGACCTCGAAGGCCGTCATCAGCCGTTCGCGCCCCTCTCGGTTGAGGCTCTGGATTGCCGAACGCAATTTGCGCACGGCATCGATGACGTCCTCGCGCTCCTTGAGCAGCGTTGCCAATCGCTCCGAAAGCTCTGCCTGCTCCTCTTCCGCGCGCAGATTGACACCACCCAACCGCTCGCGCTCGCTTTTCAGACGATCCAGCTCGCGCTCCACCTGCCGCATCTCCGGCAAGGGCCGGCCTTCGACATGGCCGGCAAAGCGCGCGATCTCGTGGGCGGGGCAGTCGAAGGCCGTGCTGATTGCATCCTCGATCTCGGCCCGGCGCGTGCGGGCAGAGAGCAGACGCTCTTCGCCACGGCCGCGCTTCTCGCGCGCCTCGGCCAGCGCGGCCAGCGCGTCGGTCGCTGCCCGATCGGCCTGGCGCTGGCGTTCCTCGGCCAGGGCCAAACGCTCGGCGGCCTCCCGGCACGCCGTTTCCAGCCCTGCGATCTCGGCAATTGCCGCGCGCCGACGCATCTCGAAAGCGTCCGGCGCCTCGGCCAGGCCGGCCAGCTCCTCTTCAGTCTCACGTCGCCGGCGGGCAAGCTCATCGCCATGCCGGCCGGCGCTTTCTACCCGTGCACGCCAGGTAGCACGCTCCTGCGACAGCGCAGAGAGCCGCTGGTGGCTTCCGGCGGTCTTGCGTGCCTGGTCGTCATAGGCGGCGCGGGCCAGCAAGGCGCGTTGACGCGCCTCTCCAACATTGGCGGACTGGCGCTCGAGCGCGGCCAGCAGTTCGGTAAGATCCGGCTGGTCGGCACGGGCGGCCAAGATCGCAGCCTCCTGTGCGGCCGCATCGCCATCCTGGGCGGCAAGCTGGGCGCGGCTCTCGGCCAGAACGGCGCGGCGGCGTAATGCCTCCCCCGCCTCGCGTTCGGCCTTGCCAAGCAGATCCTGCATGGATGAAAGCGTGCGAACAGCCTCCCGCTCAGCCTCGCGCGCCGCGCGGGCCTCGGCAGTTGCAGCGGCGCGGGCCGTGCTCGCAGCGCTCAGCGCCTCTTCCGCCGTCTGGCGCGCGGTCTTGATGTCCGCCAATTGCGCCTCGACCTCCGCCAGCCGACCCTTCTGCGCCAGGCGCAACGCGGCCGGCCCGGCAACATCGGCGCCCGTCACATGGCCATCCCAGCGCCAGACGGCGCCTTCGCGCGTGACGAGAACCTGGCCGGAGCGCAGCAAGGGCTGCAGCCGTTCAGCGGTCTGGGCATCCGCCACCACGCCAATTTGCCGAAGCCGTCGGCTGAGCGCTTCCGGTGCGTCGACATGATCCGACAGCGGCGCGGCGGGCGGCGGCAAGGCCGGATCGTCCGCCGGGTCGCCCGGCAGACGCCAATGGGCGGGCGCTGCGCGGTCCAGCGGCGATTCCAGGTCCTCACCAAGTGCGGCGCCAAGGGCCGTTTCAAAACCGCGCGCGGCCACGATGGAATCGAGAACCGGGGCGATGCCTTCCGGCGGGGCGCCAGCAGCCAGCATGGCGCGGATGGTGCGCGCCTCGGCATCCAGCGCGCCCAGGGTCTGGCGCAGCCCGTCGAGCGGCAGCTTGCAGGCGCTTTCCGCCTGCTCCGCCTCGGCCAATGCCGCCTCGGCAGCGCCTGTCAGCGCAGAGGCAGCCTCCAGCCCCTCGGTTGCTTCGGCCACACGCTCGCGGAACCGTTCAGGGTCCGGCCGGGCCGCCAGCGTGCGGTCCAGCCGCTCGATGTCGCCTTCGACGCGGGCCATTTGGTCAGCGAGCTTCTGGCGGCGATGGTCAAGATCGCGGGCGCTGCGGTCGAGTTCGGCGCGCGCCGCATCCGCCGCCGCGCGTGTGGCCATCAGCCGGCTGAGCTCCGCCTCTGCTGTTGCAAGCTCTGTTGCAGCCTCATCCCGCAGCTCTCGGGCCGTGTCATCTCGAAGATCGGCATCTGCGAGACTCTCGTGGAGCAGACGTTCCTCATCTTCCAGTCTGGCAAGAGCGGCATCATTGTCGGCGATCAGTCGCGCTTCATGCGCAAGATCGCCCTCGATCTGGGCCAGCCGGTGCTGCAACTCGTCACGCCGGCGCATGAGCCGGGCAAAATCCTCTTCCATCTGCGTGCGGGCCATCTGCGCGCGCTGGAGACGGGCTGCGATCTCGGCTTCCTCCTCGCGCAGCGCCGGCAGCTTGAGCCCGGCGACCGCCTGCTCCTTTGCCGCATCCATCTGCGCCTGGGCGCGTTCGGCCACTACCACCGTCTCGGTCTTGACGAGGTCGTCGGCCTCCCGCTCGGCAGCACGCACCTCACTCCAGCGAATGAGGAGCAGCATGGCCTCGGCGCGGCGGATGTCGGAGGAGAGCGTCTTGAAGCGGCCGGCCTGACGAGCCTGTCGCTTCAGCGCCTCGATGCGCGCTTCCAGCTCGCCCAGCACATCGTCCATCCGCTCGAGATTGCCTTCGGCGGCGCGCAGCCGGATCTCCGCCTCGTGGCGGCGCGAATGCAGCCCGGAAATGCCGGCCGCTTCTTCGAGAAGCTGACGGCGCGCCTGCGGCTTGGCATTGATCAGTTCGCCGACACGCCCCTGGCCGACCATGGAGGGAGAGCGCGCGCCGGTGGAGGCATCGGCAAACAGCAGTTGCACGTCCCGCGCCCGCGCCTCGCGGCCATTGATGCGGTAGACGGAGCCGTTCTGCCGCTCGATCCGCCTGGTCACCTGGATTTCGTCGGAATCGTTGAAGCCGGCCGGTGCGGTGCGGTCGCTATTGTCGAGGAAGAGGCCGACCTCGGCCATGTTGCGCGCGGGGCGGCTACCCGAGCCGGAGAAGATGACGTCGTCCATGCCGGAGGCGCGCATGTTCTTGTAGGAGCTCTCGCCCATGACCCAGCGCAGAGCCTCGACCAGATTGGATTTGCCGCAGCCATTCGGCCCGACGACGCCGGTCAGGCCACGCTCGATGACGAATTCGGAGGGCTCCACGAAGGACTTGAAGCCGACGAGCCGCAATTTGGTGAACCTCATGCGACCTCGCTTCCGCTTGGGCACGCCGTCCGGCTAAGGGCAAGAACGAAAACGGGCGCGAAAACGCGCCCGTCGCATGCCTCTTTCGGATCGGACAGGTCAGAGCAGCGGATCGACGAGAGCCGAGATGGTCTCAAGCGACATGTCTCCGGAGTAGCGCTTGCCGTTGATGAAGAAGGTGGGCGTGGCGTTGACGCCGAATTCCTTGGCACCCTTCTGCATGACGGCGTTCACATCGTCCAGAAGCTTCTGGTCCGTCAAGCACTTCTCGAAGCTTTCCTGTGTAAAGCCGGCAAGCTTGGACATCTGCAGCAGGGCCTCGCGGCCGTTTTCGGCGGCAGCCCATTGCGTCTGCTGGCGAAACAGCATGGAGACCATCGGGAAATACTGGCCCTCAGGCGCGCAGCGCGCGAGCATGAAGGCAGCTGCCGCACGCGGATCGAAGGGGAATTCGCGCAGAATGAAGCGAACCTTGCCGGTTTCGACATATTTCTGCTTCACCGCGTCAAAGGTGGTGTTGTGGAAATGGGCGCAGTGCGGGCAGGTCATCGACATATATTCGACGATCGTCACGGGTGCATCCGCCTTGCCGACAGCCATTTCCGGCAGAGGACCCGGCGCCATCAGCTTGGCGATATCGACCTCGCCATCGGGCTTGGGCACATCGACCGCGGCGGCAGGGGTCGAAGGCGCCTGCGCCGTTGCTGCCGGAGCGGGGGCCGGCGTGGAGGCGGCGGGGGCCGCGGTGGATGCATTGCTCGAGGCAGTGGGTGCGGCCGGGGTCGCAGGCGCTGCGCCCGGGGTCGCAGGCGTTGCGGCCGGCGTGGCGTCGCTGGTGGCGGCAGCCGGGCTGGCCGGGGCCGGGCTCGCCTGCTCTTCCTTCTTCTCGTCGCTGCAGGAGGCCAGCACGAGCATCGCCGCGCAGAGCGCGACGCCGGCGCTCAGGCGCTTGGAAGAACGGACGGCGGAAAGAAACATCGGGTTCACCTGTTTCGGAACAAAAGGGGCTGGCCTTGCGATATAGCGCCTTTCAAGACCTCACAAGAGGCCCGCGCAGCGCAAGGCTCAAAGATTCGTGACTCATGGCTGCGGCGAAAGGAAGGCTTCCGCACTGCTTTGCGGCGGCCTTTTGCGCATCGCAGGCGCTAAGCGTTCGATCAGCCAATGGCGGCAGAGGCGCCCTGGCAGCGCAAGGCCTCGATCGCGGCATGGCTGACCGACAGGACGAGCTTCGCGCTTGTGTCAATCCGCGCGATGATCGCCTCACGCGGACCAGCCCGCCATGCCTCGCTGGCATAGAAGACCGCTTGCTGTGCTTCCAGCGTGTCCAGATCGGCAAAGGCACGGATCAGTCCATAGCCGTCCTCGTGGTCGAGAGACCGGCCATGCCAAACAACGTCGATACCCTGCCCCTGATGCAGCGGAACGCTCACCGTGCTCATGATCTCAAAGAAATCCTGGCCTGTGCCGGGCTTCAGCCGATAGGAAAGGATCTCGATAACTCTGCTCATATGCGCCTCCGCTGATGCGCGTCTGTGCGGCAATCTGCCGGGCTTGGCAAGTGTAGACGATATTGCCTTTAGCGCTTTGCCAGCACACCGCGCCCGAGCCGTCGGAGGGCATCCCTGAGCTTGCCCTCCTCGACGCCGGAGACCATGTCTTCGAGCTCCGCCTTGGAGGCGGGGTCGAGCACGCGCAGTCGCCGGGTCGGCCGCGTGTTGAGCGCAACGGGCTTTTGCACGATGCGCACCTGGGCGATGGCAGGAAAGCCGAAGAAGCTGTTGATCCGCTCGATCATCTCGCCCTTGGCATGGCCGAGAAACAAAGCCTGCGCACCTTCGCAGGCAACCACCAGCGTGCCCGGCCGCTGCCTCTCCCGGCCTGATGCGTCACGCTCGCGCGGGGGCCAGGCGATCTTCTCCGGCCGGCTGGACCGGGCGAATTCATCGCCGACGATCTCGTCCCATGCACCGAGAAGAAAGGTATTGATGCCGGCGCGCCGCGCCAGAACCGGATCGATGATCCCGTTGGCGATCTCGCTGATCTGCGCGACCCCGCGCTGTGGGCTCTTTGTCGTCACATCGTCTCCAAGGCCCATTCTCAACCGAGCCGTTTCGCAAACCGGGCTGTTTGCACACGCCTGCCTTCTCGGACCGCCAGCCCCTTCAAGCGGGCGCCTTGTCCGGTCCGCCTTGCACTTCCAGAGACGGGTCCACCACCTGTCGAGAGAATGCTTCGGCCTGCCGACGGTTTCCCGGCAGGGCCATGCTTTTGTCAGAACCTACTTGCCTGCCGATGGCGCATTCCGCTCTTTGCGATCGATTCCGCGCGCCATGGCTTGAACCGTCGCGCGCTCTCCGCCAAGTATAGGCGCGAAACCATGCGCACGCCACCCGACCTCTCCCCGCCCCCGTCTGCCTCTTGTCCGAATCCGACCATTCCGGAAACGGCGGCGGTCGCGCCGCTGTTGCTCGCCTGGTATGACCGCCATCATCGAAGCTTTCCCTGGCGCATTTCGCCGGCTGAGGGGCAGCAAGGCCGCCGTGCCGATCCCTATCACGTATGGCTGTCGGAGGTCATGCTGCAGCAGACCACGGTGCAGGCCGTCATCCCCTATTTCCAGCGTTTCCTGGCGCTGTGGCCGCGCGTCGAGGATCTGGCCGAGGCAGAGACGGATGCGGTGATGAAGGCCTGGGCGGGGCTCGGCTACTATGCCCGCGCCCGCAATCTCAAGAAATGCGCCGAAGCTGTCGCACGCGATCACGCCGGCCGCTTTCCCGATACGGAAGATGGCCTGCGTGCCCTGCCCGGGGTCGGAGATTATACGGCCGCAGCCGTAGCGGCGATCGCCTTCGATCGGCCGAGTGCCGTGGTCGACGGCAATGTCGAGCGGGTCGTCTCCCGTCTCTTTCTGGTGGAGGACAGCCTGCCGGCAGCCAAACGCCTTTTTCGCGCGCTGACCGCCAGCATCACGCCTCAACAGCGGCCGGGCGATTTCGCCCAGGCGATGATGGATCTCGGCAGCACCATCTGCACGCCTCGCCGCCCTGTCTGCGCGCTCTGTCCGCTGAACGACCACTGTCTTGCCTTCCGCTCGGGCGCAGCCGTAGAAAGCTATCCACGCAAGGCGGCCAAGAAGGACAAGCCGGTGCGCAAGGGGGCGGCCTTCGTAGCGCGCGATCAAGCCGGCGCGATCTTCCTGCGCAAGCGCGCCGAGAGCGGGCTGCTCGGCGGCATGAGCGAAGTGCCGAACAGTGCCTGGACCTCGCGGGTCGATGGCGAAACCGGCCTCAGTGCCGCACCCTTTTCCGCCGATTGGCAGGCCTGCGGCACCGTCACCCATGTCTTCACCCATTTCGAGCTGCAGCTAAGCGTCTACAGCGCGCGCGATCTCGCCGCGCTCAGGCGCAATGATGGCTGGTGGGAGCCCGCCGCGAGCCTTTCCGGCGCCGCCTTGCCGAC
This sequence comes from Xaviernesmea oryzae, assembly GCF_900109605.1. GTDB lineage: Bacteria > Pseudomonadota > Alphaproteobacteria > Rhizobiales > Rhizobiaceae > Xaviernesmea > Xaviernesmea oryzae. Next base: position 206,917 of record NZ_FOAM01000003.1, read on the forward strand.
GGTGATGAAAAAGGCGATCGCACTGGCCTTTCCCGACGCGCTGAGCCCCTGATTTCCGATCATCGGATCCGCGAGCGACAGGAGGCCTCAGGCAAAGTCGCCGCCCTTGCACCTGCGCTCTTTCGCCCGCGGCAGAAGTCGGTAAAACCGCGCTTGATCGTCTTCTCGACTCGCAGGAAGGACCATGATGACCGAGATCCGCCACATCGTTTTCGATATCGGCAAGGTGCTGATCCATTACGATCCAAACCTACCGTTCCAGCGGATCATTCCGGATGCGCAGGAGCGCGCCTGGTTCTTCGCCAATATCTGCACCCACGACTGGAACCTGGAGCAGGACCGCGGCCGCAGCTGGCGCGAGGCGGAAGACCTACTTGTGGCGCGCCATCCGGAGCGCGAAGCCGAGATCCGTGCCTTTCGCGCCCATTGGCCGGAGATGGTGCCGCATGCCTATGATGGCAGCGTCGCCATTCTCAAGGCCCTGATCGACCAGGGCCATGACGTGACCCTGCTGACCAATTTCGCCGCCGACACGTTTCAGGAAGCACTTGCGCTGTTTCCCTTTCTGAGGCTGGCGCGTGGGGTGACTGTATCTGGCGAAATCCGCCTGATTAAGCCGGATGCCGCGATTTACGAAACACATGCCAAGGCTTTCGATCTCGACCCTGCCGCCACCTTGTTCATTGACGATGCCCTCGCCAATGTCGAAGGCGCGCGTGCCGCCGGCTGGCAGGCGGTGCATTTCATCGATGCGCCGACGCTGCGCGCCGATCTCGCACGATACGGTTTTGCCGTCTGATCCATCGATCTAAAGCCTGGAGACCTCTTGATGCTTGACCCCGTGCAACGCCTGATCGACTTTCACGCCGCGATCAACGCGCTCGACTTTGCGGCCATAGAAGCCGCCTTTGCCGAAGAGGCCGTCTATTCCTCCGGCAAGGTCGGCGGTCTACAGGGCAAGGCGGCGATCATGGCGGCCTTTCGCCGCTATTTCGCGCAATATCCGGATCAGGTGGCTGAGGACAGTCTGGTGGAGGCGGTCTCGCCCTTCGCGGCCCGCTCCGTCTGGCGCCTGCGGGCGACCGACGCCGTCACCGGCGCTCCCCTAGAGCGGGAGGGCGAGGAAACCATCACCTTCGACGCAGAAGGCCGGATCGTCGGCGTGGCGGTGACGGACTACCTCGCCTTGTAAGCCAAAGTTAACGTGGCAGCCTGTTTGCGTTAACGAACTATCACTGAAAAGCCATATTTAATTCAGTTTCAGTTCAGGAGATGCGACGCATTCTGGCGCCATCGAAACAAACTGCTCAAGGAGGATCAACCATGGCGACGATCGAAGGAACCGACTTCGACGACACAATCTATCAGAGCGATGCAAATCTCGCCGCCGTGACGATCTACGGCTATGGCGGCCGCGACACGATCACGCTGGATATCACCGACCGCGACGGCGGGTTCAACACTGTCTTCGCCGGCACCGGCAATGACAAGGTGATCAACAATTTCGAAGGCGGCAACTATATCGAGCTCGGCTCCGGCGATGACTACTATCTCGCCGACATCAAGGCCTATGCCTCCAAGAGCTTTGACAAGGTCTATGGCGGCGCTGGCGACGACGTCTTCGAAGTCAACGGCCAAGTTAGCGACTATTTCGGCGGCGACGGCAACGACACCTTCTATTCCGTCGGCTTCAAGAACTACTTCGACGGCGGCAATGGCAACGATACGATCAGCTACGAGATCCAGGACGAATACAGCTCCGCCGGCCTCGGCGTGACCGTCGATCTCGCCAAGGGCAAGGCGACGATCACCAAGGGTCGCGTCGAAATCCTCAAGAACATCGAAAACGCGACCGGCACGGCCTCGGCAGATGATCTCTTCGGCAACAACAAGGCCAATGTCCTGAAGGGTCTCGGCGGCGACGACATTCTCAAGGGCTTCGGTGGCGACGACGACCTGTTCGGCGGATCGGGCGATGACGATCTGTTCGGCGGCGCGGGACGGGACATTCTCGTTGGCGGGCGCGGCAGCGACTATCTCAAGGGCGAAGCCGGCGCCGATACCTTCGAGTTCGACTCGATCGACGATTCCGTTGTCGGCAAGAACCGCGACGTGATCCTCGACTTCAAGGCCAAGCAGGGCGACCTGATCGACCTGAAGTCGATCGATGCCGACATCTATTCGAGTGGCGACCAGTCCTTCAGCTTCATCGGCGCCAAGAGCTTCTCGGGCGAAGCAGGCGAACTGCGCTTCTCCAAGGGCATCTTGTCTGGCGACGTCGATGGCGATGGCCGCGCCGATTTCGAAATCGCGGTCAAAGGCGTGACCAAGATGTATGTGGACGACTTCGTTCTCTGAAGACGAGGTCTGATCGGGGTGAACTGCGCTCTTTGAATATCCCGGCCCAGTTGGCCCGTCATCCCGCCCTATCGCCCGCTGCCGGCAGAGCCTTCGCGCTGTGCAGGCAGCGGGCTTTATTGTGCGGCCATGAGGCCAACGGCCTGTGTGAGGCAGGCCTGTCTTGCGAAGCGCACAAAAAAATCGGGCCGCGCCCCTTGCGGAGCGCGGCCTGGCCTCAGGATCTATCCGCTGGAGATTAGCGGAAGAGAGAAAGTACGCTGTCGGAGCTCGAATTCGCGATCGAAAGCGCCTGGATACCCAGCTGCTGCTGAGTCTGCAGCGCCTTCAGCTTCGTCGATTCCTCGTTCATGTCTGCATCGACCAGTCGACCGACGCCCTTGGTGATCGTGTCACGCAGGTCGTTGATGAAGGTGTTCTGCAGATCGATACGCGCATTGGCCGCACCGAGGTTGGCCGCCGCATTGGTGAGGCTCCCCAGCATCGTGTCTACGGCACTCAGCATCTGCTCGATCTGGGCATCGGTCGTCAGCGAAGAGATCGAGACGAGCGAGCCTGCGGCCGAGGTCGTGCTGTTGGCATTGACCAGGAAGTATGTGCCAGTGGTGGTTGCGGCACCGTTGACATAGGTGCCGGTACCGGTCACTGCCTTGGTCAGCTGACCATTGGCAGCGCTGACCGTATCGATCAGCGTCGACGTCGAGGTGTCGAAGCCGATCGTCCCGACGGAAACGTTGCCCGACGCGCTTCGCGTGAACGACGCAACCATGGTCTTCGTGGTCGGAGCCGTGCTCGAGGTGTTATAGAGCCAGTTCTCTCCCGAGAAAGATGCCGATTGCGCCGTCGAAAGCAGCTGATTGCGCAGTTCGGTCAGTTCCTTTTCGATCTTGGCCTTGTCGACGCCGGGCTCGCGCGCGGCGACCAACTTTGCCTTGATCTGCGTAACCACATCGACCGCGGTGTTGAGGCCGGTATAGGCGGTATCGGTCTTGGCGGCAGCCAGACCGAGAGCGTCTGCAACAGCGCTGAGCGCTTTGTTGTCCGACTTCATCGTTGTCGCGATCGACCAGTAGGCGGCGTTATCCGACGCCGACTGAACCCGCAAGCCGGAAGAAATATGACCCTGTGTCGTTTCCATATTGGAGCTGATCGTACGCAGGGTCGAAAGAGCGGCAATTGCGGCTGAGTTGGTGATGATGCTTGTCATAACATTGTCCCTCAAAGATACCAGAAACACGGGGGGACATACCGGACTACATTACTTACCGGTCACGACGATATGGCTTCATGCCCCTTCGATGCTCAGCAGATCTCCGCTTTAGCTGGCCCGAACCCGTCCTGTGAGATGGAATATCGCAGCGATTTCTTGAAAGATGGTTAAGGCGATCTTTCTGATGTCGATTTCCGGTAATATTTAGTTTAGCATGTTCTGAATTATACACATATCTAAATGAAACTATACTTGTTTTAGGCATATCGAATTTACGCTCTCAGAAGCGTGTGCGGCCTTGCCCTGAGGGTGTTTATCAGCCATGGCATGTTCCTGCGGTTGCTCTCGCGTGGCGATACATATCGACGCGCGCCGATCGATCCTTCCGATAGATTCCCGGATGCGGCCCTCCACGGCCACTGGATGCGCAAGGCTCTTTTCCATGGATTTCCTGACCCCTGAAGGGATCACCGCCCTTCTCCAAGTCATCGCCATCGATCTCGTTCTGGCCGGCGACAATGCCATCGTCATCGGCCTGGCCGCGGCCGGCCTTCCGACGGAGCAGCGCAAGAAGGCGATCCTCGTCGGTATCGGCGCGGCCACCGTGCTGCGGATTGCCTTTGCGGCCGTCACGGTCGAGCTTCTGAGCCTTGTCGGCCTTCAGCTTCTCGGCGGCGTTCTTCTGCTCTGGGTCTGCTGGAAGATGTGGAGCGAACTGCGCTCAGCCGACGACCACGCGTCGATGTCGGACCTGGAGCAGCAAGGCACCCATGTGAAGAAGACCTTTCTTCAGGCGGCGACCCAGATCGTCATTGCCGACGTGTCGATGTCGCTCGACAATGTGCTTGCGGTCGCCGGTGCCGCCAAGGAACATCCGACCGTACTCGTGATCGGGCTTGTGATCTCGATCGCGCTGATGGGCCTTGCCGCCAACCTCGTGGCATCCCTGCTGCATCGCCACCGCTGGATCGCCTATGTCGGCCTCGCCGTCATTCTCTATGTCGCGGTGACCATGTGCTATCACGGTGCGGTGGAAGTGCTGCCCTATCTGAAAGGGCTGACTGCCTGATCATCCTACCGGGCTGGCAAAGGCCGTCTGTGCGTCTGCGCTTTCGGCCTTGTTTCCATGCGGCGCATTCTTTGCGGCCGCATGCTGCGATCCTCACGCGATAACATGATCTTGCGCGGCATCTTCAAGATGGCGGAGGCGGCGTGAAAATCGCGCTTGGAAAATCCGTCCTCAGCCACGGCCGACACAGCCCGTCAAAAGCGGCAGCGTCATCGCATGTGGCGATATCGACGAGGAAACGGTGCACGAGGAGTAGGAGGTCGAGATCGTCGATAAGCCCCGGGCGCGCGGCATGAGGCGCAATCAAAGCGCAGACGATCGACAGAAAGACAGATGGCGCCGGCAAAACCGGCGCCATCTCGGGAGGATCAGGCTGCGGCCGAAGCGTAATCGGCGGTCGGAACTTCCGAAATCGTCTTCAGAACGACCGAAGCGATCTGGTAGGGGTCGCCCTGGGAGTTCGGACGGCGGTCTTCCAGATAGCCCTTATAGCCATTGTTGACGAAGGAATGCGGCACGCGGATCGAGGCGCCACGGTCAGCCACGCCGTAGGAGAACTTGTTCCACGGAGCGGTCTCGTGCTTGCCGGTCAGGCGGAGATGGTTGTCCGGACCGTAGACATCGATGTGCTCTTTCCAGTTCTTTGCGAAAGCAGCCATCAGAGCTTCGAAATACTCCTTGCCGCCGGTTTCGCGCATGAACTTGGTCGAGAAGTTGCAATGCATGCCCGAGCCGTTCCAGTCGGTATCGCCGAGCGGCTTGCAGTGGAATTCGACGTCGATGCCGTAGGTCTCGCAAAGACGGAGCAGCAGGTAGCGTGCGATCCAGATCTGGTCGGCAGCGCGCTTGGAGCCCTTGCCGAACACCTGGAATTCCCACTGGCCCTTGGCCACTTCGGCATTGATGCCTTCGTGGTTGATGCCGGCAGCGAGGCAAAGGTCGAGGTGCTCTTCAACGATCTCGCGGGCGACGGAGCCGACATTCTTGAAGCCGACGCCGGTGTAGTACGGGCCCTGCGGAGCCGGATAGCCCTGCTCGGGGAAGCCGAGCGGGCGGCCGTCCTGATAGAAGAAATATTCCTGTTCAAAGCCGAACCAGGCGTCTTCGTCATCCAGGATGGTGGCGCGGCTGTTGGAGCTGTGCGGCGTGACGCCATCGGGCATCATGACTTCGCACATGACCAGCGCGCCATTGGCACGGGCCGGATCGGGATAGATGGCGACGGGCTTCAGCACGCAATCGGAGCTGTGGCCTTCGGCCTGCTGCGTGGACGAGCCGTCAAAGCCCCAGAGCGGCAGCTGCTCGAGCGTCGGAAACGCATCGAATTCCTTGATCTGCGTTTTCCCGCGGAGGTTCGGGACCGGCTTGTAGCCGTCGAGCCAGATGTACTCGAGCTTATACTTTGTCATGGTCTATCTCTCATCACGTGTGGTGCTGCAAACTGCACATTCAGAAAGGGCGTGCCGCGCGAACGGCCGCCACCGCTTCCACAAACAAGAGAATGCATTTTGCGTGCCAGACCGCGTTGCCGACACGATTTTTCCAGCCGCCGATCCGTCATTCCTTCTTTACCGAAGAATCCGCGCCAAGGGCTGTCGGCCGTGTTTCACAAGAGATGGCGCCCCATCTCCTTGATCGAATAAAGAAATCCTTAAACCCGACGGCCGAGCCGAATGGCTGTGCACTTGAGCACGGTTTTGGCAGGAACTCTGGCGCCGCTTTGGGCGTTTTGTCTTCCTAGACTCTTCTGGCCCCACCCACTGTCAAAAAACCTTCAAATAGGACAGGGATGCTGATTGATTTTTAGTCAATCGGCGCAAATATTGGGCACATGAGGAGTGGGAAGTGTGAGGAGCCCCATGAAAACAGTTGAGCACATGCCCGGCATATCGGCCGGCGCTACCGTTATCCCATTTCCGGTCAAAGGCATTCGCCGCGAACGCGGCGTACAGCCTCCTGCGTCCCGCATGACGGTGGCCAAGGAGATTGCGCCGTTCATCGACCATTGCTGGTATCACGAAGACGCTATGCGCGAGACCGACAAGCATTGACGGCAAGATCAATCATGCTTCTGCGGCAGCTTTGCGTTTGAATGGATTTGCAAGATGCCTGGGAGGAGACCGAAAACCCGGTGTCGGCTTGAATGCCGTCGCCGGGTTTTCGGTTTTTTAGCCGTTACTCGCTCGCTTTCCCCACCGTGTCGGCAACATAAGCGCCACGCTGACCCAGCGGGCGGGCCTGGCCCGTCGTGGTGTCGCGCGCCGTCTGATGCTCCAGCTCCGCATTGATCTCTGCTCCGACGATCAGGATGATGACCGAAATCCAGGTCCAGATCATAAAGCCGATCAGGGCGCCAAGCGTGCCATAGGTGGCATTATAGTCGGCGAAATTGTCGATGTAATAGGAATAGCCGAGCGAGGCGATCAGCCAGGACAGGGTGGTAAAGGCGGCACCCCAGCTGATCCAGGGCAGCTTTGCCTGCTCCCGGCTTGGGCCATAGCGATAGACCATGACGACAGCGGCGGAGACCATGACCAGGAGGAACGGCCAGCGCAGCATGCGCGCCAGGAGTTCTGTCCAGCGGTCGAGCCAAAGATAGGAAAGTACGGCCGGCATGACGCCAATCAGCGCCACTACGGCCATGGCGATCACCAGAAAGCCGAGCGTGAAGGCGAAAGACATCAGCGTCAGCTTCACGAAGCCGCGCTTCTCCTTTTCGTTATAGGCGACATTCATCGCATCGAAGAGCGCGAGCGTACCATTATGCGCGCTCCACAGGGCGACGGCGAGACCGACCAGGAAGCCGACGCTGAGCGCAGACGTCTTCTGCGCGGTCAGGGCGCTGAGCTGGTTGAGGATGATATCGAGGGTTCCGGCAGGCAGAACGCTGGAGAGGAAGCCGATCGAAGAGCCGATCGACTGCGGATCTGCCACGATCCCATAAAGAGAGACCAAAGCGCCCAGTGCTGGAAACAGGGCCAGCAGCATATAGAAGGTGACACCTGCAGCAATCAGCGTGACACGGTCGTCCGAAACCTCATGAAAGACGCGCCAGAACACATCCTTCAGGCCACGCATCGGAATGTCGTGGGGACGGTCGGCCTGCCGCCCGCGTCCCACATCCTGTGCCAAGGTCATTTCATGAGCGACATCGATGTGAACGTCCTTGTCGCTGGGCACTAAGCCGGTTTTTGCCATGTCCTCACCCTCTCGCCAGATGCCGATACATCCTTTGGCACGCCCGCTTTCGCCTCTTCGGCCGCGCCACACATACTCGTGGTCAAATCCTGGACCTGTCACGCCCGAGGTCAGAACCAGGCTGACACGGACAACCCTTGTTTCGCGCATTGCGCTTTCGCGCAGGGGCAGCGCCGACAGAAGACGTGCCTAGCCCGGGCTGGCGCCTGATGGCGTGTTCGAAGGAAGTTGTCCCGGCTTGATGACAGGCGTTTCGCCCGCATTCGGCGCGGGCGCCACAAGGCCGCCATCACCCGTGGCGGGTGGAGCCAGGACACCGTTACAATTGTCCAACCGTTCGGTCAGAGACGCGCTGCCATGGTTTGGATTGGCGCCGGTTCCGGTCGAAGACGGCGCGCCTGTGCAATTGTCGCCACCCGCCGGCGCTGTTGTCGCCTGTGCTATCGCCTCGGTTGCCGCAAGCGCCATGACCACGAAGGCGACGGCCGCGAGAACGCGGCGGGATCGGACATGTGAATGGCTGGTCATGACGGCGCTCCCTGCTGTGGCAAGTGCAACGCGAAAACCGACCAACCAGTTCCGTGAATGCGTCATATCTGGGGCAGCGATCAGCAGGATGGCCAAGCTGGTCTCGCGCAATAGAGCGGAAGAAGACCGATCTGTGGACAACCCAGCCAAGGCGTCCCTGTCGATCTTTGCGGCTTGCGCCTCGACCTGACCTGTTTATGACATAATTATGACAATTCGCGGCCCTGGCCATCATGCGGGGATGCCCGACAAAGGAGAGCCCGATGCTTGGCTGGTTCCGAAAACTGCTTCCTCGCGAAGATCGCTTCTTCGATCTTTTTGCGGCTCATATCGAGCGCGTGGTCGGCGCAGCCGATGCGCTGAACGATCTTCTGCAAGGCCATGAGATCGAAATCAACTGCGCCCGGATCGTCAAGCTCGAACATGAGGCCGACGATCTGACGCGGGACGTGCTGCAGGCCGTGCGCCGATCCTTCATCACGCCGTTCGACCGCAGCGATATCAAGGATCTCATCCAGTCGATGGATGATGCCATCGACATGATGCACAAGACGGTCAAGACCATCCGCCTGTTCGAGCAGACGGAGTTCGAGCCGGGCATGCAGGAAATGGGGCGCGTGGTCGTGGAGGCAGCCCGGCTGGTGGCCGAGGCCGTGCCCCTCCTCAAGGACGTCAACCGCAACGCTGCCAAGCTGACACAGCTCGCCGAAGAGGTGACGCGCGTCGAGGGCCGGTCCGACGAGCTGCATGACGAGGGGCTGAAACAGCTCTTCCGCCGCTATGGCAAGGACAATGCGATGGCCTTCCTGATCGGCAGCGAGATCTATGGCGAACTTGAGAAAGTCGTCGACCGCTTTGAGGATGTCGCCGACGAGATCAGCGGCATCGTGATCGAGAATGTCTGATGGATGCCACCCTCGCCCTTCCGCTTCTCATCTGCCTCATCGCCGTCGCGCTGTTCTTCGATTTTCTGAACGGCCTGCATGATGCGGCCAATTCCATCGCTACTATCGTGTCTACCCGGGTGCTGCGTCCGCAATATGCGGTGGGCTGGGCGGCCTTCTTCAATTTCATTGCCTTTCTCTTTTTCGGGCTGCATGTGGCCGAAACGCTTGGCACCGGCATTATCGATCCGGCAATCGTCACACCCAGGCTGATCTTTTCCGCTCTCACCGGGGCCATCGCCTGGAATATCGTCACCTGGGTCTTCGGCATTCCGTCCAGCTCGTCCCATGCGCTGGTCGGCGGCCTTGTGGGCGCCGGGGTCGCGAGTGCGGGAACGAACGCCGTGGTCTGGGCCGGGCTGACGAAGACCGCTTCCGCCATCGTGCTGTCGCCGGCTGTCGGTTTCTTCCTGGCCTTGCTCCTGGTGCTGATCGTGTCCTGGCTCTGCGTTCGCCAGACGCCCTTTGCCGTCGACCGCACCTTTCGCATCCTGCAATTCATTTCGGCCTCGCTCTATTCGCTCGGCCATGGCGGCAACGACGCGCAGAAAACCATGGGCATCATCGCCGTCCTGCTTTATTCGCAGGGCCTCCTAGGAGAGAGCTTTTATGTACCGCTCTGGGTCGTGCTCTCCTGCCAGTCGGCCATGGCGCTGGGCACGCTGTGCGGCGGCTGGCGGATCGTTCACACCATGGGCTCCAAGCTAACGCGGCTTAACCCGATGCAGGGCTTCTGTGCTGAAACAGGCGGCGCGCTCACTTTGTTCGGTGCAACCTTCCTCGGCATCCCCGTCTCGACCACGCACACGATCACCGGCGCGATCGTCGGTGTCGGCGCAGCCCGCAGGGTCACGGCCGTCCGCTGGGGCCTTGCCGGCAATATCGTCGTGGCCTGGGTGGTGACGATGCCGGCCGCCGGCCTGATCTCGGCCGCCAGCTACTGGATTGCCGGCCTCTTCGCCTGACATCCTTCGACGCGAAAAACGCCGCCCCGTCTTTTTGACGGAGCGGCGTTTGCATGTCGCTTTGCCCCTGGCAGGGCTCAGCCATTTTTAGCGATGGGTCAGATTGGCCTCGGCGCGGGTTTCGCCGACCGAAAGGGACTTGGCGAAGGGGACAAGCTGCCAGATCGCCGACAGACCGACCAGCGTGTAGACGATCGTCGCCAGAACGCTGTCCTGACCGCCGAACAGGGTGGCGACTAGGTCGAAATCAGCCAGGCCGACCAGCAGCCAGTTCAGGCCGCCGACAATGATCAGAAGAAGCGTGATAATGTTGAGCGCTCGCATGATGAACTCCATGTTCAGTTTTGGCATTGATCGATGTTTGGCAATCACGCAAGAAGAACATTTGTTAGGTTTTTTTGTTCCTTCCTCTGCATATCACGAAAACATGCACGTGATAGTCCATACGAAATCGGGAACTTTTGCAAATTTCGTCGCTTATGATTCAAGTCGACAGGATCTTCATCTTCTTGTCGACGAAATCAATACAGAAGAAGAAACATATCTTACTTAAAATAATCTGATAGACAGGATGAGGGTATGACGAAAATCAGCCAGGAGCAGAACGCCATTCGGCCGGACCCGCTCGAAACCCGCGCCGACCCGGACAAAGCCGGCCCCGAAGCCACGATGAAGCCAAAGACGGCGTCCGACCCGCATCCGGGTTCGATCTCTGATGGTACGGAGCCGCAGGCCCGGGAAGGCTCGACACCGATCGCAGACCGCAAGGGCGCAAGCCGCTAAGCGGTGGTCTGCTAACAGGCCGCTTGTGCCCTCCCTTCTCTGTCGACCATCGCAAAGCCCCTTCGGCTCGGCGTCTTGCCAGGACGCATCGGGTCGAAAGGGGTCGCTTGCGCGATGGACGACAGAGCGCCGTGAACGATAGAATGAGACGCGCGGGAGCACGCAAGGCGTTAGGGATCGCATCCATGGCAGGCGCACTCCGGAAGCAGGAACGATGAGATGTGACAGATGATCTTGGATGCCAGCACCGAGCCGGGTGTTGACTTTTTCGACCGCGACGTTCTGCTGGTCGCGCCCTCGCTGATCGGCGCCGTCTTCAGCCTGGACGGAACGGGCGGCATCATCGTGGAGACGGAGGCCTACCGCGCCGATGATCCGGCATCGCATAGCTATAGCGGGCCAACAGAGCGAAACCGCGCTATGTTCGGCTTGCCTGGCACGGCCTATGTCTACCGCTCCTACGGCATTCACTGGTGCTTCAACATCGTGTGCCAGCCCGGCAGCGCTGTGCTTGTGCGCGCCCTGTCGCCGAGCCTCGGTCTGGAGCGCATGGCCGAACGGCGGGGGCGTGGCGAAAAAAAGCTTTTGTGCGCCGGTCCCGGACGCCTCTGTCAGGCCTTGGGCATCGACATCAGCCACAATGGTCTGGCGGTGGATCAGCCACCGTTCATGCTGACCTTGCCCGCCGAGCCTCAGAATGTCGATGTCGGCACCCGCATCGGCATCACCAAGGCGGCCGAACAGCCCTGGCGCTTCGGCTTGAGAGGGTCGCCCTTCGTCAGCCGGCGATTTTAAAATGCTCATCTACCCGCGCTTCAAGCCAGCCAGACTGCGTTGTGGGCTCCTCAGACACATCAAAGGTTGATCGACGCTCGCCGATGAAACCTTCTGCAAGCTTTGTCGTTTTGCTGCGCTGGCAGGTGGCGTTTGAAGGCAAATGCGGCCGGCTGGTCGCGCCGTGATCGAGACGGCTTGTTTCCTTCCGCCGAAAGGACCCGATCCCCATGAGCGCTCCGCCGCCTTACCCTGCCGACGATGCCGGCAGAGTCTTATCTCACCCCTCCGATCGCACGATGCCTTTAGGCGCCCGACCCGTCGAGGGCGGCGTTGCCTTTCGCCTCTGGGCCCCGGCGCGGCGCATGGTGCATATCGTCAGCGATGGACAGAGGCATGCGCTTACCACTGACGGTCACGGATATTTCGAGGGTGTCGTCGCAGGCATGCAGCCCGGCAGCCTCTACCAGCTGCAGCTGGACGAGGAGGCGCGGCTCTATGCCGATCCGGCCTCCCGCTTTCAGCCTGAAGGGCCGGAAGGGCCATCGGAAGTCATGGATGCCTCGGCCTATCGATGGACCGACGATGACTGGCGCGGGATCGAGCCGGCAGGACAGGTGATCTATGAGATGCACATCGGCACCTTCACACCGGAGGGAACCTATCGGGCTGCTGCTGAAAAGCTGGCCTTCCTGAAGGAGATCGGCGTGACGCTGATCGAGATGATGCCGGTGAACGAGTTTTTCGGTGCATTCGGCTGGGGCTATGATGGCGTCCTGCCGTTTGCGCCGACCCGACTCTATGGCCGTCCCGATGATCTGCGCGCCTTCATCGACCAGGCGCATGGTCTCGGCATCGGCGTGATCCTCGATGTCGTCTACAATCACTTCGGACTCGGCGAATGTTTCGAGGCCTTCAGCCCAGATTATTTCACCGACGCCTATGCCAATGAATGGGGACGGTCGATCAATTTCGATGGCCGCAATGCCGAGGGAACACGCGCCTTTTTCGCCGCCAATGCCGCCGCTTGGGTCGAAGACTATCACTTCGACGGGTTGAGGCTCGATGCCACGCAGGCCTTGTTCGACAAGAGCGACGATCACATCATCGCTGAGATCGCCCGCGCCGCCAGGGCTGCGGCGGGTCAGCGGCGTATCTATATCGTCGGGGAAAACGAGCCGCAGGCCGCGCGGCTGATCCGCCCGGCACGCGAAGGTGGCTATGGCCTCGAAGCGCTGTGGAACGATGATTTTCATCATTCGGCGACGGCGGTGCTGACGGGGCGCAACGAGGCCTATTATCACGATCACCGAGGGATGCCGCAGGAGTTCATATCCGCGGCCAAGTTCGGCTTCCTGTTCCAAGGCCAGCGCTATGACTGGCAAAATCACGGCCGGGGAGAGCCGGCGCGCGATCGGGCGCCCTGCAGCTTCGTCCATTTTCTCCAGAACCACGATCAGGTCGCCAATTCCGGGCGAGGCCTGCGCGCCTCGGCGCTGACCTCCATGGCGCGCCTGCGCGCCGCCACTGCCTTGCTTCTGCTGGGGCCGCAAACGCCGATGCTGTTCCAAGGGCAGGAGTTTTTCGCGGCGACCCCCTTCTTCTATTTCGCCGATCACGCCGATCCGAAAAATGCGGATATGGTGCGCAACGGCCGGATCGCGTTTCTTCAGCAATTTCCAAGCCTGCGCGATCCCGAAATTGTCGCTCAGATGGCAGATCCATGTGATGCCGCCACATTCCAACGCTCCAAGCTCGACTGGCAGGAGGCCGCAAGCAAGCCGGAAGCGCTCGCCCTTCATCGCGACCTCCTGCGGCTGCGCCGTGAAGAACCGGCCTTCCGCCAGGCCGAGCGGCGCCGGTGCGTCGATGGCAGCGTCATCGGCCCCTCCGCCTTTCTTCTGCGCTTCGAGGCCGAAGATCCTTGGGACGACAGGCTGCTCCTCGTCAATTTCGGCGCCGATCTCACGCTGATCAGCCTTCCCGATCCGCTTTTCGCGCCGCCAGCCGGCTGCCAATGGTCGGTTCGGTGGTCCAGCGAGGCGGTTGCCTATGGCGGCACGGGGCAGAAGGCCATCGACACGCGCAAGCGGTTCCGTCTTCCCGGCGAAAGCGCCCTGCTCTTCCATCCGCAAGCGATGGAGGATCATCCGATGATGGACAAGGCAGCCTTGGACGAGTGGCAGGCCGGCGTTAGCGAAGGCGGATGAGGCGGTTCATCCCAGCCGCGCTCGCGCGCTATTGACGTGCGGTTAAGGGATAGACCTCATCGGAACACGATCAAACACGTTCGCGTCATCCGCTCTCTGACCGATGGAACGGCCCTTTCGCCGCCTATATTGGCGACAGGCGGCATGTCCGCTCCATCGAAAGGAGACCCATGGAAGATTTCGTCCACATGATGATGCAGCGCTTCGGCGCCTTCGGTATCGCCTTGCTGATGTTCCTCGAAAACGTCTTTCCGCCCATTCCCTCGGAACTGATCATGCCGCTGGCGGGCTATCGTGCGACGCAGGGCGATATGTCGATCGTCACGGTGATCCTGGCAGGCAGCATCGGCTCATTGGCCGGCATCCTTCCCTGGTATTTCGCAGGTCGCGTGCTGGGCGAAAAGCGCGTAAAGGCCTTTGCCGCGCGCCATGGACGCTGGCTGACGCTGACCCCCGACGATGTGAGCGCCGCCGAGCGCTGGTTTCGCGAGAAGGGCATGACGGCTGTTCTCTTTGGCCGCCTGGTGCCAACGGTGCGCACGCTGATTTCAGTTCCGGCCGGCATTGCGCGGATGAGCTTTCTGCCCTTCCTGCTGTTTTCCGCCCTGGGCACGGTGGCCTGGACGAGCCTGCTGGCGCTCTCGGGCTTCGCCCTTGGCCAGGCCTATGAGGCCGTGGAGGCCTATGTCGATCCGGTGTCGACGGGCATTTTGGTCGCCATGGTCCTTGTCTATCTTTATCGCGTGGTCCGCTATCAGCCACAGAGCTGAGCGTTTCCCCGCGCATCCGAACCAAAAGTGGAAACCGGTCTTCGGGCAAATCCCAGGATCAAAAGTACGGACGCTAACACGCAAAAAGGCCTCCGCATCGGTTTCGATGCGGAGGCCTTTCTTGTTACTGCGTCAACGACAGAGCCGGCTCAGAACTCTTCCCAGGCGTCAGCTGCCGGCTTGCTCTTGGCGCTTGGCGCCGGGCTAGAGAAGGCGGCGGCAAGCTTATTGGTCAAAGCCCGTGCCGGAGATGGCTTGGCAATATGGTGAGCCGCGACGGCAACGGGCGCGGCCGTGCGCGGCTTCAGCACCGGCATCGGCCGGGGGGCGACCGAGCTATTGGCCGGGCGTCGCACGCTCTCGCCGGAAAAGCCCGAGGCCATCGGCATTGCAGCCCCTTCGCCCACGCGGAACCGGCCGATGACCTCGCGCAGACGCGTGGCATCGCTGGCGAGCGAAGCGCCGGCCGCATTGGTTTCCTCGACCATGGCAGCGTTCTGCTGGGTCACCTGATCCATCTGGTTGACCGCGGTATTGACCTCGGCCAAGCCGACAGACTGCTCGCGCGCGGAGGTGGCGATCGCGTCCATATGCTGGTTGATATCGACGATATAGGTCTCGATGGTCTTCAGCACCTCACCTGTCTGGGACACGAGCAGCACGCCGCTCTCCACCTCGCCGGAGGAGTTGCGGATCAGTTCCTTGATCTCCTTGGCGGCCTTGGCCGAACGCTGGGCAAGCTCGCGCACCTCCTGGGCGACGACGGCGAAACCCTTACCGGCTTCCCCGGCCCGTGCAGCCTCGACGCCGGCATTGAGCGCCAGAAGATTGGTCTGGAAGGCGATCTCGTCGATCACGCCGATGATGTTGGCGATCTGACCGGAGGACTGTTCGATGCGTTGCATGGCATTGACCGCATCGGCCACGACGGAGCCGGAGCGGGTCGCGCTTTCATTGGCGCTTTGGGCCACACGGCGGGCCTCGTCGGCGCGCTTGGAGGAGTTGGCGACATTGGCCGTGATCTGGTCGAGCGCGGCAGCGGTTTCCTCCAGGCTCGCCGCCTGCTGCTCCGTGCGCTTGGAGAGGTCGTCGGCGCCGCGGCTGACTTCGCTGGCACCGCTGTCTATCGAGGACGCGGCAACCGCGACGGCCGACAGGCTCTCGCGAAGCTGAGCGACCGCACCGTTGAAATCCATGCGCAACGTTTCGAAGTCCGCCGCAAAGGCTTCTGTCAGCTCATAGGTGAGGTCGCCGGATGCAAGATGGCGCAGGCCTTCGCCCAGACCGGTCGTTGCCTTGGCCATATCGGCAGCGCGGCGGGCTTCGGCCTCGGCGTTTCGCTGCCGCTCGACATCGCTGCGGCTGCGCTGCGCCTCGGCATCCGCTTCCAGCTGACGCGTCTTCAGGCCATTTTCCTTGAAGACGGCCACGGTGCGGGCCATTTTGCCGATCTCATCGCCCCGGTCGGCTTCCGGAACATCGGTACCGAGATCGCCATTCGCCAGTTTGGCCATGGCGCCCACCATCCGGTCGATCGGCCGAACCACCCAGGCGCGGATAGAGACAAAGGCGGCAATCAGAACGATGACGAGGCCGAGAAGAACGCCGATGATCGTCGTGCGGGCGACCGTTATCGACAGGTTCGTGAGATTGTCGGACGCCGTGGCCGTATCGCTGACGAGATCGTTGGACAGGGCAACGATCTTCTTGGTGAGGTCGCGCAGTGCAGGCTGACAATCCTGGCCGAACAGGAGCTGACTGCTCTTCACGTCCTCTTCGGCAAGGCTGGTGGCACCGGCCTTGATCACCGCGCCGCAGGCTTTTTCGATCGTCTGAGCGCCTTCCGTCTTCAGCGCGCTGATGCGACCGTCGTTGGGGATCAGCACCTGCGCGGCTTCCAGACGGTTGGCGAACGTGTCGCGGGCATCCTGCAGCTCGGAAAGCGCCTGCTTGTCATCCTCCTCCGTCCGGGCAATCAGCAGTTCACCGATGCTGGAGCGCACGGCCTGAAGCTGGCGCGAGGCGCGCGAGACCAGCGTCGCTGCACTGGCCTGGCCGGATATGAGATTGCTGTAGGACGTATCGATCCGCATGAGCTGGGTGCCGGAATAGAGCGCAGCCGCAACGGTAAAGAGACCGAAGGCCGCCAGCAGCGTCAAAAACTTTGCCAGGATCGAAATGTTCTTCATTGCTATGCCCTGATGTCCTTTTCGCACAAGACATCAATCACCGGCCTCAAGACCGACGCTGCCGAAGGTTCAAGACCAGAGGGCTGCGTGGCGAGGCACGAGGATCGACTCTCCATGAGCCGACAATGGGCAAAAATGACTTTCTGGCCGGTTAATCCTAAGCGGCAAGCTCTTCTGGTTGTAACGATATTCAGCGTTGGCGCATGCATCAGCAGAAAGCCGCGCGGCAACCCTGTGCAGTGTTGCCGCGCACACGATCACACCCCGCATGCGGACCAGCCCCTACAGGGGTTGGGAAAAAGGAGCTTGGAAAGGCACATGACCAAGCTCTTTCCATCGGTGCGGTGGGCCTTAAAGAGGGATATTGTCGTGCTTGCGCCAGACCTGTTCCTTGCGCTTTCCACGGAGGGCCGCAAAAGCGCGCAGGATTCGCCGCCGCGAGGAATGCGGCATGATCACCTCGTCGATGAAGCCGCGCTCCGCCGCGACGAAGGGATTGGCGAAACGCGCTTCGTAATCACGGGTGCGGGCAGCGATCTTCTCGGCGTCGCCAAGCTCCGAACGGTAGAGGATCTCGGCCGCGCCCTTGGCGCCCATCACCGCAACCTCGGCACTCGGCCAGGCATAGTTGATGTCGGCGCCTATATGTTTCGAGGCCATGACATCATAGGCGCCGCCATAGGCCTTGCGGGTAATCAGCGTCACCATCGGCACCGTGGCCTGCGAATAGGCGAACAAAAGCTTTGCGCCATGCTTGATCACGCCGCCGGTCTCCTGCGTCACGCCCGGCAGAAAGCCCGGCACATCCACCAGGGTGAGAATTGGAATGGAGAAGGCATCGCAGAACCGCACGAAGCGGGCGGCCTTGCGGGATGAGTCGATATCCAGGCAGCCGGCCAGCACCATCGGCTGGTTGGCGACGACGCCGACCGTATGCCCGTCGAGCCGCAGGAAGCCGATGATGATGTTGCGCGCGAACTCAGCCTGCAGCTCGAAGAAATCGCCCTCGTCGGCAAGCGCCAGGATCAGCTCCTTCATATCATAGGGCTTGGTGGAGAGTTCAGGCACCAGCGTATCGAGCCGCAGGTCGATCCGCTCGGGATCGTCATAGACGGGCCGAAGCGGCAACTCCGCGCGGTTGTTGAGCGGCAGGAAATCGAAGAAGGTACGGACCTGCTCGAGCGTCTCCACATCGTTTTCGAACGCCGCATCGGCTACGGAGGATTTCTTCGTATGGGTGCCGGCGCCACCGAGCTCCTCTGCCGTCACGCTTTCATTAGTCACGGTGCGCACGACATCCGGCCCGGTGACGAACATGTAGGACGTGTCACGTACCATGAAGATGAAGTCGGTCATAGCGGGCGAATAGACGGCGCCCCCGGCGCAGGGGCCCATGATCACCGAGATCTGGGGAATGACGCCGGATGCCTCTGCATTGCGGCGAAACACCTCGGCATAGCCGGCGAGCGAGGCGACCCCTTCTTGGATGCGGGCGCCGCCGGAATCGTTGAGACCGATCACCGGCGCGCCGTTGCGCATCGCCATGTCCATGATCTTGCAGATCTTCTCGGCATGGGTTTCCGACAGCGAACCACCGAGAACGGTAAAATCCTGGGAGAAGACATAGGTCTGGCGACCATTGATCGTTCCCCAGCCCGTGACCACGCCATCGCCCGCCACCTTCTGGCCGGCCATGCCGAAATCGACGGCGCGGTGGGTGACATACATGTCGAACTCTTCAAAGGAACCGGGATCGAGCAGCACCTCGATGCGTTCGCGCGCGGTCAGCTTGCCCTTGGCATGCTGGGCCGCCACGCGTGCCGCGCCGCCGCCGGCCCGTGCTTCGTCGCGCCGCGCCTCAAGCTCCGATAGAATCGCCCGCATACCATCCCCCCTGCCTGTCTCGCGCCCGGTGCGTGGCACCTGCGCCTCCCCTTCTCAGATAGCGCGTCACGCGGCCAAAGAAAACGGCCCCCGCCGAGGTCGACGAGGGCCGTTTTTGTCAGTCTTAAAGGCGTCTTGTGCCTTTATTCGGCAGGCTGCAGAGCGCGATGACCGACGGGCTGATCGACGATCGCCACCGGATCCGTCTCCAGCTTGCCGGCCATGGCGGCAGCGAACTGCTCCTTGTCCAGTTCGTTCTCCCAGCGGGCGACGACGACAGTGGCCACCGCATTGCCGACGAAGTTCGTCAGCGCGCGGCATTCGGACATGAAGCGGTCGATGCCGAGGATCAGCGCCATACCGGCGACCGGAACGGAGGGAACGACGGAGAGCGTGGCCGCCAGCGTGATGAAGCCGGCGCCGGTGATGCCCGCAGCACCCTTGGACGACAGCATCGCCACGAGAAGCAGAAGGATCTGATCACCGAAAGACAGCGGTGTATCCGTGGCCTGGGCGATGAACAGCGCCGCCAGCGTCATGTAGATATTCGTGCCGTCGAGATTGAAGGAATAGCCGGTGGGAATGACGAGACCGACGACCGAGCGCTTGCAGCCCGCCCGCTCCATCTTCGACATCAGGCCCGGCAGAGCGGCTTCGGAAGACGAGGTGCCGAGAACGAGCAGCAGCTCTTCCTTGATGTAGCGGATCAGCGCCAGGATCGAGAAGCCGTTATAGCGGGCAACCGCGCCAAGGATGACGAAGACGAAGAGCAGCGAGGTGACGTAGAAGGTGGCGATCAGCATGGCGAGGTTGGCAATGGAGCCAATGCCGTATTTGCCGATGGTGAACGCCATGGCGCCGAAGGCACCGATCGGGGCGGCCTTCATCAGGATGGCCACCAGGCGGAACATCGGCGTGATCACGGCATGCAGGAAGTCGACAACCGGTTCAGCCGGCTTGCCGACCAGCGCCAGCGAAATGCCGAACAGCACCGAGAAGAACAGGACCTGGAGAATATCGCCTTCCGCGAAGGCGCCGACGATGGTCGTCGGGATGATGTTCATCAGGAAGCCGGTGATGGTCGAGTCATGGGCCTTGGCGGCATAGGAGGCGACGGCCTTGGCATCGAGCGTGGCAGGATCGATATGCATGCCCGATCCCGGCTGGACGATGTTGGACACCAGCATACCCACGGCAAGCGCGAGCGTGGAGAAGCAGAGGAAGTAAAGCATCGCCTTGCCGGCGACGCGGCCCACCTTCTTCATGTCGCTCATGCCGGCGATGCCGGTGGTCACGGTCAGGAAGATGACCGGCGCGATGATCATCTTGACGAGCTTGATGAAGGCATCGCCGAGCGGCTTCAGCGAGGCGCCGAGATCGGGATAAAAATGGCCGAGCAGGATGCCGAGCGTGATGGCGAAGATCACCTGCACATAGAGATGACCGTAGAAGGGGACCTTTTTCTGTGGCCCGGCCTGCGTGATTTCAGCTTTCATTCGACCCTCCGACACGCTCTTACCGTTGCCGGCCTCCCGAGCGTTTTGTTGACATTCGCCAGCCGCACGGCTGATGCTCCTGTTTTGCAAAGCTTGTGCCAAATGACAGTCGTCGGCAGAGCCGCCTGATTCTATTCATAAAATTTTCATAGTTCGGCCATTGCCGGGACAGTCGGTGCGAAAATCCGCACAGTCCCCTTGTCTTGCGTGCGAAAAGGCGCACAGTTTCGCGATGAGTTTGGTCTACGACAATCCGGCGACGCGGCTTGCGCCTCTGAGATCCACGCGCAAGCGATGGCTTATATTTGCCACGGTATCCGTCGCGCTTGCGATAGCCGCGATCCTGGCGGCGGACCGCTACAGCCGGGCAAGCGCGCTGGCGGATTTGGAGGCCGATGCCCGCAGCGAGGCCGATCTGAAGGTGGCGCTGCTGCGCGCCGTTCTGGAGCGGCCGCGTGCTCTTCCCCTGCTGCTCTCGCGGGATCCCGATGTAGCCGCAGGCCTGCGCGGCGGTCCGTCCGCCATTGCGCTCGATCGCAAGCTCGAAGGTCTGGTCGATGCCACGGGCGCCAGCGTTCTCTATGTCATCGGCGCCGATGGCCGCACGGTTTCGGCCAGCAACTGGCGTGAGCCCACGAGCTTCGTCGGCAGCGATTACAGCTTCCGCGACTACTTCCGCGAGGCGATGCGGGCCGGCGAGGCCGAGCAGTTCGCGCTCGGCAATGTCAGCAAACGGCCGGGGCTTTACATTTCTCGAAGAGTGGAAACGGAGGATGCGCCGCGTGGCGTCGTGGTCGTCAAGATGGAGTTCACCGGGCTGGAAGCGAGCTGGGCGGGCTCCGGCCGGCCGACCTTCGTGGCCAATGAGGATGGGGTGATCCTGATCACCAGCCGGCCGGACCTGCGTTTTCTCACTACCGCGCCGATCCCTGAAACGAGGCTGGCGCCGATCCGCGAAAGCCTGCAATTCGGCGATGCGCCGCTGGCGCCGATCCCTCTGGTAGAAGGCGACCGCCTGGGGCCGGGAGCGGGGCTTGTAGTGGCTGAGCTGGCGAAAGGCCACCGCGCCGCCTATCTGCGCCTGATCGTGCCGGTGCCCACTACACATTGGCAGCTTTCCTATTTTACGCCTGTCGATGCCGTGCTGTCCGCCGCTGAGCGGGAAATGCGGCTGATGACAGTCGGCACGCTTCTGCCGCTGCTTTTCCTCGCGGGCCTTATCCTGCGGCGGCGCGAAGTGGCTGAGGTCAGGCGCGAGCGCGAACAGATGGCCCGCGACAATCTGGAGCGCCGGGTGATGGAGCGCACGCGCGACCTGACGCAGGCGCGCGACCGGCTTCAAGCAGAAATTGCCGACCACCGCGCCACCGAGGCGCGGCTGCAGGGCGTTCAGCAAAGCCTCGTGCAGGCCAACCGGCTGGCCATTCTCGGCCAGGTGGCGGCCGGTGTGGCGCATGAGATCAACCAGCCCCTTGCCACCATTCGCGCCTATGCGGAAAACGCCCGCATCTACCTCGCCCGCGCCCGCGAAAAGGACGTGGAAGACAATCTCGGCGCGATCGCGGCGCTGACCGAACGGATCGGCACGATCACCGAGGATCTGAAGGCGCTCGCACGCAAGGGGCGCGGCGACGCTGAGCCCGTATCGCTGAAGGCCGTGATCGACGGCGGCATCGTGCTTCTGCGCAGCCGTTTTGCCGGGCGGCTGGAGGCGCTGGAGATCCACCATCCGCCCGATGCATTGATGGTCATGGGCAATCGCGTGCGTCTGGAGCAGATCGTCATCAACCTGCTGCAAAATGCGCTGGAAGCCTTGGGCGAGCGACTGGATGGCAAGGTGCGCGTTTCGGTCCGCGATGAAGGCGACATGGCAGCGCTGTTGATCGCCGACAATGGAGCAGGCATCGCGCCTGATATTCTCGACGCCTTGTTCACGCCCTTCAACACCTCCAAGGAAAAAGGCCTTGGCCTCGGCCTCGTCATTACCAAGGATATTGCCGCCGATTATGGCGGAACGATCGAGGTCGACAGCAGCGCCGCCGGCACCTGTTTTACCGTGCGCCTGAGAAAGGCCGGAGCCCATCCATGACATCGGACGCCGCTTTGCCCGTCATCCTGGTCGATGACGATGCCGATCTCCTCAGAGCGACCCTGCAGACGCTCGACCTCGCCGGCTTTTCCGTCACGGCCTGTGCCTGCGCGGAAGACGCCTTGGCCGCCCTGCCCGCTGACTTTCCCGGCGTCGTGGTCAGCGACATCCGCATGCCGAGGATCGACGGGCTGGACCTGTTTCGCCGGATCCAGGCGCGCGACGCGGAATTGCCGGTGATCCTGATGACCGGGCATGGCGACGTGCCCATGGCGGTCGCGGCCCTGAAGGAGGGCGTCTATGATTTCATCGCCAAGCCGTTTTCGACAGAGCGGCTGGTGCACAGTGTGCGCAAGGCGGGCGCGGCGCGGCGTCTTCAGCTTGAAAACCGGCATTTGCGGGCGGCAGCCGATGCCGCGCAGGATGGGTTGCCGCTGATCGGCCAGACACTGGCCATGGAGCGGCTGCGCCATACGCTGCGCCAGATCGCGGACACCGATGTCGACGTGCTGGTGCTCGGCGAGACCGGCAGCGGCAAGGAGGTGGTGGCCAGCCTGCTGCATCGCTGGAGCCGGCGCGCAACTGGCCAGTTCGTCGCGCTCAACTGCGGCGCCCTGCCTGAAACCGTCATCGAAAGCGAGCTCTTCGGCCACGAAGCCGGCGCCTTTACCGGCGCGCAAAAGCGGCGGATCGGCCGTATCGAACATTCCGGCGGCGGCACGCTGTTTCTCGACGAGATCGAGAGCATGCCGCTTGCCACCCAGGTAAAGATGCTGCGCGTTCTGGAAATGCGCGAGGTCACACCGCTCGGCACCAATGAGGTACGTCCGGTCAATCTGCGCGTGGTGGCCGCCACCAAGGTGGATCTCGGCAATCCCTCGGCGCGCGGGGACTTCCGCGACGATCTCTATTACCGTCTGAATGTGGTGACGCTGGCTATCCCGCCGCTGCGCGAGCGGCGCGACGACGTGCCCCTGCTTTTCGGCTTCTTTGCCGAGCGCGCGGCCCAGCGCTTCGGGCGCCCGGTGCCGACCTTGAGCGACAGCGTCAGCCGCCACCTGAAAACGCATGACTGGCCCGGCAATGTCCGGGAACTCTCGCATTTTGCCGAGCGCTTCGTGCTTGGCCTGTTCGATCAACCCCCGGGCACTCCAAGGCTTGATAAGACGGATGCGGCACTCAGCCTGCCGGAGCGGATGGAGCGCTTCGAAGCCGAGGTGATCCGCGAGACGCTGGCACAGCATCAGGGCGATGTCCGGCGCACGATCGAGGCGCTCGGCATCCCCCGCAAGACCTTTTACGACAAGCTCCAGCGCCACGGCATCGTGCGCGGTGACTTCGAAGGCGGCGCTAAGGAGCTTTGACGGAAATCGGGGAACCTTGGCAAGACTAGAACGTTACCGGAACAAATTAGCCAAGGAGCCAAGATATGGTCGATGAACGAACCGCCGCCGAACCTTCGTCCAATACGGAAAAAGACCCGGATGACTGGGTGAGTGGCGACGAGCCGATGACGGGCGCCCAGCGCTCCTATCTCAAGACCCTGTCGGAACAGGCCAAGGATGACGCGGCCTTTGCCGATGACCTGACCAAGGCCGAAGCCTCCAAGCGAATCGACCACCTGCGCGAGACACTGAAGCTGTAAGCGCAGGTCGTCCCACATGAAAAAGGGCTCGCTCCGTCTATGGCGGAGCGAGCCCTTTTCACTTCAAAATAGGATCTTCGCGATCAGCCCTTGCGCAGCGGCTGCGGCAACAGGGCGTCGGGGAAGTCCTGGTAGCAGACGGGGCGCAGGAAGCGCTCGATCGCCAGCGTGCCGACGGAGGTGGAGCGACCATCCGACGTTGCCGGATAGGGGCCGCCATGCACCATGGCCGGAGATACTTCGACACCCGTGCCAAAGCCGTTGACCAGCAGGCGGCCGGCCAGAAGCTCCAATTCGGGCAGCAGCTTGGCGGCTTCGGCATGATCGTCGGCATCGATGTGCAGGGCGACGGTGAGCTGGCCTTCCAGCGCGCCGATGACCTTGTGCAGCTCTGCCAGATCCTGGCAGGCGACGATCAGGCCGGAGGCACCGAAGACTTCTTCCTGCAGCTCGTGATGAGCGATGAAATCGGCCGCCTTGACCTCGAACAGCGCGGCGCTGCCCTGATGATCCGTGCCTTCCTGACCGGCGGCAATCTGCTTGACCGTGTCATGCCCCATCAGCTTGGCCACGCCTTCGCGATAGGCCTTGCAGATGCCGGGAGTCAGCATGGTCTGGGCTGGAACGGCCTTCAGCGCCTCGGCCGCTGCCTGCTTGAAGGCCTCAAGACCTTCGCCTGCAATCGCCAGGATCAGGCCCGGATTGGTGCAGAACTGGCCGGCGCCGAGCGTCAGCGAGCCGGCAAAGGCACGGCCGATGTCAGCGCCACGCTTGGCCAGAGCGCCGGGGAACAGGATCACCGGATTGATCGCGCTCATTTCGGCATAGACCGGAATCGGCTGCTTGCGCTTGGCGGCAATATCCATCAGCGCCAAGCCACCCCGGCGCGAGCCGGTGAAGCCGACAGCACGAATGCGCGCATCCGCCACAAGCGCCTGGCCGATTTCATAGCCCGCGTCGAACAGCAGCGAGAACGTGCCTTCCGGCAGGCCCGAGGACATAACAGCCTTCTGCACGGCGATGCCGACCAGTTCGGACGTGCCGGGATGGGCGGAATGTGCCTTGACGACGACGGGGCAGCCAGCCGCCAAGGCGGACGCGGTGTCGCCACCGGCGACCGAGAAGGCGAGCGGGAAATTGGAGGCGCCGAAGACGGCGACCGGACCGAGCGCCAGGTTGCGCAGCTTCAGGTCCGGCTTCGGCACAGGCTTGCGCTCGGGATCGCCCGCGTCGAAACGCAGCTCCTGGAAGCGGCCTTCGCGCACCTCTTTGGCGAAGAGGCGCAGCTGGTTGACCGTGCGCATGCGCTCGCCTTCCAGCCGGCCGCGCGGCAGGCCGGTTTCGGCCATGGCGCGCTCGATCAGGCTGTCGCCGATGGCAAGAATGTTTTCAGCGATTGCCTCGAGAAAGGCGGCACGCGCTTCCAGCGCGGTTTCGCGATAGGCGGGAAAAGCCGCCCAGGCAAGCGCTGCGGCGCGATCGACATCGGCCTTGGTGGCTCCGGCAAAACGGCCCGGCAGCGCGGCACCGGTTGCTGCGTCAATGCCGAAAATCTCACCGCCGCTGCCCGGGACGGCGGAATTGCCGATCAGAAGATTACCCGTGAGGTCCATTCGCTTCATCCCTTCGATACGTCATCTCGCGCGGCACGGCCTCCCCGGCCCGCCCGGCCCTTCGCGATGTAGGAATGGCCGAAGCCTTCTAACAGGTCCGGCCGCCCTTTCACGCGGCGGCTCTGACATAGCCCGCCGCCCGGCCGAGGTACAGTGAAAAGTCATACTTTATCCCCTCGCCACCGTTTCGATGCCACGCCATCGTCCAAAGTTCTTGCTGACAGAGGCACATGAAGGCCTGCCGGACATTCCGTCAGCACTTTTGTGCCGAAACCGGACGGCGGCAGCGGCTGGATACGTTTTGGTAACCCTGGCAGGGGCAAGGTGGCGGCAATGGGGCACGGACCGCAGCAGCGCCCCCGCGCCTCGATGCCTGCCAGATGGCGGCATGGTCCGCAGGGACATGAAAGGCGCGCCGCAAGAATTTCAGGAGGCCGACATGGCGAAAGCCCGCCGCACCCCCCGCAAGGCCGCGTCTCCGCGCGGCAAGGCCACGAAAAGCCGCGCCGCAGCGCCGTCGTCCATGGCACGCTGGATCGGCCTCGGCTTGGCCGCGCTCGGCGGGATCATCGCCTATGACCATCGCGATCTGCTGCCCGCGCAGCTTCTGAACGATGCAAGCCGTCAGGTGGCAACCCTGGCTGCGCCACTCTCCCGGCTGAAACCGGAGACAGGCAGCGCGGGCACCGACCGGACCACACCCACGGCCAGCATCCCCAAGCCCGCCACGCGGCCCATGGCGCAAGCCGGCGCCGGCGTGCAGGCCGCAGCCGCCCACGGCGCCTTCACCCTTGCGCCGCGGCCCCTGCCTAATGTGCCGCCCGGCCCGCGTCCGCCGCTGCCGGTTGGCGCGGGCCCGACGATGCCCTCGGCACAGACCGCCTCGACCGGGCCTCTCGCTCCCCCAGTCGCCGCGCCAAAGGCCACTGCGGCGACCATGACACCAGTCCTGACACCGCAAGCCGCGCAGGCGGCAGCCATGCCCAAGAGCTTCTATTTCTGCGGCATCCGCACGGATAATTGCGTGATCAGCGGCGATACCTTCGTCTATCGCGGCGCGAAGATCCATCTGGCCGATATCGCGGCGCCCAATGCCGCCGCGCCGAAATGCGAGGAAGAGCGCAAGCGCGGTTTCTTTGCCAAGGAACGCTTGATGGCTCTGCTCAATGCCGGCCCGATCGATATTGGCGGCGCCTCCAGCGGCCCGATCGTGACCCGGGACGGCCGCTCCATCGGCCAACAGCTGGTTGCCGAAGGCTTTGCCCGCCCCGCCAGCGTCAAAGCCTCCTGGTGTGGCGGCGCCTGAAACGGCGCGCCAAATCATCAGGCCGCACTGTGGCTCTCAGGTCGTTCCTGTCTCAAAGCCGCTGTGTGAGTTCACACTGACCATCTTCGTAGCCTCACCATCCAACAAGGGCTCAGGAAGCGCATGCTGCTCGACGCCTGCTTCGTCCGCAGCTTGCGCCGCGAACTACGCGCGAAAGCGGGAACCGAAGGGCCCTCAGATGCATTCCCTCGCCGATCCGTGAGCCTGTGCGCATGGATGCGGATGCCGACGATTGGGAGGGACGCATGATCGAGACTTTTATCAAGGATCTGGCGGCGATGCTGGTGAAGGTCGCGCTCGCGGTGCTCTTCGTTCTCTCGGGCATCCAGGCCGCCTCTGCCTTGATAACGATGCGCCCGCCGATGCCCCTTCCCGGCGGGTTGACGGAAGGCGGCGCGGCACTCTGGACCGCAAAGCCCACGCGCATCGACGTCAGCCAGCAGCGTTACGAGCGGCTGCCGGCACGCCTGCCCGCTGCACCGCCGCAGGACGACTATCCGATCCGCATGGTCGGCAATGGCGAACTGCTGGTTCTGGACAATGCCCAATTCCGCTGGCGCGGCACGACCTATCGCCTCGATGGCATCGCGCCGCTTCCCCGCAAGGCCGTGTGCCAGAGCAGCAGCGGCAAACGCACGGCCTGTGGCCTGCATGCCTTCAAGGCGCTCGACAATGCCATGCGCGGCAAAGCGATCGCCTGCAAGCCCACCGGGAGCGCCCCCGGCCTCGTGACCTGCCGCACCGGCAACCGCGATCTCGCCTCGCTGCTGCGTCCCCTCAACGGATAAGGGCAGGACAAACAAGCCGTTCGTTGTCGCATGGGATACGAAAAGGCGACGACGCTGAAAGCGAAAAGCTTCGGAGGCGGCCAGAATCAGCGTCGAGGTATCGGCGATAGGGAACGAGCGTCACGGAGCAAAAATGCAAAACGCCGCGTCATCAGCGCGGCGTTCTTTGTGTCTGGCCTGAACAAATCAGCGATAGGCGCTCGTGTCAGCGCCCCAATCTATTCCGACCTAAGTCTCTGAAAACTTTGGTGGGTGATCACGGGCTCGAACCGTGGACCCGCTGATTAAGAGTCAGCTGCTCTACCAACTGAGCTAATCACCCATCCGTCCGCCGCCGTTTCTGGTGGCGTGACCGGGCATATAAAGGGGTTCGGCGGGACTGTCTAGCGGTGCGGCGCGAAATTTCAGAATTTTTTGTCGTCTTGTCATTCCGCTTTCATCCAAGCTGCCTGCCCTGTGGATAAAGTTTGGCTCGGGCTGCTGCGTCAGATGAACAGCGTGCCCTCGGCCAGCTTCACAGCCTCACCGCCGATGCGCGCCGCCGCGACCGCGCCGCCTTCGACCTGAAGGTGGAGATGCAGGAAGGATGTGCGGCCCATTTCGACGCCTTGCTCGATGAGGATGGCGTGATTGCCGTCAATGAACTGATCGAAATGCTGGATCGTGCCGGAAAAGGCCGCCAGCGCCGCGCCGGTGGCCGGATCCTCGGAAATGCCCATATCGGGCGCGAACATGCGCACATGAAAGCGCGCATTGTGATGCTGTCCACCCCGGCAATAAATATAGGCCGCCGCCAGGCGCCCCTCCACGAGCGGCGCGATCTTTTCCCAGCGGCCCGGATCGAAATCCACCGCCGCCGCGGCGGCGAGATCGTGCACCGGAATGGTGACGAAGGGCACGCCAGCGCTCCACAGACCCGCGACATGATTCTCAAAGCCGATCTGCGTCAGCCGCAGGCCGAGTGCATCGGCGAGAGCCTGACGGTCGATGCTGGCCGAAAGCTTTGCCGACTGGCGCGGCAGGTCGAATTCGGCAAAGCTTGCCCCATCGGAGCGAAGCCGCACGGCGCAACGGATCGGCCCGACCTGTTCTTCCAGCACCTTAACCAGGTCGATCGAGGTCTCCCGGCCGAATTTTCGTTCAGCCAGGGCAATCGCCGTGCCGACGGTGGGATGGCCGGCAAAGGGCAGTTCGCGCGCCGGCGTGAAGATGCGCAGCTTGGCAGCATGGGTGCCGACCTCAGGCGCCAGGACAAAGACGGTTTCAGACAGCGCGAATTCGGCGGCGATCGCCTGCATGCGCTCCGTATCCAGCCCTTCGCCGTCAAACACCACCGCAAGCGGATTTCCCTTGAGCGGCGTATCGGTGAAAACGTCGTAGATGGCATAGGAACGCGTCATCGGCGAAGACTCCTTGGCTGGCATGCGTGCATATTGGGCCGGTAGCGTCGCGCGCCGCTGAAGGGTGAGGTCAGCGCAAGGCTGAACACGGACCGAGGCTGCTGACGACCACGGCCAAATTTGGCATAGCCTCGCTTGGCGCGACAAGAGGCTTTGGCGGATCTCGGCGCCATGCCGCTCGCCCAGCCTTCCACAGACAGTCTAGCGCTGGCCGAGAGCCCAGCCGATCACCTGGGGCATGAAGCTCGCATAATCATGGCGCGCGGGATCCGCATCGCGAATTGCCACGGCGCCATCGATTTCCGACTGCGCCTCCGCTGCGATATGCGCGCCCACACGATCGAGGATCGTCTGCGCATCCTCGGCAAAGCGATAGCAGCGCGCCACCAGCACGGCGCCCTGTTCATGACGTCCGAAAAATCCTGCTTCGGCCTCGCTCGCGTCAAGGTCGAGCCCGGTTTCCTCCAGCACCTCCCGGCGCATGTTGCCCATGATGTCGCAGCGTCCATCGACGATATCATGCCGATCGAGCGAGCCGGAGGCGCAATAGACCTTTCCAGGATTGGCCGTGTGCTGCGCCATGCGCACCGCGATCACGGCGCCATCGGCCGAGAGGATGACCGGCAACACGGCGAGATGCAACGCCTTGTCCAGCGGCCTTGTCTTTCGCCAGTACAGGAAGCTGGAGAAGGGCGCGAGATAGGCCGCCGTTCGTATTACACCGTCTTCGATATGAATCGCACGGTTCAGCACCATTTCGCCGTTGAAGAGATGCGGATTGGCCGCAACCTCCCGCTCCCAATTTTCGGCGATGGCGTCCGCCGCATCGACCAGAAACGGATGCGGTCCGTCGAGCACATTCACCTTCACGGCGGACAGAGGAAATATGGTCTGCGCCGGCGGCCAATGCGCGGCGTTGCTCTCGGCAGGGATCATCGGGCTCATATCTCCAGGGCCATGACGACGGGACAATGGTCTGACGCCTTGGGTCGGTCCCAGCCGATGCGCGGATAGCGCTCCGCATCCTGACCCGGCGGAAACGGCGTTCGGAAGGGCTGGCCGGCGCGGATGATCTCCGGCAGCGCCTCGGGATTGGCGGCGGCAAGGGCCGGCGACAGCCATAGATAGTCAAGCTGGCAAAGATGGCGCTCGGCCGGCCCACGCGCGTGAAACAAGGTCCAGCGTGCCATGGGATCCAGCCGGGCGACCACGTTTTCGGCAAAACCATCCTGGCTGAACACGTTCAGGGCGCTATCGGCCTCAGCAACGGGGTGGAAGCGGTAGCCTTCGCGGCGACTGCCTTCGATCAGGATCTTTTCCTGGTAATCGTTCATGTCGCCGCAGATCGCGAATCGCGCCTCGGGCAAGGCATCGCCGAAGCGGCGCTCGATGATCCTGCGCACACCGAGCGCCTCCGCCCGGCGCAGCGGCATGGTGGCGGCGCGGCCATCGACCCCGCCGCGCGCCGGCCCCATGGACTTGAAATGCACGAGAAACAGGGTCAGCGGGCGGCTGCCGATGGTCAGATCAACCTCCAGGCAGTCCCTGCGGAAGAGGCGTGCCTCGGGATGGGCGCTCTGCGCCAGCTCCGGCGTGAGAACGCCCAGCGAACCGAAGGTCGCGTCGGCATGCGAGCGGATCTTGACGATGTCGATCGGCGCGCCTTCCGCCGTTTCCTCCCGCAGCATCAGCGCCACATCGATGCCCCGCCCATCATTGCCGGGCATGAGGATCTTGCGGCGATAGCCACGACCCATCATCCGGTAGAGATAACCGTTCTCGAAGGCTTCGAGCGCCGGCAAATCATCCACCTCCTGCAGGCAAACGATGTCGGCGTCGCAATCCGCGATCGCCAATGCCGAATGCTGACGCGTGTCGTCGGCAAGCGCGATCATGCGCGCCTCTTCCAGCCGCCGATAGCCGGCCTCATCGCCGATTTCGAACAGCTTCAGCACCCGGTCCTGCTGGTCGGGCTTGCGATAGCCGGCAAAATCGAACCGGCGCATGAGGTTTTCGACGTTGAACGTGGCGAGGCGAAGCTGCATGAACAATCCAGGAAATGGCCTCTGTCAGGCAAGGCGGATCAGACCGTCTGCGCGGCGGGTGGCAGAGCGTGTAAGCGTTCCACGCCTGCGGCCTGACAAGGCTGCGTATCGCTTGTGGCACGACGGCTCGGATCGAAACGATCTCTGATCATGTTATCGTGGCATCCTAGACGATAGACGATCCTGATGCAGGTCCTGCCTCTCGCGAAGACATCCGCCCTCACAGCCGCGCCAGCAGTTCCGTTTTCTTGGTGGCAAATTCCTCGTCGCTCAAAATGCCGGCGTCGCGCAGCGAAGCGAGCTTCTCGATCAGGCCG
The DNA here is from genome assembly GCF_900109605.1 of Xaviernesmea oryzae. Taxonomy (GTDB): domain Bacteria; phylum Pseudomonadota; class Alphaproteobacteria; order Rhizobiales; family Rhizobiaceae; genus Xaviernesmea; species Xaviernesmea oryzae. Next base: position 238,519 of record NZ_FOAM01000003.1, read on the forward strand.
AGGATTTCCTGCGCATCGACGCGCGCAGCCGATGGCGGAGATGCAGCCGCCGGAGACGATGCAGCGCGCTGCGGCGAGGCGGACGCGGCCTGAGGAGCTGGCGCGGGCTCGGCGTGATGGACATCGACAGCCGCCTGTTCGGCCGGCGCGGCAGCCGATGGCGCATCGACGCGGCGAAGGCTCGAAACCGGGAAGGTGCCGAGCTGGCTGGAGAAGCTCAAGGACTGGCCGCTGCCCTGTTGTTGGCTGACGCCGCCAATCAGATGTGCGCCGGTATCATAAAGCGTCACCACGTCGCCTTCGCGGATCGCCAGGCGCTGTCGCATGGGAAAGACCGCATAGGCACTGTCGTTCTGGCCGCCGCTGCTCGAAGGCTGGCCAAGCTCGGCGGGCCACCATGCGCCGGATTGCCCCTGCCCGCCCCATGGTGTGGCGATCTGGCCATTGGCCAGCGCCATCGACAGCGCATTGCAGAGACCGTCGACATTGGCCTTCAGCGTGTGATTGAACATATCGCCGACCATGGTCATGCCGCCGAGCATCCACTGGCCGTTGCCGCCCAGCTCGGAAATATCGAACTGCGCCATGCTGCCCTGCCCGCGGCGCACGGCGTCGAGCATGGCGCGCACGGCCTGATCGCTGACATGAAACTGGCGGGCGAGGTCCGAAAGGAAGGCTTCGGTCTCCGGGGGAAAACCCTGCATGCGCGGCGCTCCTTTTGCCATGGCCCGATCCGCCGGGCGCCCTGCTCTTAGCATGGCCGCGCAGCGAAGGCGACAGCCGGCCACGGTCTGCGCGGTCCCCCGCATGCAAAACGGCCGCCTGCCATCGCTGCCTGATCCCCAAGGGATCGAGAAGCGATGAAAGACGGCCGCTTGAACCAGTCAGAGATTTGGGATCAGGCGACCTTGGCGAGCTGCTCGCTGCGGATCAGCTGACCGAGGCGGGAGATGCCCTCCTCGATCATCCGGTCATCGGCGCAGGAGAAGCTGACGCGCAGCGTATTGGCGCCCGAGCCATCGGCGAAGAAGGCCTTGCCGGGCACGAAGGCCACCTTGGCCGAAACCAGCGACTTGGCGAGAAGCTCCGCCCCGTCGAAACCGGCCGGCAGCGTGATCCAGATGAACATGCCGCCCTCCGGCCGCGTCCAGCTTACACCTTCGGGCATATGGGCCGACAGCGCCGCCAACATACAGTCTCGACGGCGGCTATAGACGCTGCGCACCTTGGCGACCTGCGCATCGAAGCCGCGCTCGGCCACATGGCAAATGGCCATCTGGTTGATGGTGGAGGAATGCAGATCGGCGGCCTGCTTCATCAACACGAGCTTGCGGATAACAGGTTCTGCCGCGACGACGTAACCAACGCGCAGGCCGGGCGCCAGCGTCTTGGAGAAGCTGCCGCTATAGATGGTGCGCGTTTCGTTGATCGAGCCCTTGCGCGCGATCTCCAGGGCGAGCATCGGCGGGATCGCTTCGCCGTCGAAGCGCAGCGACTGATAAGCGGCATCCTCGATGATCGCGATATCCAGCTCGTCGCCGAGGTCGAGTACCTTTTCGCGTGCGGCGCGGTCCATGGTCTCGCCGGTCGGATTGGAAAAATCCGCCGACATATAGGCAAATTTCACACGGCCACCGGCCGCCGTCGCCGCAGCCTTGTAGGCTTCGGGCGTGCGATTGCCGGTGATGTTGAGCTGATCATAGGTCGGCTCATAGGCGTTGAAGGCCTGCAGCGCGCCAAGATAGGTCGGCCAGGTGACCAGCGCGGTGTCGTTGGGCGAGAGAAACAGCTTGCCGAGATAATCCAGCGCTTGCTGCGAACCCGAGGTGATCAAGATATTGTCAGCGGTGCAGGGAATGCCGATCTTAGCCATTTCGCCGACCAGCCATTTGCGCAGCGGCAGATAGCCCTCGCTGACCGAATATTGCAGCGCCGCACCGACGGTCGGGCCGCTGAAGATGTCGGCATAGGCCTCCTTGAATTCCGCATCGGGAAACAAGGCGGGATCGGGAATGCCGCCGGCAAAGGAGATGATATCCGGACGGTCCAGAAGCTTCAAAAGCTCACGGATCTCCGAGGCGCGCATACGGGTCGAGCGCGTCGCGAAAATGGCTTCCCAGTCCAACATAGGCGGTTTCCTCACTCGTTCTTTGTCCCAGCACCCACCATATCGGCGTAAATATGTCAACATCGCTGACCTATTTTGGGTGTGAAGGCAGCATTTTGCGCCCAGTTTGGGGGAAGATCGAGAGGCAGGGGCCAGGATTTCGGTCCGCTCCTGCGAAAATTGACGAAGACATGATGTGCAGACGGCATGACCGCAGTCAGCGATCACGGATCACCCGGCCGCGGCGAGACATACGTGCGACAAGCCAGAGCGAGGCGGCAGCCCGGCCGCCGCCAGCCTTGGAACAGACCATGCACCACAGAGCCAGCAGGCGCAACAAGAACGGCCGCTCCACATCCACAGGATGCAGAACGATCTAGACGGAAATTGCTCTATCGCGGTCGGGCTGGCATGTCACACAGCCCGATACATCGTCTCTAAGCGCCACCTGCGTGATAGCTGCACAGCATCAATGCTGCAATGCCACACAAAATCGCCAGGTCGAACCAGGCAAAATACTCCAGAACCGTCGTCATCACTCTCTCCTCCCGATCGTGCAACGCGACCAGGGGAGTGTGCGCCTCTTGCGCGGACAATGCAACGAAAAGACGTAGAAACATGACCGAGAGCCCGGAGGCCTTTCGGCTTCCGAGCTCTCCCGGCTTGCCCCCGGGACTGAAGGTTACAAAAACCGGGGGAAGGCCCGACCCCTCTTCGCGCTCGCTGCTGCGACGGTGGCCCGACGCGCTAGGCGTGGTTGATCACGCCCAGCGCACCCTGCCATCTTGAATAGGGGCCGGATCATTAACGAAAGATGAAGGCAGGGACCCCGTCCATCGTCAATGAGAAACAGATTCTTAAGAAAGCTTCTCCAGCCCGGCGCGCACTTGAGCACGAAGGGTGTCGATCGGCTTCAGCACGCCGGCCTCCTCGAAGTGCCAGAACGTCCAGCCATTGCAGGCGTCCAGACCCTGGACGCGCGCGCCCAGGCGATGGATCGAACCGGCTTCGCCACCCGACGCCAGTGTGCCATCCGCACGCACGATAGCGCTGTGGCGTCGGCGGGCGTCTGTCAGCACCGTGCCGGGCTTGATCATGTCGGACTCCACCAGCACGTTGAAGGCAACGCGCGGTTCGGCCTTCTTGCCGGTCAACACCGAGAGCGTCGCCTTGCCAAGCGGCTCGACGGCGGCAATGCGGCGGCTGGCGGCATCGATATAGGCCTGCTCGCGTTCGATGCCGACGAAGTGCCGGCCGAGACGCTTGGCCACAGCGCCCGTCGTGCCCGAGCCGAAGAAGGGATCGAGCACAACGTCGCCCGGCTTGGTCGACGCCATGAGAATGCGTGCCAGCAGGGCTTCCGGCTTCTGCGTCGGATGCGCCTTCTGCCCCTTGTCGTCCTTCAGGCGTTCGGAGCCCGAGCAGATCGGGAACAGCCAGTCCGAGCGCATCTGCACATCGTCATTGGCCGCCTTCATCGCGTCGTAGTTGAAGGTATAGCCCTTGTGCTTGGCGCTGGGGCTCGCCCAGATTAGCGTCTCATGGGCGTTCTGGAAGCGGCGGCCCTTGAAATTGGGCATGGGATTGGTCTTGCGCCAGACGATGTCGTTGAGGATCCAGAAATGCAGGTCCTGCAGGGTGGCGCCGACACGGAAGATGTTGTGATAGGAGCCGATGACCCAGAGCGTACCCGTGGGCTTCAAGACGCGCCGGCAGGCGAGCAGCCAGGCACGGGTGAAGGCGTCATAGGCCTCGAAGGAGGCGAACTGGTCCCATTCGTCATCCACGGCATCGACGAGCGACTGATCCGGTCGGTGAAGAGCGCCGCCGAGCTGCAGATTGTAGGGCGGATCGGCAAAGATCACGTCCACGGAGTGATCGGGCAGCGCTTCGAGCGCCGCCACACAATCCCCCTTGATGATCGTGTCCAGCCAGGGCTTGGCGCCGAGGCCACGTGCAGGAAGCCCTGCGGGGGCAAAAGCCTGGGAGGCGAGGTTGCGGGAAGGCTTGGTCTTGGTCAGGACGCTGGACATGGGCTTTGGCTACTCGTCGTTACGCGGACTGGGAACAGGCTCGAATTTCTGCGATCATGGTTACCGATCTTGGTTACCAAAAGCTGAAGACGCCTTCGATTGCGTGTCGAAATCCTGCAGATCGCCGTGCCGGCCGCGGCACTACCGCGCGCTTTACCCTTTTCGTTGAGATCGGCGGCCCCCTGGTGTAGAGAGCGGCGCTATCGCGGTCGCATTGCGCCCGACCTCCCGTTCCCTCCAAGAGATGTGCCTTATGAGTGAGATCGACCTCGTCATTTTCGATTGCGACGGCGTGCTCGTCGATTCCGAGATCATCGCGGCCCGGGTAGAAGCCGAGCTTCTGACAACGGCCGGCTATCCGATCAGCGCCGAGGAAATGGCCGAACGCTTCGCCGGAATGACCTGGCAAAACACGCTGCTGGCCATAGAACGCGATGCCGCCATTCCCTTTTCCGCCCAGCTTCTGACCAAGCTCGAAGGGATACTGGACGTTCGCCTCCGCGACGAGGTCGAGATGATCGCCGGCGTCGACGCCGCGCTTGCGCAGATCACCCTGCCCAAATGCGTCTGCTCGAATTCCACAGGCGCGCGGCTGCAGATGATGCTCGGCAAGGTCGGCATTCTCGATGCCTTCAAGGGGAAGATCTTCTCAGCGCGTGATCTGGGTCCCGACCGGGTGAAGCCGAAGCCGGATATCTTCCTGCACGGCGCCGCCGAGATGGGCGTCGATCCCGCGCGCGCCATCGTGGTGGAAGATTCGGTGCATGGCGTTCATGCCGCGCGCACGGCCGGTTGCCGCGTCATCGGCTTTACCGGCGGCGCACACAGCTATCCCTCCCATGCGGATCAGCTGACGGAAGCGGGCGCAGAAACGGTGATCTCGCGCATGAGCGCCCTGCCCCGCACGATTTCGGCGCTGGCGGAATGGTCGGGCGCCGTCAGCGCCTGATCGACAAGGAGAGTCAGCCGGCGCAGCTTTTCTGCCTGCGCCGGTGTCTTCGCATCCGCAAAGAGGCTCGTCTTACTTCCGGCGCTTGCTCTTGGCCGCGACGGCTTTCGGCGCCGTGTCGAAGCCGATGGTCACCTTGGTGAAGGAACCGGCGCCGCCGGGAAGCGGAATGGACGCCTTGGTAAAGATGAATTGCGTCGCGGCGGAATTTGGCGCGAGCTGGACCGGGAAATTGACGGTCTCGCTGTAGAGCGACTTGTCGCCGTCGGTGGCCTGCACGCGGATCGGCAGGGTGATGGTGCCGCCTGCCCCGCCCGCCGGCCCTTCGACCGCACGCCCCTGGGCCACGACGGTGACAAGGAGCTGGTTTTCGGTCTGTACGCACTGGCGTGTGATGTCGACCAGCGACGCCTGACGCACGAGGTCGTTCGGATCGCTGCTGCCCGGCTTCGAATAAGTGGTGTAAACGGCCGCCGTGTCGTTGATATAGGCCTGTGGGCACGCGCCTTGAATGACTGCCGGGGTCGGCGCGGGCGCGCCGCCAGCGGCAAGCGTGCCGGCCGTATCTGTCTTGTTGCAGCCGGCCATTGCCAGCAGGACGGGAAGAACGAGAACGCTGCGGTTCAGCTTGGCCGGCACGGTAGACATATCCCTCTATGCTTGTCACCGTCCCCTGCACGCAGCGCGCAACGCGCCGCGCGCCGCTGGCCGGCGCTCTTTGCCCTGGGAGCCTGCATCCGTCTTCGGCAACAAGCGGGCCTTGCACCCGGCGCGCCTGAAGCGGTCCGCATTCCCCTTCGCGGATCTTTCAAGAGCCGCGGCGATGGTCTATAGCAGCCGCGCGCGGGAAAATCGATTGTCCGGCTGCGCGATTTTCGGCAGGCCGCATGCACGGCCACGCCGCCCTGCCGGACGGATGGATGCGCGGCCTGGCCCGACGGCCTCAGCCTTTCGCAGAGGCGCCCGGCCCGGGTGCGATGGGCGGCCAGGCCGGCTTTGAGACGAAGGACGAAGAAGCGTGAAATATGTCTCCACACGGGGCGAGGCCCCTTCTCTCGGCTTCTCCGATGCCTTGCTGGCAGGCCTTGCGCGTGACGGCGGCCTCTATGTGCCAGAAACCTGGCCAGCCCTGTCGAAAAAAGAGATCCGCGCCCTGCGCGGCAAATCCTATCAGGAGATCGCCTTCGAGATCGTGTCCCGCTTCACCGGCGACGAGATCGGTGCGGACGCGCTGAGGGGCATGATCGATGCCGCCTATGCTACTTTCCGCCATCCGGCCGTGGTGCCGCTCGTACAAAGCGGGCCGAATGATTTCGTGCTCGAACTTTTCCATGGCTCGACACTCGCCTTCAAGGACGTGGCGATGCAGCTGCTCGGGCGGCTGATGGATCACGTGCTGGAAGCGCGCGGCCGCCATGCGACGATCGTCGGCGCCACCTCGGGCGATACGGGCGGTGCGGCCATCGATGCCTTTGCCGGCCGGGCGCGCACGGATATCTTCATCCTCTTTCCCGAAGGCAAGGTCTCGCCGGTGCAGCAGCGCCAGATGACCACGAGCACCGACGCGAATGTCCATGCGCTGGCCGTCAAGGGCAATTTCGACGATTGCCAGAACCTCGTCAAAGCCATGTTCAACGACGCCGCCTTCCGCGACCGCGTGGCGCTTTCCGGCGTCAATTCGATAAACTGGGCGCGCATCATGGCCCAGATCGTCTATTATTTCACGGCCGCCATCAGCCTGGGCAGCCCGGACCGCAAGGTTTCCTTCACAGTGCCCACAGGCAATTTCGGCGATATTTTCGCTGGCTTCGTTGCCGTCAAGATGGGCCTGCCCGTCGGCCGTCTGATCATCGCAACCAATGAGAATGACATTCTCTCGCGTACCCTGAAAACCGGGCGCTATGAGATGAAGCCGGTGAAGGCGACGACCTCGCCCTCGATGGATATCCAGATCTCCTCGAATTTCGAGCGGCTCCTGTTCGAAGCCTACGAGCGCGACGCGGCCCGTGTGCGAGGCGCCATGTCGAGCCTCTCGCAATCGGGCGCCTTCGAGATCGAAGCCAGCGGCCTCAAAGCCATCCGTCGCGTCTTTCGGGCCGGACGGGCAAGCGAAAAGGACGTTGCCAAGACGATCCGTCACGTCCATGCCGAAAGCGGCATGCTGCTTGACCCGCATTCGGCCATCGGCGTCTTCGTGGCGGCAAAATATCGGCGTCCGAGCGAACCGATGGTGACGCTGGCCACCGCCCATCCCGCGAAATTTCCGGCAGCGGTAAAATCGGCCAGTGGTATTGACCCGACGCTTCCGACGTGGCTTGCTGACCTGATGGACAGGGAGGAGCGTTTCGACGTCCTGGAACCGGACCTGAAGACAATCGAGGCCTATATCAGCGCGCATATCCGCCAGGGCTGAGACAGGCCGTCTTAAGATTGTGTCAGGCATCGCGCGAAGCGATGTGGGTTTTTGCCCGGATCTTTTCAGGATGTACGTCTCCTTATGATGCAATCGCACCGCCGGCGTCGCGACTGACCCTCATGGAGGGCGCGGCACCGCCGGATGGTTGCGATGAGCGCCCAGAAAGGCGAGAGATGAAAGTTGAGTGCACGCGGCTGGCTTCCGGCCTCACGGTCGTCACGGAAACCATGCCGCATCTGGAGAGCGCCGCGCTCGGCGTCTGGATCAAGTCCGGCTCGCGCGACGAAACCGCCGATGAACACGGTATTGCCCATCTTCTCGAACATATGGCCTTCAAGGGCACGGCCAAGCGCAGTGCCCGTGATATCGCCGAGCAGATCGAAAATGTCGGTGGCGAGGTCAATGCCGCGACCTCGACAGAGACGACTTCCTATTATGCCCGTGTCCTCAAGGACGATACGCCGCTCGCCATCGACATTCTCGCTGATATCCTGACGAATTCGGCGTTCGACGAGGACGAGTTGGAGCGCGAGAAGCAGGTTATCCTGCAGGAAATCGGCGCGGCTAACGACACGCCCGACGACCTCGTCTTCGACCGTTTCGCCGAGGCGGCCTTTGCCGACCAGACGCTCGGCCGGCCGATCCTGGGCACGCCCGAGACCGTCACCTCCTTCTCCTCCGACCAGATTCGCGCCTATCTCGCGCGCAATTACACGACTGACCGCATGTTCGTCGTCGGCGCAGGCGCGGTCGATCACGACGAGTTCGTGCGCCAGGTCGAAGAGCGCTTCGCCAGCCTGCCGCAGATGCCGACCGGCACGCCGGCGGCGCAGCCCGCCCGCTATACGGGCGGCGAGGTGCGTGAAGGCCGCGACCTGATGGATGCGCAGGTTCTGCTGGGGTTCGAGGGCAAGGCCTATCATGCCCGCGACTTCTACTGTTCGCAGATTCTCGCCAACATCCTGGGCGGCGGCATGTCCTCTCGGCTCTTCCAGGAGGTCCGCGAGCGACATGGCCTGTGCTATTCGGTCTATGCTTTCCACTGGGGCTTTTCCGACACCGGCATTTTCGGCGTTCACGCGGCCACCAGCGGCGAGAACCTGCCGGACCTGATGCCGGTGATCCTGGAAGAGCTGCGCAAGAGCGCTCTGCAGATCGACCAGCAGGAAATCGACCGCGCACGCGCGCAGATCCGCGCGCAGCTCTTGATGGGCCAGGAAAGCCCAGCCGCCCGCGCTGGCCAGATCGCCCGGCAGATGATGCTCTATGGCCGTCCGATCCCCAACGAGGAGCTGATGGAGCGCCTGTCCGGCATCACCGTCGCAAGGCTGACCGACCTTGCCGGCCGGCTGTTCTTCGATACGGTTCCGACCCTTTCGGCCATTGGCCCGGTGGAGAGCTTGATGTCGATGAGCGACATTCTCGGCGGCTTGACGGGCCACAGCGTGCCGCGCGCCGCCAGCGCCTGATCCTTCTCGAAAAGGCGTACCTGTCCGCGACAGACATCTGAAGATCTTGCCGCAAGGTTTTGACAAGAGACGGCTTTGGCGGCACGATGAGGAACCGCCGCATCATCCGGTCTCAGGGGCTTGAACCCTGGAGCGCTGATGCGCGGAGAGCAAAACTCGCGACGGGGCCTGCCAGCACATGCCCCGCGCCATGGGCGCCGCAGCGCCCCTTGTGAGGTGTGTGATGGCCAGATCGGTCTTTCGGTTTCTGTCGCGGCAGTCCGAACCGGTCGAGATCGGCGATGCGCACTATCTTCTGCGTCTTCCCCGCCGCACCGATTACAAGGCCTGGTACCGTCTGCGCAGCGAAAGCCGTGCCTTTCTCGAGCCCTGGGAGCCAAAATGGCGGGCCGACGAGATGACGGAGGCAGCCTTCCGCACCCGGGTGATCCGCAACGAGCAGGAATTCAACTGCGGCCAGGCCGTGCCGCTGTTTCTCTTCTCCCGGCAGGACGACGAGTTGCTCGGCGGACTGACTGTCGGCTATATCAGGCGCGGCGCCGCTCAATGCTGCATGATCGGCTACTGGATGGGCACGCGCCATGCCGGCAAGGGGCATATGAGCGCCGCGGTGCGGCTGACCATCCCCTACATCTTTTCGGTCCTTCAGTTGCACCGTATTGAAGCAGCCTGTATCCCGGAGAATGAAAGGAGCGTTCGTCTCCTTGAAAAGGCCGGTTTTCGACGGGAAGGCTACCTGCGGGATTATCTGAAGATCAACGGCCAATGGCGTGATCATCTGATGTTTTCCCTTCTTCCGCAGGATATTGCCCCAACAGGAATATGAGCGTTTGACCCAAGTGATCCGCCCGCGTGCGTCGTCGCATGCCGCTGTCCGTCGCCTGCTTGCCCTGGTCCTCTGCTGGATGACCCTGGCCGTCGGACTGTGCGGACCGGCACACGCCGTCGAACCCGTGAAGATCTCGCGCGAGGACACCGCGCTCGACCTGACCGCGACGACCGAGATCTATACGGGCCGGGGCGATGCCTTTCAGGTGTCCACCGCGCCGGGCACGGACGGCATCGTCAGACGCATCGAGGTCCGCTCTTCAGGGGGCAACCACCAGGGTGACTGGGCGGTTTTCGCGCTCGCCAACGTATCCGAGGAGCAGCTGGAGCGGGTTATCGTCGCTCCGCATTTCCGCCTGGTCAATTCCAAGCTGTTCTGGCCCGATCTCGGCGCGCAACGCATTCTTTCGATCACCCCTTCGGAAGGCTTCGCGCTCGACCGGGTGGCCAGCGAGGAGGCCGACGTCTTCTCGATCACGCTCAATCCGGGCTCGGTCGTGACCTTCGTCGCCGAGCTCGCGACCCCCGATCTGCCGCAGATCTATCTGTGGGAGCCGGACGCGTACAAAGACACGGTCAACGCCTTCACCCTCTATCGCGGCATCGTGCTTGGCATCGCCGGCCTGCTCGCGGTGTTTCTCACCATTCTCTTCGTGGTCAAGGGCACCTCGATGCTGCCGGCGACGGCGGCGCTGGCCTGGGCGGTGCTCGCCTATATCTGCGTCGATTTCGGCTTCCTGTCGAAACTCATCTCGATCACGGCCGCCGACGAGCGCATATGGCGCGCGGGAACCGAAGTGTTCCTGTCGGCGGGGCTGGTGATCTTCCTCTTCACTTATCTGAACCTCAACCGCTGGCACCAGCATCTGGCCTATGCCACGCTGGCCTGGGTTCTGGGTCTGGCGCTGCTCTTCGGCGTGGCGATCTACGATCCCTCGATCGCCGCCGGCATCGCCCGCATTTCCTTCGCGCTAACAGGCACGGCGGGCACACTGCTGATCGCCTATCTCGGCTTCAAGCACTATGACCGCGCCATTCTGCTCGTGCCCGCCTGGATGCTGATCCTGGTCTGGCTGTTCGGCGCCTGGCTCACGGTCACCGGTCGGCTGGCCAACGACATCGTGCAGCCGGCGCTGGGCGGTGGCCTCGTGCTGATCGTCCTGCTCATCGGCTTCACCGTGATGCAGCACGCCTTTGCCGGCGGCGCCTATGGACAGGGGCTATTTTCCGATCTGGAACGCCAGTCGCTCGCACTCACCGGCTCTGGCGATACGGTGTGGGACTGGGACGTGGCCCGCGACCGTGTCGTGACCATGCCCGACATTTCCGCCCATCTCGGCTTGGCGCCCGGCACCATGCATGGCGCGGCGCGCAATTGGCTGCCACGCCTGCATCCGGACGACCGGGACCGGTTCCGGGCGACCCTCGACGTGCTGCTGGAGCACCGGCGCGGGCGGCTGAACCATGAATTTCGCATTCGTGCAGAAGACGGGCATTATCACTGGATGGCAATCCGCGCGCGGCCCGTGCTCGGCTCGACGGGCGAGATCATTCGCTGCGTCGGCACAATCGTCGACGTCACCGAGCAGCGCAATTCGATCGACCGGCTGCTGCATGACGCGCTGCATGACAATTTGACCGGCCTGCCGAACCGCCACCTCTTCCTCGACCGGCTGCAGACCTATCTGATGCTGGCGCCGGCGACAGGCGTCGTGCGCCCCACAGTGATCACCATCGACATCGACCGTTACAGGCAGGTCAACGAGCTCCTCGGCATTGCGGCAGGCGATAACATTCTGATCGCGCTCACACGCCGCCTTCGCCGGCTGCTGAAACCGCAGGATACGCTGGCCCGGCTTGGCGGCGACTCCTTCGGCGTTCTGCTTCTGTCGGAACGTGACCCAGCTAAGGTCGCGGAATTTGCCGCCGCCGTCAGCCAGGCAATCATGGTACCGATCAGCTTTGCCGGACGCGAAGTCCATCTGACCGCCTCGATCGGTCTTGTCTCCTGGGTCGATCAGCAGGAAAGCGCGGCAAGCCTGCTCGATGATGCAGAGCTGGCCATGTTCCGGGCCAAGAAGGCCGGCGGCAACCGTGTCGAGCCCTATCGGCCTGCCTTCCGCACCTCCGGCACCGAGCGCATGCAGATCGAGACCGACCTGCGCAAGGCGATCGACCGCAAGGAGATCAGCCTCGTCTATCAGCCGATCGTCCGGCTTGCCGACGGCGAAATTGCCGGCTTCGAAGCGCTGATGCGCTGGGAGCACCCCAAGCGCGGCAATATTCCGCCGAGCGAGTTCATTCCGATTGCGGAGAGCTGCGACATCATCAACCAGCTCGGCCTGTTCGCCTTCGAGCGCGCGACCATCGATCTCAGCGAGTGGCAGATGGCGGTTGGCGATCTGCCAATTTTCATCGCCATCAACCTGTCGAGCGCGCAGCTGCTGAACAACGATCTCTATGACGATGTGCGTGCCATTCTCAGCAAGAACCGCTGCGAGCCGGAAAAGATCAAGGTGGAGCTGACGGAATCCTTGGTCATGGAAAATCCGGAGCAAGCACGGCTGGTGCTGGGCAAGCTGCGCGATGCTGGTCTTGGCCTGGCGCTTGACGATTTCGGCACCGGGCATTCCTCCCTCGCCTACCTGACCCGCTTTCCGTTCGACACGCTAAAAATCGACAAGGCGCTGGTGACCGATCCGAGCGACAAGCGCGCCGTGCTGCTGCGATCCGTCATCGGCATGGCGCGTGAGCTGGACATGCAGGTAGTGGCCGAAGGTATCGAGTCGGAAGCCGACGCGATGCAGCTGGGCCAGATGGGCTGTGATTTCGGCCAGAGCTTCCTTTTTGGCCCACCGATTGCGACCGATGCGGTCGCCCGTCTCCTGCGCGAACGGTTTCCCATCGTCCGCCGTGCATCCTGAGCATTCGCATCCTTCGCCGATACGCAAAGACCGCGCCTCCTCTCGGACGCGCGGTCTTTTTTTTGTCCTCGCTGCCTGATCAAAGGCCGCTGGTGTCACGCCTCAGGCCGCAGCAGGAGTGCTGGCACCCATGGACTGGCCGTTATTGCTCGCCTGCGACTCTCCCGCCTTTCGAATCAGCTCGTTGATAAAGTCGAGCTTCTCGATGACAGGCTGGGACAGGATGAAGGGATAGCTGTCATGCTGGCCCATCGAGCGCTGAATGCTGTTCATTGCCACGCTGAGCGGCACCCAGGAATCGACCAAGCGCTGCGCGCTTGATGCATGATAGGGGTCGAAATCCACCTCGGCGGCCAAGTCTTCATGCCGGCGCGGTTCGATGGACATGCCGAAGGACCGGGCAGTTTCCAGCGTGTCGACGATATGAAAGAAATGGGCCCAGCACTCGGCAAAGTCTTCCGATGGATGGCAGCTGGCATAGGTGGAGATGAAGCGGTTCTGCCAGTCGGCCGGCGGACCTTCCTCGTAATTGCGCTTGAGCGCCGCGGCATAATCCTCGCGCTCGTCGCCAAACAGCACGCGTGCCCGTTCCAGCATTTGCGGATCCTGCGCAACGAGAACCGCAAAGTACCAGTGGCCGATTTCATGGCGGAAATGGCCGAGCAGAGTGCGGTAAGGCTCGCCCATGGCCAGGCGCACGCTTTCGCGGGTCGCATCATTGGCTTCGGCGGCACGCAGGCTGATCAGGCCATCCTCATGACCCGTCATGGCAGGAATGACATTGCCATTGGCATCGACCTCGTCGGCCAGAAAGTCGAAAACCAGACCGCCCTGCGGATCGACATCGCGGCCAGGCCGGGGCAGCCTGAAGCGGAGCAGCGAGTAAAACAGATGGCGCTGCGCCTGGGAAATGCGCTGCCAGTTGGACTGCCCCTCGGGATTGTCAGCAACCGGCACAATGCGATTGTAGCGGCAGGCAATGCAGAAAGGCTGGTTCTCGGAGACCGGCACCAACCAGTTGCACACATCATGTGCGGCGTTTTCGCAGAAGTGAACGGCGGTTTCGGTGTCGCCGATGATCGTCCATTTGTCATGGCCAGCGTCGTCCTGACCGGCGGGCGCCAGCGCATACATCTTCAGCGTCTGCGGCAGGAAGCCGAGACGCGAATTGCAATTGACGCAGACGGTATTGTCGAAGTGCACCGGATTGTTGCAATGGGTGCAGCTAAAGAGCTTCATTCTTGACCCCAACCTCTTGAATTCTGGAACTGTGGCCTTGGCACGCCAATGCAGGCAAATCTTCGCCATGTCACAGACGACATAGATATGTCCTGGATGAACGAAGGCCGTGTGGCTGAAGCGTGTTAAGCGATCCCTCTCCAGGTATCGCTTCCTGCATCACGTAGAGCGTCGGCCGGGTCGATGCTCCTTGCCTTCAGTAGGGCGCTGTAGATCAGGACATCTGCCATCCTAGGAAAAGCAGCGTGTTTTCGTTGGTCAAAATCGACTGCGCAAAAACAGTTGCCGCTTTTCAAAGACGTTCGTGCTGCTGCCCAGCATCCATGCGCTAGACTTTGGCAGAACCATCACGGATGTGGCGCTGCCCATTTCGGCGCGTGGCGGCGCGCTGGCATGGACCCTTGCAAGGAAATGCCCGCTGGCACGAAGGCACAGCGGGCATCGGCGCAGATCACCATCCAGTTGAACCCGTCAGGACGATGACGCGCACGCATGAGCTACGGACTTATCGTCCGCAGCGAAGTCAATTACATGCGATCAACAACGTCCTTGGCAGCATCCTTGGCCTTGCCGCTCGCGGACTGGACCTTGCCCTTGATTTCCTGGCCCTTGCCATCAGCCTTCAGGCGATCATTGCCGGTGACTTCGCCGGCGGCCTGCTTGATCTTGCCAGCGGCCTGGTTGGCGGCGCCGGAAACGCGGTCAGAGGTGCTACCCATTGTCGTTCTCCTTGGTAAGAGAGCGGTCCCATCCGCTCTTCTGACTGGAAAACGAAGACTTCAGAAAAATGTTCCGGTCGCTTTCGCGAGGTTTTTTGACTTTGTTTCGGCAGGTTTCAACTGACCATACCTCTTGAAATTCTGTCAGGCCACACCATCGGCACATCATGCCAATATTATGAGCAGCGCCCAAAAAAATGCCTCGCCGAAACCAGCGAGGCAACTGTAAAGCGGTGTCGGCGGCAGCCAAATCACTTAATGCTTACTGACAGCTGCCGGCGTTCGATAAGATCTAGGCATGGCCGGCAATTGGGGAGAGCATGGCGGGTGCGACGCCCATGAGCGCCAGCGCGCGATCGTATTTCTCCAGCAACGCGCGATCGAAGATCAGATCCTCGTCGGCCGGGCATGTCAGCCAGCCGTTGGCGGCAATCTCGCTTTCCAGCTGTCCAGGTCCCCAGCCCACGTAGCCCAGCATCATCATCGCCTTGGATGGCCCCTGCCCGCGTGAGATCGCCCTGACAATGTCAAGCGTGGCCGTGAGGCAGATGTCCTCATTGATCGGAATGCTGGATTCACTCAGGTAGTCGTCCGAATGCAGCACGAAACCACGGCCGGTCTCCACCGGACCGCCCGTCTGGATCTGGAAGTCACGCGCGGCAGCCGGCAGGCGAATTGCTTGATCGGAATCGATCATCTCCAAATGCATCAGCACATCGGAAAAGGTCAGCTGCTGTGGCCGGTTCAGCACGAAGCCCATCGCCCCGTCTTTTGAATGGGCGCAGATGAAAATCACCGTACGGACAAAATTGCTGTCGAACATGCCGGGCATGGCGATGAGGAACTGGCCATCCAGCATGCCTCTCTCACGTGTCTTCTGCAACGTTGCCATCATGGTTCGTCCGCCTTCGTTCTGTTACGGTTCAGGTCGAATGTCGTCCTTGTCCAGTCCATTCTGTCCAGCGCGCCAGCGCAACCTTCACGGATGTCGATCAACGGAAAATGATCGCTCCCTTTGCGCCGGTGTCCGCGCATGCCTGAAAGACTTCGAAATCTGCACCCAGTGTTGTCGCAAGCGTGTACAAACGTCAAAATCGAATGGCTAGGCCATGTCAGGCAAAGCGCGTATGACGCCCTTCATGACCAAGCATCTCGAACAGAATGTGACTCAACTGGCGGCTCTGGCAAGCCTTGCGGCAGCTTTTTTTATGCCCGCTTCGACAAACGCCGCGCAGAGCAATTCGGTCCAGGTGGAGGGTGCGGAAATCCGGCTGGTGGTTTCGCCGCCGGAAGAGGACGGCCGGATTCCCGCCATACTGGCTATTCGATTGGCGCCGGGCTGGAAGACCTATTGGGTCGATCCGGGCGCAAGCGGCCTGCCGCCGGAGCTTGTGATCACCGATCCGGGCCTGCACTTCGAAGGTCTGCGTTTTCCGGCGCCCCGCGCCTTCGTGGAGGGCACCGCCCGCAGCTTTGGTTACGATACCGACGTCGCCCTGCCCCTGCGCCTGTCTGCCTCGGCAGGCGCCGCTGTCCCCCGTGTTACCGCCCAGGTGATGCTGGGAGTTTGCAAGGAGATCTGCATCCCCGTGCAGGCAACGCTGCAGGCTGATCTTACCAGCGCTGCCGCCGCCAGCCCGCTCGACCGGGCCCGCATCAGCCTTGCGGAAGACAAGCTTCCGGCCCGACCGCGCGACGGCTTCCGGATGGAGCGCGCGCAGGAGACGAAGGAAGGCTTGACGCTGATGCTGCAGGTGCCAGAAGGGCCCGCGCCGCAGTTGTTCCTGTCGAGCAGCGTCGGAGTCACGTTTGGCCCGATCCGGATCGTCCCGCTGGGTGCCGGACATTACAGGGCGGATGTCGCGTTGCGCCTGCCAAAGGGCATGGCGCAGGCGCGGCAGGCTGGCATCGATGCGGTGCTGGTTTCGGGCGGCGAAGCGGTGGAGGCCCCGCTTGTCTTCGACTAGCAGCGGCCTATAGTAAGGAGGATGGCCGCCGGTTCGCGCGGGTCATCCCCTCCCATCGATTTGAAGGACCTTCGCCTGTGACCATTGCCGTCGGTGACAAGCTTCCCTCCGCCACGTTCAAGGAAAAGACGCCCGATGGGCCGATCGAAGTGACAACCGACAGCTTTCTGTCCGGCAAGCGCGTCGTGATCTTCGGCGTTCCCGGTGCCTTTACACCGACCTGCTCGCTCAACCACCTGCCCGGCTATCTGGAAAACCGCGACGCCATTCTGGCACGCGAGGTGGACGACATCGCCGTGATCGCCGTCAACGACGTCCATGTCATGGGCGCCTGGGCAACCGCCTCCGGCGGCGTCGGCAAGATCCACTTCCTCTCGGACTGGGATGCTGCCTTCACCAAGGCGATCGGTCTCGATGTCGATCTTTCGGCGGGCACGCTTGGTGTTCGTTCCAAGCGCTATTCCATGCTGGTGGAAGACGGCGTGGTGAAGGCGATCAATGTGGAGGAGAGCCCGGGCCAGGCGACCGTCTCCTCCGCCGCGCACATGCTCGAGCAGCTCTGACCGCGCTATCGATCAAGCCCCGCCGGGTCCTATGACAGGGCGGGGCTTTTCATAACGATCGACAGCATCTCCGGCGCAAACGGATCTTAGCCGGCGGCCTTGGAAAGCAAGGCCGCGCCACCCTTCTTGAACGGCGCCATGCCCTGCCGGGCCAGTTCGTCGGCCCTCTCGTTCTCCGGGTGGCCGGCATGCCCCTTGACCCAGTGCCAGGTGATCTTGTGCACCTTGGTCGCCTCGTCGAGCGCCTGCCAGAGTTCGCCATTTTTCACCGGCTTCTTGTCGGCCGTCTTCCAGCCGTTCTTCTTCCAGCCGTGGATCCATTTCGAGATCCCATCCATGACATATTTGCTGTCCGTGTAGAGATCGATCTGGCACGGCGCCTTCAGCGCATTGAGGGCGGTGATTGCCGCCAGCAGTTCCATGCGATTGTTGGTGGTCAAGGCCTCGCCACCGCAGAGATCCTTGTCGACATCGCCATAGCGCAGTACGGCACCCCAGCCGCCGGGTCCCGGATTGCCCGAACAGGCGCCATCGGTATAAATCTCGACAGTCTTCATGATCTTCCAAACTCCTTCGCGGTGACCTTCGAACACGCCGCGCATTCCAGTTGCCACGTCCATAGCCGTGGATGGAGAGACATGGCCGCCTCCCGATGTCACCTAGCTCAAGCCAGCGGCCAAAGGCGTCCGGCCGAAGACAGGTGACGATGTTCGATCTTCTAGATCTCCAGACCGTAGCCGCGCGCGTCCTCGATGGTCTGATGGAAGCGCAGCTTTCGCCAATATTCGAGCGGATCCTTCTTGACCACCAAGGCGCCGGCCGGCGTCGTCAGCCAATCATAGGCGCGGGTCAGGAAGAAGCGCAGAGCCGAGCCCCGCGCCAGCAAGGGCAGTGCCGCCCTTTCCCGCTCGTCCAGTGGCCGCTCGGCCTGGTAGGCGGCCAGGAAGGCGCGGCCCTTGTCACCATTGTAGATGCCGGTCTTATCATCGAAACACCAGGCATTCAGGCAGATCGCCACGTCGTAGGCGAGGAAATCGTTGCAGGCGAAATAGAAATCGATCAAGCCGGTGAGAGCATCGCCAATGAAGAAGACATTGTCTGGAAAAAGGTCGGCATGAATGATGCCGGCGGGTAGCCCATCCGGCCAGCACTGCTCTAGAAAGGCAAGCTCACGGTCGATGCCGTCGCGCAGGCCCGGGGCGATCTCATCGGCACGGTCGCGTGCGCGCGCCCAAAGCGGCCGCCAGCCGCCCACTGAAAGCGCATTGGGCCGCGTGAGGCTGAACCCCTCGCCAGCGCGATGCAGCGCGGCCAGCGTGCGGCCGAGTTCGGCGCAATGGATGGTCTCCGGCTGGCGCAGCCAGATGCCCTCCAGAAAGGTGATGATCGCCGCCGGTCGGCCCGCCAGCTCGCCGAGCAATGCGCCATCCCGCCGCTTCAACGGCAAGGGGCAGGACAGGCCGCGCGCCGCCAGATGCTCCATCAGCCCGAGAAAGAAAGGCAGGTCCGCAGCATTCACCCGCTTCTCGTACAGGGTCAGGATGAAGGGCCCTTCGGTGGTATGCAGCAGGAAATTGCTGTTCTCCACGCCCTCGGCAATGCCCTTATAGGCAGTCAGCCGGCCTATGTCATAGGCCTCCAGAAAGCCACGCAAGGCGCCTTCCGTGATATCGGTGTAAACAGCCACGAACAGCCCCTCGCCCGCTTGCCCGAAAGGCTCGTCGATTTTTCACACGGCCTTCCGCTGCGCTGTATGGCGCGACAGGCTGCGCGCGGCAAGAGGGCGGACGCTCATTCCCCGTTGACGAACGCCATATCGGCCGTGGTCAAAGGCACATGCCGAAGTTCGCGGTTGACCAGGAAGTTCTCGTTCTCTTCCACTGTATCGGCCAGTTCGACGCGGGCGTCGAACCGCGCGCGGAAAGCCTCGATGATCTCATTGACGATCACCTCGGGCGCAGAGGCGCCTGCCGAAAGCCCGACGGTGCGCACATCCGCCATCTGGCTCCAGTCGATCTCGGCTGCACGCTGAACCAGAAGCGAGGTCTTGGCGCCGGCGCGCGAGGCGACCTCGACAAGCCGTTTGGAGTTGGATGAATTTGGCGCGCCGACGATCAGGAAAAGGTCGCAGCCCGCTGCCGCCTGCTTCACCGCCTCCTGACGGTTGGTCGTGGCATAGCAGATCGAATCGGCTGCTGGCGCCGTGAGATTGGGAAAGCGCTCGTGAAGCCTCTTGATCACACCGGCCGTATCATCCACCGACAGCGTCGTCTGGGTCACGAAACCGAGATTATCCGGATCGGCCGGCTCATAGGCCTCCACATCGGCCACCGTCTCGATCAACGACACCGCCCCATCCGGCAATTGCCCCATTGTGCCGATCACCTCGGGATGACCGGCATGACCGATCAGTACCACATGCCGTCCCAACCGGTTGTGTCGCATGGCCTGCTTGTGGACCTTCGACACGAGTGGACAGGTGGCGTCGAGATAGAACAGATTGCGCCCGGCGGCATCGGCTGGCACGCTCTTGGGCACGCCATGGGCGGAGAAAACCACCGGTTGCTTGCGATGCTCGGCCGGGATCTCGTCCAGCTCCTCGACGAAGATCGCGCCCTTGGCCTCCAGCCCCTCGACCACGTAGCGATTGTGGACGATCTCATGGCGGACATAGACGGGAGCGCCGAATTCCTTGAGCGCGAGCACGACGATCTGGATCGCCCGATCCACGCCGGCGCAAAAGCCGCGCGGCCCGCACAGGCGGATGGTCAAAGGCGGTTTGACGGATGTCAGGCTCATCGGCTCTCCCTCGGTCGCTCGATCAACAGAGCTGGGCGCGCCCGATATAGGACGTCCGGCGCGACGATGCCACGGGAAAGTGCGTCTTCAATCCTGCCCACGCGCGCCTTGCTTGCGGGCGCGCAGGATAAAAGCGCTGGTGACGACCAAGAGCGCGGCCGCTAGGCCGTACCATGTCAGCGCGTATTGAAGGTGGTTGTTGGGAAAGTCGATCAGCGTGATGCCGCCTACCGGCAGGCCGCCGGGATTGGCCGTGGCATCCGCATCGATGAAAAACGGCACGAAGCGCTCCGGCGCAAGGCCGGTATCGCGCGCCATCCCCTCGAGATCCTTCCAGTAATAGATATTTTTGGCTGGGTCGTTGTCAGGCAGGATGAAGGACGGCTTGCCGTCGAGCCGCGCACGGGCAAGGCCAGAGACAGTGATCTCGCCCACAGGCTGGCCTTGCGCGCGAGTCTCCGCCGCCTTGCGCTCATAGGGCACGAAGCCGCGATTGACGAAGATCAGACGGCCATCCGGCAACTCCAAAGGTGTGTAGACGGCGAAACCGGGCTGGCCTTCCCAGGTCGTGAAGAAATGCCGCTCGTGCTCATTGAGAAAGCGGCCAGTGACCCGGACGGTCCGATAATCGACATCGCCCTGCGCGTCCGCAAGGGCCTCGATCCCCGCCAGATCCTGCGCGGGCGCCGTCCGGCGCTCGGCGATCGAGGCGATCAGCTTCTCCTTCCACGCCAGGCGCTGCACCTGCCAGGTGCCAAGCCCGACGAGCACGACGAAAAGGGAAAGGAGCAGAAGCGCGCCCACGCCCCGGCCAAACCATGACATACGGCGCGCAGACGGCGGATGCCCTGGCGCGCGATCCGGCCGCAAGCCCTGATCAGCCATGCCGTGGCCCCTGAGTGCCCTGATCGATCTTGCCGGAACCGGCATTGTGGTGGAATTGCAGGTTGATCAGCACGCCCTTCATCAGCCTCGTCGTCAGAAGGCTGAGAAGAATGGCGAGCGGCGCCCAGAGCAGGATCTGCAGCCATATCGGGGGCGCGAAATTCACTTCCATCCACAGCGCAAGGCCGACCACAATGAAGCCAACGATGAGGATGACGAAGACCACGGGACCATCGCCCGAATCGGCGAAGCTATAATCAAGCCCGCAGGCGGAGCAGGACGGGCGCACCTTAAGCAGCCCCTGAAAGAGCCGCCCATGACCGCACCGCGGGCAATGGCCTGTCAGCCCCGATTTGACAGGGTCCACCGGCGGATACAAAGCCTTGTCATCGGTCATATCTGTCTGAACCTCAATTGAGAGCGTGGCCGATGATAGCGACCGACCCTGCGCGCTGCCACCCTGCCCAAAATATGCAAACAATCTGCGCTCTGGACGGCGCTCCATGCAACCGGCCAGATCGTCGCGTCATTTTGCCCGTTTCCAGGCGTTTGTGGAGCCGTCCGGAAGACGAGGGACCGACATAAGTCTGCCGATAACCGGGCATTTAAGACAGTTCGACTGCAGAATTCGTTAAACCGAGATCGATCCACGGCCTTCAACGACGATGCGCGGTGCAACCCTGCCGACACCATCAGGAGCGACAGAAAGATGCCAAGCCCGATCGTCATCCTCAATGCCGCTCCTCGGAGCGGCAAGTCGTCTATCGCCCGCGCTCTCCAAGCGCAGACATCAGACGTCTGGATCAATCTGGGCGTCGATTGCTCTATGCGCGCGATGCCTGAGCACTTGTTGCCGGGTATCGGTCTTCGACCCGGCGGCGAGCGGCCTGATCTGGAAGATGTCCTGTCGCGCCTTTATCGCGCGCTCTGGGACTCGATTGCGGCACATGCGCGCTGCGCCTGTCCGTCGTTGCCGATCTTGGCCTGCACGAGGCCTATTCCCGCCCACTTCGCATCCTGGAAGACAGCGTGACCAGGCTTGATGGCCTGCCGGTCCTGTTCGTCGGCATCTATTGTCCACTGCCCGAAATCCTGACCCGACGGGCGGGCGCCCCGCAGGCCAATGGCATCTCCTACGAGATTCAACAGCATAATCGGCCGGTACCGCCACCTATCCTGGCTTGGCAGGAAGCGGTTCACAGGCCGGGTGTCTATGATCTGACGCTCGACACCAGCACTCTCTCAGCGCAGGCCTGCGCTGACCGGATCCAAGCCATGCTAGAGGCAGGGCCGCCCCGCCCGACTGCTTTCGAACGCCTGGCCAAAAAGCGACGCGAAGAGGCGGAGAAGTTGGCTCGTCACCCTGCCAGCGGTGCGCCCCAGCCGCCCCAGACATAGATGGCGAAGAACAGGAACAGCCAGACCACGTCGACGAAATGCCAGTACCAGGCCGCCGCCTCGAAGCCGAAATGGCGCTCGGACGTGAAATCGCCCCTGACCGCGCGGATCAGACAGACGAGCAGGAAGATGGTACCGACCAGAACG
This sequence comes from Xaviernesmea oryzae, assembly GCF_900109605.1. Classification (GTDB taxonomy): domain Bacteria; phylum Pseudomonadota; class Alphaproteobacteria; order Rhizobiales; family Rhizobiaceae; genus Xaviernesmea; species Xaviernesmea oryzae. The sequence goes on from NZ_FOAM01000003.1 coordinate 260,962, forward strand.
TGGAAGCCGTGGAAGCCCGTGGCCATGAAGAAGGTGGCACCGTAAATCGAATTCTTGAACGCGAAAGGCGCATGCATGTATTCATAGGCCTGCACGCAGGAGAAGAGCACGCCGAGGGCAACCGTCAGCGACAGGCCGGTGACCAGACCCTTACGATCATTGTGCAACAGGGCATGATGCGCCCAGGTGACCGTCGTGCCAGACAGAAGCAGGATCACCGTGTTGTAGATCGGCAGATGCCAGGGGTCGAGAACTTCGATGCCCTTGGGCGGCCACTGGCCGCCCGTAAAGGCGGCGCGCGTGGCCTGGATGGCCTCGCCGGGAAACAGGCTGGCGTCGAAATAGGCCCAGAACCAGGCCACGAAGAACATCACCTCCGAGGCGATGAACATGATCATGCCGTAGCGCAGGTGCAAGGAAACCACGCGCGTGTGGTGGCCTTCGTGCCCTTCCTTCACCGTATCGGACCACCAGCCGAACATGGTGTAGAGCACCACCGCCAGGCCGATATAGAAGATCCAGGGATTGGCGAGATTCAGGCCGAAGAGATGGAAGGTGCCGCCCGCGAGGTAGCGCATATAGCCAACGCCACCGAAGGCCATCACAAAGGCGCCCACGGACGCCAGAAAGGGCCAGGGGCTTGGGTCGATGATGTGATAATCGTGATTTTTCTGATGTGCCTCGGCCATGAATGCTCCCCCGTCTCCGCTGCCCTGTCCACCGCCGGCCCGGCGGCATCAGCCTGGTGTCGTCCTCCGCCACCCGGCCGCGCCATCAAGGCCTCACTCCATCTCCGGCCTGCGCCGGCCGATCGAGCCTTTCACTGCTCAACTTACCCGGATTTCGCCTGTAATCCAGAGGCATTGCGGCCGCGCCGCGCTTTCTTCCCAGCCTCAGGCATGACACCGCCATAGATCCTAGGCTTCTTTTATCGAAAGGCAGGTGACCTTGGACGATCAGCGTCTCGCTAGCCGAGCATCTCCGTCGCGATCTCGCGCCAGGAACTGCCGACCAGACACAGCCTCATCCGCCCTGCGCAGGCGTGGATGCACCGGTCACGCTTGCCACGGGCTTTGAAGGCGTATGGGGATAAAAGGTGTAGGACAAAGTCAGCGTGCGAATGCCGCGCGTCTCGATCGGCTCAACGATTGCCGGATCGACGAAGAAGACGACCGGCATCTCCATTTCCTGTCCGGGCTGGAGCGTCGTTTCGGTGAAGCAGAAACATTGCACCTTGTTGAAATAGGCCCCGGCGGCCATGGGCGTGACGTTGAACACGGCCTGTCCGGTCGTCGGTACAGAGGCCAGGTTCTTCACCTTGAAAGCCACCCGCACCGTTTCGCCGATGCGCGGCTCGACCACACGATCGATCGGCGTGAAGCGCCAGGGAAGGCCGCCGCCGATATTGGCGTCGAAGGTCACGCGGATGCGCTGGTCGAGAATGGTGTCAGATGCCTGCTCCACCCGCTTCGTCGTGCCGTTATAGCCGGTGACGCGGCAGAACATGTCGTAAAGCGGAACGGCGGCATATGACATGCCGATCATGCCGACCACGAAGGCCAGGCAGGCGGCAACCACGAGCCCGTCCCTGCGCCGCGCGGGCTTTGCCTGCTCGTCCTGTGCCGCCATGCCCGGTTCCTCCTCCCGTGCGCGCCTTCAAGGTCCGGGTTCGGCTCTCGAGGCGAAGCTCCTAATTCCGATCGGTCAGTCACTCACCGCGCGACGCCGGCACCGAACTTGATCAAGGTGATCGCGTAAAACAGCGCCACCAGTGCAAAAAGCACCAAGCCTAGTGCCAGATTGCGGCTGCGACGCGATTTCTTCTGCGCTTCCGTCAAGGTAACCCGTTCGATCATGCCCAGCCTCCTGCCATGATCGCGCGCACAGCGCCGTCGACCATCAGCCCGGCAAAGATGGCGAAGAGATAGAGGATCGAATAGCCGAAGAGCTTCTTGGCCGGGACCATCGCGCGGTCGCCATCCGGCATGCGGCGGACCTTTTCCGAAAGCCAGACGAAGACCAAGCCGAGCACGGCAGCAAAGGCGCCATAGAAGGCGCTCGACAGGCCGATGAGAGCGGGAGCGACGCCGATCAGCGCCGTCAGCACCGCATAGATCAGGATCTGCGTCTTGGTGACGGCTTCGCCACAGACATTCGGCATCATCGGCACGCCGACCGATTCGTAATCCTTCATCTTGAACAGCGCCAGGGCCCAGAAATGCGCAGGCGTCCACAGGAAGATGATCAGGAAGAGAACGATGCTTTCCAAGGACACGCCGCCGGTCACGCAGGCCCAGCCGATCATCGGCGGAAAGGCGCCAGCCGCACCGCCGATCACGATGTTTTGCGGCGTCGATCGCTTCAGCCACATGGTGTAGACGACAGCGTAAAAAAAGATCGTGAAGGCAAGCAGGCCGGCGGACAGCCAATTGACCGCCAAGCCGAGAATGGCGACCGAAAAGGCCGAGAGCGTCAGCCCGAAGCCAAGAGCCTCACCTGGACGAATGCGCCCGGCGGGAATGGGACGACGCGCCGTGCGCGTCATGATCCGGTCGATATCCGCGTCGTACCACATGTTGAGCGCCCCGGAAGCCCCGGCGCCCACGGTGATACAGAGAATTGCGACGATGGCCAGAACGGGGTGCAGATGACCCGGCGCCAGCATGAGGCCGGCAAAGGCGGTGAACACCACGAGCGACATGACGCGCGGCTTCAGCAGCGACAGGTAATCGCGCGCGGTGGCCTCCGAAAGAAGGCCCGCTTCAAGGCCCACCGGCTCGCGGGTGTCGATGACGGTCATGTCGGTATCCGTTCTGTTGTGTTCGCCCGCATCAAATAGGAGAGCACTTGATCTTTCGTTTCCAGCGGTCCTGACAACATAGGGCCTGTCGCGACACGGCGGATGCGTGGCTCTTTACACGCGCATCCTGACGTTTTCCATGCGGCGCAAGGCCGCTGCCCCGCCTCGGCCGTCATGATGACCAGCCGCGCTTTGGATTGATGTGGCGCCCTATGTCACGGGCAAGGCTTCAAGGAAAGCCCCTCGATAAGTGGGGAGCAAAGCCGGAGCAAGGTGCATGCTCCGGCTTCCGATCGTGTTTCGACCTGAGGATGATGGCGGATTGTACGATGCCGATCCTCAATTGATCCGCGGCAACTGCTCCCACTGGTGGAAGGGCGGCGGCGACGACAGCTGCCATTCGAGCGTATTGGCACCCTCACCCCAGGGATTGTCTCCGGCCACGCGCTTCTTCGCGAAAGCTTCGAACACGCCGTAGAGGAAGATCAGCACGCCGACAGCCGCGATATAGGAGCCGTAGGACGAAACCCGGTTCCAGCCGGCAAAGGCATCGGGATAATCGATATAGCGGCGCGGCATGCCGGCGAGACCCAGGAAGTGCTGCGGGAAGAAGATCAGGTTCACCCCGACGAACATGACCCAGAAATGCAGCTTGCCGATGAACTCGTTATACATATAGCCGCTCATTTTCGGGAACCAGTAATACCAGCCCGCGAAGATGGCGAAGACGGCGCCGAGCGACAGCACGTAGTGGAAGTGCGCGACCACGTAATAGGTGTCGTGCAGGGCCCGGTCGAGACCGGCATTGGCCAGCTGAACGCCGGTGACGCCGCCGACCGTGAACAGGAAGATGAAGCCGATCGCCCAGACCATCGGCGTGGCGAAGCGGATCGAACCGCCCCACATCGTCGCGATCCAGGAGAAGATCTTCACGCCCGTCGGCACGGCGATGACCATCGTCGCGAAGACGAAATAGCGCTGCGTGTCCAGCGACAGACCGACCGTATACATATGGTGGGCCCAGACGATGAAGCCGACGGCGCCAATCGCCGCCATGGCATAGGCCATGCCGAGATAGCCGAAGACCGGCTTGCGCGAGAAGGTCGAGATGATGTGGCTGATAATGCCGAAGCCCGGCAGGATCAGGATGTAGACTTCCGGATGTCCGAAGAACCAGAACAGATGCTGGAACAGGATCGGATCGCCGCCGCCATCAGGCGCGAAGAAGGCCGTGCCGAAATTCCGGTCGGTGAGCAGCATGGTGATGCCGCCGGCCAGAACGGGCAGAGACAGAAGCAGCAGGAAGGCGGTGATCAGAACCGACCAGGCAAAGAGCGGCATCTTGTGCAGCGTCATGCCGGGCGCGCGCATGTTCAGGATCGTGGTGATGAAGTTGATGGCGCCGAGGATCGACGAGGCACCGGCGATGTGCAGGCCGAGGATCACCATGTCCACCGCCGGCCCGGGCTGGCCTGAGGTCGAAAGCGGTGGATAGATCGTCCAGCCGCCGCCCGCGCCGTAAGCCCCTGCCGGTCCCTCCACGAACATGGAGAGGACAACCAGCAGGAAGGCCGGCACGATCAGCCAGAAGGAGATGTTGTTCATGCGCGGGAAGGCCATGTCGGGCGCGCCGATCATGATCGGCACCATCCAGTTGGCAAAACCGCCGATCAGCGCCGGCATGACCATGAAGAAGATCATGATCAGCGCATGGGCTGTCGTGAACACATTATACATGTGCTTGCCGCCGTCGATGGCGGCATCGCCTTCGAAGCCATAGACCATGGCGGCCAGCCCATGGAAAATCTGGATGCCCGGCTCCTGCAGCTCGGCCCGCATGAAGATCGACAGCGTACCCCCGACAAGCCCGGCCATGATCGCGAAGATCAGGTAGAGCGTGCCAATGTCCTTGTGGTTGGTGGACAGGAACCAGCGCTGGAAGAAGCTCAGTTGCGGATGATGGGCATGGCCCGGCTCATGCGCCGAAACGGGAGGCGCGCCGGCATAGTCGTGATGGGTGGATGAAGCCATTGTCGTCCCGTCCTCTTACTGAGCCGCATTCGCGGCGACATCGACGGTCTTCTTTCCGTCGATTGACGCCATCAGCGCCCGGTTGGCATCGCGCAGGTTGCTGCCTGCGGCAGCCAGCCAGCTGTCGTAGCGCGCCTGGTCGACGACGCGCACGGCGATCGGCATGAACGCATGGTCCTTGCCGCAGAGCTCGGAACACTGGCCGTAATAGAGCCCTTCGCGCTCGGCCCTGAACCAGGTCTCGTTGAGTCGGCCGGGCACTGCGTCGATCTTGATGCCGAAAGCGGGGACCGCGAAGGCATGGATCACGTCGGCCGCCGTGACCAGCATGCGGACAGTCTTGCCTACGGGCACGACGATCTCGTTGTCGACAGCGAGCAGGCGCGGATAGGCCTCATGGTCTTCCTTGCCGAGGCCGGCGCGGTCCGAGTCCTTCATCATCAGACTGTCGAAGGACAGAGGGGTTTCGCCGGTTTCGTATTCATAGGACCAGTACCATTGATTGCCGGTGGCCTTGAGGGTCAGGTCAGGCTTCTCCGGCGGCGTCAGCTGCGCGGTCAGAAGCTGCAGCGACGGAATCGCGAGAAACAGCAAAATCAGCACCGGACCGACCGTCCAGATGATCTCGATCACCGTGTTGTGGCTGGTGCGCGAGGGCACGGGGTTGGCGCTTTCGCGAAAACGCAGCACGACGACGACGAGAAGCGCCAGAACCAGCAGGGTGATGGGCACGATGAACCAGAGCGAATACTGCTCGAACCAGCGCACCTCGTCCATGATGCCGGTTGCCGCGGCCTGCATGCCGGTCTGCCATGGCACGGGCTTGTCCGCCCAGGCCTGTGACGCAAAAAGCAGACAGCCGGCCGCCACCGGCGCTGCAACAGCCTTATTCCTCACAACGATCTCTCCCCTCAGGCCATTTCCACAGCCCCTCGCCCACAGGCGCGCAACATGCGGAAATTCTGCCAACCTCCATCGTTTCAAATCATAGATTGACCAATGTCGCAATATTTGTCCATCCGGCGGAATGTCGCATTTTCATCAAGTCTTGCCCGAGTTTGCACCTGTCTCTTCACAAGCCTGCGCCTTGCCTGCGCATGCGGCTGCGGCAAGGCCTGATTTCCGCCACAAGCGAGCCGTTTAACGCGATGGATGAGCACACGGCAGTCGCTGGCCGGCAGCTCGCCGCGAGATGAAAAGCCGGTGCAAAGCTTTGCCATGTCGGTGGAAAACCTAGCTCAGGCATGGCATGGCGCTTTGTGCGCCGGCCTTTCTCCGCCGCCGGGCTTTTCATTTGTGTGCACGCGCTTCAAGAATAGCGCCAACGATTCGGAGTTCGAGGTCTACATGGGCTTGCCCCTTCTCTCCCGGCTGTCGGTCGCCGCAGCTTTGTCCCTTGCCGTCGCCTCCGGCGCGCAGGCGCAGGCACAGCAGCCGCCGGCCCCCCAGCCTTCGGCCCAGCCGTCCACGCCGACACCGGGGCAGACCACCGCACCGGCCCCCAACGCGCCAGGCCCCAACGCGCCAGGCACGGTCAAGTCCAATCACGGCGCATGGTCCATCGTTTGCGATCAGCCGGCCGGCGCCTCCGGCGAGCAATGCGCGCTGATGCAGAATGTCATTGCCGAGGATCGACCGGAGGTCGGCTTGTCGGTGGTGGTGCTGAAGACGGCCGACCGCAAGGCAAAGATTCTGCGCGTGCTGGCACCGCTTGGCGTGCTCCTGCCGAACGGGCTGGGTCTGAATGTCGATGGCAAGGATATCGGCCGCGCTTATTTCGTTCGCTGCTTCAACGATGGCTGCTATGCCGAGGTGGTGCTGGAGGACGAATTGCTGAAGACCTTCCGCTCCGGCCAGACCGCCACCTTCATCGTCTTCCAGTCCCCTGAGGAAGGCATCGGCATCCCCGTCGATCTCAAGGGCTTCGGCGAAGGCTATGACGCCCTGCCGTAACATTGGCTAGCGCAATACCACCGTTTGGCGATGGTGCGCGCGGCCGGAGCATGCGCTTCGTCTTCCGTTTGCAAGCCCCTCCGGTTCGCTGGCCTTGGGTGGGCCGCCTTGCGAAGGCCGGTGGCTGCCTCTACATGGATATCACATCTCCGCCCGCTATCCTCAGGAGCCTCCCGCCATGACGAACGATCTGATCGCGCTGTTTGACGCGGATGAAGCGGCCATCCAGGCCGTGCTGAAGGAAAGCCTAGCGCGGGCCGATGACGGCGAGCTCTATCTGGAGCATGGCCAGTCGGAGGTCCTTTCCTTCGACAATGGCCGGCTGAAGGGCGGCAGCTTCAACACCGATCAGGGCTTCGGCCTGCGCGCCGTTGCCGGCGAAGCCGTTGGCTACGCCCATTCCGGGGAACTGTCTCTATCTGCGCTGAAGCGCGCAGCCGAAGCCGTCGGTGCCGTTACCCGCGGCTATGGCGGTTCCTATGCTGCTGCGCCGCAGAAGACCAATGCCCGGCTTTACGGCGAGGACAATCCGATTGGCGCGCCGAGCTTCGAGGCCAAGGTCGCGCTTCTGTCAGAGATCGACGCCTATCTGCGGGCCAAGGATCCCAAGGTCCGCCAGGTGACCGCGACCGTGGCCGCCAGCTGGCAGGTCGTCGAAATCCTGCGTGCCGATGGCGAGCGGATGCGCGACATCCGCCCGATGACGCGTCTGAACATTTCCGTCGTGACAGGCGATGGTGACCGTCAGGAATCCGGCAGCTACGGCGTTGGCGGCCGGCGCGGTTTCGCTGATTTCGTGACGGAGGAGAGCTGGAAGGCCGGGGCCGATGAGGCGCTGCGCCAGGCGCTGGTCAATCTCGACGCGGTCGATGCGCCCGCCGGCAGCATGGACGTCGTGCTCGGCTCCGGCTGGCCGGGCGTGATGCTGCACGAAGCCGTCGGCCATGGGCTCGAAGGCGATTTCAACCGCAAGAAGACCTCGGCCTTTGCCGGCCTGCTGGGCGAACAGGTTGCCGCCAAGGGCGTGACCGTGGTCGATGACGGCACGATCGAGGAGCGGCGCGGCTCGCTGACCATCGACGACGAGGGGACGCCTTCGGCTTATAATGTGCTTATCGAGGACGGCAAGCTGGTCGGCTATATGCAGGACCGGCAGAATGCCCGGCTGATGGGCATGCGCCCCACGGGCAATGGCCGCCGCCAGTCCTATGCGCATGTGCCGATGCCGCGCATGACCAATACCTATATGCTCTCGGGCGACAAGCCGCCGCAAGAGATCATCGCCTCTGTGAAGAAAGGGCTTTACGCGGTCTCTTTCGGCGGTGGTCAGGTGGACATCACCTCCGGCAAGTTCGTGTTCGGCTGCACGGAAGCCTATCTGATCGAGAATGGAAAGATCGGCGCGCCGGTCAAGGGCGCCATGCTGATCGGCAACGGACCCGACGCGATGAAGCGCATCACCATGATCGGCAATGACATGAAGCTCGACACCGGCATGGGCAATTGCGGCAAGGGCGGCCAGTGGGTTCCCGTCGGCGTCGGCCAGCCGCATCTCAGGATGAATGACATGACGGTCGGCGGCACCCAGGCCTGACGCGGATGCCGCTGACCATTCGTCCTTATGCGTCGGGGGATGAAGCCGGCATTGTCGATGTGATCCTGCCGATCCAGCGTGAAGAATTCTCAATCGCGATCACGGCTGACGACCAGCCAGATCTTGCCGACATCCCCGGCTTCTATGGCGCAGATGCCGGCGGCTTCTGGGTGGCGGAGCTGGATGAGCAGATCGTCGGCACCATTGCACTGAAGGATCTGGGGAATAGACAGACGGCTCTGCGCAAGATGTTCGTGGCGAAGACGGCGCGGGGCCGGGAGATCGGCGCCGGCCAGCGACTGCTCGACACGCTGCTGGCCCATGCGCGCACCAAAGGGATGGCCGACATCTTCCTTGGCACGACGGAGCAATTCCTGGCCGCGCACCGCTTCTATGAAAAGAACGGCTTTGCCGCGATCGCCCCCTCGGCACTGCCTGAACGTTTTCCGCGCATGGGCGTGGATACGCGCTTTTATCATCGCGCGCTTGGTTGAACGTCCGTTGCGGATACTCCAGACGGACTGGCCGGGCGCGTGACAGGCAAATCATGCTTCTGTCGCAAAGCCTGTGTTATCTCCGCTGCCTGTCATGTCAGCCAGCGGAGATGAACCGATGAAACGTGAAGAGGTCGCGGCCTTCTGGGAGGCCAATGCCGAAGCGTGGACGCAGCTCTCGCGCGAAGGTTATGACATCTATCGCGATGCGCTGAATACGCCGGCCTTTCTCGCCATGCTGCCGCCAGTTGAGGGGCTGGCGGGCCTGGATGTTGGCTGTGGCGAAGGCTCCAACACGCGCAAGGTGGCCGAGTACGGTGCCCTGATGCAAGCCGTCGACATCTCGCCGACCTTCATCCGGCATGCACAGGAGGTCGAGGCGCGGGAGCCTCTCGGCATCGTCTACCAGATGGCGGATGCGCATGAGCTGCCGTTCGAGGATGCCCGATTCGATTTCGTTACCGCCTTCATGTCCCTGATGGACATGCCGCACCAGGACAGCGTGTTGCGCGAGATCGCCCGGGTGCTCAAGCCCGGCGGGTTTCTGCAATTTTCAATCCTGCATCCCTGCTTCGTGCCCCCTTATCGCAAAACCCTGCGCGACGCCGAGGGACGCGTGACCGGTGCGACCATTGCGGGCTATTTCGACGACAGCCAAGGCCAGGTCGAGCGCTGGATCTTCTCGGCCGCACCCAAAGAGAGGCAGGAGGCCTTTGCGCCTTTCGTCATTCCGCGGTTCCACCGCACGCTGTCCTGGTGGGTCGATGCGATCGTCGGCGCCGGGCTGACGATCACCAAATTCGGAGAGCCCAGCGCATCGGAAGAGTTGGCCCAGGCTTTTCCCACGGTCGCGGATACCCGGGTGGTCGGCATCTTCCTGCATGTTCAGGCGGTCAACGCGCGGGTCTGACGCGTGCGGCGGTCACGGCTATATCGACAACGGCTCGATGAGCCCGGCCGCGTCTTTTCATCGCGCGGCCGGACCAACGACGTTCAGCCGACGAAGAAAAAATTGTCGGCGCTGAGATCGGCGATCTTGACGTTCTGCAGCGTCAGCGTGTCGCCGAGGCCGTCTTGGATGACGACATGGGCGCCAGCCTGCTTCATATAGCTGGCCTGAAGGGTCGCAAAATCCGTGATCTTCGTGGCGAAGCTCAGATCGACCGTGTCGAAAGCGCTTCCTTTGGCCTTGAAGTCCGTCGCCTTGTCCTTGCCTGCGGAGAACACGAAACGGTCGCTGCCTGCGCCGCCGGTCAGCGTGTCGTTACCTGCGCCGCCATCGAGCGTATCAGCACCCAAGCCGCCGAGAAGCACATCATTGCCATTGTCGCCGCGCAGTATGTCGTTGCCGGCGCTGCCGTCGATCCGGTCATTGCCTGCCCCGCCCCACAGATGATCGTTCGCCGCCGATCCCTTGATCATGTCATTGCCGGAAAGAAGCGTTCTGACAAAAGCCTCGGTATTTCCGCTGTCGATGGCCTTTGCCAAATCCGTGCCTTTGATCGTCAGGCTCTTGGCATCGAGAAATTTGACGCCGTCCTTGACGACGCTCACACCGGTGATCGCACCACTTTTAATGCCGACCACTTCGCCACCGGACTTGATGTAGACCAGCTTGCTGCCCGTAAAACGCATGCTGTCGCCGTTGCGATCGGACAGCACAATGCCTGACGCTGTAAACTGCTCCTTGTCGTAATCCAGGATATCATCGAGGCTTTCTCGGACCAGATCGTCAAGATCGACTGCATTTTTTGCTGAAAACGTGAAGTTACCCATTTCCTCTCCTCAAGCTGTTCTCCTGAGGCCAAGCGAAAACCTGGCCGTTCGGACGACCAAACCTATCGCGCCGGGTGAAAAACTTCGAAACCAGACAGCCGGTGAACAGCGTCAACACGCGGCAAGGTTAAACATCGCTTAAACTCTAAAAAGCCAGTCTTATCAGGCAGAAAAAAGCAAGGAAGAGAGCCGCGAGGGAACAAAGGGCGACCTGTGCCGTTAAGGGCGCGAACGACAAAACGGCTGCACACCCGTCGGCAGGCGTAGACGAAGGAGAGAAACATCATGGGACGCTCGATTCTGCTGTGGCTTTTAGGGGTGCCGATCCCCGTCATCATCCTTCTTGCCCTGTTCTTGCGTTAAGGAGCCGTCCATGGTCTCGCATTCCTCCGGCAACCTCATTGCCTCAACGGCTGAATCTTCGACCTCGGCTGTTAGCTGGGGCGCCATTTTTGCCGGTGCGGTCACCGGCGCAGCGGTCACGTTGGTGCTGACGCTTGCAGGCTCGGGCCTCGGCCTGACGATGATTTCGCCCTTCCCGAACGAGTCGGCATCGGCGTCGACCTTCGCGATTTCGGCGGCTGTCGGCCTCATCATCATTCAGCTGCTCGCTTCGGCATTCGGCGGCTACGTCGCTGGCCGGCTGCGCACGAAGTGGAGTGGCTTGCACAATGACGAAGTCTTCTTCCGCGATACGGCACACGGCATTCTCTCCTGGGCCATTGCGACACTGGTTGCAGCAGGCTTCCTCGGCTCCGTGATTTCCTCGACGGTCGGCACGGGCGTTCAGGCGGTTTCCTCGGCTGCCGGTGCTGTCACCTCCACCGCCGCAACGGCCGCTACGGCGACCGCTGCTTCCTCCGACCGGACGGACGAAGCCGCCAATTATCTGGTGGATCGTCTGATGCGTCCGGCCAATCCCGCCGATCCGGCCCAGAATGCCAATCAGGACGCCACGGCGCAGGTTTCGCGGATCCTGTGGAATGGCGCGACCACCGGCTCGATCCCGGAAGGCGATCGGACCTATCTCGCCCAGCTGATCGCGGCCCGCACCGGTCTTTCGGAAGCCGACGCCAACCGCCGGATCGACGAAGTGCTGAAGAGCGCTGAAGACGCCAAGAACAAGGCCCAGCAGGCAGCTGAAACCGCCCGTAAGAGCAGCGCCATGGCCGCTCTCTTCGGAACGATCTCCCTGCTGATCAGCGCCATTGCTGCCGGTGTTGCCGCTGTCATCGGCGGCCGCCAGCGGGACGACGAGACCATGTATATCCGCATGTAAGATCGGCTCGATAGCGATCGACACTGAATCGGCGACTGAGAAAGGCGGGCTTCACGGTCCGCCTTTCGTCGTTTTACTTCAGAAACATCTAAGGTACGCTTTAGCGTCAGTTAAGATCCGGTGGCTAGAGTTGTCCCGTTCGTTTCAGGATCTTCTCGCAAAGGCCATGGTTTGACAGGAGCTGTACGCCTCATCCGTCAGGCTGTGATTCAAGGCGGCCTCGCCCTCTCATGGGGCGTCGCGGCCTTGGGCCTGATGAAGGGGGCGCGCGGCCTCGGCGCCGTTCTCACCCTCCATCGTGTTCAGCCGAGGCCTGCCAGCCGCTTTGCGCCAAATGCGCATCTCGAAGTCACGCCCGCCCGTTTGGAGGCCAGCCTTCTCCAGCTGAAACGCGATGGTGCCCGCTTCGTCAGCCTCGATACGCTGCGCGAGCATCTGCTGGGCGATGGCGATCCATCCGAATCTCCCCTGATCGCGATCACCCTGGACGACGGCTATCGTGATAATCTCGACCATGCGGCGCCGATCTTCGCGCGGCATAACATCCCCTTCACGGTCTTCGTCGTCGAAGGCTTCGTCCAGCGTCGGCACGGGCTCTGGTGGGAAACCCTGGCAGAGCTTCTTCAACAGGCCGATCGCATCAATGACCCCTTGGTCAACGATGCGAAGCTGGAACTGAAGACGATTGCGTCCAGGCAGGCAGCCTTCGACCGGTGGGCGTGGACGATCCGCAATACGGATGAAAAGGCAGCGATCGCCAGGCTTGATGCGGCCGCCATGGCCGCCGGCCTCGATCCCCTGGCCCTCACCGAGCGCCTGATCCTCGATGAGCCGGGCCTCAGGCAGTTACTCGACGTGCCCGGCGCGGCACTTGGCGCGCATACGGTCAGTCACCGCGCGCTCAAAGCCCTCGACGCCGCCGAGGCCGAGCAAGAGATTTTTGCGTCCAAAGCCTTCGTCGCCGGTATCGCCGGCCATGCGCCCACGAGCTTTGCTTTTCCCTATGGCGACGACGAGGCCTGGAGCCCGCGCGACTGCGCGCTGGTGCGCCGGGCGGGCATGATTGGCGTTACCACCCGCCCTGCGGTGGTGACAGCCAATGCTGACGAGGCCGCGCTGCCGCGCATATCCCTGAACGGCCATTATCAGGCGCCCTGGCAGGTCTCGGCGCTGATATCGGGTATTCCTTTCACCCTTCGCCGCCGCTAAGGGCCCTTCGCGGCGGCGCGCGACATCTGCCAATGCCGCCGCATCCGCAAGTCTAGGGATACATCCGCACCTTGCTCCAGGCGCCGTCCGGCTCAGTGCGGCGGAATTCGATCCGGTCATGCAACCGGAAGGCACCGTCTTTCCAGAACTCGATCGACAGCGGCCGAATGCGAAAGCCGGACCAATAAGAAGGCCGCGGAATTTCGCCGATCGCATGGCGTGCGGTAAATTCCGCCACGGCCTTCTCCAGCGCGAAGCGGCTTTCGAGCGGGCGCGACTGCTTCGACGCCCAGGCGCCGATGCGGCTGCCGCGCGGGCGCGACCGGAAATAGGCGTCCGCTTCGGTGTCGCTCACCACCTCCACGGGCCCGCGAAGCCGCACCTGCCGGCGCAGCGACTTCCAGTGGAAGCACATGGCGGCCTTGCGCGTCGCCAGGATTTCCCGGCCTTTCTGGCTCTCGAAATTGGTGTAGAAGACGAAACCGCGCGAATCGACCTCCTTCAGGAGAACCATGCGAACATTGGGAAGCCCATCTTCGTCCACCGTGGCCAGAGCGGTGGCACTGGGGTCGTTCAGCTCGCTCGCCGTTGCCTCCTTCAACCAGAGATCGAAGAGGGAGAACGGCTCATCCGTTTCGGTAAAGTCACCGGTTGTTAACCCAGTCTCCGTCATATTTCCTTTCCGTGCCGCTGTGGCGGGACCGACACAGTTTATCGACCCGATGCCGAAAGCGGCGCTGTGCTCACGCGGTGGTTTTCCCGCCCCCGACACATTGACGCCGTGCCAAGCTGACAGGAATGCCGTGCAAGACATAGCAAAAGGGAACGTTGGGACAATGGGTTTCTTGCTCCTGCGGCTTTCGGTCATGCTCGGCATGAGCTTGGCCTTGACGGGATGTTTCGGCACGGGCGCGGATCTGGCCCGCAGTGTCGACACCAGCCTGTCCACAGGCGCCATTCCGCCCAAGGTCGCGAGCGCCGACATGGCGGATGCTGTCACCGTGAAGGACGTGGTGACGCAGGCCAATCCGAGCGTCAATCCGGAAACGCCGATCCCCTGGGCCAACAGCGCGTCCGGCAGTGCCGGCGTCATCGAGCGTGTCGAAGAACGCCGCGAAGGCACGCGCGTCTGCCGCAGCTTCACCACCACCCGCCATTCCTATCAGGGGATTGCCAAGTTCGATGGCGATACCTGTCTCGACGGCAATGGCATCTGGATCGTGCGCAGCTTTGCCGCCCGCAGCTAGCGCCGGAGCCTCAACTCCGCGCGTTTACGATAAATCTTGAACAGACATTAACCACGGGCTCCGATAGTCGCCGCTTTATCAAGCTTTGCGCGCATCTGACCGCCCGATGGCAAGATTGCCTTAAATACCTGCTTCCCATGCTTTGCTCCTGACGCGTTTGCCGGACCGCCTTCACGCTGCGTGATGTTCCTCGCAGGCACCGTGGGAGTAGCGATCCGCAATCAGCAAGCGGAGCATGAACAGATGATGCGCGACCTCTATGCCATATTGGGCGTGCGCCGAAGTGCCGGCGCCGACGAGATCAAGACTGCGTTTCGCAGTCTGGCCAAGACCGTGCATCCCGATCACAATCCCGACGATCCCAACGCAACCACCCGCTTTGCCGAAATCAGCCGCGCCTATGAGATCCTGCGCGACCCGACGCTGCGTGCCCGTTATGACGAGGCGCGCCGCGCCGCGGACTTGCGACGCATGGAGGAAATGAAGCGGCGGATGGGCCAGAAGGACCAGACAGTGGACGCGGAAACGGCCGAGGAAGCCGTGACCCGGATCTTCGCCTCGGAAGGCCGCGTCCGTGCTCGTCCCGCCGGAGGCCCGGGTGCCGGCGCGTCTGCCCAGGCGCGCCCGTCGGCCGCGTCGCCGGAAGCAGATCGCGCAGCTGGACGCACACAGGCTCCGCCCTCTGCCGGGCCAGCCGCCGGCCCTGCATCGGCCCAACCCCAAGGCGCCGCATCGAGCGCATCGACCAAGCGTCCAGAGCCCGAGGCGCGCGGCGAACCTGCGCCCTCTGGCAGCGAAGCGGACGCACCGTCTGATGCCCTGGCCGGGGTCAGCAGCCTGATGCGCCGGCTGCGCGATGGATTGCAGCGGCCGAAGCCAGCGGGCCAGCCGAAAGCGCCTGATATTTTCGCCGATGTCGAGGTCACGCTGGCGGAGATCTTCCGTCGGGAGAAGGTCGATATCCAGCTGCCGGAAGACCGTGCGATGCGCGTGACGCTTGCGCCGGGAACAACGGATGGCAGCGTCATCCAGCTGAAGGAACAGGGGTACCGCCTGCCCGGCTATCTCCATGGCGATGTCATCGTTCGTGTAAGGGTCACGCCCGATCCACGCTTCCAGGTCGACGGATACGACCTGCGCAGCGACGTGACCATTCCCCTGATCGACGCCGTTCTCGGCTGCACGCTGACGGTACCGACGCTTTCGGGCGAGACCAAGCTCGTGGTGCCGGCCTGGTCGGGCCCGGACAAGCCCTTCCTTCTCGAAGGCCAAGGGCTGGACGATGGCCAAGGCCGTCGCGGCGACCTCATCGTCACGCTACGCCTGGCCCTGTCGGACAAGCCTGACGAAAAGCTGACCGATCTCATGCGCAGCCAGCGCAACGGCCTGGTTTTGTGACGCTATCGTGACAGGCTGAAGGCCCTGACCCAATATTACGGGGACTAACAGTTCCTGATCCGGCCCGCGCTTGAACCGCTGCGGGGCCTATGCCATAGGCAAACCGTTGATAAACGGGCCTGAACCTGCCTCTCGCAGCGCATGTCCTTTTGATCGCAAGAATTCCTGACGTCCCGGCTCATTGCTGGCGGACGAGAGCATCGAGGGCTAGAGCATGACCGAGACGAGTGGTCTGATGAAGGGCAAACGCGGCATCATCATGGGCGTCGCCAACAATCGGTCCATCGCCTGGGGGATTGCCAAGGCCATTCATGCCCAAGGCGGCGAGATCGCCTTTACGCATCAGGGCGATGCGCTGAAGAAGCGGGTCGAGCCTCTGGCCGCCGAGATCGGCGCGGTGATGGCCGGCCATTGCGACGTCTCCGACGAAGCCTCGATCGACGCCGTCTTCGACAATATCGAGAAGCTCTGGGGCAAGATCGACTTTCTAGTCCATGCCATCGGCTTTTCCGACAAGGACGAGCTGACCGGCCGCTATGTCGATACCTCGCCCGACAATTTCACCAAGACGATGCAGATCTCGGTCTATTCCTTCACCTCGGTGGCACGCCGGGCGGAGAAGCTGATGACCGAGGGCGGCTCGCTGCTGACCATGACCTATTATGGCGCTGAGAAGGTCATGCCGAACTATAATGTCATGGGCGTGGCCAAGGCGGCGCTCGAGGCCAGCGTCAAATATCTGGCGGTCGATCTCGGCCCGAAAAATATCCGCGTCAATGCGATCTCGGCCGGCCCGATCAAGACGCTTGCGGCATCCGGCATCGGCGATTTCCGCTATATTCTCAAGTGGAACGAATACAACGCCCCGCTGCGCCGAACTGTGACCATCGAAGAGGTGGGCGATGTCGGCCTCTATTTCCTCTGCGATCTCTCTCGCTCGGTGACCGGTGAAGTGCATCACGCCGATAGCGGCTATCATGTCGTGGGCATGAAAGCCGTGGATGCGCCCGACATCAGCGTCGTCAAGGACTGAGCGCGCAGCAATCCGAAAGCAGATCGGACGAGGCGGCCTTGTGCCCCAGCGCTCGATCCTGCCACGACATGTCCGCTTCTCGGCGTATTTCGAATTGCCGTGGCCAACTCGGGGGCCCTTCCCTTTCGGCCCGGCTTGGCAGCGGCGGGTGGAGATCTCGACGCGATCAGGCCAAAGTTGCGCCTGACGCCAGCAATCGATCCGGGAGACCATTCCGTGCTCATCTACATGATCCGCCATGGTCAGACCGATTGGAACGCCGAATTGCGGCTCCAGGGGCAATGCGACATTCCCCTGAATGCGATTGGCCGCCAGCAGGCCACGGGCAACGGTCTCGCCCTTGCGCGCCTGGTCGGCCCCGATATCGCTCGCTTTGACTTCGTGGCAAGCCCGTTATCGCGCACGCGCGAGACCATGGAACGGTTGCGCACCGCCATGGGCCTGGCCCCGACGGAATATCGGGTCGATGCCAGGCTGAAGGAAGTTTCCTTCGGCGATTGGGAAGGGTTGACCCTGCCGGAGGTCGAAATGCGCGATCCGCAGAGACTTGCGGCACGCGAGGCATCGAAATGGGATTTTCTGCCGCCGGGCGAAGCGGCCGAGAGCTACGAGATCCTGTCCTGGCGCATCGCATCCTGGCTGTCGGACGTCGACAAGCCGACAGTCTGCGTCAGCCATGGCGGCGTCATCCGCGCATTGTTCAAGCTGCTTGGCGCCATGACGCCGGATGAAGCGGCGATGGGCGCCATTCCCCAGGACCGGATCCTGATGATCCACGACGGCGCCATCGGCTGGATCACACCGGATCTCGCCGACGGAAACCCTTGAGTATCCCCTTGGCGAGACGCAATCTTACTTGACGACTTCCAGATCGTTGATGACGCGCTTACCGTCGATTTCGGTGTAGAAGACCACGACTTTGACGCCGGCCTTGAGCCCGTCAAAATCGAATTCTTCAGGCGCCTGATAGCTCTTGCCGTCATCGAGCGACAGGCTGAGCTTTTCCGTATCGACGCTGGTAATGGTCGCCTCGACATCAGCGCTGTCGGCAAAGGCCGCAAGCGGGGAGAAAACGGCGGCCGCAGCCATCAGGGTCACCACTACGAATCGCATCCCGCTCTCCCTCCTTGGCCAAACAGGGCTGATCGCGTCCAGCCCGTAACATCCTTGATTCGACGATCACTACGCAAGCCGGCTGTCGGCGGCGGGCTGGACGAAACGCCAAGGCGCCCCTCCCTGTCCCGCATTGTGCCGAAACGGATCATGTGCAAGCCGGATGATGTGTGGCGTGCCATTGTGGCAAAAATCGCCCAAAGCCATGACAAATCGATGATCCCGGTGAAGTTTTTCGTAAGGTATACAATTGGTTAAAATTTCTTGCCACAATCCGGACATGGTTGCAAAGACCTCTACGGCACACGCGGTAAGGAATTGTTCATCTCTGCCGCACTATCGTTAGGCTCGAATTGCGGAGATCGTTCGGACAGTGGCAGCGGCACAGGATGTCAAAGACCCTATGGCGCGGCTGGCGCACATCATCAGGCCGTCCCTGGTCTGCGCGGTGCTGACGGCGGTTGCCGTCTTTGCCGGCGCCATGTTCTACCGGGTTCAAAACGAGCACGTGTTTCGCAGCGAGCTTCGAATCAAGGTCGAAAACGAGCTGAACATCGTGGCGACGCGGCTGGAAGCGCAGGTCGGTGCCAGCATGTCGGTGCTGACGGGCTTTGCCGATTTGATCGCCGCCGATCCCGACAGCCTTAACCGCACCTTCCCCCAGCTCGGCCGATCGGCGCTTTTGCGCAACCCGAATATCCTGCGCATTGCCTTGGCGCCCAATGCCAGGATCAGCGCCGTGTCCGCCCGCAGTGGACATGGGTCCGGCTTGGTCCCGAACACGAACCTGACGCGCTTTGCTGTCATGCGCCGGGCAGTGGAACAGGCGCATGCCAGTGCACGGCCATCGATTTTCGGACCGATGCGCCTGCCGGACGGAAAGACGGCCTTCGAGGTGTTCGCACCCGTCTATGAGCGCGAACCGGTGCCAGGCCGCTTCTGGGGCGTTGTCGAAGCCGCCATCGATGCGGATGCACTGCTTGCCGCCGTGCATATGAATGCTTTGCAGGAGGATCGCGACAACCCGGCGCGCACTGCATCTATTCAACTGGCGATCCGCGATATTGCGTTGGACAACACCGCGCAACACGCCTTTTTCGGCCAGGACAAGATATTCGAGGCCTTGCCCGTGCGCCGCATTCTGGCGCTGTCGGGCGCACGCTGGGAACTTGCCGCCGTTCCCGCCAAGGGCTGGAACCAGGCGCCGCCCAGCACCGGCGCTGCCGACAGGCTGATTGCCGGGGCAATGGCCCTTTCCGCCCTCATCGCCTTTTTCGTGGCGCTGCTCGTCAACGACCGCCGCAATACGCTGGACACGCTGCGCCGGCGGGAACGCCAGGTGATGAGCCTGTCGCAGCGCCTCGATTTCGCGCTCAGCGCATCGGGAATCGGCGTGTGGGAATTCGATCCGGTCAGCGCGGTCCAGACCTGGGACGACCGGATGTATGATCTGCATGGCCGCAGCCCGAAAGAAGGCCAGATCGGCCCGGAAAAATGGCGCAAGACCCTGCATGAGCATGATGTCGAGGCCTGTCTGGCGGCGCTGCGGCGCGCGGCCTGCGCACCCTACACGGATTATCGCGTGCAATATCGCGTTTGTCTGCCCTTTGGCGCCGTGCGCCATGTGCGCAGCTTCGGCGCGCCGCATCTGGATGCCGATGGCCGGATGAAGCTGATCGGCATCAGCGTCGATATCACCGACGACGTGACCATGACTGAGGAGCTGCGCAAGGCCAAGGCGACCGCCGAGGCGCAGAACCGGGATCTTGCCGAGGCCAACAGCCAGATCGCCTTCAATGCCCTGCACGATCCATTGACCGGCCTTGGCAACCGCCGCCAGTTGGACCGGCGTTTGGCGGAAATTGCGGCGGGCCGTCCCCAGGGACTGGCTGGCGCGGCCCTTCTGCATCTCGACCTCGATCAGTTCAAGCAGATCAACGATACGCTTGGACATGCGGCCGGAGATGCCGTGCTGGTACAGACCGCCAAGGTCTTGCGCGCCCATGTGGGGCCGGGCGACATGGTGGCGCGCATCGGTGGCGATGAATTCGTGATCATCGTTGCGCGCGCGATCGGCGCGGACGGGCTTTCGGCGATGGCCGAGCGCATCGTGTCCGTCATGCGCCAGCCTTTCGACTACCAGGGCCTGTCCTGCCGGACCGGCGTCAGCATCGGCATCGCGATTGGCGGCGCCATGGCTGCCGATGCGGCCAAGCTGATGATCAATGCCGATATCGCGCTTTATCGAGCCAAGGAGAATGGCCGCAACCGCGTCGAATTCTACACCGAGAGCCTGCAGGCAGAGATCATCATGCGCAAACGCGTCGCCGATGAGCTGCTGGAAGGGCTGGAGCGCGATGAGTTCGTGGCTTGGTACCAGCCGCAGATCGACGCGGTGAGCGGCGCGCTGGTCGGGGCCGAGGCGCTGATCCGCTGGAATCATCCGCGCGAGGGCGTGCTGACGCCCGACCGCTTCCTGCCGGTCGCCGAAGAGCTCGGCGTCGTTCCCCTGATCGACCAGGCGGTGCTGCGCCGGGCACTGACCGATTCGCTGCGCTGGGCAGCGGCGGATGTGCGCGTGCCCAAGCTTTCGGTCAATGTGTCGGCGCGTCGGCTGGCCGATCCCGACCTCATTCCAGGGCTGAAAGCGGCCGGCGTTCCGGCCGGCCGGCTCCGCTTCGAACTGGTGGAATCGATTTTCCTCGACGAGAGCAGCGAGACCGTCAATGCCAACCTCCAAGGCCTGAAGGAGCTGGGCATCGATGTCGAGATCGACGATTTCGGCACAGGGCACACCTCGATCCTCGGCCTTTTGCGCACGCGGCCGAGCGGGCTGAAGATCGACCGCAGGCTGGTCGCCCCGGTTCTCACCGATCCGAGCGCGCGCCATGTGCTGCGCTCGATCGTCGATATCGGTCTTTCTCTGGATCTGAGCATCACCGCCGAGGGCGTGGAAACGCCGGAACAGGCGGCACTCCTGACCGATCTCGGCTGCACCACGCTGCAGGGCTATGCCTTCGCCCGCCCCCTGCCGCCGGATGCCTTCCTGCGCTACATGCTCTCTGATGCGAACGTGCCGGCCCGAACCGTGGCATGACGCACCGGCATCGGCGATGAAAAACCGGCTGCCACTTTTCCGCGACATGCAGTAAGACGGGCGCCGAGCACAACAGGCCGGCGCCATCGCGCGGGCCGCATTCCGGTTTCAGTCCATGTCGCACAACACCTTCGGCCATCTTTTCCGCGTCACCACCTGGGGCGAGAGCCATGGCCCGGCGCTCGGCTGCGTGGTCGATGGCTGCCCGCCCGGGCTCTCCTTCACGCTTGGCGAACTCCAGGCCTATCTCGACAAGCGCAAGCCTGGGCAATCCCGCTTCGTTACCCAGCGGCGCGAGGAGGATCTGGTGCGCGTGCTCTCGGGAGTGATGCCCGGCGAGGACGGCGAGACGCTGACGACGACGGGCACGCCGATCTCGATGATGATCGAAAACACCGACCAGCGCTCCAAGGATTATGGTGAAATCGCCCGGCGCTACCGTCCCGGCCATGCCGACTATGCCTATGACGTCAAATATGGCATCCGCGACTATCGCGGCGGTGGCCGCTCCTCCGCACGCGAGACGGCGGCGCGCGTGGCGGCGGGCGCGATTGCCCGCAAGGTCGTGCCTGGGCTCACCGTTCGTGCCGCTCTGGTTCAGATCGGCAAGCACCGGATCGACCGCGCGCGCTGGGACTGGGCCGAGGTCGACAACAACCCCTTCTTCTGCCCGGACCCCGCAAGCGTGCCCGTCTGGGAAGACTATCTCGACGGCATCCGCAAGGCCGGCTCCTCCGTCGGCGCGGTGGTGGAAGTCGTGGCCGAAGGTGTGCCGGCGGGCCTCGGCGCGCCGATCTATGCCAAGCTCGACCAGGATATTGCCGGCCTGCTGATGTCGATCAACGCCGTCAAGGGCGTGGAGATCGGCGATGGCTTCGGCGCGGCAGAATTGACCGGCGAGGAGAATGCCGACGAGATGCGCATGGGCAATGACGGGCAGCCGCTGTTTCTCTCCAATCATGCCGGCGGCATTCTTGGTGGCATTTCCACCGGGCAGCCTGTTATCGCCCGCTTCGCCATCAAGCCAACCTCCTCGATTCTCACCGAGCGCCGCTCCATCGATGCCGATGGCCATAATGTCGATGTGCGCACAAAGGGCCGCCACGACCCCTGTGTCGGCATCCGCGCCGTGCCGATCGGCGAGGCCATGGTCGCCTGCGCCATTGCCGACCATTATCTGCGCGATCGGGGACAGACCGGACGGTTGGGCAAGGCTTAACGATCAGCTCAGGGCTCTGCGCGCGCACCGTCCAGCCAGCTTGTCCGCTCCAGGCCGGAAAAGCGTACGAGCCGCTGAAGCTCGGCCTCCAGCCGCTCCATCCGACCGGCGGAGGCGCGTAAGGCCGGCTCCCACCAGAGCCGCTTGACCTCCAGCGTGCCCTGCTTGCGGTTGGCCTTCATGTCGATGCGGCCAACCAGGCGATCGCCCTCCATCAGCGGGAAGACGTAATAGCCATATTGGCGTTTGGCTTCGGGCACGAAGACCTCGATGCGATAGAAGAAGCCGAACAGCCGCTCGGCCCGCGCCCGGTCGCGCAAGACGGGATCGAACGGGCTGAGCACGCGCAGCCGAGGCGGCATGGGCGCCAGGCTTTCGAGCGAGGTTTCGAGATCCGTCAGGGCAAAGGCCGCGCGCGCAGTGCCATCGACGCACTCCGCTTGAACGGGCACAAGCTCGCTGCGATGCGCCTCCACCCAGGCCTTGGCCTCCTGCGGCGAGACCAGATCCCAAAAGGCGGCGATCTCGCCCGAAGTGGCGAAGCCGAGCCGGGAAAGCGCCTCGCGGCAGCACCAGTCGATGAAGTCGGTCTCGCTGATCTCCGCTTCGAAATGTGCCTGCGGAATCACGCGCTCCGAGAGATCGTAGACCTTCTGGAAATTGTCGCGCCGGCTGATGGCGATCCGGCCTGTCTGCCAGAGAAATTCGAGCGCGGTCTTGGATGGATGCCAGTTCCACCAGCCGCCGCCCTGATGGCCCGGCGCCTCGAAATCGCGCGAGAGCAACGCCCCCTCCTCGACGATCCGGCGATAGGTACCCTCGACCGCCTCCTCGAATCCCTCCGGCCGCCAGCGCCGCCAGCGCTCCAGCAAAATCGGTGCGCGGCGGCGGAAGCGGTGTTTCCAGACAGGGTAGAAGCGCATGGGGATCAGCGCGGCATCATGGGTCCAATGCTCGAACAGGCCGCGCTCGCGCTCCAGGAGATGCACGAGATCTTCGCGGCGATAGGTCTGCGCGCGCGAAAACAGGATCTGGTGATGTGCCCGCTCCACGGTCTGGATGCTGTCGACCTGAACGAAGCCCAGCCGGTCGACGAGCGACAGCAGATCGAGCCGGCCGAGCCTGCGGCCCGGCGGATCGGCAAGACCCTGACGGCTGAGGAAAACCAGGCGGGCGGTTGGGTTCGAAAGACATAGGCTCATGCAAGGAGGCTAGCAAATGTTCCTCCTTTGTTCAAACAGATCCCATGCGCTGGCAGCTTTTCGATGTGATTGATCAGGAGCCTTGCGGCGGCATTGGAGTGACCTTTAAAACTGGGCCGACAACCCCTTTCTGCGGGACGATGCCTTGACGGCCAATCCTGTTCCTCGCAAAGCCACGGCTGGCGGCGGGCTCATGGGCCAAGGTCTTCGCAAGCCGCTTCTTGAAGAGGACGACGTCGTGGATATTCGCTTTTCCGCCTGCTCGCTCAGCTACGGCGAACGCCGCGTGCTCGAACCGCTGACGCTCGACCTCAAGGAGGAGCGAATCGGCATTATCGGCCTGAACGGATCCGGCAAGTCCTCCTTCGCGCGGCTGATCAACGGGCTTCAGGTTCCCTCCTCAGGCATGGTCACGGTCAATGGCATCGACACGGCGGCTGATCCGGCGGCGGCGGCGCGTGAGGCCGGCTTCATCTTTCAGTCGCCGCAGAACCAAGTCATCCTGCCTGTCGTGGCCGACGACATCGCGCTTGGCCTGACGAGCCGGGGCATCGGCAAGGCCCAGGCGGCCGAGCAGGTCGGCGCCATTCTCCGACGCTTCGGCATCGAGGCGCTCGCCCGCCGCCGGGTTCATGAACTGTCCGGCGGGGAATTGCAGCTCGTGGCGCTCGCCAGCGTGCTGGTGACCGAGCCGTCCCTGGTGATTTTCGACGAGCCGACCAACCAGCTAGATCTGAGGAACCGTCGCAAGGTGGCCGATGCCATTCACGGGTTGGATCGGCCGGCCATCGTCGTCAGCCATGATCTGGCGCTGATCGCGGATTTTCCGCGCGTGCTGCTGTTTCACGAAGGCAGGCTGATTGCCGATGGTGCGGCGGCCGGCGTGATCCGCGCCTATGAGCAGGTGGCCGCATGATCGCGAGCCTCTATGTCGAGGGCAGGACGCCCTTTCATCGGCTGCCTGCCGGCGCCAAGCTTCTGCTGCTTGTCCTCGTCGGCATTGGCCTGGCCTTTCTCCACTCGCCTTGGGTTCTGGGTGGGGCCCTCGTGATCTGCGCCATGCCCTATGTCCTGTTGCGGCTTCCCTTTTCCGAAACGCGCCGGCGGCTGGGGCTCATGGTCCTCACCGTTCTGCTTCTGGGGCTGGCCACCGCCTGGTTCGAATCGCCCCTGGCAGGGTTGGTTGCCTGCCTGCGCATCCTGGCCCTGGTCCTTCTGGCAGCGGCGGTGACCGCGACCTCCGAGATCGCCGACATGATGGCCGCGGTCACGCGGGCGATGATGCCGCTGGAGCGATTGGGTCTTATAAAGGCGCAGGATGTCGGCCTGGCGCTCGGCCTGGCCTTGCGTTTCGCGCCGGAGATCGCCGGCCGCCATCAGGCGCTCGTGGCCGCCCATCGCGCGCGCGGCCTCAAGCCCCGCTGGTGCCATATCCTTCCGGCGCTGATCGTGCTCACGCTGAAAGAGGCTGACGAGGTGGCCCGCGCCATTGACGCGCGCGGCCTGCGCGGCCACAAAGCAAGCGACAGATGATGCATCGATAGCTCATAGACGCGCCTGCATGTCCCTTCTGCCGGCAAGCCCGCGCCCTGCAGCTTGCAGTCTTCTCGTGTCATTTCCGGTCGGCCCGCCGATCGGAAATGCTCGTGCCAACGCCATCGAATGGCTTGAGATCCCGGCGTCCACAAGCTGGGTTTGAGCCTGACCAAGGAGTTTTCACTGCCATGTCGAGCCGAGATCTCGTTCTCATCGCCCTTTTTGCCGCCCTTGTCGCCGTTCTCGGCATGATCCCGCCCGTCACCATCGGCTTTCTGCCGGTGCCGATCACCGCGCAATCCATGGGCGTCATGCTGGCCGGCTGCATTCTCGGCGCTCGGCGCGGCGCGCTTGCCTTCCTGCTGCTGATCCTGATGGTAGCCATCGGCCTGCCAGTCCTTTCGGGCGGGCGCGGCGGCCTGGCGATCCTGGCGGGACCGACGGCGGGCTATATTTTCGGCTGGGTGGCCGGCGCCTTCGTCACTGGCCTGCTGGCCGAGCGCATGGTGCGCGAAAGCCAGAACGGCCCGCGCCAGATCCTTGGCTTCGCGCTGGCCGCGCTGGTGGGCGGCATTGGCGTGGTCTATCTCTTCGGCACGCTTTGGCTAGCCTATGCCAAGGGCATCGCGCTTCCGGCCGTCCTGATCGGCCAGCTTCCCTTCCTTGCAGGCGATCTGCTCAAGGTGGCCATCGCCGCGCTCGCCGCACGCTCGGTCATGGTCGGCTATCCGCTGTTGCCGCAGCGCGGCTAAAGCATTTCCAGCCTGAGCAGGCTGGCAAAACCATCACCGGGTCTCGCCTGAGATCCTGCTTGCTCCCATCCTTCTGACACCAAAGCGCCCAAGGCCATCGCGGCCTTGGGCCTTGGGTCCTTGGGGCCTCCTAGAGGCGAGCCAATCCTGCCGGCCTGCCAGAGTTCAACCCCAGAGCTCTCGGTATTGCGCCGCCCGCCCTATAAATTCACGGTCTCTAAATTTCCCTGAGGCACATTGTCCGCATCCTGATAAGAATCGGCCTGGGGCGTGGACATGATGAAACCGGAGGGCGTTTTGAGCGCGAAGAATGGGCTGGCGCTCGTCTTCATCCTGCTTTCGGCGGCCATCGGCGGACTTGCCTCCGCCGGACAGGTGCGCGCGCCGCTGCGCAGCCAGCTCGATGGCGGCAACGGCACGGCTTATGGCGACGGCGGTCCTGCCCTGCCCGCCCGCGCTGAAGACGGCTTTCCCGGCATGCCCGGCTGCGACGGCGGCACCAACCCGTCCAAGGACGGGAAATTCTACATTCCCGAGACCGGACAGGAATGTAACCCTTCGGATCAGGACCGGCGCAAGCTGAAATAGGTCCGGGCGTGATCGGACATGTGCCATCCGATCACGCCGTGAATTGGCTTGCGGAGTCATGCGAACCGTGCCTTTTCCTTGGGACAAGCGCACGCCCTTCTTGGCGAAGAGTGGACCTGGCCGTCATCGCGCCCTAGGTTTGCCGCCATGACAACCCTGCTTCTGGAACATCCGATCTTCCTTCAGCATCTGGTGCCCGAGGGCCATCCCGAGCGCCCGGAGCGGCTGAAAGCCCTGGCGCTCGCCTTGGAGCATGAGCGTTTTTCGCCGCTCAAGCGCGAGGAAGCGCCGCAGGCGAATGAGGATTTCGTCCTTCTCGCCCATCCCGAAAGCCATCTGCGCCAGGTGATGTCGGTGATCCCCGAAGAGGGCATCAATTCCTTCGAGGCAGATACCCATGCGAGCCCCGCTTCGCTTCAGGCGGCGCTGACGGGCATTGGCGGCGCGGTGGCGGCCGTCGATGCCGTGTTTTCCGGCAAGGCCGACAATGCCTTCGTCGCCGCCCGGCCGCCCGGCCACCATGCGGAGAAGGAGAAGGCCATGGGCTTCTGCTTCTTCAACAATGCCGCGATCGCCGCCCGCCATGCCCAGCAGGCGCATGGCGCCGAGCGCGTGGCGATCGTCGACTGGGACGTGCATCACGGCAATGGCACGCAGGACATCTTCTGGGACGACCCTTCCGTGCTCTTCTGCTCCACCCACCAGATGCCGCTTTATCCCGGCACCGGCGCGAGGGACGAAGAGGGCAAGCACGGCACGATCGTCAACGCGCCGCTGTCGCCGCACACCGCCGGCGAGCAGTTTCGCGAGGCCTTCAAGGCGCGCATTCTCCCGGCACTGGAGAATTTCCGGCCGGACCTGATCCTGATTTCCGCCGGCTTCGATGCCCATCATCGCGATCCGCTGGCCCAGCTCAACTGGGTGGCCGAGGATTACGATTGGGCGACCGGACGGCTTCTCGACCTTGCCGGAAAATATGCCGGCAACCGTCTGGTCAGCCTGCTGGAAGGCGGCTACGACCTCGAAGGCTTGGCGGAATCCGCCGGCCTGCATATTTTCCGCATGATGAGAGGGTGACCCGATGGCCGTGATCTCGCAGAGCGACATTTCCGCTTTGTCCTTTGAAAAGGCCGTGGAAGAGCTGGAGGCCATCGTCTCCGCGCTCGAGCGCGGCGATGTGCCGCTCGACACCTCGATCGCCTATTACGAGCGCGGCGAAGCCCTGAAGAAGCATTGCGAGGCGCTGCTGTCGGCGGCCGAAGACCGGATCGAGAAGATCCGACTGGACCGCGCCGGAAAGCCCACGGGCACGGAGCCGCTGGACGGCGCGTGACCGGTCACCGGCTCTGCTCAGCTTCAAACTTCCGCCGATGCCGCAGTGAGGGCAAAGCGCCGCAGGGTGAAAGCGCATCTTGAAATTCTCATCCGCAGCCATGACCTTGCAGACGCGCGCGACCTCGAAAAGACGGATGGCGCTGAGGAGGACCGATGAGCTTTTTTCCCGGTGAGGACCCGGCTGCCGGCGATGCCGCCGCCAGCGCGGCGATCGAGCAGATCGTGGTGCCCCGCTCCAGCGACATTGGCGGCTTTTCCGTGCGCCGGGCCTTGCCGACGGCCAAGCGCCGTCTCGTCGGCCCCTTCATCTTCTTCGATCGCATGGGCCCGGCGCTTCTCAAGGCCGGGGCGGCGCTGGACGTGCGGCCGCATCCCCATATCGGCCTGTCCACCGTTACCTATCTCTTCGACGGCGAAATCACCCATCGCGATAGCCTAGGCACGGAGATGGTCATCCGCCCGGGCGACGTGAACCTGATGACGGCGGGGCGCGGCATCGTCCACTCCGAGCGCTCGCCGGAAAAGACGCGCGGATTTACGCGCGGCCTGTCCGGCCTGCAGACCTGGCTGGCGCTGCCCGATGGGCTGGAAGAGATCGACCCGAGCTTCCGCCACGAAGCGGCCTCCACCCTACCGCTCTTCGATGCCGATGGCGCGTCCGGCCGGGTGGTGATCGGCCATTATGAAGGGCTAACCGCGCCGGTCTCGGGCTTTTCGGAAACCGTCTATGTCGATCTGACGCTGGCGCCCGGCGCCAAAGCCCCCTTTTCTTCCCTGTTCGAGGAGCGGGCGTTGTATGTGCTGGATGGCACGGTGATGATCGACGGTGCGGAGCATGGCCCCGATCAGCTCATCGTTTTGAAGCCCGGCGCAGCCATGACGCTGATGGGCGGGACGATGGGCGCGCATCTGATGCTGTTTGGCGGCGCGGCCATGAATTCGCCGCGCTACATCTGGTGGAATTTCGTCTCGTCGTCCAAGGAGCGCCTGGAACAGGCCAAGCAGGAATGGGCAACCGGACGTTTTGACATCGTTCCCGGAGATGAAGACGAGTTTATCCCTTTGCCGCAGGCGTAAAAGCTCTGTAAGCTTGTCATTCACCCGTCTGCCGCGCCGCCGAACATGCCGGGTTTTTCCAAAGCGTGCGCAATATGCCCGTCTGCTCAAGCATTTTGACTTGAAAGGCGCGGCGCCGGACGATTTAAGAGCCGGCAATGCAGATCAACGGACAGGCGCCCAGCGCTTCTTCTCAACCGGGAAGAGGCATGAAGGGCGCGGCAGTGAGGCCTTCAGCGTGACACAGGTGCCAGTCTCTTCCCCGCCGGTAACGCCGCTTCTCGACAAAGTGGCGCTTCCGCAGGATCTGAAGCGGATCGAGGACAAGGACCTGCCGCAGCTGGCGGCCGAACTGCGCGCGGAAATGATCGATGCCGTCTCGCGCACCGGCGGCCATCTCGGCGCGGGCCTGGGTGTGGTCGAATTGACGGTGGCGATCCACAAGGTGTTCGACACGCCGAACGATCGGCTGATCTTCGATGTCGGCCATCAATGCTACCCGCACAAAATCCTCACCGGCCGGCGTGACCGCATCCGCACGCTGCGCCAGGAAAACGGGCTCTCCGGCTTCACCCGCCGGGCCGAAAGCCCTTACGACCCCTTCGGCGCGGCCCACTCCTCCACCTCGATTTCCGCCGGGCTCGGCATGGCGGTGGCCTCCGAGCTGAAGGAAGAGAAGCGCAATGTGATCGCCGTGATCGGCGACGGCGCGATGTCGGCCGGCATGGCCTTCGAGGCGCTCAACAATGCCGGCGCGCTCGATGCACGGCTGATCGTCATTCTCAACGACAATGACATGTCGATCGCCCCCCCGACGGGTGCGATGAGCGCCTATCTCGCCCGCCTTGCCTCGGGCCGCACATACATGGGCATCCGCGATTTCGGCAAGAAACTGACCGCCTATCTCGGCAAGTCGGTCGACCGGGCGATCACCCGGGCGGTGGAGCATGCGCGCGGCTATATGACCGGCGGCACGCTGTTCGAGGAAATGGGTTTCTACCATATCGGCCCGATCGACGGGCATTCCTTCGAGCACCTCTTGCCGGTTCTGCGCAATGTGCGCGACCATGCCCATGGCCCTGTGCTGATCCATGTGGTGACGCAGAAGGGCAAGGGCTATCCGCCGGCGGAAGCCGCCGCCGACAAGTATCATGGGGTCAACAGCTTCGACGTCATCACCGGCGCCCAGGCCAAGGTGAAGCCGAACGCACCCTCCTATACCGCCGTCTTTGCCGATGCGCTGGTGGAAGAGGCGCGGCACGATCCTGATATCGTCGCGGTAACCGCCGCCATGCCATCGGGCACCGGGCTCGACCGTTTCGCCGAAATCCATCCCAAGCGCTGTTTCGATGTCGGCATTGCCGAGCAGCATGCCGTCACCTTCGCCGCAGGCCTGGCAACCGAAGGGCTGAAGCCTTTCGTGGCGATCTATTCGACCTTCCTGCAGCGCGGCTATGACCAAGTCGTGCACGACGTGGCGCTCCAGGGCTTACCGGTGCGCTTCCCCATCGACCGCGCCGGCTTCGTCGGCGCCGATGGCCCAACCCATGCCGGCGCCTTCGACACCGCCTATCTCGCGACACTTCCCGGCTTCGTGGTGATGGCCGCGGCGGACGAGGCGGAGCTGAAACATATGGTGCGCACGGCAGCGGCTTATGATGACGGTCCGATCTCCTTTCGCTATCCGCGTGGCGAGGGTGTGGGCGTCGACCTGCCGGAGCGTGGCGAGATTCTTGCCATTGGCAAGGGCCGCGTGCTGCGCCAGGGCTCTAAAGTAGCGCTGCTCTCCTTCGGAACCCGATTGGCAGACTGTCTGCTGGCGGCGGAAGATCTCGACGCTTCGGGGCTTTCGACCACGGTGGCCGATGCGCGTTTCGCCAAGCCGCTGGATATGGATCTGATCCGTCAGCTGGCCCGTCATCATGAGGTTCTCGTCACCATCGAGGAAGGCGCTGTTGGCGGCTTCGGCGCGCATGTTCTGCATGCCATGGCGGTGGAGGGCCTGCTCGACGGCGGCATCAAGGTGCGCCCCATGGTGCTGCCGGACACGTGGATGGAACAGGCCAAGCAGGATGTGATGTATCGCCAGGCCGGGCTCGACCGGGCCGGCATCGTCGCCACCGTCTTCGCCGCGCTGGGCCAGACGATGCCGCTCGGCGTGGCTGGCTGAGGCGTTCGTTCGGAGCTCTGCTGCTGATCGCCGGTTTGGCGGAAGAAGCGGCCTTCCCCCGCGCGTGCTTTATCGCCAGACGGTCACGCGGGCCTGAGCGCCCTGGTCGATGCCCATGCTGATGGGACTTCTTGCAGGCGTCATGCCGGCACTGGTCCGCAGCAGCCGACGCCGCTCCAAAAACACGGCCACCGCGAGCTGGACCAGGACGCCGCCGATCAGCAGCGCGAGCTGCACCGGCAGGGGTGGCTGGCCGACCATAACCGCTTCGGTGGCAGCGGACATGAGGATGCCGAGGGAGAAGATGGGCAGGCTGTGCCGCCCGGCAGCCACCAGCGATGCGCAGGCGGGATGTTCGGCCAGCCGCCTAACCGCGCCGATGTTCCAGGCGAGATAGACCAGTGCCAGCAGATTGACGACGCGCAGCGGCGCGCAATTGGTCTTGGCCACCATCAGATGATAGAGCCCGCCGAAGGGCGGCGCCATCCAGCCGCAATAGACCGACAGGCTGACCGGCACCGCCATCAGGCAGAAAAGCGCGGCGGCGGCGAAAAGACGCGGGTCGACAGGCAGCAGAGGCAAGCCGGCTTTCAGCCGATCGCCGAGGAAAATGCCGATGACAAAGAGGAACTGCCAGGACAGCGGATCGAAATACCAGCCGCTCTCCCCTGAAGCGAGGTTTGGCAGGTTTACATGGGCGATGCCGGAGACGAGCCAGAGCATGGCCGAGGCAGCCAACACGCCGGCAGGACTTTTCCGGCGCAGCCAGAACAGACCAGGCGCCGCCAAAAGAAAAAGGATGTAGATCGGCAGGATATCCAGGTTGCCCGGGAGGAAGATCAGCAGCGCACCTTCGACCGCCCGCAGCAGCGGCTGAGCCCAGAAATCGGACAGCTCCAGCGCCGTCTGATAGCGTGGATCGAACGGCGCCGTCAGCAGGGATGCGAGCAGGAGCAGGGCAAAGAGCAGCAGATGGGTTTCATAGAGCGTTTTCGCCCTTTGCCCGCACGCGCCGAGCGCTGCCCGGACATCGAGACGGCCATAGGCCAAAGCGGCCGACATGCCGGCCAGCGTGACGAACAGATCGGCCGCATCGGCAAATCCGCGCGCATGTTGAAGCGCATCGGAAAAGCTGAACCGGGCATGAGCGGCGAAAATCAAAATCAGGGAAAGTCCCCTGAGAAGATCGATCCGATAGTCTCGCAAAGCCTTTTCCCCGCCCCGGCCAAGACGGCGCGCCGTCTGAAGCGGCGTCGTCCGAGATGGGATTGTGAAAGCGGGAGCTTATTTTTACCTCGCGAAGATCGGGACAATTTGACCGATTTGTCGATTTCGATGTCGGCTGGCTGAAAGCGCTCGATGCGCGATCAACCACCACGCGGGCCGAAGAGGATGACGGCGGTTCCTGCTAAGCACAGCGCGGCACCGCCGAGATCCCAGAGATCGGGCCGTTGGCCTTCCACCGTCCAGAGCCAAAGAAGCGATGCGGCGATATAGATCCCGCCATAGGCGGCAAAGGCCCGGCCAGCCGCCTCGCTCTCCACCAGCGTCAGCAGATAGGCAAAGACCGCAAGCGAAGCGAGGCTCGGCAGCAGCCACCACACGGAGCGGCCCAAGCGGGCAAAGGCCCAGAAGCCGAAGCATCCGGCAATCTCGGCCATGGCTGCGCCTACATAGAGAAGAAAGCTCATCCGCGCATCCTCATGCGTCCGTCTGCCGATTGGCCGCGGGCCAGAAAAGGCCCATGTACCGTCTTGTCACGATCTGCCTGTAAAGCGGGCCCTGGCGCGTGCGGTATCGCGGCTCCCTTGGCTCTGCGTCTGTACATCGCTTTATTCTGTGACTATCGCGGGAAAAAGGTCGGAGCTAAGGGCATCCGAAACTATCTGATCGACGGCGTATCGGGCACGGGCAAAACCTCGGTCGCAACCGAGCTGGAACGGCGCGGCCATCACGTCCTGCATGGCGACCGGATGCTTGCTTATCGCGGTGACCCGCTCAGCGGCGAACGCCTGATTGTGCCGGATGATGCGCCCTTGGACGCGGCCTTCCGGCATCGGCACCATATCTGGGATGTGGCCAAGGTCCGGGCGCTGACGGCCGATCGCAGCCATCCGCTCTCCTTCTTCTGCGGTGGGGCGCGCAACTTCCCCGCTTTCCTCCCTCTGTTCGACGGCGTCTTCGTGCTCGACGTCGATAGGGAAACGCTGATCCACCGGCTCGCGAGCAGGGCAGACGATGAATTCGGCGGCAAGCCGGAAGAGCGTGATCTCATTCTGCGGCTGCATACAACTCGGGAGGATGTGCCGCAGAATGCCACGGTGATCGACGCCACTGCGCCGATCGAGGCGGTGGTGGATGCGCTTCTCGAACATATCGGGTGACGAAGCCGTCAAGGCTCGGCCCGGTTTCCCCCGCCAAGTCGGATGCCGCACTGCGCCGCTTTTGCTCGCCCGACGCCTTTGCTGCCGCATTGACACGCGCCTTTGCCGGGCATGGCCGATCTTTCGGCTCGAATGGCCGTCCTCAGGCGGGATGACCGTCCGCGCGCGCCTTCCGGCCCTCGGCAGCCAGCATCGCGAGGAGAAGGAAACTGATGCTGCTGCACATGAGCAGAAGCGTCAGCGTCGCTTCCGCTCCCATGCCGGTCAGCACGCCCGAGAGCACGGGCGCAGCGGCGGCGATCGTTAGGTTCATCGGCAAAGCGATGGCCGACATGGCGGCGGCGTAGGCGGCCTTTTCGTAGAAGACCAGCGGCATGGTCGCCCGGGCCACCGCGAAGGCACCGCTGCCGATGCCATAGAGAAGCAGGCAGGTCACCACCGCCGCGGGCGCCGAGCCGAAGATAACGAGCACCAGCAGGCCCATGGCAACCATGCCTGAGGCGGTGATGCCGGTCGACAGCGCGTTCCAGCGCCGGCCGCCGACGAGATCGATCAACCGACCACAGACCTTGATGACGCCCAGAAACGAGGCCATGCCGATGGCAACAACCGGGTCGGCGCCGAGCGCGCGGTAAAGCGATATGCCGACCGCCTCGATTCCGCTGGTGACGAAACTGCTGAGCGCGACGGCCAGTACCAGAAGCCAGAAGATTCGCCCCTGCCGCGCGGTCGCCGACGGGGTGAGACCGGCGGTGTCGGCATGGTCGACATCGGGAAGCGCCAGCAGGGTCAGAGGCGCGATCAACAGGATCATCGCGGCGGCATAGATGCCGGTCGTCATGCGCCAGCCGACGAGATGATCGAGAAAGGCGGTCAGCGGCCAGAAAAGGCTGCCCGACAGGCCCGTCACCAGCATCAGCGTCGCGATCAGGCCGCGTGCTTGCGCCCCCGCAAGATCGGAGAGATAGACATAGGCCGATGTCGTAAGGAACAGCGCCCCGGCAAAGCCGATCACCGCCAGGCGGCCAGATAAAGCGGCCATGAGGATGCGGCGGCCACAGCGGCCAGTCCGATCCCGATCAGGCAGGCCCCGGCGGTCGCCGCCCGTTTTGCGCCGAAGCGCTGGAAGGCCCTTCCCGCAAGGGGTGCAGCCAACCCCATGCAGACATACATCACGCCCGTTCCAGCAAAGACGGCGGGCAGACTTACCCGCAAGGTCGCGCTGATCTCGGGCGCGAGCACAGCCAGCACATTGATCATGCCCCATCCCGCAGTCTGGGTCACGGCGAGGATCAGCAGGACGCGGAGATGAAGGGTCATATCGGGACGCTAGGACGTCCGGATGACAGTCCGATGACGGAGCAGGATGGCCGCCCCGGAGCGCCAAGCTGCCCGAGGGACGCACAAAGGGCACCCCAATATCGTCAATCGACCCATCGCCGGACGCGACGCGGATGCCATCGCCCCCGCCCTTCCGCCCGGCAGGCGCGCGACGACCGTCACGGGCTCAGTTGCGCCTCGATGGCCAGCTTGTCGATCACCGAGAACACATCGGCAATCCTGCCGTCGCGCACCTCGTAGAACACGTTTTCGCAGAAGACGATTCGCCGTCCGTCAACATTGAGACCGAGAAAGCGTCCGCGTGGCGTGCAATCGAAGGATAGCCGCGCGGCAATCAGCGGCGCGTCGCAGGCGAGCCGGTCGATGGTGAAGCGCAGGTCGGGAATATCCTCGAAATCCTTGATGAGCATGGCGCGATAGCCCGACAGGCCGAAAGGCCGCCCATTATGCCTGGCATCGTCGGCGACATAGTCGCCGAGATGTGTCCAGTCCTGCCGGTTCAGGCAATCGATATAGGCGTTGTAGAAGCTGCGCAGCATGATGCCTGTCCTCCAGAAGCGGTTCCGCATGGGATGAAGAAAAGGACATGACCTTCTCGATCCTTGCAAGCCGCGAGAAACGGCAGGGCGCAATCGTCTGGCTTTTTTAAGCGCGATGCCGGCGATCGGACCTACAGGATGGGATGCGTCGGGTGGATCGGCGTAACGGAACGTGATCTTACCACCAAAAATGACGTCCATTTCCCAGGCCACGCGGCGCGCAAGGCCGATGCGCTGTTTCGCTTCGATCGGGTGTCAAAACTGCAGCATCACGCTGCCGGCCGTGCGTCCCGCTTCGAGATCTGCCTGAGCCTGTCCGGCCTCGGCAAGCCGATAGCGGTGGGCAGGCGCCGGCAGAAGGCCTTGGCGCAGGGCGTTGATCACGGCCTCAGCGGCGCGCGGATAGGTCTCGCGCTCGGCCGCATAGGCCATGACGCTGGGCCGCATCAGACTGAGCGAGCGCAGAGGGCCGATCTCCTCCACAGGGATCGGCGGAATCGGCCCGGCAGCCTGGCCGACCGAGGCGACGGTGCCGAAGCGGCGAACACAAGCCAGGGTCTGGCGCAGCATGGTGCCGCCGAGACCGTCAATGGCGAAATCGACGCCGCGCCCCTCCGTCAGCCTAGCAACCTCGCCGGCAAGATCGGCATTGCGTCCGAGAATGAGATGGTCCACGCCGTTTTCCCGGGCGATCCCGGCCTTCTCCTCGTTGCTCACAGTGCCGATCACCCGCGCGCCCAGATGCTTGGCCCAGCGGCTCAGCGCCGTGCCCAGGCCGCCCGCGGCCGCGTGGATCAGCAGCGTCGCCCCCTGTTCCACGGGAAAGCAGCGGGTCAGCAGCATATGGGCGGTCATGCCGCGCAGAAAGGCCGCTGCGGCTGCTTCGGTCTCGATGTCCTCCGGCAGCGCAATGGCGCGCCAGGCGGGCAGAAGCCGCGTGGCGGCATAGGCGCCGGGCGTTCCGGCATAGGCAATGCGGTCACCGACCTGAAGACCGGTGACGCCAGGGCCGAGCGCTTCGACCACACCGGCCCCCTCAACGCCGAGCACCGCGGGCAGCGGCAAGGGATAAAGGCCGGTGCGGTGATAGATATCGATGAAATTGATGCCGGCCGCCTGGTGGCGCAGGCGGATCTCGCCTTCGCCCGGCGCCTGTGGCGGGCAATCGGCCAGCCGCAGGCCGTCGATGCCTCCGGCAGCGATGAGTTCGATCTTCTGGTCCATGTCTCGTTTCCTGTCGATGAAAGCAGGCCTCCGGCTGCCGATCCGGCGCCTGGCCAATGCCGAGAATGACGGCTGGATCGTGGGGAGAAAATTCCCTATGATTTCACAGCGACCGTGAAAAAATGAACCGATGAACTGGGACGATTTGCGCCATTTCGGCACCTTGGCCAAGGCAGGCTCGCTGTCTGCCGCCGCACGCCTGCTCGGCGTCGAACATGCGACGGTGGCACGGCGCATTGCCGCGCTGGAGGCGGATCTCGGCCTGACACTGGTGGACCGGCGGGGGCGCCGATGGAGCCTGACCGATGACGGCCGGCACATGGCCGCCATTGCCGAGCGGATGGAGAAGGAGGCCGCCTCGGTGCGGCGGGCGGCCGAGGGCGCGCGGCTGACCTTGACGGGAACGGTGACGATCAGCGCACCGCCGGCACTGGCGGCCATCCGGCTGGCAGGCCCGCTCACAGCGCTTCAGGCCCGCCATCCCGGCCTGATGATCCGGCTGATCGGCGAGGCCCGCAGCGCCTCGTTGACGCATTCGGAAGCCGATCTCGCCATTCGCCTCAGCCGCCCGGACGATCCAGACCTGACCCGCGTCAAGCTCGGGATGATGGCGTTCCATCTCTATGCGAGCCCGGCCTATCTCGCCGCCCATCCCGAGCCGACCTGGCGCTTCATCGGCAATGAAGGGCCGATGGCCGGCGCGCCGCAGCAGGAGGCGCTGCAGGCCTATGCCGCAGGCCGGCCCCTGGCGCTGACGGCGAGCAGCGTCGAGATCCAGCATCGGGCGGCATTGGCCGGCGCGGGCATCGCCGCGCTTCCCGATTTTATCGCGGCAGACGATCCCGGCCTCGTCAGGCTCATGCCGGACAAGCCCCTCGTGCTGCGCGACATCTATCTGGTGGTGCATTCCGATCTGAAGCGGGCCGCACCCGTAAAGGCGGTGATGGCGCAGCTCAAAACCGCCTTTCCATCCCGGGCCACCCTGCAAGCGAACGGGCTCTGAAGCGCTTGCTTGGGCCGTGTGCATCGGTCGCCCGTTACGCCGCTTGGTCGGATGAAGCGCCTGATATCGCGGCAAAAGGGCCGCGCGGGATGCCTTGACGGCTTTCGCATCGGCTTCGGGCTTGCCTTGGCCGGCGCGGCGCGGCATGAAGCGGCATGAACGAAGACACCAAGATGAACCAGAGGCTCGACCAGCTTCTCCTGTCGCGCGGGCTCGTGGCGAGCCGCGCGCGTGCACGCGACGCCGTCGAGCGCGGCACCGTGCGCGTCGATGGACGCGTCGTCACCAAGCCGAGCGCGCAGGTGCCCGGCCATGCCGCAATCGAAATCGACGATCCCGCGCAGGCCTATGTCTCGCGCGCGGCGCTGAAGCTGAAGGCCGCACTCGCACATTTCGGCCTGTCGCCTGAAGGGCTCTGTTGCCTCGACATTGGCGCCTCCACCGGCGGCTTCACCGAAGTGCTGCTCGAAGGCGGTGCCGAGCATGTGATCTCCGTCGATGTCGGCCACGGGCAGATCCATCCGCGCATCGAGAGCGATCCACGCGTCACGAGCTATGAGGGCCTGAATGCTCGCGTGCTGGAGGAAGAGCATCTGGACGGCATGCCGATCGGCGCCGTGGTCTCGGATGTCTCCTTCATCTCGCTGAAGCTCGCTTTGCCGCCGGCGCTCGACATGGCCGAGCCGGGCGCTTTCTGCGTCCTTCTGGTCAAGCCGCAATTCGAGGCCGGCCGCGAGGCAATCAGCAAGGCGGGCCTGCTCAAGGATCCGGAGAGCGCGCCGGCAGTCGCCGCCGAGCTCGAGCGCTGGCTGGTGGAGGACATGGGCTGGCAGAGCCTCGGCCTGATCCCTTCTCCGATTGCCGGCGGCGACGGCAATGTCGAATTTCTGCTCGGCGGGCGCAAGCCGGCGGAGACGGAGGAATGAGCGTCAGGACCGTCGCCATCGACAGCCTGGGCGCCAAGGGCGACGGCATTGCCACCAGCCCGGACGGGCCGCTTTTCGTGCCCTTCTCCCTGCCGGGCGAAACGGTTGGCGTAGCAGTCAATGGCGCGGTCGGCACGCTGATGTCGATCGCCAAGGCCTCGCCGGAGCGTCAGGAGCCGCCCTGTCGGCATTTCGGCCCCGATGGCGTCAACGGCACCTGTGGCGGCTGCACGCTGCAGCATGCGGCCGATCCACTCTATCACATGTTCAAACGCCAGCTGGTGATCGACGCGCTGGCGTCGAAAGGGATCCAGACCGAGGTGGCGCCCTTGATCCCGGCGGCACCGGGCGAACGCCGTCGCGTGGTGCTGACCGCACGGCGCACCGAAAAGGCGCTGCTTCTCGGCTATAATCAGATGAGCAGCCACCATCTCGTCCATATCGAGGAATGTCCCATCGCCAGCCCCGGCATTGTCGGACGGCTGGACGCCATCCGCCGGATCGCGCTGGCGCTGGCGAGCAATGCGGAGCCCTTCCGCATCACGGTGCTGGAGGTGGAAAGCGGGCTGGATCTGTCGGTCGACGGCGTGGCCAAGCTCGACAACCCGCGCCGCCGCCGCGCGGTCGAGGCCGTGCTTGCGCTGCGTGGCATTTCCAGGCTTTCGGTCGGAGGCGAGGTGATCGTCGAGCCCATCAAGCCGATCGTCCGCTTCGGCACCGTGCCGGTGACGCCGCCGCCCGGCAGCTTCACCCAGGCGACGCGCAAGGCCGAAGCGGCCATGGCCGAGCTTGTCCTCGATGCGCTGGGCAAGGCTAAGCGCGTGGCCGATCTCTTCTCCGGCTCTGGCACTTTCGCGCTGC
This sequence comes from Xaviernesmea oryzae, assembly GCF_900109605.1. Classification (GTDB taxonomy): domain Bacteria; phylum Pseudomonadota; class Alphaproteobacteria; order Rhizobiales; family Rhizobiaceae; genus Xaviernesmea; species Xaviernesmea oryzae. Next base: position 300,122 of record NZ_FOAM01000003.1, read on the forward strand.
GCATCGCCGCCCGCGCCCGCGTCCATGCGGTCGAAAGCGATGAGAAGGCGCTAAAGGCGCTCGATGCCGCTGCCCGCTCGACACAAGGGTTGAAGCCCGTGACGGTCGAGCGACGCGATCTCTTCCGCCGGCCGCTGATGACCTCGGAGCTCAAGCCCTTCGACGCACTCGTCTTCGACCCGCCGCGTGCCGGCGCCGAAGCGCAGATGGCCGAACTTGCCCGATCCAGCGTCAAGACCGTCGTCGCCGTCTCCTGCAACCCGCTCACGCTCGCACGCGACCTCGCCCTTCTTATCGCCGGCGGCTACCGGCTGAAGAGCGTGACGCCGATCGACCAGTTTTTATGGTCGGCGCATGTGGAAGCGGTGGCGGTGTTGGAGAAGTGATACGAAGGGGGCTTTAGCCATTCCGGCAAAGGCTCGCCGGCATACCGACGAGCGAAGCCTCACATCAGCCCCCACTCCCGCGCCAGACGACGCGTGGAGGAGAGTCCTGCATCCAGCATGAAGGGTCCGGTCCGTTCGCCGCCGCGTGTCGGTTTCAGCGGGACACCGTGGTCGAAGTCGGCAAGAAGGATCATTTCGACAGCGGTTTGGCCATCCTTGTCGGCATAGGCCAGCCGGCGGTGGCCCTCGATCTGGCTTTCGCGTGGGTTCGTGCCGATCAGGCCGTGGACGTCGAGCCACTGGGCGGCGAGCGCGTCGGCATTGCTCTTGTGCACGGTGCGGTCGGCCATGCCCTGCCAGATGGAGATGCGCGGATAGGCGGCAGGCTTCGGCGCGGCCTCGCGCACCAGATCGCCCCATTCCTGCGGGCTGCGGGCCGGCGCCTGCTCCATGGCGGCAAAGGCTCGGTGCGCGTCGCGGGCAGCGCCGTGGGCCAGACCGGCGATGATGCCGCCTGCCTGGAACAGCTCGGGATAGGCAGCAAGCATCGAGGCCGTCATCGCGCCGCCGGCCGAAAGCCCGGTGATGAAGATCCGCTTGGGATCGATGGCCAGCGTCTGCTCCATATGGGCGATCATCTGGCGGATCGACATGACCTCGCCGCGGTCGCGGGCGACATTGGAGGGGCGAAACCAGTTAAAGCAGAGATTGGGATTGTTCGAGCCCTGCTGCTCGGCATAGAGCACGGCAAAGCCATGATCGCGCGCCAGATGCGACCAGCCGGAACAGAGATCGTAAAGTGCTGCGTCCTGCTGGCAACCATGCAGAACGACGACCAGGGCCGCGCCGGGCTTGAGATCATCCGGGATGAAGGCCAGCATTTTCAGACGGCCGGGATTGCTGCCGAAATCGGGTATCTCCTGCAGGCGGCTGGCTTTCGGTGCCGTCACCTCGGGCGGAAGATCGGGCTTTAAACTATCAAGCATACGCGATGAAATTCTCACATTGCGCGCGATGCCATCCTGCCAGCGTCGGCGCTGGCGGGACAGGTCGGCAAAGGTCTTTCGAAAGAAGGAGGGAGATCGCATGGAAACGGCAAGCCTTTCATCATGAAGTCTCGGGCATGCACGTGCCTGCGCCTGGATATGGTGCGCAATGATGGCAGCGGCAAGACAAGCGGCGGAATGGTACGCGCGCCCGAGGCGACTAGCGCTGCAGGAAGGCGGCGATGGCGCCTTGCGTTTCCGGGCTTCTCAGGCGTTCGGCGAAGATCCGCGCCTCTTCATCGATGCAGGCCAGCAGAGCGGCTGGATCCCCACGCAGCAGGCGACGCGCGGCGGCAAGGGCTGCCGGCGGCTTGGCGGCAATCGCACTTGCGGCCGCCAGCGTCTCCTCTTCCAGCATCTCCGGCTCGACGATGCGCGCCACGAGGCCGGCGGCATGCGCGGCGGCGGCCGTGAAGGGCTCGCCCAGAGCCAGCAGCGAAAACGCGCGCTGGGGACCCAGGAGCCGAGGGCCAAGCAGGCTTGAACCACCCTCCGGCACCAGGCCGAGATCGACGAACGGCGTGCGAAACAGCGCGCGCGGCGTGGCGATCGTCTGGTCGCAATGCAGATGCAGCGTGGTGCCGATACCGATCGCCAACCCATCGACGCCGGATATCAGCGGCTTGCGGCTGGATGCCAGCGCCTTGAGAAAGGCGATGACCTCCTGGCCAAAGTCGCCCCCAGCAGACGCGACAGCGAAATCGCCCATGTCGTTGCCGGCGGAAAAGCACCCGGGCTGGCCGAGAAAAACCGTGACACGTAGGCTGTCATCGGCGTCCGCTTCGACCAGGGCCTCGGTCATCCGGCGATACATGGCGCGCGTCAGGGCGTTCTTCTTTTCCGGCCGCTCGATCCGCAGGATCTGCACGCCACGCCGGTCCTGCGGGCGCTCCACCCGCACCGGCACCGGCTCTGCCGAAAGCGTCGTCTCCCGCTCGTCCATCTGCGCCCTCCCGCTCGGAGCGCCGCACATCGTCCAAGACGCACGAAGGACGCTCGTCCCTGTCGAATCCATGCATCGTGCTTTGCGAACATCCTGTCCGAATTTCGCGCCGATACGCTGGCGGCCGCGTGCCACAGCAAGGGGCCGGTCATTGCGCCTGAGGATATTGATTTTTACGTAAACGTCAATTGAGCAGCTGCGCCTGCCGCCGTTGCAAAACCATCATAAAGCCCTCCTATACCAAGGCGCGGCGCAGGCCACCGCCGGCACAAATGCCAGGGGAAGACAGCCCCGAAGCCTGCGGCGGGCCAATCCCTGGAGCTTTGCCTACAAGGTTGGGCCGGGTCCGGATGGCGGACGGTGGAGGACTGCGTGGATCACAGCCCGCAAGGCCAAGCGATCCATAACCGCAAGCAGGGTTTCTATCGGGGAAAGTTGGGCTTATGGAAGCAGAAGCGCATGATCGGAAGCCTTGCCTGATGAACCTCGTCTCCTCCGAAATTCCGGGCCTTGTCTGGGCCTATCATTTCTTGCCCGGCCAGAACCGCTGCCGGCGCATTCCAGCCGACAGCCCCGTTGCGGCGCTGAAGCCGGAGGAAGGCTGGGTCTGGATTCATCTGGCGCTGAGCGATGCCCGCACGCCGGCCCTGTTGGAGCAGGTCTGCGACCTGCCGCCAAGCGCGCTGTCCACGCTCGCCAGCCATGACACCCAGGCCGCAATCGCGATCGAGGACGATGTCGTTCATGGCACGCTGGTGGATTTCGAACGCACCTTCGACGCGGAAACCAAAACCATCGCCTGGCTGCATTTCGCCGTCGCCGACAGGGTGATCGTCACCACGCGCCTGCACCCCTTGCGCTCGATCGACCGGGTCAAGGCCGCGATCGAGAAAAATCCGCGCTGCGCCAAGCCAATCCATCTCTTCGAAATGATGGTGGTGGAGTTCCAGCGCACGCTGATCGCGCTGGTGCTGGAACTGACGGAAGACCTGAATGTCATCGAGGACGAGGTCTATGGCGAGGCCGGGCACAACGAGCAGCCGCGCCTGGCGCCCTTGCGGCGCACGGCGGTACGCCTGCACCGGCATCTGCGCACGCTGCTGGCCCTGTTACGCCGGGCCGCGACCTCCGAAGAAGACGAGGTGCCCGAAGGCTTCATCGATGTGGCCGAGCGGCTTTCCGACCGGCTGGAAACGGTCGACCGTGATGTTTTCGCCCTGCAGGAGCGCGCCCGGCTGCTGCATGAGGAGATTGACAGCAAGCTCTCCTCGGAGACCAACCGCCATCTCTACATCCTCTCGCTTTTGACCGCCTTCCTGCTGCCGCCGACGTTGGTGACGGGCTTTTTCGGCATGAACACCAGCGACATGCCGTTGGCTGGCGCCACGCTCCATCACGGAACGCTGGCTGCCGGCTTCTTCATTCTTCTGTCGATGGGTGTCGCCTGGGGAATTTTGAAGCGCGTCGGCATTCTCTGACACAAGGCGCTCAGAACCTGCAGCCTTTCTCCGCCGCCAAAGAGCTCTGACGAAGAAGCTAACACCTTCCCGGTCATGATGGCCGGTCCAGCCCGGCCATCACGACGCCGTCCCAAGATCAGCCGTTGAAAACGACCGAGAGCTTGTTGCCCGTGGGATCGCGAACATAGGCGGAATACCAATTGGGCCCATAATGCGGCCGCGCGCCGGGCGCGCCTTCGCTGCTTCCGCCATGGGCCAGGGCGGCCGCATGGAAGGCATCGACCTGCGCCTTGGAGGTTGCGCCGAGGCCCAGCATCGTCCCATTGCCGGGTGCAGCCGGCGCGCCGTCGAACGGTTTGCAGACCCACAGGATCAAGCCTTCCCCGCTTGCACCTTTGGAATAGGCCCGCCAGCCTGGAAAAGCTTCATGCGAGCCCCAGCCGACCGTTTCCATCACTGCATCATAAAAGGCATTCGATGCGGCCTCGTCATTGGCACCAAGTGTCACGTAATCCTGCATGGGTCCCTCCCGTCAGATAAACAGGCCAGATACTGCTGCAAGAAACAGAACAAATCAAGAACATGTGCGGTCATAAGACGCAAAACGCCACGCATGCTTCCATGCGTGGCGCTCCATTTATCAAACCTGATGTTGGACCGTCAGTTGTTAATTACGGCGAGACGCACTGGCGACGCGGACCGCTATTGGGCTGATAGGTGTTGTCGGAGGCGCGGTAGGAGCGGTAACGGCTCGCGCACCACTGAACATGGCTGCTGCCATAGGAACGCGGTGCGGCGGTTGCGGCACCGCCGATAATGGCTCCGGTCGCAAACGCTGCGAGCGGGAACCAGAGGCCGTTGTGATAGCGATAGCCGGGGCGGCGTTCGCGATAGCCGCGATGGCCGTTCCAGTAATCGCTACGGCGCGAGAAGTCGCGACGCTCGTCGCGGCGACCATAGCGATGATGGCGGCGCCAATCGTCGTCCCGGCGATACTGAACCAGATCCACCGGCTCATTGACCGCGCGCGGCGCGGGCTGCGGCACCGGCGTAAAGGCCTGGGACGGCTGAAATGAGGTGGCGACGAACAGGACCGACAGGGCCAGCGGCGCGATCTTCATCTTGAAAACACCCATGGTGCTCCTCCTTCTGTCTTTTTGTTGATGACATGATGTCCGCGGGGTCGAGCGGCGTTGTCGGCAGTTGAACGTCCGGAAACGGCTGTTGTTCCCCTTTTTGATCAAGAGCTTCGGTCTTGCCCAGGAGAGGCGGCCTTGGGAGAGCTTTCAAAAGAAGGAATGCAAGCGTGCAGCGCCGCGCGTCTCTACGCACAGCACACCTCTTCCCGCGTCATGTTGTTAAGCCTCGGTTAACCATGCGGGCGCACGCTCTCATGCAATGACCACACGCTGCACCTCTCTCTCCCAGCAGTTGATCGCGCTTTTCGCAGCGCTGGTGGTCATCGCGCTTGCACCTCATTTGGCGCGCGGGGCCGAGGGCAAGCGGGACATGGCGCCCTGGCGCAAGGCCGAGCGCGCGCTTGTCATCGATGCCTATGAACTCAACATGATCGATTGGGAGGCGATGACGGCCGACAAGCGCATCGCCGGCTTTATCTCGAAGGCATCAGATGGACTGCCGGAAGTGTTCGATTGCTCAGGCGAACATAAGGGCGATACGGTCAATCACTGCCGCACCATGTGGCGCAAATATGCCGTCAGCCGTGAGCTCTTCCAGACACGGCGCATGGTGGCACGCGCCAAGGGCCTGCTTTGGGGTGCTTATCATCTCGGCCGGCCCGGCAATCCCGTCGACCAGGCCAATCACTTCCTCGACTATGCCCAGCCGCGCGCCGACGAGGCGATGGTGCTCGATATAGAGGGGCTGGATTCGACGCAGTTCATGTCGCTGGAGGATGCTGGGATCTTCGCCGGCCATATCAAGACGCGCACCGGGCGTTACCCGGTGCTCTATACCAATCATGTGACCGCCCGCTTCATCGCTGAAAACCGCGCCCGCTATCCCATCCTGTCGCGCCTGCCGCTCTGGTATGCCCGCTACAGACCGTCGATTGCCGAGGCCTTTCCAATGGGTAATTGGGATCGCACCTGGCTTTGGCAATTCTCATCGGACGCCAATTGCGGGCGGCAGCGCTGCCCCTACCGCGTTGCCGGAACCCTGAGCGACATCGACGTGAATGTCGCTCCCGGCACGCTGGATGCGCTAAAGGCGGACTGGGCCAAGGGCGACTTGCTGCCGGAAAAACCGCTGCCGCCGCCGGTGCTTCTGGTCAGCGCGCGGGGCATGGCCGGCAGTGGTGCGGGAGTCGCACTCGATCTGACGACCACCGCCTCGATCGCAAGGCTGCCGATGACACTGCCCCTTCTGGCCGAACGCTAGCGGCGCATCAGCACTGTTTGCTGCAATCTTGCGACCACCTCATTCGCTCAAGTTTTATGTAATTTTAAGTCAAATCCTTTGCTTGGTTAAGCATATGCCAAGCGAAATTTTTCACTTACTTGCTTTGATTTTCTCAGTATGCGAGGCATGACCATCAAGAACGGCCCAGTATAAACCCTTCGTCAATCATGATGGGCGGCGTTCGCAGGAGCGATCATGACCATGCGCGAAACCGTCATCTCCACGACCACGACGACGACGATCGAGCTCACGGATGCCGATACGCTTCTGACGCTGGCGCGCACGGCGCTGCTGACGACGTCTGCCGAAGGCATCGTCGTTTCGGGCGATGCGCCCAACCGGTCCGTTGCGGTGGAAGGCGAGATTTCATCGGGCGCTGCGGCAATCGTCTTCGGCTCTTCCTCCACCGATCTCAGCGGCACGATCCGCATCGGTTCGGCTGGCTTCATTCATGCCGGGCGCGGCGGTATCCTGTCCTTTGCGGATGGCACCGAGATCAACCAGGGCGGCACCATCGAAGCGCGGCTGGTTGGCGTCGTCGCCAGCGGCGTGGCGACTGCCTTCACCAACAATGGCACCATCACCTCGCAACTCGATGTCGCGGCCGAACTCACCGGCGTCTCCGCCATGATCGTCAACAATGGGCGCCTGGCTGGCTATTCAGACGGCCTGCGCGCCAGCGGCGACCGCGCCAACATTACCAATAACGGCTCGATCGGATCGACCAAGGCCGCGGGCATCGTTACCTCGGGTAACAATTCGACCGTGACCAACAATGGCTCGATCGGCGTTCAGGGCCACGGCATCGTCGTCAATGGCGCCGGTGAGATCATCACCAACAACGGCAAGGTGGGCGCCGGCGGAATCGCGCTGCTCGTTCGGGGCACCGATTCCATCGTCACCAACAGCGGCAGCCTGAATGCTGGCGCCGATGGCATCAACCTGCAGGGTGCACGCGGCATCGTCACCAACAACAAGAGCATCGAGGTCGGCGGCGACGCCATCACGGTCTCCGCCCGCGATGCGATCGTCAACAATACCGGCACGATCAAGGGTGCCAGCGGCCTCGACGTCACAGGCGCCAACATCAAGGCGGTCAATAGCGGCACCATCACCGGCTGGAAGGCCGGCGTCGGCGCCGTCGATTTTACGCTCGCCGCCAATGGCAATTTCACCAATGACGGCACGGTCACGGCCCTGGCCAAACTTGCCTTCAAGGGCGGCAACGGCGTGCAGACGCTGATCAATCGCGGCGTGATCAATGGCGACGTCGAGCTTGGCGGCGGCAACGACTACATCGACAACACCGGCGGCACCGTAAAAGGCCATATCGCCGGCGGCACCGGCAACGACACCTATGTCATCAGCAATGCCAAGACGCTGCTGATCGAGGCCAAGAATGGTGGCATCGACACCGTGCGCTCCAGCGTCAGCTACGTGCTGAGCGACAATTTCGAAAACCTGACGCTGACAGGCAGCAAGGCGCTGAACGCCACCGGCAATTCCGCCGCCAACCAGCTGCACGGCAATGATGCGAACAATGTCATCAAGGGCATGGCTGGCAACGACCTGATCTGGGGCCATGGCGGCAATGACACGCTGAGCGGCGGAGCGGGCACCGACACCTTCTTCTTCGCCAATGGCGATGGGCGCGACACGATCACGGATTTCAAGGCCACCGGCAGCGACCACGACATTCTCGACCTCGCCGGCCTGTCGAGCATCACCAGCTTCGCCGACCTGAAAGCCAACCATATGACGCAGGTCGGCAAGGACGTGCTGATCGACAGTCTCGAAGGCGACACGATCCTGTTGAAGAACGTCAAGCTCGCTCAGCTCGACAAGATGGACTTCCACTTCTGAGACCCGCTTCCCCTGGTCCATCGCCAAGACGGGCCAGGGGTATATCTTGCCGTGACGAAGCCGCTGCGTGATTTCACGCGGCATGGCTTGCGCATCAGGCCTCGATCGCCACGTCACCGACCGGGCGTGAGCAGCAGGCGAGGATATAGCCCTCGTCGATCTCGTCATCGAGAATGCCGCCTTGATGGTTCATCTCCACCTGGCCGGAGACCTTCATCACCCGGCAGGTACCGCAAATGCCGCCTTCGCAGGCGGCACCGATGCGCACGCCGGCCTTGCGCGCGGTCTGCAGAATGGTCTGGCCCGGCGGGCAGAGCGCCTGCTTTCCAGCCATGGTGAAGGAGACGGTGGCGCTGGCCGGCGCCTGTTCCCCCTCGGGCGCACCGCCGGCGCGGATCGCCAGCTCTTCCGGCGCGGGCGCCGCAGCCGGCTGAAAACTTTCCTCATGATATTGGCTCATCGGAAAGCCGGCGGCTTCCAGAAGGCCGCGCACACCGCGCATGAAGGGCTCAGGCCCGCAGCAGAACACGGTGCGCTCGCGGAAATCGGGTGCCAGAAGCGGCAGCATGGCGGAATCGATCCGCCCACGCAGACCATGCCAGGCATTATGCGGCCCATGCCCCTCGACGATGAAGCCGAGGGACAGATTCGGCATCTGGGCGGACAGCGCCTGCAGCTCAGGGCGGAAGAGAATGTCCTCCGGCTTGCGCGCGCAATGGAGAAAGGCGACATCCGTCGATGGTGCGCAATCGGCGAACCAGCGGGTCATCGACATCATCGGCGTGACGCCGGAACCAGCCGAGATAAACAGATATTTCTCGCCCGGGTGGCGCGCGAAGGAAAAATCCCCCAGCGGGCCGAAGGCCTTGAGCGTCATGCCCGGCCGCAGATTCTCGAACATCCAGCGCGTGCCGATGCTGTTGGCCTGCGCCTTCACCGTCACGGCCACCGCAAAGGGCCGCGAGGGCGAGGAGGAGAGCGTATAGGTGCGCATGACCGGATCGTCGGGCGCAACCGGCAGTTCGAGCGTGACGAACTGGCCCGGCAGATAGCGGAACCAGCCGTCACGGTCGGACTTGAACGTAAACGTCATCACATCGGGCGTTTCGACCGTGGCCGCGATACATTCGAGAAGATGCTGGCGGTCGTTCCAGGGCTGGAGTTCGTCGAAATGCCGGAAGGATGATGCTGTCGTCATGGAAGATTACGCGACCTTGAACAGAGGAGAGGTTTCGCCGCGCAGACGGTCCTGCATGAAGTTGCAATACCATTCGACGAACTGCATCACGCCGCCTTCATGCTCGGGCGAATAGGGGCCGGGCTCGTAGGCCGGCGAGCGGATGCCGAAGGCATTTTCCTCGACGATGCGGCGATCCTGGTCGTTGGTCTCGTTCCAGACATGGGTGAGTTCGTCGAGCTTGTAATCGACACCCTCTACCGCATCCTTGTGCACCAGCCATTTCGTCGTCACCTGCGTCAGTTCCGGGCCGAGCGGCAGCACGCGGAAGGAGATCGCATGGTCGGCCAGCACATGGTTCCAAGTGGTGGGATAGTGGAAGAGCAGAAGCGTGCCGATATGGCTCTGCGTCACCTCGTCCGACAGACGGCGCTTGACCGCCCGCTCGCCGCTCATCGTATAGCTTTCCGCGCCTTCGATCAGCGGCATGCGCGCCACGCGGAACTGGCCGGTAGGCGACATCTTGAACTCGCTCGGCAGGCCGGATGCCTCACAGCGTGACCAGTGCTCGGAGATGACCGGATCATCGGCAGCACCCTGAACGCCGGTTGCCGACGGGGCTTCCGGATAGGTGCGGCAGAGCTCGGGGTGGTTGCTGGCGCAATGGTAGCATTCGCGGTTGTTTTCCCAGACGAGCTTCCAGTTGCCCTTCTCCACGATGGTGCTTTCGAACGCGACCTTCGTGTCCTTGAGATGGTGTGGCGCCAGATAGGCGCTGACCGTATCGCGCACCGGCGCGAAGTCCATCGGCGTTTCGGAGAGACAGATGAAGATATAGCCGCCGAAGCTCTCGCAGGCGATCGGCTTCAAGCTGTGGGCCGCCTTGTCGAAATCCTCGCCCATCTGCCGGGCGAAGAGCAGCGAACCATCCAGCTCGTAGGTCCACTGGTGATAGGGGCAGACAAGCTTGGCCGAGGCGCCCTTATGGCTGGTGCAGACGCGCGAGCCGCGATGACGACAGGAATTGTGCAAAGCGCGGATCGTACCCTGCCGGTCACGCACGATGACGACGGGGTAATCGCCGATCTGGACGGTGAAATAATTGCCGGCCTTGGGGATCTCGCAATCATGGCCGACGAACAGCCAGTCCTTGTACCAGATCTCTTCCAGATCGAGCTTGTAGATGTCCGCATCGGTGTAGAAGGCCTGCTCCAGACTATAGCCTTCGCGCCGGTTCTTCAGTTTGCGGAGTACGTCGCCGCGCAGATCCATCTCGTTCGTCCTTTGCGTCAGAGGGTGCACGCCCGTCCAGCGTTTTCCCGTCAGGCCGCAAAAGCGACGTGAGAGGCCGGGACGGGATCTTGCAGCCCTCCCGGACCGTCACCATCGCCTGCCGTCGAACGCCGCGCCGTCAAGCTTCTTCCATCTAACCCGAGCCGAGGGAAAAACGGCAGCCGATTAACGACATGCAATTCCAAGAAGACGACAAGGCCCCACCATCGGGCGAAAAGCAGCTGCGCCGCGCAATACACAAGAGAAACAAGATGATGGCGGATTTTTAAGCAGAAGTGCCAAATTTATGCCGCGCACCGCCTCCTGCTTTTGGCACATGCCTCTTTGCGACATGTGCTGAATGGCGGCGGCAGCATGCGCCGAAGCAACGATATCGCGGATGTTTTAGCCTTTCTTAAGGATAAATGCAGAGAATTGCCTGGCGCGTCCGAACCATGTCGGACGGCCATGTGGAAAGCGCGATGTCGAAGATCCGTTATTATGTGTCCGGTGGCCGTGCGGGCTATCTCAAGGCGCCGCGCTCGGCCCATAGCGAATTCCTGCGCACGGGGCGCATTGAGCGCGTTCAGCGGCGCAAGCCGACCGAACGCCGCTATATCTCGCATGACGAGGCCGGCGCGCGCACGGCGCGCAAGCTGCTTGCCGCAGCTGACCTGACCCATGAGCGCCTGAACCGGTTTCACCCCTCGATCCGCCTTCCCAAGCTGGTCTTTCACCAGATCATCGAAGGGCGCCCGCATCTCGGCTATTGCCACGTGACCGCCTGGCGCACGGCCTTCGAGAAGTTCGGCCCGGTCTCCTGGTCCTTCTATCTTGCCAATTTCTTTGCCGATATCGGCGACGAGACGCATTTTTTCGATCATATCGCGCCCGGCCGCAGCCGCATGTATTTCGCCGTGGCGACCAAGGCCGACCAGACCGGCTCGCGCCTGCTGATCGACACCAGCGTGCATGATGACGGCATTCTCTTCCGCACCAGCGATCCCCGGGTGGCCATGAAGAACGTGCTGCAGATGGGCACGCCAAGCGCCGCGCTGCGGGCGATCATCCGCGCGCTCTGAGCTGTCGATCCTGCGGGTCCAAAGGCGAAAAGCCGTTTGGTCTTTCGCACCCGCACGGGTAAAGAAAGCGGGATTGAGCATGAAACCGCCCGCCATCGCGCATGGGCGGGCCGGCGCTTGCGTTCAGGCCGGCACAGCAGCGGATGACCCAGCATGGCCGAGATCATCGACACAGCCGCAGAGCCCGACCGTGCGCTTTCCCGAGGCGTCGAAGTGCTGTCGAGCGGGCGGCCGGTCGCCATCCCCACCGAGACCGTTTATGGCCTGGCCGCCGATGCGACGCGAGCCGAGGCGGTGCTGTCGATCTATGAGACGAAAGGGCGCCCACGCTTCAACCCGCTGATCGCCCATGTCGGCGATATGGCGATGGCAGAGCGCCATGCGGTCTTCGACCCCATCTCGCGCAGGCTGGCCGAGCGCTTCTGGCCCGGTCCTCTTACCTTGGTTCTGCCGCTGCGGCGCGACCCGGGCGATGGCGTCGCCATCGATCCGCTCGCCAGTGCCGGGCTCGACACGATCGGACTGAGAATGCCCGACGGTTTTGCCCGCCGGCTGATCTCCGCCTTCGGCCGGCCGCTGGCCGCGCCGAGCGCCAACACCTCCGGCCGCATCAGCCCGACCATGGCAACCCATGTCGCCGAGGACCTGGGCGAAAAGATCGCGCTGATCCTGGATGGCGGCCCCTGCCCCGTCGGGGTCGAGTCGACCATCGTCAAGGTCGACGGCAAGACGCTGACGCTCCTGCGCCCCGGCGGGCTTGACGCGGCCGAGATCGAACGTGTCAGCGGGCATGCGCTGACGCGGCTCGAAACGCCGGGCGCAACCATCCTGGCGCCGGGCATGCTGGCGTCGCACTACGCGCCGGATGCGTTGGTCCGGCTCGATGTGACGCAGGTGCGACCGGGTGAAGCGCTGATCCGCTTCGGCTCCGCCCCTGTACCAGGCGAGGAACAGGCCGCGATCGTCATCGAGCTTAGCCGGACAGGCGATCTGCGCACAGCCGCGGCCCGGCTGTTTTCCGCGCTGAAGGAGGCGGACCGCCAGGCGCACGCCGGCATAGCCGTGACCCCGATCCCCGGCGACGGCCTGGGCGAAGCGATCCGCGACAGACTGATGCGCGCCGCCGCACCGCGTGGTTGACGCCGCCACCAGTGGAAGGAATTTGACATTCGATGCCCATCTGCGGCGATCTTGAGGATCAAATGTCAAACTCTAAAATTCCGCTGTAAAACAAAGAATTGCTAGTAATCTCGGACGGTTTTGACATTGCCTTTCAAAGGCGCGGCAAGCGGCTGCAAACGTCAAAATCAGACCACGAGAGAGGAGACCGCCGATGACATCCCCTTCCCCCAACGTGCCGGATGCCGGTCTGCTGTCGCGATTTGCCGCCCTTGTCGGTCCATCTTATGCTGTGACGGATGCTGAGGCGCTGACGCCCTATCTGAAGGAGAGCCGGGGGCTCTACCATGGCACGACGCCGATGCTGCTCAAGCCAGGCACGGTCGATGAGGTTGCCGCAATCCTGAAACTTGCCAGCGAGACCGGGACGCCGATCGTGCCGCAGGGCGGCAATACCGGCCATGTGGCCGGCGGCATGCCGCGCGAGGCCGGCGGCGACCTGATGCTGTCGCTGGAGCGCCTCACCCGCATTCACGCAATCGACCCGACCGGCAACACCTTGACCTGCGAGGCCGGCTGCGTGCTCGCCGACATCCAGCGCGCCGCCGACGGGGTGGGCCGGCTTTTCCCGCTTTCGCTCGGCTCGGAAGGCTCGGCGCGCATCGGCGGCCTGCTCTCCACCAATGCCGGCGGCACGGCAGTGCTCGCCTATGGCAATATGCGCCAGCTCTGCCTGGGTCTGCAGGTGGTGCTGCCGACCGGCGAGATCTGGAACGGGCTGAGGCGGCTGAAGAAGGACAATACGGGCTACGACCTGCGCGACCTCTTCATTGGCGCTGAAGGCACCTTGGGCGTGATCACGGCGGCGGTTTTAAAACTTTTTCCCCGTCCCCGCGGCCATCAGGTGGCGTTCACAGGGCTTTCCTCGGTCGAGGACGCTCTGGCCTTGTTCGAAAGAGCGGCGGATCGCGCCGGCCCTGCCTTGACGGGGTTCGAGCTGATGCCGCGCATCGGCGTGGACTTCACCAGCCGCCATATTCCTGGCGTGCGCGATCCCCTTCCCAGCGCTCACCCCTGGTATGCACTGATCGATATCTCCACCGCCGATTCGGCTGAGGGCGCGCAGGCACTGATGCTGGCCATTCTGGAAGAGGGGCACGAAGCCGAGCTGGTGCGCGACGCCGTGGTGGCTGCGAGCGACGCGCAGGCGCAGGCGCTTTGGCACATGCGCGAAAGCATGTCGCCCGCGCAAAAGCCGGAGGGCGGCTCGATCAAGCATGACCTCTCCGTGCCTGTCGCCGCCATTCCCGCCTTCATGGCCGCCGCCGATGCGGCCGTGCTCAAGGCCATTCCCGGCGCACGCATCTGTGCCTTCGGCCATATGGGCGACGGCAATATCCATTATAATATTTCCCAGCCTGTCGGCGCCGATACGCAGGCTTTCCTCGCCCGGTGGCGCGAAATCAACGCCATCGTCCATGCGATCGCCCTTGATCTCGGCGGATCGATCTCGGCCGAACATGGGATTGGCCAGCTGAAGCGCGACGAATTGGCCGAGGTGCGCGGCGGCATCGAGATCGCGCTGATGCAGCGCATCAAGGCCGCATTCGATCCCGCCGGGATCATGAATCCCGGCAAGCTCCTGGCCATGTCGTCGCAGGCATGAGGCGGCGGTTGCCGAAGGACCGACGCTGCCTGATTCGTCAGAACCCGCCCGTGCGAAGCTGCGTCAGCGTCATCAGCGTGTCCGCGCTGATGCCGGTCGAGCCGCCGCTGGAGCCGAGAAGCGTGACGGCTGGAGAGACGTCGGTATTGTTGGTGGAATCGTAGAGCGCGGCGAAGCGGGTCAGGAACTTCTCCAGCTTTGCCGGATCGTGCAGATCCTGCACCTTCAGCACCTTGTCGATATAGGCCTTCTGCACGTCGACATCGGCCTGCTGCATCTCCTCAGGGATGCTGAAGGCGGTGCGGACCACTTCGAGAAGCGCTGTATCGGCCAGGATGTCGTAGGCGCTGCCGATATTGTTGGCCGTGCGGCGGAAATAGAGCGCAAGGCGAACGCCGGCATTGTCCTCACCTTGGGTCTCTTCCAGCGACTGGTTGTAATACATGTCCTGCGTCTGCATCAGCCCATGGCGGGTCTGGATCTGGCCGGCGACCGGCCGTACGACCTGGCCTGCAGCATTGAAGTTGAAGGAGGAGACGATGTCGCGGAATTTCGTTTCCTCAAGCGTATTGATGTAGCTCTTGGGATCCGAGAGATCGGAGGTGAAGATCTTCTTCAGCTCGGCCTTGTCATATTTGGTCGGATCCAGACCATAAGCTTCGAGCACGAAATTCGTCAGGCGGCTGTTCTTCAGGAGATCGTCCAGGCTTTGGACCTTGGCGACGTTGTCGCTGTAGTAAGTCGCTTCAGCTTCGGCCTTGGTCTTGTCCTCCTTCGTCCCGAACTGGGCCTTGCGCAGAACGTAATTCTTGGAAATGACCAGAAGTTCGCTTTCCGACTGCGCCATCATGGGCGCGCCCAATGCGCCATCCGGCTTGAAGTTATAGGCCTTGGCGAGCTGGATGAAGCGGTCGTCCTTCTGCGTGTTGGCATAGCTTTTGGGATCGTTGAGATCCGAGGTCAGGATCTGCTTGAGCTGGCGTGTGGTCAGATCCGCCTTGTCGAGGCCAAAGGCAGTCAGGGCCACCTTGAGAACGGTCGTGTTGGCGAGGAACTTGTCGACATTGGTGATCTGATCAGTGGCGCTGGCGGTCGCGAGAGCCTTTTTATAGGCAGCGATCAGGGCCTCGTCGGCGGCGTCATCCTTGTCGTTGTAATAGACGAGATAGCCATTGGATGTGTTGGCCATCTGCGTCGCCGTCTGGGCGGTCATGCCGCTCTTGACCGTGCCGTCGGTCGCGAAGTTGAAGTCCTTGTTGATCTGGGTATAGAGATCCTTCATCTTCCCGGACTTGGCGATATAGCTGTCGGGAGCGGTTGGATCGTCGGTCAGCACATTCTCCATCTCCGTGGTCAGCGTGCTGGCCGGCAGGCCATAGGCCGTGACCATATAATTGAACAGCTTCGAATTGGTGATCAGGTCCTTGACCGTCTTCACAGTCTGAATGTCGGTCTCGTAGTGCTGCTTGTTGATCATCGCCGCGCCCGGCGTCACGCGCTTGGAATTGGCGAAATAGGCCTCGCGCATGTTCGCCTTGTTTTCGTCGCTGATGAACGAGGCATTGTTGGCCGGCGCGCTGCCATCGGCATTGAAGTGGAAGAAGGTGGCAAGGTCCTTATAGGCATAGGCCTGGTTGGAGTAGCTTTTCATCGTCGCCAGGCGATTCTGGATGTCCGCGACAGTCTGCGCTTCCGTGGCATCGTCCGTATAGGCCGGCAAGGACTGGTTGAGCGAATCCACGGTGGTCTGCGCGTCGTCAATCTTTGCCTGAATTGCGGCGGTGTCGGCGCCTGCCGCAGTCTTGTCGATGTTCCACTGGTTGATCTGCTTGACGAGACTGAGACGGGTCGAACGCTGGTTGGCCTCCGTCGTCAGGCCGGGGCCTAGCGTTTCATAAGCCGTGATGTAAGGCTGCCAATTCTGATTGAAGTAGCTGTTGGAATCGCTGAGATCGCTGGTCATGGCGCCGCGCACGTCGTTGTAGACGTAACTCTTCTCGTTGATCCCGAAGACGGTGAAGGTGTAGTTGCGCAGCCGATCATTGTGCAGGAACTGATCGACGTTCTGGCCGCTGGTCGTCATCGCGTCGAAATAGTTCGCGTCTGACTTCATCACGCTGTCGAGATTGGCGACGCTCTCATTATAGAGGCCGATCACCGCATCTTCCTGCGCATTGCTCTGCAGGACGGCGGTGCTCTTGGAAAAGCCGAAGGCCATGGCGAAGTTGCGATAGCGCTCGTCGGTCAGCTTGTTGGCATAGCTGTTGTCGTCGTTGAGATCGCTTTCCAGAACCTTCTTCATGAAGGCCTTGGCATAGGTCATGTCCTCAAGGCCATAGGCCTTCATCGCATAGGAGAACAGGCGGTAGTCGTTGACGAATTCGTCGACCGTTTTGACCTTGCCGATGTTCTCCTTGTAGTAGGCGGTGTCGCGCGCCACCAGCGTATCGCCGGCAATGCGGTTAATGCTCGCCTTCATATCCCGGGTCACGAGATTGTACTGGAGATAGGTCGAAACCATTGCGTGCCCTTCCGGCTTTGAGGCGGGCACGGCGCCGCAGGCGGCGTCCCACTTTGCCGCAAGCAGGCCACCAGCACCGACCCCAGGCATGTCGCTTCGGCCCCGCCGCGCTCGCAGGGTGCCGAAAAGACGGATTTTCGTTGCCCGTGAGCCTAGAAGGAGCGACTTGCGCGAGCCTGATCGGCGCTGCACGCTGCCCTGGCTTTGACTGCCGCCAATCGCCTTGTCGATCCGCCGGCTTGAAGGCCGGGGTTCACCTTTTGGCAACCTTCATGGGTTGACTTTTACTAACCATTGGAAAGCGCAGAGTTTTTTAACCCAGATTTTTAAGCGGTCCCATACGGGCCGCGCCTATCCTCGGGGTCATAGAGGACGAAAACGTCCCTGGTGAGAAAAGACCGGAAACCGGCTCTCAAGGAAACAAGGGTGAAAAGACGATGCTGAACACGCTTTCCCAACCGGCCTGGCTCGAAACCACGCTGAGGGTCGATCCGCGGCGAATTCCCCAGCAGGTTACCTATTCCATCAATTCCGAGGCGGGTGACGTGACCATCCATCTCGACGAACGCGGCGCGGTGATGCGCAAGCTGCTGCCCAATAGCGGCCTGCCGCTCTCCATCGCCCTGCCGGCCCGCGCCTTCAAGGGCGTGGCCGCCCGCGCGATCGATCACGGCAATGGCGAAGTCACCGTCACGCTCGAACTGCATCATTCCGATCCGGATCTCTGCGTTCCGCTTCTGGTGGCGCATGATCTCTGCGACATCGCCGCCGACTGGCGCGCATGGGCGCAGGCCTATCGCATTCCCATGCTGATGGTGGAAGCCGATGGCGTGGCCCGCCCGCTGGAGGACCATCTGGGCGAGATGCGCACTCAGGATCTGCGCCAGCGGCGCCGGCACAGCCTGATCGCCAACCGCCGCCCTCGCTTCCTGATGCGCCGCACGCCGGGCAGTCTGGGCGTCAGCCTGCGCCTTGAAGGTCGGGAGATCATCGCGCGCGACTGATCGGCGTGCCTGTACTATTCACGTCTGGGCGCCTTAGAACGAGGCAGCACCTGTGCGGTGCAAGCCCCGGGCAAGCCAGAAAGACAAGGGTCGCATCGTGTTCTTTAGCAGGACGAAAAAAAGCGATTCCTTTCCGCATCTGTTTCAAAACACATCATCTCCAGTGCGGAAAGCCGGTCGTGTTCCCTGCGGCCGGTTTTTCGTTTCTGGCGTTCGCTTGTCACGGAAAATGCGCAGCGCCTTATGACAATCGCTGCGCTAAAGCAGAAAACATGCTGCTGGCGTCCGGCAGAATAGGGCAGGCTTTTGTGCTGCTCGGCGGATTGCGCTTTCCCAAGATGGGGCACGCTGGATGCTCCGCTCCTGTTCCGCAGGAAACAGCATTGCCTGCCTTCAATGTGCCACAACAGCCTCGCACACATGCTCTGGCGGCCGACAATGGCCGCAGGCGACGATGTCAAGGGAGGCTTCCATGCGCAAGATCCTGGCTCTGCTGGCCATGCTTCGGTCCGCTCTCAGCCGTCCGAAGGCCCGTATCGCACAGCGCCGTGGCGACGAGCTGAGCTGGGGTTGAGCACGCTTTGATTCGGCTGCGCGCAGCGCGCGGGCAACCCTTAGCGAATCCGGCAATCAGAGCAGCCGGACCAGCCAGGCTGCCACGAGGCCGAGAAAGAGAATAAGCCCGACCAGATTGTTGGTCCTGAACAGGATCAAGCATTGCCCGGCATCATGGATGCGCAAGGCGAGGATCTGATAGGCCAGCACGACCGCCGCCACGAACAGGCCGAGATAGGCAAGAAAGCCGACGCCGGTTGTGGTGAAAGCCAGGATCATCAACACAAGTGCGGCGCCGTAAAGCCCGGTGAGCCAAGGCTTTGGCCGATCGCCGAAGCGCCGCGCGGTCGAGCCGATCCCTACGAGAGCATCGTCTTCCCGATCCTGATAGGCATAGATCGTGTCATAACCGACCGTCCAAAGAACGGCGGACAGATAAAGCGCCACCGCCGGCAAGCCGACCGAGCCGAAGGCGGCCGACCAGCCCATCAGCGCACCCCAGGAAAAGGCAAGGCCGAGAACGAGCTGCGGCCAGTTGGTGATCCGCTTGGCGAAGGGATAAGCGGCGACCACGACCAGCGAAGCCATGCCGAGCAGCACGGACGCGCCGTTGAACTGCAGAAGAACCACAAGCCCGACCAGCGCCTGCGCCAGGATGAAGAGCTTGGCGCTGCGCCGGGTGATGCGCCCTGACGGCAACGGGCGGGACCGCGTGCGCGCCACCGAGGCGTCGATCTCGTGATCGACAAGGTCATTATAGGTGCAGCCCGCGCCGCGCATGGCTACGGAGCCGATGAAGAACAGCAGCAGATGCCAGGCGAACCGTCCGGGTTCGGCGACGCCCGCTCCCGCCGCGACATTGGCCGCGAGCGCCGCCGACCAGAAACAGGGCCACATCAGAAGCTGCCAGCCGATCGGCCGGTCCCAGCGCGCAAGCTGCGCATGCGGCCAGAGGCCACGCGGCAGCACGCGGTAAACCCAGTTATCGGAGGGCGCATCGGCCACGCGGCCGGTCTCGGAAGAGAGGAGGCTCATGACGTCTCCATGCAGCGGCAAGCTTCATGCGTCAAGCAGACAAACGGAGTCAGTGCGCGAACCAGGCGGCGCCACACGGATCTGCAGGCTGAAACAGAGGGATAATGCGCGCGGTGGTTGCTCATGCCGGCATCGGCCCTGACGACAGTCCAGGAAGCGTAACCCTTGGATTTATGATTTGAAACACTTTTTTAAGGTCATCGACACGGACCTCATCCAGCGCCCTCTCGATAAGCATTCGTCAAACTTTGCCGTGCACCCTTCGACTGTTGTCGATGGAAGCTGAGAATGCCAAACGTCCTACGCGCCGCGCTGCTCTTGATATGCATGGTCCTTTCGGGCCAGGCATCGGCTGAGACGTTGAATCTGTTGATCTGGGAAGCCTATGTCGATCCGGCGCTGCTGCGGGAATGGAGCGCGAAAACCGGCGTCGACGTCAAGCAGACCTATTATGACAGCGGCGATCTGCGCGACGAGATGCTGGCCGATGCGGCCAACCATGTCGATCTCGTGGTGATTGGCGAAAGCAGTGGTCCGCTCTTCGGCAAGCGCGGCATTCTCGAGCCGTTGACCGGCAGCACGGTGCCGGCGCTCGCAAACTATGTTCCGGCCTGGCGGGACCGGTGCGGCGGCTACGGCGTGCCTTATCTCTGGGGCACGATGGGTATTCTCTACCGCTCGGACGTGGTGACCGAGAAGCCGACATCGTGGGAAGATCTGCTACTGCCGTCCTCGGGCCTGCGCAAGCATGTCGCCATGTATGACGATCACAACGAAGCCTTCGTGCCTGCGCTCGTCTATCTCGGCCAGTCGATCAACACCAACGAGAAGTCCGTCCTGAAGGCCGCCTTCGACCTGATGAAGCGGCAGGCGCCCTATGTGCTGACCTATGAATACATCATGTCGTCGATCCAGAACCCGGAGATCGGCGACCGCCTCTATCTGGCGCTCGGTTATAGCGGCGACCAGAAGGCGCTGAACGAGAAGCTCGGCCGGCCGGGGCTGTGGCGCTATGCCGTGCCGCGGGAGGGAACGCTTTCCTGGCTGGACTGCCTGGCGGTGATGGCGGCCTCGCCCCGCAAGGCGCTGGCCATCGATCTCGTCAATTTCCTCAGCCAGCCGAAACAGGCCGCGCAAAATGCCGTGGCGCTACGCATGCCGGTGCTCAGCACGGCCGCACTCGCCTTGGTGCCACCCGAACAGCGCGGCGATCCGGAAATCTATCCGCCCCAGGAGGCTCTTGCAAAAAGCCAGTTCCCGACACCGCTTTCCATGCAATCGATCCAGGTACGCAGACGGATCATCACCGCCATGGCGAGCTTCCAGTGACGCTCGGCAAACGCACCTTCCTCCTCCTCTTCCCGGCTGTCCTCTTCAGCTACATCCTGGCTGCCTCGCTGGTTTACACCGCGCAGAGCCAGGCGATGCTCGCGCTCGAACAGGCGCGGCTTTCGCAGAAGCTCGATCATGCCGCAGCCCTGTTCACCACAGCGATCGGCCAGGCCCGCAACTTCTATTATGCGATTGCCGAAGGGGACGCGGTTCGCAAATTCGTCTCCGAACCGGACGAGACCTATCGCGGCCGCTCGCTCGGCATGCGGCTACAGCAATCGATCCGCCAGCTTCTGGACGATCCCAAGACCTTCATCTCCTTCACGATCCTCAAGCCAGGCCTTGAGCCGACCTATTATTTCGAGAACAGCGACGATCCCTTCGCCGAACTGAGCACGGCACAGAAGGCACTCGGCGAGCGGTTGCTGACATCAGGCGAAGGCCGCCGCTGGGACTATCTACCCGATGTGGGAGGCCGCCCGATCATCGTCTATTCCGAGTTTCTCGATCCGGTCACCTTCATGCGCGCCGTTCCGAGCGCGCGCGGCCAGGCGCTGCTGATCCAGGTGGGCACGGAGCCGAAGGATTTCCTGCGTTTGCTCCAGCGGATCGAAACCGAATACGAAGGTGTCACCACGCTGTCCGATCGGCCGCCGAACTCCGCGCCCAATGTGGCGATGGTGCGGCTGCCGACGCAGCAATATCTCTCCTTCACCATCCCCAGCCATCATATCAGCGCGACGATGGGCGGCCTCAAGGGCCTCCTTGTTGTCGGAGTCCTGGTGATGAGCCTCCTGTCGGTCGGGCTGATCCTGGCGCTGATGCGGCGCTTCGTGCTGCAGCCGATCGCCGCGCTCGACCGCGAGGTGACGGCGGTGATGACCGGCGAAAGCGACAGCATCAAGGATATGGGCGCCGCTCTCGAAGTCGGGCGGCTGACACGCAACATCCGCGCCCTGCACAATCAGTCGCAGCAATCCCTCAACCTGATCCAGCAGGCCTCCTGGACCGATTCGCTCACGGGCATCAGCAACCGCAGCCACTTCCAGATCGTCGCGGCCAATGCCATCGAGCGTGCGCTGACCTATGGCGGCCACTGCAGCCTGCTGTTCATCGACATCGACAACTTCAAATTCGTCAACGACAAATATGGTCACGGCGTCGGTGATGAATTGCTGCGCCATCTGGCGCGCCGGCTGGGCGAGGCCGTGCGCACGATCACCACCCTGCGCGCCCTGCCGATGCCCATCCTCGCGCGGCTCTCGGGCGACGAATTTGCCGTGCTGATTCAAACGCCGCCTGGCCAGGGCACGACGCGCGCCGTATGCGAGGCGATCCTCGGCCTGTTTAGCGGCGGCTTCATCATGCGCGACAAGAGCTATCCGGTGACGGCCAGCATCGGCGTAGCGCTCTGCCCCTACGATGCGCAGACCTTGAGCGAACTGGTGGCCAATGCCGATGCGGCCATGTACCAGGCCAAGACCAGCGGCAAGAACAGGTCCTCGCGCTTTTCCCGCGTGTTGCAGGACAAGCGCGACCGCACGCGTCTGATCCGCGAGGAACTGCAGCAGATCGATCCGGACGAGGAATTCCACCTGGTCTACATGCCGGTAATCGAACGAACGGGCAAGGTGATCGGCTGCGAAGCGCTCCTGCGTTGGACCTCGCCGATCCTCGGCCGCGTCGGGCCGGACGAATTCGTGCCGATCGCCGAGGCCTCGGGCCTGTTCAGCAAGATCGATTGCTGGGTGACCGACCGGGCGATCCGCGATCACGCAGCGCTGGCCGCGCTGTTCGGTGCCAGCACCATTCTCGCCATCAACATCTCCTCGGCCGAACTGCACCATGACGAGATTGCCGACCGCTTCATCGCGGCCACGACCGCGCATGGCGTCGATCCCCGGCTGATCGAGATCGAGCTGACGGAGACCTATTCGGTCTCCCTGTCGGCGCGCGCCGAGCGCATGCTCTCGCGGCTGTCGGAAGCGGGTTTCCGCATTTCCATCGATGATTTTGGCGCAGGCTATAACAGCCTGCAACAGCTGATCGACTACCGCGCGGACACGATCAAGCTCGATCGCGGCATCGTGCAGAAGCTTGCCTGCGCGGAAAATCTCCAGGCGCTGACCGCCATGATCGCGCTCTGCCACGCGCGCGGCATGACCGTGGTGGCGGAGGGTGTCGACACCCATTCGAAATTCGCCGAGCTGGCGCGCGCCGGCTGCAATCTGTACCAGGGCTACCTGATCAGCAAGCCGCTGGTGCTGGCCGAACTCGGCTTCTGGGCCCTTTCGCGCGAGACCGATTATGGGCGCGAGATCCCCGAGGCAGAGCCGCCCTTGCGGATCGCCTGATCGCTTGCCCTCCGTTGTTAGATGAGCGAAATGCGGGACATGGCCGCGCGCGGCAAGAACCCCGCAGCGCTTTTTGTCTTGACCCATCCGGACGCGCACCGTAACGCCACCGACATCATCGGACAGGCCAGACGGAGGCGGGAATGAAGGTGTTGCTGATCGGGGCTGGCGGGCGGGAACATGCGCTGGCCTGGAAGCTCGCCCAATCGCCGCGCCTCACGCATCTCTTCTGCGCCCCCGGCAATCCAGGCATTGCAGAAGTCGCGACCTGTGTTGCGCTTCATGTGGATGATCATGCCGCCGTCAGCGCCTTCTGCGCGGAGCAGCGCATCGATCTCATTGTCATCGGGCCCGAGGCACCACTCGTCGCGGGGCTTTCGGATGTGCTGCGCGAGGCAGGCTTGGCCGTTTTTGGACCATCGCAGGCGGCAGCCGCACTGGAGGGCTCAAAGGGCTTCACCAAGGATCTTTGCGCCCGCTTCGACATTCCGACCGGCGCCTATCGCCGCTTTCGCGCGGCCGAGCCTGCCAGGCACTATATTCGCGAGCAAGGCGCGCCCATCGTCATCAAGGCAGATGGGCTGGCCGCAGGAAAGGGCGTGACCGTGGCCATGACGCTGGAGGACGCGCTGGCCGCCGTCGACGATTGCTTTTCCGGCACCTTCGGCGCCGCCGGGGCCGAGGTGGTGGTTGAAGCCTTTCTCGATGGCGAAGAAGCGAGTTTCTTCTGCCTGTGTGATGGCAAGACCGCCCTGCCCTTGACCTCCGCCCAGGACCACAAGCGGGTCGGCGATGGCGATACGGGCCCGAATACCGGCGGCATGGGCGCTTATTCCCCTGCCCCCGTGATGAGCGAGGCCATGACGCAGGCGACCATGGAGCGCATCATCCTGCCGACCATACGCGGCATGGCCGAACAGGGCACGCCCTTCACCGGTGTGCTTTTTGCCGGGCTGATGATCACGGACAAAGGGCCGGAACTGATCGAATACAATGTCCGTTTCGGCGATCCGGAAACCCAGGTGCTGATGATGCGGATGGAGAGCGACCTCCTGCCGCTGCTCCATGCTGCCGCGACTGGCACGCTGGAGGGCATGAACGCCGAGTGGCGACCGGAACCGGCCTTGACCGTCGTCATGGCATCGAAGGGCTATCCAGGCAGCTTCACGCGCGACACGCCGATCGACCGGCTGGCGCCGGAGACCGCGCAGACCAAGATCTTCCATGCCGGCACGGCCCTGAAGAACGGCCAGCTGGTGGCAACAGGCGGACGCGTGCTGAATGTCACCGCCACCGGTACGAGCGTGCGCGAAGCGCGCGAGACTGCCTATGCGGTCGTCGATCAGATAGGCTGGGACAATGGCTTCTGCCGTCGCGATATTGGCTGGCGGGCCATTGAGCGCGAAGAGGCGTGAGCGCGTAGCGCTTCCTGACCAGTCTCTGCCGTCCTCATAGCGACGGACGCAGTGCTATGGATCGCGTTGCGGTCGACATCCTCCGGCCTCTGCCCCATTCTGCATCGAAAGAGGGCAGGTGGGTACAGGCACTTCAGGGAATTTTTACCAGTCTTCCTGACAGACCCGTAAGAACAAGCGCACATAATAGATCCGACCAAGCGCGGGAGATCGCGGCATGTCGCTTCTGTCGTTCTCGACAGATCTCTGCCGCATATCAGGGGATATCGGCAGTTGGAAACGCCGCAGACTTCCTCCTCGCGCACTGAACCTGTCGGGCTGCCAACTGCCTACAAGGCGCGCG
Organism: Xaviernesmea oryzae; assembly: GCF_900109605.1. GTDB lineage: Bacteria > Pseudomonadota > Alphaproteobacteria > Rhizobiales > Rhizobiaceae > Xaviernesmea > Xaviernesmea oryzae. Next base: position 325,116 of record NZ_FOAM01000003.1, read on the forward strand.
AGGCCGGACAAGAACGGGAGACGACTGTCGATGCGATGCCCGCCTGTAAAGCATGCAACTGCGCCAAGAGCGTCGAGCCGCTTCCGCTTTTTGGCAGGATGCGCTGGGCTTTTGCTGATCGGCCTCCTGTCGCCGGGGCCTGCCGCGGCCGGGTCGATCGACGTGATCGGCGCCGACGGCCTTTTCGGCAACCATGCAGTCGTCCAGATCCGTTGCGATACCTGCCGGCCCGAGGCGCCGCGCGCGGAAAAGCGGCTGAGCTATATCGTGCCTGATATGGGCGGCGACGAGGAGAGGCTGGAGATGCGCCGCATCCATGGCGAGATCCGGCTGGTGCGCACGGAAGCCTGGCTTGGTGGCTCGCCCATCCTCTTCGTGTCGCGACCAACGCCGGAGGCTGTAACCGCTTTTCTCAAGGCGCGTAATCGCCTGCCTGGCAATGAATTCGCGGGCGCGGAAGGGATTGCGCCCTCCGTCGATCTGGCCGAGGGGGACGCCGTCGATCGGCTTTCGACCACTGCCGCGCTCTCGCCCGTTGCCGCCGATCTCGTGGCGGCTGCAGCCGTGCCAGATAGCAGCACAGGGGCGCAGGCTGCCGCTTCACAGGATTTTGATGGGACAGGTTTTCAACTTAGGCTAAACTAACCCTTAAGAGTTCCCTGCCCTGAAACGGCATTTTGATGCCGTGTTGGGCCCGATCGTCTCTCCGGAGATGAGGAATTGCGCCCCTGAGAGAAGCGGGGGCGCAATTTTTTTGTGCCGCTCATTCCGTCTGAGCCAACGCTCTGGCCTGAGATGCGTGCGTTGCCGCTGTAGCAAGCCTGCCGCAGGCCTTGCTCTGGCTATCGCACGGTTGCAAAGCACAACCTGCGTGCACACCCCATGCTCAGTCCAGCCTAAGCTTTACGGGAAGATCGCGTTGCAACCAGGCCACCCTTAGCCTTGCGTCTCGCGCTCCAGCGCGCGTGCCAGATCTTCGATCTGCGAATGGGCATAGACGGCGATGCCGGCCTGGCGCAAGCGGGCAGCGACGACGCCCTCGCCCGGCTGTTTATGCCCTTCGAAGCGACCATCGTAAATGGCGATCGATCCGCAGGATGGGCTGCCATCGATCAGAAGCGCGTATCGGCAGCCGGTTCTGACCACGAGCGCAAGCGCATTGTCAGCCGCCTGGAGAAAGGCGGCGGTCGCATCGCCGCCGGTCTTCTCCAGAACCCGGGCCGTGCCGGCGATGACATCGACGCCGCTGGCACCGGGTTCGATTTCGGCCGGCGGACGCGGCACCGGCAGGCCGGCGGAGACCTCCGGACAGAGCGTTACCAGGCGCCCCTCCGCCTGCCAGCGCGCCAAGAGCGGGTGAAGCAGCGGCTTGGCCGTGCCGTCATAGCGCACGGCATGGCCGAGAAGGCAGGCGCTGACAAGGATCTTCGCCTTACCGGTCTCGTCGTGCGCCTGCGCAGTCATCCCGCTCAGCCGACGATCTTGGAAAAATCGGCTACCGTGCCCGTGGCCGCGCGGATCTGGCCGAGCAGACCGAGGCGATTGGCGCGGATGGCGGGGTTCTCGTCATTGACCAGCACGTCGTCGAAGAAGCGGTCGACGGGCACCCGCAGCATTGACAGCGCCTCCATGGCCGAGCGGAAATCCTCCATGGCCACGGCCTTCGCGGCATCCGCCGATGCGGCGACCACGGCTGCATGCAGCGCCTTCTCGGCCTCCAGTGTGAAGAGCGCCGGATCGACCGTGCCGGACAAGACGGCGCCCTTCTTCTCCTCGGCCGCCAAAAGCTGGGTAGCGCGCTTTGTGCCGGCGAGCAGGTTCTTGCCGTCTTCGGAGGTGATGAAGGCCGTCAGCGCCTCGGCCCGTCGGGCGACCAGCAGCAAATCATCCGCGTCGGAGGTCAGCACCGCATCGATAATATCGTGGCGGGCGCCGAGATCGCGCAGATAGACTTTCAGGCGGTCGTGGAAGAAGGAGAGGAGATCGGGATCCTCCGCCACTGAAAGCAGCGGCAGGCGAACCTTACGCTCCAGGATCATGCGGATGACGCCGAGCGCGGCGCGGCGTAGCGCATAAGGGTCTTTCGAGCCGGTCGGCTTCTCGTCGATCGCCCAGAAGCCGGTCAGCGTGTCGAGCTTGTCGGCTAGCGCAATGGTCAAGCCGACTGCGTCTTCCGGCAGGCGGTCGGACGGGCCGTTCGGCTTCCAATGGTCCTCGATGGCGGCGGCGACCGGGCCCGGCTCGCCCTGAAGCAGGGCATATTTGCGGCCCATCACGCCCTGCAGCTCGGGAAATTCGTTGACGGCCTCAGTGCGCAGATCGGCCTTGGCCAGCACGGCAGCGCGGTCGACCAGCTGGAGATCGGCACCCGTCACCGGCGCAAGCTTCGCCGCCAGCGCCCGGATGCGCGCAACGCGCTCGCCCTGAGTGCCGAGCTTGGCATGGAAGGTGACGTTGAGCGCATCGAGCTTGGCCATGCGCTGGTCGAGCGGCTTTTTCAGGTCCAGCGCGAATTTCTCAGCGGACGGCTTCAGTGTGTCCAGATCGGGCAGATTGCCTTGGTCGCGGGTCCAGAAATGCTGGGCGTCGGAGAGGCGCGCGCGCACCACCTTGCCATTGCCATGAACGATCTCGGCCCCGCCATCCTTGGCGGCAATATTGGCTACCAGGATGAAGCGGTTCGACAGCGTGCCGGCATCGGCCCCTTGCGGCCGGGTGACGAAACACTTCTGATTGGTCTTGATCGTCAGCCGGATGATCTCGGCGGGGATTGCCAGATAGCTTTCCTCGAAAGAGCCCATCAGCACCTGCGGCCATTCGACGAGGCCGGAGACTTCCTCCAGGAGACCTTCATCCTCGACCAGATCGAGCCCGCTGGCGAAAGCGAGATCGCGGGCGTCATGCAGGATCATGTCCTTGCGCCTGTCGGCATCGAGCACGACGAAGGCACGCTCCAGCTTCTCGGCGTAATCGGCGAAACGGCGCACGGTGAAGGGCTCCGGCGCATGGAAACGATGGCCGGCCGTGACGTTGGAGGCGACGATGCCGTCGACCTCGAAGGGGATGACCTGCGTCTCCTCGTTTTCCGGCCCGAAGGTGCAGAGGATCGTCTGCAGCGGCCGCACCCAGCGCAGCGCGCCGGGCCGGGCGGAGGCCGCGCCCGAGCGCATCGATTTCGGCCAAGGGAAATTGCGGATGATGCCGGGCATCACCTCGGCGATGATCTCTTCCGCCGCCCGGCCGGGCTTGACGATGTGGGCAACGTAGAAATCGCCCTTTTTCTGATCGCTATGGACATGGGCTTCAGCGATGGAGGCAAGGCCGGCGCCGCGCAGGAAGCCCTCGATTGCCTTTTCGTTGGCATCGACGCGCGGCCCCTTGCGCTCCTCGCGTTGATCGGCCGAACGCGCGTTGAGGCCGCGAATGTCGAGCGTCAGGCGGCGCGGCGTCCAATATTCGCGCGCGCCCTCATAGGTCAGGCCCGCTTCGACCAGCGCGTCGGTGACCAGTTTGCGCAGGTCTCCCGCCGCCTTGCGCTGCATCTGGGCGGGAATTTCCTCGGAGCGGAGTTCGAGCAGGAGATCGGGCATCGGTGTTTCCATCGCATCCGGCCAAGCCGGAAAAAGGCGGCCCGGACAGGCGCCGCGCCACAAGGGTTTTCGCCGGCGTTGCTAGCAAAATTTGCGATAGGGGCACAATGGAAAAACGGCCAGGACGTGCCAGCCGGAGCGCAATCAGCCGATGAGCGACCTCGCCGGCACGGCTGACACCGGCGCTTACCAGCCGCCCCCGCCCCCTCCGCCACCCCCGCCGCCGGAAAAGCCGCCACCGGAGGAGAAGCCCGACGAGGAGGATTTCGGTGGCGGCGGCAGGGAGGCGGCGATGGTCGAGGCCATCTCGCCGGGAAAGCGGCTCATCCGATCGGAGAAACCGCCCGGCCCCTGACTGCCATGATACCAGGCGGGCTGATAGGCCGCGGCCGCCACCGCTGCACCGGCCGAAGCGAGCCAGGTTTCAAACGCCTGTGACCAGGGCTTTTCGACGCCCAGCGCCACGGCATAGGGCAGAAGCGTTTCGTAATGGGCAGGCGACATTTGCGGCGCGCCGACAAGGTTCAAACGCTCCTGCTCGGCCAATATCAAATATTGGCGCAGCCCTTCGATCCCTGCCGTCATCGTCGCGCCCAGCGGCGTCGGCGCACCCATCAGGAAGAAAAACAGCGCATTGACGAGGACGATCGCGCCGATGGCGAACAGCATCGGCAGCTCGTGATGCTCCAACGCCTGGGTGACCACAGTGGCGAACAGCGAGAGGAGAATCGACACCGCGACGAAGCCGATGAAGGCGAGCACGAGAATGCGGGCAATCCGGCTCGCCAGGCTTCTCTCCCGCCGGCGCGACTTCACGAAAGCGGTGGCAAGCCCCGGCAGGAAGATCCCCGCGACAACCGGAATGATCACCAGCGGCACGATGTCCTCTCCCAGACCGCCGAAGACCATAATGGCGAGAAGCACGAGCAGCGACAGGCCAACGCCGCCGACGATGAAGCCGGTATTGGCGCGATAATATTTGCCGCGATGCTCTCGCTCCATGGCGGTGCGGAAAGCGCTGCCAGCGAGCTGGACCGCTGGTCCATGGGCGCGATCGACCACCAGCGCACCGCCGGCCTGATCCACCGAGCCGAGCAAGGCCGCCTCCCCCGCGCCAAGCGGCGGCGCGTCGCGACGCCCTGATGTCTTCGACGTCCCGGACCGTTTCCCCCAGGGGTCAGCGACCGCTGGTTCGGCTGATTTCCCTTCCGCATCATTTTCAACCCTTGTGCCAATCCGGCGGATCACCAGCCGTTCCTTCAGGTCTTCCAGAACGACTTGGCCACGCACCGCCAGATGCAGCGCAGCGGCGGAAAAGGCGGTCCAGCCGCCATCGGCAAAGCCGCGTCCGTCGATATAGTTGACCAGGGCTGGCGAGGCGCCTTCAGGCGCATCCCAGCGCGGCACCACGACGCCGGCGGGCGGATCGCGCCCTACACGGGCCCACATCCACAGATAATAGACCGTGACGATCGCCAGTCCCAGGCCGGCAACGATCAGCCCGGCGTGGTCGCGCAGCCACCAGCGTGCCCGTGTGGCGTCATCCGGCGCCGCCACCACGCCCTTATCGAAGGCGACAACGAGGGTAAGTCCTTCGCGAGGCCCAAGCGGCCTTGTCGTGCTGACGCTGACCGTATCGCCCGCGCGCGTGATGCGCGCATCGCTGCCGGCGGCGCCATAGGAACCGGTGAAGGCCTTGGCATCGCGCGCTATGGCGCCATTCGGCAGCGTGACGGTTGCCGAGGCCTTGAGAATCGGAAAGATCCAGCCATTGCCGGTGACGTTCCAGTAAATCTCGTCGTGATCCTCGAAAAAGCGGATCTGCCGTCCGGTCTCATAGGTGAATTCGAAGACATGCGGACCGGATGGCAGCAAGACGTCCTTGTCGCCGCTATAGATGCGGATGCCGCCGTCGCCCCGCTCCGTGTGGTAGGGCTCGTCCTTGCCATCGCGGCGCACAGAGATCAGGTTGAAATCGACCTGAACGCGACGATCGTCCTTGTCGAGCATGGTCAGCGGAAAGTCGCGATAGATGCCCCGGCGGATCTGATCGCCTTCGCTGACCGCGCGGATCACTTCGCGCACCCGCAAGGTGCCATCCGGCTGCAGCATGATATCCGCGCGATAATCTTCGATCCGCTCCGCCGCCGCTGCCGGCAGGATCGCTAAGAGCAGGCTGAGGACAAGTGCCAGCCAACCGATCATCCGCCTCATGCCGCTCTCCTCGTGCGAAACCACGTCTACCTTGAGCCTGCCGCGCGGCATCGTATGGTGGCGTTATGTAACAGAGACTGGAACATGACTTAACGCGCGGACATAAACGCAAAAGGCTTGACGCCAACCTCAGCGCGTCTCGCCCTCAAAGGCAACGCCAAGCGAGGCAAGCGCATCCCAGTAGCCGGGATAGGTCTTGCCGACGCAGGCGGGATCCTCGATGGCGATGCCGCCGACCATCAGCCCGGCCAGCGCGAAGCTCATGGCGATCCGGTGATCCGCGAAGGTGTCGATCGAGGCCGCAACCGTCTGCCCGGCAAGCGCGGGATCGGACGCCACGAGAAGATCGTCGCCTTCTTCCACCCCAAGCCCCGGGCGGATGTCCGTCAGCCCCTTGGCGAGCGCGTGGACGCGGTCGCATTCCTTGACGCGCAGATTGGCAAGGCCAGTGAAGCGCACGGGCGTTTGGTTGAAGGCGGCGAGCACCGCAAGCGTCGGCACCGCATCCTGCATCTGCGATCCGTCGATGACGGCGGGCAGATTCGGGAAGGCGGACATCACGGCATAGGCCCGCGCATCCGGCTGGGAAAAGGCTTCGGCCGGCACGCCGAGATCGATGCGCCCACCGGTGAGCTTTTCGGCCGCCCAGAGATAGGTGGCGGCGGACGCATCGGGCTCCACCGTGAAATCGGCGGCCCGATAGCCGGTCGGCGCCACGCGCCAGGCGCCCTCGCCTGTTTCTTTCACTTCGGCGCCAAAGGCCCGCATGGCAGCGAGGGTCAGATCGACATAGCCACGCGCGCCGATCTCCGTGCCGGCGAGAACGATATCCACCGGATGGCTGGCGCCGGCCGCCGCCATCAGCAGCGCCGAAACATATTGGCTGGACAGGCCTGCATCGATTTCGACGCGGCTGCCCGCAATGTCGCCCGTGCCATGGATGGTGACGGGCGGGCAGCCGGTCGCAGCTTCGGCCTTCACGCCCAGCGCCGACAAAGCCTCGATCAGCGGGCGGATCGGTCGCTTGCGCATATGCGCATCGCCATCGACAATGACCACGCCATCGACCAGCACGGCGGCAGCGGTGAGGAAGCGCGTGGCCGTGCCGGCATTGCCGAGGAAAAGCGGCGCCTGCGGCGGGTTCAGCCGTCCGGAACCGGTGACGACGAAGGTCGTCGCATCCGGCTCTTCGACGGTCACGCCCATCTGGCGCAGCGCCTCGGCCATATAGAGGGTATCGTCGCTCTTCAGCGCGCCGGAAAGCCGGCTGGTGCCCTTGGCAAGTCCCGCCAAAAGCAGGGCCCGATTGGTGATCGACTTGGAGCCCGGCGGGCTCACGCGGCCGATCAGCGGCTTTCCAGGAGGAAGGATCGTAAGGGTCGGTTTCGCGTCAGCCATGCTCGTCTTGCCTGTTTCGTCTTCTGTGCGGGGGCGGCGTTCAAACGCCTCCCGCCGTCATCGTCTTGCTTGCGTCCGGCCGGCGGTGGCGCCTGTCAGGCTCTTCCCGAGAGGCAACGCCGCCGACGCGTTAAAACTTCACCGAGGGAACGGCCCGATCCGCCGGATTGGCGACCTCGAAATAGGCGGCCTTGGCAAAGCCGAAGGAGCCCGCTACCAGATTCGACGGAAAGCTTTCGACCCGCACATTGAGGTCGCGCGCCGCCCCATTGTAATAGCGCCGCGCCATTTGCAGATCGTCTTCCACCGCCTGGAGCGAGTCCTGAAGCGCGGCGAAATTCTGGCTGGCTTTCAAGTCGGGATAGGCCTCCGCAAGCGCGACGATACGGCCGAGCGCCTGGGAAAGCAGACCTTCGGCAGCAGCGCGGCCAGCCACATCGCCGGGCGCCACGGCCTGGACGCGGTTGCGCAGTTCCACCAGCTCTGCCAGCGTCTCCTTCTCATGGGCGGCATAGCCCTTCACCGTTTCCACCAGGTTGGGGATCAGATCGGCGCGGCGCTTCAGCTGCACGTCGATGCCCGACCACGCCTCCTCCTTGACCTGCCGAGCCTTGACCAGGCCGTTATAGATCAGCACCAGCCAGAGGCCGACGACCAGGACGACCGCGCCAAGCACAATGATCACCGACATGATGGGCTTCCCTTCCGCGGCCGCGCATGCGGCCGGTCCTTGCTCTCGGCGCCTCTCATAGAGCATTTCCAGGAGGAGCGAAATCACGCAAAGGCAATCTGTTTCGCTGCGCGAACCAGGGCCGACCAACTCCTCTTGCGCCTCCATACCGCAGGCAGGTCAGCATCCACAGACGCGTCAGGTCCGGGCAAGGCCAGCACGGCAGGATTGTCCCATCGCCAGTTTACAGGCAGAGCACGCGGACATTGGGGAGCGGTCCGGTGCGATAATCTGCCTGGCAGGGGTCCGCAAGGATCCGACAGGCCGGGACGCATGCGAAGCGGGGGCACCGCCGCATCGGTTCACGGCAGCTGGCGTCTTGTAAGCGCTGATGTGTTTCGCGTCTCACGGCGGCGAGAGGATCGATGGCTTTCGCTTCATCTCGGCGGTTTGCCGAGACCAGCCGGCACCATGGTCTGTAAGGCCTCGGGCTATAGGGCGTTCGCCCTGCCGACGCTCTCATGCCGCCTGTCGACAACCCATATGGATAAGGCCGGATCGGGCCCATCCCAAAGAAAGGCTCTCCCGCATGACCATTCTCGCCAGCATTGCACTCGGTGCCGTTGCCCTGATGGGCGCCAGCCATCTGGCTGCCTTGCGCGTCGAACGCCACCGTCCGGAAAAGCGCGATTTCATCATCGGCCTGCGCAAGCCGACAGAAAACACCAATCGTTGGTCCTGATCACGGTCTTCCGCTTGGAGCAGGTCGCGCAAAGGTGCGCAGCGGTTTTGCGATAACGATCTGCGGCAAAACAAAGACTTAAAGCGTGGTAGCGAATCGGAAAGATCGCGGCACGCTTTAGATGATCAGCCAATTGCGCGCATAGAAAAGCCGGCCGTCCGAAAAGACAGCCGGCGGGGCAGATGCAACGCGCAAGGTCGGCTCAGGCCGCCGGCCGCTCCAGATTGACGCCACCGGCATCAGTCAGCAGGAAGGCTTCGCCGCAGGCCTTGGACAGCGTGCGCACCCTGAGGATATAGCTCTGGCGCTCGGTCACCGAGATGACCCCGCGCGCGTCCAAGAGATTGAAGACGTGGCTTGCCTTGATGCACTGGTCATAGGCCGGGAAGACGCATTTGTGCAGGCGCTGATTGGCGCTGTCCCCGGGCGCGCCGGCATCCAGCAGCGCCTGGCACTCCTTCTCCGCGTCGATGAAGTGCCGAAGCAGCATCTCGGTATTGGCATATTCGAAATTATGGCGGGAATATTCCTGTTCGGCCTGCAGGAAGACATCGCCATAGCTGATCTTCTCGTCGCCCTCGCGACCGTTGAAGTTCAGGTCGTAGACATTGTCCACGCCCTGGACATACATGGCCAGCCGCTCCAGCCCATAAGTCAGCTCGCCTGATACGGGCGAGCATTCGATGCCGCAAACCTGCTGGAAGTAGGTAAACTGCGAGACTTCCATCCCGTCGCACCAGCACTCCCAGCCAAGGCCCCAGGCGCCGAGCGTCGGGCTTTCCCAGTCATCCTCGACAAATCGGATATCGTGCAGCAGCGGATCCAGACCGATCGCCTTGAGCGAGCCGAGATAGAGCTCCTGCAAGTTCGACGGATTCGGCTTCAGGATCACCTGATACTGATAATAATGCTGCAGCCGGTTCGGGTTCTCGCCATAGCGCCCGTCCGTTGGCCGGCGCGAGGGCTGAACATAGGCCGCCCGCCAGGGTTTGGGGCCGAGCGCGCGCAGCGTGGTGGCCGGATGAAACGTGCCCGCGCCCACTTCCATGTCATAGGGCTGCAGCACGGCGCAGCCCTTGTCGGCCCAGTAATTGTGAAGGGTGAGAATCAGCGCCTGGAACGAGCGCTTCGGGTTCATATGGGCGGGGATGTCGGTCATGGCGTCCGTCACGGGTCTCATCATTGACCCGGACGAGTGCCATGGGCGGCGGCGGGGGTCAATGGATCAGCGGGGGCAAGAGCGGATTTGTCGGATAGGCTGGTACTTTATTAAGTGTGAGATCTTTGCAATCTGGCATCGTAGCAAACTAGGATTTACCTACGCGGGCACAGCGCATTCATGACCGCCGATGAGCCAGATTGCGCCGCATTCGACGTCTCCGTGATTGCCGATGAGCTGCGAAGGCGCGCGGGATTTCCCCCCGGAACAAGCGATTGCTTGGAACAAGGAGGCTATCCTCTCGGATCATTGCCGATAACCGAAAACCGCCTGACCAGCTCAATCCTGCTTCAGCCGATACTCCCCCGTCGCCTCATCCTTGACCAGCGTGCCCTGCGCGCCGGCCTCACGTTCGCGACGAACCCGCTCGCGCTGGCGGGCGAGCTTTTCGGCATCGGCCACGAATTTGCGGTAGCCCAACCAGGCGATCAGGGCGATGAGCAGGAGGAAAAGCAGGTTCGGCATGGATGGTCCTTCAGCGCCGGACCCTTCGATGCCGGCAATGCCCTGTCCCGGACGAGGCGATTCGCGGGGTCGCGCGCCGAATGCCTTGTTTCGGAAGATCTTTCCGGCGATCTCAGGCGCGCGCCGTGAAGGCGCCTCACAGCCCGTAGCGTGACCATAATGCCTTTTCTTCGGCCAGCTCCGCAAGCCCCGCCACCGCACCTGAGGCAAGAGCCGGCAAGCTGGCTTCGGCGCCGGGCTGGCGACGGCCGAAGAGGCCGCGCGCCGACGAAATCAGCTTCAGCTCCGCATTGTCGCCGTAGCGGCGCCGAACTTCGCCGCGCATATCGCCCAGCCCGTCGACCAGCCCCAGCTCGCGTCCGCGCGTGCCGGTCCAGAACAGGCCGGAGAACAGCTCCGGCTCATCCTTCAGCAGGTTTCCACGGCGGGCCTTGACCATGGCGATGAAGGTCTCGTGAATATCGCGTTGCAGGCCATGCAAATAGGCGATGTCCCCCTCCTTTTCCGGCTGGAACGGATCGAGGATCACCTTGTTTTCTCCCGAGGTGTAGACCCGGCGCTCGACGCCGATCTTCTTCAGCATCTCGGGAAAGCCGAAGCCGCCGGAGACGACGCCGATGGAGCCGACGATCGAGGTGGGATCGGCGATGATCTCGTCGCCGGCCAGCGCGATCATATAGCCGCCCGAAGCCGCGACATCCTCGACGAACACAAGCACGCGCTTCTTCTTTTCCTCCGCAAGGTCGCGGATGCGCTTGTAGATCAGCCGCGATTGCACCGGCGAGCCGCCGGGCGAATTGATCGAGATGGCCACGGCCGGCGCGCTCTTGATCGAAAAGGCCCGCTCCAGCGCAGGCGCGACGGCGGCGAGATTGAGCATCGGCCTGAAGGCGCTGCCGCCGCTCATGATCGCGCCCTGGAGGCGCACGACAGGGATGATCACGCTCTCCCGGCGAAAGCGCTTGGGCAGAAGGGATTTGAAGAAGCCGGGCATGATGTCTCCTGAACGGGAAAGAATGTCGGCCACCATGTAAGTCTTCGCGACTCCTATGCAAGACATTGCTTGCTCGCCCGCTTCACGCTTTCCCGGCCGGTTTTCACAGATACGTCAGCAGGTGCGTCGATAGGCGGCGCGGCCATTGTTGAGATCGTCGACTTGCTCGGTAAACTGGTTGGAGCCTTCCCGATGCATGATTAGGGGGGCGCGCAGCCTGAGCCGGGCGCGGCTCTGCTTGATGGCGGTGACGAGAATGCGCACGGCATCGGCGCCTTCTCGCGGGTGCAGCGCCGTCACCTCCAGCCCGCCGAAGCGGCGGCCGCAGGCGGCGATGATCTCGGCGATCGACTCCGGCCGGGCGATCAGCGACATCTGCCCGCCGGGCTTGAGGATCGCCCCGGCCGTGCGGATCCAATCCTCGAACAGGCCCGCATGCATGGCATGGGCCTCGGCTTTGAGCGCATCCGGCGTGCGTCGGTCGGCCCCATGGTTGAAGGGTGGATTGAGGATCACCTGGTCGAAATGATCGTCGGCCAGCCCTGCCGCGACGCGGGCACGGCCCGTCAGCGTCACATCCGCCTCGATCACCTGCGTGCGCCGTTTCAAATCATCATTTCCCGGAAGGTCCAGGCTGCGCCTTGCGTAAGCGACCATGACAGGCGAGCGCTCGACCAGGGAGACCTCGGCACGATCAAGCCGCGCTGCCACGGCCAGACCGGCGGCACCGGCCCCGGCCCCCAGATCGGCCAGGCGAAACGGGCCTTCGGCATGAACAAGCGCGGCCAGCAGCATCGCATCCATGCCGGAGCGGTGTCCCTGGCGGGCAGGCTGGACAATATGAAACGCGCCCCGGTGAAAAGCGTCGACCGTATCCTCTTCGTGGGCCGCCGTGCCTGGCTCCGTCCGAGGACCATCGGCAATCGCACTGTCCTTGTCGTCAGAGGCGCTCATGCATCGATCTCGCGCAGTTCGTCACCCAGCCCGGCATCGACAAGCAGGCGTCGGGCGGCGGCGATCCGCCCACCATCGACCATCAGCCTGCGTGGCAGAAGACCGAGCGACCCTTCCAGGATGCTCATGCCCTGATCCGCGACGAAGCAGGCAATGCCGGCATCCTTCAGCAGGCTCTCGGCAAAGGACAGGGCGACGGCGTCGTTGGTGCGGATCAGTTCTTCCATGCCGGCCTCTCGCCTCCCCATGCTTCGGCCCGGCGATGGCTGTCTGCCTAAGCCCTTCTCATTTCGCGTAGTGATCAAGCTATGATCCCAAGCCATCCTGCGACCTTTTGCGCAAGCAAACAGGTGAACGGCTGCATTTCGCCCTTGCCGCGACAGGCCCCTGTTTCTATTCTTGCGCCCGAAATGTGAACAGGAGTGCCGCAAGTTGGGCGTCGTCATACCGCTGGAAGATGGGAAGAGCAAACCGGCGTCGGTCAAGCCGCTGGTCGATCTGACCAAGGCCGATATGGAGCGGGTCAACCAGCTGATCCTGTCCAAGGCCGGCTCCGACGTGGAAATGATCCCGGAGGTGGCCAATCATCTGATTTCCTCCGGGGGCAAGCGGCTGCGGCCGATGCTCACGCTCTCCTCCGCCGCGATGTTCGGCTATGAGGGGGATTCGCACATCAAGCTCGCCACATCGGTCGAGTTCATGCATACGGCAACGCTGCTGCATGACGACGTGGTGGACGAAAGCGACATGCGGCGCGGCAAGTCGACGGCGCGGATGATCTGGGGCAACCAGGCAAGCGTGCTGGTCGGCGATTTCCTGCTCGGCCAAGCCTTCCGCATGATGGTCGATGTCGGCTCGCTCGAAGCGCTCGACGTCCTCTCCACCGCCGCTTCGGTGATCGCCGAGGGCGAGGTGCTGCAGCTTTCCGTCGCCAAGAATATGGAAACGACGGAGGACGATTATCTGGCCGTGATCCGCGCGAAGACGGCGGCGCTGTTTGCCGCTGCCGCCGAAGTCGGCCCGATCGTCGCCAAGACCGACCGCGCCCAGCGCAATGCCCTGAAGTCCTATGGCATGAATCTCGGCCTCGCCTTCCAGCTGATCGACGACGTACTCGATTATGGCGGTTCCTCTGCCGATCTCGGCAAGAATGTCGGGGACGATTTCCGCGAGGGCAAGATCACCCTACCGGTCATCCTGTCCTATCGCCGCGGCACGGCGGAAGAGCGCGATTTCTGGCGCCGCGCCATCGAGGGCGGCGAGGCCGACGATGCCAATCTGGAAAAGGCGCTGGGGATTATCGGCCGCTATGGCGCGCTGAAGGAAACCACGGCCCGCGCCGAGCATTACGGCAGCATTGCCCGCGACGCTCTCGCCCCGCTGCCCGCCTCGGCTCATAAGGACGCCCTGCTCGACGTTATCGATTTCTGCATCCAGCGGGTGAATTGAGGCAGAAGACACAGTCCGCTGGAAACAATGATGGTGGAGCTGACTGAGCTGCCGCGCGCCGGGTCATAGCGATAAGCCCGTCGTCTGACGAGGAACGGACGTTATTCGCTTTCTCGCCATCATCTTTGGAACGCCTGCGCAAAAAAGCCATTCTGTTGCCGTTCACTTCACCGCGAAGCATGTGGCAGGGCCGTATCGACGTATGAACCGGATGGACGACCGGGATATGGCGGCTCTGCCTGCCATTCTGCCCGCGAGAAAGATCGCGCGGCATCTTCCCGGCTTGCGCGTTCCTGCGCTAAGAATCGGGTGAATCACGGGGACTTGAGCCGGCGCCCTCGAAGCACGAGCGCGCGCCGCAATGAAAGGCTTGATATGCGCCAGAACCATCTTCTTCGCCTCATGGCCGGTGCCGCCATCCTGGCGCTCGCCACCGTCACAGGTGCGCCCGCATCCTATGCGGACCAGAAGGCCGAGGTGAAGCGCAACGAAGCCTTCGACGTCAATTCCGTCAACAGCTTTTCGGGTGCTTTCCTCGCTGCCCGCACGGCCGATGTCGACCAGGATCTCGACAATGCCACCAAGCTCTATCGCACCGCGCTGGAGTTCGAGCCGGACAACCGCGAGGTCAAGCAGCGGCTGATGATCACGCTTTTGATGAACGGCAATCTGACGGATGGCGTGGCGCTGGCCGAGCAGCTGAAGTCGGATGGCGCGGTGGAGCGCATCACCACCATTGCGCGCGGCGTCGAAGCGATCCGCAAGAAGGAATATCGCAACGCCCAGAAGATCCTGCAATATAAGGGTCCGAACGATCTCGACCGCCTGATGAACGGCCTGCTTGTCGCCTGGGCCAAGGCCGGACAGGGCCGCCCGAAGGAAGCCATCGCCGCGATCAATGCGATGGACGGGCCGGACTGGTTCGCCATCTTCAAGAACTATCACGCCGGCGCCATCGCGCTGGCCGCCGGCGACAAGGCGACCGCGCGCACGCGGCTGAACGAGGCGGTGACCGACCGCACCGGCGGCGGGGCAGCGCCCGACACCTTCCTGCGCGCCGTCATGGCGCTGGCCCGGTTGGAAGCGCAGGATGGCAACAAGCAGAAGGCGCTCGACGCCGTGGCCGTCGGCGAGAATTTCCTCAACAATTACGCGCCGCTCTCCGCGCTGCGGACCAGCATCGAAGAGGGCAAGCCGCAGGAACAGCAGGTGCGCGACGCCACGCAGGGCGCGGCTTCGGTCCTCTTCTCCATCGGCGCGGCGCTCAACCGAGAAGGTGCGGAGGATGTCGTCTCGCTCTATCTGCAGACGGCGCGCGCGCTCGATCCCGATAGCGCCGATATTCTGGTGATGCTCGGCAGCATTGCCGAAAACCTGAAGCAGCCTGACCGCGCCATCTCCTTCTACAAGATGGTGCCGGACAATTCGCCTATGCGCCGCCTGTCGGAAATGCAGCTCGGCCTGAGCCTCGCCTCCATCGGCCAGGTGGACGAGGCGAAGAAGCATCTGCGTGCCCTGATCGATCTCGATCCCAAGGATATGCGCAGCTACATGGCCTATGGCAGCGTGCTGTCCGAGGCCAAGGACTACAAGGAGATGGGCGAGGTCTATGACCGGGCGGTAGAAGCGCTGGGCGCAACCCCACACAAGAGCGACTGGAGCATCTTCTTCCAGCGCGGCATTGCTTACGAACGCCAGAAGATCTGGGACAAGGCCGAGCCGAGCTTCAAGAAGGCGCTGGAGCTCAATCCCGACCAGCCGCAGGTGTTGAACTATCTCGGCTATTCCTGGGTCGACATGAACATCAATCTCGACCAGGGCCTGGACATGATCCGCAAAGCCGTCGAACTGAAGCCGGATGACGGCTATATCGTCGACAGCCTGGGCTGGGCCTATTATCGCTTGAACCGCTTCGATGAAGCGGTGACCGAGCTGGAGCGAGCTGCCGAACTGATGGCCGGCGACCCGACGATCAACGACCATCTGGGCGATGTCTACTGGCGTGTCGGCCGGCGGCTGGAAGCCGTGTTCCAGTGGAATCAGGCGCTCGCGCTGAAGCCGGAAGAGGCCGAGATCCCGAAGATCAAGGACAAGATCGCCAACGGCCTGCCGCCGCTGCCGGAAAAGGTACCAGCTGCGGCCAATGCCAATCCGGCGACACCGCCCGCGCCTGTGCCGGACCTGCCGCCGGCCACGCCCGAGAAGAAGTCCTGATCGTCCCGGCACGAGCGCAATGAGCCTGGCGATGGGCAATAGCCCTCAGGGAAACGAGCTGGAACGTGAGGCGGCGGGCTTTGCCGCCGATCTCTGGATGGACGCGCCGGCCAAGGTCAATCTGGCCCTGCATGTCGTCGGCCAGCGCGCCGACGGCCATCATCTGCTCGAAAGCCTGGTCACCTTTGCCGACAAGGGAGACCGGATCGGCCTCGCCCATGCCGAAGCCGATGGCTTTTCCGTTTCTGGCCGCTTCGGCGCATCCGTGCCGGCGGACGAAGCCGGCCAGGCGGACAATCTGGTGGTAAGGGCGCGCGACAGGCTGCGCGCGGCGCTGATCGAGGCCGGCCAGGAGGCCCCGCCCGTCGCCCTGCACCTGGAAAAATCCCTGCCAGTCGCCTCCGGCATTGGCGGCGGCTCAGCCGATGCAGCCGCGACGTTGAAAGGGCTTCTGCGCCTGTGGCAAGCCACTCTGCCTGCTGACGTGCTCGGCCGTCTCGCCCTCTCCCTTGGCGCGGATGTGCCGATGTGCCTGATCAGCCGGCCGCTGATCGCGCGCGGCATAGGGGAGGCGATCACGCTGCTTGAAGACGTTCCCGTTCTGCCGATGCTGCTGGTCAATCCGCTGAAGCCGGTTTCCACGCCGGAGATCTTTCGCCGCCTGACTGAGAAGGCCAATCCACCGCTCGTGCTTCCCGCAGGCCTTCAGGGGCTTGAGGCCTGGTTTGCCGCGCTGCAGCCTCTGCGCAATGATCTGGAGCCGCCTGCGCGCGCGCTGGAGCGCTCCATTGCTGCCGTCGATGTCGCGCTTCGCGCAAATGGGCCGAGGCTTGCGCGCATGTCGGGCTCTGGCGCCACCTGTTTCGCGCTGTTTGGCGATCTTGGCGCGCGCGACCGCGCAGCCGAGCGGGTCGTCAATGCGCATCCGGACTGGTTCGTCCTGTCCTGCCTGACCGCCTCCAGCCGGGAGAACGCCGATGCCGCAGCCTGAAACCGAACGCGCCTTCATTCCGCTGGGTATTGCGGTCCTCACCGTTTCCGACACCCGTTCGCTGGCCGACGACCGCTCGGGCGATACGCTGGCGGAGCGGCTGACCAAGGCGGGCCATCATCTGGCGGCCCGCGCGATCGTGCCCGACGACCGTGCGGCCATCTCAGCGCAGGTAACAGGCTGGTCGCAGGATCCGACAGTGGATGTGGTTATCACGACCGGGGGCACCGGCTTTACCGGACGCGACGTGACGCCCGAGGCGCTGGAGCCGCTGTTTGAAAAGCGGATGGACGGCTTTTCCGTCCTCTTGCATCACTTGTCCTATGAAAAGATCGGCACCTCGACCGTCCAGTCTCGCGCCACTGCCGGGATGCTCAATGCCACCTTCGTCTTCGTGCTGCCCGGCTCGCCCGGCGCCTGCCGCGATGCCTGGGACGGCATTCTGGCCCAGCAGCTCGACTATCGCCACCGCCCCTGCAACTTCGTCGAGATCATGCCACGGCTGGACGAGCACCTGCAACGCGGCTGAAGCCTGGCTTGGCGACGCCGTGTCGTGACGCGGAGAGGCATTGGCGCTGTAGCGATGATCGCTCAATCGCCCAAGGCCGAGGCGGGCAGCAATTCGCTGGCGAGGCGATGACGGGGTTTGGCCCGTGCCACGAGGGATTGCGGGGTCTGTCCCGGCGCACAGGCGCGTGCGAGCGCCATCGGCAGAAGAAGTCCGAGTTCCAGCGCAGAGCCGCGATGCATGAGGCGCTGCCACAGGCCGCGCCGGTGCAGCCGCGAGCGCGTGAATCGGGCTGGTCCTCCGCGCAGGGCCATGTGATCGGCGAGGTCCTCGATCCAGCGTCCGGTCGGCCGCGCACCTGCTTCCAGAAACAGCACCCAGTTGCCGCGCGCCTGCGCCAGCACGCCCGGCAGATCCCACTCGGTAAAGAAACGCGCGCCGGCCGCATCCGCGACCTCCCGGGCCCGGTCGCGTGATGCGTGATCGAGGATCAGCACGTCGCTCACCAACCCCTCGACGGCACCGGGCACCAGCCCCGCCAGCGAATGAGCGAGCCCGGCCTCAGCATTCCGCGTTTCTAGAATGATCGTGAGCATAAGCTGTCATATCGCATCGCAAAACATCAAACCATTAAAACCATGCACTGCGATACGATGAAACCTTCCTTCTGAGTGCAACCTGTCAGGTCAAATTTGTTCTTGCAATGTTCTGCGTGCGACGTTACATTTTTCACGACGCCGTATTCTGGATGGTTTGGTTTTACGTCGCCAGGGCGGGAAAACGGCGCAACAGCGACATCGAGGTTCAAGGATCACGCACGCCCGGGCAACGGGCATGTGGCGATCGTCTTTGCCCTCCGGAGCCTTTCATGAACGACCTGTCCGACATCCGGCGGGGCGCATTTGCGCCCGGCAACAGCGCAGACATGGCCGAAGCGCTGGTTCTGGAAACCGGCCTGCGGGTGGACGAGACACGCCGGCGCGGACGCGGAACCGCGATGAACGTTTCCGGCCGCTACGAAACGCTCGCGCGCGAAGCCGAAGATGACGGCTGGAACACGCTTGAGGATCTTGAACCATTCAAGACAGAGGTGCAGGTCGAAAAACCGCGCTCTATCATCAGCCGCAACGACTCGCCCGACATTCCCTTCGACCGCTCGGTCAATCCCTATCGCGGCTGCGAGCATGGCTGCGTCTACTGCTTCGCCCGGCCGACCCATGCCTTCATGGGCCTTTCACCCGGGCTCGATTTCGAGGCGAAGCTGTTTGCCAAGCCGGATGCGGCCAAGTTGCTGGAGCGAGAGCTCGCCAAGCCCGGCTATAAGGTGAAGCCGATTGCCATTGGCACCAACACCGACCCCTATCAGCCGATCGACAAGGACTGGCGGTTGATGCGCCAGGTGATCGAGGTTTTGAAGGCCGCCGATCACCCGGTGATGATCGTGACGAAATCGGCATTGGTCACCCGCGACATCGATCTGCTCGCGCCCATGGCGGAGAAAGGGCTGGTCAAGGTCGGTCTTTCGGTGACGACACTCGACCGCAAGCTGGCGCGCCTGATGGAGCCGCGCGCCTCCACACCCTCCAAGCGGCTGGAAGCCGTGCGCGCCCTTGCGGAAGCGGGCATTCCAACATCTGTTCTGGTCGCACCGATCATCCCGGCGCTCAACGATCACGAGATCGAGCGGATCCTCGAATCGGCGAAGACGGCAGGCGCCAGCGAGGCGAGCTATGTGTTGCTTCGCCTGCCACTGGAGGTCAGTCCGCTGTTTCGCGACTGGCTGCTGCGCAACTATCCCGACCGCTACCGCCATGTCATGTCGCTTGTGCGGTCGATGCGCGGCGGCAAGGATTATGATGCGGAGTTCGGCAAGCGGATGAAGGGCGCCGGCCCCTATGCCTGGCAGATCGGCCGGCGCTTCGACATGGCAGCCAGGCGGCTGGAGCTCAACACCACCCGCCGCGCGCTGAATTGCGATCTCTTCGTGCCGCCGCTCGGCATGGGGGTGCAGTTGTCCCTGCTGTAAGCATCTCTTGGACCTTACGGCAACCTCGCGGCTGCGGCAGCGCATGCCTATGTCCAGGTCGCATGCGTGGGCCGGAAATCGCCGCTACCGTTGCGCGTTTGCCCGCCCTCTTGCAGGCAATCGGACCTTCATGAGACTGATAGCGCATGAAACGCGCTCGAAAACTTGATTCCCCTGATCTCTTCGACAGCCGCATCGAACCCGACTATGCGCTGGAGCGCGCCGCGATCGAAAGCGGCCTGTTTCCCGTTGCCGGCACGGATGAGGCTGGGCGTGGACCCCTGGCAGGACCAGTGGTCGCCGCTGCCGTCATTCTGGAAGAAGGACATGGGCTGGAAGGGCTGAACGACAGCAAGCTTTTGACGCCGGTCCGGCGCGAAGCCTTGTTCGATCAGATCCTGTCGCGCGCGGTCGTCTCGATCGCCTCCTCCGGCGCTGGCCGCATCGATCTGACCGACATTCGAAAGGCAAGCCTGGATGCGATGCGGCGGGCGGTGCTCGGCCTGCCGCTGCGCCCGGCCCTCGTGCTGGCCGATGGGCGCGATGTGCCGCCCGGTCTACCCTGCCAGGGACAGGCGGTGATCAAAGGCGATCAACGTTCTTTATCCATTGCCGCGGCATCGATCGTTGCCAAGGTGGCGCGCGACCGGATGATGGCGCGTGCCGACCATGTCTATCCGGGCTATGGTTTCGCAGCCCATGCGGGCTATGCGACCGTGATCCATCGCGACGCGATCCGTCTTCATGGCCCTTGCCGCCTGCACCGCATGAGCTTCCGCCCCTTACGGGCCGATCCGGGTGAGCCAGGCATACCGGACGACGACATGATCGCTCTTTAGGGCGAATTTGATCCTCCTCATGTTTCAACGACGTCGCGGCATGCCCAGGGCCGACACGATATCATCTTCGCCCCTTCAGCACGCCGCGTGATCCCCGTGACAAGCGGACATTTGAATTTAGCATTTGACATGTGTGTCACCGCTTCGCATAAATCTTCTGCACGGCGGCGGGATCGATGCGTCCTTGCCAGTGGTGTGGGAATGAAGGGTCATAGCCCGTCCGCAGCATGCAACCGGACCCTTCCAGGCCGGTCGCGCTGTGCCGGGCTTTCTCTTTTGGAAAGGACCCTGGCTGCGCTTGCCCACCTATTGGGGTGCGTTGTCTCGGCGGACCACAGGCTTTGCGGCGCTCCGGAAAATGCCGGAGTCGATATTGCAATTGAGCCTGCGGCATCACATCTTTCCGATGAGGACTGACCTCTGACGTTCTCGGTGACCGACCATCCTTGCCGGCCGCGTTGCCCGCCGGCCTTGCGAAGGCCATTGCACCATCCGATCGGAGAAGACCCGTGACATCCAAACTCGAACAATTGCGCAGCATGACCACCGTGGTTGCCGACACCGGCGACATCGAGGCCGTTGCGCGCCTGAAGCCGGTGGATTGCACCACCAACCCGACCATCGTGCTGAAGGCGCTTGGAACGGACATGTTTGCCGACGCCGTCGATGAAGCGGTGCATTGGGGCAGACAGCAGGGCGGCGATTCCGATGCGGCCGTTGCCGCCGTTGCCGACCGGCTTGCGATTTCCGTCGGCGCCAAGCTGGTGGAGCTGGTGCCTGGTCGCGTTTCCACGGAAGTGGACGCCGACCTGTCTTTCGATACCGAAGCCTCGATTGCGAAGGCCCATGGGATCATCGAGGCCTATAAGGACCGCGGGATCGAGCGGGATCGCATCCTGATCAAGCTGGCCTCCACGTGGGAAGGCATCCGCGCGGCGGAAGTGCTGCAGAAGGAAGGTATCGACTGCAACCTGACGCTGCTGTTCAGCAAGGCACAGGCCGTTGCCTGCGCCGATGCCAAGGTCTTCCTGATTTCGCCCTTCGTCGGCCGTATCCTCGACTGGTACAAGAAGTCGACCGGCAAGGACTACACGGCGGAAGAAGATCCGGGCGTCGTCTCGGTTCGCGAAATCTATGACTATTACAAGACGCATGACATCGCGACGATCGTCATGGGCGCCTCCTTCCGCAATGTCGGCGAAATCGAAGCCCTTGCCGGCTGCGACCGCCTGACCATCAGCCCGAACCTGCTGGACGAGCTGGACAAGGCCGAAGGCACGCTGACCCGCAAGCTCTCGCCCGACCAGCGCGGCAAGCAGGAGACGCTGAGCGTCGATGAAAAGACCTTCCGCTGGATGATGAACGAAGATGCGATGGCGACCGAAAAGCTCGCCGAGGGTATCCGCTCCTTCGCCAAGGATCTGACGGCCCTTCGCACCATGGTGCGCGAGAAGATGCAGCGCGCCGCAGCCTGATCCACCCGATCGGCATGACCGAAAACGCCGCTTCGCCTTATGGCGAGGCGGCTTTTTTTATGCCTTACGCCGTTTGGCGTGCAGCGCTCGTCCTGCAAAGGCGTACACCGGCTCGACGGGACGGCTGATGGGAAAGCCGGTACGCTTGGACAATGAAAAAGGCCGCACCCGGGGGGCACGGCCTTTGCAAAGATTGAGATTGAGGTCCGGCTTAGTTCAGCCGTGTCTTCACATCACCCAGCGCCTTGGTGAACAGTGCGCCGTCATTCGACGCATTGACCTGCTGGCCAATCACCCGCTCGGCAGCGGCAATCGCCAGGTCGACGGCGGTGGCACGCACGGCGTTGATGGCGTCGGTTTCGGCCTGCTTGATCTTCTGCTCCGAAAGCGCGGTGCGGCGGGCGACGAAGTCCTCGCTCTTCTGCTTGGCCTCGGCGGTAATCGCCTGGGCTTCGCGTTCGGCGGCCGCGACCAGGGCCGCAGCTTCGGCTTCGGCATCCTTGCGCTTGCGCTGATATTCCGTCAGCAGCGACTGCGCTTCCTGGCGCAGGCGTTTCGCCTCGGCCAATTCATTGGTGATGCGTTCGGCGCGCTCGTCGAGCGCCTTGGCCATCATGCCGGGAACCTTGAGATAGACGATCAGGGCCAGGAAGAGGATCAGGCCGACGAAGGCCCAGAAGGTCGCGAGAGAAGTCAGGGTCATCCGCGCGTCTCCTTACTTGGCCGAAGCCTTGACGGCAGCGGCGATCTCGGCCTCCGGAACCCGGGTTCCGATCAGCTGTTCGACCACCGCACCGGCGGTTTCCTCCGCGATCGTGCCGACATCGGCCAGAGCGCGAACCTTGATATCGGCAATCCGCGCTTCCGCAGCAGCGATCTTGCCATTGAGTTCGGTTTCGATCGCCGTGCGTTCGGCGGCAGCCTGAGCCTTTGCGGCCTCGCGCGCCGTATTGGCGATCTGGTTTGCCTTCGCACGGGCGGCGGCAAGCTCCTGCTCATAGGCGGCGACGGCAGCGTCAGCCTCGGACTTCGCCCGGCTGGCGTCGTCGAGATCGCGCGCGATCGTCTCCTGGCGGGATTCGAGAATGGCACCGATGCGCGGAAGGACGACCTTCGCCATCAGGATGTAGAACAGACCGAAGGTGATCGCCAGCCAGAGCAGCTGCGAAGCGAAGGTCGACTGGTCGAAGGGCGGAAAAACGCCGGAGCCATGCCCGCCTTCATGGGCGACACCGGTCTCGGTGTGCACCTCGGCAGGAGCGGCGCCTTGGGATCCTGCGCCTTCGGTGGGGGTTGACTGCGCATAGGCCGCGGTCACGAACATACTCACCTCCAGGTGCACGAAAACGAGAGAAGTCCGAGGCGGCAGCGCGAGCCACCGCCTCGGTCAATCCAGTGGCTGACGAGATATCAGACAGCGAACAGGAGGAGCAGGGCAACGAGCAGCGAGAAGATGCCCAGAGCTTCGGTTACGGCGAAGCCGAAAACCAGACGGCCGAACTGGCTGTCAGCGGCAGACGGATTGCGCAGAGCGCCCGAGAGATAGCTGCCGAAGATGTTGCCGAGGCCGAGAGCCGTGCCGGCCATGCCGAAGCAGGCGAGACCTGCGCCGATGAACTTTGCTGCTTCCGCTTCCATGTTAGTCTCCTTCGAATGGGTGTTGCGGCTTCTTAAGGGGCATGCGGCGCCGACGGCCGCAGCCCGTGACGTTATTCCTTAGTGGCCACCCGGATGGACCGCGTCGTTCAGGTACATGCAGGTCAGCACCGCGAAGACGTAGGCCTGGAGGAAGGCGACGAGGAATTCGAGACCCGTCAGGGCGACGGTCATGATGAGAGGCAGGATCGCGCCGCCGATGCCGAGCGCTCCGAGCGTGCTGAGCGTCGCCACGAAGCCGGCAAAAACCTTCAGCGTGATGTGACCGGCCAGCATGTTGGCGAAAAGGCGGACCGACAGGCTGATCGGACGCGACAGGAACGAAATCACCTCGATGGCGATGACGAGCGGCAGAAGCACGCCGGGCACGCCAGAGGGAACGAAGACGTTCAGGAAGTGAAAGCCATGCTTGTAAAAGCCATAGACCAGCACCGTGCCAATGACAAAGAGCGCCAGGGCGAAGGTCACGATGATTTGGCTGGTGATGGTGAAGAAGTAGGGCACCATGCCGAGCAGGTTCGCCGTCAGGATGAACATGAACAGCGAGAAGACCATCGGGAAGAACTTCATGCCGTGGCTGCCGGCGCCTTCGCGCAGCATGGAGGCGATGAATTCATAGGAGAGTTCCGACACCGACTGAAGCCGGCCGGGAACGACGCTGCGGCTCGACGTGGTCGCGATCAGGAAGCCGACGGCCAGAACCAGCGTCACGACCATGAACAGCGATGCATTGGTGAAAGACAGATCGAGCCCACCGATATGGATCGGGACGATCTTGTTGACCATGAACTGGTGTACCGGATCTACCTTATCGCCTTCCACAGCCGCTCTCTCTCAATTGCCCGCCACGTCACTTCACTCAAAGACTGGCGCGACAGGGCCGTCGCGCGTCTTTTATACTCCCCTGGAGGATGCGATCCTCGTCAGGGCTTTCCGTCGCCGCCGCGCCGATCGGCAGGATGGGGCGAGGCCACCATTCCCGCAGAGCGCAAGACGTTCAGCACGCCCGCACAAAAGCCCAAAAGCAGGAGAACGATCATTCCCCATGGGCCTGTACCGGCGAAATGATCCAAAAGATAGCCTAAAAGTGCGCCCACGATGATCGCGGCAACGAACTCGCTGGAGAGCTTGACCGCGACCTGATAGCCCTTGCGGGTTTCGGCAGCGCGCACCTCCGCCGCAGCCTCCGTCGCGTCGGCTCCGCGCTTGGCGGAGAGTTCAGCGTCGAGGCGCTTCAGCCTGCCTTCCAGACCTTCGTCCCGGTTGTCCGACATATCCCATCTCCTCCTCATGCACGCTTCAATGCTCCAGAATGAAGCATGGATGCGGCCATCAAAAGGCCAGATTTGGGGCCAACGTCGACCGTTTTGAAGTCGGCCGCACCATAGTTTTCGACGCATCGCTCGTCAAGGCGAAGACAGATCTTCCCCAAGAACAAAATCACGTCGATTTTTCAATCAGTTGTCGAGAGATTATCGGAGAGGTGCTTCGACAGGTGCGTAAGCAGACACTGCAGTGTTCGTGTGCAAACGGCTTCATCGGCCATACGTGCGCAGGCATTAGGCTTTGAGCGCGCCTTCAGCTCCAGCCGCCGCCATAGGTGCGATAGAAGATGTGCTTGCCGATCTGGGTCAGGCGCTTCATCGTCGGGCCCCAGTCGGGGCGCACATAGGTGGCGTGATAATGGGTGGCGGAGCCCACTTCCGGCAGCCAGATCTTGCCCGCCGTAACGGCCAGCGCGATTTCATGCGCCTGATTCCAGGTGGCGCGCGACCAGACGATATCGGGGATGCGGTCGCAGGCAAACGAGAACTGGCAGCGATTATACCAGTCCTTGTTCTGGTAAACGACGCCGCAGATGGTCTTGGGATAGGACGGATTGCGCACCCGGTTGAGCACGACCTGGGCAACCGCCGCCTGTCCCTTGGCCGATTCGCCACGTGATTCGAAGTAGATCGCATCGGTCAGGCACTTCTGCTCGGCCTCGCCGAAAACCTCCGGCGGAAGCGGCGTCGCGGCCCAGGCATGATCCTCGGGCGAGATATCGGGAATGAAGCGGCCGCCGCTCTCATCCTTTTTCAGAATCGAATCAAAGGGCGATTCGCGGGCATAATCGGGTGCTGCAGGCGCATAGGCGGTGGCCAGAACATCGGCCTTGTCGCTGGTGACGAGGCTGGCAACCGTGGGTGACATGCTGCGGTCGGTGGCAGGTGGCGCCTTTTTATAGAAGGCGGTGGCGATCTCGATTTCCTTGCCCTTGATCTTCGCCCGGGCAAAGACCATGCGCTCTGCGCCATCGAAGAGCGGGCGCGTCAGCGCGCTGTGACGCTCCAGGATCGAGCCGGCTGTAAAGTCTTTGGGCGGCGTGACTGGGGTGACCGCGACGATCCGACCCTTCTTGGCCTTGCGGTTGACGCGGTCTTCGTCCGGGCTTGCGTCAGCCTGCTTATCGGCCGCGGACAGTGCAATATGCTCGCCGTCGGGCAGATCGATCCCCGCGCCGTCGCCAAGCGCGCCTGTGACCAGCGGGTCGTTGAAGGCGATTTCCCCCTGGTGGACAGAGCCGGCGGGCGAGCGTGTCAGCACCACGCGCCACCGCTCGCCACCGCGATTGATGCCTGATAGGAAGGTGGCGATATCGGCATGGCCCGACGTGGCGGGAAGGCCGATATAGAGGCCGAGGCCCAGCGCAAGCGGCCCCATGAGACGCGACAGCGAGAAACGGCTTTCCCGAGACTTCGAGTTTCGACGCACCAAACGCACTCCACCTGTCGACCCGCGCATGCATCCGGCGCCGGCAGAAGCGCGCCGGCCTTTGTCCCCGATAGCGATGACACGAAATGGCTTGCGGCCGTCCGGGCTTGCCGGGGGCCTGATGCGAGTGACAATGAAGCATTAACCTTAATGCTTGGTGAATGCCCGCTCCCCCTGCCCTATTGGGCGGCCTTTCGCCTCAGATGATGACGTGCGAGCCGAGTTCGACGACCCGGTTGGTCGGAAGGCGGAAATAGTCCGAAGGGTCGATAGCGGCATTGGCCATGGCGATGAACAGCCGGTCCTGCCAGTGCGGCATGCCGGATTTGGCATCCGGCACCAGCTTGCGCCGCCCGAGATAGAAAGAGGTCGACATGATGTCGAACTTCAGCCCCGACTTGCGGAAGACACCCAGGGCCTGGGAAACATTCGGCGTCTCCATATAACCGAAGCGCATCTCGAGCAGGCCGAAGCGCTTGGACAGCCGTTTGGCGCTGACGCGCTGCTCGATCGGGACGATGGGCGTGTTGGTGGTTTTGATGGTCAGGATGTAGTTCTGCGCATGCAGCACGTGATTGTGCTTGATATTGTGCAGCAGCGCCGCCGGTGTAGAGTCCGGCTCGGAGGTGAGGAAGATCGCCGTGCCGGGGACCGCGACCGGAGCATGAGCACTCTCGCGCTCGATCGATTTGATAAAGGAGTCGAGCGGAATGTCTGTGTGGCGGGTTTTGTCGCGCAGAAGCTGGGTGCCGCGCATCCAGGTCCACATCAGGACCATGCAACCGGCCGCAATCATCACCGGAATATAGCCGCCATCGTGGATCTTCAGAAGATTGGCAGCGAGGAACACCAGCTCCAGCAGAAGCAGCGGCATCAGCAGACCGATGGAGGCCCAGAGCGGCCAGTGCCAGCGTAGGCGTACGAACTGGAAGGCGAGCATCGTGGTGACGACCATGGCGCCGGTGACCGAGATGCCATAGGCGGTGGCGAGCGATTCAGAGGAGCCGAACATCAGCACCAGAACCATGACGCCGAAAAGCAGCACGGAATTCACATTGGGCACATAGATCTGCCCGGTGGAAACACGCGATGTATGCAGGATGGCCATGCGCGGCAGGAAGCCGAGATTGATGGCCTGCCGGGCAAGCGAAAAGGCGCCTGTGATCACCGCCTGGCTGGCGATAATGGTGGCGGCGGTGGCCAGAAGTACGGCAGGCAGCAGAGCCCATTCGGGAAACAGAAGGAAGAACGGATCGGAGATCGTCGACGGATCTTTCAGCACCAGCGCGCCCTGGCCGAGATAATTCAGCGCGAGTGCGGGAAAGACCACGACGATCCAGGCGATCTGGATCGGCCGGCGGCCGAAATGGCCGAGGTCGGCATAAAGCGCTTCGGCCCCGGTGACCGTGAGGAAGACGGCGCCGAGCACCACGAATCCGGCTGCCCCCGCGTGAAACAGAAACTCCAGCGCATAGGTCGGGTTGAAGGCAGCGAGCACGCCGAGATCGTCGCGAATATGGGAAATGCCGGCCAGCGCGATGGCCACGAACCAGACCAGCGTGATCGGTCCGAAGAATTTCGAGACCTTGTCGGTACCCTGGGATTGTACGGCGAAGAGCACCACGAGGATGACCACCGAGATCGGCACGACATAATTCGAAAATTGCGGTGCCACGAGCTTCAGCCCTTCGACCGCCGAGAGCACGGAGAGCGCGGGGGTGATCATCGCATCGCCGATGAACAGCGCCGCGCCGGCGATGCCGGTGAAGAACATCAGCGAGACCTTGCGCCCGCGAGACTTCATCAGCAGCGCCAGCAGCGACAACGTGCCGCCCTCCCCATGATTGTCGGCGCGCAGCAGAAAGAGCACATATTTCAGCGTGACGATGATCGTCAGCGTCCACAGCACCAGCGAGACGAGGCCGATGATCTCCAGCCGGCTGAGGCCGTCGCCTGCCACGGGGCGAAGCGCCTCGCGGAACGCATAGAGCGGGCTCGTGCCGATATCGCCATAGACGACGCCGATCGAACCGAGGGCGGCAGCCAGGATTTTCTGCGCGCCTGGGGATGCATGACCTTCCGTGGCGTTGGACGAGGACGGAGTTGACTGGGACATGGAGATACTCCTGCGCCTCAAGGCCGGCCAAAAGGGCGGATCGTCGCCCGGCCAGCCGCGGAAGGCGGCAGTTTTGAACGAAAAAGCAGGCCGCGCCCGCGCGGCGTCCTGCTGCCGCATCGGCCGCTCGCGATCAACGCCAGCCGATGGGTGAGGACGCCCGCGATCATAGCCAGCCTTTCCAGCGGAACACGAAGAACGGCACGATGGCCGAAACCAGCATGGCGAGAAGCGCCAAGGGATAGCCGAAGTGCCAGTGAAGCTCGGGCATGACCTCGAAATTCATCCCATAGATCGAGGCGACCAGCGTCGGCGGCAAGAAGACGACGGAAGCAATCGAAAAAATCTTGATGATGGCGTTCTGCTCGACGCTGATCAGGCCGAGAGACGCATCGAGCAGGAAAGTGATATTGCCGAAGATGAAGCCAGCATGCTCGGAGAGCGACTGGATGTCGCGCGAGACGACCAGCACCAGTGCCTTGGTCTCCGCATCCGCCTCGACCACCGGCACGCTTTGAAGAAAAGTGACGACACGGGCGAGTGAGGCCAGGCTATCGCGCGCTTTGGCAATCAGCCGGTGATGCAGCGCCACATCGAGCAGGCGGGCTTCGAGATAATGCGGCGGCCGGCGTTTGGGACCCTTCTGCCGGTCGAAGACCTTGAAGGACAGGCCGTCGAGCTTTTCCACCGCCTGTTCCAAGATCTCGGCGGTGCGGTCGACGATCGTCTCGAAAAGGCGCACGGCCAGGATGACGCCGGTGGTGCAGCCGCCGCGAATGCGCGGCATGGCCGCGCGGAACAGGGCGAAAGCCTTGGGTTCATCGTAACGCACCGTCACCAGCCGCTTGCCGGCCAGAACGAAAGCGACATCGGTCAGAACGGGATGATCACCATCGGCACGACACACGAGCGAGGCGGTCATGAACACGGCCTGATCGGTCGTGTAGAGCCGGCTCGACGGCTCGATGTCCTTCAGGTCCTCGCGCGTGGGCACCTCGATGCCCAGCAGCCGCTCGACCAGGGCATCCTCCTCGCGGGTCGGGCGCAGCATGTCGATCCAGACGATATCCTCGGGCAAGGCCTCCGGCGGATGAGCCGCATCCAGCGTCAGGCTCTCGCCCTGTGCGTCGTAAAGCGCGATCATGCAGGCATTCCCCGCTCGAAACCGGGAAGGTGTGCAAGGCCGACGGCATGGCAAGCCGGCGCAGGTGAGGCATGCTTGGTCATGGAAAGGCTTTCGTTGAAAAGGCCGGTCGGCTCGTTGCGCCCGCGCTCCGGCGCCGGGTGCGATCATGTCTGCTCTTGCCATGCCGACGCGCCGGAAACCACCCGTCTTGGGGGCAAGCGGCGTGCCGTGCTGGCTGTTCATGGGCCCGTTCATCAGCACCCGCTGAAAGCGGCAGGCATATGACGCAAGATCGCCCGGAAATCAACCGTCGGCCGATGCTTTCCGCCGCGATTTCGCCGCAGGGGTTAAAATCGCGGCCGAAGCCGCACTACTCGAAGACGATCCGTGGCGGCGCGCGGCCAGTGTCGGCGGCCTTGGCGGTGACCTGTTCCCACACCTTGGCGGCGACCTCGCGATAGATCCTGGCCGCTTCTCCCTCGGGATCGGAAACGACCACGGGCGTGCCCGCATCCGAGGTTTCGCGAATCCCCATGGTCAGGGGAACGCCGCCGAGGAACGGCACGCCGATACGCTCCGCCTCTCGCTGGGCGCCGCCATGGCCGAAGATGTCGTAGCGGTGGCCGGTATCCGGCGCGATGAAATAGCTCATATTCTCGACGATGCCGAGCACGGGCACTTCGACCTTACGGAACATCGCCAGGCCCTTGCGCGCATCGATCAGGGCCAGATCCTGCGGCGTCGACACGATCACCGCGCCGGCAAGCGGCACCTGTTGCGCCATGGTGAGCTGCGCATCGCCTGTGCCGGGCGGCATGTCGACCACCAGCACATCGAGATCGCCCCATTGCACCTCGCGCAGCATCTGCAGCAGCGCGGACTGGATCATCGGCCCGCGCCAGATCATCGCCACTTCCTCGTCCACCAGGAAGCCCATGGACATGACCTTGAGGCCATAATTTTCCATCGGGCGGATCAGCCGGCCGTCGATCTGTTGCGGCCGACCGCTGATGCCGAGCAGGCGCGGCATGGAAGGGCCGTAAATATCGGCGTCGAGAATGCCGACCTTCAGGCCATTGGCCTGCAAGGCCAAGGCCAGATTGACCGAGGTGGTGGACTTGCCAACCCCGCCTTTCCCGGAGGCAACCGCGATAATGGCGCCGACGCCGGGAATGCCTGCCTTCTGCGCAGCAGTCGGCTGACGCGCGCCGCCCGCGGGCGCGGAGCTCCCGTGAGAATGGCCGGCATGGGAATGACCAGCGTGGGCGTGACTGGAATGAGAAGGACCGGCGGACGCCTTGGCGGCAGGCGGTGCGGGGCGCGGTGCGTCGCCCGCCTTGCGGTCGGCCGTCAGCGCGACCATGGCGCCCTTTACGCCGGGCACGTCCTTGACGCAACGCTCGGCCGCGGCGCGAAGCGGATCAAGTTCTTTCGCCCGGTCGGCCGGAACGGTGATCGAGAAATAGACCTTGCCGTCGGAGATGAAGACATCCGATACCATGCCGAGATCGACGATATTGCCTTCGAGATCGGGACCGCGCACGGACTTCAAGGCGTCGAGAACGATGTCCCGCGTGACGTCTACCATCTCTCTCTCCTTCTCGACCGCCCGGATGTCTCAAGCGTCCTGGCGGATTTTCATGGGCCGTACATAATCGAGCCTGGGGCCCGCGCCAAGGGAGCGGCCGGGACGAGGGCTGAAGTCGGAAAAGAAGTATATGCATTGGCGCAGGCGGACGGCCACGTCTGCGATGGCCGAACCTCGAAAAGCAAAGACCGCCCCCGCTCTGGCGTCCGTACATCCGGGATCGCCAAGGCAGGAAGCGGCCTTTGTCTTTCGCACTGCCTTCAAGGGCGCGCTTTGTTCGTTCTTGCTGGACACCGGCGGCTCGACACCGGCATCCAAAGTCCCCTCTGGACCTGCCACTCAATATGCAGGAAGCGTGCCAGATCGAAAGAGAGCCGCTGCGTCATCCTTGCCTCCTATCGGAATGGTCGAAAGGAGAGGATTTTTGCCGCTGATCGAGACTCTTCAAGCGCCTTCTACGAGGCGCAGGGCCGAAGTTCTGGCTTCGGGTTGGCAAGCCAGATCAGGACCTGTTGCCCGCGCCTTGGGCATGGTCTGTGAGCAATTGCCCATCGAAAGGCCAGGTCGCCTCCTGCCGTCAGCGGATATAGCCAAGACGAATGGCCTTGACGACCGCCTGGGTACGATTGACGGCGCCGAGCTTGCGGGTGACGTGGTTGAGATAGTGGTTCACCGTATGCTCGGACAGGCCAATGATCGAGGCGATCTCGGCGCTGGTCTTTCCAGCTGCCGTCCAGTTCAGGCATTCGATTTCGCGGTCCGACAGCTCGACGCCGTTGTCGCGCAGCACAAGGCCGATTTCGGCCAGGCGATTATAGACATGAATGGCGATCATCTGCAGTTCCATGAGCGCCGCCATGGAGAATTGATGCCGTCCGCCGAGAAAGATCACGACGGCACGGCTGCCATCGGCAAAATGCACGGGGAAGTAATCGGCCTGCTCCACCTCATGGGCGCGCAGCACGTCGATATGCGCAGCCAGACCTTCCTGCTGTCCGCTCAGCCGCCGCCATTCGTCGAAGTCGAGCTGGAACGGCGTCGTGGTCTCACGCAGGCGCTTGATGCCCACGCTCGACTGCAACAGACCGATCTTGTCATAATGGTTGACGATCTCGACCGGAACGTTGGAGACGATCGAGAGGCTCGCCAGAGAGCTGACTTCCATGCCGGGCACACGCGCAATCATGAAATAGCGAAAGCCGAAGACCTGCGCCTTCCGCTTCATGAAACGCATGACGTCGAACTGGGTGCGCAGCTGCGCGATTTCGCTGCCCATCTGCTCTGGCTTGGCCAGTTGCTCGAGCGGCGTGCCGCGCATGGGCGGCTTTTCGTCGATCATCGTCTGCTCGATCTGTCTTTCGGCATCAAGGGGCGGCTGTCCATCGGCCGGCTGCGACATCAGTGAATCAAGCCTGCGCGCATGGCCTTGGCCACGGTCTGAACCCGGTTGACCGTGTTCAGCTTGCGGCTTGCCCGATTGAGATAGTGATTGATGGTATATTCCGAGAGATTGAGGATACGAGCCATCTCCAGCGTCGTCTTCCCGGCAGCAGCCCAATGAAGACATTCGATCTCCCTGCGCGAGAGGCGCTCGGCCGCCATCTGGCCACGTCGCAGATCGCTCAGCTGGGCAAAGAGGCCGGCAGAGGCCAGCGTCAACACCTTGATCTCCTCGTGATCGACGGGCTCGCGGTCGCCGCCGAAGCTGACCGCGCCGCATTGGCCCCGCGCATCGTGCACGGGAATGTAGATGCCCCGGCGGATCCGCGCCTGGGTGAAGAGCTCCATGCTCGTCTCCGCCTTGCTGTCCTGGCGCAGGCCGGTGCCGATATCGAAGAGGAAGGGAACCGTGCTGCGACGTAGCCGCTGCACGATCGGGCTGCCGGACAGCAGGCTCGCCGCATCGTAACGGCGCATCATATTGCTCGGCCAGTCGGTCAGCATCACGACTTCCGAAAGCTGGCGAACGGTCGGATCGGGTAGGCTCATCACCATGTAGTGACGAAAGCGATGTTTCGTAACGAGATGCTGGAAGGCGGCGCCGATATCCGCTTCCGACATGGGCGAAGTGTGCCGTTCGGCGGCGAGCAGCGCCCCTCGGTCCTGTCTTGTAACGTCCATGAAGACCCCTCGAACTTTCTGCGCCGTGGTCGATCCCGTCCCAGTTTCGACATCATCGGCGATTAGCGGCTTACGCTTGGGTAAACTTAGAGATAACGCGCCTGACCTTCCGCAGAAAGGGGGCGTAACGTACGATTGCGTAGTGTTTTCCTGTATTTCGGTCACGATTTCGATGGTAAACGCCGGGCAGACGGGCTTAAGGCCGTGAAAAGCTCGTCGTTGAGGGCGCGCGCCGCCGCTCGCACAACCGGCGCCCAGGCTTCCAGGCTGTCCATGCTGACACGATAGGCAGGACCCGTGACAGAGATCCCACCCACGAGATTGCGCTGTCCGTCAAAGACAGGCGCGGCCACGCAGCGAATCTCCTTTTCATGCTCCTCCCTGTCGAAAGCATAACCGCATTGTCGTATCGTCTCTAGCTCCGTTAGCAGAGAAGAACGGTCTAAATGCGTATTTGGCGTGAAAGGCTGAAAAACGATTCGTGATAGAACCGTTTCGAGCCGTTCCGGCAGTAGAGACGATAGTGCTGCCTTACCAAGACCAGTGCAATAGGCAGGTGCCGCCTGCCCGATTCGCGAGATCATGGTGACGGTCTGGCGGCTCTCCATCTTGTCCAGATAGACGATTTCCGTGTCCAGGAGCATGCCGACATGGACCGTCTCGCCCGTGGCGGCGTGGAGCTTGTCCAGGTAGGGCGAGGCAAGGCTGCGCAGGTCGTTGCGCGCCCAGGCCTTATGAGCGAGCTTCAACAGCCGCAGGCCTGGCTCGTAGCTCAGATCCGGACGCTGGCGCAGCAGCCCCTCGGCCACGAGATGACGCAATTGCCGATGTAGGGACCCGCGTGGCTGGCCGCAGCTGTGAAGAATTTCCGTCAGCCGCAGCGGGCGATCGGCCATGGCGACGAGTTCCAGCAGCAACATGGCCTTGCCAACCGTGCCTGTGCCACAGTCTTGATCGGCCTCTTCCACCGGTTTCATCGTTTTCTCCGCCTGTTGACAGGACCAGCCGCGCCGTGACCTTGGGCCCCGCCAAGGCGACTTCGACCAATTGCAGCAGCGACGCCAGGAGCGGCCAAGCGTCGCGGCTTTAGGCTGGCTTGGCCTTGACAAGCCTTCCTGCCCGGAAGGATATTCCATGTAGCAGAAGCATGTTCCACATAATGGAACAGATCACACGCCGGCGCAAGGGAGGCGCGCAGCATGACGATGGAGGCGGCGCGCTATCGCGATCTGGCCGACCGTGGTGTTCTCATCACCGGTGGCGCTTCCGGCATCGGCGCGGCGCTGGTTGCGGGCTTTGTTGCCCAAGGTGCGCGCGTGGCCTTTATCGACATTGACGAGGCGGCCGGTGTGGCGCTGGCAAGCCAGCTATCGGGCACGGCGCGGCATGATCCCTTGTTCTTTGCAGCCGATCTCACGGACACGGCCTCGCTCAAACCGCTGGTCGATCGCATTGTCGCGATCCTGGGCGGGCTCAAGGTGCTGGTGAACAATGCCGCGCGCGACGACCGCCATGCGCTCGAGACCATCAGCGAAACGGAATGGGACGCCTCGCTGGCCATCAATCTCAAGCCGCTGCCGTTCATGGCGCAGGCGGCCGCGCCGCATCTGAAGGCGGGGAGCGGCGGCGCCATCGTCAATTTTTCCTCGATCGCCTTCCTGCTCAACATGGACGACCTGCCTGCCTATAGCGCCGCGAAGGCCGGCATCGTCGGACTGACCAAATCGCTCGCCGGCCGGCTTGGCCCCGATGGCATTCGGGTCAACGCGCTGCTGCCGGGCATGGTGGTGACCGAGCGCCAGAAGGCGCTATGGCTCACGGAAGATTCGATCGCCGCCATGATCGGCAAACAATGTCTTAAACGCAGTCTGATGGCCGACGACATGGTCGGCCCTTGTCTGTTTCTCGCCTCCGACAGCGCAGCCGCGCTGACGGCCCAGGCAATCATCGTGGATGGAGGGGTTTTGTGACGGCAACAGCGGCATCCTATGCGGCGGTAGACTGGGGAACCTCCAGCTTCCGCCTCTGGCTGATCGGCAAGGACGGCACGCCGCTTGGCGAGCGTCGCTCCGGCGAAGGCATGACCACGGCAGCGCAGGAAGGCTTTTCTGCCGTTCTGGAGCGGCATCTGGCTGCGCTCGACGCACCGGCCGATCTGCCCGTGATGATCTGCGGCATGGCCGGAGCGCGCCAGGGCTGGATGGATGCCGGCTATATGGACGTGCCGGCGCGGCTGGAAGAGATCGTCGGCCGTGCGGTCGTTGTCCCTCACTCCAGCCGCGATATCCGCATTCTCCCCGGCCTTGCCCAGAGGATCGAGGCCGCGCCGGACGTGATGCGTGGCGAGGAAACTCAGCTCCTCGGCGCTTATGACGAGATCGGCGCCGGCAGCCATCTTCTCTGCATGCCCGGCACGCATTCCAAATGGGTGCGCCTGCGCGATGGCGCGGTCGAGGGCTTCTCCACCTTCATGACGGGCGAGCTTTTCGATGTGATCGGCAAACAGTCGATCCTGCGCCATGCGCTCGACGGTTCCGAGGCTTTCGATGGCACGCATCCGGCCTTCATCCAGGCTGTGAAGACGGCCTGCGTCTCGCCGGCGCGCTTCAGCAACCTGATCTTTTCCGCGCGCTCCGGCCAGCTGCTGCACGGCCTGGACGCCACCAGTGCCAAGGCACGGCTCTCAGGCCTGCTGATCGGGCTGGAAATTGCCGGCGCCCGCGACACGGCGCCAGATGCGGTGCAGGTCCAGCTCGTGGCCTCCGGCGCCATGGCCGCGCTGTATGAGGCGGCGCTGTCAGCCGCCCTGTTGGGCGTCACCGTTATCGATGCAGATCTTGCCGTTCGCCGGGGGCTGCAGGCCGCCGCCCGCGCCGTCTGGCCCTAAGAACATTCAAAGGAGTTTTCCGATGTCCCGTATTCCTTTTCCCCCCATGCGCTATCCGCTGGTCGCCATTCTGCGCGGCCTGAAGCCGGAAGAGACGGAAGAGATCGTCGGCACACTGCTCGAAGCCGGGCTGCGGGCCATCGAAATCCCGCTGAATTCGCCCGATCCCTTTCGTTCCATTGAAACGGCGGTGAAGCTGGCGCCCGAAGACGCCTTGATCGGCGCCGGTACGGTGCTGACGGTAGAAGACGTGGACCGGCTGGAGAATGTCGGGGGCCGGCTCTTCGTCTCGCCGAATGTCGATCCGCCGGTCATTTCCCATGCGGCCTTCAAGGGCATGGTGACGCTGCCGGGCGTCTTCACGCCGACGGAAGCGCTCGCGGCCGCCAAGGCTGGCGCCACCGGGCTGAAATTCTTCCCCGCCAGCGCGCTTGGTCCCTCCGGCATTGCGGCCATCCGCACCATTCTGCCCAAGGATGTCGAAGTGGCGGCTGTCGGCGGTGTTTCGGAAACCGATTTTGCTGCCTATTCGAAAATTGGGATCAAGAGCTTCGGTCTCGGCTCAAGCCTCTTCAAGCCAGGCATGACGGCTGCCGAGGTGCGCGCGCGCGCCGACGCGACCGTGAAAGCCTATGATGCCGTCTATGGAGCCTGATCTCATGACCACTGAGACTGAATTTGCCGGCCGCGTTCTCTTCGACCAGGCTTTGGAACTGGGCGAAGGCCCATCCTACGATCCCGACACCGGGACGGCCTGGTGGTTCAACATCCTCGGCCGCGAGCTGCATTCGCTGCATCTCGACAGCGGCAAACACGAGATCCAGTCCCTCCCCTTCCTCGGCAGCGTGCTTGCCCGCGTGGACGGCGAGCGCCAAGTGGTGGCAAGCGACCAGGGCCTGTTCCTGCGCCACCGCGCCGATGGGCGTTTTGAAAAACTGCTGACGATCGAGGACAACCCCAACAACCGCTCCAACGATGGACGCGTGCATCAAAGCGGCGCCTTGTGGATCGGCACCATGGGCCGCAAGGCGGCCGAAAAGGCCGGGTCGATCTACCATGTCGCGCGCGGCAAGGTGACGCGGCTGATTCCCGGTGTGACAATTCCGAACGCCATTTGCTTCGCGCCCGATGGTGCCACCGCCTATTACAGCGATACCATGGCCAACCGCCTCTACAAGGTGGCGCTGGATCCGGCCACTGGCCTGCCGACGGCAGAGCCAGAACTTCTGGCGGAAGAAGGCCAGGCACAGGGTGGCTTTGACGGCGCGGTCTGCGATGCGCAAGGCCGGCTCTGGATCGCGCGCTGGGGAGCCGGCGCCGTCGATGTCTATGATCCTGAAAGCGGCCAGCGCCTGGAGCGGCACAGGCTGCCGGCAAGCCAGACAAGCTGCCCCGCCTTCATTGGCGCAAAGGCAGACAGGCTGCTGGTGACCTCGGCTTATGAGGGCATGGATGCCGCCGCCCGCCAGGCCGATCCGCACGCCGGCCAAACCTTCGAACTCGGACGCCCGGTCGAAGGACGGTTCGAGCCGGCCTATATCGTCTGATCGAGACAGGCTTTGCCAATCTAGATGCCACGCAGTCCAGGCGTGGCATCTGCAACCGCCAGCTCGCGTTCGCCTCACGCAGTCGTGAGATCGCGCGAGCGCCTGGATGATGGGGCATTCCCCGAAATCCTGCTGATTCGACGGGATTTCCGACGATTTTGCTGCGATTTTTATCGGAACCACTTTTCCCTTCTCACGTTGTTTGGGCATCACCGGTGCGGAACTGACACCGCGCCCTGATCGACAAGGACAAGGAAAGGTAGGTTGGAAATGACCAAGAAATTCACTGCTTCTGTTGCCGCAGGCGCTCTTTTCGCTGGTGTTGTTGCCTTTGCTCCGATGAGCTTCGCACAGGATACGATGCAGCCGGCACAGCCCAATGCCGCCCAGCCGGCGCAGCCGATGACCAATGATGCCACCACGGGCCAGATGGGCGACAATGCCGCCAAGCCGCTGGCTGGCCAGGCTGCCGATGCCGGCTCCAAGACCGGCAATTACATTACCGAACAGGCTGAAAACCAGATTTCCGCCAACCGCTATATCGGCCAGTCCGTCTATAACGGCAATGATGAGAGCATCGGCGAGATCAATGACGTGATCTTTTCCACCGACGGCTCCGTCGAAGCAGCCGTGATCGGCGTCGGTGGCTTCCTCGGTATCGGCGAAAAGAACGTCGCCGTTCCGCTCGAAACCATTACGATTGCGGAAGTGCCGAATTCGAACGACATGAAGCTGACGACGCAGGAAACGTCCGACTCTTTGCGCAATGCGCCCGAGTTCAAGACGCGCGCCCAGCAGATGGCCGAAACCAAGGGCAATAATGTCGACACTTCGACCACGTCGTCGACCACGGCGCCGGCTGGTGGCGCTGCTCCGGCCGCTCCGGCAACCACCAATCAGTAAGTCTTCACAGACATACCTGATCGAGAAGGGCGGTGTCGAAAGACGCCGTCCTTCACGCATTTCTCAGCGCTTTGTCCGCCTTAATGTCGTTCCAGCCTGACTGAGCGCCTGCAAGCCAGGCGCTCTTCTTTTGCTTGGGGTCAGATCAACAGCCCATAGCGCATCGCGTCGTAGATCCCGGCATGGATGTTGCGGCTGTGGACGGCATCTCCGATCCGGATCAGATCGAAATCTCCGTTCGGATTGCTGAGCGGGATTGGCGCCTGCTGCCGGATCAGCGCCTTGTAATCGACCGCGCCTAGATTGCGGGACTGCGGCTTTAGCGCGACGTAAAGATCGTCCATCGGCAGGGTGCCATATTCGACCACGACCTGCGCCACGCGCCGTTCGGTCGTGTTGCTCGAATAGTCGGAGCCCAGGACCGCCACCAAGGCATTGCCGTCCCGACGCACAGATTTCAGCCTTGTGTTGATCGTCACCCGCACGCCTGCCTCGACAATCGCCCGCGCATAAGGCGTGTAGTTCATGCCGCCGACTTCAGGCGCAAAGAGCCGTTCGGGCGAGACCACTTCGAGTTCCACCCCTGCTTTGGCGATCATCTCCGCCGCGCTCATGCCGCCATGGCCGCCGTGATCGTCATAGAGCAGAACGGGACCTTCCGGCTTGACCGTGCCGGCCAGAATATCCCAGCTGGACACGACGAGCTCCTCGCCAGCGGTCAGCGGCGGCGTGTGGGCGATTCCGCCGGTGGCGATCACCACGACATCCGGAGCCCGGGCACGCACATCCTCCTCCTCGGCGAAGACGTTATATTCGATCGGCACCCCAAGGCGGGCCAGTTCCGACAGGCGCCAGTCGATGATGCCGATCAGTTCGCGCCGACGGGGATTGCGGGCGGCGAGCCGCACTTGCCCACCGGCTTCGCCGCTGGCCTCCAACACCTCGACCTGATGACCGCGCTCGGCCAACACCCGCGCCGCCTCAAGGCCCGCAGGGCCTGCGCCGATGACGAGCGCCTTGCGCCGCGGGCCGTCTGTCGGCCGGATGATATGGGGAATGGTGGCTTCGCGCCCCGTTGCGGCATTGTGGATGCAGAGTGCGCCGCCGCCTTCATAGATGCGGTCGAGACAATAGGTTGCGCCGACGCAAGGGCGAATGCGATCCTCGATCCCTGCCTCGATCTTGCGCACGATGTGCGGATCGGCAATGTGCGCGCGCGTCATGCCGACCATGTCGAGCTTGCCCTCGGCAATGGCATGGCGGGCGGTGGCGACATCGGCAATGCGGGCGGCGTGGAAGACCGGAAAGCGGGTCGCGGCCCGCACTTCCCCGGCGAAATCGAGATGGGGCGAGGCGGCCATGCCCTGAATCGGGATGACGTCGGTGAGCGGCGCATCATGATCGATATGGCCTCGGATGACGTTGAGGAAATCGACCTTGCCGGTGCCGACCAGCCGGCGACAGATTTCGATGCCGTCTTCCTTGGTCAGTCCGATATCCCATTGCTCATCGGCCACCAGGCGGAAGCCGACGATGAAAGCGTCGCCCACAGCCTTGCGTACGGCCGCCAGCACCATATTGGAAAAACGCGTGCGATTTTCCAGCGAACCGCCGAAGTCGTCCTCGCGCTGGTTGGTGGCGGGCGACCAGAAGGCGTCCAGCAGATGGCCATAGGCCTCGATCTCGATCCCGTCGAGGCCGGCCTCCTGCATGCGCTGGGCTGCGGCAGCATAATCGGCGACGATGCGGTCGATATCCCAGTCTTCGATCGTCTTCGGCATGGCACGATGCGCCGCCTCCTTGACCGGCGACGGGCTGAGGACCGGCAGCCAGTCGCCCTTGTTCCAGCTCGTTCGCCGGCCAAGATGGGTCAGCTGGATCATCACCGCCGTGCCGTGTTCGTGGCACTCGTCGGCCAGCCGCTTCATCCAGGGCACGATCTCGTCGCGGAAGGCGAAGAGATTGCCGAAGGCGGGCGGCGAATCTTCGGACACGATCGCCGAGCCTGCCGTCATCGTCATCGCCACCCCGCCCTTTGCCTTTTCCACATGGTAGAGGCGGTAGCGATCCTTGGGCATGCCGTCTTCGGAGTAGGCCGGCTCATGCGCCGTCGACATGATCCGGTTTCTCAGGGTCAGATGCTTGAGCTGGAAAGGCTGGAGCAGCGGATCACGGGCGTTTTGCTGGGCAAGCGGCATCGACATCGTCAGGGTCCTGTCGGGCGGTCGCTGGGGAGGAGGAAGGCTGCTTCGTCAGGCGGCAATCCCATGGTTGAAGGCGCAGTGTCGAACGCGCCCTTGCGCAATTCCATGTCCATTTACGCCAGCGCCCGGCCTTATCGCGCCGTTTTCAAGGCAAGGGCGTTGGTGCGATGGACGTAACGCTTCTTGGCGAAACCGGATCGCATGCGCGCCACATCCCGCAAGCCGCGCCTATCCCGTGATCAGCAACAGGAAGCGCATCGTCTTTCCGGCTGCAACGTAAGATAAAACTTACTGCACCCTAACCGGATCGGCAAAGCGCCCGGCGACATCCTCGAGCGTGGCATCGATATCCTTGGGGCGGCCGTAGAAATAGCCTTGACCCAGCCGGCAGCCGAGCGCCTTCAGCTTCATGGCCTCGGCCGGCGTCTCGATGCCCTCCGCCACCACGTCGAGGTTCAGGCCCTCGCACATGGCGATGATCGCCTTGACGATATGTTCGCTGGCCTTGTCGGTGGCGATGCGCGAGACGAAGGCACGGTCGATCTTGACCTTGTCGAAGGCGAAATCGCGCAGGCGGCAAAGGCTCGATTGTCCGGTGCCGAAATCGTCCAATGCGACATGAATGCCGGCGGCACGCAGTTCGGCGACGATATCCTGCGCCATGTCGGCATCGGCCATGACGGCGGTTTCCGTGATCTCGATGATCAGACGGCGAGGATCCAATCCCGTCTGGCGGCAGATCGACAGGATGTTGCCGGCGATCGAGAGATCGACGAACTGGGCGGAGGAGAGGTTGAAGGACAGAAACAGGTCTTTCGGCCAGGCAAGTGCCGCGCGCGCCGCCTTACGAAACAGGGTTTCCGTCAGCCGGTCGATAAAGCCGTGATCCTCGGCCAGCGGCACGAAGACGGCAGGCGAGATGGTGCCGAGATCGGGATCGTTCCAGCGAGCGAGCGCCTCGAAGCCGACGAGCCGGTCGCTGGAGAGATCGACGATCGGCTGGAAATGCACGTCCACCTCGTCGGAAATGATTGCATTGCGCAAAGCCTGCTCGATCTGCGTCCGTCGGCGCATCTCCTCGGCGATCTGCTGGCTGTAAATGGTAATCTGCGCGCGACCACGCCGCTTGGCGCGGTAAAGCGCCGTGCTGGCATTCTTCATCAGCGCATCGAAATCCTCGCCGGCGAAGGGATAGATGGCAAAGCCGAAGGAGGCCGACAGGCGGATATGGCGCTCGCCGATCTCAAAGGGTGCGGACAGCACATCCTTCAGCATCATGCCGACCTTCTCCGCGCCCTTCTGCTCGAAGACCAACGGCAGAACGAGGCCAAACTGATCGCCCGATATGCGCACCACGGTCGCGCCATCCGGCAGGCAGGCCTTCATTCGTTGCGCCACCTGGCGCAGGATGTCATCGCCGGCACGCGGGCCCAAAAGATCGTTGATCGGCTTGAACCCGTCGAGATTGGCCAGCGCGATGGTGAAAGGAGCGGGATCTTCCGCGCGCTCGTCGGCGATGCGGCGCACTTCCTGGCCCATCCACGCGGCATTGCCGAGACCTGTCAACTTGTCGGTCGACATCTCTCCGTCCAGGCCGGCGAAGCTCTTGTGCTCGCGCATGAGGCCGACAGCAGTCATGTTTTACCCGGTTCGAACTGGTTCATTTCGCAACCACAACAATGCCGAGTACAAACTTAACAATTCTTGACGAAGGCCTCCCTAGATCTGGTTTTTCGCGCACTGATTGGAACTTTATGTTCGCTTACCGAAGCGGGGAAAAAGGTGAGTTCAAAGCCTTAGGCTTCGTGACCGCTCAGCATGCCGGGTTCTGGTCAAGGCATGGACTCCCGAGGTGCGTGTATTGAAAGACGCAACTCGGGATGGAATTCACAGGGCTTGGCCAGCCTGGTCTTCCGCCTGAACAAAACGGTGATAGAGCGCTTCGACCCGTTCGGGGCTGACAGGCTTCATCAGGCGTGCGCCGATGGCGAGCGTCTCCATCTCGCTATCCTCCATATCGGCGGCCTGGGTGGTGACCACGACGATGGGCGTGGCGGCGCGGCCCTCTTCCGCTTCGGCATCGCGAATGGCGCGGATCGCCGGCCGCCCGCTCATCACCGGCATGGCCAGATCCATCAGCACCAGCTTCGGCCGATGCGTCCGCCAGAGCGCCACGGCCTCTTCGCCATTCGTCGCGATCTTGAAGGACAGGCCGAGGCCATCGAGGATCTGGGCAAAGACGATCTGGTTGATGTCATTGTCTTCGGCCACGAGAACGTCGATCGGGGACTCGGCGGCAGGCTGCGTGCCCGCGGCGCCAGCGCCAAGGCCGAACTCGCCATCCAGATCGGTCTGCATCGACAGTCCGACGGTCATGATCTGCGCCGCCAGGTCTTCGGCGGAGATGGCGAGCGAGACGGGCAGCTGCGGCAGCCCGACGAACAGGCCGGCGGGTGGCGTGCCCAGGCTTTCATCGAAAAGCAGGAGGTTGGGCGTCAGACCGCTCTCGCCCAACGCGGCCTCGAGCGCCTTCAGCTGATCGAAGGAGGCGACGATGCCGACATCGCAGGACAGTTCCGTCAAGGCGGAGAAGAACCGCTGCTCGATGGCTGGGCATGGCGTCACCAGCACTACCCG
This sequence comes from Xaviernesmea oryzae, assembly GCF_900109605.1. GTDB lineage: Bacteria > Pseudomonadota > Alphaproteobacteria > Rhizobiales > Rhizobiaceae > Xaviernesmea > Xaviernesmea oryzae. The sequence continues at coordinate 368,403 of NZ_FOAM01000003.1, forward strand.
CAGGCGATAAGAGCCACCGGCATCGCCCGGCAGGCCCATGGCCGGCGCATCGACGATGCGCGTCATGTCGAGCGCGCGGAAAGGATCATAAAGGCTCTGGCCCGGCTCGAACCGGCTGACATCGGCATGCGGCACCACGCCAAGCGGCCCCTCGCCCTCTCCGGCAATGCCGAAGCCGGTGACGACCTGCGTGACATCGCTGAAATAAGTGACGAGCAGCGCATCTGCCGGACTGCCGACACGGAATTTGTGGACGATGGCCCAAAGATCCTCGCCGTCAGCCATGACGATCTGCTGGGCGTTGGTGTGCAGCACGCCCGTTTCCAGAACCTCGCGGTCGCTCAGCTCATAGCGCTCGGCAAAATCGGCATCGACGAGATCCCAGACCGAACGACCGAGAATGGCGTTGGCGGCCATGCCATGCATGGCGCAGAAAGCCTTGTTGACGGCGACGTAGTTGAGGTCGCGGTCCTTGACGCAAACCGCATTGGGCAGATCGTCGAGGATGCGCTCGGTCAGCTCGATGCGCTCGCGGTCGAGCTGCATCTCTTCCTCATGCAGCTTCTGCGAGGTGAGATCGGTGATCAGAACCAGGCCGATGCCATTGGAAAGCCGTCTTTTGCTGATGTTGATCCAGCTACGGCGGGAGAGCTGCTCGACGCTTTCGAAGCGCTCGCGCCAGTGCAGCGACAGACGAGTGGAAATCCACTCCTCGCGCCCGGTCCGGCGGCGGGTATTTTCAAACTGGGTGCCGACGCCAACGCCGGCATCATAAAGTGCGCCAAGAAAGTCGCGCAGGCGCGTGCCGCGTTCGATGAAGGACGGAGCGATCGGAAAAATGCCCAGCACGGCGCGGGCCGCAAACAGCAGCCGATCCTGACGGTCCCAGACCATCAGCGCCATACCTAAGCCGTTTGCCACCAGATCCAGAAGCGGCTGCTCGTCGTGGGCGTCCGGCGACGCACTGTCCATCATTCCTGCGGCCCTTCATAACCCTTACGCCACATGACAAATCGCCGTTCCAAAGACGCGCTGCAAAAAAGGCAAGGCGTTCCCGGTACGGCTCAGGCATGCTGACGGAAGGCCCCTTGGCCTGCCGGGAAGGCGTGATCCGTCCGTGTCAGCACACGGGGCCGGTCTTCCCGACCCCGATTTCATGTGGGTCAGTATGATAAGTTTTACAGTCTTTCCTTAAGCGGGGCTTAAGCGGGAGTTGCGAAATCCAGCATGAAAACAAAGGGCTGCGAAATAATTGCGTCAGCTTGAAATCCCAGATTGCAAAGATAAGGCCGAAATCATGAGAAGTTTTGCCTGAGAAAGGTCGATCGAGCGTTTCCAAGGGCTTGGAAATAAGGGAAAATGCGGCATGACCATTCGCCAGCTTCCAGAAACCCTGATCAACCAGATTGCCGCGGGCGAAGTGATCGAACGTCCCGCCAGCGCTGCCAAGGAACTGATCGAAAACGCGCTGGATGCCGGCGCGCGGCGCATCGAGATCGCCACGGCCGGTGGCGGCAAGACGCTTTTGCGAATTACCGACGATGGTTGCGGCATGGGCGCAGATGATCTGACCCTCGCCGTGCGCCGCCATTGCACCTCGAAACTCGAAGGCGGCCTGCAGGCCATTCGCACCCTTGGGTTTCGCGGCGAAGCGCTGCCCTCGATCGGCTCCGTCTCGCGCCTGCGGATCACCAGCCGGCCCCAGACATCAAGCGAAGGCGCGGAAATCCTGGTCGAGGGCGGGCGGCTGACGCCGGTGCGCCCCGCGCCCGCCAATCGCGGCACGATCGTCGAGGTGCGCGATCTGTTCTTCGCCACGCCGGCGCGACTGAAATTCATGAAGAGCGAGCGCGCCGAGGCATCGGCCATATCCGAGGTCGTCCGCCGCATGGCGATTGCCTTTCCGCAGGTGCGCTTCGTGCTGTCGGGAAGCGACCGCGCGACGCTCGAATTCGCTGCCACGGGCGACGACCGGCTGGAGCGGATCGCCCAGGTTCTAGGGCGGGACTTCCGCGAGAATGCGCTGGAGATCGATGCCGAGCGCGAAGGCGTGGCACTGTCGGGTTTTGCCGGGCTGCCCACCTTCAACAGGGGCAATTCGCTGCAGCAATATGCCTTCGTCAACGGCCGGCCGGTGCAGGACAAGCTGATCTTCCAGGCGCTGCGCGCGGCCTATGCCGAGACCATTCCGCAGGGACGCTATCCGGTGGCGGTGCTGTCGATCGACATCGACCCGGCGCTGGTGGACGTAAATGTCCATCCGGCCAAATCCGACGTGCGCTTTCGCGATTCCGGGCTCGTGCGCGGGCTGATCATCGGCGCCATCCGCCAGGCGCTGGCATTGGGGGGAGACAGAGCGTCCAGCACCGGAACGGCCGGCCTGATGCGGGCCTTTCGCCCTGAAGGAGGCAGCCCGTCGTCGGCTCCCTGGCAGAGGCCATCCGCCGCTTCCGCATCATCGGCGCCGACGACTGCGACAGGCATGCGCCCCTTCAGCCCCCATCACGGCGAGAGGCCTCCTGGGGACTGGAGTCTTGATCGTTCGCCCTATCGGCCTTTTGCCCAGCCGGCAGGATGGCCGGCAACCGATATTGCCGCGACTTCACCATCGGGCTCCTCAGGTTTTGCGGAGGCTGCACAGGCCGCGTTTGCCAGCTTGCTGACGCCATCGGCCCGCTCGGACTCAAGGGATGCTGCGCCGGCGCCCGAAGAGCTGCGCCATCCGCTTGGCGCGGCCCGCGCGCAGATCCATGAGAATTACATCGTCGCCCAGACGGAGGACGGGCTGGTGATCGTGGACCAGCATGCCGCCCATGAACGGCTGGTGTTCGAAGCGCTGCGCCGAGGGCTTCGAGAGCGGCCGGTCGCGGCACAGACGCTGCTGATCCCCGATATCGTCGATCTTCCGGATGAGGATTGCGACAGGCTCATGGAGCAGGCCGAGGCTTTTCGCCCCCTAGGCCTGGCGATCGAGCGCTTCGGCCCTGGCGCCATTGCCGTGCGCGAGACGCCGGCGATGCTGGGGAAGGTCGACGTGCCCGGCCTGATCCGGGCGCTGGCCGACGAACTCGCAGAATGGGATACGGCAAACGGACTGTCGGCCCGGCTGGAGCATGTGGCCGCCACCATGGCCTGCCACGGCTCGGTGCGCTCCGGCCGGCGGCTGCGGATCGAGGAGATGAACGCGCTGCTGCGCGAGATGGAGGCTACCCCCGGCTCCGGCCAGTGCAATCACGGCCGGCCCACCTACATCGCGCTGAAGCTCGGCGATATCGAGCGGCTGTTCGGCCGCTCCTGAGACAGGCACATGGACGTGGGCAGGATGAGGCGGCGTCTTTTTTCGCTGTGGTGTCCACTTTGCGGCAAAAGGACCTGACGCGAGATAGGACCTCTTGAACAGACGGGCGCGCGGCGGCACGATTACGCCTCTTTCAGCCTGCGGGATTTGCATGGATCATGGGCTATGATAGAGGCCGGAGTGCGCCAGGCGCGCGGATGATGAGGCGAGGTCGAGACAGCATGAACCGGTTTGAGCCGAGCGGCGACAGGGAAGCCAAGATCCGGTATCTCGACGGCGATTTCCAGGTCGTGCTGCCGGGCAGCCATGTCACCTGCGCCATCACCGGCCGCACGATTCCCATGGATGAGCTGCGCTATTGGAGCGTCGCCCGTCAGGAACCCTATGTCGACGCCGCCGCCGCTTTCGAAGCGGAAAAGCGGGCGGGTGCGCTGCCAGGCCAATAAGCCGGCGCTGCGCGATCCACAGGCAAGCGCGCAATTGACCCACCCTTCCAGACTTTCGACCTCTTTTTCATGCTTTCGCGGCACCCAGGAGCCGCGCGCGGCTATTCGTCATCGCCTGATCGATCAGCCGGCCGGGCGCGGCGGGATCGTCAAAAGCCAGTTCCACCTCGATCACCGCGCTTTCGGCCAAAAGCCGGCCAGAGATGCCGGGGCCGGCGGCAAGTCGCACGTGATCCTTGGCCGTCGTTACCAGCCGCAGGCCACCCGTCTGCGCCCTGGCCATCAGATCGGCAATCTCCTGCGCCGTCAGCAGGTGATGATCGGCGAAAACCTGCGTCTCGACGATCTCGGCCCCGGCCTCCCGCAGCGTGACGAAGAACTTCTCCGGATCGGCGATACCGACCCAGGCCAGCACGCGCTGCCCCTGCAGCGGCAGCGTGTCGGCACGGCGCAAGTTTGCCTCGATCACCGGCTTGCCGGCGCGTGCCACCTGGCGCACCACGGGATCGGCTGCCGTTCCCTGCCCGATCTTCAGCAAGACCGAGAGCTGACGGATCTGTTCCGCCATCGGCGCGCGCAAGGGGCCGGCAGGTAGCGGCAGGCCGTTGCCGATGCCACGCCTGGAATCGATGACAAGCACGGCGAGATCGAAGCGCAGCCGGGCACTCTGGAAGCCGTCATCCATGATGATCAGATCGGCGCCGTTTTCGGCCAGACGGCGCGCGCCCTCGATGCGCTTGCGGCAGACCACGGTCATCGCCTCACGCGCGAGAAGCAGAGGCTCGTCGCCGACCCGCTCGGCGCTGTCACGTGCCGGATCCACCAGGGTCGCCCGCTTTGCCTGGCCGCCATAGCCCCGGCTCAGGAAACCTGGGGTCAGCCCCCTCGCCCGCGCGGCCCGGGCAAGCGCAATGGCGGTCGGCGTCTTGCCGGCGCCGCCGACGGTGAAATTGCCGACGCAGATCACCGGCACCTCCGCCGTGCCGCCGGCCGGCCGGCGCATGCGCCGCGCAGTCAGGCGGCCATAGGCCCAGCCGAATGGGGCAAGCGCCCAGGCCTTCAACCCGCGCGGCTGCCACCAGAAGAGAGGTGCTTGCGAGACCATGCCGTCCTTTCGTGCATGAAAGCATCGAACCGTTTCCCATTGACGGGACACGACACAACGCGTTGAGGGCTTGGTAGCCCACCAGAGCCGCGGACTGTGGCTCCTATCCTTCGGTCCGATGCTCTAACTCGGATCAGACGCCAGCCTCGCCAACAGCGCCGGCAGTTGGGTGATATCGTCAAGGCAATGGTCGCTAGCCTCGGCAAGGGAAGCAGGCGATCCGGTGCCAGTCAGGACAGCGACCGTCAGCCCCACGCTCGCCGCGCGGCCCATATGCAGGTCGTGATTGTTGTCGCCCACCACCGCGACGGCCTTTGGGGCGAGGCCGGTGGCGGCGCAGAAAGCGAGCACCATGCCCGGCTCCGGCTTGATGCCATGGCCGGAATCATAGCCGGCAACAAAATCGAGAGCGCCGGCAAAGCCGAAGCGGCGCGCGGTCTCGCGAATCGAGGCTTCGTTGTCGGAGGAGGCGACGCCCAGCCTGTAGCCCGCTGCTTTCAACCCGGCGAAGAACGGCGCGAGATCGGTGACGGGCACGGCAGCGGCGGCCGCCTCCTTGAACATGCCGTCGAAAAGCGCGGTCAGCGCATACGGCGAGAAAGATGCGCCGGCAGCGACCATGCCCTCGGCGATCTCGCGTGTGCTGCCGGCGGCCAGTAGGCTGTCGGGCGTCACGTGTCCGGTGAAAGGGTCCATGCCGCAAGCCGTGAGCAGATGGTCGGCCAGCGCCTGGTCGTCGCGCGCGGCAAGACGGGCGATCCGGTAATTGATTGGCACCCAGCTTTTCGCATAGTCGAGCAGCGTGCCATCCTTGTCGAACAGGATGCCGGCAATCCGCGTGCGCGCCATCCCCTCCCCCGCTTTGCCGATGGCCATGCCTGTCCTCACGCCTGCGCCTTCAAGGCTATGTCAACTCTCGCTGCGCGGCTGCAGCCGGGCTTTGACGCTCAAGGGGTTGATATAGGGCTCCAGCCCCCGGATCGTTGCCGACAAGGCGCCGCGCATTTCATGCACCGTCTGCTGCCCTGCTTCGATCATCTGCCGGCGCACATCCTCGTTGACCAGCAGATAGTTGACGCCCTTGGCCAGCATCTCGACATCGCGCACGATCTTGGCGCTGCCGTTCTTGGCCAGCATCTGATAGGTCTCGCGAAAATTCTGGACATTGCCGCCCGAGAGAATGGCACAGCCGAGCATGGCCGGCTCGATCGGGTTCTGCCCGCCCTCGGCGGTCAACGAGCGCCCGACGAAGGCGACATCCGTCAGCCTGAGATAGAGGCCCATTTCGCCGATCGTATCGCCGAGGAAGACGTCGACATCCGCGTTCAGGGGATCGCGGCGGGTGCGGCGCGCCACGCGCAGGCCACGCTGGTTCAGCATATCCTCCAGCGCGTCGCAGCGGTCGGGATGGCGGGGCACGATGATGGTGAGAAGATCGGTACGGGGCTTCAGCGCGGCATGAACGGCAGCGGCCGCGGCTTCCTCGCCATCGAAGGTGGAGATGGCCGCCCAGGTGCGCCGGCTGCCGAGCTGCTGGCGGTAGGTCTTGAGCGAGCCGGCGTCGAAGGGGGGCAGGTCAGTATCGACCTTGAGATTGCCTGACACCAGCACCGGCAAGGCGCCAAGCGCGCGAAAACGTTCGGCATCGACCTCGGACTGGGCAATGACCAGTGCCAGATGTTCGAACAACGCTTCGGCAAGCCACATCCGCTTCTTCCACCGGGCAAAGGAGCGGTCGGAGAGGCGGCCATTGACCAAAACCTGCGGAATATGTCGCCGGCCGAGCTCGACGATGGTCATCGGCCAGATTTCCGATTCGGCGATGATCGCCAGATCCGGCTCCCAGTAATCGAGAAAGCGGCTGACCGCCGGCTTGAAGTCCAGCGGCACATATTGGTGGATGACGCCGGGATCCAGTCGCTCGCTCACCAGCTTGGCCGAGGTGGTGGTGCCCGTGGTGACGATGACACCGATGCCCCGCGCCTGGATCTCCTTGATCAGGGGAATGACGGCATTGGTCTCGCCGACGCTGGCGGCATGAAACCAGACCAGCGGCCCTTGCGGACGCGGCTGGCTGGCAAACCCATAGCGCTCGTCGCGACGCTTGGAATCTTCGCGCCCCTTTGCCGCCCGCATGGCGAGATAGGCGCCCATGAAGGGATAGGCGGCCGCACCGGCCCAGCGATAGGTGGAGAGCGCCAGCCGCGCGAGAGGGCGGGTGGTCATCCGTTCCGGTCTCCGGAGAAAGCGAGGATCGCGAAGGCGCGGAAACGCCATGCCGCCGGGCGCTGGGCGGCATGGCGGAAGCTGCCCGGCCGGCTGGCGGCGCGGCGGGGGCCCATCAAGCCTTTTCCGGATCCAGAAGACGGTGCATGTGGACGATGAAATAGCGCATATGCGCATTGTCGACCGTTTGCTGCGCCTTCGCCTTCCAGGCCGTCAGCGCCGTCTCGTAATTGGGGAAGATGCCGACGAGATCGAGCTTCGACAGATCGCGAAACTCGATCTCCGTCAGGGTTGTCAGCTCCCCGCCGAAGACAAGGTGCAACAATTGTTTCTTTTCGGATTGAGGCATATCAGAACGTCCATGTGGCATTCAGGTCACAGGTCATGTGCGGCATTGCGGCAGAAAGGTCAATGGCCGAGCGTGCCATCGCCCTCCATGTCCCCAAGCCCGGCATCGGCCAGCGCCGCAAGAGCGTGCTTCGACCCCGCCATCAGCATGCCATGCATCACGCTTTGTCGGTTGTAGATCAGCGGTGCACTGCTCATATCGACGAGCGCTCCACCGGTTCGCGCCAGGATCAGGTCGGCGGCCGCCAGGTCCCAGTCATGGGCGTTCTTCTTGACGACCGTGGCATCAATGCGGCCATCGGCAATCATCGCCAGGCGGTAGGCGAGCGAGGGCACATGCGACACCCGATGGATGAGAGTGCGCGCCGGCAGCGCCATCTTTTTCAGAAGATCTTCCCCAAGCGCGACATCGAGCTGCGCTTTGCCCGAGGCCGCGGCCCCCTCCAGCCGTGCGCCGTTCAGCAAGGCAGGCCCGCTCAGCGTTGCCTGATAGATCTGCTTGAGCGCCGGCGCCACCAGGACGCCCGCCACCGGCCGGCCGCGATGGACAACGGCGACGCTGACGCACCAGACGTCGCGGCCGGCGATGAAGGCGCGCGTGCCGTCGATCGGGTCCACGACGAACAGGGTCTCGCAGCGCAGCCGCGCCGGATCATCATCGGTCTCTTCAGACAGCCAGCCGTAATTCGGCCGCGCCGCGAGGAGCCTGTCCTTGAGGATGTCGTTGGCGGCGTAGTCCGCCTCGCTGACGGGCGAGCGATCCTCGGTCTTGAAGCGAACCTTGGGGTTGGCGCCGAAAAAGCCCAGCGCCGCGACGCCGGCAGCCTGCGCCGCCGAGGTGATGAGGTCGAGATCGTTGCTCCAGGGGTCGCCTCCGAGGCCGCTGCTGATGTGCGAATCGTCCACCGCCGCTCCTTTCCAAAGTGATGCGAGGCCTTGAGCAAGGTGAAGGCCCGGCGGATACGCTCAACCGGCCTAACGCCTCGACATCAGCTCCTGTTTCGCGCGCAGGTCCGGGCGAGGCCTCGCGCGGTCAGCGGCCGGCTAGGGTCATGCCCTCGATGGCGAGCGTCGGGGCGGCGGTCCCAAAGGACCGATCGACATCGTTGGCGAGCGTGATCGCCATCAGCATGTCCTTGAGATTGGAGGCAATGGTGACCTCCGAGACCGGATAGGCAATTTCGCCATTCTCGATCCAGAAGCCGCTTGCGCCCCGGCTATATTCACCGGTCAGCAGATTGACACCCTGGCCGATCAGTTCGGTCACATAGAAGCCGGTACCGATGGAGCGTATCAGATCCTCCGGCGTGACCTTGCCCGGCTCGATGGCGAAATTGGTGGAGGCCGCGCCGACGGTCGGTCCGCCCCGCACGCCACGGCCGTTGGTGGCAAGGCCGAGCTCACGGCCGATGGCAGACGACAGGAACCAATGGTTCAGCACGCCATCCTCGACCATGACCAGCGGTCCGCCCGAAACGCCTTCACCATCGAAGGGACGCGACGCCGGGCCGCGCACTACGAGCGGATTGTCGGTGATGCGGATGCCGGAGGCCATGATCTGCTGGCCCATCTTGTCGCGCAGGAAGGTCGTCTTGCGGGCTACCGAACCGCCATTGATGGCACCGGCGATCTGGCTGGCAAGTCCGCGCGCCATGCGCGGATCGAAGACGACGGTGAGGTTCTTCTGTGTCGGCACCTGGCGCGGGGACAGGCGCTTGACCGCCCGCTCGCCGGCCCGGCGGCCGATATCGCCCGGCGCCTTCAGCTCGGCATGATAGAGCTTGCTGTCATAATCGTAATCGCGCTCCATCTTCGTGCCTTCGCCGGCAATGGCGCTGACGGAGACGCCGAAGCGCGTGCCCATATAGTGGCCGGAAAAGCCGTGAGATGTGGCCAGCACCAGGCCGCCGACGCCCGAGGACGCACCGGCGCCGCTCGAATTGGTGACACCAGGCACGGCAAGCGCCGCCGCCTCCGCCTCCAAGGCCGCCTCGCTCAGGGCCTCGGCCGAGACCTCGGTCGGGTCGTAGAGTTCAAGGTCGGGATAGGTCCTGGCGATCCGCTCGGCTTCTGCCAGCCCGGCAAAGGGATCCTCCGGCGAGGCCTTGGCCATGGCGACCGCGCGCTCGGCCAGGATCTTCAGGTCGAAACCCGGATTGGCCGACACGCTGGCCACCTGCCGGCCAACGAAGACCCGCAGCGAAAAATCGTCGCTCTCCGACGATTCGGTCGCCTCCACCTTTCCCAGCCGCACCGAGACCGAGCGGGAGCGGCCGCGCACCACCACGGCATCCGCCTGGTCGGCCCCGGCCTTGCGCGCAAGGTCCACCAGTTCGGACGCTCGTGCTTCGAGCGCGCCGGAATCGATCTCTGCGGACATGATTTCGCCTTTCATTCGGGTCTGGTTCCCATTTATTGTGCGCACGGATAGGCATCAAGACCATGGTTGCCCAATCTTGATCTGCCGCATGGTGCCTCTTGGCCCAGTTCGACCTCAAAGACACATGCCGAGGAGCCTTATGTCCACCACACCCGCGCTCACCTCGCAGGCCCTGCTGCTGCTTGGCGGCGCCGTGGCCGCAGCGCCGATCTTCAAACGGCTGGGCCTCGGCACGGTGCTCGGCTATCTCGCTGCCGGCATTCTCATCGGCCCCTTCCTGCATCTGATTTCGGGCGGCGAGGATATTCTCGGCGTGGCCGAGCTCGGCGTCGTCTTCCTGCTCTTCGTCATCGGGCTCGAACTCAATCTCGGCCGGCTCTGGCAGATGCGGCGCGATATTTTCGGCCTCGGCACGGCGCAGGTTCTGGTGACCGGCGGCCTTTTGTCAGCAATCATTTACGAAGTTGGCCTCTTTCCCTGGTCGGGCAGCATCATCACCGGCTTCGGCCTGGCGCTCTCCTCCACCGCCTTTGCCCTGCAGATTCTGGAGGAGAACGGCGACAACAACACGCGCTATGGCCAGCGCGCCTTTTCCGTTCTGCTGCTGCAGGATCTGGCGATCGTGCCGCTCCTGGCGCTGATCCCTCTGGTGGCCCTGCAGAAGCCGGAGGATACGACGCCGCCTTATCAGGATTTCGCCGTCGCCATCGGCGCGGTTCTGGTGCTGGTGGCCGCCGGCCGCTATCTCATCAATCCGCTGTTCCAGATTCTGGCGCGCACCGGCGCGCGTGAGGTGATGATCGCCGCCGCGCTCTTGATCGTGCTGGGCGCAGCCACGCTGATGCAGATGGCCGGGATGTCCATGGCAATGGGGGCCTTTCTCGCCGGCGTGCTTCTGGCGGAATCGTCCTATCGCCATGAGCTGGAGGCCGATATCGAGCCCTTCAGGGGGCTGCTGCTGGCCCTGTTCTTCATGGCTGTCGGCCTGTCGCTCGAAATCGAAGTGCTGATCGAGCATCCGCTGCTCATCGTGCTGTCGGTGCCGCTCCTGATGCTGATCAAAGCGGTGGTTCTCTACAGCCTGTGCCGCATGACCGGCTCGTCGCATAATGATGCGGTGCGCATCGGGCTTCTTTTGCCGCAGGGCGGAGAGTTTGGCTTCGTGCTGTTCAGCGCTGCGGCGGCGGCCGGGGTGATGAGCCAGACGGATGCCTCGATCCTCGTCGCCGTGGTCACGCTTTCCATGGCACTGACGCCGGCTGCTGCCATGCTGAGCCGGGTGCTGATGGCCGACACCGCCAAGGAAGACGAGGAAATCGAAGAGGATTTCGAAGGAGCCGGCGCCGATGTGCTGATGATCGGCTTCTCCCGCTTCGGCCAGATCGCCGCGCAGATCCTGCTGGCCGGCGGCCGCGAGGTGACGGTGATCGATCATTCGGCGGCCCGCGTGCAGCAGGCGGCAAGCTTCGGCTTCCGCATCTATTTCGGCGACGGGACGCGCAGCGACGTCCTTCGCGCCGCCGGCATCGAACGAGCGAAGATCGTCGCGATCTGTACCCATCAGGTGGAGATGACCGACAAGATCATCGACCTCGTGCAGGCGGAATTTCCCAACGCCCGCATTTATGCCCGCGCCTATGACCGGCTGCACACGCTGTCGCTGCGCGCGCGCGGCGTCGATTATGAGCTGCGCGAGACCTTCGAATCCGGGCTGCTCTTCGGGCGCCGCACGCTGGAAGGCCTTGGCGTCAGCGAGTCGCAGGCGCAATCGATCGGCGATGACATCCGTCGGCGCGACGAGGAACGGCTGGCACTTCAGGCCGTGGACGGCATCACGGCCGGCCGCCACATGCTGCTTTTCAAGCCTGTGAAGCCGGAGCCGCTGATCAAGCCGAAGCGCGAGGCGGCATCCACGCTGGGACCGGACGAAGAAATCGCCGCCGCCGTCGCCCGCGCTGCCGGGGAGTAGAAGACAGACCTGCTGCTCGACGCCAGCCCGTCAGGCGCTGCCGCCCCGCGCGCGTAGCGCCTCCTCCAGCGCCCGCTTGACGCTGTCCTTTGCCGGCGCCGTGCGGGTGAGAATCTCCTGGGCTTTCAGGAAATCCAGCACACGAAACCGTCCGACGTCAGGGCGCACCATGAAGGTCGGCGGCGCGGCGCGGCTCTTCATGCCGATGATCGCCTGCATCATCAGCTGCGTCGCGCCGAACATGACGTCCATGCGGCCGGGCACGGTGGTGCCATCGCCCTCCGGCCCGCCAACGACATCTACGCCGATGACGATTTCTGCCTTATCCGTGAGCTGATCGAAGGGAACGGGATTGACGATGCCGCCATCGATCATCACGCGGCCCTCGACGCGCACCGGCTGAAACACGCCCGGAATGGCGGCAGAGGCGGCAATGGCCTGACGAAGATCGCCTTTGGTGAGACCGATTTCCGTTTGCGCATAGTAATCCGTGGCGACGACGATCAGAGGGATCGCCAGATCCTCGAAACGGCGCGGGATGGTCTCCGGCAGAAAGCCTTCAAGCACGCGTTCGAGCGAGTAGGGCCCGAGACCGAAAGTCCCGCTCATCATCTCGGCAAAGCTGGTGGGTCTGAGCCGCCAGAGACGGGCAATGACATCCGCCCGCCGACCGACGGTGGCCAGCGCCACCTCGCGGATCTCGGCGCCGCGCATGCCCGCAGCCATGGCCGCCCCCATGATCGCGCCGATGGAGGAGCCCGCGATGATGAAGGGCTTAATCCCCATCTCGTCCAGCGCCTCGATCACGTGAATATGCGCAAGCCCCCGTGCCCCACCGCCGCCGAAGGCAAGGCCGATGCGGGGAGCCGGTGAATTCACACCCTCTGCAGGCCTTGGCTGCAGATGCGCAGCGTCATGCATGGTGGCGATCCTTCTGCTGCAGCGGTTCAATCAAGCCAGAGAGGACGATGGTTCTTTTCAAGAAGGGCATCAACCCCTAGGCAGGCGCAATGCGATGAAGGCATAGGCCTCATGGAAGATCGGATGCCAGTCGTCATCAAGCTGGCTCTCCAGAGGGTGCCAGAAGAAGGAAAAACGCTGACCGCCATCATCCTGAGTGTCATGGTGCCAAGCTTCCGGCAGATCATCCGCCCGCCACGCGAAGACGTGCCACAGAGTATTGCAATTGATGATTCTGCAGGTGCCGAGATCGATGGGATCGGACTGCATCGTCAGTCCGCTTTCCTCCCAAAGCTCCCTTGCCGCTGCGCGCAGGGGCGCCTCGCCGGGCTCGATGGTTCCCTTGACGAACTGCTTGCCGGCCAGTGGATGGCAGAAGGCGAGAAGCTCGATCTTGCCTCCACGCCGTCTGTAGACGACCGGGCAAGCCTTTTCGACGATGCTCATGGAGGGAGGAGGACCCGGCATGAGGCGATTGTCAATGCCGCTGCTCATCACAAACGATCCGGCTTGAGCTCCTTACCGCCTGAGCTTGGCGGCATCGCTTCATTCAAGCCGAGCCGAAACGATAGAAATGCATACGAGTATCGCCGAAGGTGCGAACCTCCAGCGCCCGGAAGGGCTCCGGCAGGATCGGGGTAACATCGGCGTGCTCTTCGAGGATCGCCAGCGCGCCCTCGACCAGCCAGCCGCCTTTCAGCGCGGCACCGAGCGCCTTTTCACCGAGCCCCTTTCCGTAAGGCGGATCGGCGAAGACAAAATCGAAAGGCTCCAGCGTGCCGATCGGACCAAGGTCGGTGGCATCCCGACGATAGATGCGGGTATGGCCCGTCAGGCCCAGGGCCTCGACATTGGTGCGCAGAAGCCCGCGCCCCTCGGCGCTGAGCTCCACGAAATGGGCATAGCGGCAGCCGCGCGAGATCGCCTCCAGCCCCACCGCGCCGGTGCCTGCGAAGAGCTCCAGCATACGCGTGCCGTCGATCGCCTCGGGATAGGCATGGGCGAGGATGTTGAAGAGGCTTTCGCGCGTGCGGTCGGAGGTGGGACGAATCGCATCCGTCCTCGGCGCCTCCAGCGCGCGGCCACGAAACGTGCCGCCGACGATCCGCATCGCGCTTAGCCCTTGCGGCCGCGCGGGGCGCCACCCGGCCTGCCGCCGAACGAGCCTCCGCCACCGGAACGGCCACCGGGCTTTCCGCCCCCTGGCTTTCCACCGCCCGGTTTGCCGCCAAAGGACTTGCCGCCGCTCGGTTTGCCACCAAAGGGCTTGCCGCCCGGAGCGCCATCGCTCTTGCGGCCGAAAGGCTTCTGCGTGGCTGAACGCGGCTTGCCGCCCTCGCCGCCAAAATTTCCGCCCGGCTTGCCTGCGCCGCGATTGCCAAAGGGCCGGTCGCCGCCTGTACGAGCGCCACCGGACCTGTCACCGCCGGAACGGTCGCCAAAGGACTTGTCGCCGAAGGACCGCCCTTTTCGTTCGCCGCCACCGTCACGGCCGCCGCCATCGCGTCCACCACCACCGCGGAAGCCACGGTTCGGGCGCTCACGATCACCGGAATCGCGCGGCGAACGCTCGCCGCGCGGCCCACCGCCGTCGCGGCCTCGGCCACGCCCGCCGAAATCGTCATCACCGGGCTTGTTTTCGGCGCGAATCCATTCGCCCTCGTCGTCGCGTGCCTTGAGCACGCGTGGACCAGCCGGCGGCCGGCGGTCAGAAAAACCCGTGGAACCCTTGCTGTCGGGATCGAACTTGCGGGTGCCGGCGGACTTGCCGCCATCGGCCGTGCGGCCAAAGCGCTTGCCGCGCGGGATATCGTCACGGCGCAGCGGCTTGTCGGCGCCACCCTCATCCCCACCCTTTTCCGTGACCGGACGCGCACCGGGCGCCATCCAGACATTGGAGCGCCGGGTTGAGCTCAAGGGTTCGCGCTTGGGCTTGCGCGGCGGCTTGTCTCCATCACGGCCCTCGTCGCCACGGCTGTCCCGGCCCCGCCCCTGTGGACCGCGCCCTTGCGTGCGCGGCTTGGTGTCGAGACGGGCAAGCAGACGCTCGCGCCGCTCCACCGGCTTTTCCCACCGCGTGTTCTCCGGCTCGGCCTTTTCGGCCTTCTCCGGCGCGCCATGGTCAAAAAGCGGCGCCTCGAAATTGGCCTTTGCATCCTCGATCAGCCTGGGGCCGAGCTGGTCGCGCAGCGTGCGGCCGCGAATTTCCTGAACGGCGCCCTCGGGCAGATCGCCGAGCTGGAACGGGCCATAGGAGACACGGATCAGCCGGTTGACATCCAGGCCGAGCGCGCCGAGCACGTTCTTGATCTCGCGGTTCTTGCCTTCGCGCAGGCCCATGCTGATCCAGACATTCGAGCCTTGGACCTTGTCCAGCGTCGCCTCGATCGCGCCGTAGAGCACGCCATCGACGGCGATACCGTCCTTCAGCGTGTCGAGCTGCGCCTGTTCGATCGTGCCATGGGCGCGCACGCGGTAGCGGCGCAGCCAGCCCGTGGTCGGCAGTTCCAGCACCCGGGCAAGGCCGCCGTCATTGGTCAGCAGCAACAGGCCTTCGGTGTTGATGTCGAGACGGCCGATCGACAGAACACGCGGCAGGTCGTCCGGCAGACGGTCGAACACGGTGGGCCGGCCTTCCGGATCGGAATTGGTCGTCACCAGGCCGGCAGGCTTGTGGTAGATCCACAGCCGGGTCCGCTCCGGCCCGCGCACCGGCTGGCCATCCACCTCGATCTCGTCGGAGAGGGTGACATTGACCACGGGCGTTTCGAGCACCACGCCGTTCAGCCGCACGCGGCCTTCCATGATCATGCGCTCGATATCCCGGCGGGAGGCGACGCCTGCACGCGCCAGCACCTTGGAAATGCGCTTGGGCTCTTCGGCGCCGACACGGGCGCCCTCGGCGCTGCCGACGCGGGCGGCATCCTTGCTGCGGCCCGTCGCGGGACGAGCGGCAGACTTGACGGCAGCGGACTTGCCGGCCGGGCGCTCGCCCCTGTCGGCTGACGCGCCGGCGGATTTGGCGCGCGGCTTTAAGCCGGCAGCCTTGTCACCCTGGCTCCGGTCGCCTTGGCTCTTGTCGCCATAGCTGCGGTCGCCATCGGCCTTCGCCTTGAAGCCGCCGCTCTTGAAACCACCGCCTTTGAAACCAGCTGGCTTGTCGCCGGGCTTCTTGCTGAATTTGCTGCCCGAGGGCCCGCGCGCGCCGGTGGGCTTGCCGCCCGGGCGCTGCGGCTTATCATTCTTTGTCATTTGTGTTGCCTATCGTTTGATGCTCTCCTATCAGGTCGCAACCGGCGGGTTAAGAGGAAATTCATCGCCATGCGGAGCGGCTTCATGGATCGCGCCTTGCAGCAGGCCCTTGCGGCCGGACAGCGCGGCGAGGTGCCGGTCGGCGCAGTGGTGGTTCTGGACGGACGCATCATCGCCGAGGCCGGAAACCGAACGCGCGAAAAGCGCGATGTCACCGCCCATGCGGAGATCGAGGCGATCCGCCAGGCCGCACGGGTGCTCGATGCCGAGCGGCTCAATGGCGCCGATCTCTATGTGACGCTGGAGCCTTGCGCCATGTGCGCGGCGGCAATCTCCTTTGCCCGTATCCGGCGGCTTTATTATGGGGCGGAGGATGTGAAGGGCGGCGCGGTCGACAATGGTCCGCGCTTTTATGCGCAGGCCACCTGCCACCATGCGCCCGAGGTCTACTCCGGGCTCGCGGGGGAGGACGCGGCCCGGCTGCTCACCGATTTTTTCGGCCAGCGGCGCTGAGCGGACGTCGACCCTCAAGACCTGCCGGCGCATATGCCAAAACGTGAAAATTCTTCTCGTGAAAACAAAGCTTTGCGATTGTCATCTGACTGACATCCGCGCTGCCTAAATCTGTGCGCACATGCTCGAGTTTCTTCTTCGCCTTAGCCTTGAGCAACAGCGAGACCCCCATGATCCTGCGCTCTCTTCTTTCGCTTGCCGCCGCCTCGCTCATGGCCACGGCTGCCTTCGCCCCCGCCGCTGCGGCAGAGGACAAGCTTGTCCTTTACACCAGCCAGCCGAACACCGATGCGCAGCAGACAGCGGACGCCTTCATGGCGAAGCATCCTGGCATCAAGGTAGAATGGGTGCGCGACGGGACGCCGAAGATCCTTGCCCGCCTGCGTGCCGAAATCGAGGCTGGTCAGCCCCAGGCCGATCTCCTGCTGATTGCCGATGTGGTGACAATGGAGGGCTTGAAGAAGGAAGGCCGCCTGCTCGCCTATCCGCAAGCTGACATCCAGGCCTTTGACCCGGCGATCACGGACCGCGACAAGACCTATTTTTCGACGAAGCTGATCACGACAGGCATCGTTTATAACGCCAAGGCCCCGTTCGTGCCCAAAAGCTGGCAGGATCTGACGGACAAGCGGGCGCGCGGGCTCATCGCCATGCCAAGCCCGCTCGCATCCGGCGCGGCGCTGATTCATACGGTGACGTTGACCGAAAACCTTCCCGGCGGCTGGGACTATATCAAGGCGCTTGGGACCAACGAGGCGCAGGCGAGCGGCGGCAATGGCGATGTTCTGAAAGCCGTCTCGGGCGGAGACAAGCTCTATGGCATGATCGTCGATTTCATGGCGATCCGCGAAAAGGCCAAGGGCGCACCTGTCGATTTCGTCTTCCCGTCCGAAGGCGTGTCCGCCGTGACCGAGCCGGTGGCGATTTTGAAGACAGCGAAGAACCCGGAGGCTGCCAAGGCCTTTGTCGATTTCCTGCTGTCGGCCGAGGGCCAGGCGCTTGAAGTAAGCCAAGGCTATATCCCAGCGCGCAACGATGTGGCCCTGCCGGCCGGCTATCCGCCGCGCGCCTCCATCAAAGTCCTGCCCTTCGATGCGGCCAAGGCTTTGAGTGAGGAAAAGGCGAACAAGGACACGTTCGCCGACGCGATGGCGCAGTAAAGAGGCGGCCCGGCTCCTGCGTGCCCCTCCTGCACCTGCCCGCCTGATGCCAGCCCTGCAGTCGGCGCGCGGCCCGGCTCGGTCGCGAGAAGAGGTCGGCCTGCAGCTTTTGGCGGCCTTGATCCTCGTCATCGTGTCCGGGCTCACGCTGCTGCCGATGGGCCGTCTCGCTCTGGTCGCCCTCGCGCCCGGCGGCGAGATCGATCTTGCCGGATGTCTTGCCCGCATCGCCCGGCCGGCCGCCTGGAGGGCGCTGGTGAATACGCTGGATACGGCGTTCTTCGGCGCCTTTGCCGCGCTTGCCCTGGGCGTGCCCCTCACACTGGCCGCCGCGCTGACCGATGTGCCGGGCCGCCGCGCGCTCGGCTATTGCATCATCCTGCCGCTGATGATCGCGCCGCAGGTGACCGCCATCGCCTGGCTGCATCTGTTCGGACCGTCAAGCACGCTGCTGCAGCTCCTCCATCTCGCTCCGGCCGCCGGCACACGAAATCCGATGCTTGGGCGCAGCGGCATCATCCTGCTCTACGCCGTGCAGCATGCGCCCATCGTGTTCATCACGCTGCGTGCCGGCCTGGCGCAAGTGCCGCGTGATCTCGTGGAGGCCGCGCGCTCCAGCGGCGCGCGGCCGCACCGGGTTCTCGCCACCATCATCCTGCCGCTCCTCCGGCCCTATCTGGCAGCAGGCTTCTCGCTGGCCTTTATCTCCGGCATCGGCAATTTCGGCATTCCCGCCTTGCTCGGCATGCCGGTCAACTATCTGACGCTGTCGACGCTGATCTACCAAAAGCTTTCCAGCGCCGGGCCGGACGTGCTGCCGGATGTGGCGGCCCTGTCACTGATCGTCGCACTCGCCTCCCTCGCTGGAATCGGCCTGCAAAAGATCGCGACGGGCCGGAAAACACGCCATGTCACGGCCGGTCCTGCCGCGCAGCTCGCGCTTGGCCGCTGGCGGCTTCCAGTGGGAATTTCCGTTTGGGCGGTCATGGTGCTGATCCTCGGCCTGCCCGCCCTTGCGCTCGTCGCCACCTCGCTCATCCCGACCTTCGGCGTGCCGCTGAGCGCGGCGACGGTGACGCTGGACAATTATGCGGAGGTGCTGTTTCGCCAGGCATCGACCACGCGCGCCTTCACCAACTCCTTCCTCATGTCGGCGAGCGCAGCACTGCTGCTGGCCGGCTTCGCCATTCCGCTCAGCTGGTTCCTGCGCCGCTGGCCGAAGCGGATAGCGGCATGGATCGATAGCGCGATCGACCTGCCCTATGCGCTGCCCGGCATCGTGCTGGCGATCGCGGCGATCCTCCTGTTCTTAAAGCCGCTTCCGCTCATCGGCAGCCTTTATGCAACGCCATGGATCATTCTGATCGCCTATCTCATGCGGTTCCTGGCACTGGCGAACAAGCCGGTCAGCACCGCGCTCGCGCAGGTTCCGCCGGCCCTGGACGAGGCGGCGGCGGCTAGCGGCGCGCGCCCGCTGACGCGGCTTGCCACCATCAGCGCGCCGCTTACCCTGCCCGCGGCGATCGCCGGGGCGCTGCTCGTCTTCATGAGCGCCTTCAACGAACTGACGGTTTCCGCGCTGCTCTGGTCCTCGCGCCATGAGACGCTGGGGGTCGTGCTGTTCAGCCTGGAAGAGGCCGGCCTCGGCACGCAGGCCGCCGCCATTGCCGTGACCTCGCTCGCCGTCGTCATTGCCACACTCGCTGCGATAGACCGCTTCGGCCGCCGTCTGCCGCCAGGCGTGCTGCCCTGGCGCTGAGACCGGCCTCAGGCTTCGTCCATGCCCTTGTCGATGGCAGCTGAGGACCTTCGTCAGGACGATTTTGGATCGGGCACCACCCAGGCATCGTCCACGGCGACAGAGACAGGCGAGCCCAACGCAAGCGCATGAGGCGCATCGACAACCAGCCGGCCGCCAGCAACGGCGACTTCGATTTCATATGCCGGACCGTGATAGGTCGAGCGCCTGACAAGGCCGGCGATCCCACCCGATCCTGCATCCACCAGACGCAGCGCCTCCGGCCGCAGAAGCACATCCGCCGGCCCCTGCGGCTGGCCTTGGCTGCGGGCGAAAAAGGAGGTCTGGCCGCAGATCACGCGGCTTCGGCCGGGTTCGTTCGGCGTGACCTCGGCTGAGATCACGCCGCCACGGCCGATGAAGCGGGCCACCATGCCTGTTGCGGGCGCACGATAAAGCATCTCGGGCGTGGAGAACTGCAAGAGCTTTCCGTGGTCCATCACCGCGACCCTATCGGCCAAGGCCAGCGCCTCGGCCTGATCATGCGTGACATAGACGATTGTCCGTCCGGTCGCGCGGTGAACCTGGCGGAAGGTTTCCAGCATCGCGGCGCGCAGGTGCACGTCGAGATTGGCCAGCGGCTCATCGAAGACGATGACATCGGCTTCGGCGACAAGGCATCGGGCCAGCGCCACGCGCTGCCGCTGGCCGCCGGACAGATCCGCCGTATCGCGCGCGTCAAAGCCGCCGAGCTCGACCGTGGCCAGCGCTTCGGCCACCCGCCGCTCGATCTCGGCGCTGCCGACACCGCGCATCTTCAGGGGATAGGCGACATTGCCCGCAACGGAAAGATGCGGCCAGAGCGCATAGGACTGGAAGACGACGCCGACATTGCGCTCCTCCGGCGGCACCACGGCTCGGGCATCGCTTATGGTCCGCTCATTGAAAAGGATCCGTCCGGCATCCGGCCGCTCGAAGCCGGCAATCAGCCGCAGGAGCGTGGTCTTGCCGCAGCCGGAAGGACCGAGCAGTGCCGTGAAGGATCCGCTCGCCAGATCGAGCGAAACGGCATCCACCGCTGTTTCGCCATGAAAGGACTTGGTGATGCTCTCGATTTTGATCGGGGTCATGGAGGGCCTCAGGCGGCGGTTGCGGCTTTCGCGAGCCCATGCGCCAGCACAGACCCCGGCATCATGCGTTAACCCTTGGCAAAGGCCTCGAGTGCTGCGCCGGACAGGCGATAGCGCGTCCATTCGTCCAGCGGCTCCGCGCCAATGCCGCGATAAACGCGGATCGCCGGCTCGTTCCAATCGAGCACGCTCCATTCGAACCGGCCGCAGCCCTCTTCGATGGCGAGGCTGGCGAGATAGCGCAGCATGGCACGCCCGGCTCCCGCTCCACGCGCCTGCGGGGAGACATAGAGATCCTCCAGATAGAGGCCCTTCTTCGCCTGCCAGGTCGAGAATGAATAGAACCAGACGGCAAAGCCGACCGGCGCGCCATCGACCTCCGCCAGGATCGCGCGGGCGACCGAGCCCTCTCCGAAGAGTGCCTCGGCGATGCTGTCCTCGGTCGCCTCGACCTCGTGGCCGGCCTTCTCATAGACAGCGAGCTCACGGATGAAATGCAGGATCGTTGCGCAATCGGCACGGGTGGCGAGGCGAAGCGTTGGTGACATGAAGCAAATCTTGAAAAGGCGGGAATGAAACAGGGCGCCGGGACCGGCGGCGGGAATCATGCGATCAACACCTGTGTGGCCCGCAACGGATAAAAAAGCCCGTATGCAGCGCTGCATACGGGCCATGTTCTTACAAAATCAGAAGACCTGCCACCACTTGCGGCCGGTGCCGTCCACTTCGGCTTCCTTCTTGCGGCGGCGCTCCTTGTCCTGCTCGGGCTCTCCCAGATCGTTGATCTGGTCTTCGGATACGGCGCGATAGGCCAGCGGCGGGTCGCTGAGGAAACGGCGCTTGTCGGAATAGGCGCCCATCTGCGTGCGGCGGGCTTCGCGATAGGCGGCCTGCTGCTCTTCCGCCGTCAGCGCCTTGCTATTGGCCGAGGACTTGGCGAGCGGGGAGACGTAGGTGGAGCTATTGGCGTTTTCCGTTGCCTCGTCGCGCAGACGCTGCCGGGTTTCCTCCGGCGATTCCAACCACTGCGGATTGTCCTTGGAGGCGAGCGACGTCTGCGGCTGGACCAGCGCCGTCTTCTGCGAGGACGGCGGCATGACCAGGCCAGGGCGCGGCTGATATTTCAGGTTCTTCGGCTTTTGGCCTTCCATGCTGACGACATTGCCGAGATCGTCCATGAGATGCTCGCCGGCCGTCTTGTCGGTGCCATAGGTCGGGCCGCCGACGCAGCCGGACAGAACCAGTCCGCTTGCCAGCAAGGCCAGCGCGGCAGTTCCACTGCGCATCTGTCGCGAAATTTCCATGCCTATCCTTCCCGCCAAGCGCCTTCGATGAGGCGTCACGCATCGCCCATGATGCGCCAAGAATGCCATTCGGCCGCCCGGGCCGCACGTCCGCAGATCGCCTGGCCTCGATACCCTGCTCCAGGTCCGCGACACCGGGTGCGCGGCTGGATATGCTCTTGCCTCTGCCATGACATCTCGGCGTCATGAGACGCCAAAATCCCATCGGCCTGCGGCGCAAGCGCGCTGACGCGCACAAGTGCAGCCCTGAATTGCCTTAGATGCGATTGCCCTGACGGACAAATCCGCCGATTTTCAGGCAACCGCCTCTTTTGCCACCCAGCACCCCGTTCAAGGCGCCAGGCAAGCCCGCTCGTCTCTTAGCGCAAGGGCGGCGCAGGCGCAATCAACGGGCTTAGGGTTCTGTTAACAGAACGCCTGCCGCACCCTTTGAGGACGCGGCAGGCGCAAGCTGTTTAAGCCTTGGCGTAGCCGAGTTCGCGCAAGGCCGCCGCATCGCGGGCCGACACGTCGGGAAAGGCCGGGTCAGAGCCGACATCCCGGGTCACCTTCCAGGAGCGGGCGCAGCGCGTGCCTTCGGCAAGCTTCGGCTCGACCGCCACCTTGGTGCCGTCCTCCAGGCGGAAGCTCCCCTCCGGCCCCTCGCCCGAAACGATCTCGATATCCGAGGTGATGCAGATCTCGGCGAAATCGAGACCCTCGAGGGCCGCCATCAGTTCGGGATCGGCGATGTGAACGACAGGCGCCGCCTCGAGCGAGGAGCCGATGCGCTTGTCCTTGCGCTCGATCTCCAGCGCGCCGGTCACGGCACGGCGCACGATACGAACCTTGCGCCATTTTTCCGCAAGCTCCGCATCGCGCCATTCGGCCGGGATCGTCGGGAACTGTTCGAGATGCACGGATTCGGCCTGCGGATCGCGCGAGCGCCAGGCCTCTTCCGTGGTGAACGGCATCATCGGCGCGAACCAGAGCACCAGGCAATCGAACAGCTTGCGGATGACATAGAGCGCGGCGCGGCGCTTCAGGCTCGACGGCGCATCGCAATAGAGCGTGTCCTTGCGCACGTCGAAATAAAAGGCCGACAGCTCGACATTGGCGAAATCGGTCAAGGCACGGGTGATGCGCTTGAAGTCGAAACCGTCATAGGCCTCGCGCACCAGCTGGTCGAGTTCCGACAGGCGATGCAGCATCAGCCTCTCGAGTTCGGGCAGATCGGCATAGGCGATCTCCTCGCCGCCATCATGGGCGAGCGTGCCGAGCATCCAGCGAATCGTGTTGCGGATCTTGCGATAGGCGTCGATATTGGTCTGGATGATGGTCTTGCCGACGCGCAGATCCTCCGCATAGTCGGAACTCATCACCCAGAGGCGGAGGATATCGGCGCCGGCGTCCTTCATGATGTCCTGGGGCGCGGTGACATTGCCCTTGGACTTGGACATTTTCTCGCCCTTCTCGTCCATGATGAAGCCATGGGTGACCACGGCGTCATAGGGCGCACGGCCGCGCGTGGCGCAGCTTTCGAGCAGTGAGGAATGGAACCAGCCGCGATGCTGGTCGGAGCCCTCCAGATAGACATCGGCAGGCCATTTCAGGTCCGGACGGTCTTCCAGCGTGAAGGTGTGGGTCGAGCCCGAATCGAACCAGACATCGAGAATGTCGGTGACCATGGTCCACTGCTCGGCATCATGTTCGTTGCCGAGGAAGCGCTCCTTGGCGCCCGCCGCGAACCAGGCATCGGCCCCTTCCTTCTCGAAGGCTTCGAGGATGCGGGCGTTCACCGCCTCGTCCTTCAGGACGGTGCCAGCCTTGTCGGCAAAGACGCAGATCGGTACGCCCCAGGCGCGCTGACGCGACAGCACCCAGTCCGGCCGCTGCTCGATCATGGCGCGCAAGCGGTTCTGGCCGGCGGCCGGCACGAAGCGCGTGTCGTCGATGGCCTTGAGCGCGCGCGAACGCAGCGTCGTGCCGTCGCCGAGGTCCTTGTCCATATAGACGAACCATTGCGGCGTGTTGCGGAAGATCACCGGCTTCTTCGAGCGCCAGCTATGCGGATAGTCATGCTTGATCCGGCCACGGGCAAACAGGTTGTTGGCAGCGATCAGCGCCTCCGTCACCCGCTTGTTGGCGTCGCCCTTCTTGCCGTTGTCGTCCATCACGCGGGCCGCGCCGCCCTCTGCCGAAGGGCCGAAGCCGGGCGCCTCGTCGGTGTAGAAGCCGGCATCATCGACGGTGAAGGGGATCTTGGTGTCGATGCCGCGGCTGCGCAGCGTGTTTGCGGCGGCCATCCAGGCATCGAAGTCCTCGCGGCCATGGCCGGGCGCGGTATGGACGAAGCCCGTGCCCGCATCGTCGGTGACGTGATCGCCATCGAGCAGCGGAACCTGGAAGCTATAGCCGAGCGAAGCCAGCGGATGGGCGCAGGCGATGGCGGAAAGTTCATCGCCGGCGACATCGCGCAACAGGTTCAGCGTCACCTTGGCCTTGGCGGCGCAATCGCCCGCCAGCTTCTTGGCGAAGATCAGTTTTTCGCCCGGCTGCGGCCCGAAATCATTAGCAGCCTCGGTCACCTCATAGAGGCCATATTCGATACGCGAGGAGAAGGAGATCGCCCGGTTGCCGGGAATGGTCCAGGGCGTCGTGGTCCAGATGACGACGGAGGCGTCTTCGATATCGGGATAGAAGGTCGAAGCGGGGCGCGCGCTAGCGGCGGCATCCGCATCTGGGGCCGGCTGCGCCGGCATGACCGGGAACTTCACCCAGATCGTGTCGCTCTCGACCTCGTGATATTCGACTTCCGCTTCCGCCAGTGCCGTGCGCTCGACCACCGACCACATGATCGGCTTGGAGCCACGATAGAGCTGGCCGCTGACGGCGAGCTTCAGAAGCTCGCCGGCGATACGGCTCTCGGCATGGAAGTTCATGGTCGTATAGGGCCGCTCGAAATCACCCTCGATGCCCAGACGGCGGAACTCGGCCGACTGGATGTCGATCCAGCCTTGCGCGAACTCGCGGCACTCCTTGCGGAATTCGTTGACCGGCACCTCGTCCTTGTTCTTGCCGGCGGCGCGGTATTTCTCCTCGATCTTCCATTCGATCGGCAGACCGTGGCAGTCCCAGCCGGGCACGTAATTGGCATCGCGCCCACGCATCTGAAAGGAGCGGGTGATGACGTCCTTCAGCACCTTGTTCAGCGCATGGCCGATATGGATGTTGCCGTTGGCATAGGGCGGGCCATCATGCAGCACGAATTTCGGCCGGCCGGCGGCCGACGCCCGCAGGCGCTTGTAGAGGTCCATCTCCTGCCAGCGCTTGGCGATCTCCGGCTCCTTCTGCGGCAGGCCGGCGCGCATGGGAAATTCGGTTTCGGGCAGATAGAGCGTCTTGGAATAATCGAGGGTCGTCTCGGCGGATTCGGTCATGGGTGTTTGCTCGGACAGATCTGGCTGCGCGGCAAGAGCGCCGGCGCGGTGGACGAAGGGGAGATGACAGGACGGCGCGGCCAGCCCTTGAACGCCTGACAGGCGGCATCGGGCGGCGCACGAAAACCCGGCCCTTCCGGCGCTTCGCTCAAGCCGCGAAGCGCGGGCGGAAGGCCGGGCCGGTAATTCGAAACAGGGTCTGCCGGGCGCCGATGGTCATGATCGCCCTCTCTAAGGCGTTTCCAAGCGAAAAGGAAGGGGCGCGCGCTCAGAAGCTGATTGAGGGGACACTGCCGCCGGCCGTTATAGCGCAGTCAAAAACACAGGGCCGCATCGATCCCGCTCAGCGGCGTGACGCCGGACAGCAATGCGCGCGCTTCCGCCTCGTCCTGGCGCATCTGGGCGACCAGCGGATCGAGGCCGGAGAATTTCAGCTCGTCGCGGAGATGACCGAAGAAGCTGACGGAAGCAACTTTGCCGTAAAGGTCGCCCGACCAGTCGAACAGGAAGGTTTCCAACAGGGCTTCGCCAGCCTGGGTGACGGTCGGCCGGTTGCCGAAGCTCGCGACACCATCATGCAGCGTGCCGTCGGCCTCGCGGAAGCGCACGGCATAAATGCCGTTCTTCAATTCCGTCGCCGGGTCGAGCCGCATATTGGCCGTGGGATAGCCGAGCGTGCGGCCGAGCTGCTTGCCATGGATCACCTCGGCCTCGACGGTGAAACGGTAGCCGAGCAGGCCGGCCGCCTCGATGACATCGCCTGATTTCAGGAGGCTGCGGATCCGGCTTGAGGAGATGACTTCGGCATTTTCGTCGCGGAAGGCATCGACCAGCGTGACACCGAACCCCTCGGCCTCGCCCGCCTGCATCAGGAAGGCCGGGCCGCCTTCGCGCCCTTTGCCGAAATGAAAATCGAAGCCGGTGACGACATGGCCGGCATGCAGCCAGTCGATGAGGACTTGGCGGACGAAATCGCCGGCCGATAGCTCGGAGAAGGAGCGGTCGAAGGGATATTCGATGACGCAGGCAAAGCCCATGGCTTCCAACAGCCGGGCCTTCAGCGGCGCCTCGGTCAGGCGGAAGACCGGCTGTTCGGGCTTGAAGACGCTGCGCGGATGCGGCTCGAAGGTCAGCACCAGCGCCTTGACGCCGCGCACTTCGGCCTCCTTCAGCGCCCGTTCCAGAACCGCCTGGTGACCGCGATGCACGCCGTCGAAATTGCCGATGGCGATCACCCCGCCCTTCAGGTCGTCGGGCAGAGGCTGGCGGGTCTCGTTGCGGTGAAAGATTGTTGTCGTCATGCGAGCCGTGGCATCCACCATTTCGGCGATGCTCCCTCTGCCTTCAGAAAGGCGTTCAGCTTGGTTTCGTCGGTTTTTTCGCCGACCATGTAGTCTTTCGCATGGATACCGGCGCTGATGTAGAGCAGGTCCAGACCGAAATCGATCGCGCCGCGCACATCGGTCGGCATGCCATCGCCGACCGCCAGCACACGCGCCCGGTCGAGGGCGCCGCGGATCGCCTTGGCTTCCGTCAGCGCCGCGCGATAGATCGGCTGGTGCGGCTTGCCGGCAATGCGGCTTTCCCCACCCAACTCCGTATAGAGCTTGGCGATGGCGCCGGCGCAGGGAATGAGCCGGTGGCCGCGCTCGACCACGAGATCGGGATTGGCGCAGATCATCGGCAGCTTGCGCTTGGCCGCCGGCAGGAGCGTTGCCCGATAGTCTTCCGGCGTCTCGCTCTCGTCATCGAAAAAGCCGGCGCAGATGATCGCCTCCGCATCGTCGCTCGCCACCATCTGCACGCCAAGCCCTTCGATCAGGGGCAGGTCGCGCTCCGAGCCGATGAAATAGACCTTCTTGGGGGCCGCCGAAATCAGCGTCCGCGTCACGTCGCCCGAGGTGACGATGCGGTCATACGCATCATCGGGCACGCCGAGCCCCCGGATCTGTGCGATGACACCGGGCGACGGCCGTGGCGAATTGGTGATCAGTACCACGGTCGCGCCGCGCGCCCGCGCGGCGACCAGCGCCTCGCAGGCCGGGCGAAACGCCTCGACACCATTGTGCAGAACGCCCCAGACATCGCAGAGCACGACGTCGTAGCGGGCGGAAATATCACGAAACTCAGAAATCCGGGAGGGCATGGCGTCTTTACGATCGGCGAAAAGGGTGATCGGTTCATGGCAAGGCTCAGCGCAAAACACAAGCGCCAAGGGCGGGCGAGCGCGTGCGGTCGGCATTTTTGCGCAGTCCGCAGCCAGCCATTCGGCCCTCAGGCCCAGGCTTTTGCCATGGCTCACCGCAACGCATCGCCAGGCAAGACGCCAAAAAGTCACAAAAAATTTGCAAGCCTCGTCCGGTGGCGGTTCTTGACTCACGCTGGACGGATCATTATCTCGACGTTGCTGGCACTCCCCGAGGGTGAGTGCTAACAGTTCATCGCGGGTCCCATCTGCGCGATCCGCACGTCATTTGATCGAGGAAACAGACAATGACAAGCACCAACTTCCGCCCGCTGCACGACCGCGTCGTCGTTCGTCGCGTCGAGTCCGAAGCCAAGACCAAGGGCGGCATCATCATCCCCGACACCGCCAAGGAAAAGCCGCAGGAAGGCGAAATCGTCGCCGTCGGCTCCGGCGCGCGTGACGAGTCCGGCAAGGTCGTCCCGCTGGACGTCAAGGCTGGCGACCGCATCCTGTTCGGCAAGTGGTCTGGCACCGAGGTCAAGCTCAACGGCGAAGACCTGCTGATCATGAAAGAATCCGACATCATGGGCGTCATTGCCTGATTTCGGATTTTGCCTGATTTCGGATTGGTCCGACATCGCATTGCTTGAGACGCTGGATTTCTCCAGCATTCAAACCAGGAGTTTGAGACATGGCAGCTAAAGAAGTAAAGTTCGGCCGCGGCGCGCGCGAAAAGATGCTGCGCGGCGTCGACATTCTCGCTGACGCCGTAAAGGTCACCCTCGGTCCCAAGGGCCGCAACGTCGTCATCGACAAGTCCTTCGGCGCTCCGCGCATCACCAAGGACGGTGTATCGGTCGCCAAGGAAATCGAACTGGACGACAAGTTCGAGAACATGGGCGCCCAGATGGTCCGCGAAGTTGCTTCGAAGACCAACGACATCGCTGGTGACGGCACCACGACCGCGACCGTTCTCGCCCAGGCGATCGTTCGCGAAGGCAACAAGGCCGTTGCCGCCGGCATGAACCCGATGGACCTGAAGCGCGGCATCGATCTCGCCGTTTCGGAAGTCGTGAAGGATCTCCAGGCCAAGGCCAAGAAGATCTCCACCTCGGAAGAAGTTGCCCAGGTCGGCACCATCTCCGCCAATGGCGACAAGCAGGTCGGCGCCGATATCGCCGAAGCCATGCAGAAGGTCGGCAACGAAGGCGTCATCACGGTTGAAGAAGCCAAGACTGCCGAGACCGAACTCGAAGTCGTCGAAGGCATGCAGTTCGACCGCGGCTACCTCTCGCCCTACTTCGTGACCAATCCGGAAAAGATGGTTGCGGATCTGGAAGACGCCTTCATCCTGCTGCACGAGAAGAAGCTCTCCAACCTGCAGGCGATGCTCCCGGTTCTGGAAGCCGTCGTTCAGACCGGCAAGCCGCTCCTCATCATCGCTGAAGACGTCGAAGGCGAAGCACTCGCCACGCTCGTCGTCAACAAGCTGCGTGGCGGCCTGAAGATCGCTGCCGTCAAGGCTCCGGGCTTCGGCGATCGCCGCAAGGCCATGCTGGAAGACATCGCCATCCTCACGGGCGGCACCGTCATCTCCGAAGATCTCGGCATCAAGCTCGAAAACGTCACGCTCGACATGCTCGGCCGTGCGAAGAAGGTTTCGATCTCCAAGGAAAACACCACGATCGTCGAT
The DNA here is from genome assembly GCF_900109605.1 of Xaviernesmea oryzae. Classification (GTDB taxonomy): domain Bacteria; phylum Pseudomonadota; class Alphaproteobacteria; order Rhizobiales; family Rhizobiaceae; genus Xaviernesmea; species Xaviernesmea oryzae. The sequence goes on from NZ_FOAM01000003.1 coordinate 397,532, forward strand.
GGTAGCGGCCAGAAGTCCGACATCGAAGGCCGCGTTGCACAGATCAAGGCCCAGATCGAAGAAACCAGCTCCGACTACGACCGCGAAAAGCTGCAGGAACGCCTGGCCAAGCTCGCTGGCGGTGTTGCCGTCATCCGCGTCGGTGGTGCGACCGAAGTCGAAGTCAAGGAACGCAAGGACCGCATCGACGACGCTCTGAACGCAACCCGCGCGGCCGTTCAGGAAGGCATCGTTCCCGGCGGTGGCGTTGCCCTGCTGCGCTCCTCGAGCAAGATCACGGCCAAGGGCGAGAACGACGACCAGGAAGCCGGCATCAACATCGTGCGCAAGTCGCTGCAGTCGCTGGTTCGCCAGATCGCTGACAATGCCGGTGACGAAGCCTCGATCATCGTCGGCAAGATCCTCGACAAGAACGACGACAACTACGGCTACAACGCCCAGACCGGCGAGTTTGGCGACATGATCTCCATGGGCATCGTCGACCCGGTCAAGGTCGTTCGTACCGCCCTGCAGAACGCCGCTTCGGTTGCTTCGCTGCTGATCACGACGGAAGCCATGATCGCAGAACTGCCGAAGAAGGACGCTCCGGCGATGCCGGGCGGCATGGGCGGAATGGGCGGCATGGACATGATGTGATCAGCCAAACGGCTGGTGACACTGATCCATCCGGTTCAGTTGGAGGGCGGTCCCGCAAGGGCCGCCCTTTTTCGTTGTCCCGCGCAAAAATGACGTCGGCCAGAGCCTGCGCACCGGGAGCGGCCTCGAACAGGGCTAAAGCGTGTCGCTGTAAACCTGATTCATGGTTCCAGTTTGTCTTGCTCTGTGATTCACTTTGCCCATGGAAGGAGATGCACCATGGGCAAGCCGCATCCGATCGAGTTGCGTGAGCGTGTCGTTGCGTTTGTGAATGAAGGGCATAGCAACCGTGAAGCCGCTCGGCATTTCCGGGTTTCGCCTCGGTTCGTCAACAATATGATGATGCTGCATCGGTCATCCGGTTCTCTGGCCGCGGCCAAGCAGGGCCACCCGCCTGGTGGTGGGAAGCTTATGGCCCATGGTGACTGGGTCCGCGAGCGGATGTCGGCCCATGGCGAAACGACTTTGGACGAACT
>NZ_FOAM01000046.1 GCF_900109605.1 Xaviernesmea oryzae
CCTCGGTGACATCATCAGCCTCTTCTCCGTCACCGAATGCCGAAACTTCTTCAAAGCCGCAGGATATGAGGCTGAATAAATGCGACATGCTTTAGTCTCGCGGTATTGCTTGTTTCAAGATTAGCGATTTGGTTCGAGCAGGGCGCTAGCTATAGCATACGTTCGAATACGCAGCGATGTCGCGATCGCAACCATAGGTGAAGCGACGAATCTTTAAAGCGGGAACTTCAGGGAGTTGCGTCTTTTCTTTCAGTCACCTAACTGCGATGTAACGTGACATGACCTTGATGGCTATGAGCCGCCCCGCACCAATATGTTAGAATTATCTAAGGCATTTCCGGTGATCTTGGCGCCACCGGAAATGCCTTATCCATTTTTCTACCTGCATTCTGCGCCAAAGCCATTCGCTTCCGCTCAAACATTCGATCGGGTATTCATGAGAATACGGATGGATTTGTCGTCGCGAACAACCTTGGGCTACGAGGAGATTGTAACTAATGAGCCGAGCTTCTATCCAAATTTAGCATCAGCTGTCCATATTCCTCTTCCGAATACTGCTCATATTTAACGGGATGGATATAAGCCTCGCCGGCCTCAAGTCGTTCAATGACCCAACTGATCTTGTCCGCAAGATAACGATCCTGCCAAAGGATGGACGTCCTCAGCCCCAGTTTCTCTGCCGTACTCACGCGTCCAAACACCCAGACAAGCGAAGTTGGAATGGAGATTTCTGGAAAAATGTCCATCGCTGACAGAGTTCCAAGAACATGCAACCATTCGTCCAAGGCTTTATAGGGGACGCAGAAGATATCTGAGTAGCCGGAGAAAAGCGGGTGTGAAAACATGAAGCGGCCGTGCTCGTCAAGATGGTTGCCACCGGCGAACAATTGTTCGTCGATAAACCTTCCTGCATACATTCCATCGATCCGTTCCAAATCGCGGGTCAGATAGGAAGGCGACGGGTCAAATCCGCCTACAAGACACTTCTGATTGATCGACTCGATACTTGGCAGATATTGCCGGGCCTTTTCAGATCCCGTTCCAAAGAGGCTGTCCATCGGGAACTTGAATTTGTAGCAGAGCCGTGTAAGCCAAACCCATTGATAGACAGGGCCTGAAATCTTGCGAATCTCGCTGATATACGCCTGCTCATTCTTAAGACCTAGCAGCGTCTCTACACTTCCTTCATCGAAGCGGCCTGAGAGCAACAGATCGTTATGAACAAACAAAACATGGCTGCAATCAGCAAACTTCGCTTTAATTTCTCGCTTAGCCTGAACGACAATCGAGTCGAAGTTGAATGCACCACTGTAGACTGTGACCACATCATCATCAGATGAATCTAAATGAAAGGGAACTAAAAATAGAATCTTTGTAAAGCGATCTTTGTAGAGCCGCCGCAAGACCGTGATCTGATGCGGGAAAGGGTGGTTAAAAATGAAGCAGATCCCCGCCTTGGTATTCGCTTGAAACGTCATCCAGATGCCTCTGCCGCTGCCTTTTATCTTTTTCGCTATAGCCCCGCGTTGTCCCAGGCGCAACAAGCTTTAAACCACCAGTTTCTGATCCTGTTGGTCCAGAATGACCGGCTCGTTATGCGCGGAGTCGCCTGAGCATGTAGTACGGCGGGTTGGACCCTCGGTGCAAACCGTCGAGTCCGATATCCACACGATCAACGGCACAGTGACAAAAGCAGAAGTGTCACGCGCTGATGTAAATGGACACAATCAAAAAGCATCCTAGCGATGTTCCACCAAGATTCAGGCTGATTTGGTTGGTTGTGGCCGCCCGAATGTGTTGTAACTAGCGACTGACCAAAGGCTAAACATTGGTAGATCTGATTATGCCTGACATCTAGGCTCAGGACCTATTAAATTGCTTGCTAACGGCCCGATCGGTTGATTCACTGGCGGCGCGAGGAGGCGCTGCCATGAGTGATTTGATTTGG
>NZ_FOAM01000008.1 GCF_900109605.1 Xaviernesmea oryzae
CCAGTTCAACGAGGGTCTCAAGCAGAGCGTCCCAAACTCCTTGTTCAGCCCACCGGCGGAAGCGCACATAGACCGAGTTCCACTTTCCGTAGCGCTCATGCATATCGCGCCAGGGGCAGCCAACCCGAAGAACATGCAGCATACCGTTCAGGTATCGTCAATTGTCGTGCGAGGGCCGGGATTTCCTACCGCGTTCGGTGGGTAACAGACCCTCAATGATCCGCCACTCCATATCCGTAAGGTCGCCACGAGCCAAAGCTGCCTCCCAAAAAGCAGTCTTGAATCATGCTTCCCCTGATTTGGAAATCCACTTTGTCAACAGGGCCTAAGACTTTGGGCGTTGGAGGAACAGGCGAAGAAAGCAATCGTCAAAGGCGCTTGCTTCATGCTGGTATGCTACGATGTCTGGGACAGGCTGAAAGGCGATGACGATCTCGGCTATTACTATCCCGCCTTTACGACGGTCGCGCAGGTTCGCGAATTTCTGCAGAAGGTTCAACTCGGTGCGAATACGGCGAGCGGTTCGGCGGATGTCTGCGAGGCGGTGGTAGACTTGTCGCGTGCCCGTGAAGGGTGGCACGTTTCATTGTGCGAGGAGCCAAGCGCGTGGCTCGCCCGCATGAACGGCATGCATTGAGCGCCGGACAGCCGGAAGCCGAGGACGGCAAAACTTCGTTTGAATCAGAGAGGTGTTTTTAAATGGCTTTGAGGGGTGATGTAGGTGGCCTGACCGAGGCGTTTTTGCTGGAACTGATCGGGGAGCAAAAGGAGCGGACCGGTGCATTGGAGGAGAATACGCCGCTCAACCGCTACAGCATCGAGGCGAGCGAAATCATGCAGGAGTGCTGCGCACGAATGATCGACGGCGCGGCGACGGTGGACGATCTTCTCGGTGAGATGTTACGGCGGCAAAAAGTGGCGGCCGAGCGGCATGGCGTATGGGGGCAGCTCTAGCGGGCAGATGGCGACGACCCGACTTCCAGCAGGTCGCCGAGTATCGGCGTGAGGATCACAGGCGCATCTCGGCCGGAGCGCCAGGTTGGACACGCGGGCGGACTTCGACGGAAACCTCGACCTCCCGACCCAAAGCTCCGAGAATCGACGCCAGCCGCTCGAAGCTAAAGCGTTCGATATTTGCCCGCCGGATGCGAGAAAAATCAGCATGGCTGATGCCGGTCTCCTGCTCGGCCTTGCGGGTAGACCATTGGCGTTCATCGAGCGCCTTGATGATTTCTGCGGCTAAGACCGCCCTTGCATGGCGAAGGTCCGCATCGTGATAACCGAGATCACGAAAGACATTCCCGCTTCCGCGTATCAGTTCAAAATCGTCATTCATTGCAGTGCCTCCTTCAAGCGCTTGAGCCGTTCGCGGATCAGATCGATTTCCGCTTTCGGGGTGGCTATTCCCGATTTTGACTTCTTCTGGAAGGCATGAACGACCCATATGTCCGCGCCGATCTGCACGACATATACGACCCGATAAGCCTCGCCCTGATGCTTCAATGCGAGTTCGAGAACGCCCGACCCGAGGCCCGTGAGGGGTTTGGCGATTAAGGGGTGTCCGCCTGCGGAAACGATGTCGAGCGCATCCGCCAGTTTGTCACGCGCACCAGCCGGAAAGGCGTCGAAATCCTTTCTTGCGGTCTTGATCCATGAAATGCGCCGGGTGTTGCCTACCATCGATTAAATGGTGTCAAATTTGCCACCATCTGTCAAGAAAATAACCGAGCACGCGCGTTTGGAATCGGAAGGTCCGATAAGGCGGGCTGTGGATGAAAATTTTGGTAGAAGCGAACCGACTACGGCACGGCTGCGGCGAAGCCGGTCTGGCGCATCAGCACATCCATATTGTTCGGTAAGGCCGAAGCGCTGGCGGTCAGAGGAGGAGCCGTTTCAGTCTTCGGATTTTCAAGATTGAGCTTTTGCCTTACGGCTTCTGGCATAGTCTCGGCGAGGTCCGCTTTCAGACGGCCCAACTCGGCATTGGTGATCTCACCCTTGTCAAGACGTTCGCGGGCGGCATCAAGTCTTTGCTGGTAGTCGAGCAGCGCCTGACGCTCGGCGGTCAAACGCGCTTCCTCGTCGTTCACTCCTTTAAATACCTCCCATTTTGGCTTCTTGTCATCGATGCTGGTCGCGTCAATGACAGTGGATGCAATTTCCTGCCCATGCTCGTCAAAGACACGCTTTCCGTCCTGTGTTTTGAACACACGGCGACCGTCAGGCAAGACTTGCGCTTGCCCCAACATTATTTCGATCTGATCTTCCACCCGGTCCAAGGCGTCGCGATTTTCCATCAGGGCTTCGACAGTTTTGGTGTCGTATGTATCGAGTTCCGAGCGGAACTCGATAATCGCTCGCGGCGGTGCAAGGGCCGTTTCGATTGCGTCCGCCGTGTCGTGATCGCGCTTTTTCTCTTCGACGCGCTCGTGCTCCGCTTCCCGTCTCATCCGAGCCTCGAACCGGGCAAGCTTCAGCTTTTCCAGGACGAAGTCCTTCTCCAGCGCTGCCGCCAGTGCAAACTCCTCTTTTCGTGTCAGCGGCAGAAGGGTGTGCATCATTCCCCGCATTTCTGTTTCACGAGAACATCGACAATCGAGCCAGGTGGGTAGGTCGGATATTTATCGAATGCGTCGTGGATCAGTTTGAGGTTGCTTTTGTCCTTATAATACCAGTCGTAGATGCACCCCAGGCCCGTCTTCTGCTTGCCGTCCTTGTTGTAGCGGGCAATCGCCAGTCCTTCGATAACGCCTGCAAGATAGGCGGCTCTCTGCTCAGAAGACATTGCATTCATCACTTTTCCGGCGTCGAACGCATCCCCCTCCGCATGGACTGAAGAAAAAGAAAGCAATGAAGACAGCAGCGTCGCCGGGATTATCTTAGTAAGATCGTAGTATTTATGTAGATTATCGATCACCTTAAGGCTCGGTTTTGTTATTATTTGAATAATAGCGCCGCTTTCTGCTAGGATATTATAGAAATTAAGGGGTGCAGGTCGGAAGTGAGCAGCCCGCCGTCGAAGAGCGATAAGGAGCCTTTATGTGAGGCTCAAAAAACCATTAAAGTTTTGAATTACAATGAGAAAAATAGCATATATCCGTGTTTCGACACCCGACCAGCGCCATGACCGACAGATCATGGGCTTGCGGGACATCTGCCATGAAATTCACATCGAAACGGTGTCGGCATGCAGTGCCCGCCGCCCCGTCTACGAGAAAGTGTTGACGCTGCTCAAGCCCGGCGACATGCTGGTTGTCTGGGATTTGGACCGGGCGTTTCGCTCGGTGGTGGACGCTCTGACCGAAGCCGAGAAACTTCGCAGCCGAGGTGTTCACTTCCAGATCGCAACGCTCAATATCGACACGTCCACGCCCGCCGGAATCTTCGTTTATACGATGCTTTCCGCGCTGGCAGAGTTTGAGCGGCGTACGCTGTCGCAGCGAACAAAAGAAGGCATGGCAGCGGCCCGGCGCAACGGAGCGCGGATCGGCAGACCGCGCGCTCTGACCGACGAACAATTGCAGACCGCTCGCCGCGACATCGAGGGCGGCAAGACCGCCGCCAGCGTTGCGCGGGAATTGGGCGTCTATCACTATACGCTGAGCCGATCATTGAGCCGTCAGCAGATGAGAATATCGTGATCTTTATACTGTTCAACAATGCCCAGACGGACCGAATACCGGCGAACGACAACGGAGATTTCGACCCGTACCACGATCCCTGGCGTTGATGGCACACGCGTCGACCACGATGCGACATGCATCCTGACGAGCCGACAGGGATCGTGAAGTATCGTGTCAGGACAATTCCCGCCAGTCCTTCCCGGCATCGTAGCAATCGGTAAAGCGCATCGTCTCCAGATGACGGAGCACATCACGCATGTAGAGTGACCGCACGGGGTCGCGGGCCAGGCAATCCAGCTCCATCTGCGCCAGCACCATCGCATCGAGAATGTTGCCGCGCGCAGTCGTGAACATTTCCCTTGCGAGCGCTTCCGGCTCTGGAAGCGGGCCGGTCGATCTCCAATGGCTCAATTCTTCAACGAGCCCCGCGCGCGCCTCGGCATAGGTAAGGCCGCAAATCTCGACCAGAAACCGCAGCACATGCAGGGACGACCATCGAATTTCGCCGTCCACTGCGCTCCGGCCGCCATAGATTTCACCATAGGTGATGCGGTCAGCCTCAGCGCGCCGCATGACACCGGCTGGAACGCCGTGAAGCGAGCCAAGCATCGCATAATAACGCTGGATGCCGTCATTGATGCGTTTCTCACTGTCAGACATTATCGGTGTCTCCGTTATCCAAGGTTTCGTTTGTCGGGCGTACCGGCGTCCGCGCGTAATTCCCGCAAGATGTCGAGCACGTCCGCATCCGCCGAGGCAGACTGGGTTGGCTCGGGAGCCGGAAGGGAAAGAGGCCCGGCTTGCGTCAGCCACTCGTATTTGTCCGGCTTGAGCCGGACATCGCGGAGCAGGCCGCTGACCTCCCGCCGTTCCCAGAAATTCGGCATCGAAACCGTGAAAAAGCCGAAGTCGCGAGATTCCAGAAGGCCGGTCTCGCCGCCAGTCACCTCCCGGATATCCTCTACCTGCAACAACGGCCGGGATTGTTCGACGAGGTTGTCGCCCGATCCCGGCACCTGGCTCGCCGAGACGTTGAAGCCGCGCACCATAACGGAGGTTTTGCCCGAACGGTGCTCGATATCGCGCAAGGTGTCATTGTCGGGCAGTCCGCGATAAAGCGTATGCGCGACCGCCTTTTTCCAGATGCGGGCCGTCTCGCGCCCGTAGCGGGCTTCGATCTGCGCCGCAGCATTCTGGAAAACCCCGAGAAAGTTGATGCCGCCCTGCCGGTAGAGCGTCAGGATTTCCGGGAAGTTCGAGACATAGAGCTGGCCCCATTCCTCGCCGACGACGAGGGCGCGAAGCGGACCGGAGGCATCGGCGAAACGCTCGATCACGGCGGCGGTCATCGCCCCGACGAAGCTTCGGCTGGTTTCCGACCGGGCCGAGCCGATGATGAACAATGCACTGCGCTCGCGCTTCATTTCGGCCGGATCGAATGTGTTTCGGTCCGTCGCCAAGCGCCCGGCCGATCCCCGCTGAAAACCTTGCAGCCGCTCCAGAATGACCGAGGCATAGGCGTTCCACTGGTCGCGGGATTCGGTCATGCTGGCGATCTGGCGGCACATGCCTGCATCGTCCTGCATTCGGGAATCGGACGCCCAGAGCCTCAAATCCTCGGCAATCTCCTCCGGCCCACGACCGTAGAAATCCCAGAGTCCGCCTGCCGTGCAGGCCCAGCGTTCGGACGCAAACAGCGCCGTGATCTTGTTATAGAGCGCAAACGCGATGCGGACGCCCAGACCGATCCAGCGATGCGCGGGGTTCGGATCGATCGGTACAAGGTAGCTCGCGGCGTCGTAGGCGACCTCGCCGACAATGGGCCGCAGCGCGCTTCGCGCCGCGACCTCCAAAAGCCGCGTATTGAAATTGTAGCTCTCCGACGGATAGCCGTAGAGCTGGCCGGGATTGATGAAGCGAACCCGGTAGCCCTGCCGCGCAAGCGTCTTCCAGGTCACCCAGGCCAGTTCCGCATCCTTCGGATCGGTGATGATCTTCGTCAGGTGGGCGGTGCGCGGCGAGACCAGATTGACGCCGAGGAACCGGGCGAGCTTGCCTTTGCCAGCCTGTGCATCGATGGCAACAGGCTCGGTCCCGTCATAGACGAGCGGACGGCCGCCGCGGAAGCCGAGTTCGATCCCGCATCGAACGGGACGATGGGCGGTCGGGTCTCTCATCATAGCCCCGACTCCCGTAGCTTTTCCGGGTCGTCGAGCCGTGCCGTTCCCAGAGCGCCGCTGGGATTGGCGTCCAGCATGCCCTGAAGCTGGGCGGCGGCAAGGCGTTCCGCTTTCGCCCGCGCGATCCGGGCCTGCGCCGCATCCTCCCAGCCCAGCCGCTGCTGCGAATGCGACTCCAGCGTCCAGAGTAGATGGTAAAGTCCGGTGAATACCCGCAGGCTCATTTCCATGCCTCCTCTCGATCGTCCCAATTTGCGAAGGTGAAAGGGCAATCCCGGCATTCCGGCCGATCCGGATCGGGCATCTGCGGCTTGGGCTTCGGCGTTGGCTTGGGAAGCTGGGGCGGGATCGACGCAGGCATTGCAGTGATTTCGGTGGGCTGCTGCTCCTCGCCCCTGAGGAGGGCAATGCCGAGCGATCCGCCGACATATCCGCCGATCATGAGATAGACGAGCCAGCGGCTCCAATCGAACGGCGACTGAAACAGCAGCGAGCTAAAGGCGGCGAAGGCTGGAAGGGTGACGATCCCGATCAAGCCTCGATAGACGAACCAGCGGGCTTCTTCCGGCTCGATTGTGGCGCCTGCGATCGTGATCGGCCTGAACCACGCGCAGAGGGCGATGAGCGTCAGGATCATCGCGAGGAAGGAAGCCAGGGCGAAGACCAGCAGGGCCGCTATCGCTATGAAGGCGAAACCGATCCCCAACCCCGCCGTTTCGGCATTGTTGTTCTGTGACGACATGCGCATTCTCCTTTCCGGTTGAGTGGGTGTCAGCGTTCGAGTTTGAGGCCGATCGACATGTCCTGTGCTGCTCCGGCCTGCGGCGTCTCGCCGGAGAACTTCAGATACCGGCCGATCTCGCGGCGCAGTTCGAGAAGCTGGGCGGCCTGCGCGCGCCGCAGGTCCTTGAAGCGCTCTTCAAGGACGGCCCGCTGGCTGCGTTGCGCATTGATCAGGGACTGACGGTTCTTCGCCTGTTCGGCACGCTGCCGCTGCGCTTCGGCTTCGTTCTGGCGGCGCACTTCCTCATAGCGGCCGGTGATGCGGTGCCAGAGGCCGCGCAGACCCCTCGGCAGGCGGTCGGCGCGGACGCGCGTCGTAGCCAGCCAATCGGCGGCCTGCCGCTCTTCGAGCTTCTGCCGCGTCTGGCGGTGCAGCACCGTCATTTCCGCCTTGTAGTCGTTGAGCTTGGCTGAGCGCCCCTGAAACCGTTCGCGGGATTCGGCGACATGGCGGCGGATGGCCGGACGCATGTGCTCGCCGATACGTTTCCTGACATCTGCGAGATCGGGAAGTGCCGCGCCGTTGCCGAGACGGGCGCGGACCTCCTTCGTCTTCAGGCCGAGGGCGCGGGGTAACGACCAGACTTCGCCCGTATGATCGAGAACGACGAGACCGCGCCTGTCGCCCCGGCCAAGGAAAAACCCGTGCTCTTCCAGGCTCCGCCCGAAAGAGGCAGGGCCGTCCGAACGGCTCCAGCAATCTTGCAGCACCGCCTTCAGCCAGCGCGGGTCCATGCCCTGCCGTTTGGCCTGCTGCCATTCTGCGAGAGTGAAGGTGGTCGGATCGCGCCGACCGGATTTGACGATACCGTGCGGCATCGTCCAACCGTGTTCGAGGTAAAGATCGCGGGACAGGCCGGTCAGCTTCTGTTTGTAGAAGGACATGGGCCTTGCCGTCATGGTCGCGGCATCGATCCGGGACCAGACGCAATGGGCATGTCTTCGGCCGTCCTTTTCGTGGAAGACGACCGCACGCGGTTGCCCCTGAAGCCCCAGCCGTTCTTCGATCCGGTCGACAGTGCGCTCGAACACCTCCGCCGGAACGCGGGCATCGGCAGGCGGGTTGAGCGACAGCGAGAACAGATATTGCTGGCAGCGCGTGCCCCGGCTCACGGCCTCCGCCTCCCGGAAAGCGCCGTTTAGGTCGCCTGCCGCGAAACCGCGCAGCTCGTGCAGGCTGACATGCTCGTTCTCTTCGGTTTTCATGAGATGTGCGGCAAGGTCCCGCCCGCCGCCGCGCTGGGAAGCGTTGAGGATCATGACCTGTCCTCCCGCAATTCCGGCTTGAGGCCGAGCGCTGTCATCAGGAGGATGCGCACGCCACGGACGGCACGAACCGAGTCGATCAGTTCGGCTTCCGTCTCCGGCGTCATCGGGAGCGCGCCGACATTGGCGAGATAGGCAAGCTGGTTAAGGTTGGATGAAAGCCGCGACCGGCCGAGAAGGGCGAGGACCTGTGCGAGTGCCTGCCGGTCCTCGACCGAAAGTCCCGTGCGCCGCATCCGGACGGGCAGCGGCGCACCCGTCACCTTGGCCTTGATATAGGCCCCGAGCGGCGCGCCCTTCGCCTCTTCGATCAACCGCGCCCGCTCGTCTGCCGTTAGCCGGAGACTGAAGGGAGAGGCGCGACGTTTGCGAAGCGGCGCAGGCCGGTCTTCCTCAAGTCCTGCCGCTGCGGTGTTGAAACCATCGCTCAGGGACATGGCGGCACCTGCAAATCCTGCGACTTGCGGTGCTCAAGGAAGGTGTTCCAATCGGCAAGAATTTCGAAGAGTTCGTTCGAGGCATCGCCATCAAGGCGCGCCATTTCTTTCCAACGACTTAGTGCTGTATTACTCTTCCTGATTTTGGGTCAGGATTAGGTGTGCTTGCGCCTGCGCACGTCCTCAGGTTGGCGTCGCGTCAAAGATCTTCATCACAATGTCGCCTTACGGCAGTTGCTTCAACAGCTCGATCGTCACCAGATCCGGTTTCCCATCGTAGAATTTGCGAATGGCGCTCCTGAACAGGCTGGCATCCAGACCGGCGGTTTCGGACAGGGTGGCAAACAGCGTCATGGAGGACAGGAATTTCAAGTCGTCCGGCGTGCTGAAGATCTCCCGTGCGCTCAGATCCTCTTCCTGGTCCATGACGGCCTGCGTGGCGGCGACAAGACGCTGCCCGAGGCAGGAATGGCCGAGAAAGGCCAGCGCCTCTGCTTGGCCTGATAGGGCGAAATGCTGCGCTGTCGAGGAGCGGCCGAGGCCGGCGAGCTGGGGGAAAATGAACCACATCCAATGGGTTCTCTTGCGCCCGGCCTGCAATTCGGCGAGCGCAGTCGGATAGACGCCCTTCTGCGCGTCGATGAAGCGCGAGAGATGGAAAATATCCTTCTGCTCCGCTTTCGCCGCCGCGCCGGCCGGCATGCCGCCATGGCCATAGAGAATATCCAGCGCTGCCATTTGTCCTCTCCTTGAAACGTGTCTCTTCGGTGCAAAGCGTTCGTTCGGCACCGTCTGCCAGACGACCTCGACGCTTGCTCGGGCCGCTTCGCCCGCTGCTGCCGGTCGTTAAACAAGGAAATGGTCTCTTGGTTCGACGGGATCGCGTTTGTGCTGTGCCGGTCCTGCGCTCCTACGGCCCGACAGCTCCATCCCAGGCTTGGCGCAGAAAGCGCGCGGCGACCCGTCCAACGATCTCCGCAGAACCGCGCCGTCTGTCGAATGCACCTGTGCCCGCTAATGCGGTCAGTCGAGGGCGAGCATGCTCTGCCCACGTGTCAGGTCGCGCACCAGATCGGCGATCGTCTGCGTGGCTGTCGCCGGCAGGGTTAAATCGAGGCGCGGGCCTGACGCGTCAAAATGTTCGGCAGTGATCGTGACACCCTGCTGGGCGAGGCGGGCCTTGATCCGCTGCAGGTCGGAGAAGCTGACGGCCAGCGAGGCGCTGACGGTCTCGATATGCTCGATGCGCGGCGCATCATGCAGCGCCATGGCTGCCGTGCCACCGTAAGCACGCATCAGTCCGCCGCTGCCCAAGAGAATGCCGCCGAACCAGCGCGTCACCACGACCACGACCTGATCCAGCCCTTGCCCATCGATAGCCGCCAGAATCGGCCGGCCTGCCGTGCCGCCCGGCTCGCCATCGTCGCTGAAGCGATAGATTTGGCCGAGGCGATAGGCCCAGCAATTATGCGTGGCGGAGGCATCGCTGACCCGGTCGACGAAGGCCCGCGCCTCCTGTTCGTCGGCAATGGGGGCGCAGGCCGCGAGAAAGCGGCTCTTGCGCACCTCCTGTTCGAGGGTCACGGGTTCGGCGAGCGTCAGCATGATCGCTCGCTTATAGGCCCTTGCCCGCGCCTGTGCGAAGCCTTTTTGCCATGTGGCCTGCGGAGCGTTAATCCCGCGTGTTCCGGGGAGGTCTGGCTCCCATCGGATCACGAAGCGCGCATCGCCTGCTGCGTCTTGCGCGCGCCTCGTCCGCAGCTTGGGCCGGTATACGCAAAAGGGCCGGCCGGCATCTCGTCAGCCGATCGACATCAGGCTGGCATTGCCGCCGGCGGCGGCCGTGTTGATGCTGGTGGAAACCTCCTCCAGAAGGAAGTTCAGACCATAGGCCTCGGGATTGTCGGCCAGCGCCTGGCTTGAGGCGGCCTGGGTCAGCACCAGCGGGCCTGGCAGCATGGCAATGCGCCGCTGGACGTCGAGGATCTCGTCTCCTTCGCCCTCGATCAGTGCGCCGGCAAAGGGGCCTGCAGCCGTCCAGTCGGCGGCCTTGGTGATGCGCCGTGCCACGCCATCGGGCAGGCCGGCAAGGCTTGCATCCAGCCCGCGCGCGGTGTCGATCACCGCCTCATTGCCGGTTGCCAGGACGGCTGAAAGCTGCCGCATGAGCCCTGTCTGCGTCTTTGCCACCAAGAGAATGCGGCCACGCGGATGAAGCGCATAGAGATTGCGCTCGCCCACGGGGCCGGAAAGCTCGGTGACGAAGCCGAGCGCCGAGCGCCCGCCGATCTCGCGCGCGGCTTCCGCGTCCGCACTGTTGCCCCTGGCTTCCAGCCAGCGGGCAAAGTCGGTCAGGCCGGCATCGACGCTGACCGAATTGATCTGCGGCGGCAATGGAGCGACCTGTGTCAACCGACCGAGATAGAGCGGTCCACCGGCCTTGGGACCGGTGCCAGACAGGCCGCGCCCGCCGAAGGGCTGCACGCCGACCACCGCGCCGATGACATTGCGGTTCACATAGACATTGCCGACCCGAACGCGGCTCGTCACATGGGCGATGGTTTCGTCCAGCCTTGTGTGCAAGCCGAAGGTCAGGCCATAGCCGGTGGCGTTGATCGCGTCGATCAGCCGGTCCAGCCCATCGCGGCGGAAGCGCACCACATGCAGCACCGGCCCGAAGACTTCCCGCTCGACATCGCCGATCTCGCCGATTTCGATGATGGCGGGCGCGACGAAGGTGCCGTGCTGCGTGCCATCCGGCAGCGCGATACGCTCGACCTTGTGGCCGCGCGCGGCCATGGCGGCGATATGATTTTCGATATTGGTGCGTGCCTCCTCGGTGATCACGGGGCCGACATCGACGGAAAGACGGTCGGTCCGGCCGATGACCAGTTCGTGCAGCGCACCCTTGAGCATGGCGAGCACGCGATCGGCCACATCCGCCTGCAGGCAGAGGATGCGCAGCGCCGAGCAGCGCTGACCGGCGCTGTCGAAGGCAGAGGCGACGACATCGGCCACCACCTGTTCGGCAAGCGCCGAGGAGTCGACGATCATGGCGTTCTGCCCGCCGGTTTCGGCAATCAGCGGGATCGGCTTGCCTTGGGCCGAAAGCCGATCGGCCAGCTGGCGCTGGATCAGCCGGGCAACCTCCGTCGAGCCGGTGAACATCACGCCGGCTGTCTGGGGAGCGTCGACCAGCGCCGCGCCGACCTTGCCATCGCCGGGGAGCAAGTGCAGCACATCCTCGGGCACACCAGCCGCGTGCAGCAGGCGCACGGCCTCGGCGGCGATCAACGGCGTTTCCTCGGCCGGCTTGGCGAGCACGGGATTGCCGGCGACCAAGGCTGCGGCGACCTGCCCGGTGAAGATCGCGAGCGGGAAATTCCAGGGGCTGATGCAGACGATGGGGCCAAGGCCCTGATGGGCGGGTCCAAAGGTCTTCAGCGCCTGTTCGGCGTAATAGCGCAGGAAATCCACCGCCTCGCGCACTTCGGCAATGGCATTGGCGGCGGATTTGCCGGCCTCGCGGATGATCAGGCCCAGCAGGAGCGGCATGCGCGCTTCCAGAGCGTCAGCGGCGGCGGTGAGGCAGGCGGCGCGGGCAGAAGGCAGGGTGGCGGCCCAGCGTGCGGCCGCACCGGCGGCGCGCGCCATGGCCGCAGCGACGTCGTCGGGCCCCGCGTCCTGCACTTGGCCGACACGGTCGCGCCGGTCGCCGGGATTGGCCACGGTGGCCGCGCGGGCCGGATCGAAATTCACGCCGGTGGGGGCTGCCTGCCAGTCGATGGTGACGCTTTCCTTCAGTCGCGCAGAAAGATCCGCCAGAATCGTTTCATCCGAGAGATCGAGCCCGGCGGAGTTGCGCCTGTTGCCATAGAGATCGGCCGGTAGCGCGATCTTCTCATGCCCCGCGCCGGGCCGCGCCATGGTGCGCACGACATCGGCGGGATCGGCGATCATCTCCTCGACCGAGACATTGGGATCGGCAATGCGGTTGACGAAGGACGAGTTGGCGCCGTTTTCCAGGAGACGGCGCACGAGATAGGCAAGCAGCGTTTCATGGGTGCCGACCGGTGCATAGATACGGGCCGGGCGGTTGAGCTTTTCCGCGCCCACCACCTCGTCATAAAGCGGTTCGCCCATGCCATGCAGACACTGGAACTCATAATCGCCGATCTCGAAGGCAGGTCCGGCCAGGTGATGAATGGTGGCGAGCGTCTGGGCGTTGTGGGTGGCGAATTGCGGGAAGATCACATCGCGCGCCGCCAGAAGCTTGCGGGCGCAGGCGATGTAGGAGAGGTCGGTATGGACCTTGCGGGTGAAGACGGGGAAGCCGGGCAGCCCGTCGACCTGGGCGCGCTTGATCTCGGCATCCCAATAGGCGCCCTTGACGAGGCGCACCATCATCCGATGGCCAGAGCGGCGTGCGAGATCGATGATGTAATCGAGCACAAAGGGGCAGCGCTTGCCATAGGCCTGGACGACAAAACCGAGGCCATTCCAGCCCGACAGCGCCGGATCGAGCCGCAGCGCTTCCAGAAGGTCGAGCGATAGCTCCAGCCGGTCGGCTTCCTCGGCATCGATGTTCAAGCCGATGTCATAGCCCTTGGCGATCAGCGCGAGATCGCGCACACGCGGCAGAAGCTCGGCCATGACGCGGGTCGCCTGGGCGCGGGAATAACGCGGATGCAGCGCCGACAGCTTGATGGAAATGCCCGGGCCCCGATAGATGCCACGCCCGGCCGAGGCCTTGCCGATCGCATGGATGGCATGTTCGTAATCGGCATAATAGCGCTTGGCATCGCCGGCCGTGGTCGCGGCTTCGCCCAGCATATCGTAGGAATAGCCGAAGCCCCTTGCTTCCAGCGGGCGCGCGCGCTTGACGGCTTCCTCGATGGTTTCGCCTGTGACGAACTGCTCGCCCATCATGCGCATGGCCATGTCGACGCCGCGGCGGATCACCGGCTCGCCAGCACGCGCGATCAGGCGGGTCAGCGCGGTGGCAAGGCTGCGGTCGTTGACGGTCGAGGTCAGCCTTCCGGTAACGACGAGGCCCCAGGTGGCGGCGTTGACGAAGAGCGAGCGTCCGCCGCCGAGATGGGCGCGCCAGTCGCCATGGGCGATCTTGTCGCGGATCAGCGCGTCGCGCGTCTCGACATCGGGAATGCGCAGCAGCGCTTCCGCCAGGCACATCAGCGCCACGCCCTCCTGGCTGGAGAGCGAGTATTCCTGCACCAGCCCTTCGACCCCGGTTCCCCTATGCTTGGCGCGCAGCGCCACGATCAGCTTGCGTGCGGTCTCGCGGATCGCTGCCTTGTCGCTATCCAGCAGGCTCGCTGCCTCCAGCAGCGGTGCAACGGCTTCGGCCTCGTCGCGCCTGTAGGCGGCGCTGATCGCGGCGCGCAGAGGCGTCGGGGAAGAGACCGGCGGGGCAAAGGCGGCGAAGGCCGGTGGGGCCGGATCGTCGCTCGATGCGGCTTCGAGGGAGGGGGTGCCGGTCGGCTGGGGCAGGGACATCTCGGTCGATCCTCATGGGGTCAGCGGGCGCGGCATCGGGCCCGGCCGGCAGGTGCCAGCATCAGTCGTGAGGATAGATCGAACGCCGGCAAATGACGATCCGGATAAATGCGCTCATCCTAGAGGATTTATCCGATAAAGTCGAAAATTATAGAGAAATATTCGCCATACGCTCGATAAGTCTGGCGATGTGAAACCTCCATGTGCCTTGTCCCGTGCTTCCTACGCCGCTGCTTCGGCAGCGCGTTGCAGGGTTTCCGTCAGTCTGGCACGGGCCATTAGGCATTCGGGATCGCCTGGCATGCAGTCCCGACAGACGATGGGCCTGACCGCATAGATCCGACAGCCGACGTGAAGACCAAGCGTGCCGTCAAGCGCCAGGCAGCGATCCGCCTCGCAGCGCATGCCGCTCAAATCCGCCGCGACAAGGTCTTCCGGGATCTTGTCGAGATCCTCGTCGCTCTCCAGGGAAAAGCGTGGCCATTCCTGCGAATACGCGCAGCAGGCGCCGCAGGCCTGACAGTCGAAATCATCCGTCTTCAGTGCTTCGGTGCTGAGGAAGACGGCTGCGGCTTCAGCAGGAGACGGATCACCCATCAAAGGGACGGCCGGGCTGGCGGTTTGCGACATAAAAGACTCGACATTGGCAAATGGCTTTGTCCCACTCTAACCGATATCGCGCAAAGCCGCGCGCAGCATTTAACCTACAGGGCTCACACGCTCTGGCGACAAATTGTATGCAGGCAAAGCGGGGAGCCCTTTGCAAAGCGACCGGGGCTCGCTATCACCGTGGCAGAAGTCTCTGATGGACGGCCGGAAGCGCTGACTGTCAGAGCACGATCGTTATCCTTCAGGGAGCTTGAAGACCGATGAGATGGAAGCGCACGATCCAGCTTCTGGACGTTCATTGCGAAGGCGAAATCGGCAAGGTGGCGATCGGCGGCGTGCCGAAGATCCCCGGCAATTCGATCGCCGAGCAACTGAACCACATCAACACGGTGGATGACAGCCTGCGCCGTTTCCTCTGCCTGGAGCCGCGTTCCGGCTCGATCGGCTCGGTCAATCTCCTGGTGCCGGCCAAGCGGCCGGAAGCCGATTTCGGTTTTATCATCCTGCAGGCCGATCAGGCCCATGCCATGTCCGGCTCCAATTCCATCTGTGTGACCACGGCGCTTCTGGAATCCGGCATGGTCGAGATGAAGGAGCCGGAGACGGTCGTGATGCTCGACACCGCCGCCGGCCTGGTCAAGGCCACGGCCACCTGCCGCGACGGGCGCTGCGAGCGCGTGACGCTGACCATGGTGCCCTCCTTCGTCGAGGCGCTGGATGTCGAAATCGACACGCCGCAATGGGGCCGGATCAAGCTGGACCTCTGCTTCGGCGGCATTTTCTATGCGCTTGTCGATGTCGAGCAGATCGGCACAACAATCGAAAAGGCGAATGCCCGCACGCTGGTCGAGGCCGGCATGATCCTCAAGGATCTCGTCAACAAGGCCGTGCCGCTCGTCCATCCCGAAATTCCGGAAATCCGCGGCGTCGCCTATGTGATGTTCCGCGGGCGCGAGGCCGATGGCGCCGTGCGCACCTGCACGACCATGTGGCCCGGCCGCGTCGACCGTTCGCCTTGCGGCACTGGCAGCTCCGCCAATCTGGCGACGCTGCACGCGCGCGGCCTTGCCAAGGTCGGCGATGTCTTCACCTCGCGCTCGATCATCGGCTCGGAATTCCAGGCAGGCATCGTGCGGGTGACGGACGTGGCGGGACGGCCGGCCATCGTGCCGACCATATCGGGGCGCGGTTGGACCTTCGGCCTGCACCAAGTCTCGCTCGATCCCTTCGACCCCTTGGCCGAAGGCTTCGCGCTCACCGATACATGGGGCCCGCAGGCCGGCGAGATCCGCTAAGCGTTTCGCTCGCCTTTTTGCCTTCAGACCTCAGCGCGTGCTGTCCTGGTCCTTGTCGCCGCTCAGTAAGGGGGCGGCGACAGCGGCCGTGCGAAGCGGTTCCTCGAAGACACTGTCGATCTGGGCGATATCGTCCTTGGCCGTCGCGAGAAGCTGTGCCGAAAGGCGATGGCCGCCGCTGGCGGCTTCGCGCAGCATGGCAAGCGCCCGCGCCGGCGCGCCTGAGCGATAGAGCGCGCGGGCGAGCTGATAGGTCTGGCGCGCGCCGCTGCGTTCGCGATAGGCCTCGCGACAGGCCGACAAGGCCTCGCCGATCTTGATGCTGCCAAGATTGACGGGCGAAAAGGCCGGGTTTCGATCGAGATCGCGCGGATCGCCTGCCTTTGCATCGCAGGCCTCGGAGGCAGTCGTGTGGGTGGCATGGGAAGCCTGGGCCGGCAGGCCAAGGCCCAGCATGATCAAGCCTGATGTGGCCATCAGGAGGCGTGAACGCGCGGTCATCGAAGTCGTCCCTCTTCTGCGAGTTAAGAAACGTTAAACTTCGGCTTTTGATCCGTCTGTTCCCTCGGAAACGCTAGAATTAGGGATGCCCAGCTATCCCCGCAGATGGGCATCAGGCCTCGTCCGGCTCGGCCAGCCGCATCAGGGGATGAAGCAGGCAGGCGATGACGCCATCGGCACCGCGCCTGATGGCGCCGGCTTCTTCCAAGGCGAGAATGGCTCTGTTTACCTTGGGCCGGCTGGCGCCGAGGATGCCGGCAATATCCGACTGGCTGAGCGACAGGCGCAGATGCGCTTCCGGCGGCAGATCGGTCCCATGCAACTGGCGCAGCAGCGTCAGGAAGAAGCGGGCCACCCGGGCATTGAGCTCGTACAGCGCCAGTGTTTCCAACCGGTCGTTGGTCTCGCGCAGCATGCCGCAAATATGGCGGATGATCGCCTCGGCGGCGGCCGGGCGATGGGTGACCAGATCGAGAAACGCCGCCTTGCCGATGACATAGGCCTCGGTCGGCGCAACCGTGACCGCGTCGGCCGAGCGAGGCTGGCCATCCAGCACCGACATTTCGCCAAAGAGGGCGCCCGGCTCGATCGAGCGCAGCACCAGCTCACGCCCTTGCGGGGTGATCAAGGACAGCTTGATGCGCCCCGACAGCACCGCAATCAACTCCTGCCCTTCGTCGCCGCGCTGAAACAGCACCGTGCCGGCAGGCCATTTGCGGTAATGCGCAAGGCTAGCCAGCCGCGCGATCGTTTCCCCGTCAAAATCCTCGAAGATCGGAAAGGAGCGCCAGAAGGCCGGGCTTTTGGATGTCTCGCTCATGAGGTCCATTGTGATGAGGTGTATCTATCCACTATCTTACGCGCCTTCACTCCTTGGCAAGCATTCACGCTGCCGTGATCGCGTTGACGATCTCCTTGGATTGTTCTCTGAAAGTGAACGATGCGTCGTCGCCTTGCCTGCTTTTCCGAATGAAGGAAAAGGCTAGATTGGCTTCATTCGAACCCGATGGAGCCCTCCATGTCCAACAGTGCAGTCATCCTCGCCGGCCGCATCCTGATGTCGGTCATCTTCCTTTTGTCAGGCTTTGCCAAGATCACCCATCTCGGTGGCACGGCTGGCTATTTTGCCGGCCAAGGCCTGCCGGTGCCAATGGTGACGGCAACCATTGTCTCGCTGGTCGAACTCGGCGGCGGTCTGGCCATCCTGCTCGGATTCTTTACCCGCCCGGCCTCGATCCTTCTGGCGGTCTTCTGTGTGGCCACCGCTTTCATCGCCCATGCCAATTTCGCCGATCAGATGCAGCTGATCAACTTCCAGAAGAACCTGGCCATGGCCGGCGGCTTCCTGATCTTGGCTGCCTATGGCGCCGGCGCTCTGTCGATCGACGCGCGCCGCGCCGGCCCGTCCTTCGCCTGATCCAGAGGGCGTCCAATCTCTTGCAGCGCCCGACGGCATTTCGCCGGCGGGCGTTTTGTTATGACTGGCGCCAAGTCTTGCCGGATGCGCGCCATCTTATGTCAGCTGCTTGAAACACTGCGCATTTCCCGCCATGACTCGCGACGACGCCGCGCCTGCGGCAGGGATCAGACAGCATCAGGGTGACTTTCGTCATCCTGCTTTTGCGAAAGGGGAGGGCGAATGGATCTGGAGCAACTGGCTGGCGAGGTGCTCAAGCGCGTTGAAGGACGGCAGCGGATGATCGTTGCCGTAGCCGGGCCTCCGGGCTCCGGCAAATCGACCCTGGCCGATGCGCTGGCCGAGCTCCTGGTCGCCAAGGGTGAAAGCGCGGTCGTGCTGCCGATGGATGGCTTCCATATGGACAATGGCATTCTGGAGGCGCGCGGGCTTTTGAAGCGCAAGGGCGCGCCCGAGACCTTTGACGTGCGCGGCTTTGCCGATATTCTTGAAGCCGTGCGTACCGGCTCGGAAGAGGTTCTGGTGCCGGTCTTCGATCGTTCCCGCGAAATCGCCATCGCCTCGGCCCGGCCGATTGCGCCGGAGACGCGCATCATCGTCGCGGAAGGCAACTACCTGCTCCTGGACGAGACGCCCTGGTCACGGCTGGCGGATGCTTTCGACCTCACCATCCTGCTGTCCCCGCCACGCGCGGTCCTGGAAGAGCGGCTGCGGGCACGTTGGGTCTATTATGGCCTCGACGAGGCCGGCATCGAATGGAAGCTCTACGGCAACGACCTGCCGAATGGCGACCGCATCCGGGAAAAGGCGAGGGTCGCCGATATCACGCTTGAGGCAATCGCTCTGCCGGAATGAGCCTGCGGCCCCCTTCGTCGGTCATTCTCTGCGAAGGGAATTGTCACGGACCAAGGAAGAGTGATATCCGGGCGGCGCCGCCTTCATTCCCTGCCGCCTGCCCGGAGACGCCGATGCCCGCCGATGCTCTGAAGACGCTCACCCTGCGCCGTCCGGACGATTGGCACCTGCATCTGCGCGACGGGGCGATGCTGCGCGGCGTCGTGGCCGACAGCGCCCGGCATTTTGCTCGCGCCATCATCATGCCGAACCTGGTGCCGCCCGTCGTCACCACGGGCGATGCCGAGGCCTATCGCGCCCGCATCCTCGACGCGCTGCCGGAAGGCAGCCGCTTCCAGCCCCTAATGACGCTATATCTGACGGAGCACACGGCGGCCGATGACGTTGCCGCCGGCAAGGCGAGCGGGCTGATCACCGCGGTCAAGCTCTATCCGGCCGGGGCCACCACCAATTCCCATGGCGGCGTGCGCGACCTGAACAAGGTGATGCCGGTGCTCGAGCGCATGGCCGAGATCGGTCTGCCGCTCTGCGTCCATGGCGAGGTGACGACCGCAGAGGTCGATATTTTTGACCGCGAAGCCGTCTTCATCGACACCGTGCTCGATCCTCTGCGCCGGCGCCTGCCGGAGTTGAAGGTGACCATGGAGCATGTGACCACCAAGGACGGCATCGACTATATCGAGGGGGCCGAGCGCAATCTCGCCGGCTCGATCACCACGCACCACCTGATCATCAACCGCAACGCCATTCTCGTCGGTGGCATCAGGCCGCATTACTACTGCCTGCCGGTCGCCAAGCGCGAACTGCACCGCCAGGCGCTGCGCAAGGCGGCGACCTCGGGCAATGACCGCTTCTTCCTCGGCACCGATTCAGCGCCGCATGTCGACCCCTTGAAGGAATGCGCCTGTGGCTGCGCCGGCATCTATACCTCGATCAACACCATGAGCTGCCTCGCCCATGTCTTCGAGGAAGAGGATGCGCTGGACCGGCTGGAAGCTTTTGCCAGCCGCAACGGCCCGGCCTGGTACGGTCTGCCCGTCAATGAGGAGACGATCACGCTCACGCGCCGGGCCGAGCCTGTGACCTTCCCTGAGAAGATCGAGACCGGGGCGGGCCCGGTCACCGTCTTCGATCCGATGTTCCCCATCCATTGGGAGGTCGAGGCGAACCATGGCTGAGCCTGCCGGCCTTTCTGCTGCAATCCCGATCCTCCGGATCTTCTCGGTCGAGAAGGCCATGGAGTTCTATCTCGGCTTTCTCGGTTTCAGGCTGGATTGGGAACATCGCTTCGAGCCTGGCATGCCGCTTTACGCGCAGGTCTCGCGCGATGCACTCGTCCTGCATCTCAGCGAACATTTCGGCGATACCACGCCAGGCACCCGCATCTTTGTGCCGGTTGCGAATGCGCGGGCGCTGCAGGCGGAACTGGCGGCGCGTGATTTTCCCTTCATGCGGCCCGGGCTGGAAACGGTGCCCTGGGGTCTCGAAGTGACCGTGACCGACCCCTTCGCCAACCGCATCACCTTTTGCCAGCGCAACACCTGACTGTCACAAGACGACCGACCGCAAGGACCTGCCCGATGATCCAGACCCCCTTCTGCGACAAGGCCACCATGGCCAACCAGCTTGCCCGCATGCTCTGGGAGATCAAGGCGGTGCATTTCCGCCCCGAGCAGCCCTATAAGCTCGCCTCGGGCATGGCGAGCCCGGTCTATATCGACTGCCGCAAGCTGATCTCCTATCCGCGCATCCGCTCGGCGGTGATGGATTTCGCCGCCGCCACGCTTCTGTCCGAAGCCGGCTTCGAGCAGTTCGATGTGATTGCCGGCGGCGAGACGGCAGGCATTCCCTTCGCCGCCATGCTGGCCGAGCGCCTTGCCCTGCCAATGATCTATGTGCGCAAGGCGCCGAAGGGCCATGGCCGCAACGCCCAGATCGAGGGCGATATGCGCGAGGGCGCGCGCGTGCTCGTCATCGAGGATCTGACGACAGCAGGCGGCTCGATGTTCACCTTCATCAATGCCGTGCGCGCTGCCGGCGGCATTGTCGATCACGGCATGGCGCTATTTTACTACGACATCTTCCCGGCCGCGCGCAGCGAGATGCTGGAGAAGGGCGTGACCCTGCACAACATTGCCACCTGGCGCGATGTGCTGGCGGTCGCGCGTGAGAAGCAGCTTTTCGAGACGAACAAGCTGGCGGAAGTCGAAAGCTTTCTCAATTCGCCGCTCGACTGGTCGGCCCGCCATGGCGGCGTGGCCAGTCTCTAATGCATCGAACCGAAAGGTAGGAACCGGTTTTCGGGGCAGATCCAATGCCACAAAGCTTAAACCGACCTGCCGAGACTTACGCTCTGGCCTTTTTCAAAGCCTTGGCGTAAGCCGATCTAATCGATTGAACCTTGCTGGGGGACCCGCGAAATGATCATCTGCTGCGGAGAGGCGCTGATCGACATGCTGCCGCGCCAATCTGACCGTGGGGAGGGCGCTTTTGCGCCTTACGCAGGCGGCGCGGTCTTCAATACGGCTATCGCGCTCGGGCGTCTTGGCATTCCCACCGGCTTCTTCACCGGGCTTTCGACCGATATGTTCGGCGATATCCTGCGCGAGACGCTGAAGGCCAGCAATGTCGATTTCGCGCCTTGCGCCACCTCCGACCTGCACACCACGCTCGCCTTCGTCAAGCTGACCAATGGCCATGCGAGCTACGCCTTCTTCGACGAGAATACCGCCGGCCGGATGATCACCGAGGCTGACCTGCCGGCGCTCGGCGATTTCTGCGAGGCGCTGCATTTCGGCGCCATCAGCCTGATCCCGGAGCCCTGCGGCTCGACCTATGAGGCGCTGATGGTGCGCGAGCATAAGAAGCGGGTGATCTCCTTCGACCCGAACATCCGCCCCGGCTTCATCAAGGACAAAGAGGCTCACCGCGCCCGAATGCTGCGCATGGCCGCCATGTCCGATATCGTCAAATTCTCCGACGAGGATCTGGACTGGTTCGGCATGGAAGGCAGCCATGAGGAACTGGCCGGCCAGTGGCTGGCGCGCGGCGCCAAGCTGGTGGTGATCACCAAGGGCGCCGACGGCGCGGACGGCTACACCGCGCGCGGTAAGGTTTCGGTCGGCGGCGAGAAGGTCACTGTTGTCGATACGGTCGGCGCCGGCGACACCTTCGATGCCGGCGTGCTGGCCTCGCTGAAGCTCAACAATCTCCTGACCAAGGACGCGGTCGCCACGCTCTCCGAAGAGGCGGTGCGCGCAGCCCTTGCTCTCGGTGCCAAGACCGCTGCCGTCACCGTTTCCCGTGCAGGCGCCAATCCGCCTTGGGCAAGCGAGATCGGGCTGTAAGGCCCATTTCTGAACAAGAACGTCTTCGTCGCCCTCGGGCTCGTCCCGAGGGCCTGCCGTTCGTGGATCCGGTCTTTTCAAGCTGTGCGACTATAGCTCGCGCGGCCATTTCTGAGCGGCGTGAAGGATGGGGATGATTTCGATGTCTTCGCCACGAAAGCGATAGGCAATAATATAGGGGAATGTCGACGAGCACGAGTTCGCGCGTTCCTCGAACCCTGCCGATCCCGACGCTTTCCGGAAGTTCTGCCAACGTCTCCACGCGAGAGGCAATTCGCGTAAGAATGCGCAGCGCTGCATTCGGGTTGGAGGCTGCGATATGGTCACCAATCTCTTCAAGCCTTCGCAGTGCCCGATTTGTCCACGTGATTGGTCGCATCGTCAGGACGGGCGGGTGGCCTTGGTGTATTTACCAATGACTGCCGCCAGCTCCTTGCCGCTTGCGAAACTCCCGCGATCTGCCTCTGCGAGCCGTGCCTTAATGTCCAAAAAGTGGAAGTCTTCGCGTGCCACGAAGTCTTCAATAGCTTCTGTCAGCATCGTGGAGCGCGAACGGTCGAGCCTTTCAGCCAGTTTCGCAACAGTCTCGTCAGGGAGGCTTATGGTCAGGTCACTCATTTGAAAGGCCTTTCCGATTGGCCAGATGTTTGGCCAACCGGTTCGTCGCGTCAAGACAGTTTGACAGATCAGCCCTTCGCCGCCAGCAGCGCCTTCACCAGGCCTGCCGTCGAGCTGTCATGGCCTTCGGCACTCTCCTTGCCTTCCACGACCGGCAGAAGACCGGTGGCGAGTTCCTTGCCGAGCTCGACGCCCCACTGGTCGAAGGAGTTGATGTTGAACAGGGCACCTTCGACGAAGACGCGGTGCTCGTAGAGCGCGATCAGGCGGCCGAGCGCAAACGGGGTCAGCTTGTCATAGACCAGCGTCAGGGACGGGCGGTTGCCGGTGAAGACGCGGTGGGGCGCGATGCGGGCGATGTCGGCTTCCGGCATCTTCTTCTCTTCCAGCTGCGCCCGGGCTTCCGAAAGCGGCCGGCCCTTCATCAGCGCTTCCGACTGCGCCAGGCAATTGGCGATCAAGAGATCGTGCTGGTGGCGCAGCTCCGGCTCATGGCCATTGGCGGCGATCATGAATTCGGCCGGGATGACGCTCGTGCCCTGGTGAATCAGCTGGTAAAAGGCGTGCTGCCCATTGGTGCCGGGCTCGCCCCAGACGACCGGGCCGCTGTCGCCGTCGACAGGCGTGCCGTCGATGGTGACGCCCTTGCCGTTGGATTCCATGTCCAGCTGCTGGAGATAGGCCGGAAAGCGCGACAGGCGCTGGTCGTAAGGCAGGATGGCGCGCGACGGGTAGCCGAGCACATTGCGGTGATAGAAGCCGATCAGGCCAAGCAGCATCGGCAGGTTCTGGCGGATGGGGGCGGTGCGGAAATGCGTGTCGATCGCATGGCCGCCGGCCAGGAACTCACCGAAATTCTCCTTGCCGATGGCGATCATCAGCGGCAGGCCGATGGCTGACCAGATCGAATAGCGCCCGCCGACCCAATCCCAGAAGCCGAAGACACGCTCCGCATCGATGCCGAAGGCGGCGACCTTGTCGAGCGCGGTGGAAACGGCGCAGAAATGATGCCCGACCGCATCCTCGCCCAGCTTGTCGGCGATGAAGGCGCGCGCTGTCTTCGCATTGGTCATGGTTTCGATGGTGGTGAAGGTCTTGGAGGCGACGATGACCAGCGTGGTCTCGGGCGCGACGAGCTTCAGCGTATCGGCAATATGCGCGCCGTCGACATTGGAGACGAAATGCAGGCGCGGGCCATCATGATAAGGGGCAAGCGCCAGCGTCGCCATGACCGGGCCGAGATCGGAACCGCCAATGCCGATATTGATGACATCGGTGATCTTCTGACCAGTCGCGCCCTTCAGCGTGCCGGAGCGGATGCCGTCGGAAAAGGCGCCCATGGCCTCGAGAACGGCATTGACGTCACCCATCACGTCCTGCCCATCGACCAGAACGGGCGTGTTGGCGCGGTTGCGCAGTGCCGTATGCAGAACGGCGCGGCCCTCGGTAAAGTTGATCGGCGCGCCGGAGAACATGGCATCGCGCTTCTCCGTGACCTTGGCGGCGGCGGCCAGCTCTTCAAGCCCGGCCAGCACCTCCTCGTTCACGGCGCATTTGGAATAGTCCAGCAGGAGGTCGTCAAGGGCGACGCTGAAATGGTCGAAACGCTGGGGATCGGCGGCGAAGGCTGCCCGAAGGTCGGTGGCCGAGGTCTTCGTGGCAATGGTCTTGAGCTTGTCGACAAGCGCATTCATCAGGGAACTCCCGCTTCTGATTTCGCGGGGCACGCTACTGCAAAATGTTGAAAATCAAAATCGATCTCCTGACAAAAATATGCAGGACATGGTTCCGATCTGTCATGCGTCTGTCTTGATGTCGCGCAGTTCCCGCCGCAGAATCTTGCCGACGGGCGATTTCGGCAGCTCCTGGCGAAATTCGATATGACGCGGACGCTTGTAATTGGTCAGGTGCTTGGCGCAATGGGCGCGGATCTCGTCTTCCGTCAGCTCCGGCCGCCGGCGCACGACGAAAAGCTTCACCGCCTCGCCGGAATGCGGGTCCGCCACGCCCACAGCGGCGCATTCCTGCACGCCCTCCAGCGTCATCACCACCTCCTCGATTTCGTTGGGGAAGACATTGAAGCCGGAGACGAGGATCATGTCCTTCTTGCGGTCGACAATTTTGACGAGGCCATTCTCATCCATGAAGCCGATGTCGCCGGTGCGAAAGAAGCCGTCGGGGAAGATGGCGCGCGCGGTCTCCTCCGGCATGTTCCAATAGCCCTTCATCACCTGGGGGCCGCGAATGCAGATCTCGCCGGTTTCGCCCAGCGGCAGGCTCAGCCCCGCCTCGTCGCGGATGTCCACATCCGTTGAGGACAACGGCAGGCCGATAGCGCCTGTGAAATCCGCCAGGTCAAGGCGATTGGCGGTGGCCACCGGCGAGGTTTCCGACAGGCCGTACCCCTCCTTGATCGGGCAGCCGGTCACGGCCTCCCAGCGCTCGGCCACCGGCCTTTGCACCGCCATGCCGCCGCCGAAGGTCAAAGCCAGGCTGGAATGGTCGAGGGTGCGGAAATCCGCATTGTTGAGCAGGGCGTTGAACAGCGTATTCAGGCCCGGAAATATGGTGATGCGGTTCTGGCCGATTTCCTTGACGAGGGCAGGGATGTCACGCGGATTGGGAATCAGCACATTCAGCCCGCCGAGCTTCAGCCCCATCAGCGCATTCACCGTCAACGCGAAGATGTGGTAGAGCGGCAAGGCGCAGAGAAAGACGATCCGGTCCGGCCGAGGCCGCGTGACGAAGGCGGTTTCGAGCCAGAGGCCCAGCTGCGTCATGTTCGACAGGAGATTGGCGTGTGTGAGGATCGCGCCCTTGGACACGCCGGTCGTACCGCCGGTATATTGCAGGAAGGCGATATCGGACGGGCCGACGGCGACCGGTGACAAGGCCAGCCGGCGTCCCTTGGCCAGCGCCTGCCTGAAGGGAACATGGCCCGGCAGCGACCAGCGCGGCACGAGTTTCTTCACGTGGCGCACGACGGCATTGACGATCACGCCCTTAAAACCCAGGCAGTCTCCCAGGCTCGTCACCAGCACATGACGCACCGCCGTGCCGGGCAGGGCCTGCTCCACGGTGGCGGCAAAATTTTCCAGCACCACCAGCGCTTTCGCACCGGAATCGGCAAGCTGATGCTTCAGCTCGCGGGCCGTATAGAGCGGGTTGATGTTGACGACCGTCAGTCCGGCCTTCAACACGGCAAACAGCGTGATCGGGTTCTGCAGCACATTCGGCATCATCACGCCAACGCGGTCGCCTTTTTCCAGTCCGAGAGATTGCAGGAAGGCGGCCAGAGCCTCGGCTTCGGCTGCCAGGGCGCGAAAGCTCAGCGTGCTGCCCATGCAGGCATAGGCGCCGTGCTCGGAAAAGCGGCGGCAGCAATCGTCGAAAAGGGCGCCGATCGAGGCATGTTCGAGCGGCGGAATATGAGCCGGAACGCTTGGATGATAGGATTTCAGCCAGGGTTTGCGCGCGCCCTGCGGGGGCATAGAGACACTCGTTTCCGGCATATCAGTCCTCCCGGTCGTCCAAGGCGCTTACGCGCAGGCCGTCCCCATGCAGCCTCGCGAGAGCGGACTAGCGAAACCTGTCGACGGTCTTCGCGCAAAATTCCGCTCTCGATATGTCATGTGGATCACGGTTCAGAGATCCGACCAAGCAGATCTGAAACTTGATCCAGTCGCGGCGCCGGCAGCCGCGCCCGGAGATGGCGGGCTCCTCCCCGTCAGCCCTCCCGGCGCCTTTGCGCTGTGCATGTTGCCGCAGCGTCATCTCATGAAGGCGTAAATGACCTGTACGTAAACGTCAATAAGCCATGTGTCTTGCGCAGGGAAGATAGGACGCATGCGCATAACTCGCAGAGGGGCCGATACGTCATAATATCGTGACTCGACATCATGCGGGCAGATCCCTCGTTTCTGTCCGCAACAGGTGTTTTCCGCAGCTGGCGTGCCGGCTCATCCTCCAGCGGGCTTCGCCTGCTCCCGACATTCCCATGTCCGTCGTGATCTGATTTTGCGCGACATGCTTCCTTAATGGCCTTTCACCCCATGGCGGACACCCTGCTTCATTCCGTGCCGGCTTCGCGCTCCAATATGATGACGCCGGCCGAATTCGCGCTGACTCTTGGCGGCTTCGGCATCGGCACGGGCGAATTCGCCATTATGGGCCTTCTGCCCGATGTGGCGCGCGACACGGCCGTGTCCGTGCCCACGGCCGGCATCGTCATCAGTGCCTATGCGCTCGGTGTGGTGATCGGCGCACCGGTCATCGCCGTTCTTGCCGCGCGCTTCAGCCGCCACAACGTCCTGCTCGCGCTGATGGCGATTTTCGCGCTCGGCAATATTGCCAGCGCATTCGCGCCCGGCTTTCTGACACTGGTGGCCGCCCGCTTTTTCACCGGCCTGCCGCACGGCGCTTATTTCGGCGTTGCCGCCATCGTCGCTGCGGGTCTTGCCCCGCCGCATCAAAAGGCCCGGTCTGTGGCGCGCGTCATGATGGGGCTGACGGTCGCGACCCTGGTGGGCACGCCGATGACGGCTTGGTTCGGCCAGATCGTCGGCTGGCGTGCGGCCTTTGGCATTGTCGGAGCGCTCAGCCTGATCACCATCGCCATGACGCTGCGCTTCGTGCCCAAGGACAAGCCGGAGGCCGGCGCCTCGCCGCTGCGCGAACTCGGCGCGCTCGGCAAGCTGCAGGTCTGGCTGGCGCTCGGCGTCTGCGCGGTCGGCGGCGGCGGTCTGTTCGCGGTCTTCACCTATATCACGCCCGCGATGACGGAGGTGGCCGGCGTGCCGCTCGGTCTGGTGCCGGTCATGCTGGCTTTGTTCGGTGCCGGGATGATCGCCGGCAATCTGATCGGCGCGCGGCTGGCCGATTGGTCAATCAAATATGCGATCGGCCTGGCGCTGCTCTTCAATCTCACGGCCTTCCTGCTCTACGCCTTCACCATGAACACGCCAGCCATCGCCGCCTTGAACATCTTCCTTGTCGGCTGCGGCTTCCTGCTCGTTCCGGCGATCCAGATGCGGCTGATCAATGTGGCTGGTGAGGCGCAGACGCTTGCCGCGGCCTTGAGCCATTCGGCCTTCAACCTCGCCAATGCTCTGGGTGCATGGGGCGGCGGTGTCGCCATCGCGCATGGCTATGGCTGGACCTCGACCGGGCTGGTGGGTGCGGTCGTCTGTCTCGGCGCGCTTGCCGTCTGGGCCGTCGCTCTGTCGAGCGACCGTCGCCGCTGGTAAGCGAAAAATTCCTTTAGGGTCCGCTTGTCTTGCTGTGCCGAACGGCAGGAAGAAGCGTATCTGAGCCAAGGTCTGGCGATTTTTCGTCGGGGCTTCGCCTTATTTTGGCTTCCATTATAGAATTGTCGTCTCTACCAAATAAAAAGGCGCCTGACATCCATGCGGCATGGACGAAAGGCGCGCTGGCCTTTGATGTGGGGCGGTCGTATAGGTTCGGCCCTGGCGACCGACGACAAGGCCCGCTGCATAAATCCTCGGATCGGCGTCGACCGGGGGACAAGATGATGCAGCAGATCGAAAGTATTACAGTGTCTGGTCTGCGTTCCACCGAGCGCGCGCAGAGACTGTAGGAGAGGACATCGAAGGTGAATATGGGCACTCGGGAACGTGACTTTCCCAGCGAGCCGCGACTTTTCGGCCGACCGGCCTATGATCGGTCGGCGTTGATCGGTCCGATGTCGGCCGCCCGCTGGCTTCTTGTTTTCGTGCTGCTTGCCGGCGTCTATTTCTTTCACGGCTTTTTGGTGCCGGTTCTGGCGGCGCTTGTCATCGGTTTTGCCAGCTGGCCGCTCTATCGCCGCCTGCTCGCCGCTATCGGCGGCAGCCGCACTCTCGGCGCCACCATTGCCATCGTTCTGGTCGTCACCTTCATCGTCGCGCCAATTTCGATTGCCGCGATCTATTCGGTGGATGAATTCCGCGCCTGGGCTGCCTGGGCGATCAAGGCCAACAGTGTCGGCGCGCCCGTGCCGAACTGGGTGCTGCAACTGCCGGGGATCGGCGCCTGGTCCGGCGAGCAGTGGGAGCGTCATATCGGCCATCCCGGCGCCCTGGGCGAACTGGTGCAGCTCGTCAGCGGCTCCAACATCGGCAATATCTATCGCGGCCTGGTCGTCGTCGGCGCTTCGGCCTTCAACTCCTTCCTGACGCTCCTGTTCATGCTGATCACGCTGTTCTTCGTCTATCGCGACGGAGAAGGCTTCGTTGCCCAGCTCGACCGGCTGGGCGAGCGCATCCTGCCGATGCGCTGGGAGCGCGTTTCGCGGATCGTGCCGCTGACCATCAGCTCCACGGTAACAGGCATGGGTGTCATCGCCATTGGCGAAGGCATCGTGCTGGGCCTGGCCTATTGGCTGGCCGGCGTGCCGTCGCCTGTGACGCTGGGCATCATCACCGGCTTCATGGCGCTGGTGCCGGGCGGTGCGCCGCTCTCCTTCACATTGGTGTCCCTCTATCTCCTCGCCAGCGGCTCGCCTTTTCATGGGCTGGCGCTGGGCATATGGGGCACGGTCGAACTCTTCATCGTCGACAAGACTCTGCGTCCGCGCCTGGTCGGCGGGCCGATCAAGCTGCCTTTCCTGCCCACCTTCTTCGGCCTCGTCGGCGGGGTGAAGACCATGGGCTTCCTCGGCCTCTTCGTCGGCCCGGTGCTGATGGCCTTGATCGTCGCGATCTGGCGCGAATGGCTGCACGAGGTGACGACCCCGGTGGAACCGGCACGCAAGACGCCCGCCATCATCACCGCGCCGGGCGAATAAGAGCAGGGGACGGATATCCAGCGCGCATCGGCTTGCGTGGCGACGGATCGCTGTCGATCCAAGGTCGGCTCTTCCTGCATTCTCGCCCATGCCGTCGCTGGACAGGCTACGAGCGCCGAAAGCCGTTTCGTTTTTCAAGCCGATGCGATAGGACTGACTGCCGTCGCGGGTGCAACTTCCGGCGCCTTCCGCCTGTTTCTGCCGGTTCCCGCCGTCTTCTGAAAGGGGCCGTCCCTCCATGTCGTTCTTCTCCGCCTACCATCAGGGCTTCGTGCGCGTTGCCGCCTGCACGCCTGTGGTCAGCCTCGGCGATCCCGCCGCCAATGCCGCTGCCACGCTGGCGCTGGCGGAGGAGGGGCATCGCCGCTCCGTCGGCCTGATGGTGTTTCCCGAACTCGGCATTTCAGGCTATTCGATCGACGATCTTTTAGGCCAGGCCGCCCTGCATGAGGCCGTGGATCATGCCCTTGCCGATCTCGTGGAGAAAAGCCGCGCGCTGATGCCGGTGCTCCTTGTCGGGGCACCTTTGGTCCATAGCGGCCGGCTGTATAATTGCGCCGTCGTCATCCATCGCGGCGCCATTCTCGGCGTCGTGCCGAAGACGCATCTGCCGAATTACCGGGAATTCTACGAGAAGCGCTGGTTCGCGCCGGGGCGCGGCATCCGTCAGCAGACGATCACCGTTGCCGGCCGTGAGGTGCCTTTCGGCGTCGATATGCTGTTTGCCGCCCGCGATATGACGAACTTCGTCTTCCATGTCGAAATTTGCGAGGATGTCTGGGTCCCGGCCTGCCCGAGCGATTTCGGCGCTCTGGCCGGCGCGCTGATCCTCACCAATCTTTCGGCCAGCAACATCACGGTCGGCAAGTCGGACACGCGCCACCTGCTCTGTGCCTCGCAATCGGAGCGCTGCTTCGCCGCCTATGTCTATGCCGCGGCCGGACCGGGTGAATCGACCACGGACGTCGCTTGGGACGGCCAGGCCGTTATTTATGAACTTGGACGCCTGCTGGCCGAAACCGACCGGTTTCCGTCAGCTTCGCAGCTCTGCACGGCCGATATCGATGTCGATCGCCTGGCACTGGAGCGGCTGCGCACCGGCACCTTCAACGATGCCATGCTGATGAACGGCCGTCCGGAAACGACGATGCGCCGCATCGGCTTCAATTTT
Source organism: Xaviernesmea oryzae (assembly GCF_900109605.1). Classification (GTDB taxonomy): domain Bacteria; phylum Pseudomonadota; class Alphaproteobacteria; order Rhizobiales; family Rhizobiaceae; genus Xaviernesmea; species Xaviernesmea oryzae. The sequence goes on from NZ_FOAM01000008.1 coordinate 30,404, forward strand.
TCGGCACCCACAGAGGATATCGGCCTGGAGCGCGCAATCTCGCGCTATCCCTTCGTGCCGGCCGATCCGGCCCGGCTCGACCAGGATTGCTACGAGACCGTGAACATCCAGGTAGAAGGCCTGATGCAGCGCATGCGCGCCACCGGCCTGAAAAAGCTCTGCATCGGCGTGTCAGGCGGGCTCGATTCCACTCATGCGCTGCTGGTCGCCGCCAATGCCTTCGACCGCTTGGGCCTGCCGCGCGCGGGCATTCTCGGCTTCACCATGCCGGGCTTTGCCACCGGGGACGCCACCAAGAGCAATGCCTGGGCGTTGATGAACAGCCTAGGCATCACGGCAGAAGAGATCGACATCAAGCCGCTTGCCCATCAGCTTCTGAAGGATCTGCGCCATCCTTTCGCCTCGGGCGAAAAGGTCTATGACGTCACCTTCGAAAACGTCCAGGCAGGCCTGCGCACCGATTTCCTGTTCCGCGCTGCCAACCGCTATGATGGCATGGTGCTCGGTACGGGCGACCTGTCGGAGATCGCGCTTGGCTGGTCGACCTATGGCGTCGGCGACCAGATGAGCCATTACAACGTCAACGCCTCCGTCCCGAAGACGTTGATCCAGCACCTGATCCGCTGGATGATCCGCACCGGCATGTTCACCGCCGAGACCAACGAGACGCTGGCGGCCGTGCTCGACACGATCATCTCGCCCGAACTGGTGCCGGCGGATGAGAACGGTCAGATGCAGAGCACCGAGGACAAGATCGGTCCCTATGCGCTGCATGATTTCATGCTGTATTACACCACGCGCTTCGGCCTGAAGCCGTCCAAGGTCGCCTTCCTCGCCTATCATGCCTGGCGGGATGCGCAGGCTGGCGCTTGGCCGCCGGGCTTTCCGGAGGAGAGCCGGCAGGCCTATGACCTGCCGACGATCAAGCGTTGGTTCGAGACCTTCCTGTTCCGCTTCTTCACCATCAGCCAGTTCAAGCGCTCGGCCTCGCCCAATGGGCCGAAGGTCACCTCCGGCGGCTCGCTCTCGCCACGCGGCGACTGGCGGGCACCGTCCGACGGCAATGCCCGCGCCTGGATCGAGGAACTGAAGCGCAACGTGCCTTGAACGGTCGGATGAAAGCCTTCCTCAGCCCGCGCGGCTGAGGAAGGCTTCGGCCGTCAGGATCTCCACCTGCACCGAAAAGCGCGAGCCGAAAAGCTCCAGCGAATCATCGTGGGTGGTGTCAGCGCCGCTGCACAGCGCATCCTTGATCAGCGTGATCCGATAGCCGAGATCAATGGCGCCGAGCACGGCGGCCATGACGCAGACATCCGTTTCGCCACCCGTGATCACCAGACGGCTTACCCGTTCCGCCTGCAGCGTTGCGTGCAGCCGGCCGTCGATCCACGGCGAATAGACGGGTTTGTCGAAGAGCCGCGCCGGCGGCACGAAGCGGCGCAGCGCGGGGATGAGGTCCAGCATGTCGCGCGGCAGTTCCGCCCGCGTCATCATCGGCCACTTTCGATAATAGTCCGCCCAGGCGCCAGGCATGTCCTCGGCTCTTTCGGGCGTGATGAAGCGTGTAAAGATGCTGCGCTCGGCGTGACGCTCGGCAAGTTCGACCACCTGCGGCAGGATACGGGCCATCCATTCCACTCTCCACGGCGTTTCCTCGAAGAAGAGACGCTGCATGTCGACACAGAGATGCCGCCAGACCTCACGATGCGTCCCACTGCCGATGTCGTCACCCATCCCGCCCTCTCTGTTTGACGATCTGCCCGCCGAACTGGCACGCCGGCCGGCAGTTTCACCAGAGCTGCAATTCTGGCCTGTTTCTCGAAGCAGGCGGAGATGGGAACCATGGCCGGGCTGAGCCGTTCGACATCCGGTTGATCGGATCCGCGCGGCGCGTGGTCCGTCTTCTTTTCGATGTCCTTCCCGTTGGATGTCTTTTCCAATCAACAGACGAGGTCATGTCCATGAACGCCCATCCCCAGCCGCCTTTTCCCGATCAGCAGCAGCCCATGCCTGGCCTGACGAGCCAGATGGACCCGAAGCCCGATCACGGCGAAACGAGCTACAAGGGCTCTGGTCGCCTCGCCGGGAAGAAGGCCGTCATCACCGGCGGCGACAGCGGCATCGGCCGTGCGGTCGCCATCGCCTATGCCCGCGAGGGTGCTGATGTGCTCATCGCCTATCTCAACGAGCATGAGGATGCCGAGGATACCAAGCGCATCGTCGAAGAAGCGGGGCGAAAAGCCGTACTGGTGGCCGGCGATATCCAGACCGCCGATCATTGCCGCCGCATCATCGACACGGCGGTGAAGGAACTCGGCGGGATCGATATCCTCGTCAACAATGCCGCACATCAGGCCACCTTCAGCGACATCGGCGACATTCCGGACGAGGAATGGGAGCTGACCTTCAAGGTCAATATTCACGCCATGTTCTACCTGACCAAGGCCGCCGTGCCGCATATGAAGGAGGGCGGCTCGATCATCAACACCGCCTCGATCAATTCCGACAACCCCAATCCGTCGCTGCTCGCCTATGCCACCACCAAGGGGGCGATCCAGAATTTCACGGCCGGTCTTGCGCAGATGCTGGCCGAAAAGGGCATCCGCGCCAATGCCGTGGCGCCGGGTCCAATCTGGACGCCGCTGATCCCCTCGACCATGCCGGCGGACAAGGTGTCGAATTTCGGCAAGCAGGTGCCGATGAAGCGGCCGGGACAGCCAGCCGAACTCGCCACCGCCTATGTGATGTTGGCCGATCCTCTGTCGAGCTATGTCTCCGGCGCCACGATTGCGGTGACGGGCGGCAAGCCGATTCTCTGATCGCGCGAGCATCGGATGAAAATCATACCCAGTCCGATGCTATTTTTTGTTCTTGCATCGGATTTTTCCGAAAGCCGGTTCCCACTTTTCGGTCCGATGCTCTGATTGTCACGATCAAGCCCGGTTCGGCATCCGCCGCGCCGGGCTTTTCATTGTGGCGGCCAGTGGCAAAAGCGCGGGAATGCCGACTGCGGCAAAAGCAAGGCGAAGGCCTTGGTGACGGCTCCCGACAAGCGGGTGTTGAGCCGACAAAGGTTTTTAGGCACATTGGTTCGGCTTTGGCAGGTCATCCACGCTCTTTTACAGAGCGCTTCGATGACGGCCGATGGCTAAGAAATGCTCCTCGGGGAGCATAGCTTGCGCAGGCGGATCCGGGGGCGGATCGGCGAAGATGGAATGATGGGGGTCTGATCGGATGGGGTTGAGGGTGATTGAAGGCGGCGCGGGGGCGCTGCCTTTGGTGCAGGTGCCGGAGCGGCTTCAGCGCGCGCCGTCTTTGCAACTTGTCGAAGCCTGGCCCGGCGGCATGCCGAAGGGCTCGGCGCCAGATGCCGTTGTGCCTTCGGGCCCATGCCCTGCCGATGTACAGGCCGAGGCGGCACGACGGCTCATGACTTTAAACATCGGCCATTGGGAGGCCCGGCACCGCGCAACGGGCCTGCCGGTCCCCCGTGACATTGCCCGCAAGCGGCGTGAGATCGAATTCGTGGCCAAGGCACTGGCCCGATTGAACGTCATTCCGTCGGATTATCACGCCGATGTTTATTGGCCGCTGCCGTAATAGGCGGACAGGGCCTTGATGTCGCGCTCTTCCAGCTTGCGCGCGGCCTTGCGCATCAGCTCGCGATAGGGCGTGCCGCCCGGCTGCGCTTCCTTATCCTGAAAAAGATGCAGCCGCGTGGCGATCGTCGCCTGGCTGAGGCCGTCAAGCCTGGGAAACAGCGGATTGCCGCTGCCGGCACCGTGGCAGCTGTTGCAGGCGGGAATGTCGCGTGATGCATCGCCCCGCTCGGCCAGCATGCGTCCCGCCTCGCTGAGCGTCGGTGCCGGGCGGTCCGGCCCGGGCGAGGGCGCGCGCGCCAGCGTCGCATAATGGGCGGCCAGTTGATCCAGCTCCTCCGGCGCGAGACCATTGACCGCCACGCGCATCATCCCGCTTTCGCGCTCGCCCGACAGGAAGGCGCGCAGCGAGGCCGCGAGATAGGCTTGGTTCTGTCCCTGTATCTGCGGCACGAAGCTGCCATCGGCCAGCTTGTCTGCCGCGTGGCAGGCATCGCATCTGGCAAGAACGTCCGCCTTCGGCTGCCGATCGCCGGTCGCGACCGCACCTGCCACCTCAGGCGCCGTCGCCATGCGGCGGTAAGCATCGCCCGTCATATCGGGATAGGCGCGCAGAAAGGCGACCATGGCCCAGACCTCATCCTTTCGCCCCTTCGCCGGCCAGGCGGGCATGCCGCTATAGCGCACACCATGCTGGACGATTTCGAATAGGTCCTGATCGCGCCAAGTGGCCACGACTTCTTTCAGATCCGGCGGCGGCGGCAGCATGGCACGCGCCAGCGCCGAGCGCGGCGTGTCGGGCGCGCCATGGCAGAAAAGGCAGGCCTGCTCGAAATGCCCTGCACCCATGGCGACCAGATCGGGATCGAGCGGCTGTGGCGCCTCCCCCGCCGCTGCCTTGACCGAGGCCCGCATGACACCATGCAGCACCCATTCGGTGATCTTCCAGTGACCAGTGCTGGCGCGGACATCGATGGCGCCGAGCCAGATCGCGCCCAGGCCGACCACAGCAAGAGCGGCAGCACTGCCAGCGAGCATGAGGGGCCAGCGCTTATCCATCATCGTCCTCTTGCCAGGGTGGCGGGCGCGGAGGCGCCGGCATGCACGCGCGAAGGCTTCAGGGTGAGGCTTTTCCGCGCCCTGTCACGCTCCGGCGCGTCCTGGTGCTCATTGCCCAGGTCGGCGCCTGCCATGGTCGTGGCTGACGTGCCTGTGACGTTTTCATCCTTCAGCAGCCCGGCCAGCAGGGCAACGCCACCGGCAAGATAGGCTGCGGCGCCGATCAGCAACATGACGACGCCGCCCAGCGCCTGATCGTCGGCGGCCGAAAGCGTCAGGCCAAAGCAGGTGACTGTGCCCCCGCCATAGAGCGGACGGGGCGAAAGGGTCAAAAGCGCGCCGAGCAGGGTCATGTGCATGGAGGTGAGCAGCAGGCCGATCACGCCGGCGAGCCGCGGCGCGGTGCCGGCCTGGCGGGTGCCAAGGCAGGCCAGCCAGAGGAGCGTGCCGGCCGCGAGAAAGCTCGAAAGCTCGAGTGCGGTGATGAAGGTGGAGCCATCCGCCAGGCGGCGTAGGGCCGGCATATGCCAGAACCAGACAGTCACGAGTTCCACCAGCGAAGCGGTGATCGGGGTCATGATCCGGTCTGCCCTCATCCGCTCGTAGCGGGTGCCGATCAGGCTCAAAGCCAGGAAAGGCGCGGCCAGAACCACCACGCCCATATGGATCAGCATATGCCGGGTGAAGCTCTGGTCCCCGGCCAGCAAAGCGATAAGCGCAAGGGCGGCCAGAACGAGCAGAAAGAGGAGGAGCGGCCGCTTGTTCATGGCATGCAGGCCGGAATGAACAGAAGCGGCAGCGCCACGAAAACGACCGAGATGAAGCTGAGGCCCGAGAGGAGCAGCGTCGCGAAGCCCTGAAACAGCTGTCGCTCCTGGCGCGTCGGCGCATCATGCGGTGGTGTGTCGGTGCCGAAACCCCATTGCCGCCACGCCAGATAGGCCGAGCCGACGATGAGAAGCAGGCAGAACAGGGTGAACCCGCCGAGGAAAAGCCTCAGCCCCATCAGCCCTTCGATGCTGCCGCTGCCCTTGGCGCAGGCAATCGCCATGACGACGTAGCAGACGACGAAATGGAACGCCCAGACCACCGGCGCGGTAAACAGCGTCCAGAGCGTTTCGATTTCGCGGGGGATGAAGCTGCGCATTGGCTTCACCTCGCCAAGGGAAAGAGGGCAATGACCGGAAGGGTGGTCAAGGCTGTGACGGTGAGAAAATGCCAGAACAACGTGACATTGCGGATGTCCATGTCATAAGCAGCGCTCATCCGCCCGGCGAAGGAGCGCGCGAGGCAGAAGCCCTGCATGATCAATCCCGCCGCCGCATGCACCATCAGCCAGCCGACCAGCACCCAGACGATTGCCGGATAGACATGGACTGTCGGGTCCATGCCGTAGCGGTGCGGCCCGAGGAAGGCCGCCAGCGCGCCGATGAGGGTGGCGAGCATGGAGGCGGAAAGAAGCATGCGGGTGAGGCTTGTTCGGTCCCGTTCATTGGCCTGGCGCGCCATGAGCATCAGCACCCAGCTTGCCAGGAATAGCGCACTGCCGGCCAGCGGCCAGACGAGGCCGGGGCCCGCCAGACCGGCGGTGAAATCGTCGTGGATGGTCCAATAGAAGAAATAGCCGAAGAGCAGGCTGCCATAGGCCGTGCCATCGCCGACCATGGTGATGAACATCGCCCACCAGCCGACGGAGGCAGGGCCGGAGACGTAGATCGGCAGGCTGAGGCCCAGGCCGACATCCTTCTCCTTAGCCTCGGGAATGGCGCCCGTGCCGGTCCATAGCCAGTAGAGGATGGCGATCAGCGTGCCCAGGCCGAAGAGGATCGTCAGCGTCCAGAGATGAAATGTCATGGCGATGAAGACACCGCCCAGCAGAATGGCAGCGGCGATCGTGACCATCGATGTGCCGCCGACGCGCAGCACCTGGATGGGCTTGGCATCGAGCACGGAGGTTACCAGCGTTTCGCGCAGGCCTTCCTTTGCGTCGGGGAGATAATATCGGCCCTGCTTGATGCCTTCGGCGAGATCCGGCTGATCCCAGAGCGGATAGCGGCTGGAAATGATCGGGATCGAGCGCACGCCCCAGCTCTCTTTCGGCTCGGCCAGCCATTCCAGCGTGCCGGCATTCCAGAGATTGGGCTTTACGTCCGGCTGGCGCTTCTTCGGGCGCAGAATATCGATGACGACAACGCCGACACCGGCCGCAAAGACGAAGGCGCCGATGGTGGAGATGAGGTTCAGCCAATCCCAGCCGATGTCCGCCGGATAGGTGAAAACGCGCCGGGGCATGCCGCGTAGCCCCGTGAGATGCATGGGGAAGAAGGCGACGTTGAAGCCGGTGAACATCAGCCAGAAGGCGATTTTGCCGAGCCTGTCGGACAGGGCCTTTCCATCGACCAGCGGAAAATAATAGTAGATGCCGGCGACAACAGGAAAGAGCATGCCGCCGATCAGCACGTAATGCAGATGGGCGACAATGAAATAGGTGTCGTGTGCCTGCCAGTCGAAAGGCGCGAGTGCCACCATCACGCCGGTAAGCCCGCCGATGATGAAGATGGCGACGCCGCCAGTGCCGAACAGCATCGGCACGGAGAAAATCACCCGGCCCGCCAGCATCGTCGCCATGAAGACGAAGATCTGCACGCCCGTGGGGATCGCCACCGCCGTAGATGCCGCCGAGAAGAAGGCGAGCGAGATCTGCGGCAGCCCGGTGGCGAACATGTGGTGGACCCACAGGCCGAAGCTTAAGAAACCGGTACCGACGGCTGCCAGAACGATCCAGGAATAGCCGACGATCGGCCGTTGCGAGAAGGTCGGCACGATCATCGCCATCAGCGCGATGGCCGGCAGGAAGATGATGTAGACCTCGGGATGGCCGAAGATCCAGAACAGGTGCTGCCAGAGGAGAGGATCGCCGCCGCGTGCCGCATCGAAGAACGGCCAGTCGAACATCCGTTCCATCTCGAACAGGATGTCACCGGCGATCAAGGGCGGAAAGGCGAAGAGGATCATCCCTGCGACGATGAGGAGATACCAGGCAAAGAGCGGCATCATATTGATGCGCATGCCTGGCGCCCGGCATTTCATGATGCCGACGATGAGCTCGACGGCAGCGGCGATGGAGGCGACCTCGATGAAGGAGAGGCCGAGCAGCCAGACATCGGCGCCGATCCCGGCATAGTCCTTGTCGGTAGCGAGCGGCGCATACATGAACCAGCCGGCATTCGGGGCGGCCTTGAAGAAGATCGAGCCGCAGACAAAGACGCCGCCGATGGCGAAGCTCCAGAAGCCGAAGGCCGAGAGGCGCGGAAAAGGCAGCTCCCGCGCGCCGAGCATCGGGGGCAGGAGGAAGATCGCCACGGCCTCGAAGATCGGTACGGCGAAGAGGAACATCATCACCGTGCCATGCAAGGTGAAGGCCTGGTTGAAGAGGTCGGCCGAGATCAGATCGTTCTGCGGCACTGCAAGCTGGGCCCGCACGACAAGCGCCAGGAGACCGGCAAAGAGCATGAAGATAAAGGCCGTGGCGCCATACCACAGGCCGATCTCGGAATTGTTGACCGAGGTCCAGTAGCGCCAGCCGCCCGGCGTGTTCCAGACCTTGCGCAGCCGGGCCTCCTCGGCCTTGAGGTCGCGCGGCGGATCCTGGCCCTCCATGGGCTGGCCGCCGGCGCTTGCGGCGCCCGGCATGGTCTCGGTCCTCGTGCCGGGGCGCGTCATGGGCTGGCTCTCAAGTAATCGGCGAGCGTTGCGAGCTCTTCCGGCGGGATCATCGGGAAGGCCGGCATCAGCGCGCCGGGCTTGGCCTTTTGCGGATTGCGGATGAACGCAGCTAGGGCCTCCTGCGTGTTGGGCAGTGCGCCGGCCGCAAGCGTGGCGCGCTCGCCAAGCCGGGTAAGGTCCGGCCCGATCTTGCCCTGCGCCGTCGTTCCACGCAGCGCATGGCAAGCCGCGCAGCCGTGACGCTGGAAGATCGCGAGGCCGTCTTGCCCGCGATCGGTCTGATCGGCTGCCACAACCGGGCCGTTGCCGGTTGCGGGACGCGGTGCGGTGCCGGAGGCCGCTGCAACAGGCTGAAGCTGCGCCTGTGCCTTACGCCAGGCATCGAAGGCGGATTGCTCCATCACGACAACGGTCAGGCCCATCACCGCATGGGATGTGCCGCAGAATTCGGCGCAAGGGGCGCGATAAAGGCCCGGCCGCGTGGCTTCCAGCGAGAGAAAATTGGTGCGGCCGGGGATCATGTCCATCTTGCCGCCCAGCGCCGGCACCCAGAAGGAATGGATCACATCGGCCGCGTGCAGCCGGAAACCGACACGCTCCCCCAGGGGAAGGCGGATCTCATTGGCGGTTTCGAAGCCGGGCAGGTCGCCCTCGGGCGGATAGGCGATGCGCCACCAAAATTGCTCGCTGGTGACGTCGAGCGTCAGCCGGGAATTGGCCTGCGCCGTCACAGGCCGTACCGTGGGCATGAGCCAGAGCGCATAGGAGAGCAGAGCGGCCAGAACGACGGTGGGAAAGAGAACGCCGCCGATGAGAATGATGCGCTGCCCGGCCTTCTGGCTGATCGCTTCACGGCCGCCGCGCCCGGCATAGAACAACACGGCCATGACGCCGACCCAGATGATGGCACCGCCGATGACGCAGATCCAGAAAAGCCAATAGACCGCCTGCGCTTCCACGCCGGCCGGATCCAGTGCTGATTGCATGCCGGAACAGCCGGTGGCGAGCAGGCTCGTCGCGATCAATCCGAGGAGAGCGGGTAGGCGAGGGACCCGGCAATGGAGGCCCTCAGGTGCCTGAACAAAGGAGACGGGCGTAGCGTGGCCTCGCTGTAAAGCGGTCTTTGTCTGGCTGAAAGCCTGTCGTCCAAACCGCGTTACCCCATCGACCGTCTCGTTCCCTCTTTTTATACTGCCTCAGCCAAACAGTGCATCGTAAAAGACGGTGCAAGCAGGGCTCGGCGTTTTGTCGTCTCAAGGCCGATATGGACCAGAACGACCGTAGGGCAAGAGCAGATACAGCGGCAGGTGAAGGGATACTGATTGTTTGGCAGCCGGCACCTGTGGGCGGAGCCTTTCGACAACCACACGCCGCCGTTAGGCCGGCGGCGTCTGTCCGTTCGGTCGGGTAGGACGAGAAGGCGTTAGCCTCGAAATTCGCCCTCGTTCATGTCGCGCTCGTCATAATGCGGCGAGAATTCCGTTCCGACCCGCCTTCCATCCGGCCGCTTGTTCGCGGTGGCATCGTCAGAGCCGGTGATCACGGTCGGCTTCGCACTGGCCACACCATTGTTGTCGCTGGAGGTCTTGCCCTTGGCGAACTGGCCCTTGGCATCGCCCTCGACCGCGGACTTGCCGCCCGCGCCCTGGCCGGGGTTCGAGACATTCGTCATGATCCCGTTCTCCCAGTCACATCGGCCTTGACCGCGCCATGGCCTGCATTCGGTGTGGGATGTTTCGTGGAAAGCCGAGTCCCATCCGAATCGCGATGATCGTCACCCTTCACCTTGTGCGCCTCGCCCAAATGGCGGCGCTCGGGATCCTCAAGGTTTTCGCCAAAGGCATCGCGCGCATGGATCGCATCATCCTTCGCGTCCAGATATCCGCTCGGCCGCGTTTCCGGCGGGCCTTCCCAGCGGGGCGACTGGGCTGTCGTGCCGGCTGCGCCCGTCTGCGGGGTCTTTTGTTCCAGATTCATATGGATCACTCCTCTTGCGCCGCTTTGCTTCCGTTGGAAGAGGCTTCAGCGCGGTTCGGTGTAAAGACGGTCTATGTTGGCGTCCTGTGCCCGCTTCTCGTCCGGACGAAGCCGACGCTGGCGCATAATGGCAAAAGCGATCGCCGCACCCAGAACGAGGGCGCCACCGGCAATTGCCAGCAACCAGACATTGTTGATCATCATCTCGCTCCCGCCTTCTTGTCCGGCGCAAAGGCGGCCGGAACGGCTGTCATGAAATGGCAACCGTCGCAAGGGCTGATTGTTCCGTGGGAAGAGACGTTAGATGGCGGTCGCAGCATCGCGCAGGCAGACGGAAAATGTCCGTTGCCGACCGTCAAGACCACAGAAGGTCAGCTTAAAGGAGCGCTGGAAGGCGCGGGGCTGTCGGGATGCTGGCGTTCGGCACGGCCGCCGTTATCGCCCCTGAATCATCTTGACCATCTCGGGTGTGATCCGGCCTTGCTCAAGCTTCACGAGATCAGAATATTGCAGACGTCTTGACCGGATGGCTTCGACGATACGGCTGCAAGCGAGGCGGGGCGCACGCTTCTCCGACGTGTCCATAAGAATTGCCCCGGCCTTGAGGTCCTTCGCACTCGAGAGTTTTTTCACACATGCGCTAAGAGCATATTGCCGAGCCTTTTCACTGCCGCGAAGAACCTCTCTAGCGGCCAGAAATCGTTCCTGGCTCGGTGCGCACCCGGCGATGATCGACAGGGCGGTGAAGAGGGCAATCGCGGCATACGGCTTCATGGCGATCTCCAAGCGCTTCGATCGCTTGTAATTAGATCGTTTTTATTTAGAAATTATGAAAACCGCATCGACATGCGCGGTCGGACGTTGCAGTCACGCGCTAAGACGACCAGAACAGGCCATAAACGCGTCTCGGGAACGCCCCCGGAACGCCGGGAATGTGAGTGGTCTTAAGTGCTTGAAAAATGGTGCCGCTTACGTGACTCGAACACGTGACCCCATCATTACGAATGATGTGCTCTACCGACTGAGCTAAAGCGGCCCTCGCGAAACAGGCGCCGTCAAAGCGGCGCGAGCGCGGTGTGAGGGGGCTGATACAGGCAAAGGCGGGGGATTTCAAGCGGGGAGTTGCGGTGGCGGTGAAAAAGACGCGACAATGACGCTGCGGTCATCTCCTCCTCGCAACTTGTCCCGCCCTCCGATGGCTCATTTCGCTGTCGATAGCGCGGTCAGGCGGGTGCGTGCGGCGGCATATTCTTCGGCAAGACGCGCGACGAGATCTTCGACCGGCTGGACGGATTTGACCGCGCCGATGCCCTGGCCGCAGCCCCAGATGTCCTTCCACGCCTTGGCGCCGTCGCCGGATGGCGCCGTCCGGTCGAGGTCGAGGCTTGCCGGGCCGGGTGGTGGGAGATTGTCGGGATCAAGACCGGCCTTGACGATCGAAGGCCGCAGATAATTGCCGGGAATGCCCGTGAAAGATGGGGAATAGAGAATGTCGGACGCACCGCTGTCGACGATCATGGCCTTATAGGCCTCGCTGGCACGTGCCTCCGTGGTGGCGATGAAGGGCGAGCCGATATAGGCCATATCGGCGCCCATGGCCTGGGCGGCGAGAATGGCGCTGCCGGTGGCAATCGCGCCGGAGAGCAGCAGCGGCCCGTCGAACCAGGCGCGAATTTCCTGGATGAGCGCGAAGGGCGAAAGCGTGCCCGCATGGCCGCCGGCGCCCGCCGCCACCGCGATCAGCCCGTCGGCGCCCTTGGAGATCGCCGAGCGCGCGTGCCGGTCGTTGATGACGTCGTGCAGCACGATGCCACCATAGGAATGGACGGCCGCATTGACCTCCGGCACCGCGCCGAGCGACGAGATCACCACCGGAACCTTGTACTTCACGCAGAGCGCCAGATCATGCTCCAGCCGCCTGTTGGAGCGGTGGACGATCTGGTTCACCGCGAAAGGAGCGGAGAGACGATCCGGATGGTCACGGTCATGGGCGCAAAGCGCGCCGGTGATTTCGTCCAGCCATTCGTCCAGTTGCGATTCCGGCCTTGCATTGAGCGCCGGAAAGGCGCCGATCACGCCGGCCTTGCATTGTGCGATGGTCAGGGCCGGATGGGAAATGATGAAGAGCGGCGCCCCGATGACGGGCAGTCTCAGGCGATCGGCAAGCACGGCGGGAAGCGGCATTGGCGGGCTCCATCGGGCGGGAAGGCAAAAATTGACGTTTGCGTAAACGTAAGATATCCGCAGCGGGCTTTGCTTGGCAAGATGCCGGCTGCGGCCTGCCGAGGCTTGCGGATCGAAGCGCCAGATTGTACCGAGACGAGAGCGGCCTTTTCCTCTGCCCGTGATACAAGGCTGGAGGATGGGCTGCAGGTCGCACGGACGGCATGGCGTGGAAGGATCGAAGGCGTGAGCGGACTGGAGACGGCAATACGGGAAGCGCTTTCGCGCTCTGACCGTCGCAGCCCCGAAACGCGCGCCCGGATCTATCAATCCGCCCGCAATGCGCTGGAAGCGGGCCTGCGCAAGCAGAATGTCACCGATCCCAAGCTGGTAGAACAGCAGCGCCATCGCCTCGAGGCCGCGATCCACGCGATCGAGCGCGATGAGCGGTTGAACCTCACGGCCGAGATCTTTGGCCAGCCGGCAGCAGGCGCCGGGTCGCAGAGTCCGCCTGTAACGCCGGCGAAGCTTGGGCCGCACCTCTCCACGCCTGCATCGGGCTCTCCCTCCATGTCGTCGTCCGATGGCAGTCTGGAGGGTCTGCGCGCCGAACGTGGCCGTGCGAGCCAAGCGCCGCGCCCGCAGGATGACGATGCTGCTTTCCACCAGGCGCCTGACGATTTCGACATGCGCGCCGAGGCTGACGATCATGACGTCGGCGCCGTCGATGGCCATGCCGAGCCATCGGACTGGGCACGGCCGGGTCAGGTGTCACCTGTTTCGCGTGCGGATGAGCGCACGGCGTCAAGATCGCCTGAGCCCGCCCGTCCGACACGCCGCGGCCGCGCGGCCGCTGGCCCGCAGGAGCCGAGCTTTGCCGAACTGGACGAGGACATGGTGCTGTCGCAGCAGGATCGGGCTGTGGCCGAACGCCTGCTGGCGCCGGAGCCCGCCCCGATCGGCCCGCTCAGCCGGCGCGCGGAGCGGCCCCGCCGCCGACGCCGCAGCCGCTTCTTTTCCTTTCTTCTCGTGCTGGTGACGCTCGTCTGCACCTTCGGTCTGGCTGGCTGGTGGGCGGTCAATGGCGGCCTGATGAAGGCGGCGCGCGAAGGCGTGATCGGCCAGATCTCCGTGCGTGGCGATGATTACGACCCATCCAAGGGGCTGCGCCAGCTCAACGACAAATCCGGTTTTTCCGCAGCCTGGCAAACGCTGTTCGCACCTGATCAGGCCGCCCATGGCGTCAGCGCCAATCCGCGCGCGGTGGCGGCCTCCGTCAGCGATGAGGGCGGCCAGAGGCTGCGCATCACCTCCTCCTCGCCCGATGCCGATGGCGCCGTTGCGATTGCCGTGCCGGTGGATATCCTGCGCGACCTCGCGGGCAAGACCGTTACGCTCGCCGTCACCGTCCAGGCCGATCGGGGCTCGACCACGCAATTCTCCGTGGAGTGCGATTTCGGTCCGCTCGGCAATTGCGGCCGCCATCGCTTCACCGTCAACGACGAGCGCACCGACCTGCTGTTCAAGACCACAATCTCCGCACGCGCCCCCACTGCCGCCGGCCGCATCCTGATCAACAGCGACGTAACCGGCAGCGGCCTCGGCCTCAATCTCTATGCCGTGCGCGTGATGGCGGACCAGTAAGCCGACAAGCCTGCTGGTGCGAAGTGCCTCATAAGGTCTTCAGGAAGGTCTCGCCGTCCATCAGGATCCTGTCATCGATCTTGCCGATGGCGTCCTTGTCCTTGCCGTCATACTCCATGGCCTTTAGCACATGGCGGATCAGTTCCAGCCGCGCGCGCCGCTTGTCATTGGCGCGGATCACGGTCCAGGGCGCCTTGTCCGTATGCGTCTCCTTCAGCATGCGGTCGCGCTTGTCGCTGTAATCCTGCCATTTGTTCAGCGCGGCAATATCCATCGGCGAAAGCTTCCAGATCTTGAGCGGGTCATGCCGCCGGTCGTGGAAGCGCTTCAGCTGCATCTCCTGGCCAATGTCGAGATAGAATTTGAAGAGCAGAATGCCCTCGTCCACCAGCATGGATTCGAGCTTCGGCGCCTGGCGCAGGAAGGCCTCGTACTCCGCCGGTGTGCAGAAACCCATCACCGGCTCGACCCCGGCGCGATTGTACCAGGAACGGTCGTAGAGCACGAATTCGCCGGCGGAAGGAAAGGTCGCGACGTAGCGCTGAAAATACCATTGGCCGCGCTCGGTCTCTCCGGGTTTCGACAAAGCGACGATGCGGGCTGAGCGGGGATTCATATAGGCGCGCATGGCCTGGATGGCGCCGCCCTTGCCGGCCGCGTCCCGCCCTTCGAAGAGCGCGATGACACGCTTGCCGGTGTCCTGCATCCAGAGCTGGACCTTGACCAGCTCCACCTGCAGCGCCTGGAGCGCCTCGTCATAGCTGTCGCTGTCGAGCTTGTGCTCATAGGGAAAATCGCCTGAGGTTAGCGCGTGCTTGTCCACCCAATCCGGCAGCTTCGGATCGTCGATGTCGAAGCGACGCGGCGTCTTGCTGACGAGCAGGTCGACGGGCTTGGAATCGGTAAGCGGCATGAAATCCTCATCTGACGGCGATTGGCGGGTGGGGCGGCGAGAGGCTCTTCTGCGCCGCGCTTTAGGCCAGGGCTGTGCGGCGGCGCGCACATGCGCCCTCCCTTGCGCACTTATGGCGTCTGGCGGCGCAGGCAAGGGCGCTCAAAGCCTGTGAAGGCCGGCATTGCCCGTACGAATGATTGTAAAAGGGCGGGTTTAAGATAGTCATCGTGACCAATGTGTCATGAAAGCCGGCTATGGAAGCCACGAGCTTCTCGACATGGATGCAGGACGGCCTTTGCGCGGCGCGCAAGGCCGGGGGGTCGAGGGCGCGAGAGGCACCGGCCTGGCCGTGTGGAGGGAATGATGATGCCGCAGGAAGCCGAGCTGGAACAGGTCATCGCGCGCAAGCGGCAGGGGCGCTTGGCAGCACTCTCCGGCGAAGGCTGGAGCCTGACCCTGTCGCTCTTGTTCTGCGGCCTGCTCCTTGCCTTCAGCTTTCCCGCCGTGCCGGTCGTCGGCTTCTGGCTGGTCTTCCTTCTGTTCCTCTGGTGGGGGCCGCCATTGCCGCGCACCGCCGAGGACAGCCCGCAGGCGCAGGATCGCGATGAGGCGGATGGCGAGCCCGCTGTTGCCTTCGATCCGCTGGCCGCCGCGTTCGACGCCCTGGACATGCCGGTCCTCGTGATCTCCCGAAGCCAGCAGGTGGTTTTCCAGAATCAGGCCGCCGAAACGATCTTCGGCGTCATCCCGCCCATGACGGATCTCGCGGCAAGGCTGCGCTCGCCTGCCATTCTCGATCTCATGCGCGAGACGATCGCCACGGGCCGGCCGAACCAGATCGAGCATTCGCAGCATCTGCCGGCCGAGGCCGTCTATATTCTCCGCGCCGCACCGGTCATGGCGGCGGAAGCGGCGGCGCCGCCGCTTTTCGTCTTGTCTTTCCGCGATATTTCCCAGACACGGCGCATCGAACGCATGCGCTCCGACTTCGTCGCCAATGCCAGCCATGAGTTGCGCACGCCGCTGGCCTCGCTGCGCGGCTTCATCGAAACCCTGCTCGGGCCCGCACGCAACGATCCGCAGGCTCATGCCCGCTTCCTCGGCATCATGCTGGAGCAGACAAACCGCATGAGCCGGCTGATCGACGATCTCCTGTCGCTGTCGCGCCTCGAGCTGAAGGCGCATATCGCGCCGGACCAGGCGGTCGATCTGGCGCCGCTGCTGGGTCATGTCCGTGACGCCCTCCTGCCGCTGGCCGGCGAACTGGATGTCGAGGTCGACCTCATCCTCCCGCCGACGCCGGTGATCGTGCGCGGGGATGGCGACGAGCTCATCCAGGTCTTCCAGAACCTCGTCGAAAATGCCTGCAAATATGGCCAGGAAGGCAAGCGCGTCGAAGTGCGCCTGACGGGCGGAGACGGGCGGCCGGTCGAGGTGGCGGTCGAGGATTGGGGGCCGGGCATGGCTGCCGAGCATGTCCCGCGCGTCACCGAACGGTTCTACCGGGTCAATGTCGAAGCCAGCCGCTCGAAGAAGGGTACGGGCTTGGGCCTTGCTATCGTCAAGCACATCCTGACCCGGCACCGCGCCAGGCTGATCATCCAGTCCGAACTGGGGCAGGGGACGATCTTCACCGTGCGTTTTTGACAGGATTGTCGTTCTCAATCCGCATCAGAATAAAAAATAGAACATTTTCAGATATTTATGGTGTCATAAAACTTTTGCGAAACTGACATAAAAGCTCGGGCTATCGGGGTCTAATCAACGGACGGCCGATGATGACGGCGCCCGCAAGCGCTTTTCTATAGGCGCTTCAACCAAGCCCTTATTTGGGAGAATTCATAGATGACGTCCTTCAAGCTCACCCTGGCGACCCTCGTCGCCTCCGTCGCGATTGCCGGCGCGGCTGCTGCACGCGACCAGATCCAGATCTCCGGTTCTTCCACCGTTCTGCCCTATGCCAAGATCGTTGCCGAAACCTTTGGCGAGACCTTCCCGAACTTCAAGACCCCGGTCGTCGAGTCCGGCGGCACCGGCGCTGGTCTGAAGGAATTCTGCAAGGGCGTCGGCGCCGACACGATCGACATCGCCAATGCCTCGCGCAAGATCAAGGACAGCGAGCTGGACACCTGCAAGAAGGCCGGCGTGACCGAAGTCGAGGAAATCAAGATCGGCTATGACGGCATCGTCTTTGCGACCGACGCCGGCAACCCGGATCTGAAGCTGACGCCGAAGGATCTCTACCTCGGCCTCGCCGCCGAGATCGTCAAGGACGGCAAGCTGGTTGCCAACCCCTACAAGAAGTGGTCGGAAATCAATCCGTCGCTGCCCGACGCCACCATCGCCGCCTATATCCCGGGCGAAAAGCACGGCACCCGCGAAGTCTTCGAAGAGAAGGTCCTGCATGCCGGCTGCGCCGACACTGGCGCAGAGAAGGCCATCAAGGAAACGATCAAGGACGAGAAGGAACAGGCGCGCAAGTGCATCGCCGTTCGCAAGGACGGTCTGGCTGTCGACATCGACGGTGACTACAGCGAAACGCTCGCCCGTATCGCCGCCAACAAGTCCGGCATCGGCGTCTTCGGCCTGTCCTTCTATGAAAACAACGCCGACAAGCTGAAGGTCGCGACCGTCAACGACGTCGTTCCCTCCACCGAAACGGTCGCCTCCGGCAAATATCCGGTTTCCCGTCCGCTGTTCTTCTACGTCAAGAAGGCACATCTGGGCGTGATCCCCGGCCTGAAGGAATATGTCGAGTTCTTCCTCGACGACCAGATGATCGGCCCCGATAGCCCGCTCGCCGCCTATGGCCTGGTGTCCGCTCCGGACGCCGAGCGCGAAGCCGGCCGCAAGGCTTTTGCCGACGGCAAGACCCTCTGATCTAGCTGTGCTCGGCGCCTTCGGGCGTATCGACAAGCGATGCCGGGTGGTTCTTCCGCCCGACATCCGCTCAGGCGGAAATCCGCCATGCATGGCGCTCGGCCTGCCTTCGATCGCGGTAGGGCAGGCATCATGCGATCTCGCTGTTGACGCGGCACCGGCCGTTTCATAAGCGATGATGCAGGAATAGTCGTCGTTCGTTCTGCCCGTCTTGAGGCCGTCCAGGCGGAACGCCTCAGGTCTTGGCGGACAGATTGCGTAGGGCCGGTCGGTGTGGGGAAGCTGGCTGTTTTGCCGGACTGTCGTCCACTGCGCCCTGGCAATGCGAGGGCATTCGCACGGAAAGATGATGCTGCGCAGGGCAGGCCTGCCGCGGCAATACGGGACAGCAGCCTTCGGACATCGAACGGCGCGAGGGGACCGCTTCAAGATGAGCGCATCGTTTCTTTTTCTTCTTGTTCTACTGATAGGCTTCGGCGCCTATTTCATGGCGCATTCGCGCGCGGTGGCTGCTGCCGGCGGGCGATCCGTTTCGCTGCACTCGCTGCCCGGCTATCACGGCGCTTACGCGGCAATCTGGGCCATTCTGCCCGCCGCTCTGATTTTGGCCATCTGGAGCGCGGTCGCGCCCTCGGTGATCGAACGCGACGTGCGCTTCTCGCTGCCGACAGAGGTTCTGCAGCAGGGCGCGGCCCCGGTGGAGCTGGCCATGGGCCAGGTGCGCTCCGTGGCGCGCGGCCTGCCGCTGCTCAGCGACACCGAGCGCTCGGCGCTGGAGACGGGGACGCTTGACGTGCGCGCTGCACTGGCTGCCAAGGGCGTGGCCCTGGCTGGCGATACGCAGCCCTACATGATCAAGTCCGCCCAGATGCTGAACAGCCTGTCGGCCACAAGCAGCCTGGCCATGACCGCCGTTGTTCTCGTGGTTTCGGTCCTCGGCGTGTTTCTGTCCCTCCGCTCGGTCTCCTTGCGTTTTCGGGCGCGCAACCGCGTCGAGCGGATCATCCTGTTCGCGCTGGTGCTGGCCTCATCCATCGCCATCCTGACGACCATCGGCATCGTCGGGTCGATGCTGTCGGAAGCCATCCGCTTCTTCCAGTCGGTTTCGCCCGCCAGCTTCTTCTTCGGCACGGTCTGGGATCCGCGCTTCGCCGCTGCCGGCAGCACGGCCAGCGCCGGTCAGTTCGGTCTGCTGCCACTGCTTTCGGGCACGCTCTACATCGCCTTCGTGGCCATGCTCTTTGCCGTGCCGGTCGGGCTCTTTGCCGCGATCTACATGTCGGAATATGCAAGCCCGCATGTGCGCGCCGTGGCCAAGCCGTTGCTTGAAATCCTGGCCGGCATTCCCACCATCGTCTACGGCTTCTTCGCGCTCGTTACTGTCGGTCCCTTCCTTCGGGATATCTCGGCCGAGCTGAACGGGCTGGTCACGGGCAATTACACCAACTTCATCCAGGCGCAGAGCGTCCTCACCGCCGGCATCGTCATGGGCATCATGCTGATCCCCTTCGTGTCTTCGCTGTCGGATGACATCATCACCCAGGTGCCACGCTCGCTGCGGGACGGTTCGCTGGGTCTGGGCGCGACCCGCTCGGAAACGATCAAGCGTGTCGTCCTGCCGGCCGCCTTGCCCGGGATCGTCGGTGCGCTGCTGCTGACAGCCTCCCGCGCCGTGGGTGAAACCATGATCGTCGTGCTTGCCGCCGGCGTGGCCGCGCGCATGCAGCTCAACCCCTTCGAGCCGATGACGACCGTGACCGTCAAGATCGTCAACCAGCTGACCGGTGACCTCGAATTCACCTCGCCGCAGACGCTGGTGGCCTTCGCGCTTGGCATCACGCTCTTCACCATCACGCTCTGCCTCAACATCTACGCGCTCTATATCGTGCGCAAATACCGGGAACAGTACGAATGAGCGACGTCACCTCATCCGCTTTCCAGGCGCAGGCTTCGGCCCGGCCCGGCCGCCGCGATATCGGCATTGCCAAACGCTATGCCGCAGAGCGCCGGTTCCGCGCCTATGGCGTGGCCGCCATCCTGACCGGCGTGTTCTTCCTGGCCGTGCTGCTGTGGACCGTCGTGTCGAATGGCTACACCGCCTTCCTGCAGACGACCATCACCTTGCCGATCACCTTCTCGGAAAAGGTGATCGACCCGAAGAACGAGCGGGCCGACAATCCGCAGAAGCTGATGGCGGCCAACTATCCGCTGCTGGTGCGTGACGCGCTGATCCAGGAGCTGGGCATCGACGCCAATGACCGCGCCAAGGTGAAGCTCGCCACGGACATGATCTCGGCCAGCGCCCGCACCCAGCTGCGCGACATCGTCGTGGCCAATCCGCAGGTGATCGGCCAGACCTTGCCGGTCGCCATTCTTGCCGAAGGCAATATCGACTCGGCCAACAAGGGCCAGATCGACCTGAAGGCCGACGAGGCCAACCGCAAGGTGAAGAACCAGCAGCTCGCCTGGATGGACCAGCTGCGCGAGAAGGGCGCGCTGACCAAGCAGTTCAATACCGGCCTCTTCACCTTCGGCGCATCCAGCCGTCCCGAAGCCGCCGGCATCGGCGTGGCCGCGCTCGGTTCCTTCTACATGATGCTGATCGTTCTGGTCCTGGCCCTGCCGATCGGCGTCGCCGCGTCGATCTATCTGGAAGAATTCGCACCGAAGAACAGGTTCACCGACCTGATCGAGGTCAATATCAACAATCTCGCGGCCGTGCCCTCGATCGTCTATGGTCTCCTGGGCCTGGCGATCTTCATCAACTTCGCCGGCCTGCCACGCTCGGCGTCGCTGGTCGGTGGCCTGGTGCTGACGCTGATGACGCTGCCGACGATCATCATCGCCACCCGTGCGGCACTGAAGGCCGTGCCGCCGTCGATCCGCGCGGCTGCTCTCGGTCTCGGTGCTTCGAAGATGCAGACTATCTTCCACCATGTGCTGCCGCTTGCCATGCCGGGCATTCTCACCGGCACGATCATCGGCCTCGCCCATGCGCTGGGCGAAACCGCGCCGCTCCTGCTGATCGGCATGGTGGCCTTCGTGGTCGATTATCCGGGTTCGCCGCTCGAGCCTTCCACCGCGCTTCCGGTGCAGATCTACATGTGGGCAAACGAGGCGGAGCGCGCCTTTGTCGAGCGTACCTCCGGGGCCATCATGGTGCTCCTGGTGTTCCTGATCGTGATGAACCTCGGCGCGATCCTGTTGCGCCGGCGCTTCGAGCGCCGCTGGTAGAAGGATAGAAGGCCATGAACATGATGACGGAAGCTGCAGTCGAAAAGGCGCTTGATCAGAAAATGAATGCTGTCCCCTACAAGATGATCGGCAAGGACGTCTCGGTCTTCTACGGCGAGAAGCGCGCGCTTTTCGACGTCAACCTGAACATCCGCGAGAACACGGTCACCGCGTTGATCGGCCCCTCCGGCTGTGGCAAGTCGACCTTCCTGCGCACGCTCAACCGGATGAACGACACGATCGACCATTGCCGCGTCACCGGCAAGATCACGCTCGACACCGATGACATCTACGATCCGCAGATCGACGTGGTGGAGCTGCGCGCTCGTGTCGGCATGGTGTTCCAGAAGCCGAACCCTTTTCCCAAGACGATCTGGGAAAATGTCGCCTACGGACCGAAGATCCACGGCCTCGCCCGCAGCAGGGCCGATCTCGACACCATCGTCGAGCAGAGCCTGCAGAAGGCCGGCCTGTTCAACGAGGTGAAGGATCGTCTGCATGAGGCCGGCACCGGCCTGTCCGGCGGCCAGCAGCAGCGTCTGTGCATCGCACGTGCCATCGCCGTCAGCCCGGAAGTGATCCTGATGGACGAGCCCTGCTCGGCGCTCGATCCGATCGCCACCGCCAAGGTCGAGGAGCTGATCCACGAGCTGCGCGCCAATTTCACCATCGTCATCGTCACGCATTCGATGCAGCAGGCGGCTCGCGTCTCGCAGCGCACCGCCATGTTCCACCTTGGCCATCTGGTCGAGGAGAATGACACCGACAAGATGTTCACCAATCCGGATGACCAGCGGACGCAGGACTACATCATGGGTCGCTTCGGCTGAGGCCTGCGCCCTGCCGTTGTCCGTATCGCGAGGAAAGAACGAACATGTCCAATCACATCGTTTCCGTCTATGACGAAGACCTGAAATATCTGTCGCGCCGCATTTCCGAAATGGGCGGCCTGGCGGAGCAGATGGTGGCGGAGTCCGTCCGCGCGCTCGTCAATGCCGATCTCGGCCTGGCCCAGAAGGTCATCTCCGACGACGTGCTGCTTGATGAGGCAGAACGCCAGATCGGCGAGAAGGCGATCGTCACTATCGCCAAGCGCCAGCCCATGGCTGCCGACCTGCGCGAGATCATGGGCTCGATCCGGATCGCCGCCGATCTCGAGCGTGTCGGCGACCTCGGCAAGAACACGGCCAAACGCGTGATCGCTGTGGCCAGCACCAGCCTGCCGCGGCAGCTGGCGCGTGGCCTGGAGCATCTGGCCGAGCTTGCCTTGACCCAGCTCAAGGAAGTGCTCGATGTCTATGCCTCCCGCTCGCCGGAAAAGGCCAACAGCATTCGCGAGCGCGACGAGGAGATCGACGCGATCTATACCTCGCTGTTCCGCGAACTCTTGACCTACATGATGGAAGATCCGCGCAACATCACCTCCTGCACGCATCTTCTCTTCTGCGCCAAGAACATCGAGCGCATCGGCGATCACGCGACCAACATTGCCGAGACGATCTACTACATGGCGACGGGTTCCCAGCTCGTTGGCGAGCGTCCGAAGGACGATTCGTCCAACACCGTCGGCGCCGTCAACGGCTGAGACAGCAAGGCAGCCGGCCGCCCAATGGCGGCCGGTCGCACTCTTGCCAGGGCCTGTTTCCGTAACCGGCGAAATAGCGTGCGAGCCGTGTGTCTTGTCTGCGTTGGTCTGTTCCGTGTGAGCGTGGCAGATCGCTGTCGATGGCCACTGGAATGCACCTGTTTTGCCGGCTTATCTCTCAGCGGCTGAGCTGTTCGCGCCGATGGGCAAGGTTGGGGAAGGGTTCCCCACGCGCGGCGCGGGCGGCAGGCTCCGCGGACATGGATGCGAAAGAGACGGCCGAATAGGCGGAGTGCACGTCATGAACAATAGCCGGCTCATGATCTGGTGCGGATCTGCAGACGCGCTCTTCCTGCCGTGCCGAGGGTCACCTGTCCGGTCCTGCAAATGAGAAATTGCGCTTTGCTGCTCGTGAAGAGCGCGCAACAGGCGAAAAATATGCGACTTTCGGAGTGACATGCCATGGTGCCAAGAATTGCCGTTGTCGAAGATGAAGAGGCTCTGAGCGTTCTTCTGCGCTACAATCTCGAAGCGGAAGGCTTTGAAGTCGATGCCATCCTGCGCGGCGATGAGGCCGAAATCCGCCTGCAGGAGCGTCTGCCAGACCTTCTCATTCTTGACTGGATGCTTCCCGGCGTCTCCGGCATCGAACTGTGCCGGCGCCTACGCCAGCGGCCTGAAACGGAACGCCTGCCCATCATCATGCTGACCGCGCGCGGTGAGGAAAGCGAGCGCGTTCGGGGTCTGGCAACCGGCGCAGACGATTATGTCGTCAAGCCGTTCTCGACACCGGAGCTGATGGCCCGCGTCAAGGCCATGCTACGTCGCGCCAAGCCGGAGGTGCTCTCGACGCTGTTGAAATGCGGCGATATCGAGCTTGATCGCGAAACCCATCGCGTTCATCGCAAGAGCCGCGAAGTCCGGCTCGGCCCGACCGAATTTCGCCTGCTCGAATTCTTCATGTCCTCTCCCGGCCGGGTCTTCTCGCGCTCCCAGCTTCTCGATGGTGTTTGGGGCCATGATATCTATGTGGACGAGCGCACGGTCGACGTGCATGTCGGGCGCCTGCGCAAGGCCCTGAACTTCGCCAATATGCAGGATGTGATCCGCACTGTGCGTGGCGCAGGCTATTCCCTCGAGGGATAGGCGGCGTTGCCAGAGGCTCGTCCACTTTGGCTGAAGGGCTGTCATTCGCTGGGTAGGGCATAATGCCAGCTCGTTGAATGGGCCTGTCATCCGGACGATGATGCATGGCAACCCAATCGGTTTGAAAGATCTCCGGGTTGTGATAGACTTCTGATTTAGGAGGAGGTGAGACGACTTTCTCTCCGGTGGGAGCCGGGCTTTCGCCCGACCCCCGTTTTACTAGAAGCTGAATGTCAGGGTTAGCCTGCAAGCCTTTAACCTGACCGTCAGCATTAGCCGGAATTTCAATCGTCTCACCTCATTTCTTTCGCCGCATCCAGTTGACGCGGCAAAGATGGTTTGACCCGATTTGGCAGGGTAAGCAAGACAATCCGAATAAGATGATATTCGAGGAGGGGGCGGCGCCCGATCCCCTTGTTGTGCAGGTGTTTCTTGATCATCTGCGTCAGGACGCGGCGCCACTGCTCCGTTGCTGGCCTGACGTCCGGCTCTTCGTACAGCCAGGCACAAAAAAGCCGCCGATCTCGCAGGAGATCAGCGGCTTTTGCAGGTCTGGACCTTAAAGCGTTATCAGCGCATGCGGCGGCGCTCGGCCGAAGGCTGGTAAGCCAGGCGGGCGTGATAGGTGCAATAGGGCGAGTTTTCATTGCAGTCATTGCCGCAAAAGTGAAAGTCGTCCTTCATCGGATCGCCGACAGGCCATTTGCAAGTGCGGTCGGTCAGCTGGGTCAGCGCCAGCTTGCGCGTCATCGGCACGACGACGTTGCCCGATGTGGCGGTAACCGGGGAGGTTTCTTCCGCGGGCACCGGTGCGCCGCCATCCTTCATCACGGCGACATCGTTCGGGC
Source organism: Xaviernesmea oryzae (assembly GCF_900109605.1). GTDB lineage: Bacteria > Pseudomonadota > Alphaproteobacteria > Rhizobiales > Rhizobiaceae > Xaviernesmea > Xaviernesmea oryzae. The sequence continues at coordinate 55,160 of NZ_FOAM01000008.1, forward strand.
GCATGGTGGTGCGCGGCAGAATCCGCGGCGCTTCGGCCTGAGGACGCTGCGGTGCTGGAGCGGGTGTCGCAGGACGTTTCGGGCGGGCATTGGCCGCCGCAGGGGCGGAGCCGCCGGCTTTGGCGCGGCCTGGAAGAGAGAGACGATGAACCTTGCCAATCACCGCATTTCGGCTGACACCGCCGAGTTGTGCGGCGATCTGGCTCGCGCTCAAGCCTTCGGACCAGAGTTTTTTGAGCTTTTCGACTCTCTCATCGGTCCAATTCATGCTCTCGTCTCCATTTCGGGCGCTGAAGTTGACGGAATCCGTCATCCCAGGCCCGGCTGTTCTTCCGGGGCCTTGAGCGCCGCAACTGTTTTGGTGACTAGGTCCGCCGCACGCGTCTAGTGATGGTCTTAACCTAGAGTCGGGCAGACTCCGTGACAAGAGTCCCTGGAATCGCCTCGAATCGATTTTCTGGTTTTCCCCAACTTGCTGCCCGAGTGTGACGCATTTGCAAGGGCAGGAATGAGGCGCGATCTCGGAAAAATTTCGCCTCAAGCGCCTGCATTTCCGGCAGTTTTGTTGACAGCGACCCCTGAAATGCCGATAGTGCGGCCGCCGCCGGAAGGCGGCATTTTCTTTTCAAAAGGCTCGCGGACCCCCTGCGGTGCATGAGCCTGCCTGCAAGATGATCGCCGATCTGGAGATTGCGCTATGGCCACTGCCACGCCGCTTTACGAGACTTACATGCGCGCGCCTTTGCGCTTCGAGCGCGGCGAGGGCGTCTGGCTGATCGCCGAAAATGGCAAGCGATATCTCGATTTCGCCGCTGGCGTCGCGGTCAATTCGCTCGGCCATGCGCATCCGCATCTCGTCGAAGCGCTGAAGGTGCAGGCCGACAAGGTCTGGCATCTGTCCAACCTGTATGAGGTTCCGGGCCAGGAAACGCTTGCCGCCCGGCTGACGGCGGCAACCTTTGCCGACAAGGTCTTTTTCACCAATTCCGGCGCGGAAGCGCTGGAATGCGCGATCAAGACCGCGCGGCGCTATCACTACGCCAAGGGCAGCCAGGAAAAATTCACGATCATCACCTTCGAGGGCGCCTTTCACGGCCGCACGCTGGCGACGATCGCGGCCGGCGGCCAGGCAAAATATCTGGAAGGCTTCGGCCCGAAGGCGCCGGGCTTCCTTCAGGTGCCTTTCGGCGATCTCGACGCCGTGAAGGCTGCGATCGACGATGAGACGGCCGGCATCTTGATCGAGCCGATCCAGGGTGAAGGCGGCATCCGGGTCGCGTCGCGCGAGTTCCTGCAGGGTCTGCGCGCGCTTTGTGACGAGTTCGGCCTGCTTCTGATGCTGGACGAGGTTCAGTGCGGCGTCGGCCGGACTGGCAAGTTCTTCGCGCATGAACATTACGGCATCACGCCCGATATCATGGCAGTCGCCAAGGGCATTGGCGGCGGCTTCCCGTTCGGCGCCTGCCTGGCAACCGCGGAGGCAGCATCCGGCATGGTGGCGGGCACACATGGCTCGACCTATGGCGGTAATCCGCTGGCCATGGCGGTCGGCAATGCGGTGCTGGACGTGGTTCTGGCCGAAGGTTTCCTAGAGCAGGTGCGCGACACCGCATTGGTTCTGCGTCAAGGTCTGGCCTCGCTGAAGGACCGCTTCCCCGATGTGATCGAGGAAATTCGCGGCGATGGCCTCATGCTGGGCATCAAGGGGCGCGTGCCGGTGGCCGAGCTTCTGGGTGCCATCCGCGCCGAGGACATGCTGGCCGTTCCGGCCGGTGAAAATGTCGTGCGTATCCTGCCGCCGTTGATCACGACGGCTGAGGAAGCGCGCGAGGGACTGAACCGGCTGGAGCGGGCGGCCTCCCGGCTGCAGGCCGCGCAGCCGCAAAGGGCGACCGCCTAAACCCGGCGCGCTTACCCCAGCCAAGCTCCTGTCGAGAGCGGCAGCGCCTGCAGGGCGCGCCGCTCTCGATGTTTTTCCAGTCCGCGCCGCCGCGCTGTGGCTGGAAGCGAAGGACTGCAGGGGTTGCGCCCGAAAAACGATAGATGGAACGGCATGATGGCGAGCACCAGGCATTTTCTCGATCTCTCGGCGATGGGCGCCGAGGATCTCCGGGCGATCATCGACGATGCGCGCGTTCGCAAGACCGCGACGAAGCAGGGCACGGCAGAAAAGCCGCTCGCCGGCAAGATGCTGGCCATGATCTTCGAGAAGCCATCGACCCGCACCCGTGTCTCCTTCGATGTCGGCATGCGCCAGCTTGGCGGCGAGACGCTGTTTCTGTCGGGCACGGAGATGCAGCTTGGCCGCGCCGAGACGATCGGCGATACCGCCCGCGTGCTCTCGCGCTATGTCGATGCCATCATGATCCGCACGACCGACCATGCCCGTCTGCTGGAATTGGCTGAACACGCGACCGTGCCTGTAATCAACGGCCTGACGGATGCCACGCATCCCTGCCAGATCATGGCCGATATCATGACCTTCGAGGAACATAAGGGACCCGTCAAAGGCCGTACGATCGCCTGGACCGGCGACGGCAACAATGTGCTGCATTCCTTCGTCGAAGGATCGGCGCGTTTTGGCTATCGCATGGCCATGGCGACACCGCTCGGCTCCGAGCCGGAGGACCGCTTTCTGAATTGGGCGCGCAATCATGGTGGTGAAATCATGCTCTGCCACGATGCCGAGCAGGCCGTTGCGGGCGCCGATTGCGTGGTGACAGATACGTGGGTGTCGATGAACCAGGAGCATCGCGCCCGTGGCCACAATGTCTTCCAGCCTTTCCAGGTCAATGGCGCCTTGATGGCCAAGGCTGCGCCGGACGCGCTGTTCATGCACTGCCTGCCGGCCCATCGCGGCGAGGAGGTCACGGATGAGGTGATCGACGGCGCGCAGTCAGTGGTGTTCGACGAAGCGGAAAACCGTCTGCATGCGCAGAAGTCTGTGCTCGCCTGGTGCCTCGGCGCCATCTAAGGCAGCTCCAGCCAAGCCTCTGACGCATCGAGCTATAGCGCGCAGCCGGCCTCTCCATCCGGCTAGTCGCGCGGCCTTGAAATCGTGCAGGACCGCAACGATCTAAGCCTTCGACAGGGTGAGCCGGTTTCTCCGCTTCGCGGGGCCGGTGACAGCCTCTTGCCTTGGTTTGGGCGTTGAGGCTGGACAAATGATCTGAAACCCCAAAAATATGGGTGCGCATCGGTCCTTGCCGATGCCGCGCCCTGCGCCTGTATACGCCTCGAAGCTGCCGCCCGAGAATGGGATGCCGCATCGAGTCGCGCGTGACGTTGTGACACTTTCAATCTGCTGCATCAGCCTGTTCCTCATAGGGCGAGCGCGTGCACTGGAACGCAAGACGAGAAGGCCGCGGCCCACGTTAGGGCGTGCCGCCTTCTCCCAGAAGAGGCTGCGTGTTCCGCATCTTGGCGGCCGGCGTGGCCCAGGTAGGATGACGATGGACAATACTCCCGGCCTTGGGCAGTTCGATTTTGCAGGGGATGATCATGTCGTGCCCTTTCAGGTGGAGGGGCTGGATGTGCGTGGCCGCGCCGTTCAGCTCGGCCCGATGCTCGATGCTATTCTCGAGCGCCACAACTATCCGCTTCCGGTCGCCCGTCTGGTGGCTGAAACCGTGGTGCTGACCGTGCTGCTCGGCACTTCGCTAAAATTCGAGGGCAAGCTGATCGTGCAGACCAAGAGCGATGGTCCGGTCGATCTCGTGGTCGCCGATTTCGCGACGCCCGATCGCGTGCGCGCCTATGCCCGCTATGACGAGGAGGCGCTGCAGGCCGCCATCGACAAGGGCCAGGTTCTGCCACAACAATTGCTGGGCGAGGGCATCCTGGCCTTCACCATCGATCAGGGTGTGCATATGCAGCGCTATCAAGGCATCGTGCCGCTCGATGGTGCTTCGCTGGAAGAGATCGCCGGTGTCTATTTCCGCCAGTCGGAGCAGATTCCGACCAAGGTGCGTCTGGGCGTGGCCGAATTGCTCGACCGCGACGAAAGCGGCAAGCCGCGCCATCGCTGGCGGGCGGGCGGCATGGTCGCGCAATTTCTGCCGGAGTCACCGGAGCGTATGCGCCAGCCGGACCTGCATGGCGGCGATGGCGCCGGCGCGCATGAGCTTGAGATCGACGATCTCTGGGACGAGGCGCGGGTGATGGTCGAGACGATCGATGCGGACGAATTGACCGACCCGACCGTCGGCACCGAGCGACTGCTCTATCGCTTGTTCCACGAGCGTGGCGTGCGGGTCTATCCGCCTCAGCCGGTCTATGACCGTTGCACCTGCTCGCGCGAGAAGATCCGGGATGTTCTGGCAAGCCTGAGCCAGGAGGAACTGGAGGAAACCGTGCAGGAAGGGTCGGTTTCGGTCAGCTGCGAATTCTGCTCGACCACCTATCGCTTCGAGGCGACGGAAATCCGCCCGCAATAGTGCGGTTGGGAGCTGCCAAAAGGCAGCTTGCGGCGCATTCAGGGGTTTTCCCGCCTCATCCGCCTTCTGCGAACCTGCGGCTCGACCCTTCGGTCGGGCCGTTTGCTTTTGTGGCGCAGCGGTTTCGTTCGGATCAGTTCAGCACGCGGATCTGGCCCGGCGCGTCCAGCGAGAAGGCGGGAATGCCGACCTTGAAGACCTCGCCATCGTTGGTTTCCATCGAATAATGGCCGAACATCACGCCGGAGGGCGTGTCCAGCGGGCAGCCGGAAGAATATTCGTAGCTTTCGCCGGGCTGCAAGACCGGCTGCTGGCCGATTACGCCAGGGCCATCGACCTCATCGACATGACCATTGGCGTCGGTAATGTTCCAATAGCGCGTCATCAGCCGCACCGCCTTGGCCGAGCGATTGACGATCTGAATGCGGTAGCCCCAGACATAGCGGCTGTCTTCCGGATCGGATTGCTCTTCCAGATAATAGGGTTCGACCGTGACCTCGATCTCCCGTGTTACCGCGCGATACATGGATAGCACCCTTCAGCCTTTCTCCCATTCTAACGCCGGATGGTTTACTCAACGATAACGCTTCGCGAGCCTGCGTAAGAATGGAACGATCTTCTTATAGAGTGCGAGGCCGGCAATCGAAAGGAAAAGCTTACTGAGGCAAGGCGGAAAAGCGTCGGCGTCTCGCGAATGGCCGGCTGTTGCCAGGAGGTCGATTGCAGTCAGACGCCATAAACAAAACCGCCCGGCCTGCAAGAGCCCAATGAGGGATCAGCAGGCCGGGCGGTGTAGAGGTTTCAGCAAAGCCGCCGTGCGGTATGGCGGTGGGTTTATGGCTGCTCGTCTTAAGTTTTAGGCCTGAACGGCGTCCAGCGCGCGGGCAAAGTCCGCGACCAGATCTTCTGCATCTTCGATCCCGGCGGAAAGCCGCACCGTGCCGTCGGAAATGCCGAGTTCGGCCCGGGCCTCGTCGCTCAGGTTCTTGTGGGTGGTGGTGGCAGGATGGGTGATCAGGCTCTTGCTGTCGCCGAGATTGTTGGAAATCTTGACGATCTCGAGCGCATCCTGCAGGGCGAAGGCCGCCTGCTTTCCGCCCTTCATTTCAAAGGCCACCAAGGTCGAGCCGCCGCTCATCTGCTTGGCGATGATATCGGCCTGCGGGTGATCGGCGCGGCCGGGATAGATGACCTTCGCCACTTTCGAATGCCCGGCCAGGAGATCGGCCACGGCGCTGGCATTGGCGGTCTGCTGGCGCACGCGCAGCGGCAGGGTCTCGATGCCTTTCAGCAGCGTCCAGGCATTGAAGGGCGAAAGGGCCGGGCCCGTATGACGGAAGTAGTCGTGCAGGTTTTCGTCGATCCATTCCTTGCTGGAAAGCACGACGCCGCCTAGGCAGCGCCCCTGGCCGTCAATGTGCTTGGTGGCCGAATAGACGACGACATGGGCCCCGAGTTCCAGCGGCTTCTGGAAGAGCGGGGTGGCGAAGACATTGTCGACCACGAGCTTGGCGCCGATCGAATTGGCCAGCGCGGCAACGGCCGCGACATCGACCACCTCAAGGGTCGGGTTGGTCGGGCTTTCCAGGAAGAAGACCTTGGTGTTCGGCCGGACGGCGGCTTCCCAATTGGCAATGTCCCGGCCATCGACCAGCGTGCATTCGACGCCATATTTCGGCGCCAGCGTTTCCACAACCCAGCGGCAGGAGCCGAAGAGGGCGCGGGCGGCCACGATATGGTCGCCAGCCTTGACCTGGCACAGGATGGCGGCGGAAACGGCCGCCATGCCCGAGGCGGTGGCGCGCGCATCCTCCGCACCTTCCAGGAGGCACATGCGCTTTTCGAACATATCGTTGGTGGGGCTGCCGTAGCGGGCATAGATGAAGCCGTCGGTCTCGCCCTTGAAGCGGGCTTCGGCGGCCGCGGAATTTTCGTAGACGAAACCCTGCGTCAGGAAAATGGCTTCGGAAGTTTCGCCATGATTGGAGCGGGTTGTGCCGCCATGGACGAGTTGCGTTGCAGGACGCCAGGAGCTGCTCATGGTTCGCGTTCTCACACACAAAAAAACCGGCCGCGCAAAGCAGACCGGTTCCATCGCCCCGGTCTCTTTAGCCATTTGTTTAACGTGGCTGCAAGCCGACCGGCCAAATCACCACGGGATAAGCAGGCATAGCGCTTCGCCGTTCTTGCGTCAATTGCAGGAGTTTGGTTTTGTCCTCCCACAAAGATGGAGGCTTAACGCATGATGCGCGACAGCGGTATTCTGGCGGATGGCGCCATTGCGGACCTGTTTTCAACCGGTCGGCTAAGAAGCGAGGCGCCGCTCGACGGCGACCAGATTCAGCCGGCGAGCCTCGATCTCAGGCTTGGTTCGGTCGCTTTCCGGGTGCGCGCCAGCTTCATGCCGGGGCCTGCCAATCTGGTGGCCGACAAGCTGGACCGGCTGAAACTGCATGTCATTGACCTCAGCGAAGGCGCCGTGCTGGAAACGGGCTGCGTCTATATCGTGCCGCTGATGGAAAGCCTGGATCTGCCGGAGGGACTTTCGGCCTCTGCCAATCCCAAGAGCTCCACCGGTCGTCTGGATATCTTCACCCGTGTGATCACCGATCGCGCGCAGGAATTCGACAAGGTACCGTCAGGCTATCGCGGGCCGCTCTATCTCGAAATCAGCCCGCGCACCTTCCCGATCATCGTGCGGCGCGGCTCGCGCCTGTCGCAAATCCGCTTCCGCAGAGGGCTTTCGCTGCTTGCGGAGGCTGAATTGATGGATTTGCATGCCAGCCAGACGCTCGTTGCCAGCGATGCGCCGAATATATCGGGCGGCGGCATTGCACTGTCGATCGATCTGCGCGGCTCGGGTGCAGACGGGCTGATCGGCTATCGCGGCAAGCGCCACACGGCCGTGGTCGATGTCGACAAGAAGGCGGAGCACGGCATCTATGACTTCTGGGAGCCGCTCTATAGCCGCGGCCGCGAGGACCTGATCCTCGACCCGAACGAATTCTACATTCTCGTCTCCCGCGAAGCCGTGCATGTTCCGCCTGACTACGCAGCGGAAATGACGCCCTTCGATCCGCTGGTCGGCGAGTTCCGCGTGCATTATGCCGGCTTCTTCGATCCCGGCTTCGGCCATGCCTCGGCCGGCGGCACCGGAAGCCGCGCCGTGCTCGAGGTGCGCAGCCATGAAGTGCCCTTCATCCTGGAGCACGGGCAGATCATCGGCCGCCTGGTCTATGAACATATGCTCGCGCGGCCTGACAGTCTTTACGGCAGCGGTCTCGGCTCGCATTATCAGGCACAGGGGCTGAAGCTCTCCAAGCATTTTCGCGCCGAAGGCTGAGCGCCAAGGCCATCCGATCGGCCCTGGCCGCTCTTGACAGCTGCCGTCCTATGATGGAAACGTGGCGCCACAGGCCGTGCGGGTATGATGTAATGGTAGCCTGTCAGCTTCCCAAGCTGAACGCGCGGGTTCGATTCCCGCTACCCGCTCCATCAACGATTTCAAAATTTTATGGCCGGCGCTTAAGACTGTTTCGGAGACGGCTTTACAGCCTCTGTTCTCTGTCAGTCTGTTTCTCAAGCGGCGATGGAGTGTTTCAACTTGCCACGGGAGGCTCCCTGCGCGCGGTTTGCACGACACGATGAGGGGTCTTGTTCCAGGCAAAGGGCTTGCTGCGCAGTTCGAAGATGGCGCGCCAGGCGGCGTAGGACATGATCAGCCAGTAGAACGGAAGCCTGCGCCAGCGCCGGCCAAGGGCGTGGCGCTCCCAGCGCCGCATCGACCGGAGGCCGAGAAGAAGCTGGATCAGGTAGCATCCGAACGCATTGCAGAGATCGACGACGATCAGAGCCGATGCGACGACGCTATCGCCGGGTAAGAGATCGAAGCTCAGCAGCAGGCCGAGATAGGCGATGAAGCCGAACAGCAAAGGATGGCTGAGGGCGGCGATAAGCAGGCCTGCCATCAGGATCTGAAGGGTGAGAAAGCCGCGCCATCCGACCTGCGCGACCAGCTTTCCCGGCGCGCGCATGCAGACAAGCCAGGTTTGCAGCCAGCCCTTGAACCAGCGGGTGCGCTGGCGGATCCAGACATCGCGCTCGGTCGGCGCATCCTCATAGGTCGGGGACGTGAGAATCTGTGTTCTGAGGCCGTATCGGGCCAGCCGGATCCCGAGATCGGCATCTTCGGTGACGTTGAAAGGATCCCAGCTGCCGACTTGGCGCAGCGCTGCGGTGCGGAAGTGATTGGAGGTGCCGCCGAGCGGCAGCGGCAGGCCTGCCGCTGCAAGGCGCGGCAGAAGACCACGAAACAGCGCGGCATATTCGAGCGCGAACAGCGCCGAGAGCCAGCTTTCTCCGCCATTGGTGATGATGATCGGTGCCTGCAGGCAGGCGACGTCGGCAGGGGCCTGGCGAAATCCTTGCCAGGCTTCCTCAAGCTGGCCGCGCGCTGGACGATCCTCCGCATCGTAAACCGCCACAAACTCGCCTCTTACCCCTTCCAGCCCGTAATTCAGCGCCTTGGGTTTGGTGCGCGGAAGCGAGGGCGGGACTTCGACGATCTCGTATTGTGCGCCCAGCGGCAGGGCGCGAAGCGCGGCAAGCGTGGGGGTGTCGTCGGCTTCGCAAAGCAGCTTGATGTCGAGCCGGCTCGCCGGCCAGTCCAGCCGGTCAAGCGCCGCAACCAGCTGCCCGACCACCGCCTCCTCCCGATAGAGCGCGACGAGGATCGAATAGACGGGGCGCGGCGCGTGATCCCCTGCTGGCTGAGGCTCCGTTGCGCTTGCAGCTTCATCCCTGGACATTCTGGCAAAAGCGCTCAGGCGCAACAAAAAGCCGGCTAAGTGAATAAATGCCAAAGCGAGATGGATCGCCAAAAGCGTGGCGAGCGGCGCCATGATCAGCGCGATCAGAAGCATGGCCGTTCCCATGCCGGCCAGGAAGCCTTGTTGTCCCCAGAAGGTGATACGGGCGCTGAGAAGCGGTTGCGTGTCAAACAGACTGTCGGTCGCCTTCTTCAGTCGGCGCTGAGCTCCTGCCTGCCACACGGCCCGACGCAGCCGGCGCGGCGTGGTGATAGCCAGCATGGCGCGCAGGCTCGGACGAGCCTCGATATGCGCCGCAATGGAGCCGAGGTCGCGCAGGCGGGGAACGATCAGTTGAATCGGAGGCCGGGTTGGCGGCGTCAGCCGCAAGCTTTCCGGGCGCAGAAGCTGGGTGTCGAGAAAGGCGCTGTCGCGCACATGATCCGGATCGATCGCGTCGAGGAAGGCGAGACCGAGCTGCTGCGCCACGGCGCGATAATATGTCTCTTCTTCCGCTTGGCCGAGAGCGATCAACTCGCCTTCCACGGAGGTGCCGTGCGCGCGCGCTGCCTGCAGGGCGCGCTCAAGCAGCGGCGTGGGGAGTCCCAGCGCGGAAAGCGCGGCCTGTTCGTTGGACAGGTGAGAGAGTTCAGGTAGCAGAGCAGGCGACGACGGCTCATTCAGGGCCAATCCGGCGGTGGCCATGGACAGACTTGCAGGGTAGACTGGCCCGTGCATGCACACTCCGTCGCCGCCGCGGATGCATGGTCGAAGAGGACGGCAGGCTATCGATGACATCATGCACATTTTTATGAGACGCAGAGCTGCGGCGGATGTCCGTGCAGGACGCGCCAATGGGCCTGATCCCGAGGGCATCATAACCGCGATCTGCCGGATTGCATCCCTTAAATTTAAGAAATATATAATTTTATGGATGCTTATGTGCCTTGGGGCGGTCTGTCCCGCGATGGCGGATGATCTTGCCCTGTTGCCACTGACCTTCGACACCCGCGAGCGGATCACCAAGCCGGATCTCCAGGGAGTTGCCCGTCTGCGCTTCCTGACGACGGTCGATTTTCCGCCCTTCAATTTCATCGATCAGGATGGCCGCCTCGCTGGCTTCCACATCGATCTGGCCCGGGAAATCTGCCGTGTCCTGGCGATCGAATCACGATGCCAGATCCAGGCCCTGACCTTTGACGAGCTCCGGCCGGCGCTGGATAGCGGAGAAGGCGAGGCGTTGATCGCCGGCCTCAAGGTGACGGCGGAGCTCAGGCGCGCCTATGCCTTTTCCCGGCCTTTTCTGAAGCTTCCGGCGCGGTTTGTCGGCAATCGTGCGCGGCTGAAGGGCGCAACGTCGCCTGCGGCCCTGTCCGGGCAGCCCGTGGGCGTGGTGGCCGGCACGGCGCATGAGGCGATGGCCAAGGCCTTCTTCCCCGATCTCGACCGCCGCAGCTTTCCGGATCGGCCGGCGGTGCTGGCGGCCTTGAAGGATGGCAGCATCGCAGCGACATTCGGCGACGGCGTTCAGCTCGGTTTCTGGACGGCTTCGGCCGAGGCCGCCAATTGCTGCATGCTCTTGGAGGGCGCTTATGTCTCGGACAACTTCCTCGGCGAAGGACTGACGATCACCCTGCGCAAGGATGAGCCGGTGCTGACCCAGGCAATCGATCATGCGCTTCTGGAGCTTGCCCGTAGCGGCCGGCTCAATGAGCTTTATCTGCGCTATTTTCCGATGGGGCTTTTTTAAGGAAAGCTGGGCGGGCCGGAGGCCACGAAGCGATTTCTCAGCGGTCTGATCGGCCGACAAGACTGCGGCTGCGGGCGATGGCGGCGCGTTCCAGCGCGGCACAAACGAGCCGGTCCAGGCCAAGACGTTCGCGCAGCATATCGAGAAGCCGCATCTCTTCCCGTTTGAAATGGCCATCTGCGGCCGCAAGCTCGGCGCCCAGCGCATAGGCCGTCTCGCAAAGCTGGCCGGGCAGGGCCTCGCGCACGACTTCGAGGGTGATGTCGAGACCCTCGGGACCGGAGATCAATACGGCGCATTCGCGCGCTGCCGCTACCAGCCTGTCATCATCGAAGTCGGCAAAGATCGGCAAAGCCCGCACGATATGGCCGATCCGCTTCAACTCGGGATCGCTCATCACCGCATCGGCGGCCGAGACCATTACCATGACATAGACGAGGGCTTCCTGGGCGGTGGGGCTGCTGAACATGGCAATCACGTATGAAGGAGGATAAGGGAGGTCTATCGCGGTTCGGACCGGATTGACAGGCCTTGCGAGAGCCGCCCATACCGCGCCTGTTTGAAGATGCTGCCGACCGTCAAGCTTGAGGTGATCGGCCGATATCGTCCCAAGCCGTCAAGGGCTGGCCGGCGGCTCGGCACTGTCTGCGGGGTTCGCGGTTGCATCATCAGGGGCGGTGTCGATCGCCTCCTGCATGCGCTTGGCTTCGTCCTTGCGCGGGTCTTCGCCGAAAAAGCCGAGCTTGGCGGCGCGCGCCTTTTCGACCACGGGCGCCAGATCAGAGCCTTCGGGCACGTCTGCCCAGCCCTGGCTTGCGAGCCATTGCGTAGGATCGTCGCCGCCGACGGAGCATTTTGCCGTGACCGGCGGATCCTTGGCCAGCTGATGTTCCGGCAGCATCAAATCCTTGGGCAAGGTGCAGACGAAGGCGCGGGCGCGCACGAAGTTGCGGAAGGCGGTGCGGGCCAGCGCGCCACAAGGCCAGCTGTCACGTCCGACGCCGCAGCGCCGCTTCGGATCTTCAGGAACCAGGCCGGCAAGCTGCACGCGATATTCGGGAAAGCGGATCAGGCCTGCGGCGAGCACGATCGGATGGCGCAACACGACATCCCGACGTTCGCTGGAGGCGAGCATGTCCAATTCGCTGGATGCGGATTGCGCCGGTGACGCGGTCTCGCTGCCGGCAGGCGCACTGTTCGGCGGGGGCAGGGGCGCGGTGGTGACGGGTGCCGGAGAGGCGGCAAGAGGAGATGCTCCCGCCTTTGGCTCTCCGGAGGATTGGGCTTGGTCCGAGGTCTTGGTGTCCGGTTCGCCCGTTGAGGAGGCGTCGTCCGATCCGGCCAGGGCGGCGACCGGGTCTTCGCTGCCGGGCATGGTCTCTGGCGTTTCGAGGGCAAGCGAGGGGCCGGCCGCCTCCCGCGTGCGGATCGAGGCTGCACCGCCCCAGACGATCAGGGTGGTGGCGAGGAGGCAGGCCAAACCGCCGCCGGTGGAAACAAGGGCGCGCCGCATCCTACTGGCTCGCCCAGAGAATGCGGGCGATCCACTCCACCTGCGCCGGCTCGAAGCTGCGGTTGGGATGTTCGGGATTGAGCGAATGAAGCTCGATGGAGCGCGCGCTCTGGCGCATCAGAATCTTGGCCATGACTTCACCTTCCGTGGTCTTGACCACCACGCGGTCGCCCCGGCGCACAGGCGCGCCCGGCTCCACGATCAGAACATCGCCATCGCGATAAAGCGGCATCATGCTGTCGCCCTGCACCTCCAGCGCATAGACGCCCTGCTTGATGCCGGAGGCCGTGGGGAAATCCACCATGTCCCAGCCTTGCCCGGCGGGAAAGCCGCTATCGTCGAAAAAACCGCCGGCGCCGGCCTGGGCGAAGCCGATCAACGGAATGGCCGGCAGCGCTGCGGAAGCAGGCGTGGCCACCGGCGCGCGCTCGCCTTTCAGCACGTCCATGAACTGGTCGATGGTCGCGCCCGTTGCTTCCAGGATCTTGGCGACCGATTCGGTGGAGGGCCAGCGCTCCCGTCCGTCGGCAGAGCGGCGCTTGGACTTGTTGAAGGCGGTGGCATCGAGCCCGGCACGGCGCGCCAGCCCCGACGGCGTCAGCCGGTGGCGCTCGGCCAGCGCATCGATGGCGCTCCAGATCCCCTCATGTGACAGCATGCTCGATAAGCCCCAGATCGAAAGCCGGGCACGCAAGCCGCGCGCTCCCGAATGCAACAGGACAAGCGTGGCCTGAAAAGGGCGAACGCTTCAAGGTGAAAGGCGGCTTTTCCCGGCGTGCCGCACAGAAAACGAAAGACCAATCCGACGAGGCTCTGCCCTTGGCGGTGGACGCCGATATGGCTTGAGCGCGGGCCGCCTGTGCGAGCGAACGAAAAGCGCGGAAGAAATGCCGATAACCTAGCTGAAAGGCCACTTAAGAGCAAGATGGAGAGGAAAATAATCCTTTTATCGCCGACGCCGTCGCCTTATCGCGCAAGCGCGTTTGACTTGCCGTCGCCCGGCTCTACCCTTCGGCAGACGATCGGGAGCAGGTCATACAGCATGGCCGGCTTTCCATCGCCCGCGCCGCCCGGCTGCGGTGATGGCTTCAACTGGCGAGATTATCCGTGCCCCTGTCCCTGCTTCGCTCCGAATGGAGCCTCCTGATTGCAATTGGCGCTGCTCTCATCGGGTTTGCCTTCGAGCACAGCCTGATGGAGGCCGGCCGCTTCGCCGCACTTGCCGGTGCTGGTCTTCTCGTCGCCGCGATCATCGTCGCATCGATGCGCGTGGCTCACCATGCGGAAATGTTGGCCGTCAAGGTTGGTGATCCCTATGGCACGATGATCCTGACCTTGTCGGCGGTGCTGGTCGAGGTCGTCATCCTTGCGATCCTGATGAGCGGAGAGAGTTCGCCGACCCTGGTGCGCGATACGATCTATGCGGCCGTCATGCTCGACATCAACGGCATTCTCGGCCTTGCCGCCCTGCTTGGCGGGCTGAAACACGGCGAACAGCCCTATAATGACGATTCCAGCCGCACCTATTCGGTGATGATCCTCACGGCCATGGGCATTTCCATGATCGTGCCGGAATTCGTGCCGGAGGCGAAGTGGCATTTCTATTCCGGCTTCACCATCGTGGCGATGGTGACACTCTATGCCGTCTTCCTGCGCATGCAGGTTGGTGCGCACAGCTATTTCTTCAGCTACAGCTATCCCAATCGAAACCGCCGCAAGCCCCAGGCTGCAGCGCTGCCGGTTGGCCAAGGTTCGGCGCCGGCGCGCGCCTTGCCGGCGGCGCCGGAAGCGTCGGCTGCCGCCGGCACTCCGCCATCCGGCACCAGCCAGCCAGCCGCCGCCGTGTCCGAGGAGGATGCCAGCCATCCCGGCGAGGATGCGCCAGCGGGTTTTTCGATCGCCATCCTGGTCTTCGGCGTGGTGATCATCGGCATTCTCGCGGAACTCATGTCGGCCCTCCTGACCGAGGGCCTGCGGGACACCGGCGCTCCGCCCGTTCTCACCGCGCTGGTGGTGGCGACCATTTCCGCCGCGCCGGAAATCATGACCGCGATGCGCGCGGCGCTCGCCAACCGCATGCAGGCCGTGGTCAATATCGCGCTTGGAGCCTCGCTCTCCACCGTCATCCTGACCGTCTCGGTGATGGAGGCGATCGCGCTCTTTACCGGCCAGCCCTTCATCATGGCGATGACGCCGGTTCAGACGGTGATGGTCACGATCACGCTGATCGCCGCCGCTATCAACCTCAATGACGGCGAGACCAATGCGATCGAAGGCATGACCCATTTCGTGCTCTTCGCCACCTTCATCATGCTCTCCGTGCTGGGGCTTTGATACCGGGTCTCGCTGATAGAAGTCCTATGGGTTCCTATCAGCGAGACCCGGTATAAGCACCGCGCCGAAAATCGAAGTCAGCGAGCCTTGGCATATGGCGTACGCGTCTTTCAGACGACGATGCGCATCCAGACCCGGCATGTCTGCCATCAAGGCTACATCATCTCCTTGCTAAAATAAGTGCGTGTCTGGTCGGCCCCTCGAGCCGCATGTCGGCCACTCCTGCGGTCGAAGCCCTATTCGTATGAATAATACGATCATTGTCATGTCTGCGTCATTCACGCTCGCTAATGAACGGCCGGGGCAAAACAGGGGCCGGAAGACGATGTCGAACTAAGTGATCACCAAGGCCTCGCGGCGCGTTGCCCGCGCCTGCCTTTACAGCCGGCCTTTGGCCGAAGAGCGCATGCGCTTGCCAGCCAGCCTTCGGAAGAGGCCCCCCAACCTCCCGCCGCATCTGCGGTCGGCCGTCTTCGAGCGCGGCCGATGACGTGGGATCTCGGCCAAAATCCTCTTGTTAGCAAAGAGACACTGTCATGTTTCATTCGATCTTCGACCATCCCCAATGCCTGACGCGCGACGGCGAACCGAAGGCGCCCGCCAGGCGCGCCACGCTTGTCGCCTCGGCTGCGAAAATCCCGCTGATCTGCCTTGGCCTGATCGCCGCCACGGCGCCGGCGGCCTTTGCCCAGGAGCCCTGGATCATGACCGAGCGCACGTTCTTCGGCGGCGACGATGCCGATGCGGCGCGCGGGCAGGGGGTCACGACCGATGGCCAGCACTGGTTCTTCTCGGGCACCCACTCGCTCGAAATCGCCGACGATACGTTCAAGACGATCAAAATCGACAAGAATGCCATCGCCTCGAAGCTTCAGATCCCATCTTCGCTCTCGCGCGTCGGGCTCAACCATATCGGCGACATCGATTACGCCAACGGCCTGCTTTATATCTCGCTGGACTCCAGCAAGCGCGACCCGGTGACCGGCAATAAATACAGCAACCCCGTCTTCGCCATTTATGACGCCAAGACGCTTGAATATACGGGTAAGGCCTATCCGCTCAATCCGCCGCATGGGGTTCACGACATCGCCAGCTGGGTTGCCGTCGATGCGAAGCACGGGCTCGCTTATGGCATTGCCTATGACAATGCCACGGAGCTGACGGTCTACAATCTCGCCGATTTCAGCTTCAACAAATACATCCCGCTATCTACCGTGGTCGATCAGGCCCAGGGCGGCAAGGTTCTCGATGGCTGGATGTATTTTGCCACTGACAACGACGACAAGAAGCTGATGCGCGCCAATCTGGCGACGGGCGAGGTCGAGACCATCGGCAATCTCAAGCTCAATGCCGAACAGGAAGTCGAAGGACTGTCGATCCGTCATACGAAGGATGGCTGGTCACTCAACGTTCTCGACCGGGAAGAGAGCATGCCCGGCAACGGGGACGGCGGCGTGGCTTTTTACAAATATCTCCGCCCCTATGGAAACGTGCTTTCGGGCGAGATCCATAGCGATATCGCCGGTTCGCTGCTGGAGGACAGCCGCTTCCTGCGCGAGGCTACCAATCGCCGTCTGCAGGCTGCCTTCGATGCGGTTGCGCTGCCATCCGCCAAGGGCGCGAAAGACGGGCAGGGTGTGCAGGATGCCGATGCTCCGGCCTTCTGGAGCGAGGCGCTGGCCTCCACCAGCAAGCACCGCGCGACGGGCGATGCCGCTGATTTCGATCGCTCGGCGGGCGGCATCATCGCCGGCGTCGATGCGCCGATCGACACATGGCGCCTTGGCCTCGTCGGCAGCTATGGCCGCACCAGCTTCGATGTCGATCAGCGCCTGTCCTCCGGCGACAGCCATGATTATGAGATCGGCGCCTATGCCGGTACGCAGCTCGGCGATTTCGGGCTGCGCCTTGGCGGCGCTTATGGTCATCATGCCATTTCAACCAGGCGAAACGTCATCTTCCCCGCCTTTGCCGAGACGCTGACGGCGGATTACGACGCCGTGACGGCCCAAGCCTATGGCGAGATCGACTATCGCATCAAGCTCGAGCGCGTAACGCTCTCGCCCTTTGCCGGCCTTGCCTATGTGCATCTGAAAACGGATGGTTTTTCGGAGGATGGCGGCAGCGTCGCTGCGCTCTCAGCGGATGGCCAGAGCATCGACAACAGCTTCTCCACGCTTGGCCTGCGCGCATCCGCGCCCGTCGCACTCGACACGATGGAAGGGCAGGTCCATGGCATGATCGGCTGGCAGCATGCCTTTGCCGATCCGGCGACCGAGAAGCAGCTGACCTTCACATCCGGTGCCGATTTCACCAGCACCGGCGTGCCCATCGCCAAGAATGCGCTGGGTCTCAATCTCGGTATGGATCTGGCGCTGAGCCAGCAGACCCAGCTGAGCGCCAACTATTCCGGCCAGATCGCCAGCAAGGAGCAGAGCCACGCGGTGAAGGTGAACCTTCAGGTGAAGTTCTGATTCGATCCCCTTGGATGGCTCGGCCCCGGCAGCCCTCCCGATCCTTGGAGGCTGTCGGGGCTTTTTCATGAGCGGCGCTGCGTCAGGACGCAGCGTCCGCCTTCGCTTCAGCGGCCACGAGCCTTGCGCGCCGCCAGAGAGCGATTGACATCCTCCTCCGCCAGATCGAGCAGCTCGATCAGCCGGCTGCGTGCGGCCTCCGGATCACGCTGGGCGATGGCCTCATAGACGCCCCAATGAAGCGGGAGCGATGGGCGCTGGCCATAGGGATTGTCGTCGGACAGCTTGAAGCTGATCAGCATGGCCGTTGCGGTCAAGCTCGCCAGGGAGCCGAACAGCTCGTTTCCGGTCATATGCAGAATGCTCTGGTGAAATTCGAGATCGGCTTCGGCGAAGCGTTCATTGTCGTCGGCGAAGCGCTCCATCTTCTCATAGATCTTCTCAAGCGTCGCGATCTGCTCCTTGGTGGCGCGCTGCGCGGCAATCGCGCCGGCGCTCGGCTCGATGGCACGCCGCAGTTCGAACAGGGACTGTGCTTCCTCGAAGGTCGTCTTCGGCCCATAGCGCCATGCCAGGATATCGGGATCGAGAAAATTCCAATCCGTGCGGGCGCGAATGCGTGTCCCGGTCTTCGGCCTGGCCTCGACCATGCCCTTGCCCGCCAGAACCTTGATCACCTCACGCAGCGCCGTTCGGCTGACGCCATGGGCCGCGCTCCAATCGTCGGCATTGGGCAGCGGATCGCCCGGCTGGAGCTCGCCCCGCACGATGCTGCGACCCAGCAGATCGAGCAACTTCGCGTGCACGCTGACGCTTGCCGATCCTTGCGGGCCTGCACCGTTGAAAGGCATGATCAGGACTCCCCTTTATTCATCCTATTGATATTATTATTGGACCAAGCAGCCGTCAACTGTATGCGCGCGCGCGGGAACACGTCCTGATCGTGCCACATGACCTTCTCCTGCTTTGCCGCCAGATGGACCCTTGCCGACAAATAAGGCTCTAAGGTCGAGTCGATGCCTTTAGACCCAGCCTGCATCCACGATGAATTGCTGGCTGGTGCACATACGGCTGTCATCAGCGGCGAGAAACAGGGCCATGCGGGCGATATCCTCCGCTTGCAGCCGTCCCTGAAGGCATTGACGCTGGGCAATCTGTGCCTCGCCCTCCGGCGTCAGCCAAAGCCTGACCTGCCGCTCGGTCATGACCCATCCGGGAACCAGGCAGTTCACCCTGATATGATCGGGTCCGAACTCGCGGGCGAGGGCCCGCGTCATGCCCGTGATTGCAGCCTTGGCGGTCACATAGGCGCAGCAATCGGGGTCACCGACCATCCAGGTGATCGAGCCGAGATTGATGATCGATCCGCCGCCGGCTGCTCGCATCTGTGCAACAACGGCCTGGGCGGCGAAGAACTGGTGGCGGAGATTGATGGCCATGCGGTCGTCCCAATAGGCAACGTCGACCTCCTCGGTCTGATGGCGGTCGTCATTGCCGGCATTGTTGCACAGCGCCGCGATCGGCCCGTTCTCGGCGCTCGCCTGAGCAATTGCGGCCCTCAAGGCGTCGATCTCGCGCAGGTCGCAGGGAAGGAAGAGCGGCTTGGCAAGACCTTGATCGGCAATCGCATCGGCCAGAGCACTTCCCGCCTCCTCGGCAAGATCGACAAAAGCAACGCGGCTGCCCTGGGCGCAGAAGTGCCGCACGAGGCTTTCCCCGATGCCGGTGGCGCCGCCGGTGATGAAGACGCTGCGTCCATTAAGGCTGGGATAGTTGGCATAGGCTGTCTGGCTGTTCATCTGATGTCGATGCCTCTGTCGCGCGCAGCCAGCATCGAAGCCCGAGAGCCTCATTCGCTGGCAGCTGATCGCAACCTGCTAAGCGACAAAGAAGACAGGCACGTAACACCCGCTGCGCGGGGCTCTGTCAGGGGACGGCGCAGAGCATTGCCCGCAGCTTGCGGCGGCACCGGCGCCTGTGGCCTCGGCGTCTAGCTGTGGCTCGTGTCCCGCTCGATAAAGCGGCGGAAGGCCGACAGCGTTTCCTCGCTGACATGATGCTCGATGCCCTCGGCATCGATGCGCGCCGTTTCCGGGCTGACGCCGAGTACGCGCAGAAAGGCCTCTACCGTCTGGTGGCGCAGCCGGCTTTCGCCGGCCATCTTCTGGCCGGCGGCGGTCAGGAACACACCGCGATAGGGCTTGCGTGAGACGAGGCCTTCAGAGGAAAGTCGCGCCAGCATCTTGGCGACAGTCGGCTGCGAAACGCCGAGGCGGGCGGCGATATCGACCTGACGGGCCTCGTTGCCGTCCTCGATCAGGTCGGCGATCAGCTCGACATAATCCTCCACCAGCGCGCCGCGCTGGGCTTCCCGGCTCTGGCGGAAGCCCTCCGAATGCGTGTCCGCGTCCGGTAGCGGATCGGAACGGGGGATGGTTCGACGCACCAAATCCTGTCTCTTTTCTAAAATCCTTGAGCCGCTTTCTTAGCATGTCCCCGGGCCATGCAGAATGGCGCAGCATGGCTTCTCCCCAGATCGGTCCCGGAATCGCGTTCAAAAGCCCTTGTGGCCTGATGTCAGGGAACCGCCCGGTCCACGCCTCGTTTTCCGTGAGACTTTGGCCGCACCGCACAAAAAAGCTGCGGCGATGAAATATAGCATCTTGCATAATTCTGACCCGAGGCCTAGTTTTTGACATGTGGCGCAACCCCCGCACCAGGGCATATTGACGATGAGCGCATCCGATCTTTCCGACACGACACCGGCCGCCTTTGGCCGCATCGGCGCAGCCGCTTCGCGCGCCAGCCTCTCCGAAGTCCATGCGTCCATCCACGTGCCCAAGGATGGCACTTGGTTCCGACGGTTCTTAGCCTTCGTCGGGCCAGGCTATATGATCTCGGTCGGCTATATGGATCCGGGCAACTGGGCGACGGATATCGCAGGGGGTGCGCAGTTCGGCTACACGCTGCTCTCCGTCATCCTCCTGTCCAACCTGATGGCGATCCTCCTGCAGGCACTTGCCGCAAGGCTCGGCATCGCCACCGGCCGCGACCTCGCCCAGGCCTGTCGTGCGCATTATTCCAGGCCCGTCGGCTTCATGCTGTGGCTGGCCTGCGAGGCGGCGATCATTGCGTGCGATCTGGCGGAGGTGATCGGCACGGCCATTGCGCTGAAGCTGCTCTTCGGCATTCCGCTTCTGGCCGGCGCATTGCTGACGGCGGCGGATGCTGTGCTGGTGCTGCTTCTGATGAATCGCGGTTTCCGCTATCTCGAAGCCTTCGTCATCGCGCTGCTGACCATCATCGCGCTCTGTTTCATCGCGCAGATGGTCGCGGCCCAGCCGCCTGTGGCCGCCGTGCTCTCGGGCTTCATCCCCTCGCGCGAGGTCGTGACCAACCCGGCCATGCTCTACATCGCCATCGGTATTATCGGCGCGACCGTCATGCCGCATAATCTCTACCTGCATTCCTCCATCGTGCAGACGCGGGACTATCCCCGCACTGAGCCCGGCCGGCGCGAGGCGATCCGCTTCGCCGTCGCCGACAGCACGATTGCGCTGATGCTGGCGCTTTTCATCAATGCGGCGATCCTGATCGTGGCCGCCGTCGCTTTTCACGAGACCGGCCGGACCGATGTGGCCGAAATCGAACAGGCGCATGAGCTGCTTTCGCCGCTTCTCGGCTTCGGACTCGCCTCGACGCTCTTTGCCGTCGCTCTGCTGGCCTCGGGGCTGAACTCGACCGTCACGGCCACGCTCGCCGGCCAGATCGTCATGGAAGGCTTTCTGCATCTGCGCATTCCCAATTGGGCGCGCCGGCTGATCACCCGCCTTCTGGCCATCGTTCCCGTCATCGTCGTCACCTGGATCTATGGGGAGAAGGGCACGGCCGAACTGCTGATCTTCAGCCAGGTCGTGCTGTCCATGCAGCTGCCCTTTGCCGTGATCCCGCTGGTCAGCTTCGTCACCAACAGGCGGATCATGGGCAATCTCGTGGCGCCGCGCTGGCTGGCCTTGCCCGCCTGGCTGATCGCCGGGGTGATCGTCGTTCTCAACATCAAGCTGCTGATCGACACGTTTTCAGGCATCGGTGGCCTCAGCCACTGAGGGCATGGGCGTCTGCGCGCTGACAGTTGCCTGACGGATTCGTGAAGCGACGCGCGGGCGGCGAGTCTGCATTGTGGCGGGCGCACCCTTCCGTTGCGGCAGGCGGCATCCCATATAAGGGGAAACGAACTTTTGGAGGACACGAGTTTCATGTCAGGCTTTCGACGCATCTTCGCAATGACGGCGGTCGCGCTCACGCTGGCGATCACGGTGGCGGATGTTGCCGAAGCGCGGCGCGCAGGTGGCGGCGGCTTCGGCAGCCGCGGCACGCGCACCTATTCGGCGCCGCCGGCGACCCAGACCGCGCCCAGCGGCGCCCAGGGCATCAACCGCAGCATGACGCCGGACACGGGCCCGGCCGCGCAGCCCGGCATGAACCGCGCAGCACCTGGCATGCAGCAAACGCAGCAGGCCGCGCGCCCTGGCTTTTTCGGCAGCGGCGGCTTCGGCCGCTCGATGATCGGCGGTCTCGTTGCAGGCGGCTTGCTCGGTATGATGCTTGGCCATGGCTTCGGCGGCGGCTTCGGCTTCCTGGGCCTGCTCCTGCAGATGGTGCTGATCGGTGGCGGTATCATGCTGCTCATGCGCTTTCTCGCGCGCGGCCGCCAGCAGCCGGGCTATGCCGGCAGCGCGCCCGCCAATCCCGGTCGCTATGATGCGCCAGTTCGCATGGCCCCCAGCCCGCAGGCGGCAACGAGCGCCTCGTTGAAGGGCGGCCTCGGCCGTGGCGTGCCACCGGCTGCCGCCGCTGCCACAGGCACGGATGAGGTTGGCCTGACCGGGACCGACTTCGACCGCTTCGAGGCGATGCTTGCCGAGGTGCAGAAGGCCTATGGCGTCGAGGATTATGCCACGCTGCGCGCGCTGACGACGCCGGAGGCGATGTCCTATCTGGCCGAAGAGCTGAGCGACAATGCCACCAGCGGTGTGCGCAACGAGGTTTCCGGCGTTCGCTTGCTTCAGGGCGATCTTGCCGAAGCCTGGCGCGAAGGCGATGCCGATTATGCGACAGTGGCCATGCGCTATGAAAGCGTCGACGTCATGCGTGATCGCGCAAGCGGCCGTGTCGTCGAGGGCGATCCGGCACGCCCCACCGAAGCGACCGAGATCTGGACCTTCCTGCGCAAGCGTGGCGAGCGTGACTGGCGCGTCTCGGCCATCCAGGATTCCAGGGCCGCCTGAGCCTGCGCCTATCTGCCGTCTCTTCGACCCGCCTGTGTTTTCGCAGGCGGGTTTTTTCATGGCCGCGGCAGGGTAAACGGAATCCTTATCTGGTCGCGATGTCGATGAAAGACCCGAAACTATTATCCCGCCTTAAAAAAACGTAAAATTCAGTAGGCAGTGCAGCATGTCCTTTGGAGGATCACAGGCTCGTAATCTGTGCTGGAATCGCCCATCTCCCTAAAATTTTAGCATTTACCTTGAGGCAAGACTCATGGGTGTGCCCCATAGTCTTCGCAAGACTTCAGGAGTAGAGTGAGCTCCAAGTCGTCACATGCCCTTTTTATCATTCCATCTTGCAGAAGGTCATCTTCCCATGGGCGAGATCAGACTGTCCGTCGTGGCGCCGTGTTATAATGAAGAGGCAGTCCTGCGCGACTTCCATAAGCGCATGTCGCGAGCTTGCCGTTTTGCCACGGGCGAGGATCACGAAATCATTCTGGTCGATGATGGATCCTCTGATACGACCTGGTCGCTGATCGAAGCCCTGGCGGATGAGGATGCCCATGTGGTCGGCGTGCGGCTTTTCCGCAATCATGGCCATCAGCTGGCGGTTACGGCCGGCCTGTCCGTGGCCAAAGGCGACCGCGTGCTGCTGATCGATGCCGATCTTCAGGACCCGCCGGAACTGCTTTCGAAGATGATGCGCATCATGGATGGCGGCGCCGATGTGGTTTATGGCCAGCGCGCCGCGCGGATGGGCGAGAGCACATTCAAGCTCGCCTCAGCCGCCTTGTTCTATCGCCTCTTGAACAAGCTTTCCGCCGTTCCGATCCCGCGGGATACGGGCGACTTCCGTCTCATGAACCGCACGGTGGTCGATATCCTGCGCGGCATGCCGGAGCAGCATCGCTTCATTCGCGGCATGGTCAGCTGGATCGGCGGGCGGCAGGTTCCCATGCCCTATGTTCGTGAGCCGCGCTTTGCCGGCGTGACGAAATATCCGCTGCGCAAGATGATCGCCTTTGCAACCGATGCGCTGACGAGCTTCTCGACGGTGCCGCTGCAGCTTGCCGTCTGGCTCGGCCTGATGTCGGGCGTTTTCGCCTTCCTGATCCTCAGCTACGCCGTGCTTCAGTGGATGCTGGGCAATGTCGTTCCCGGCTGGGCAAGTTCGCTGGTCGCCATCTCCTTCTTCTCCGGCGTGCAACTGATCGTCATGGGTGTCTTCGGCGAATATCTCGGCCGTGTGGTGCAGGAGATGAAGCGGCGGCCGCTGTTCACCATCGCCTCGATCCGCCAGGCTGGCATCAGCACCCCGCTGCCCGCCGATTATTACAAGCTCGGCGTGGCCGAACAGGGCGCGCTGCTGGAGCAACGCTTCCTCAAGGTTTCCGGCTGATGGTTGAGCATCGGCCTGCCCTGTTCGAGCAGGCGGGCAGGGGGCTTCTGCCGCCATGGGCGCAGGCGTCCCTTTTCGCCCTCGTCGGCGTCGTCAACACGGCGGTCGATATCGCCGCTTTTGCCGGGCTGGTCTTCTTCGGGCTCGCCCCGTTGATGGCCAACCTCATCAGCTTCAGCCTGGGCGCGCTCAACAGCCTGGTGCTCAACAAGACGCTGACGTTTCGCGGCACTGGCGCGCGCTATTCGCTGCGGCTGGTGGCAAGTTTTGCCGTCGTAACGCTGGTTGCCCTGACGATTTCCCAGCTCAGCCTCGCTGGCATGATCGCGCTGGGCCAAGGGCATATGACCGCCAAGCTGGTTTCGGTCGTCTTCACCTTCGCGGTGAGCTTCGTGCTCAACAAGTTCATCACCTTCAGGAGCGCGCCGCGCCATGGCTGATCAAGCGCCGTCCCAGGCCTTTTCCTTTGCCGCTCCGCAAGGTGTCAAAGGTGCCAGTCGCGCGAATGCGCTGATGACAGGGCTTTTCGTTCTGGCGGCGCTGATCGCGCTTTTCCCCGTCCTCTCCGTCGCCGTGCCGCCGCTGCCGGATTATCCCAATCACTATGCCCGACTCTGGCTGATTTCGGGCGGCGTCGAGGATCCGGCTTTTTCCGCGGTCTACCGCGTCGATTGGGGCGTGGCCTGGACCAATGTGCTGATCGACATGATCGCCGGCCTGATCGGGCCCTTCCTGCCGATCACCGTTCTGAGCCCGATCCTGCTGGCTATCGGCCTCCTGATGCCGGCAATCGGCATTGCCGCCTTGAACGGCACGCTGTTTGGCGGGCTGCACTGGTGGGCCGTGTTCTGCATGATGCTCGTCTGGAACTTCATCTTCCTGGCCGGCTTCATCAATTTCGAAATCGGCCTTGGCTTGGCGCTGCTCTTTGCCGCGGGCGACATCCGCCTTGCGGCCAAGCCGGCCTTGTCGCGCATGGCCTATCGGATCGCGGCCTCTGCGCTGCTGCTTCTTGCCCATCCCTTCGCGCTGATGTTTTTCGCGCTGCTGCAGGCCGCGCTCGCCTTCGGGCCCAGGATTTCGCTCTTTCTCCGTCCGCGCGAATGGCCGGCCATGATCGGCCGCATGCTCGCCTTTTGCCTGCCCTGTTTCGTGCCGCTGGCGGCGTTGATGCTATTCGGCCCGGCGCTGCCTGGCTCCGATGGCCCTGCCGGCCGGGCCGGGTTGGTCTGGGGCGAGTGGTCGCTGTCCAATGCGGCGTCGGTTCTGCTCACCTATTTCAAGACCTATGATCCGCGCCCTGATGCCATCTATCTCGCGCTATTCGTCGCGGTTCTCGGCATGGCCTATCTGCGCCGCCGGCTTGCGGTGCATTGGGGGCTGGTTCTCGTCGCTGGCCTGCTGGCGCTGGCCTCGCCCTTCATGCCGGTCGCCTATCTCGGCACCGGCGCCATGGATCTTCGCCTTCCCTCGATGATGGTGCTGGCGCTGGCGGCGGGCCTGCGCCCCGAAATCTTCGAAGGCCGGCGCACGATCATGGCGGTCTCGGCCTTCGCACTCGCCGTCGTCGCCTCGCGCACGATTCTCGTCGATCGAGTCTGGCGGGCGGGCGAACGGAATATCGACGCCGTCGAAGCCGCCCTTGCCTCGGTCCCGGCAGGGTCCACCGTGCTGCCGATGCAGCACACCAATGATCGCGCGCTGGATCCGGTGGCGCCTGCCGGCCGTTTTCTCGGCCGCCACATGCCGATCCACTGGCATTATGGCAGCCTGGCCGTCGTTCGCCAGAAGGCCTTCATCCCCACGCTGTTCACCGCCGCCGGTAAGCAGCCGCTGACGATTTTGCCGCCTTACACCGAGATTTCCGTGCCCGAGGGCATTCCGCCCACGGTCGATCTTCTCGCCAAACCGGTCGAGCGCGACTTTCCCTATATGGCCGACTGGCCGCACCGCTTCGACTATATCCTCGTCGTCAATGCCGACATGCCCAATGTCGCCGGTCCGATGCCGGAGCTTGCCAACCTCACGCTGGTGGCGGATGAAGGCTTCGCGCAGCTCTATAAGGTGGTGAAATAGAAAAGGGCCCCGAGAGGCCCTTTCCGTCAAAGCTGTGCAATCCTGTAAGGCTGATCAAGCCGCCTTCTTCTCTGCCCGGTAAGGGTCGAACCGGCCGTAGAAGGTTTCGCCCTTCTCGGCCATCTCCTTGAGAAGAGGCGTCGGCTGGAAGTGATCGCCGTAGCTTGCCGCCAGCGTCTCGCAGAGCGCGACGAAAGTTTTCACACCCATGCCGTCGATGTAGGAGAGCGTGCCGCCGGTATAGGGCGCAAAGCCGAAGCCGAGGATCGAGCCGACATCGGCCTCGCGCGGGTCGGTGACGATGCCCTCCTCGATCGTGCGGGCCGCTTCGAGCGCGATGGTGACGAGCAGGCGCTGCTTCAGCACGCCGACATCGACATCCTCGGCCTTCTTCTGCGGATAGAAGTCCTTCAGCCCCGGCCAGAGCGACTTCTTCGCCGGCTTGGCCGGATAGTCGTAGAAGCCCTTGCCGTTCTTGCGGCCGCGCCGGTCGAGATCGTTGACCATCTTGTCGATCAGCGTCATGTGCTCCGGCTTGACCGAGTTTTCGCCGAGATCGGCGATCGAGGCCTTCATGATCTTCTGGCTGAGATCGACCGCCACCTCGTCATTGAGCGAGAGCGGTCCAACCGGCATGCCGGCCATCTTGGCGGCATTCTCGATCATTGCCGCCGGCACGCCCTCGATCAGCATGTCATAGGCTTCATTGATGTAGCGGAAGACGCAACGGTTGACATAGAAGCCGCGCGTGTCGTTGACGACAATCGGCGTCTTCTTGATCTGGCCGACATAGTCGAGCGCGACCGCTAGCGCCTTGTCGCCGGTCTTTTCGCCGAGGATAACCTCGGTCAGCATCATTTTTTCCACCGGCGAGAAGAAATGCACGCCGATGAACTGCTCCGGCCGCTTGGAATTTTCCGCAAGGCCGGTGATCGGCAGGGTCGAGGTGTTGGAGGCGAAGATCGCGCCTTCCGGCAGGACAGTCTCGATCTTCTCGGTCACGTCCTTCTTGACCTGGCGATCCTCGAACACCGCTTCGATCACCAGCGAGACATCGGACAGCGTGGCGTAGTCGGCGGTCGGCGTGATCAGGGAGAGCAGCTTTTCGCCTTCCTCCTTGCTCAGCCGGCCCTTGCCGACGCTGTCGGCCACCAGCTTCTCCGAGACGGCCTTGCCCTTGGCGGCGGCTTCTTCGTCACGGTCGATCAGGGTGACGGCGATGCCGGCGGCGGCGGTGACATAGGCGATCGAGGCGCCCATGAAGCCTGCGCCGACGACGCCGATCTTGGTAAGCTTCTGCTTCTCGATACCGGCCGGCCGGCGTGCGCCCTTGCCCAACTCCTGCATGGAGATAAACAACGAGCGGATCATCGAGAAGGCTTCGGTGGAGCGCAGTACTTGCGTGAAATAGCGCTGCTCCACCTTCAACGCCGTGTCGAAGGGCAGCTGCAGCCCTTCATAGACGCATTTGAGGATGGCTAGAGCGCCGGGATAATTGCCAGCGGTTTCGCGCCGGAGAATGGCGGGCGCGGCCGGCCAGAGCTGGGCTGCGGCCGGCGTCCAGATGCCGCCGCCCGGCACCTTGAAGCCGCGCTCGTCCCAGGGGGCAACGGGCTTCAGCCCGTCCTTGATCATCTGCTTGGCGGCGGTGATCAACTGATCGGGCTCGACCACCTGATGCACGAGGTTCATGGCCTTGGCGCGCTGTGGCGTGAGCGTCTGGCCGGTGGTCATCATCTGCAGCGCGTCCTGCGTATTGGCAAGGCGCGGCACGCGCTGGGTTCCGCCGGCGCCAGGGAAGATGCCGACCTTGACTTCCGGCAGGGCGATCTTCACCGATTTGGCATTGGAGGCGACGCGGCCGTGGCAGGACAGCGACAGCTCGAAAGCGCCGCCCATGCAGGTGCCGTTGATGGCGGCGACCCAAGGCTTGCCATTGGTCTCGACCTTGCGCCAGAGCCAGGTCATCCGTCCCGCCACGTCGAAGAGCTTCTGCATGGCCTGATCGGGATCGGCAGCCTGCTCGCCCTGCAGCAGCGAGAACATGCCGCGGATCATGGTGAGATCCGCGCCGCCGGAGAAGGTCGACTTGCCCGAGGTGAAGACCACGCCCTTGACCGCCTCGTCCTTGACGGTGGCGTCGACGATGGCGTCGATCTCGTTCATCACCTCCTCGGTGAAGACGTTCATCGACTTCTCAGGCATGTCCCAAGTGACAAGTGCAATGCCGTCGGCGTCGGTCTCGATGGTGAAATTCTTGTAGCTCATCCTCGAAATTCTCCCAAAATCAGACGCGTTCGATCACGGTGGCGGTGCCCATGCCGGCGCCGATGCAGAGCGTCACCAGCGCGGTGTTGAGATCGCGCCGCTCCAGCTCGTCGAGCACCGTGCCGAGGATCATCGCGCCGGTGGCGCCCAGCGGATGGCCCATGGCGATCGCGCCGCCATTGACGTTGATGATGTCGTGGGAAATCTCGAAGGCCTGCATATAGCGCAGCACCACGGCGGCGAAGGCTTCATTGAGCTCGAACAGGTCGATGTCGGAGATCGACATGCCGGTCTTCTTCAAAAGCTTCTCGGTGACATCGACCGGACCGGTCAGCATCAGCGCCGGTTCCGAACCGATATTGGCGAAGGCTTTGATACGTGCGCGGGGCTTGAGCCCCAGCGTCTCGCCGCCTGCTTTGGAGCCGATCAGCACGGCGCCGGCGCCGTCGACGATGCCGGAGGAATTGCCGGCATGGTGGACATAGTTGATCCGCTCTATCTCTGGATGGGCCTGGATGCCGACGGCTTCGAAGCCGCCCATCTCGCCCGGCATCTGGAAGGAGGCGTTGAGCGCCGCCAGCGTCTGCATGTCCGTGCTTGGGCGCATATGCTCGTCGCGGTCGAGAATGGTCAGCCCGTTCTGGTCCTTCACGGGGATGACCGACTTGGCGAAATAGCCCTTTTCCCAGGCCGCTGCAGCCCGCTGCTGGCTTTCCACCGCATAAGCGTCGACGTCGTCGCGGCTGAAGCCGTATTTGGTGGCGATCAGATCAGCCGAGACGCCCTGCGGCATGAAGAAGGAGGGGAAATTGACCGAGGGGTCCATGTACCAGGAGCCGCCCGACATGCCCATGCCGACGCGCGACATGCTTTCCACCCCGCCGGCGATGACGATTTCGTCCGATCCGGCGGCGATCTTGCCGGCCGCGAGATTGACCGCGTCGAGACCCGAGGCGCAGAAGCGCGAGATCTGCATGCCCGGCGCCTTGGTCGAATAGCCGGCTTCGAAAGCGGCCGCCTTGGGGATCACCGCGCCGGCATCCATCACCGGATCGACGCAGCCCATGATGATGTCGTCCACCTGGGCCGTGTCCAGCCCATTGCGTTCGCGCAGCGCTTCCAGCGTCTTGGCAGCCAGGCGAACGGAGGGCACTTCATGTAGCGCCCCATCCTTCTTGCCGCGCCCGCGCGGGGTGCGCACATGGTCGTAAATATAGGCTTCGGTCATGCTGTTCTCTCCCGTCGGCGCGTCTGCGCCATAGTGTTCCAGGGATCGCTAATCGAAAATCGTGCTGACGCGCGCCAGCACATCCTCAACAATGAAATCAGGCACCCGCTCGATGAAGCGGGCTTGGCGGGCTTTCAGGTCCACAGCTCTCAATTGGTTACACAAAATGACACCGTTACTGAGCGTGCCCGCTCCCGAGAGGGAAACGGCGAAACCCTGGAAGCGCGCGAACTGGCCGCCTGTCGTGATTGGCACCACCAGAGGTGTTCCCAATCGGTTGAAGCTGGCTTGGCTCACGATCAGGACATAGCGGCTGCCGGCCTGTTCCCGGCCCTTGATCGGCTCGAGATCGACATGCCAGATGTCACCCCGCTCCATCAGAGTGCCTCGCGCCCCGCCGGCTCGTCGTTCAGCCAGTCCTCATCCTCCTGAGTGAACGGGGCATCCGGGTCGCATTGGGCCAGCAGCTCCTCCAGCGTGTATTTTGGCCGTCTTTGAGGAGAGGCGACGATGCGCCCTTCCTCAACCGACACCTCCAGCTTGACATTGGCCCCAAGGCCCAGCTCTTCGAGCACGGGCTTCGGGATCGTCATCATCACAGAGCCTCCGACATTGCGCAGCGTCGATGTCGCCATAGTCGCCTCCTTGAAAGTTATATCAGAATATAACTTCCGCCCGCAGACGGCAATCAGAACGCCTCGGCCCCGAGCGTCATCATCGTTTCCGCCCCGGCTTCGACGCGGGTCTTGCGCAGCGCCGTTTCCGGCAACAGGCGCTCCATGAAGAAGCGGGCGGTGACCAGCTTGGCTTCGAGATAGGCCTGGCGCGGGTCGCTGTTGGCCAGCCCGTCCTGCGCCGCCTTGGCCATGCGCGCCCACATATAGCCGAGCACGACGAGGCCGAAGAGATGCATGTAGTCGGTGGAGCCGGCCCCGGCATTGTCGGGCTTGGCCATGGCATTGGACATGAACCACATGGTGGCGGCCTGCAGGTCGTTCAGCCCCTTTTTCAGCGCCTTGGTGAAGGGGGCCATCGCCTCGTCATTGCGGTGGGCCTCGCAGAAATCGCCCACCTCCTTGAACAGCGCCATGACGGCGCGCCCGCCATTCAGGCCGAGCTTGCGGCCGACGAGATCGAGCGCCTGAATGCCGTTGGCGCCCTCGTAGATCATGGCGATGCGCGCATCGCGCACATATTGGCTCATGCCATGCTCCTCGATATAGCCATGGCCGCCATAGACCTGTTGCGCCATCACCGCATGCTCGAAGCCCTTGTCGGTCATCACGCCCTTGAGGATCGGCGTCATCAGCCCGAGCAGATCGTCGGCCTGCTGGCGCGCAGTCGCGTCGGGCGAGCGATGGGCGATGTCGGATTGCAGCGCGGTCCACAGCGTGAAGGCGCGGCCGGCTTCGTTGAAGGCGCGGATGGTCATCAAGGTCCGGCGGATGTCGGGATGAACGATGATCGGATCGGCCGCCTTGCTGGCCTCCTTGGCGCCCGACAGCGCCCGGCCCTGAAGCCGCTCGCGGGCATATTGGGCGGCGTTCTGATAGGCGATTTCAGCGACCGACAAGCCCTGCAGGCCGACGCCGAGCCGGGCCTCGTTCATCATCACGAACATGGCCGCCAAGCCCCGGTTGGCCTCGCCGATCAGATAGCCGGTGGCGCCGTCATAGTTCATCACGCAGGTGGCATTGCCGTGAATGCCCATCTTGTGCTCGATCGCGCCGCAGGTCACTGGATTGCGCGCGCCAAGGCTGCCATCGGCCCCTATCAGGATCTTCGGCACGATGAAAAGAGAAATGCCCTTTGTGCCCTCCGGCGCGCCCTCGATGCGAGCCAGCACCAGGTGGATGATGTTCTCCGCCATGTCGTGCTCGCCGGCGGAGATGAAGATCTTCTGGCCGCTGATCTTGTAGCTGCCGTCTGCCTGCGGCACGGCCTTGGTGCGCAAGAGGCCGAGATCGGTGCCGCAATGCGGCTCGGTCAGGTTCATGGTGCCGGTCCATCGGCCCTCGACCATCTTCGGCAGATAGGTATCCTTCTGCGCCTGCGCGCCATGAACGAGGATCGCGGCAATCGCGCCCTGGGTCAGGCCCGGATACATCATCAGCGCCATATTGGCGGACGACATATATTCTCCCACCGCGCTGTGCAGCGTGTAGGGCAGTCCCTGGCCGCCGAATTCCTCGGGAACGGCCAAGCCCAGCCAGCCGCCTGCGCAATAGGCCTGGTACGCATCGGC
This sequence comes from Xaviernesmea oryzae, assembly GCF_900109605.1. Classification (GTDB taxonomy): domain Bacteria; phylum Pseudomonadota; class Alphaproteobacteria; order Rhizobiales; family Rhizobiaceae; genus Xaviernesmea; species Xaviernesmea oryzae. Next base: position 86,961 of record NZ_FOAM01000008.1, read on the forward strand.
GAAACTCTTCGGCGTCGTCACCCGACCATCCTCATGGCGCACGCAGCCTTCGCGGTCGCCGTCCTGGTTGGTGGGGAAGAGAACGTCCTCGGCGAGTTTGGCTGCTTCGCCGAGAATGGCTTCCAGCATGTCAGGCGTCGCCTCGGCAAAGCCCGGCAGATTGTTGTAGCGTTCGAGCCCCAGCACATCGTTGAGCACGAAGAGCGTATCGTCGGTCGGCGCCTTGTAGATGGGCATGTGCTTTTGGTCCTCGCCTGGTCGGGGCCGCCGGCTCCCGCCTCCCGGAAAGCCTGAGTGCCCGTTCATGTCCTCGTGGCGCCGGGCCATGCCCTGGTCGCCTGATCCTTTGCGCGGCTGGAAAGCCTTGAGCCGCCAGCGCATGGGGTGAGGGAGGGCACCTTGTGCCTGTGTCCGCCCGAGTCCCCGCACCGGGCTGTCTCCCCCAGCATCGTGCGCAGGATGCTATAAAACTTTGACGTTTGCGTAAACGTCAAAGTTCGGAGCTCCGTGGATTTTCTGGCGGTCCATGGAGGCGGTATGATTAACCAACTGTTTACCATACAGGGCGAAAGTTTTTCCCAGTCAGGAGATTTGCCGAATCAGCAGCCAGCCCTGGCCAGTCCTTGGAGAGGTGCCTGCGCCGCGTTTCTTCACAGCGCTGTGCCGGGGGGACGAGCAACAGGCTGACGCAAGTCTCATGTCCGAAAAGAGCCGATGGAAGGCACGGGGCATCATGAACGGATCACGATCGCAGCAGCAGACGCCGAACCAGGAGCCTGGTCGCCGATCGTCGTCTTTCGAGACGCTGAGCCGGACCATCGAGGGCCTTGAGGCCCGGATCGAAGGGCTGATGGAAACCGCCCGCGAGAGGGCCCGTGGCCCGGCCGGGGCGCCATCCCATACCCTTGACCGCTTTTCTGACGACGCGCCGAGCCGTGCCCGCACGGGGGAAATGGCGCTGCGCCAGCCGGATCCGCGCAACCGCCAGGACGCGGCCGATGGACCGGTCACGAGCGCGCGCGCGGAGGCGATCGCCGAAATCATTGCCCGGCAAAAGGCGCTTCTGAGCCGTGGCGAAGCGGCGCGCCAGTCCAGGCCCGCCACGGCGAGCCAGTCGATACAAAGCCCGTCCGTCCACTCCCGTGCCGCAACCACGCAGGGCGCGGCGCCGGCCAGCCCGGCGCCCATGCGGTTAGACCATGCCCAGCACCGCCAGGAGCCGTCGCGCACGGCCGAGCGGCGGCCCCGTTGGCGCGCGCCGGCACAGGCCGAGGCTGATTCCGCCGATATCCACAGGTCCCCCCGAACCGAAGCTGCGCCTGCCGCCTCCGAAATTGCCCAGGCACTTGTCGGCCTGCGCCATGAACTGAAGCAGGAGATCGCGGACGGTCTGGCGCGGGAAATGCAGGCCTTGCGCAGCGAGATGCGTGGGCTGGCCGCCGAAGCCGAGCGCGATCAGACCTCCGCGCGCGACATTCGCGCCGACCTGCAAAAGCTGTCCGACAGCGTCGCCGCCTTGGGTCGCCAGGCTCCCGCCGAGGATGCCGCCGACCTGCGCGCCGAATTCGATGCCTTGCGCCGTATGATGGATGGGCTTGCCCGCGAAGACAGCATGCGCCGCATCGAGGGCCGCTGGGCCGGCGTCGAGGAGCGCATCCTGCAATCCGACAGCACGCGCGACGATGAGCTGGTGGCGTTGGCCTACCGGCTGGACGAGCTCAAGCACCAGATCGCCGCAGCCCAGAGCGAGCCGGCGCTGCATGCGCTCGAAGGCAAGCTTTCGCAGGTGCTGGAGGCGGTCGATCGCCTCGCTGCCCAGGTGGCGCCCACGGACCGCCGCCTTCAAGGCTATATTGCCGATCTCGATCGGCGCCTGGACGACATGCGTTTGCAGATGGGGCAGCTCGACAGCCTCGGCGCGCTCGAAGGGCTGGAAAACCGGCTTGGCGGTGTCATGGACGCGGTGGAAGCCATCGCCATCCAGATGCCACCGAACGATCGCCGCCTGCATGCTTCGCTCGGCGAGCTCGACGGGCGGCTTAGCGAAATGCACGCACAACTGGAGCGCCTTTCGGCCCGGCCGGATCCATCCGTGCTGGAAGCGCGCCTGTTGGAACTCGTCCGGGCCATCGAGGCGGCCGGGCCGCAAGCCGATCGGCGCCTGCAGGAGCAGATGGCCGTCCTGGAGCGCCGGCTGGCCGGTCTTTCCGAGGAAATCGTCTCGCTCGACAGCGTCGCTGCGCTTTCGGCGGTCGAAAGCCGGCTCGTTACGCTTGCCCAGGCGGTGGATACGCTGAGCCGTCAGGTCCGTCCCGGCGACACGGCAATCCAGGAACAGTTTTCGGCGCTCGACCGGCGTCTGGACGAGATTACGCGCGCCATCGTTGTCGGTGGCCGCTCGGCCACCGACGCAGCCGCCGTATCGCGGGTCGAGGCACGGCTTGGCGATCTCACCCGCCAGATCGAGGCGATGCCGGTCCAAGGCAGCGAGCTTGCCGGTCGGATCGAGGCACTGACGGCCCGCATGGAGGAGCTCTCCAGGGAAGACGCCGCAGCCCGCCTGGAGACCCGTCTCGCCCAGCTGTCCGAGATGATGGAGCGTGCCGAGGGCGAGCGCCGTCATGGCGGCCAGGCGCAGGAGCTCGAGCTGACCCGCCATCTTACCGATATCTCCCGCAAGATCGATGCGCTGGAAAACGGCGCCGTCAACGAGGATCTGGCCAACCGGCTCGATGGTCTGTCGCGCCGGATCGAGGCCATGGGCCTCTCCGGTGTTGGCCCTTCCAGCGAGAATGCGCTGTCCGGCCTGGAAGAGCGTCTGGCCCGCATTGCCGAGCGGATCGAAACCGCGCAGAGCGCGCCGGCCGACGATCCCGGCGCATTGGCCGGGCTGCATGCGCAGATTGCCGGCCTGTCCGATCTCCTGCGCATGCCGCGCACCGCTGCCGGCCTTCCCGAAGACATTGAAAACCGTATGAATGCGCTGGAAGACTATCTGTCGACCAGCGACGAATATATCATCGAGGCCGCGCGCCAGGCTGCGGAAGCGGTAATGGATGCCTATGCGCGCGGAAACGGTGCGCCAGGCACGGCGGGAACCGATATGGCGGCCATTGCCGCCCTGGCGGACGATCTCAAGACGCTCGAAGACATGAGCCGATCCAGCCAGGAGCAGACGGCGCGCACCTTTGAGTCGCTGCATGAAACTCTCGTCGACATCGTCGGCAAGCTGGAGCGCCTGGAGCAGCCGGCTGCAGCCGTACGTGCGCCGGTTGCCGAGGCGGCTTCGGCCGGTCGACGTGACGCGCGCATCGGCGAAGAGCCGGCGGACGCGCTGCCGGTTCTGGCCGCCATGCGCGACCAGGACGAGCGGGAGGACGCCGGCCATGCCGGGCTGATCTCCAGCCTGACCCGCCGCCTCTCCGGCCGCAAGGCGGAGACGATGCCCGACCGTCAGATGGTGGAGGCTGCCCCTTCGATCGATCCGGCCGAGCTGCTGGGCTGGGAGGCTGCCAACGAGCCTCTGGAGCCCGGCTCCGGCGGGCCGGACGTCAAGACCATTCTCGCCCGCGTGCGCGCTGGCCAGAAGGCCCGCATGCCCGAGGCTCCGGCCGAGGCCAAGACCGGCGACATTCCGGATTTCATCGCCGCTGCCCGTCGCGCCGCGCAGCTTGCGGCCGAAGAGGTCGATGGGCTGACGCAGGAAGACGGACACGAGCCCGCGCGAGGCGGCCGTTTTGCACGCCACAGAAAGCCGATCCTGATCGCCGTCGGCGCCATCCTGATGGCGCTGCTCGCCTATCCGCTGGTCGGCGCGCTGACCGGCGATGAGAAGAGCCCGGTCATCATCGATGCGCCCGCCCAGGCGCCGAAGCCTGCCGTCACGCCGATGAGCGCGCCCGCGCCGACGGTGGACGGCCCTTCCAGCAAGCCGTCGGATGCCAACGCGCCAGGCAGCAAGGCCATCCAGACCGATCAGACGCAGGCGGATGCTGCCCCGATCCAAGCGATCGATACGCCATCGTCGCAGGCAGGTGATCCCACAGCCTTTGTGCCTGAGCCTGACGCACCGCAGGCCTCTGGGCCCGCAGCCTCCACGCCTCCTGGCGCGGCGCTGAAGGCGGAGCAGGCGACGGGTAATGAGGATGTGACCGAATCCGCATCGATGCCGGTGACCATGGAGGCGCAGTCGGTGGCGGCGTCCGCCAGCACGGTCTCCGCAGCGCCTGTGACCCGGGTTACCACGTCCGCCGTTCGCCCCGCTCCGTCTGCGTCTGCCGCGATCGACGTGCCCGCCGAAATCGCCCCGCCGGCGCTCGCCGACGCGGCCCGTGCCGCCGACCCGCTCGCCTTCTTCGAAATCGGTGCGATCTACACCGATGGACGCGGCGTTGCGCCAGATCTCGCCAAGGCAGCGCTCTGGTACCAGCGCGCCGCCGATGCCGGCCTGGCGCCGGCGCTCTACCGCCTCGGCAGTCTCTATGAGAAGGGCAGCGGCGTCTCGCAGGATCTCGCCAAGGCAAAGACGCTGTACGAAGTCGCGGCCGAAAAGGGCAATGCCAGCGCCATGCACAATCTTGCGGTGCTGATTGCCGGCGGCCGCGTTGGCCCGCCTGATTTCGCCGCGGCGGCACATTGGTTCCAGATGGCGGCCGAGCGCGGCGTTCGCGACAGCCAGTTCAATCTGGCCATCCTCTATGCGCGCGGCAATGGCGTCAGTCAGGATCTCAAAAAGTCCTGGAAGTGGTTCGACGCCGCCGCCGCGCAGGGCGACACGGATGCCGCGCAGAAGCGCGACGAAGTGGCCAAGGTCATCAAGCCGGCCGATCTGGAGATCGCCAAGGCGGAAGCAGCCGTGTGGAAGCCGAAGGCGCTGGAGGCCTCTGCCAACGAGCCATCCGTGCCCGATGCCTGGCTGGGCAAGGCCCAGACGACCGGCGCCATCGACATGAAGAAGGCCATCCGCAACATCCAGGCCATCCTCAACAATAACGGCTTCGACGCCGGCCGCCCGGACGGCGAGATCGGTGCGAAGACGGTGACGGCGATCAAGGCTTTCCAGAGCGCGATCGGCCAGGCACCGACCGGCCAGATCACCGATCAGCTGGTGCGTGAATTGTTGAAGCGCAACGGCCAGAAGGCGTAACGGCCAGAAGGCGTAACGGCATGGGCCGGAGAAGGGCGAGGGGATCGACGATCCGCCTCGGCCTTTGCCTTGCACCTGCCCGGACGATCTCTTGCGAAGCGCGCACGACCTCGCTTGTCGCAAGCCGGCGCGCGGCCCTGGAGCGACCCATGGCAAGGACACTGGATAGCGCCCACAGGCGCGCCGCTCCTCCTGCATCTTCGTTTCGCAGCGCAACGCGACGGAAAGAATCATCCGCTAAGATCACAGCTGGACGCAAGCGCTTATGTGGGGCGGAGAGGCTGCGAACAGCGGATGGCTCGTCCCGGTCGCTTGTCGCCGCCTTGCGAGAGGTGGCGAAATCATGCCGGAAACAGCATGATGATCGCGGCCTCTTTGAAACGAACAGGCGGACGGCGCGCCGAAACGCCGCGAAGATCGCGAAGGCCGGCCAGGAGCGTGCCGGAGCGCTTGTCATCTGGATCGGGTATGTGGCGTGACCGTTTATCTTCCCATCGCTGAATTGTCGGTGAACATCCTGATCATCCTGGGCATGGGCGCGGCCGTCGGCTTTCTCTCGGGCATGTTCGGCGTCGGCGGCGGCTTTCTAATTACCCCACTCCTGATCTTCTACAATATCCCGCCCGTGGTCGCGGTTGCGACCGGGGCAAACCAGGTCGTCGCCTCGTCGATCTCCGGCGCCATCACCCATTTTCGGCGGGGAACGATCGATATCAAGCTTGGCACCGTGCTTTTATGCGGCGGTCTGGCGGGGGCAAGCGCCGGCATCTGGATCTTCGCACTGCTGCGCCGGCTCGGCCAGCTCGATCTGGTCATCTCGCTCGCCTATGTCATTTTGCTGGGCACGGTGGGCGGGCTGATGCTGGCGGAAAGCCTGCGCGCGTTGCGCCGTGCAGCGCGCAACGAGGCGATGCCGCTGCGCCGTCCCGGCCATCACAGCTGGGTTCATCGTCTGCCGCTGAAGATGCGGTTCAAGAAGTCGAAGATCTATCTCAGCGTCCTGCCGGTCATCGCGCTCGGTTTCTGTATCGGCGTGCTCACCTCGGTCATGGGGGTCGGCGGCGGCTTCATCATGGTGCCGGCAATGATCTATCTCCTGCGCATCCCCACCAATGTCGTCGTCGGCACGTCGCTGTTTCAGATCATCTTCGTCTCCGCCTATACGGTCATCGTCCAGGCGACGGCGAACTATACGGTCGATATCGTGCTCGCCTTCTTCCTGATGATCGCTGGCGTCATCGGCGCGCAATATGGCGTGCGGGTCGGACAGAAGCTGCGTGGCGAACAGTTGCGCGCACTGCTGGCCATTCTCGTGCTGGCGGTCGGCATCCGGCTCGCCGTGGAACTGGTCATTCCGCCGGCCGAGATCTATTCGATCGTTTCCAGCATGGCGAGCTACTGATGCGCATGCACCGTCTGCTCGCTCTAGCCCTGATCGCATCGACCCTCCTCATGGCGACGGATGCGCTGGCCCAGGCCGTTCCGCCGGTCACACCGATCACCGGCGGCAGCCCGACGCTCTCGGCCGAGGACACGCCGGCGCCGGAGCCGACGGAAAATCTCGACATCGGTATTTCCACGGAAGAGATCGCCATCACCTCGGACTTTCGCGGCGCGGATCTGACGATTTTCGGCGCCATTGACGGCTTCAACCCCCGTCTTCTGGCGCAGGGCAAATATGATATCGTGGTGGCGCTGGAGGGGCCGAAGGAGAATGCCACGGTCCGGCGCAAGGAGCGCGTTTTCGGCATCTGGATCAACCGCCATTCGATGACCTTCGAATCCGTGCCGCAATCCTACTCCCTGTCGAGCACACGCGATATCGAGCGCATCGCGCCGGCCGGAGAGATCAACAATATCGGTATCGGCGTCGATCATATGCGGCTGGAGCCGGTCGGCTTTTTGGGCGATGGCAGCAATGTCGGCGCATTCCGCGATGCCTTCCGCCGGCTGAAGGAGGCCTCGGGCATCTATCAGCGCGATCCCGGCGGCGTGCAGTTCATCAGCGCCAGCCTGTTTCGCGCCACCGTACGCCTGCCTGCCAATGTGCCGAACGGCACTCATCTCGTCCGCGCCTATCTGTTCCGCGACGGCGCCTTCGTCTCAGCCCGTGCGCTGCAATTGCGCGTGGTCAAGACCGGCCTCGAACAGGCGATCACGCGTGCGGCGCATGAGCAGCCCTTCTTCTACGGTCTCTTCGCCGTGCTCATCGCCGTCATCACCGGCTGGCTGGCCAGCGTCGTCTTCCGCCGCGATTGATCGGCGTGGATTCCCGCGCGCAAATCGATTCCGATCCTCGCATTTATGCAGTATGGGAGGGGCAATAACGCGTGCCTCCAGAGGAACCTGCCCATGAAGCCGATTTTCGTCCAGCTGCAATGCGCCCCGGGCAAGACCTATGAGGTGGCCGATGCGATTTACCGCAAGGAGATCGTCTCCGAAATGTACTCGACGAGCGGCGATTATGACCTCCTGATCAAGATCTATCTGGAGGAGGGCCAGGATATCGGCAAATTCGTCAACGACAACATCGCCACGGTCGACGGTGTTCAGCGCTCGCTGACCACCCTGACCTTCAACGCCTTCTGACAAAGGCGGCGGTTTTTCCAATGCGCATGTTCCGCCGGCATCTGCTGCCCTGGATCAAGGTTCTCGTTTGTCAGATCCTGGCTTTGGCGCTGGTCCTGACGCTGCTGCCCATGTTGCCCGACGATCTGCGCTTCGGGCCGGGCTGGGTTCTGCTGTTTGAAGGCTCGGTGGCCGCGCTTTTCGGGCTGGCTCTGCGTCTGCCGCGCATCTTCTTTCCGATCCAGCTTCTCCTGCCGCTCGCCATTCTCTATTCGGATGTGGTGCCCGCCTGGGCTTTTCTTATTGCCTTCGTGCTCTTCGCCTTGGTCTATTGGAACAGCGCCTCCGAACAGGTGCCGCTCTATCTCACCAATGCCAAAGCCGCCGCCGCCCTTGCCGAGCTTGCCGACGGGAGCGGCGCGAAAAGCCTGGTCGATCTCGGCAGTGGCCTGGGCGATGTCGTCCTGCATGTGGCACGGCTGAAGCCGGAGATCTCGGCGACCGGCATCGAAACGGCGCCCTTGGTCTTCGCGCTCTCGCGCCTGCGCGTCTGGCTTGCCCGCCGCGCCAATGCCAGGATCGTCTATCGCAGCCTCTGGGACGAGGATCTCTCGGCCTATGACCTCGTCTATTGCTTCCTCTCGCCGGTGCCCATGCCCAGGCTCTACGAGAAGGCCCGGCGGGAGATGCGACCGGGCACGCTTCTCGTTTCCAACAGCTTCATCGTTCCCGACGTCACGCCGGAACGCGTCGTCGCGGTCGAAGACGGCAGGCGCACACAGCTTCACATTTATCGCATGGGCTGATGCAGCGTGACGACGTCATGCTTCCGTCATAAGCTCTTTCTAAATCAGGGGAAGACGTGCGGCGCGGTCTGTGTTCCTTTACTCTTGCCGATCGTCTTCAGCATCGCTGCCATCTTGAGGATGAACCATGCCTATGCCGTCCCGCCTCGCTTGCGCCCTCGCGATGCTCCTGCTGACGGTCGCGGGAGCGCAAGGCGCCGATGCGCTGCTCACCGACAAATACATCGCGCTCATGCGCCATGGCGTGCGGCCGCAGACCGACAGCAAGGAACTGGCCAAGCTCTCGCCCAAGCCCTGGCCCAAATGGGATGTCGCCGACGGCCAACTGACCGCGCATGGCGTGGCAGCGGTCAAAGGTCTGGCGCCCTTCGAGCGCGGCATGCTTGCAGCCAAGGGGCTGGTGCCTGCCGAGGGCTGCCCGCCGCCGGGCACGGTCTTCGGCTGGGCCAACAGCGCGGTCAAGCGCACCATCGACACCGGCAATGTGTTGCTTGAGGCGATGTTTCCCGGCTGCGGCCTTTCTGTCGGCACCTGGAAAGGCGAGGGGCCGGACCCGCTCTATGACGCCTCCGACGTCGATCTCGGCGCCATCGATGTCGATGAGGCGAAGGCCGCGATTCTGCAGGCGGCCGGTGGCAGTTTCGATAGGCTCAAGGCCGAGACTGAACCGCTCCTGAAGGAGATCGACGCTATCCTAGAATGCCCTGCCGGCAGCGAGGGGTGCCCATTGTCGGAGCAGCCCTGGAAGCTCGACGTCAAGGAGGCCAGGGACGACAAGCCGGCGAGCGTCTCGGTCAAGGGACCGCTCGCAAAGGCGGGCACGCTTGCCCAGGTCTTCCTGCTGCAATATGCCAATGGCTTTCCGGCTGATCAGGTGGCCTTCGGCAAGGCCTCGACTGCCGAAGACATCATCCGGCTGTCAAAGCTGCGTCAGTTGAAGTACGACGTCGGCAACCGTGTGCCCTATCTCGCGGCCCGCGACGCCTCGAATTTCCTCAACCAGATCCTGATCGCGCTGGCCGTCGATCCCAAGGGCGACGAGGCGGCCGGCGGCCCGCCGAATGCCAGGTTCCTGCTGTTCATGGGCAGCGATACGCAGCAGGCCGAGATCGCCGCCTTGCTCGGCCTTCACTGGCATATCCCGCCCTATCTCGATGACGAAACGCCGCCAACCGGCGCGCTGACCTTCGAGCGGCTGCATGACGCCGCCGGCAAGGCCTATGTCCGCGCTGGCTTCGCGGCGCCGAGCCTCGACCAGATCCGCAAGGCCATCAGTCTGGATTCCGCCCATCCGCCGCTCCAGGCTGTTGCCGCCATTCCCGGCTGCGCGGCGGAGGCGGTCGATGGCGCCTGCCCGCTGGAGACCTTTCTGAAGCTCTCCCGGCCGAAGCTCGATATGACTGCGGTCGCGCCTTATAGCTACCATTGACTGGCAAGACGCAGCCCTTGCCACGCGAATGCGCTGCGTTTTGATATATTATCAGCCGGCGAGATTGCCGTAGCGTACCGAGTAGATCCGATCGCGACCGAGAAGATGCGCGGTGAGCCGGCTGCGGTCGAACAGGCCGTGCATGGCCTTGTGGTCGAGGTCCAGCCCGCCCGCCAGCGTGCCGAAGGCCGGCATGATCAGGCGGCGTCCATCCGTCGCAAAACAGGGCCGGCGCACCGTGCCGCCCCTGCGGGTGACGGAGGCTGACGGGTGAAGATGGCCGGCGATCTCACCAGGTGTTGCGTCCGGGCTCGGCTCGTGCCGGAAGGTTAGGCCGTCCAGATGCAGGACGCTGGCGGCCATGCCGGGAAGATCGGCCACGCCATCCGGATCGTGATTGCCGAGAATGAACAGGAATTCCCGCCCGCGCATGATGCCATCCAGCCGCTCGCGGAAGAGAGCCGGCATCAGGGCCGCCCCACGCCGGTCATGGAAAGTGTCGCCAAGGCTCAAGACCCGCTTGGGATCGTGGCGCAGGATCACCTGTTCCAGACGGGCCATCTGCGCCAGCGTGTCATAGGGCGGCAACAGGCTGCCGCGCCGGGCAAAGGCGGCGCCACGCTCCAGATGCAGGTCGGACACGATCAGCATCGACTGCGCCGGCAGGAACAGCGCGCCGGAGGGATCGCACAGCGCTTCCACGCCTTGAATGACAATGCGCTCGAAGCGATAGGCAGGTCCGGTCTGCCGCGATGACGGCGGATAGGGCCCGGTCGAGGAAAATTTCATGCGTGTCGTTGGTCTCGTTGTTGGAAGCGACAAGGCAGCCTTGCCTGTTCGCCCCGTCCATGGCCGCCGCGCCCTCATCCCTCGGCCATCGCCTGCGTCAGCAGGTCGTCTTCCGCCGCCTCGGCCAGAAGCAGGTCCTGCCCGCCGCCCGGCACGGCCTCGCGGCCGATCTCCAGCATCACGGGCACGGCCAGCGGCGAGACACGATCGAGCGGCCGATGGGTGATGTGGCGCTTGATTCGCCTGAGCATATCGCCAAGCCGGCCAATATCCAAAAGCCCTGTTGCCGCATCCTCGCGCGTGGCCCGAAGCAGGATGTGGTCGGGCTCGTGGCTGCGCAGCACGTCATAGATCAGGTCGCTGGAGACGGTCATCTGCCGCCCTGTCTTCTCACGTCCGGGATGGCGCGGTTCGATCAGGCCGGAGATAATCGCGCAATTGCGGAAGGTGCGCTTCAGCAGATAGCTCTCGTCCAGCCAGGCTTCGAGATCGTCGCCCAGCATGTCCTCGTCGAACAGGTCTTCAAGCGATGGGCGCTCCCGCGTGAAGGCAAGACCCAGATCCTCCGTCGCCCAGATCGCCAGGGAATAATCGGTGGCAACGAAGCCCATGGGGCGCAGGCCTGCCCGATCGAGCCTGCGCGTGAGCAGCATGCCGAGGGTCTGGTGCGCAAGCCGCCCCTCGAAGGCATAGGCAACCATGAAAAAGCGGTTGCCGCGCGGAAAGCTCTCGATCAACAGCTCGTCTTCCGCCGGCAGCATGGAGAGATCCTGCTGGAGCGCGAGCCAGTCGCGCACCTGGTCGGGAAGGGCGTCGTGCCCGGATGGATTGGCCAGCATGCGCCGGACCTGCGCAGCCAGATAGGTGGAAAGCGGAAATTTGCCCCCGGCATAAGACGGCACCTTTGGGTCGAGCGCATAGCCTTGGCTCACAAGGCATTCGCTCTCGCGAATGCCTTCGAAGCGCACCACCTTGCCAGAGAAGAGAAATGTATCGCCCGGCGAGAGCATTTCGAGGAAGAACTCCTCCACCTTGCCAAGCGACATGCCGCCGCGCCCCAGCCGCCCACGCGCATTCTTCGAAACGAGGCGGACATTGAGAACAGGCGATTCGATGATCGTGCCGATGTTCAGCCGGTATTGCTGGGCGACCTTGGGGTTCGACACGCGCCAGAGCCCATCCTCCGTCTTGCGGATGCGGGCATAGCGCTCGTAGACGCGCAAGGCATAGCCGCCGGTGGCGACGAAATCGATGATCCGCTCGAAGGTTTCCCAGTCGAGCCCGGCATAGGGCGAAGCGCTGGTGATCTCGTCGTAAAGCTCCAGTGGATCGAAGGAGGCGGCGCAGGCCATGCCGAGAACATGCTGGGCCAGCACATCCAGCGCACCGCGCCCGACAGGCGGCGTATCCTGGGCGCCGAGATAGTTGGCGTCGAGCGCCGCCTGGCATTCCATCACCTCGAAACGGTTGGCCGGCACGAGGATTGCGCGGCTTGGCTCGTCCATGCGGTGATTGGCGCGGCCGATGCGCTGGGCGAGCCGGCTTGCCCCCTTGGGCGCGCCGACATGGATGACGAGATCGACATCGCCCCAGTCGATGCCGAGATCGAGCGTCGATGTGGCGACGACGGCGCGCAGCCGGTTCTCGGCCATGGCGGCTTCCACCTTGCGCCGCTGGCCGACATCGAGCGAGCCGTGATGCAGGGCGATCGGCAGATTGTCGTCGTTGATCGTCCACAGCGCCTGGAAGAGCCGCTCTGCCTGGCTGCGGGTGTTGACGAAGAGCAGGGTGGTGCGGTGGCGCTTCAGCGCTTCATACACCTCGCCCATGGCATATTCGGCCCGATGCCCGGCCCAGGGCACGCGGGTTTCGGTATGCAGAATGGAAATCTCCGGCCTGGCCCCGCCCTCGATCTTGACGAGCCCCGCATGGCGCGAGGCCCCCTCGACCTGACCGACCAGCCAGCGCTGCAGGTCCATCGGGTCGGCGACCGTCGCCGACAGTCCGATGGCGCGCATATCCGGTGCCAGCCGGCGTAGCCTTGCAAGGCCGAGCGAGAGAAGGTGGCCGCGCTTGGAGGTGACCAGCGAATGCAGCTCGTCGAAGATGACGAAGCGCAGATCCTTGAAGAAGCGCTCGGCCTCGCCATTGGCCAGCAGCAGCGCCAGCTGTTCCGGCGTGGTCAGGAGAATATCGGGCGGATTGACGCGCTGGCGCTGGCGCTTGCCCTGCGGCGTATCGCCCGTGCGATTCTCGATGCGGATCGGCAGGGCCATCTCGGTCACCGGTCCGGTCAGATTGCGCTCGATATCGACGGCCAGGGCCTTGAGCGGTGAAATGTAGAGCGTATGGATACCGGCAAAGCCCGAGCCCGGCGGAATGCGGCCGCGCTGGCTCAGCGAGACGAGCGACGGCAGGAAACCCGCCAGGGTCTTGCCCGCGCCGGTCGGAGCGATCAGCAACATGTCCTCGCCCGCGCCAACGCGCGACAGCAGCCCGAGCTGATGCGGCCGCGGCTGCCAGCCCTTTTTCTCGAACCATTGGCGGAAAGGGGCAGGCAGCGTGTCCGGGCTATCCATCGTCCTGTCCACGCAAACTCCCTTTCGGCCTGGAGTGGGATGGCGACACCCGCGGCAGTTGCCGCCGCAAATCCCGTTCTCGCCCTGTCATGTTGGTCATGCTTGAGACGTCAGACTGTATCGGTCCAAAATCACCATGATCCGGAGGCAGCCCGTTGCCATGACCGAAAATAGGTCTGTGCCTGCGGGAATTGAAGAGCGGACTGCTTCAGGCGAAGCGGGCAGGGGAAAAGGGCATGGGATCGGCGAAAGGGGTTTCGCCTGTTATCAGCTCCGCCAGAAGCCGGCCGCTGGCCGGTCCCAACGTCAGCCCATGATGGGCATGGCCGAAATCGCACCAGAGGCCAGCCTGGCGCGGGACTGGGCCGATCAGCGGCTTCATATCGGGCAGGCATGGGCGCAGGCCCAGCCACGGCTCGGCCTCGACAGGCGGACCCAGCGGCAGAAGCCCACGCGCCGCCACCTCGCAGGCCTGGATTTGCGCCAGATTGACGGGACTGTCGGCAGCCGCGAATTCGATGCCGGTCGTCAGCCGCAGGCCCTGGCGCATGGGTGCAAGCACATAGCCGGCCTGCTCATCCACCACGGGCCGTTCCGGCATCAGGCCTTCCGGCTGAGCGTAATGGCGGTGATAGCCGCGCTTGACCGCCATTGGCACCTTGAGCCCGAAGCGCGCAATGAGCGCTGCCGACTGCGGACCCAGCGCCACAACGGCCTGCCTGCCTTCAAGGCGCCCGACTTCGGTTTCGACCGACCAGCCGGCCGCCTCCTGCCGCAGCGTCTCGGCATGGCCGCGCAGCACCTGTCCGCCCGACCGGCGAAAGAGTTCGGCATAGGCCTTGGTCAGCGCCAGCGGGTCTTCCACTGTCAGAGGATCGCGCCAATGCACCGCGCCGGCAATGGCGTTTCGACCCGTTCGATAGGCGGGCTCCAGAGCGAGAAAGGCATCGCTATCGAGGATCGAGACCGAGAGCCCGTGCGAGGCGCGAAAGCCCTCGCCCTCCCGCGCTGCGGCCTCGAAGCTGGCCTGGCTCTTGTAGAGAGAGATCCAGCCGCCGGCCCGCATCAATGTCGATGCGCCCGCGCGCTCGGCCAGTGCCTGATGCTCCGTGATCGAGGCCTCGATCAGCGGCAGAAGTGCCGCGGCCGAGGCCTGCAGCGCATCAGGGGCGGATGCGCGCCAATAGCCCAGCAGAAAGGGCGCGATCCGGGCGAGGAATCTTGGATCGTAGCGCACGTCCGAGCGCCGGTTGAGGCCGTAGGCAAAGAGGGCCGAGAGCTTGCGCGGAAAGGCATAGGGCACCACGGAGGAGCGCTCGATCAGCCCGGCATTGCCATAGCTCGTGCCCCGGCCGGGCTCTGCGCGATCGACCAGCACGACGGAACGGCCGCGCGCCTGAAGATGCAACGCCGCACTGACGCCGATGATGCCAGCGCCCAGGACGAGACAGTCAGTTGTCATGAACATTCACCAGCAATCGCGCCACAGGGCTTCCCCCGCGCCCCGATCGATGGGCGCCTACCGCAGCGGACAAGCCAAAAGGCAAAGGGGAAAAAGACTGCGCCAGGCCTGGCTCAATGCCCGGCCCGGCGCAGATCGACTCGATGAATCAATAGATATCGAAGGGGAAATATTTTCGGGTGATCTTGGTATAGGTGCCGTTCTTGACGATCGCATCGATTGCCGCGTTGAACTTTTCCTTCAGCGGATCGCCCTGGCGCAGGCCGATGCCCACCTCGGTCTGCGTGTCGGGTACGTCGCCAAGCAGCTTGCAGCAATCCTTGCCGGCTTTGTTCAGGAAGTCGACCAGCACGAACTTGTCGGTGATCAGCGCATCGAGACGGCCGTTCTGCAGGTCCGCCGTCGCCTCGTCATTGCTCGGATAGAGCTTCACCTCGGCCCCGGCCTTGCCATAGTGATCCTCGGCATAGTCGGCCTGGGTGGTGGAGCCCTGCGCGCCGATCGCCTTGCCCTTCAGGGCTTCGGGCGTCACGCCGGTGATCGTGCTGTCCTTTGGCACGCCGATCGACAGCGGCTGGGAGTAGTATTTCTTCGAGAAGTCGATCTTCTTCTTCCGCTCTTCGGTGATCGACATGGAGGCGATGATCGCATCGAACTTCTTGGCGGTCAGCGCCGGGATCATGCCATCCCATTCCTGGGAGACGATCTTGCACTTGGCCTTCATTTCATCGCAGAGCGCATTGGCGATATCGACATCGAGACCCTTCAGGCTGCCATCCGTGTCGACATAGTTGAAGGGCGGGTAGGCGCCCTCGGTGGCGATGGTGATCGTGTCTTGGGCCTGTGCCAGCTGGGTTGCGGCCAGCAGCACCGCCGCTGCCATCAAAATCTTCTTCACGCGCGTTCCCCTTGTTTGCGCCGCCCTGGCTGAGCGGCAGGCGAAGATTAGCGCAGTTGCCGCGTTGCACAAGCGCTTCTCTGACGAGCGGCAAGATGTCGCTCGTTGTCGCCGGTTCCCAGTGCTTGCCTTTTTCCCAAATCGCGGATAAAAATTATCCACGATTAGGAGATGGCTTATGAAACTTGGCGAGGGTGTCGAACAGGCGATCCATTGCGTAGCGCTGCTATCAGGGCTTGAGCCCGGCGCCGTGGTCTCGGCCGCCGCGCTCGCGGCCTTCCATGGCGTCTCCGTCAGCTATCTCCTCAAGCACCTCCAGGCGCTGTCTTCCTCCACCGGCCTTCTTGAAACCGTGCCCGGCCCGCGTGGCGGCTACAGGCTGGCGAGGCCGGCTTCCGCTATATCGTTGCTCGACATCGTCCTCGCGCTCGAAGGGCTCGCGCCGGCCTTTCGCTGTGCCGAGATCCGCCAGCGCGGCCCCGATCCCTTGCCTGGCCGCTATTTCGCCAAGCCCTGCGGCATTGCCGCCGCCATGTTGAAGGCAGAGCGCGCCTATCGCGCGGAGCTTGCGCGCGTGACCATCGCCGATGTCGTTGCCGGACTGGCCGCCGAAGATAGCGATGGCGCCATTGCCGCGCGCGGCTGCGCCTTTCTCACCCTTCATCAACGCCGGCCCGGCCAAGGTGCTGCGCCGGCCCTCAAGGAGACCTGACGATGCAAACCCGCCTGAATTTCGCCAAGGCCGCACCGGCTGCCTACAAGGCCGTCCTTGCGCTGGAAAGCCATGTCCAGTCCAGCGGGCTGGAGCGGCGTTTCATCCATCTCATCAAGCTGCGCGCATCGCAGATCAATGGCTGCGCCTATTGCGTGGACATGCATGTGAAGGAAGCGCGCACCGACGGGCTGAGCGAGCAATGGATCAATCTGATGTGCGTCTGGCGGGAATCGCCCCTTTATGACGCGCGCGAGCGCGCGCTGCTCGGCTGGGTCGATGCGATCACCGATATCGCCCATGCCGGCGCACCGGATGCCGATTATGCGGCGCTGAAGGCGCATTTTTCCGAAGCGGAGATGACCGAGATCACCGTGGCGATCGGCACGATCAATATCTGGAACAGGCTGGCCGTCGGCTTCCGGCTTCAGCATCCGATCGATGCTCTGGCGCAGGTGGCCTGAGGGTGTTCAGCAGCCCTGCGATGGCGCGCGTCTGCCGTCAGGCGCGCTGCCGGCCGTTGGCCGCAGGCAGCGCCATCGCATCGATCCGCGCCCGCTCCGCCAGGAACCTGGCGGAGGCCTTGTCGGCCCCCTTGGCCGTCCAGAGGCTGGCATCCTCGGCATAATCCAGGCTGATCAAGTCGGCGGGAACGCTGGCAATGCCAGCCGCGAAGCTGCGCGCACCGATCTGCAGGAGGTAATGTGGCAGGATCTGGTCGAGATGATAGTGCGGACCGGCCGCCAGCCCTGCCAGCAGCACGCGCGCAAGTCGTCCCGCGAAATCACGCGAAAGCGGCGTGTTGCGATAGTAGACAGCGTTGGCGATGATCTTCTGCCAGGGCTTGGCCTTGTGCGGACGAAAGTTGAAGGCGGCCTGCGCCGTGACAGCGTCGAGCGTCTCCCAGGGGCAGGACCGGGCGATGGTGTCGATATCGAGGATCAGCAGGCGTTCCACACCCAGGTCCAGAAGCCTGGGCGCACCGACGAACCGCGCGGCGTTATAGTAGATGTTGAGCCGTCGAGGCAGGTCGAGACCGTCGAGCGGATCGATCGTCGTGCTCAGCCGGATCGTCCGATAGAGCCGGCGCAGCCGGTCGACCTCGTCCAGAACCGTCTGATCAGGTTGGAGCAGGTGCAGATGAACACAGAAAGCCTTGCCGATCAGCGCGAGCGACTTGATGAAGGATAAGGCATAGCGGCGGAAATAGGCTGGATCGCAGGCCACGAGGATCACGTCCTGGCCTTTGAGGTGATCGGTACCCTCAAGCCGAAGCGTGCTGTTCAGCCTGTCCAGCCGGCCGGCCGCGAAGCCCGGCAAGGCCGAAGCGGCCGCGGCCTGAAGATAAAGCCTGGTCCGCCAGACCAGAGAATGTCTCTTCTTCCGGATCGGCCTAATTTCAAAATCGGTGATGTCGATTGTCATCGTGTCAGGGACCGGACGACGAGCCCTTCCGCATTGCGCGTCTTGCCCGCGGCGCAATACATCATCCCGCCGAACGCAAGAGGGCTCGGAGCGAAGAGGACAGGCCTTTGACGGCCGCCTTCTTCTTCCCTGACATGGGAAGCGATTGCGGAAAATTTCGGGCACACATCACGATCTGCGAAAATGCAACCGGTGATGCGGCGGACGGATCCGCTACGTCACGTCGCTGAGCTCAAAGCGCGATATAGCGATCCGAGCGGTGATTGATGGCGACGAAGAGATTGAGCACGACGGCGCCAAGGACGGAATAAAGCACGGTCTGCGGCGTGGTGACGAAGAAGGCGACGGCGAGCACGCCCATGTCGATTACGAGCTGCACCAGCCCGGCGCGGATGCCGAAGCGCTCCTGCATCCAGATGCCGAGAATGCCGACGCCCCCGAGGCTGGCGCGGTGGCGGTAAAGCGCCAGAAGACCATAGCCAAGCAGAAGGCCGCCGGTCAGCGCCCCCCAGGCCGGCTGCATGCCGGCAATCGTAAAGAAGCGTGTCTGCAGATCGGACAAAAGCGCGGTCAGCCCGATGGCGATGAAGGTCTTGAGCGTAAAAGCCAGGCCGAGCCGCTTCAGCGACAGGTAGAAAAAGGGAAGGTTGAGCAGGAAGAAGGCAAGGCCGAAATTGATGCCGAAGGCGTAATGCAGAAGGAAGGCGACCCCAGCCGTGCTGCCGGTGAGAAGCCCGGCGCTGGCGAGCATATAGAGCCCTAGGGCTGCCACAAGGCTGCCGGTTATGATGCCCTGTACATCCTCTACAGGCGTGTGGCGCGCAGCCGTGGAGTTCCAGAAGCCAAGCGTGCTCATCAGCTGTGCCATCGGCATGTCTCCGGCAAAAACGCGCTAGCGGGCAAGGCCCCTCAGCGGACAAAACAGGGAAAGACGACGAAAATTCCGCAGAATGCTCTGCCAACACGCAAATAGTATCAGGCGTTTAGCCCGGTTTCGCAAGCGCGATATGTAAGGAATGCTGACCTAATTCAAGATCGCAAGAATCGATCGCTCAGCTGGTTTTGCGCGCAAGAAACAGAATGCCTTGCACCTCTTCCGCGCCATCTTTGCGAATGGTCGCGCGCTCGGTCGTGAGGATATCGAAACCGGCATCACGCGCAATCGCCGTCACATAGGCGTCCTGATGGGCAAAGCGCAGCGATGGACGCAGGAGAATCCCTGCCTCAGAGGAGCCTCCACCAGGCGCGGCATCGGCGTCCTCCACTGAAAAGGCAAACAGCCCGCCCTGCCTCACCAGCTGCCCTGCCAGGGTGAAAACCGGCACGAGATCGCCGAGATACATCAGCACGTCGGCAGCGGCGGCGAGATCCGTCCTTTCAGGCGCGAGGGCGGTGCCGAACAGGCCCGAGCGTTCGGCCGGCTGCGCAAGATCGGCCTGGCCGAGATGGTCGTAAAGCCCTTTGGCCCGCGCCTTGGCCAGCATGTTGGCCGAGAGGTCAAAGCCCTCGAGCCGATGGGCAAGCGCGCGGATTTCGGCACCGAAAAGTCCAGTGCCGCAGCCGAGATCGACGACCAGGCCAAAGGGGACGTCGGCTTGGCTTGTCACCAGGCGGGCAAGCCTTTGCGGCACGCTGTAGCCAAGCCGCTCCACCAGGGCAGCGTCGAACCGATCGGCATAATCGTCAAAGAGCTGGGCGACATAGGCGCTGGGCGCCTGACGCGGTGCAGGCGCGCCACCAAGTGCCGCCTGCTTCAGCCGCGCGCCGAAGACATCCTCGGGCGAAAGCGCCAGCACCCGCTCCAGCGCCGCCAGCGCCTCTGCCTTCGCGCCGGCCTTTTCGGCATAATCGGCAAGGCGAAACCAGCCGGCAGCCCAGTCCGGCACGCGTTCCAGCGCCTGGCGCATGAGGTCGGCCGCACCTTCGGCATCGCCGCTTTCGGCAAGCATGGCCGCATATTCGGCGCGCCGGTCGGCCAGCAGGTCGCCGGAGGTCAGGGAATGGAGGCTCATCGGCTGTCTGGCTCCGCGCTGTCGGGGATCAGCAGCATACCCGCCGTCATGCGCCCCGTCTTGTCTTCGAGATCCGCCGCTGATAGCGCAGACCGGTCGCGGGTGAAATCGTCTTTCGCGGCCTTCGGAAAAGCCCGACGCGCGCCATGACGATATGCCGCGCATGAAATAATCGGTCGTGGTCGAAGAAAAGCCCAACTCGGACGCCATCGCCGCGTCATGCCCGCGTCAGCCAGGGCTGATAAAGCAGATCGCGTCGAAGAGGGCGCGACCGCGTCATGCCTTGGATCGGTATCGATTCAAGGCAAGGTCATGCAGCAGATTTGAGCCTGCGACACCATGTTTGCGCAGCCGATGGCGGCGACACTGTCGCTACGGCAACCGAGTGAGAGGATCGAGATGAGCGACGGTGTGAACCGGTTTCTGGGGGATTCGCCGCTGCGCGTGGTGATCAAGCTGGTGGTGATCTCCCTGATCGTCGGCTTTCTGATGAAGGTCTTCGGCTGGACGCCCTTCGGCATTCTCCACACGATCGAGGACTTCCTGCGCGATCTCTGGCGCCAGGGTTTTGCAGCGCTCGGTTCGTTCGGCGATTATCTGCTCCTGGGCGGCGCCATCGTCGTGCCGGCCTTCCTGATCATCCGCCTGTTGAGCATCCGCCGCTGATGTCGTCTCTGCCTGTTGTCTCGCAGCTCGGCCGCTCGCGCCGGGCCGTTCTGTCCCTCCTTGCGCTGGGCGGCCTCTCCGCTTTGGCGAGTTGCGCTGGCCGGCCCGTTCCTCCGCCGCCCGGCGTCGGCCGCGATGAGACCGATACGGTGCTCGGCTTCGTCAACCAGTTGCGCAAGGACAAGGGCCTCACGCCGCTGTCGCGCGACCCCGCTGCCGTTGCCGCTGCCCGCTATCAGGCCGCGCGCATGGCCAAGGCCGGGAAGATGGCGCATCTGCTTTCGATCTCCGACAGCTTTCATGACCGGATGAAGGACGGCAATGTCAAACTGCCGGCGGCCGAAAACATCGCAGCCGGTCAGGCGAGCGCCGAAGCAGCCTATCAGGCTTGGTTCCACTCGCCGAAACATCTCGAAAACATGCTGGGTTCCCATTATAGCGGGCTCGGCGTGGCAGTGGTCGCCAATCCCGCGACTGGCAACCGGCCTTATTGGGCCATGGTCCTGTCCTCTGGCTGAGCCTGCCGGATCACCCTTTGGCACTGCAGAGCACCGGTGCCCCGACTGACGGATTCTGCCGTCCGATTTGCGGCCTGAACCCTCTTGACGAGGGGTGTGTGTTCGCTGAATGTTCCGATCTCGCCGGCCCTGCGCCGATGACTGGACCGATCCATGGACAGCCCCTCATGACCGCCGCTTCGCCCGATCTGCCCGAGAATGCCGTGACGAAAAGCGAGGGTGGCGCCTTTGTCGTCACCAACAGGCTGGTTCTATCGATCGCCATTCCCATGACGCTTGGCTTTCTCACCACGCCACTTCTCGGTCTGGTGGATACCGGCGTTATCGGGCGGCTTGGCGAGGCGCGGCTGCTGGCAGGTCTTGCGGTCGGCGCCATTCTTTTCGACCTGATCTTCACCACGTTCAATTTCCTGCGCTCGGCCACCACCGGCCTGGTGGCGCAAGCCTTTGGGCGTGGCGATCTGCGCGAGCAGCAGGCGATCTTCTGGCGCTCGCTCGCAATCGCGCTGGTATGCGGCCTGGCGCTTGCGGCGCTGTCACCATTGATCCTGCGTGCCGGCCTTGCCGTGCTTCAGCCGGGCGAGGAGATCGCCGCGGTTACCCGCAGCTATTTCTTCTACCGGATTCTCGCCGCGCCTGCCTCGCTCGCCAATTATGCCGTGCTTGGCTTCGTACTCGGCCGGGGGCAGGGCGCGCTCGGCCTTTTCCTGCAAAGCTTGATCAACGGCATCAACATCGTGCTGTCGATCACCCTCGGCCTGGTGCTGGGCTGGGGCGTGGTCGGCGTTGCCTGCGCCACGGCGGCCGGCGAAACGATCGGTGCTTTGGTTGGCCTGTTCCTGGTCATGTCCGGCTTCGATCGCCGCCACCGTCCCGCCTTTGCGGAAATCGTCGCCCGGGATCGGCTGATGGCGCTCTTCGCGCTCAACCGCGATATCATGATCCGCTCTTTCGTGCTGCTCGCCGCCTTCATGGTGATGACGCGGCTGGGTACAGCGCAGGGCGCGGTGACGCTGGCGGCCAATTCGCTTTTGATGACGATCTTCCTCCTGGCGGGCTATTATCTCGACGGGCTTGCCAATGCGGCCGAGCAATTGACGGGCCGGGCGATCGGCGCGCGCTACCGTCCGGCCTTCGAGCGGGCCTTGAAGCTGACGGCCCTCTGGGCCTTTGCGCTTGCCGCCGCGACCACGCTTCTGTTTCTGGTCATCGGCCCCTGGATGATCGATGCACTGACCAATGCGGCGGATGTGCGCGCCGAAGCTTATCGTTACGTGCCCTGGGCGGCCGTCACCGCGCTGACCGGCGCCCTGGCCTTCCTGATGGATGGCGTCTTCATCGGCGGCACCTGGTCGCGCGACATGCGCAACATGATGCTGGCCGCTTTCTGTCTTTACGCCCTGGCAGCGGCTGTGCTGGTGCCCGTTTTCGGCAATCATGGCCTCTGGGCGGCGCTCAATCTCTTCCTGGTGGCGCGCGGTGTCCTGCTATTGGCGCGGCTTCCCAGGCGGGTGACCGCAACCTTCGTGTCCTGAAGCTCCGGTTTGCGCCTCGCATCGATGGACGACACGAAAGCAGCGCCGCAGAGCCGTGATCCATCCGGCATAACGAGGATCGACAAGCGCAGTGTTGAAAAGCGCCGATAGGGGCAAACCGATCTGATGCTGTCCTAAAGCTTTTCCGCCGCCCAGAAGTCGGTGCGGCTGTCGCGGATATCACGGATCGAGAAGAGCTGTTCACGCGCGCACAGATGCGAGAGGTGGCTGACGATCAGGCCGGGCAGGCGCGGCCCGTGATACACCATGCAGGAATAGAGCTGAACCAGATCCGCTCCGGCGCGGATCTTCTCCGCCGCCGTCTCCCCGGAATTGACGCCGCCCACGCCGATGATCGGCAGGGAAGGGCCGACGCGCTGGCGCATTCGGGCCAGCATGATGGTGGAACGGCGAAAAAGCGGCTTTCCGGAAAGGCCTCCGGCTTCCTGCGCCTGGCGCGTATCGCTCAGACCATCGCGCGCAAGCGTGGTGTTGGAAACGATTAGCCCGTCCAGTGGGTGGGCCAGCGCCTCGGCGGCGATATCGTCCATGCCCTCCTCGCTCAGATCCGGGGCGATCTTCAGGAAAACCGGGACACGGGCCTCGACCGCCACCTCGTCCCGCGCGGCGAGCACGGCTTTCAAAAGCGCGGCGAGACTTTCGCGCGCCTGCAGGTCGCGCAGGCCCGGCGTGTTGGGCGAGGAGATATTGACCGTGAAATAGCGGGCGAGCCCGGAAAAGCGGCGAATGCCCTGCACATAATCGGCAATGCGATCGGCGCTGTCCTTGTTGGCGCCGATATTGACGCCGATCAGCGCGTCCCTGCGGCATTGCGCCAGGCGGGCGAGGGCCGCATCATGGCCGTCATTGTTGAAGCCGAGCCGGTTGATGACCGCCTCGTCGGCCTTCAGGCGGAAGATGCGCGGCTTGTCATTGCCGGCCTGCGGCCGCGGCGTCAGCGTGCCGACCTCTGTAAAGCCGAAGCCGAGCTTGAGGATCGCCTCGGGCACCTCGGCATTCTTGTCATAGCCGGCGGCCAGGCCGAGCGGATTGGGAAAGGAAATGCCGGCAACCGTCTGGCGCAGGCGCGGGTCGGCGCGCGTCGGCTTGGCTGGGGCAAGACCGGTCTTCAGGGCTGCGATCGACAGGCCATGGGCCGTTTCGGGGTCGAAGCGAAACAAGGCGCGCCGGCCCATCCGGTCGATGAAGCGGTTCATCGCGCGGCCTCCGGTCCTGCCGTGTCTCTGTCCGACATCACCTGCGGGGGAAAGATGTGGCGCCCGTCCTCGCCAAGCGGCAGCTCGGCCTCCCACAGAACGGCCGAAAGCGGCAGCAAGCCATAAAGATGGGGAAACAGGGCGCCGCCGCGCGATGGCTCGAAGACCAGCGCCGTGCCGAGCGCCTCGGCATCCACGGCAACCAGAAGGAGATCCCTCTGTCCGCTAAAATGGCGCATCGCGGTTTCCACAGCTTGGTCAGCGGTGGAAAAATGGATGAAGCCATCGGCGAGATCAACCGGCGCGCCCTCGAAACGGCCTGACGCGCGGGCCTCCTGCCACAGCGCACGCGGCACGATCTTGTAGATCACCTGCGTCATATCTGCACCCTCCTGCCGTGCCCACAAGGATGTCGCGGGTTGCGCGCACAGTCTCGCTTGACCCCTTTCGACCGGCTCTTGCCTGCGGCATGCCTCAATTGCGCGCCAATGTCCACCAATGCGGGAAGTGATGCGCTAAGATCCAACGGATTCCTGAGGGCATCGGCCCTTTCCCGCCTCGCGGGAAGGCGGCGCCTGCATGACCCTTGATGATCATGCTCCTGCGGCGCTTGGCCCTGACATGAATGGAGATTGCCATGGACAAACCCTTTCCGCTGCTGGGTCTTGCGGCGTTCGTCTGGATGGCCGGCACGCCGGTGAAGGCCGAGGAGCCCGCACCCGGACGCTACGTGATGGAACGCAGCGAGCATGGCCTCATCCGGCTGGATACCGCCACGGGCGAAGTCTCGCTCTGCCGGGAAAGCGGCGAAACCGTCGCCTGCCGCATGGCGGCCGACGAGCGCGCCGCCTTCGAACGCGAACTCGATGACCTCACGCGCCGTGTCGATGCGCTGGAAAAAGCCAGAAATCTCGCGCCAGCGCCGCGTCCATCGGCAAATCTGCCCACAGATGAGGAGATTGACCGCAGCATCGGCATCATGGAAAGATGGATGCGCAGCTTTTTCGACATGGTCCATTCCTTCGAAAACAAGCAGAGCACGCCACCGGCCGGGGAGGGGCGGGAGCGTGCGGAGCCCGACAAGACCTGAGGCCTCGATCCGGGGATATGCGGCAGGCGCGGCTGTCCCTGGAATGGCTGGGACCTTTCGCTTTGCCGCGCGCCGTGCAGGCGTTGCGGTTGGAGGGGCCTGCAGGAGGTGCGCGGCGAGGCCTTGCTTGGGTGAAGCTGGCGCGCAAGCGCTCCGGCTGCAAAGAAGCGATCGGCTGCGGCGTGAGGCGCCGCGCCAGGCACATGGCTCGGGGAGGAGCGACATGAGCATGTCCACGATGCAGGCGGGGATGAGGCACGCCCTTTGTCGCGAGGATCCCGATCCGGTGGCCGTCAGAGCGACAATCATCATCGCGGATGATCATCCGCTGTTTCGAGGTGCGATGGCCCAGGCGCTTGCCGCCGAGAACGGCCCCGTCATCATCGAGGCGCAGGACTTCGCCTCGCTCAGGCATGCCGTGGCCGAGACGCCGGAGGCTGACCTGCTCCTCCTCGATCTGACGATGCCAGGCGTCAGCGGCTTTTCCGGCTTGATGAGCCTCAGGGTGGAACATCCGGCCCTGCCGGTCATGGTCGTCTCCGCCCATGACGATCCCGCGACGATCCAGCGCGCGCTCGATCTCGGCGCCTGCGGCTTCCTGTCGAAGTCGGCCGGTCTGGATGAGATCCGCGCGGCGATCGGGACGGTGTTGGACGGCGGGATCTTTATGCCTCCGGGCTTTATCCCAGGCGCCGGCGTAGACCCTGAGAACCAGACGCTGCTTCAGCGTCTGCAATCCCTCACCCCGCAGCAGGCGCGCGTCCTGTCCATGCTGGCCGAGGGGTTACTCAACAAACAGATCGCCTATGAGCTCGGTGTCTCCGAGGCGACGATCAAGGCGCATGTCTCCGCCATCCTCCTCAAGCTGCATGTCGACAGCCGCACCCAGGCCGTGATCCATTACGGCAGGATCTTGGAGCGGGAGCCGGAACGGAAAGTCTAGGCGATTTCGACCTCTTGACGCGCCGACAAAGGGCGCTGGAGCATCGAGAGGGCAGCGTCATTCCGCCGCCAGTCTTGCTGCGGGCGCGAAGCGTGTCAGCCAGGCACGCAAGGAGGCGGGGCGCACGGGCTTGTTGTGCAAAGTCACGCCCGCCGTTTCGGCCGCCGCACGCAGCTCCGGCGAGCGATCGGCCGTGACCAGAAGCGCCGGCAGGGTTCGGCCAAGATGCGCCTGCAGCCTGTCGATCGCCTCCAGCCCCGTTCCCTCGTCCAGATGATAGTCGGCGATCAGGATGTCAGGCCCGTCGCCCCGCATCGGGGAGGTGCCGGCGAGCCAGCTTTGCGCTTGCGCGGCCGTTTCCACCTGGCAGCCCCAGCCGGACAGAAGCGTCGCCATGCCCGCCAGAATCTGCGGCTCGTTGTCGAGGCACAGCACCTTCAAGCCGGAGAGCGGCGTCGGCATGGCGGCAGGAGGCGGCACGACCTGTGGGCGGCCTGGCCGCGACGCCATCGCCGCGAGCGGCAGCCGCACGCGAAAGCGCGTTCCACGTCCGGGCGTCGACTGAAGCGAAACCTCATGTGCCAGCACGCGAGCGATCCGGTCGACGATCGACAGGCCAAGGCCCAACCCGCTGGCCGTGCGCGCGCCTTCAGTAAGCCGGGTAAATTCCTTGAACACGGTGCGGTGTTTCGAGGCAGGAATGCCGATGCCGCTGTCCAGCACCTGGATCAAGGCCTCGCCGCCGCGCCGCTGCACGCCAACCAGAACCGTACCCGTCGGCGTGTATTTGATGGCATTGGATACGAGGTTCTGCACCAGACGGCGAAGCAGATTGGGATCGCTGCGCACGGTCAGACTGCTTGGCAGGACACGCAGCGTCAGCCCCTTGGCGCGGGCCAGCGGCTGAAAGTCGGTCTCGATCCGCCGCAGGAAGTCGCCGAGTGGCACCGGCTGCAGCCGGGGCTTCATCGCGCCGGTATCCAGTCGCGAGAGATCGAGCACCGCACCGAGGATCGCCTCGACCGATTCCAGCGCCGAATCGATATTGAGCACCAGGTCCCGGTCGGGCGAGGCGCCCAGCCGCTCCACCAGCGAGGAAGAATAGAGCCGGGCGGCGTTCAAAGGCTGGAGAATGTCATGGCCGGCCGCGGCAAAGAAACGGGTTTTGCCGATATTGGCATCCTCGGCCTGTTGACGTGCCTCGGCCAGCGCATGGTTGACATGCATGAGCTCGGCCGTGCGCTCGCTCACCCGCAGCTCCAGCGTCTCATTGGCCTGCTTCAGTGCGAGGTCTGCGGCCACCCGGGCGGTGATGTCGCTATAGGTCGTGACGATTCCGCGATCGGGCATGGCATTGCTGCGCACCTCGATCATCCGTTGCCCGCCGCGCAGGGTGAGCACGACGGGCGTATCGAGCCTGAGAAAGGCGGCAGCCGTTGCTGCCTCGTCGCCGGCGGCCACATCGCCCCGCGCCGCGAGCATGGCGACGATCTCCGACAGGGGCATGCCGACCCGGCCGGCGCTCTCCGGCAGATCGAGAAGATCGCGGAAGCGGCGGTTCCAGATGCTGAGCTGGTGCGTGCTGTCGAAGACGGCAATGCCTTGGTCCATCTGCGAAAGCGCGGTCTGCAGCATGCCTTGATTGTGCTGCAGCGCTTCGCTCGCCTGGTCCAGAAGCCAGGCGGCATCGGGTGAGGCATCGTCTGCCCTTTGCAAGACCAGCGACAGCACCAGCCGCGCCGAGGCCGAACCGATGGCCGAGCCCAGCAACTGCTCGGAAAAGTGCAGGAGCGCCATGTCGGCCGCGTCGGCATCGCGGATCGCCCGTCCAGTCTGGCGTTCCTGCGCGCGGAAGGACCGCTGGGTGCGCTCATCCCCGAGATAGCGGGCGACGGTGCTCTTCAGTTCGGCCACGGTGACCTTGGTCTTGCGGCCGCGAAAGGCGCGTTCGCTGCGCGACCGGCGGCGGATGAAAATGCTGGCCTGCAACCGCTCCAGAGGACGCGGCGCGCGTGAGAGCGAGAAGGCCACATAGGCGATGGTGTTGACCAGCAGGCTGAGCATGGTCGCGTTGACCAGCGGATCGGCCTCCGGCCCGGCAAACAGCGCGCCGAAGGGAAAGAGAAAGCCGAGCACGCTTTCGGCCAGCGCCGAATTGTCGGGCCCGCCAAGGCTCGGCAGGAAAAGGAGGTAGGCCCAGGTGAGGAAGCCGAGCCCCATGCCGGCCAGCGCCCCGCGCGCATTGGCCTGGCGCCAGACGAGCCCGCCGAACAGGGCAGGCGCCATTTGCGAAATGGCGGCGAAGGACAGGAGCCCCAGCGAGGCAAGGCCGGCGCTCATGTCTGCGGCGCGATAATAGGCATAGGCGAGCATCAGCACGACGAAGATCGCGGTGCGCCGGACTTTGAGAAGCAGGGCTGCCAGATCCTCCGTGGCGCGGCCACGCCCCATCAGGCTACGGCGCAGGAGCACGGGCAGAACGATGTCGTTCGACAGCATGATCGACAGCGCCACGGAGGCGACGATCACCATGGCCGTTGCCGCCGAAAAGCCGCCGATAAAGGTGACCAGCGTGAAGAAGGGGTCACTGCCCGAAATCGGCAGCGTCAGAAGATAGAGATCGGGGACGCCGCCGCCGCCGAAATGGATGAGCCCGGCCAGCGCCACCGGCAGCACCATCAGGTTGATCGCCACCAGATAGAGCGGGAAGAGCACACCGGCGGTGCGCAGTTCGCCTTCCGTACGATTTTCCACGACGGTGACATGGAACTGGCGCGGCAGGAGAATGATGGCGAAGGCCGAGAGCACGATAACCAGCACCCAGCGCTTGACCGGTGTTTCATAGGAAAGCGCAGCCAGCGCCTGCGGCGTTTCCATCACACGGCTGGCAAGATCGGCCGGCCCTTCGAAGAGGATGAAGACGACATAAAGCCCTGCCGTGATCAGCGCCACGAGCTTGACCAGCGACTCCATGGCGATGGCGAGGATGAGCCCGTCCTGATGCTCCGTGGCATCGGTGTGGCGGGTGCCGAAGATCGCGGCGAAGAAAGCAAGGCAGAGGGTGACAAGCAATGGCAGTTCGATGATGCCGGCTGCCTGGCTAATGGCGATCGTTGCCGGGCCGCCGCCTTCCGGCACGGTCGCGACAATGGCTGCAACAGTGCCGGACACGGCTTTCAGCTGCATGGCGATATAGGGAATGGCGCCGATCAGCGAGATGATGGCCACCAGCGCAGCAACCGCCTGGTTCTTGCCGTAGCGTGCGGCAATGAAATCAGCGATCGAGGTGAGCTTTTCTGCCTTGGCGAGCGCGATGATCCGCCGGATGACGGGCAGGCCGAGCGTGAACATCAGGATCGGCCCAATATAGATGCCCAGATATTCGAAGCCCCGCTCGGCGGCGAGGCCGACGCCGCCGAAATAGGTCCAGGAGGTGCAGTAGATCGCGAGACTCAGCGCATAGACCAGCGGTCGTCCCCGGCCGGCCGGCATGCGGGCCTTGCGAGCGCGCCGGTCGCCATAGCTTGCCACCGCGAAAAGCAGCAGCAGATAGGCAAAGGCCACCGCGGCGATGATCGGTCCCGAAAGCATGCCCCCTCCATGGGTCTGGATGGAGCGCGATCATAGCCGAAGGGGCGACCGGGAGAAATCGCCTCGCTCTTGGTCTTAAGTTGAAGAGGCCGCGCACGTGATGATTGCTTGCAGGCCCTTGCCGCTCGTCGGTGCCTTTTCTTCCTGCAGGGTTGCGATAGATTGGATCTTGTCGCGCAACAGAGTGCAGCGGTTGTGTCGACGGATAGGAAAATGCAGAAATCAAGCGTGGGGCTGCGCAGGAAACACGCCACACTTGAGCATATGCACGCGGCGGTGACGGCGGCACGCGGGCACGAATGGGAGCGCCCCGGCCGCGTAAGCGCGGGGCAAGGGCACCAAGGAGAACGGGACATGTTGAACGAATTCAAGCAATTCATCGCGCGTGGCAATGTCATGGACCTTGCCGTCGGCGTCATCATCGGCGCCGCCTTCAGCAAGATCGTCGATTCCGTGGTCAACGATCTGGTCATGCCCGTGGTCGGCGCATTGACCGGCGGCGGCTTCGATTTTTCCAACTATTTCCTGCCGCTGTCCTCCAAGGTGACGGCATCGACCCTTGCCCAGGCCCGCGAGCAGGGCGCGGTCTTTGCCTATGGCAATTTCATCACCGTGCTTTTGAACTTCGTCATTCTCGCCTGGATCATCTTCCTGATCGTCAAGGGCGTGAATCGCCTGCGTGCGTCGGTCGAGCGTGATTCCAAATCCGGCAAGGCCGAGGCGGCACCGCCCCCGGCCGATGTGCAGCTCCTGACCGAGATCCGCGATCTGCTGAAGACCAGCGCGCGGCCGCAGACGCCGTAAACCTACCTGAAGGACCAAGCAGGGCCGATCGATCAATGCTGTCGATCGATGCTTAAGCCTTTCTCATGTGATCCTTGCCAGGGGAAGCGCTAAGACAAGACGATGTTCGAGCGCGCTTGCCGGCGCGCTTTCGCCTGTCTGCAGGAGCCTGTCCATGTCCTTTCTGTCCAGCGTCAGCCGGCGCGCCATTGCGTCTCCCGAGAGCGGCATCGTTGAGGTCGTCAACTATGCCCGTGGGCGCGAAGGGCTCATTCCGCTTTGGGTGGGCGAGGGCGATCAGCCGACCCCTGATTTCATCAGTGCCGCCGCGCATGAAAGCCTGGCGGCCGGCGAGACCTTTTACACTTGGCAGCGTGGCATCCCGCCTTTGCGTCAGGCGATTGCCGATTACCATGCCCGCCATTTCGGCGCGGCGCTGTCGCCCGACAACATTTATGTCACGGCGTCCGGCATGCAGGCGATCAAGATCGCGATCGAGGCGCTGAGCGAGCCGGGCGACGAGGTGATCTATCTGACGCCCACCTGGCCAAATTTCTCTGCCGCCGCCGCCGTTTCCGGCGCCGTGCCGCGCCCAGTGGAACTGGCCTTTGTCGATGGTGGCTGGCAGCTCGATCTCGATCGAGTTGAGCGGGCCATCACGCCGGCAAGCCGCATGCTCTTCATCAACACGCCGGGCAACCCGACCGGATGGACGGCGAGCCATGCAGACCTGAAGACCCTGCTCGATCTGGCCCGTCGCCACGGCCTTTGGATCGTCGCCGACGAGATCTATGCCCGCTACACCTATAAGGAGACGCGGGCACCTTCCTTCCTTGACGTGATGGAGGCGGATGACCGCATTCTCTTCGTCAATTCCTTTTCCAAGAACTGGGCGATGACCGGCTGGCGCGTCGGCTGGATCGTCGCGCCGGCGGAGCTTGGCCAGGTTCTGGAAAACCTCATCCAATATTCGACCTCGGGCGTGGCGCAGTTCATCCAGGCCGGTGCGGTGGTGGCAATGGAAGCCGGCGACGAGCTGGTGGCGCGCAACATCGCCCAGGCACGCCAGGCGCGCGACGTGTTTCTCGATGCCCTGATCGCCACCAACCGCGTGGAAACGCGCAAGCCCGACGGGGCGATCTACGCCTTCCTGAAGATCGACGGCCTTGCCGATGTCCGTGCCGCCGCCATCGACATCGTCGACCGGACCGGCGTCGGTCTTGCGCCTGGCACGGCCTTCGGTCCCGGCGGCGCAGGCTTCATGCGCGCCTGTTTCCTGCGCGACCCGCGGCAGATGCAGGAAGCCGCCGCACGCCTCAGCGACTATATTTTGCGGCTCTGACAGGGATTCTGCGTCGGCCCTCTCTTATTTTTCTCTTGTGCGATGCACCACGACAGGGTCTATATCGCGCCGACGAACAAGGCGACCAAAGAGGGCAGACATGGCAGTTCTGGTGACGGGCGGCGGCGGTTACATCGGCAGCCACATGGTGTGGGCGCTTCTGGATGCCGGTGAAGACGTCGTCGTCATCGATCGGCTGTCGACCGGTTTTCGTTGGGCCATCGCGCCGGAAGCCCGCTTCTATGAGGGCGATATCGCCGATGCGGATCTGCTGCGCCGCATCGTCTCGGAAAACAAGGTGGATGCGATCATCCATTTTGCCGGCTCGATCGTCGTTCCGGAGTCGGTCTCCGATCCCCTTGGCTATTACGAGAACAATACGGTCAAGTCGCGCAGCCTGATCGCCAGTGCGGTCGAGGCCGGCATTCCGCATTTCGTCTTCTCCTCCACCGCCGCTGTCTATGGCACGCCTTCCGTGCTCGAGCCGGTGACGGAAGACCTGCCGTTGCGGCCGGAATCGCCCTATGGCTCGTCCAAGCTGATGACCGAGATCATGCTGAAGGACACGGCCGCCGCGCATGACCTGACCTATACCGCGCTGCGTTACTTCAACGTCGCCGGCGCCGATCCGAAAGGCCGCAGCGGCCAGTCATCCGCGCTCGCCACCCATCTGATCAAGGTCGCCTGCGGCACCGCGCTGGGCAAGCGCGCCTCGATGAGCGTCTTCGGCACCGACTATCAGACGCCCGACGGCACCTGCGTGCGCGATTACATCCATGTTTGGGATCTGGTTCAGGCCCATCTAAAGGCTCTGCAGCGCATGCGGGCCGGCGGTGGTTCACTGGCTGCCAACTGCGGCTACGGACACGGCTATTCGGTGCTCGAAGTGCTGGACGCCGTGCGCAAGGTGCATGGCAGCGACTTCCCCGTCACCTTTGCCGAGCGCCGCCCCGGCGACCCGGCCATGATTGTCGCCAATCCGGCGCTGGCGATGAAGGAACTGGCCTGGACACCCGAACTCGACGATCTCGAAGGCATCATCGCCAGCGCGCTCGACTGGGAGCGGCATCTGATGCGCAAGAACAGCGCGAGCTGACTACAGTCCTGACTTGATCAAGAGCGCGCGGCCTTGCTCACAAGGCCGCGTTTTTTGTGCGCGCTCTGCACTTGAGACCAAGGCCGTCTGATCGAAAATGGACGCCACCATCACGCGCAGCACACTTTGCCGCCGCGATCTTTGCCATGAGCGTTTACAGCCCGGCGTAAGTCTCTCTGGCTAAATCAGCAGGGCGGAACGTTTGGCGCGACCTGTCTTTCGTCCCACTTTTTCCATGTCAGGCACGCCAGAGAGGTCTGCGCAGCGATCCGGCATGGAAGATGCGACGTCTTCAAGGTCACGAGAGCCACCTCATGTCGCCTGCCCTGCAGAAAGCCTTCGAGCAATACAGACAGGACCGCCCCGCCCAGGCCCTCGTCACGCTTCAACCTCTTCTGGTTCCGACGGCACAGGTCGATCTGCAAGTTCTGCTGCTAGCGGGCCAGTGCTCGATGAAAACAGGCGAAGACTTGAGGGCGGCCAACTATTTCCTGCGCGCAGCAGCATTTAGTGGGACATCCGAAGAGACATTGCGCACCCTTGCCAAGAGTCTGGCGCGAAACGCGAAGGAGGGCGGGGCGCTCGTTGCGCAGACACGCAAGGCCGCGCGTGCCGGGGCCTTCGATCCAGAAGCCGAGGCCGCGTATCGCGCCAGCCTGCGCCATGTCGCGTTGGTCGAGGAAATGCTTGTCGAAAACCAGCGCCTGCGAGACCAGATGGCGCATCGGGGCAATGCTGCGGCCTTCGCGGTCGATCACCCCCGCGATCACCTGCTCTGGAGTCGCGATGAAGATCTCAATGCGCGGCAGATGCGGATCGATACCGAGATCGCCATGACACCACAGGCGCGCGCGGCGCGCCATGCCCTACGCCGCGGTGCCGAGGGTCCTGTTCGCCTTGGCTATCTCCTGGCCGCGCTTGACCATGCGCCCGATATGCCCCGTCTTCTTCTGCCGATCCTGGCCGCCCATGATAAGGCGTCGTTTCACTTGGTGCTCATCTGCCAGAACCGCGCCGATGCCGCGCAGCTCAAGAAGCAGAGCAAGGCGCTATCGGGAGTCGACACGGTCCCGCTGGATGGTCTTGACGATGACGCGGCAGCAAAACACCTGCGAGCCCTCGATCTCGACGTGCTCATCGATCTCAGCGGTCACGGCCAAGGGGGCCGGCCCGGCATTCTCAATAGCGGCGTGGCGCCGGTGCAAGCAATCTGGTGTGGGGCGCCCTGTCCCTCGATTGGGATCGATTGTGACTATGTGATCGCGGATGCCGTCGCACTGCCGCCCGGCAGCGAGGCAGACTACCGGGAGCAATTCTGCCTGCTACCGGAAACCTTCATCGCTGCGGAGCCGACGTCCGCTTCGCGTCAATCGGCATCTCGTCCGCTGCTGCCGGATGGCGCTGTTCTCTTCGGCGCCTTCGGCCCTGCCGAACGCTTTACCCCGCAAACGCTGACGCTCTGGCGCAGCCTGCTCCAGCGTCTCGAAAACGGCTTCCTCTGGCTCGATCCACAGCACCCTTTCGCCGAATTCAACCTGTTCGACTTCATGGAGGCCGGCGGTGTCGGCCGCCGCATCATCTTCGCGCAGGACGCCAGCACGTCCGCGCGCAGAGCGCGCTGCGCCGCTGCGGATATCGGGCTGGACAGCACACCTTGCGGAGGCTTTGCCGAAACTCTCGACATGCTCTGCGCCGGGGTGCCTGTGGTCACGTTGGTTGGCTCGACTTTCGCCTCACGCCGGGGTGCCAGTCTGCTGTGCGCGGCCGGACAGACGAACGGTCTCGCCCGCGACGAGGATGATTATCTCACACGGGCGCTTGATCTTGCAGAAGGCATCATGGAGCGACGAGGCGCGCAGATAAGCGCCCCGACGGCAGCCTCTGCGCCGCTGTTCGATCCGGCCCGCTTTGTCGTGCATCTTCAAAAAGCCATCCACTCCATGGCCGAGCGGGCGCGCTCCGGTGTCGAGCCGCAGCATCTGCGCATCGATGTCCTGTGATCGGCGAATCCATGCCGCCATCTCCCGTCGTCGCCAAAAGGAACCTGACAGACATGGCACTTCTGTCTCTCTGCATGCCGAGCAACCGATCCTTCGCCCGGTCCTATAGCTCGATCGAGACCGCTCTGATCTTCGCGGAAAAATATGGGTGCCGGCTGATCGTGTCCGACAATTCGGAGGATTCCGAGAAGCGGGATTATTGGATCGACCGCTCGACGCATCTCATCTATCTGACGCCCGGCGCTTGCGATGTCGACAGCAATGTCCGCAATACGCTGACCCATGTCGATACGCCTTTCCTGATGATGCTGGGCGATGACGACGAGATCTTCTTGCGGGACGACGTGATGCCGATCGATCTGGCGCGGCTTCCGGCCAATGTCGTCGGTGTCCGCCCACAGACTTTCCTCTGGACGGTGCCCGACGGCATCCGGCAAAGCGAGTCCTTCGAAATTCTCTCGGAGGGCAGTGAAGGCCGCTTTCGTGAGTACAACGTCAAGGCGATGGGCAATAATACGATATATTACTCGATTATCCGATCCAATGCGCTAAGGGATATCTTGAATATATTCACGAAGCATCCAGCTCAAGGTGGTTACATTGACTGGGCGATCGTCTTCACGCTTCTTGCAGTGGGAAAAATGGTGTTCGATCCAGCCATTCTCTTCCGATACGACTGGGAGCGATGGTCAACGGTCGAGGGGATCGAGCAGGCGAATAAGTCGCTATTCACTGCGGCCGGCCTGACGAATGTCGATGACGTTTTTGAACCCTTGTTGAGGTTCATGGACATTCACTGCTTCCTGCAGCTCGCATCTCTCGAAATCTCGCCGGCTGACCGGGAAGCAGCGCTGAACGCCAACAGCCGCATGTGTTTCTGCGCCTTCGCGCAACGCATGGAGCAGAAGCTGGATCTGATGACCAATCCGATGGCGCCCATCATCCTGGCCGTCACCCATATGCCGGACGCTGATGTCGCCTTTGACGTCGCGTGTGACTTCCTCGATGCCTGCGACCTCGGCAAGGCCCGGCTTGGCAGCGACTACCGCACCTATCTCGAACGGGTGCAGGAAGCATGACGGCAAACCTCGTTCCCATCGTCCCTTGCCCTCAAGGGGGCGTCTTCACCAGCCTCAAGACAGGTTCATCGCCTAGTTTTGACATTGATATGAACACGAGATCCGACACGTGCCGCATAGCGACGGGAGCGCCCCATCAGACGGCGCGGTCCAGCGGCGCAAACTTCAAGGAGGGGCGCCGATGAAGGCGGTGATTCTCGCCGGCGGGCTCGGCTCGCGCATTGCCGAGGAGACGCATCTGCGTCCCAAGCCGATGGTCGAGATCGGCGGACGGCCGGTCCTCTGGCACATCATGAAGATCTACTATGCCCATGGGATCCGCGACTTCATCATCTGCTGCGGTTTCAAGGGCTATGTGATCAAGGAATATTTCGCCAATTACGGTCTGCATATGTCGGACATCACCTTCGACTTTGGCGAAAGCAGCATGAAGTTCCACCGCAAGAGCGCCGAGGACTGGCGCGTGACGCTGGTGGATACCGGCGAGACCTCGCTGACCGGCGGCCGCCTGAAGCGGCTCGAGAAATATCTGAAGGATGAGGACGCCTTCTGCTTCACCTATGGGGACGGCGTCAGCAGCATCGACATCACCAAGCTGATCGCCTTTCACAAGGCGCACGGACGTAAGGCAACGGTTACGGCGGTTCGCCCGCCGGCCCGCTATGGCGCGCTGCAGCTCGATGGCGATCAGGTCCAGGGCTTCATCGAGAAGCCGGAGGGCGAGGGTGGTTTCATCAATGGCGGCTTCTTCGTCCTTTCGCCTGACGTCCTCGGCAAGATCGAGGGCGATCAAACGAGTTGGGAAGCCGACCCGCTGATGCAGCTGGCGGCGGAAGGCGAGTTGCGCGCCTTCTTTCATGAGGGGTTCTGGCAGCCGATGGATACGCTGCGCGACAAGAACCATCTCGAAAGCCTGTGGCAAGGCGGGACACCGCCGTGGAAGGTGTGGTAATATGCAGGGAAATTTCTGGCAGGGTAAACGCGTCCTGGTTACCGGTCATACCGGCTTCAAGGGAAGCTGGTTGTCCCTGTGGCTGAAGGAACTGGGCGCGGAGGTCACGGGCCTTGCGCTGGCGCCGCAGACCGAGCCGTCGCTCCATGGTCTGCTGGGCGCGTCGGTCGAAGGGCCTGATATCCTTGATATTCGCGACCGCGAGGCCGTTCTGGCGCATGTCCTGCGCAGCCGGCCGGAGATCGTCTTTCATTTGGCGGCCCAGGCTCTGGTGCGCGCCGGCTATCGCGATCCGCTCGCCACCTTCGAAATCAATGTGCGCGGCACGGCCAATCTGCTCGACGCGCTGCGCGCCTGCGAGGATGTGCGAGCCGTCGTGGTCGTGACGACCGACAAGGTCTATCAGAACCCGGAAAACGGTCTCGCTTTCATGGAAAGCGATCCGCTCGGTGGCCATGATCCTTACAGCGCCAGCAAGGCGGCGGCCGAAATCGTTGCCGCCAGCTATCGCTCGGCCTATTTCGCCGGCCGTCATGTCGGCGTTGCCACGGCGCGGGCCGGCAATGTCATCGGCGGCGGCGACTGGGCGGAGGATCGTCTGATCCCCGATGCCGTCAGGGCCTGGCAGGCGGGCGCGGCGCTGCACGTGCGCCGGCCCAAGGCCATTCGCCCTTGGCAGCATGTGCTCGAGCCGCTTGGCGGCTATCTCGGGCTGGCGCGCCGCCTCTTCGAAGCGCCCCAGGGCGTGGAAGCTTTCAATTTTGGTCCCAATCACGGTGATGCCGCCTCGGTCGGCACCGTGCTGCGGCTTGCCGAGCGTCACTATGGCGGCACCGGCGGCGGTGTCATTCTGGGCGACGGCACGGAAGGCCCGCACGAGGCCGGCTATCTCGTGCTCGACAGCAGCCGCGCCCGCAGCGAACTCGGTTACTACCCGCGCTGGGGCCTGACGGAGACCGTGCGTCGCACCATGCAATGGTATCGCGCGCAGCAGGAGGGCATGGATGTGAGAACGCTTTGCCTGACCGATATCCGCGACTTCATCGGCGCGGAATCACAGGGCGAGCAGGAACGGCTGGTCGGCTGATGGACAAGCGGTTCGAGATCGAGGAGACGCCGCTTACCGGCCTGCTGCTCGTCAAGCGCTGCCCGATGGCCGATGCACGTGGCAGCTTCGCCCGTCTCTTTTGCGCCGAAGAGCTTTCCGCGCTCGGCTGGAAGGCGCCGGTGGCGCAGATCAACGAGAGCCGGACGCGCCTGAAGGGCACGGTCCGTGGCCTGCATTACCAAAAGCCACCCTTTGCGGAGATGAAGCTCGTCTCCTGCATCGAAGGCGCGATCCTCGACGTGGCGGTCGATCTGCGTCCGCAGTCGCCAACCTACGGCCAGCATTATGCTGCGGAACTCTCCGCCGAGAATGCGGGCGCATTGATGATTCCCGAGGGCTTTGCCCATGGGTTCCAGGCGCTGAGCGACGATGTCCGGATGATCTACGTTCACTCAGCGCTCTATGCCGCCGAGGCCGAGGCCGGCATCGACGCCACCGATCCGACGCTGTCGATCGCCTGGCCGCTGCCGGTCGCGCAGCGCTCGCCGCGCGATTGCGCACTTCCCCGCTTTTCTTCGTTCGACGAGAGGGTTTCCGCATGAAGTGCCGGCATTGCGGCAGCGAGCGGATGGTGCCGTTTCTGGATCTCGGCACCGCTCCGCCATCCAATTCCTATGTCGAGCCGAGCGCGCGCGCCGAACCCGAGCTCTGGTATCCGCTGGTCGTGCGCTGCTGCCAGGCCTGCCGCCTGGTCCAGACCGAGGATTTCGCCGCACGGGAAACTTTCTTCTCGCCGCATTATGCCTATTTCAGCGCGATCTCCTCGTCCTGGGTGGCGCATGCCGAGCGCTATGTGGCGGACATGCAAGCACGCTTCGGTTTAGGCCCCACGTCGCGCATCATCGAAATCGCCGCCAATGACGGCTACCTTCTGCAGCATGCCGTGGCCCGCAACATTCCATGCCTCGGCATCGAGCCGACCGCCAGCACGGCCGCCGCCGCTCGCGACAGGGGCATCGAGATCGTCGAGGATTTTTTCGGCGAGGCGCTGGGGGCCGAACTGGCCGCAAAAGGCGTCTCGGCCGATTTGACGGCGGCCAACAATGTTCTGGCCCATGTGCCCGATATCAATGATTTCGTGCGGGGCTTTGCCCGGCTTCTAAAGCCGCAGGGCGTGGCCACTTTCGAGTTCCCGCATCTCCTCAACATGGTGCGCGAAGGACAATTCGATACCGCCTATCACGAGCATTATTCCTATCTCTCGCTGATCGCGGTCGAGCGGATCTTCAGCGAAAACGGCCTGACGGTCTTCGACGTCGCGACGACGCCCTGGCATGGTGGCAGCCTGCGCGTCTTTGCCATGCGCAGCGACACGGGCGCGCATGCCATAACGCCGGCCGTGGCCGATATGCTGGATGCCGAGACGGCGGCGGGCATGCGCGAGGACGGCTTCTATACGCGCTTCCAGGAGACGGCGGCGCAGGTGCGCGACGGCTTCGTCGACTTTCTGATCGATTGCCGCCGGCAGGGACTGAAGGTCGCCGCTTACGGCGCGGCTGCCAAGGGCAATACGCTCCTGAATTTCTCAGGCATCAAGCCGGATCTCCTGTCCTTCGTCGTGGACAAGAATCCGGCCAAGCAAGGGCTGCTTCTTCCGGGCAGCCGCATTCCCATCGTCACCGAGGAGAGGCTTCGCACGGAGAAGCCGGAAAGAGTTGTGATCCTGCCATGGAATCTTCGAACCGAAATCATGCAGCAGCTTCAATATATAACCGATTGGGGTGGGAAGTTCGTGACGGCGGTGCCGAGCCTGACGGTGCATTCCTGAAGCCCGAGAAGGCCGAAAAGGCGGATCTGAGCCGCGTGCTGCCAGAGCTGCCGGTCGAGCCCGTGCTCATCGCGCCGATCGTCCGGAAGCGGTAGGGTCCAGCCCTATGGCAGCGGCCTTGCGGCCAGCGCCCTGCATAAAACCGAAGCGGACGACACCTTGCGACCGTCACAGACCTCTCGCCGCTTGACGTCTTCAGCCCGCTGGCATGTCTTATTCGTCCCTTTCGCCTAAGGCCGCGCGCTCATGCGCGATGGCGTGGCGGATCAGCTTTTCCCAGATCATGTCGTAAAAATCCGGATCGAGCCCGTGGCGCTCGGCATTGGCGCGCGCATTGCGCCGCACTTCGTCGACGCGGGCGGGAATGTCCGCCTTGAGGCCAATCTCGCGCTTGATTTCGGCTGCGCGACCAATATAGCCCCATCGCTCGCTGAACAGGCGCATCAGCGCCTCATCGATGCGGTCGATCTCCTGTCGGATTTCCGGCATGGTCCGGCATTCGGCTGGTGTTTTCATCGGGGTCTCCGGATCGTTCGGGCCCTCATATGCGCCGCACAACAGCCGGCGGCAAGCCTCTCCCGCACCCTCTGCCCGGCTGAACCGCGACAAAAACGCTTCGTGAGATCTTTCGCATAAAAGGGCCGGCGTTCGCCCATCCGGCAAGCCTCGCAAAAGCCCTCACCTCTAGTCTGCCTGCAAACGTTCAAGAGGATCTCCATGTTTCCCAGGCCGAAACTGACTGTCTGCGTGCCGTCGCGAAATCGCCAGCGCACGTTCAAGGAGACGATCCGTGCGCTTCTGCTGCGCCCCCGCATCGATGTGCAGTTCGTCTTCGCCGACAATTCCGACGATGCATCGATCATGGACGACTTCATGGCCGACCATCTGGCCGATCCGCGCGTCGTCTATCTGCGATCCCAGGACACTGCTCTGTCGATGGTCGACAACTGGAACCGGTGCGTCGAGGCGGCAGAAGGCGAATTCGTCTGCATGATCGGCGATGACGACTATGTCGACGTCAACATGATCGATACGATCAACCGCATCCAGGAACAGGATCCGACACTGGACGCCTTCTGCTGGAACCGCCTTACGTATAATTGGCCCGGCATGCCGCGGCCGCCTTCCAACGTGCATATCAAGCTCGAGCCGGAGATCCGCAAGATTGCACGCGGCGTTCTCTATGCTGAATTCTTCGGCTGGCGCGCGCTGCCGTCGAGCGCCCGCATTCCCATGGGCTTCTATCATGGTGCCATCTCCATGGCGCTGATGGACAGCTTCAAGGAACGCTTCGGCAGCTATTGTTCCCATCCGACTGTCGATTTCGACAATGTCTGCAAGGTCGTCTCTTCGGCCAATGGGCTGTATTTCTCCTCGCGCCCCTTCTCGGTGATGGGCGCCTGCGCGGAAAGCAACTCAGCGGCCATCTATAACTCTGAGGGCCATGCCCGCGCGCATGCGCAGTTCATGAAGGAACTCGGCCGGAACATGGACGAGGATCCCTACATGAAGCTGACGCCGTTCCGTTCGGAACATGGTCTAGCCGCTTCGATCCTGCAGGTGCAATTGTGGTTCACATCGACCTTTGGCTATCAGATGGTCGATGGCTGGGAGCAAGGCTTTGCCAAAGCCTGCGCCTTGAACGCCCAGTTCATGGACACCAAGGATAGCTACGACCGGACGATCAAGAATTATCGGCAGGCGTTGCGTAAATGGCATGGCGGCAAGTATCTTCCGTTCTTCAAGCCAGAGCCCTTTGTCGAGCGATACGGCACGAAGCTGTGGACCGGAATGATCGAAGGCGATCTGTTCATCCACGAGCGGATCGACTTTATTTCGACGCCGCGCGAGCTCTACGATTTCGTGGAGCAGATCGTAGCACGGCCTGAAGATCTGGTAATCGAGGATCACTCGGGCATGTGGCAGGCCAAGTCCGCCTGAGGCGGTTGCAGGCGGCCGATGGAACGCTGACCATGATGACTGCGCATGAGACATCGCCTGGCCTGATGGATGCCATCGGTGCGGAAGAGGGCCGTGCGCTGTTTCATTGTGACGACGGGTCGCAAATGGCTCTGGGCGAGGTGCTGGCATTGGCGAAGAATGCCGCCTTCGCGCAGACGCGCCGGCGCGTCGTCTTCTGTTTCAGTGAAAACGATCCAGGCGGTCTTGCGGGCTATCTTGGGTTG
The DNA here is from genome assembly GCF_900109605.1 of Xaviernesmea oryzae. GTDB lineage: Bacteria > Pseudomonadota > Alphaproteobacteria > Rhizobiales > Rhizobiaceae > Xaviernesmea > Xaviernesmea oryzae. Next base: position 128,661 of record NZ_FOAM01000008.1, read on the forward strand.
CTGAAGGCGGAGGCAGTGCCGGCGATGCTGAGCCCCACGCTTCCGCTGGATGCGATCGGGACGCTGAGAAAGGCCTATCAGCCGGATTTCCTGTGGTTGCCGGAAAAGCGTTTGGCGGAGTTCGAAGGGCTCCCGATCGTACATGCGCAATGGGGCTATGCGCTGTTATCGACCAAGGCTTCAAGCAGCAAGGAGATCCATGCAGATCTCGCCCTTCTTCTGACGACATCGGGCAGCACGGGAAGCCCGAAATTCGTGCGCTTGTCGCACCGCAATCTGCTGGCCAATGCGGAGGCCATCCGTACCTATCTGTCGCTGACGCCGGCCGACCGGCCGGTCACGACGTTGCCGCTCGGTTACTCCTATGGCCTCTCCGTGCTTCATAGCCACCTTCTGGCGGGCAGCACGATCGCGCTGACCGGGAGAACCTTCTTCGATCGGGGGTTCTGGGACTTTATTAACCAGGCCCGAGTCACCAGTCTCGCCGGTGTTCCCTACCATTATGAGATGCTGAAGAAGCTTCGCTTCGCAAAGATGGATCTGCCGGCCCTGAACACGCTGACGCAGGCTGGTGGGCGCATGGAGCCGGCGCTGACGCGTGAATTCGCGCAGCTTTGTGCGGCTCGGAATATTCGCTTCTTCTCCATGTATGGCCAGACCGAAGCAACCGCGCGCATGGCCTATCTCGCGCCCGAAAAGGCAATCGAGAAGGCGGGGAGCATCGGCCGCGCCATTCCCGGTGGGGCATTCAGCCTGATCGATGGGGATGGTCTCAGGATCAACTCTTCCGGCTGCGCGGGCGAATTGGTCTATGAAGGCGCGAATGTCTGCCTCGGCTATGCCGAGACCGCTGCCGACCTGGCCCTAGGCGACGTGTTCGGCGGCGTTTTGAGAACCGGCGATCTGGCCATGCGCGACGAGGATGGCGATTACACGATCGTCGGCCGGCTGAAGCGCTTCCTCAAGCTCTTCGGCTACCGCGTCAATCTGGCCGACATAGAGGCCAGCCTGGCGGCCGAGGGCCACGATGCGGCCTGCGCCGGTCGCGACGATCTTCTCGAGGTTTATCTGGTTGGCGGCACGGCAGAGGGCGGCAAGGCCGTCAAATCCCGCCTGGTTCTGCAGATGAAAATCGCGCCGCAGGCCATCAAGGTCTTTGGCGTTGACGCCCTGCCGCGCAGCGATGCCGGCAAGATCCGCTATGGCGCGCTTGAAACGCTTGCAAGGGAGATCCTGGCGTGACAACAACAGCCCTTCGCCTGGACAAACCGATGGCGTCTGCCGCATTCGATATTGCTCCCTGGCTGGATGTCGATCCCTACGGCATGGCGGCTGCCGAGAAGGATGCGGCGCTGACGGCGGTCATGCGCGCACTGACGGAGCATCACCGAGCGCTCTCTTCGGAGTACGGGCGCATCCTCGAACTTACGGCCGATGAGAATGCGCCATTCGAGACGCTGGCGGATGTGCCATTTCTGCCCGTGCGGCTGTTCAAGATGTTCGACCTCCTCAGCGTGCCGCGCGACCAGATCTTCAAGACGATGACCTCGTCCGGAACGAGTGGCCAGGCCGTATCCCGCATCTATCTCGATCGTGAGACGGCGGCGCTGCAGGGCAAGGTCCTGGCACGGCTGATGAGCCATCTTCTTGGGCCAAAGCGCGTGCCCATGCTGGTCATCGATTCGCCCAGCGTGCTGCGTGATCGCAATGCCTTCTCCGCCCGCGGCGCCGGCATTCTCGGCTTCTCCTTGTTCGGCAAAGATGTGACCTACGCACTGGACGAGGACATGCAGCTGAACCTGCCGGCGATCGAAGCGTTCCTCGAGCGTCACGCGGGTCAGCCGATCTTTCTTTTTGGCTTCACCTTCATGATCTGGAGCCACTTCTACCGCGCGCTGGAGGCTGCGGGCCGCAGCCTGCCGATCGATAAGGGCATTCTCCTGCATGGCGGCGGTTGGAAAAAGCTGCAGGATGAGGCGGTCGACAATGACGCCTTCCGGGCCGCGATGAAGCGTTGCGCCGGTATTTCCCGCGTCGTCAATTATTATGGCATGGTCGAACAGACCGGCTCGATCTTCCTCGAATGCGAGGAGGGGCACCTGCATGCGTCCGTTCATGCCGATGTTTTGATCCGCGATCCCCGCACGTTCCGATGCATGGAGATTGGCGAGACGGGCCTCATCGAGGTGCTCTCGCTTCTGCCGCGCAGCTATCCGGGCCATGCTTTGTTGACCGAGGATGTCGGCCGTATCGAGGGCGTCGATACCTGCCCCTGCGGCCGGCTTGGCACCTATTTCTCCGTGGCGGGCCGCGTTGCCAAGGCCGAGGTACGAGGATGCAGCGATACCTATGAAGCCCGTTCCTGACTTACCGGTGACGCTGCGGGTCGGCGGCCGCCTGTCCGACATCACCAGGCAGCCTCTGCCGCCCTATGCACCGGAAGCGACCGCTTTTCTGGCGGCCTTGTCCAAGCAACTGCTGGCCTTGCCGGAGGCGCGGCAGTTTCCCGATATTGCGGCTTTCGCCTATTGGTGCCGGCCGGCCAGTCTGGCGCGGCTGCAGCGCGAATTTGGCGCGGCGCATGCGCGCCTTGGCCGAGGGCTGGCGCTGCACATCGCGCCCGCCAACGTGCCTGTCAATTTCGCCTTTTCCTTTGCCTTTGGCGTTCTGGCGGGCAATGCCAATATCGTGCGCATTCCGGATGCCGGTCATCCGCAGGTCGACGTGATCTGCGATCGGATAGCGGCGCTGTTTGACGATCCCGCGCATCGCCGGATTGCCGCCATGAATCGGCTGATCCGGTATCCGCGCAGCGACAGCATCACGGCCACCCTGTCGCAGCTCTGCCAGGCGCGCCTGATCTGGGGCGGAGATGAAACCGTTTCTCGGCTGCGCGCGCTGCCCGTTCATCCGCGCTGCGTCGATATTGCCTTTGCAGATCGCTATTCGTTCTGCGTGCTGGATTCGCAGGCCGTTCTGGGGGCCAGCGACACGGTTCTCGCAGCGCTGGTGAAAGGCTTCTACGATGACGTCTTCCTGCTCGATCAGAATGCCTGCTCGAGCCCGCATCTGGTGCTGTGGCATGGCACGGGCCAGGCCGAGGCGGCCCAAGGCCGCTTCTGGTCGGCGATGACCGACTATCTGGAGAAAAATTACGATCTTGCGCCCGTACATGCGGTCGACAAATTCGTTCATCTCTGCGCAACGGCCATTGCCTTGCCGCAGGCGCGCGCCACGCGGCGCCACGACAATTTCGTCTACCGGGTCCGGCTGGACAGCCTGCCTGCCGATATCGAGCGCCACCGCGGACGCAACGGCTTTTTCTATGAGCATGCGGTCGACGACCTCAGCTGTCTCGGCGAAATCGTCGAGGAACGGTATCAGACACTGACCACCTTCGGGATTGACCGGGCCACGCTCGTGCAGTCCATCATCGCGCAAGGTCTGTCGGGCATAGACCGGGTGGTTCCCGTCGGCAAGGCATTGGACATCGGGGTGATCTGGGACGGCTACGACCTGATCGGTGAACTCTCCAGAATCGTCCATACGGCGTAAGGGCAAGCCGGCGCGGCGCTGCAAGCCGCAGCAAGGATCTGAAAGACATGAGCAATCGAGACACGTATAACACCGCCTTCACCGAAACCTTCATGATCGAGACGAAAGACCTGCCGGGCCTGAAGTACCAGGACATCTCGGCGTGGGACAGTGTCGGGCACATGGCGTTGATGGCGGCGCTGGAAGAGGCCTTCGGCATCGAGATGGACATTGACGACATCATCGAATTCTCAGGCTACGAGGCTGGTCAGGCGATCCTGACCAAATACAACATCGCCATTGAGCCCGCCGTATGAGCCAGGCACCCGCCCATCCGGGTTTCGACATCAACGGCATCATCCGCCACCAGCGAAACCGATATCCTGTTCTGTTGATCGACCGGGTCACCGATGTCGATCCGGGCAAGAGCGCGCGGGCGGTCAAGTGCTTCACCTACAATGAATGGTTCTTTCCGGGTCATTTCGACGACGAGCCGAATGTGCCGGGCTTCGTACAAATCGAGTCCCTGACGCAGACCTTCATCATGACGTTCCTCTGCATGGAGGAGTATCGCGGCATGAAGACCAATTTCGTTTCGATCAACAATGTGCGGTTCAAGCGCAAAGTGGTTCCGGGCGACGTGCTGAAGATCGAGGCAAGATTGACGTCGTTCAAACGTGGTCTGGCCATTGGTTCGGCGGAAAGCTTTGTCGACGGGGAGCCCGCCTGCAGTGGGGACTTCGTCGTCGCCGTGCCGGAGATCCTCGACCGCTACAAGCCGCGCGGCTGAGGTGCGTTTGAGAAGGGCATGCCGCGACGGAGCCTGTTTCAGGCCGGCGCGTGCCGATGATCCCGGGCTCCAAGGGCTGCGGACTGTTCCCGGATAGGACGAGCCGGGCGTGCCGGAAAAAGAGAGGGGTCGATCGCCATGCGCGTCGCCGATTATATCATGCAGCGCCTGGAAGCCGCCGGGATCGGTCATGTCTTCCTGGTGACGGGCCGCGGCGCGCTGTTTCTGACCGATGCGCTGGCCAAGAACACGGCGCTGACGGCCGTCTCCGTGCATCACGAGCAGTCAGCGGCCTTTGCCGCGATCGCTTATGCGCATCAGTCCTCCGGGATCGGTGCATGCCTGGTCTCCACCGGCTGCGCATCCACCAATGCCATGACCGGCGTGCTGTCGGCGTGGCAGGATGGGGTGCCCTGCATCTTCATTTCCGGCCAGAACACGCTGAAGGAAACCACGCGCCAGACCGGGCTTGCGCTGCGCACCTATGGGCAGCAGGAGGCGGACATTGTCTCCCTGGTGACGCCGATCACAAAATACGCGACGATGATCACCGCACCGGAGCAGATCGTCGAAGCCATGGACCGGGCTCTGACGCTCGCCAATACCGGCCGCAAGGGGCCGGTCTGGATCGATGTGCCGCTGGATCTACAAAGTGCTCAGATCGATCCCGAACAGATCACTGGGGCGCCGGATCTCGTGCCCGACCGGCCGGAGCCGCAGGAAGATGACGTTCAGGCTGTGCTTGCCGCTCTGGCAGGCGCCGAACGTCCGGTCGTTCTGATCGGCAGCGGTGTCCGTGGCGCCGGCGCTGAAGATGCCTTCCGGCGGTTTGTCGAGGGTCGTGGTTTGCCCGTCACCTTCGCCGCATCCGCGCCAGACACCTACGGCAGCGCGCACGATCTGTCGATCGGCTCTGTCGGAGCCATGGGATGCTCGCGCGCGGGCAATTTCGCCATTCAGAATGCCGATCTGGTGCTTGTCCTCGGCTGCCGGCTGACCTCTCTGACGACAGGCCCCGATTTCTGCAAGTTCGCGCGCGCCGCCCAGATCGTCGTCGTCGATATCGACCCGGCGGAGCACGCCAAGGACACGATCCGCATCGACCGACTGGTGCATGCCGATATCGCAGCTTTTCTCGCGCGGCTCGAAGCCGCCGACACGGCCGCCGATGCAGGGCGCCATGCCCATTGGGCGCAGCAGTGCCGTCGATGGAAGGGGCTGTTCGCCGAGGTCGAGCCGGCCTTCCGTCATGAGCACCAGGTCGATCTTTACGAACTGGCCGACCGGCTGCCAGCCCATCTCCCCGGCAAGGCCACGATCATCACCGATTCCGGCCTGAACGAGGTGATCCTGCCGACCAATATGCACTTCACGTCAGACATGAGCTGCATTCATCCGGCGATGCAGGGCGCCATGGGCTTTGCGCTCCCGGCCACGATCGGCGCTACCTTCGCCGGTGCGGGCGCCATTGTCGCGGTCATTGGCGATGGCTCGATCATGATGAACCTGCAGGAGCTGGAAACGATCCGCTACCACGCCTTGCCCATCAAAATCGTGGTGATCAACAACAACGTCTATTCGATCATTCGCCGGCGTCAGCAGGATATGTTCCGCAAGCGGGTGATCGGCACCGATCCGCAGACCGGGGTCAGCTGCCCGGATTTCTCGAAGGTGGCGGATTGCTTTGGGCTCGATTATGTGAAAATCGACCATCGTGATCGTCTCGATCAGGGCCTGTCTGACATGATGGGACGCGCCGGGCCGGTTCTTTGCGAGATCATCGGCCGGCCGGATCAGGAATATATCGAGCTTGGCCAAGCACGCAGCCTGAGCGACCGCCGCTTCGTGCGCCGCCCGCTCGAGGATCAGATACCGTTCCTCGACCGCGACCTCTTCCTCAGGGAAATGATCGTCGAGCCTATCGACCAGTAGCAGGATCTCCCAAATGGCAACGCTGACCCTTCGCAATGGCCGCATCGTCGGCGACTATCTGGCCCCTTATGTCATTGCCGAACTCAATACGAGCCATTTCGGCGACATGGCGATCGCGCGCGCGATGATCGACAAGGCCAAGGAAGCCGGCTGCGATTGCGTCAAGTTCCAGTCCTGGAGCACGCAGTCGCTCTATTCCGAAAGCTATTATCGCCAGAACGCCATCGCCAAGCGCATCGTGCATAAGTTTTCGATGGGCGAGGCAGAGCTTCAGGAGCTGTCGATCTACTGCACTTCGGTCGGGATCGACTTTGCCTCGACGCCCTATTCGCGCGCGGAAGCGGCCTTTCTGGTAGAGGCCTGCAACGTGCCCTTCGTCAAGATCGCCTCGATGGAGCTGAACAATCTGCCCTATCTGAGGTTTCTGGGCGGTCTCGGCGTTCCCCTCGTGCTCTCGACTGGCATGGGTACGCTGGAGGAAATCGTCACCGCCGTGCGCACCATCGAGGCCACCGGCCAGCGTGACATCGTCATCCTGCACTGCACCTCCGTCTACCCCGCGCCGCCCGAAACCATCCGGCTGCAGAATATCGTGGGCTTGCGGAGCGAGTTTCCGGCCTACCCGATCGGCTATTCCGATCACAGCATCGGCATAGAGATTCCGGCGGCTTCCGTCGCGCTCGGCGCCGGCGTGATTGAGAAGCACTTTACCCTCGACAGCAGCCGTATCGGTATGGACAACCAGATGGCCACCGAGCCGGAAGAAATGGCCAGGATGATCGCCGCCTGCCATACGGTGCATAAGGCGCTGGGCGGCACCGGCCGTATTCTCGACGCAGCCGAGCGAGACCAGATTCCGAAGATGCGCCGCAGCCTCATCGCCGCCCGGCCATTGAAGGCCGGAGAGGTGATTGCGGCGGAGGATCTCGACGCCAAGCGGCCGGGCACCGGCATTCCGCCTGGTTCGATGGATCTTCTCATCGGCAAGCGCCTGACCCGGGATATCGAGGCCGATGCAGCGATCCTGATCACCGATGTCGAGGCATCGTGACCATGGTAGAGGCTGCTTTGCAACGGCCTTTCGGCGAGATCGTCCAGGACATTATCCAGGGCCGCACGACGCTGGCTCTACCCTTGAAAACATCCGACGGGCAGGAGATCGGCCGCCTCGTGCCGCTGACCCGCGCGCATCTCGACGATGCCCATGTCATCGGCAAGCTCACCGACTGGCGCAATACCAATAAGGATGCCTTCTTCACCCAGTTCACCGCAACGCCTGAGCGCACACGGGGTTGGCTGGACAAGGTGGTGTTCGCGTCGACGACGCAGCTGATCTTTCTCATCATCGCCGAGGATGGCGCGCTGATTGGCCATTTTGGCTTCAAGGATCTCACGCAGGACGACGTTCTGCTCGACAATGCCATGCGCGGCGAGCGCGGCGGCCATCCCAAGCTGCTTCAGATCGCCGGCGAGACGCTGATCAACTGGCTCTTCGAGGCGGCGAAGGTTCGCCGGGTCATTGGCACGGTGCTGACCACCAATGTCCCCGCGATCATGATGAACCGCGCCATGGGCTTCGGCCTCTGGGAGAAGTACCCTCTGGAGAAGAGCGTGCAGAACGGCGAAACCCGCTGGATCGAAGGCGAGCCCGGAACGTCCAGCCGTGATGGCGTCTATGCCTACCGGGTCGAGATCGTCCGCGAGCGGGCGTAGATCATCGGATCGGAAAGGTGAGCGCCGATGTTCGGCGCGAGGGCCTGGTTGCGGAGCTTCGCCTTATGCTGAAGGATGCGCCATGCCTCGTCAGCGCATCCCCTGCGGTTCAACCATCTTGCCGGTTTCGATTTGAGCCTTGCAATGCTCCTCCGCTTGGCCGGAGACAGCACCCCACGCGCCGGCACGACATGCTGAATCGTGCCCGCAACGCTCTGCCCACATCGCTGCATCGATTTGAAACGGACAGCGTGAGCCGCCTGAAAGTAGCGTTCGGCCTGTCTCCATACCTGCTCTTCCTGTCCTGGACATTCAGGCTTCCCCAAGGCCCGTTGCGATCAGGCCCGAATGCACAAGGCCCCTCCCTATGGTCTAGGGAAGGGCCTTGTTAAAGATGGTCATACGGCCTGCACGGCTCGTTCTGCCTGCTTCAGGTGGGCGAGGCTGGGCTCAGCCCTTGATGCACTTCAGATACCCGCCCGGCGAGCTGGAGAGCACCAGCTTGCCATTGACGACAGCATCTGGCTCGAAGCGGTCGGTTTCGGTGAGATAGGCGTTGAGCGCAGCAAAGGGCTCATTGCCCGGCATCCAGATCTTCGAGCGCTTGGTCGGAATTTGCGAGGGCTTGCTCTGGCCGAGCAGCGTGTCGGCGACAACAAGATACTGGCCCTCGGTGACCAGCGGTCCGTAATGGCGCAACTCGTCGAGCACGTGGTCGCGGCTATGGTCGCTATCGAGCACCACCATGACCGATGCGCCCTCGGGAATAGCGACTTTGACCTTGTCCATGACGGCAGCGTCGGTCGACGGGCCTTCGATCAGTTCGATCCGGTGTGCCATGGGATGGCTTTCGATCGAGTCGCGGTTATGCGCGCGGATGTCGATGTCGACGCCGACCACCTTGCCCTTGCCGACGAGCTGGAGCAGGGCCGCCATCATGATGACGGAGCCACCACGGGCTACGCCGGTTTCGATGATGACGTCCGGCTTCGTCGCCCAGATGACTTCCTGGGTGGCCATGACATCGGCCGGCTGCTGAATGATCGGCAGACCGAGGAAGGACCAGAGATAGGCATAGTCATATTTGTCGAGCGTGACGAGCATCTCGGTGGACTGCTCCAGCGCTTCCCGGTCGCGCCCGAGTGCCAAGCACATTTCGCGCTTATGGGCTTCGAATTCCTGGCGGTCGTCCTTCACGGTCATAACGGTCCTGTTCTTTCCTTGATCGACCCGGCGCTTCGAGGCGTGGGCTTTGAGCTTCAGGCGATGGCTGCGCGAGGCAGCGAATGGGAGGATGTGCGCTCGGCCAGAATGTCCCTCAGCACATCGGCAACCCGTTCGATCTCTGCCTCGCTCATGTCGTGGAAGCTCGGCAGATTGATTGCGCGTTCGGGAATGTCGTAAGCGTTGCGGTTTGCCGGAACCTTGTCGAACATGTCGAGGCTCGACAGCGGATGGAAGAAGACGCGCGCGTCGATATTGGCAGCCTTGAAGGCTGCCTGCAGGGCCTCGCGCGTGATGCCGCTTTCCCGGGAGAAGACGGCGGTCGGCATCCAGGCGCCGTTGACGCCAGATACCGGTTCGGGGTTGAGCGCGATGGCGTCGATGTCTTGCAGGTGCCGGCGATAGGCGGCGAGGATCGCGCGCTTGCGCGCGGTCAGTTCCTCGATCCGCTCCAGCTGGGCGCAGCCGATCGCGGCCTGGATGTTCGACATCTTGTATTTGAAGCCGATCTCGTCTGGCCAGAATTGCTTGGTCTGCCCGCGCGCACGTCCATGATTGCTAAGCGTCAGAACGCGGTCATACAGCGCCGCATCGTTGGTGGCGAAGAGGCCGCCTTCGCCCGTGGTCACGGTCTTGGTGCCGTGGAAGGAAAAGGTGGAAAACAGGCCCATGGAGCCCGCGCGCCGACCGGCAAGTTCCGAGCCGATCGCTTCGGCGGCATCCTCGATCACCGCGATACCGTGGCGCCGGCCGATCTCCAGCAGGCGGTCCATGTCGCAGAGATTGCCATAGAGATGCGTGGCTATGATGGCGCGGGTGCGCGGCGTGATCGCCGCTTCTGCGGCGGCCGGATCGATGCACCAGCTGTCGGCGCGCACATCGACGAAAACAGGTGTGGCGCCCAGATGGACGATGGGCGAGACGGTGGCGACCCAATTGGTGTCGGCAAGGATCACCTCATCGCCCTGGCCGATACCGAGCGCATGAAGACCCATATGCATCGCCCCGGTGCAGCTCGACGTGGCGATCGCATGCGCTATCCCGAGATGATCGGCAAAAGCCTTTTCGAAGCGGTTGATATAGTCGTAGCAGCGCTCGCCCCAGCCATTGGCCGCGGCATCAGTGGCATAAGCGACTTCCAGCGGGCCGATCGATGGCTTCGTATAGAGAATGCGCGGCAGGCTCTGGGTCATGGCGGGCGGGTCCGGTTTGTCACGGTGTGGGTGCCAGGCGGTTCGACCGACGTCTCACGCAAGGACCTGCGGCATCAGCTCGAAGCGAAGCAGCCGGCGCGGGCTGCTTCGCTGTTTTATGGGCCTTACTGCAGCTGCTCTTCGTGGCAGATCATCGGCACGGGGGCGAGAATCCAGTTGGCGGCGTCATAGAATTCCTGTGCCGTGCGTGCGCCGCCAAGGAAACGATCGACCATCAAGGCGCCGCCATGAAGGCCGCGGCGGCGGTCCTCCGGGCGGTTCGGTTGGAATTCGGGCCGGAAACCGGAGGCAAGCGTGCCGCCCATTGCCTGGAAAGCAGCGAAATAGCCGTTGCCCTTGGCAACGAAGGCGGGACGCTCCGTTTCCATCATGCAGTCGATCATGCAGGCGCGCAGGAAGTTTTCATCGGCGGTCCAGTTGTTGCCCAGTTCGCCCAGGACGTGAAACTGCGCCTCCGCAACGGCGCCAGTCAGGCCGAGACCGGCATGGAAGGGAAAATCATGCGACGTGCGATGCACCGCCGGCGGGCGATAGGCCGGCATATTCATCGCCGACATCGGACGGTCGCAGAAGGCCAAGGCGTCGCTGAAGAGCAGCACGCGCGCTGCCCATTCATATTGCGGCACCGGCGAGGACCAGCTGTCATTGACCGGGAGAGCCAGAAGCGTGTCGAGAAGCGAGCGGCGCAGGGCGCCGTGATAAAGGCCGAAGGGCATGCGCGGCGCGTTGAGGCTCTTCTCCCAATAGAAGAAGGCCTTGAGCATCGCCGTCTTGTCGAAGGAATTGATATGGTAATGCGTCGGCACTGCCACGGGGCCGGCAAGACCGGGCACTGCCAGCGGATCGATCTGGAAGCTGTTCCAGCCGAGCGCATCGACGGAGGCATCACGGCGCTCTAGATAATGCACCATGACCACTAGGTCGGGGTCGACCGTATCGGACGGGCGGACGAGCGTGACCCAGCGGCCGGTGGCGCGGCTGGCGACGAGGCGCCAGAGGGCACGGGTCTCGGGTGTCGTGTCCAGCCGCTCGATGATCAGCCTGTCGTCATTGGCGGCTTGCGCGATCAGCTCGTCCGGAACCTTGTCCGCGTCGGCCGTAAACAGGGCAATCACCTCGATATCCGTCGTCCGCTCGGCCAGGAGCTTGCCGGTAAGGCGCGCAAGATCCGGCGCGTCGGCGTCGACTGGAATGCAGATGGAGAGCGTGGCCATGGGTATCTCCCGGATCGGGCGCCCGAAGCGATGGGCGCCGCCTGAATTGTGATGGGCGGTCGTGGCTGCCTGTCTTCGCCTGGCCTCAAGGCCGCGAAGAAAGCGGGCATGCGTCCAGCTGGTCGCCCGCTGTTCTTGTAGGAGGCAAAGCTTGAGCGAGGCTTGGGATGACATGGCGCTCTCGTTGAAAGCCCTATGACCATCAGAGGCCGCCCGAGAATGGCCCGCTTCGACAGGCGATGAGCGCCAAATCGCATTGTGCAAGGCAGGATCCGCTGAGGGCTGCTCTTTTCCCGCGGCGCATGCCGGCATTCAAGGCCGCACGATTTTATGTCGACCCTTCAAATTGTCACGATCGGTTTAAGCGCGACATCAGGGCTCGCAGGGCATCATGCCTTCAAGACGAGGCCGAGGGTCCCCTGCCATCGGCCTCGCCTTGCGCGGATTGCGCAGATCGATGACCTCCTTTTTGCCGCAGGATGCTGTCCCGTCCTGCGGCATTTTTTCGTGAAGGGTCCGGCCGGGCTCACTCGGCGCCGAATTGCGGCGCCACGCCTTGAAAGCATCATCGAGGCGTGGAAAAAACCGGCGCAATCACGATCGATGGAGAGCGCGGTGAGCGACTACGGTGCCCAGGACATGTCCCTGCCTTTGCGGCGGGTGCTGATGCGCCGGCCAGGCGATGCGCTGCTCAAGGCGGATCCGGCGCGCTGGCATTATGGCGCGCGCTTCAATGCGGAGCAGGCAATCGACGAATATGAGAGCCTTGTCCGGCTGCTGCTCGAGAAGGGTGTCGAGATCCTCTGGCTGGCCGAGCGCGAGGATGGTCTCGCCGATTCGATGTTCACCGCCGACCTCTCGCTGGTCACCGCAAAGGGCGCCGTGATCCTCAGACCTGGCAAGCCGGCGCGGGCAGGCGAGGCGGCATTGCACGAGGCTGCATGTCGGGCGGCGGGCATCCCGATCCTCGGGCGCCTGAAGAGCCCGGGCACGGTGGAAGGCGGCGATTGCCTCTGGATCGATGCCGAAACGCTCGCGGTGGGGCGCGGCCTGCGCACCGATGAGGACGGGATCGCCGCGCTGTCCGAATTGCTGGCGCCTCTCGGTATCGACGTGCTCGGCTATGATCTGCCGCTCTGGCGCGGCGCCGAAGCCTGCCTGCATCTCGGCTCCATCGCCAGTTTCCTGGCGCGCGATCTGGCGCTGATCTTCCCGCCGATCCTGCCGGTCTCCTTCTATCGCCTGCTGGAGGAATGGGGCGTGTCGATGATCGAGGCACCTTCCGACGAATTCCGCGCCAGCGGCGGCATGAGCGTCGGCATCCTGACCTTGGGCCCACGCGAGGTCGTCATGCTCGACGGCTATCCCAAGACCCGCGCCGCACTGGAGTCGGCGGGCTGTACCGTTCATGCGATCAGAGCCGATGTGCTGTGTATCGGCTGCGAGGGCGGGCTCGGCGGACTCGTCTGTCCACTTCTGCGCGAGAATTGACTCTCTGAACGGCCTTGCGCGCTTTCCGGGCTTGTTTGCGGAAACGAGCGCGTCTATTGCCGCCCTGTGCCGTGGCGTGATCTGCCGGGCATTCGTGCCGCTGCAAGGTCGCCGGCCGCCTTTTTCCGTTTGAAGCAGGAGTGTCCTTCATGCGCTATGCGTCGATCACCGATCGTCTGGCCGATCTCGGCTCCGGCAAATGGGTGCTGCACCATGAAGCGCGGCGCATGAAGGCGGCTGGTGTCGACGTGATCGAGCTGACCATCGGCGAGCCGGACGTTGCGCCGGACCCGGCGCTGCTGGCCGAATGCCAGCGCTCGATGAATGCCGGCCGTACGCGCTATTCCAGCGGGCGGGGCGAGCCATCGGTGCTGGCGGCGCTGGCAGCGCGCTATGCCAAGCGCCGGCCGGATATCACGGCCGAGAACATCCTCTGCTTTCCCGGAACCCAGGCCGCGCTTTATGCGGTGATGACCGGTCTGGTGGAAAGCGGCGACGGGGTTCTCGTCGGCGACCCGCTCTACGCCACTTATGACGGCGTGATCCGCGCAACCGGCGCGCATCGGGTGACGGTGACGCTGCGTCCCGAACACGGCTTTCGCATGCAGGCGGCCGATCTCGAAGCGGCGGTGACGCCCGAATGCCGTGTTCTCCTGCTGAATTCGCCGCATAACCCGACCGGCGCGGTGCTGACCGCGGACGAGATCGATGCCATCGGCGCGCTCTGCCGGCGTCATGATCTCTGGATCGTCTGCGACGAGGTCTACGAACAGCTAATCTTTTCAGGCCGCTTCGACAGCGCCTTCGACCGCCCGGATCTGGCAGAGCGGGTGATCGTCGTCTCCTCGATCTCCAAGTCGCATGCCGCGCCGGGCTTTCGCAGCGGCTGGGCCGTGGGCCCGAAAGAATTCTGCGCCCGGCTGCTGCCTGTATCCGAGACCATGCTTTTCGGCGTGCAACCTTTCATCGCCGACATGACAGCCTACGCGCTGAGCCACGAGATCGGCACCGCCGCCGAGATGCGCGAGGCCTATCGCAGCCGTGCCGTTGCCTTGGCCGAAGCGCTTTCGGGCATGCCCGGCCTGAAGCCGATGCTGCCGGATGCGGGCATGTTTCTGTTGATCGACGTATCCCAGACCGGCCTTTCCGGCGAGGACTTCGCCTGGGCGCTCTTGAAAGAGGAGCATGTGGCCGTCATGCCCGGCGGCTCCTTCGGGGAGAATGCCCGCGGCTTCGTGCGCATCAGCCTCACCATGCCGATGCAGGATCTGATCGAGGCCGGCCGGCGGATCGGCCGGTTGGCGGCGCGCCGGATGGAAGGGCCGCATGTGGCGACGGCCTGACGCCAGGCCTGCATGAGGAAATTCTGGCTCCCAGCCAGCCGGCCCGCTTGCTCCCCGCAATCGGGCGATTTGACTTTGAGGGCGGCGGATGTTTTCTACCACGCCTTGAGTGGCGGGAGTGGAGGAGCTCCCCTCAGGCTCTTTCTGGACGAAGGCGCGGATTGCGCCTGAAGAGGAGACGGTGCGGTTGCGGCGAAGACTGGCAAGACGGATGACGAGCGAGCCCGGCCGGCTTCTGGCCGCGCTGTGGATGCTGCTTGCCATCCTATCCATGCCCATCGTCGCCGCTGCGCCCGCGGCCGGGCAGGGTAGCCTGCCACGCAGCGCGGGCGACGCTACGGGCTCTGCCGGCCGAGCGGGTGAGCCCGCCGCGCTGACCCGCCAGGCGCTACGCGCCGCGCCGCCGGCCGATCTCAAATTCTCCGCCGAGCGAGGCGACCCGAAGGCCGTGCCGGGCGGTCCAGACCCTGCCATCCTGTCCTGTCCGCTCGGTCTTGCCCAAGCCAGCGTCGTTGCCTGCCGGCTTGCGGTCGCGGAAATCCCGGTGCGGCCCTTGCGCCTTAGCCAGGCGCATCGTCCGCGTGCGCCGCCGACCACCCTGGACTGAGCGCCGGAACCGGCAATCCCAACCTTCGTCGCGGCGGCATCTGCCATCGCTTTTCGCCTGACCGTCGAACCGTGGCCTCTGGCCCCAGCGGCGGCATGGATCATTTGGAACACACCATGCGCACCTCGAAATGGGCGGTTCTCGCCTATATCGCGATCACGCTTTTCGGCATTATCGCGGTCCTCCCCAATTTCCTGACGGCAGAGCAGCAGCAGCGCTATCACGCCTTCCTGCCGGTCAAGCCCGTTACCCTCGGCCTCGATCTGAAAGGCGGCTCGCATCTCGTTCTCGAAGTCGACGCCGCCGGCCTGCGCCGCGCGCGGCTGAACACGCTGCTTGATGACATCCGCAACGCGCTGCGCGCCGAGCGGCTCTCGACCGCTGCCGCCCGCCTGACCGGTGACACGGTCACCGTCACGCTGGACGATCCGGCAGCCCTTGCCCGCATCCAGCCGAAGATCCAGGCGCTCGCCGCCCCGGTCGGCACGCTCGGCTTCGGCACGGCCTCTTCGGATATTGCCGTCAATACCAATGGCAACACCATCACCGTCGGCCTGACGGAAGCGGGCCTGACCGAACGCATGACGGCGGCCGTCGACCAGAGCCTTGAGATCATCCGCCGCCGCGTCGACCAGGTCGGCGTCGCCGAGCCCTTGATCCAGCGCGTCGGCTCCGACCGTATCCTCGTACAGCTGCCGGGCCTGCAGGATCCGACCCGGCTGCGCCAGCTGCTCGGCTCAACCGCGCAGATGAGCTTTCACATGGTCGACCAGAGCGTCGATCCGAACGCGCCCAACCCGCCGCGCGGCGTCGACATCCTTCCCGGCGCGAATGACCAGAACAAATATGCGGTCGAAAGCCGCGTCGCCATCTCCGGCGAGCGTCTGGCCGATGCGAAGGCAGGCTTCAACCCGCAGACCAACGAGCCGATCGTTTCCTTCTCCTTCGATAGCCAGGGTGCGCGGCAATTCGCCGAAATCACCCGCGAGGCCGTCGGCAAACCTTTCGCCATCGTTCTCGACGGCAAGGTGCTGACGGCGCCTGTCATCCGCGAGCCGATCGTCGGCGGTCAGGGCCAGATCTCCGGCAACTTCACGGCGCAGGAAGCGACGGTTCTCTCCGCGCTTCTGCGGTCCGGCGCGCTGCCCGCGCCGCTGACCATCATCGAAGAGCGCTCCGTCGGCCCCAATCTTGGCTCCGACTCCATCCGCATGGGCATCTATACGGGTCTGGCCGGCTTCGTCGCCGTCTGCCTGATGATGCTGGCGCTCTACACCTCCTGGGGTGTCATCGCCAATCTCGGCCTGCTGCTGCATACGATCCTGACCGTTGCCGTTCTCGCCATGCTCGGCTCGACGCTGACGCTGCCCGGCATTGCCGGTATCATTCTCGGCATCGGCATGGCGGTGGACGCCAACATCCTGATCAATGCCCGTATCCGGGAAGAAACAGCCAATGGCGCCGGTGCGATGAAGGCGCTCGATGTCGGCTTTAACAAGGCCTATGCCACCATCGTCGACGGCAATGTGACCACGCTGGTCGGCACGCTTCTGCTCTTCCTCTTCGGCACTGGGCCGGTTCGCGGCTTCGCCATCACCATGATGATCGGCATCGTCATCTCGATGTTCACCTCGATCACCGTGGTGCGTCTGATGATGCAGCAGATGGTCGTGCGCCGGAAAATGAAGAAGATTGAGATTCACTCGATCTTCGGCCGGGTGCCGGCCCTGCCGAGCTTCTCTTTCATGCGCGGACGCTATATCGCCATCGGCATGTCGGCCTTCCTGTCGATCAGCTCGGTCGTCCTGTTCTTCAAGCCCGGCTTGAACTACGGCATCGATTTCGTCGGCGGCATCCAGGTCGAAGCCACCTCGCAGCAGGCGCTGAACCTGCCGGCCGTTCGCGAAAAGCTCGAATCGCTCAATCTCGGCGAAGTGGCGCTGCAGGATTTCGATCAGGGCAAATCCGTGCTGGTGCGCATCCAGCGCCAGCCCGGCGGCGAGGCTGAGCAGACCGTGGCGCTCAATGCCATCAAGGACGCCGTGGCGCAGGCCATTCCCGGCGCCACCTTCGAGCGCACCGAAGTGGTGGGCCCGACGATTTCCGCCGAACTGGCCCGGTCCGGCTTCCTGGCCGTCGGGCTCGCCATGGTGGCGATCCTCTTCTACATCTGGTGGCGGTTCGAATGGCACTTCGCCATCGGTGCGATCGTGACGCTGATTCTCGATATCACCAAGATGATCGGCTTTTTCGCGCTGACCCAGATCGACTTCAACCTGACGGCGATTGCCGCCGTGCTGACGCTGATCGGCTATTCGGTCAACGACAAGGTGGTGGTCTACGACCGCATGCGCGAAAACCTGCGCAAGTACAAGACCATGCCCTTCTCGGAGCTGATCGACATGTCGATCAACCAGGTGGTCATGCGATGCATCTTCACCTCGGTGGCCATTCTCGCCTCGCTTCTGCCGATGGCGATCTGGGGCGGCGATCCGGTGAAGCCCTTCGCTTGGCCGATGGTCTTCGGCGTGATCGTGGCAACGACCTCGTCGATCTATATCGGCGGCCCGATCCTGCTCTTCCTGTCGCGCTGGTGGAAAGACCGGGAAACGGTGCGAGCCGGCTCCCCGGAGCTGGCCGCCAAGAACTGACCACGGCTTCTGGTTGGACGGATTCACGCCGCATGGCAAATGCGGCGTTAAACGCCTGACGCAAGCGGGCCTCGCGATAACGGCGCGGCTCAAGATGCTGTCATGAAAATTTCACGGGCGATCCACTGGGTCGCCCTTTTTTGTCCCAAAGCGTCGCTTATATCTGGGTGCGTCGGCAGGGAATGAAGTTTCGGGCCACCGATGGAATGGTTTTGTCCTAAGGCTCGTTCGATCTGTCGATTGTGAGAAAAAAAATTCGAAGAATGCGGTCCGGTAATTGACATGATTGGTCGATTATTCTAAGGTCCGAGTCATCGACAAGACCAACTCATGCAACAGGCCCCGTCACACAGACGAGGCCGCGCTAAGCCAAAGGAGAGCGCAATGACTGCTTCGTACAGCCTCGCCGCCCTCGGCGGTTGCACATCCTACTGTCGCAAAATGGCAATGGATATCGCGTATCTCGCCTGTCGGCGAATGTAACGCGCATCGCCTGCTCCTTGCAGGCTCCTCGATGAAATTGCCTGACAGAAATTCCGGCCCTCTCATGGGTGCGGAGGGAGTGTTGCCATGAGCAAGCAAGTGATCGAATACAATGGAGAGGCTGTCGGCGTTGTCGTTCCCGATGCGGATCTTCTGCGCTTCGTTGCCGTTAAGTTTCACGTCTGGGATCTGGACGCTCGTCATTTCGCTAGTGCAGAGGATGCGCGCGAGGCGGTGCGGCAGTTGGTTGCCGGCAAGGCCAATCGTGCCGCGGCAAATCTGCCGAGCGCCGGCCGCGGCAAGATCGCGCGCCTGGATGAACTTGCCGCCTGATCGATGGACGAGCGGCAGCAGCGCCGCTCTTCAAATGAGTTCGGCCTGATGCTTAGGTCGTGATCTCTGAAAAGCGTCTATCGCTTCAGCGCACGTGAACGATAAATCCAACCGCCCTCCCAAGGCGAGAACGCCGGTCAGCAATCCTGCTGGCCGGCGTTTGGCGTTGCGCGCGATTTTTTGCGCTCTGTTGCAATCTTTGCGGCAACGACCGGGTAAAAGCTGCGACTTGGTCACAATTTTCTGCTATAAGGCCTGCAAAAGCGCAGGTGACGCACCAATTTCGACATAGAATTTCGGTGTGATCATCTTGGATGCGCAGATAACAGCGGTGAAAGCTCGTTTTCACCGTGAATTGAGGGTCCTGGCTGTCGAGGGACAGGCCCGCTTTTTGTGAAGAGCAGACCATGTTGACGAAAAAGGGCAAGTACGGTTTGAAGGCGCTGGTCGATCTGGCGCGGCTCGATCCGGGTGAGACCGCATTCATCACCGAGATTGCGGCACGCAACAACATTCCCAAGAAATTCCTCGACACCATCCTTCTCGAATTGCGCAATGTCGGCATTCTCAAGTCGAAGAAGGGCCCCGGTGGCGGCTATGCGCTGGCCCGTCCGGCTGCACAGATCCGCATCGGCCATGTCATCCGCACGCTGGATGGCCCTTTGGCGCCTATCCGCTGTGCGAGCCGCACGGCTTACGAGGTCTGCGATGATTGCGCCGATCCCGAGACCTGCGAAGTCCGCCGCTCGATGACGGTGGTGCGCGATGCCGTCGCCGAGATCCTAGACTCCATGTCGCTGGATGACTTCGTCAACAATCCCGACATGGCCGGGCGCACCGAAGAGGCAGAGCCCGTCGTGGTTCAACGCGCCGGCTGAAGATCGCCTGACGATCATGGAAGCGGCTCGCAAAGAGCGATGCCGTAGCCAAGCACAAAACCAGGTTCGATGAGGTCCCTCTCCCCTCTGGACCTTTTCCCATGCAAAAACGTAGAGCACGCTCGCCATAGCAAGTCGCGATTTCAGGTCGCGGCGCGCAGCTTGTCCTTGCTTGCGGCCGGTCAAGCCGGCCACTGTCATCCGCATGTCAAAATCCGTTCCGATTTCCCGCCCGATAGGTTAGAGCATGCCCGCAGAACTGCGGTGTGCCGAGATGTCTTCGGGACAAGGACGTGCAGCCGCAACGTTGAATGGTGGTTTCGCCGCCGATCAAGGCCGGGAGGGCGAGGAACATGACTAAGGTGCATATCGAGAGCGAAGGAAGCGGGCGTGACGCGCTGCAGGGCTCGATAGGCCGGACGATCGCGACTATCGTCAGCGCCATTGCCACCTTCTCGGCCAGCTTCGCCACGGATCCCGTCTTCGCCGCCAGCCTGGTCGATGCCGTCGAACTGATCGGCGAGCGGCGCGGCCGCACCGTCGTCGCCGGCATCGGCAAGAGTGGCCATATCGGCCGCAAGGTTGCGGCCACCCTCGCTTCGACCGGAACATCGGCCTATTTCGTGCATCCCGCCGAAGCCAGCCATGGCGATCTCGGCATGATCACGGAGGATGATACGCTGATCCTCCTGTCCTGGTCGGGCGAGACGGTCGAACTGGCGTCGATGATTACCTATGCCCGTCGCTTTCAGGTGCCGATCGTTTCGATCACATCGAATGCCGACAGCAATCTTGCCCGCAATTCGGCCGTTGCCATCGTCCTGCCCAAGGTTCAGGAAGCCTGCCCACATGGTCTGGCGCCCACCACGTCCACGCTGCTTCAGCTGGCCGTGGGCGATGCCCTGGCCATTGCGCTTCTGGAGCGGCGGGGCTTTTCACCGGAGGATTTCCGCACCTTCCATCCCGGCGGCAAGCTGGGCGCCCAATTGCAGCGCGCCATCGAGCTTGCCCATGTCGGCGCAGCAGTTCCGCTTCTGCCTGTCGGCAGTCCGATGAGCATGGCGGTGATCGAAATGTCGTCCAAGGGCTTTGGCGTGGTCGGCATCATCGATAGCGCGCGCCGCCTGATCGGCGTGATCACCGATGGCGACTTGCGCCGCCATATGTCGGATGGCCTGCTGGTCGAGCCGGTTGAAGCGGTGATGTCCCATAGCCCCCGCGTGGTGCGGGGGGATATTCTCGCCAGTGCGGCGCTCAAGGCCATGCAATCGGCCAAGCGGGTCACCGTACTGTTCGTCGTCAATGAGCAGGGCGTGCCGGAGGGCATCCTGCATATTCATGACCTCTTGCGCGCTGGCGTTGCCTGAGGCTCTGCCAATGCGCCTGGTCAGGCAGAGCGTCCGGTTTTTGCAGGCCGGAGGCGCGGCGGCGGGTCGATGAAGGCGCCGGGCTCGTTGACGTCGCGCCGGTGGAGGCGTTCCGCAATCGCTTCCGCCCCGGCATCCGTCCCCGCCTTCGAATAGAAATTGCCGCGCACCTGCACGCTGACCGCCAAAAGCCGGAGGAAGGCGCGGCAGAGTGCGGGATCGGGCCTGCGCGGCGCGGTCCAGAACCGGTCGAGAGGCTGACTGTCCGTCAGCCCCTCCATGCGAAAGATCGCCGCGCCGAGAACTTTCACCGGCAGATCGCGCTGAAGCGCATGTAGGCCCACAGTAGAATTGACGGTGACCACGCCTGCGCAGAGATCGAGAAGCGGCTCGAGCACGCCGCCGTCGAGATAGGTCACACGCGCACCGATCCCCAGCGCCTGCGCCTGTCGCGTGATGAGCGCCTTCCAGCCGATCAGACCATTGTCCAGCGGATGGACCTTGATCGCAAGCCGCGCATCGCTGCCCGCGTGACGTGCGAAGGAGGACAGCACCTCGCTGATCGCCTCGCGCTGGTCGTTATAGGGAGAATGCGCCCTGAGCTGAAAATCCGTCTGAAGCTGCAGCGGGTAGACAAAAATCGGTCCATGACCCTGGTTCAACCTATCCAGAGCCTCGGCAGCCTGGCGGGTGCGCCTCTTCTCGCTCGCCAACCGCAGGATCCAGCCCGCATATTCGGCCAGAGGATGATAGAGGGCGTGGCGGCGGTAGAAGGGATAGCCGAAATTGAGAAAGACATTCGGCAAATTGTACGCCAGGTCGTAGGCCGCCTCCATGAAGAAGCTCTGGCGATAGCGTCTGGTCCAATCGGGCTCAGGTAAGTCCGCGGCAGCCGCAAGCACCTGGGCGGCCTGCGTGGGAAAATGCGAATTGGATGACATGCCGCCGCGCTCGATCGTCAGCCAGTCCGGCCGCAAATAGCCCATCTCCACGACGTAGACGTCGATGCCCAGCCTGCGGGCTGCCACTGTGGCGACACGATGATAGTCCCGCTCCTCGCCCAAGAGGACAAGGTCGGTGACGTGATGGCGCGTGAGAAAGCCATCGAGGAAGGCCGGCCAGTCTCTTGGCCGGCCGCGATAGGCATGCCCGCCGCGCCGACGCCAGAACAGGCTGTCGCCCATGGTGAGGTTGATGCGCTGGCAGAGATGGCCCCGTTCCTCCAGCCGGTCGGCGATCTTGGAGAAGATCGGCGAGGAGGGGCCTTGCAGGAACAGAAAGACGCGCCGCGTCATATCACGCCGTGCCGGAAGACTTGGGCGCGCCCGTGCGCGGCGGGGCAGGCGCCTGCGTCTTGGCCAGACGTTCCTTTTCCAATCCTGCCAGCTTCAACAGCGTGCCCATCAGGTTCCAGGGCTCCTCGTTGCGCGGGAAGACCGGACCGTGCTGGGCCGTGCGTGCCTTGGCGAGCGGCACGATGAAGTAATCGGTGCGCGGATCGGGAAAGGGATCGGCGAAGGATTTGAGCAGCGGCGCGTGGTCGCCGTAAAACAAGAGCCAGACGGGCCGGTCTAGCTTGCTCAATTGATCGACCAGCTGGCCGAGCGCCTTGTCCGACTGCTGGAGGATCTCGAGATAGATGCTGACCGGATCGGTCAGGCCCTGGACACGCCCAGGCTCCCAGGGTCCGTGATTGGCCATGGAGGCGACGAAGAGATAGTCGCCGTGTTCCCCGGTCTGCGCCTGGGCCTCCTCGATCACCTTGTCCGTCAGCGCCGCATCGGAAACATAGGGGCCATCGCGCTCGGGCACATGGTCGAACGCGTCGAGCATGCTCATCTTCTCAAAGCCGAGCAGTGGCATGGCCTTGTGGCGCAGGAAGAAGGTGCGGGCATAGGGGTGGATGAAATGCGTCTCCCAGCCGGCCTTCTTCAGCTTGGTCGGCCAGACGACGTCGGAATAATTGCGCGCGCGCAGATAGGGATAGCTCGCATCGACATGCAAATGGTCGGGCTCCAGGCCGCTGAGCACCGCGAACTCCGTGCGCAGCGTGTAGCCGCCTTCGAACACAGTGGAGAGCCGGCCCCATTGCGCGGCAAGCTTCTGCAGCCGGTCGATATTCGGCAGCTTGATCGTGTCGACGCCGAAATGGCGCATGTCGATAAAGGATTCCGACTGCCAGACGACGATCAGCGGCGCCTTTTCATCCTCGCCGCCGATAATGGTCTGGACGGCGGCGAAGAAGGCCTCGGAAATTTCCGCGACCACCTTTTCGCGTCGCCGGGCGAGCCAGAGGATGAAGTGGAAGATCACCGAGCAGAAGGTGCCGAAGCGAAGCGTGCTGATCTTGACGTTCGGCTGCCCGACGAGCCGCTGCACGAGCGCAGCCACCGGCCGGTTCACCGGCCCGTAAAACAGAAGGATCCAAGGCACGTCCGCCAGCGCGATCGCCAGGAGAATATAGAACAGATGTGCATGATCAGGCAAAACGCTCGGCTCAAAATACATATAGAGCCCGGACACGCCGAAAACGTAGGAGAAGGCGACCAGCCAGAAGACGATATTTAGCGAATTGGCGTAGAAGATCGACTTGTATTTGAAGACATCGGCGACCATGGCGATGTCGGAAAACACCAGCGGCTCGCGGATGAACTTGTACTTGGCGCGGGAAATGCCGGTAAAAATGATGAAGAAGCTCATCGCGCCGGCTGCGGCATAGAGCGGGCGCCAGGAGATGGCGAAAAACCCGGTGAAGACCAGGGCGATAATCGGCAGGCGCGCCGCCATATCGCGCCAGATCCTGTCTGCCTGGCCGCTGTTCTCGATGATCCGCCGCTCGCGCGTCGGCATGGCGAACTTGTCCGTCATCAAGATGACGACACAGGCCAGTCCGTAGCAAAAAAGAGTGAGCATGACGGGATGGGCATGCAACTGAAACGACATCGGCGCCACGCCTATTTCTTCTTCACGCATCATCGGTCGGGTGCTTGTCCAGGCTCATGGCAGAACGTCCCGGCCGTCTTTCTATCTCGGATGCTGCGCTAGACGAGCGGCTTCGTCCATTCGCCGCATTGAGCAATGCTTCGCGCCGCAGACGGATATGCGGCAACTCGATCACGAGAGCGAGAAGAGCGCCCCTGAACGTCAGCTCTAGAGCATTTTCCATCCGGTCGAAAGCGGCCAATTGGTCGTCCCCAGTTCCCTGCCATTTCCACAGGCTCTTTCAGGCCCGGTGTGGTCTTTTTGCTTGGCCGCATCGGCGTTCCGCGCGCGATCGTCTATTGCCGCCGGCGTCGATAGGCCGTGATCTGGCGGGCGAACCAGACATAGAGGAGCGGCCGGAGAAGTGCGCCGAGCCGGCCGAGCAAGGCAAGTTCCAGCGTGAAGAACAGCGTGGCCCTGCGGCGGTCTATGGCTGCGACGATGCGCCGGGCCACCTTTTCCGCAGGCCAGGGGGCAACCTTGCCCATCATGATCTCGGCCTCTGCAGGCCGCAGATGGCGCTCCTGGTCCAGTTGCGGCGTTTCTGTGTCGGGCGGAAAGCAGAGGCCGATGCTGATGCCATCCTCGGCCAGTTCTAGCCGCAGCGCCTCCGCGAGGCCAATCAAGGCCGTCTTCGAGGCGCAATAGGCTGCATAGCCATAGAGGCCGATCAGTCCCGCTCCCGAGCCGACGATCATCAGCCGGCCCCCACCGGCCTTGCGCAGGCCCGGCAGACCGGCACGGATGGTGTTGGCGGTGCCGATCAGGTTGACGGCGATCTGCCGGTCGAAGTCAGGTGAGGACAGCATGTCGAAGCGGGCGGGTGTCACCACGCCGGCACAAGCGATCAGAATGCTGCAGGGACCAAACCGGGCCTCGGCTTGGGCAAGCGCGTCCGCCACGGCAGCGTTGTCGGCAATATCGGCGGTTTGGACGCCAATGGAAGCCGAGGGCGAGAGCGTGCGAAGCGTGGCCGCAGCGGCATCGAGCGCGGCCTGCCCGCGCGCGATCAGCGTCACGCGCGCGCCTCTCGCCGCGTAGATCCTGGCCACCGCCAGCCCGATGCCACTCGACCCGCCTGTGATCACCACATGCTCAGCAGCGGAGGAGCGGCCGTCAGACACGGTGCTGCCGAGGATCATTGGTTGGCAAGCAGCTTCATCATCTGTTCGACATCGATTGATGCAAGGCCGAAGTTACGCTCAGTCAAGCCCTTCAGCCGTTCGGCCGTTACCGCCACGGTCTCGCGAATCTGCGCCTCTGTATGGTCGCTGGTGATGAAGAAGCGAAGCCGCGCCTGGCCTTCCGGTACGGCGGGATGGATGATCGGCAGGGCATTGATGCCGGCCGCTAGGAGGTCGTTGGAAAGCTGCACGGCCCGCAGCGAGTCGCCCACCAGGATCGGCACGACGGAAAAACCGCCGCTTAGGCCCGTGTCGAGCCCGGCCTCCTGGGCAAGCTTGAGGAACAGCGCGCCATTGCGCCGCAGCGCGGCGGCGCGTTCGGGCTCTTTGCGGAGAATATCGAGGCTGGCAATGGCCGAGGCCGCCAGCGCAGGCGCGAGGCCGACGCTGTAGACGAAGCCGCCGGCCTGGGCTTTCAGGATCGCGATCAGCGCCGCACTGCCGGCAATGTAGCCGCCGCAGCTCGACGTGGTCTTCGACAGCGTCCCCATCCAGATATCGATCTCTTTGGAGTCGATCCCGAAATGCTCGAAAGTGCCGCGTCCCTTGGCGCCGAGAATGCCAAGCGCGTGAGCCTCGTCCACCATCAGCCAGAAGCCATATTCCGCCTTCAGCTTGAGAATAGCCGGCAGGTTGGCAACGTCGCCATCCATCGAATAGACGCCTTCAACGATGACGAGGATGCGGCGATAATCACCGGCGACGGTGCGCAGAACATGGTCGAGATCGGCCGCGTCATTGTGCTTGAAAAGCCGACGCGTGGCGCCTGAGAGCTTAATCCCGGCCAGGGCGCTGTTGTGAATGAACTCGTCATGCACGACGAGGTCCTGCGGACCCATGAGGCAGGAGATCGCCGCGACATTGGTCAGATAGCCGCTAACGAAGGCGATGGCCGAATCGACGCCGTAGAAGGTGGCCAGGCGCTCTTCGAGTTCGGCATGCATCGGCCGCTCTCCCGCCACCAGCCGGCTGGCAGAGGCGGAAATGCCGAAACCCTCGATCGCCGTCCTGGCCGCAGCCAGCACATTGGGATGCTTGTTGAAGCCCAGATAGTCGTAGGAGGCGAAATTCACCAGCTTGCGACCGTCGATCACGGTGGTGGCACCCGCCGCCGTCTCATGCGCGCGGTAGAAGGGGTTGTCGATATGAAGCTGTTGGCTGGCAAGCTGCTGGGTCAGGACTTGCTTGTATTCGGGCATGTCCTCAAAACGCGGCTGCTTGCGCCGCACCGTCACCGGCGCCTCGCGCTCGGTGCGGGCCATGCGGTTTCGTTCCGAGGACTGGTGCGTATTGCGCATCCGGTCGATCAGATTTTCCTTCAGGCTGCTGCTCATTTTCGGGGAGAAGGGGCGTTGCCCGTCCTGGTTCATGACCCTGTGGCCTCTTTCTCGATGGCGCTGCCAAGGTGACGCTTGGCGAGTTCGCTCACCATCTTGCTGTCGTCCTGCGGCTCTTCCGGGGCATCCTGATCACGCTTGCTCACTTTTTCATAGAGCTTGCGCGTGACATCGCCCACCGTTGTCGTTTCCGCAACGCCTGAGAGCGGCATGTCGAAGCCGGTGTTCTGCTGGAAGCTGATGCCGAGTTCAACCGCCATGAGGCTATCAAGACCGATTTCCTTGAGGATCTTGTTGCGATTGATCGTGTCCTTGGAGACGCGCAGAATAGCCGCGATCTCGCCGGCGACGATGTCGAACAGCAGGGCCTCGGCATCATCCGGCGACTTGCCCTCGATCAGCGCCACCAGATCGAGTGTCGTGCCATCGCTGGCGCCCGCATGCTGGTCGGCCCCGCGCAACACCACCTCGAACAGCGGCCCACGCACGACGGGCAGCGACCGAGCCGCTCCCCAGTCGAAATCGGAAATCATCACCACGGCCGCGTCGGGCGTGCCCGGGTCGCGGCTCATATAGGCGGCGACCTCATCCAGTGCCTGGCGAGCCTTCAGCGCCGTCTTGCCGATGCGCTTGGACAGGATCTCGTTGACCTCGGCATTCTGCGTCAGATAGCCGGCATCGGCGATTGCGCCGAAGCCGACGGCCAGCGCCGGCAATCCTTCCGCACGGCGCCGTCTGGCCAGTCCTTCGAGGAAGCCATTGGCCGCGACATAGTTACCCTGGCCGGGATTGCCCACCAGCGTCGTCGCCGACGAGAACAGGAGGAACATGTCCAGCCTGTCCTCACGCGTAAGCCGGTCGAGATTGGCCGCACCCTTCGCCTTGACCTCGACCACCGGCCGGTTGCGGCCTGCATCGAGATTGGCGATCAGCGCGTCATCCAGCACCATGGCAGCGTGGATCACCGAGACCAGCGGCGCTTCGGCGCGCAACTGGGCAAGGAGTGCTTCCGTGGCCTTTGCATCCGTCACGTCGCAGGCATGCAAGCTGGCCTTGACGCCGCGGCTCTCCCAGCGGGCAACCGCTGCCAGAGTCTGGGCGTCCGGCTGGCCGCGCCGGGTGGCCAGGGCCAGACGCCGCGCGCCACGATCCACCAGCCATTGCGCCGCTATCAGGCCGAAGCCGCCGATGCCTCCGACCACGAGATGGACGCCATCGGCCGAAGCCGGGACTGCGCGACGGGGCAGGCGGGCCACCAGATCCTGTCCACGAACCGGCGGACGCACGACGATCTTGCCGATATGGCCGGCATTCTGCATCAGGCGGAACGCCTGGCCGATCTCGTCATGCCGGAAGGCGCGGTAGGGCAGGGGCGACAGGCGTCCATCGTCGAACAGCGCGCCGATCTCGGTGAAGATCCGTCGCGTCAGGTCGGGCTGATTCACCAGCAACTGGTCGGCGTCGATGCCGAAATAGCTGATGTTCTTGCGGAAGGGCCTGAGCCCGATTTTGCTATCGGCATAATAGTCGCGCTTGCCGAGCTCCAGGAACCGGCCGAACGGCTTCACCAGCCCAAGGCTCTGCTCCATCGCATCGCCGAAAAGCGAATTGAGAACCAGATCGACGCCTGCGCCGCCGGTTGCGGCCCTGACATCCGCGACGAAGCCCATGGAGCGGCTGTCAAAGACATGATCGGCGCCCAGCATGCGCAGGAAGCGGCGCTTCTCGCGCGTGCCGGCCGTTGCGACGACCTTGGCGCCGAAGAGCTTGGCGACCTGCAAGGCGGCAAGGCCGACACCGCCGGCCGCGCCATGAATGAGGATCGTCTCACCTTCCCGAATGCGGCCAAGCTCCACCATGGCGTAATAGGCCGTGAGGAAGGCGACCGGAACGGTGGCGGCAGCGACCGGATCGAGGCTACGCGGCAGCCGTGCCACGCCTTCGCGGGCGACCACGGCGTGCGTGGAGAAGGCCGCGGAGGCAATCGCCATCACCGGATCGCCGGCTTCGAGATCGGTGACATCGCTGCCGACGGCAACGACGTGGCCCGAAAGTTCCATGCCGATCGTCGCGCCGGCAAAGCCATCCTGCAGCGCTTCTTCCGGCAGCAGGCCCATGGCCCACATCACGTCGCGGAAGTTGAGGCCTGTGGCGGCGACCTTGACGACGATCTCACCGGGGCCCGGTGTCGGCACGCTGGCTTCTTCCCAGGCGATGCTCCCCACCTGCGAGGCGACGCGCTGGCGAATGGTGGCAGCGGAAAAATCGTCCGTGTCGCGCGCGGCAGCCGGAGCAGGGCCGGGAACGGCGCGCAGAACCGACAGGCCGTTGCGGGCATCGACAAGCCATTCGCGCTCGTCATCGGCGAGCGCCAGCACCTCGGCCGCCGTCGTGACCGGATCGGCCGCACCGCTGTCGATCAGATAGACGTCAAGCAGATCATATTCGTTCTGCAAAACGCGGGCGAAGGTCCACAAGCCGGCATTGACGGGGGAGACGGCCTGCGGCTGTTCGCAAGGCGCACCGCCCGGCAGGGCCAGCACCAGTTGCGGGCGGGCATCGCCCGTCGGCTCGCTGGCGCCGTAATGTTCACGCGTGGCGCGGGCAAAGGCGCTGAGCGCGAGCATGTGGGCCTGCAGCGCCTCGGCGGCATCGTCATCGTCCTCGGCGGGCGAGACGAACAGCGCGCGCGGCCGGCGGCCATGAAGCGCGTTCAGGCTCTGGGCAAAGAGCGCCTGATCGGCATCCAGGTCACCGCGCGCGACAATGCGTTGCGCATCGCCACCAGCAGAGCCCGGCGCCGCGATGATCATCAGGCTGCCTGCATCCATGGCGGGATCGAGCGCGGCCGGCACGGCTGCGCCCCGGGCCTGGGTGACCAGAACCATTCCCGCGCCAAACTCGCGCTCTTCGACCTCGATATTCTTGAGGCCGAGTTCGTCCAGGCTGTTTTGCCATTGCTGCGGGGTGGCGAGGCGGCCAACCGGGAATTCGGCCGTCTGGCTTCGGGCAAACCAGCTATCCGACAGGCCGTAGCAGAAATCCGCGAAGATCGATGGCGCGCTGGCGGCGCTAACGAGCACGCCGCCGTCCAGAAGACCGGCGCGCAGGACGCCGCGCAATGCCGTATCCTCATCGATCAGCGTCGAGAAGACATCCGATGCGCTGACCACGACGTCGAGGCCGCCGAGATCGGCCAAGCGATCGGCCTTGACGATCTCGACCTGCGGCGTCTGTTCGAAGGCCAGCTCCAGATTGCGGTGCGCATTGTCACGCGGCTCGAACAAGGCGAGCGTTGCACCATGGGCATCGGCAAGGTTTGCCAGCCGCTGGCTGAAGGCCGGCGAAAGCGTGCCGGCTTCGAGAATGCGCAAGGCACGCCCGCGTCCCGCCTGCTCCAGCGCCGTCGTGACGGCATCGAGCACGATGGCCATACGGTGTTCCACCGCTTCGGAATGAACGGCCTGATGGTCCAGCGTCGCGTCGCTGGCAACGGGTGTCGGGAAGCTGAGGATATCGCCATCGCTCGCCTCGCTTGCACGCAGCCGCTCGAGCCGTTCAAGGGCTTCCCCGTGAACATTGTTGACCAGCACGGCTTCCACCACGCGGCCCGACCGCTCGGCATAGACCTCTTTCAGAATGTCTCCGACCGGCGGCAGCGAATAGTCGGTCGCGATCGACCAGGTTTCGCCGGTGTGGCGAGCAAGGCCAGCATCCTCCAGCGTGAAAAGGCAGCTCGTCAGGAAGCAGCGGAAGGCAAAATCGCCTGGCAGATCGACCGTGTCGAGCCGTTCGCCACCGCGTGACAGGGCGAGCGCGATCTCATGCGCCGCGCGATAGATTGCGGCATTCAGCAGCAGCGTCGTGTTGTCGACATCCTCGCCCTGTGCCGCGGCAACCAGCGGCCAGGCAAGCGGCGCCCGCTCGGCCGCGCCGGCCAGCGACGGCGAACGCGGATGCGCGATCGTCTGGTAGTGATAGCTCAGGCCGTCGAGCGTCTTGTGCTGGCGCAGGAAGGTGCGGCGGAACCGGCAATCGGCGAAGCTGGCGATCAGCGCACCGGTCTCGTTGTAGAAGCGGAAGGCGGCCTTGATCGAATAAGCGCTGATGCGCTCGATCTCGGCCACGGCGCGGACCACCGTTTCGCCTGGGCGCGACAGGCGAATGCTGCCAAAACGCACGGGAATATAGGGCGCGCCGCCGTTCTCCCCGGTCAGCCGGCCAAACAGCGCAACCATGCCATGGAAGGTGGCATCGACCGAAATCGGGTTGAGCGCATAGCTGACAAAGGGGTGGCCATTCGCGGCAGGGGCCTTCAGCGTCACGTCGATCACACGATCGTCATAGGCCACGGCCTTGGCCATGAGCTGGAAGCGCGGGCCGTAATCCAGACCAAACTGACGCGCCGTCTCATAAGCCACCTGGCTTTCGACGGTCGCGCTCCGCTCCATGCCGATAAACGAGGGGCGTTCCTCGCCGGCCGGTTCCCCCGCCGGCTTGCGCAGGCGGGCAACGGCATGCACGGCCCAGTCATCTTCGGACAGCCGCTCGCGCGATCGGATTTCCAGATCGCCCGTCTCCGGCGAGATGATGGTGGACAGCTCCATGATCCTGCTGTCGGAGAGTTCCAATGGCCGGACGATTTCCAGGTTGGTCACCTCGACGTCGGCGCCGCCATGGAACTGGCGGGCAGCCGACAGAGCGATCTCGACGAAGCCACTGCCGGGCAGGATCGGCTTGCCGTCGACGACATGCTCGGCCAGATCAGGGAAGAGATGCGCATCCACATGGTTCTTCCAGCTGCCGCTGTTCAGATCGGCGCGCCAACCTGCCAGCGTATAGGGGAAGCGGGCGCCACGGCCGAAAAGATCGGTCGAATCGCTCGTCGTTGCCGGGTGCAGTTCGGTCGGCTCGAAGGGAAGGATCGGCAGGCGAATGAAAGCATTGCGCTTGCCGAAAACCCGCGCTTCGTCGATCGGTGCGCCATGGGCCACAGCACGCGCCATGGCGCGGGCCACCGGATCGACATCCTTTTCGCCAGCCACGCGATAGAGTGTCGGCACGACCGAGCCGGGAATGCCGGCCTGCTTCACGGTCTCCTTGAGATAGGAAGAGAGAATCGGACGCGGCGAGATTTCCAGAAGCAGGGTGCATCCCAGCGCAATCGCCGAATGGGTGGCGGCTTCGAAGCGGACGGGCTCGCGCACGTTCTTCCACCAGTAATCGGCATCGAGCTCGGCGCCGTCGAGCGGCGTGCCCGTGACCGTCGAGATATAGGTGATGTCCGAATTGCGCGGCGCGATATCGGGCAGATCGCCCTGAAAGGCCTTCTTTGCCTGATCGATGATCGGGTGGTGGAAGGGGTAGTTGATATCCAGAACCTGGGCCGGGATCTTGGCCTTGCGCGCGGCATCGCGGAACGCGGTGACCTCTGCCGTGGGGCCGGAAATCGTTACGGAATTATGGGCGTTGATCGCGGCAATGCAGACCTGACTCATGCCATGGGCGTTGGCGAAGGCCTGAGCGGCCTCTTCGCCCAGCATGACGGCGGCCATGGTGCCTTGGCCGGCCAGCATGTCCTGGTGCAGCGAGCGCTTGGCGACAATGGTCACCGCATCGACCAGCGACAGGGCACCGGCGGCGTAGGCAGCAGCAATTTCGCCGACCGAATGGCCGAAGACGGCAGCAGGCTTGATGCCCATGGCGATCAGGCTGTCGGACAGGGCCGCCTGGATGGCGAAGAGCAGCGGTTGGGCGATCTTCGTGTCGGACAGTCGGCTTTCGAGCGTTGGATCGTTCAAAAGCTCGGTCAGGTCCAGATCGGCATGGAACTTGAAAAGCGCGCTGACCGAGGTGAAGCACTGGCGGAAATGCAGGTTTTCACGGAAGGCGTCAACGCCCATGCCGGCCCACTGAGCGCCGTTTCCGGAGAAGACGAAGGCGATCTTGGCGTCGCGCCCCACAGCCTCGCCAGCCTCGCCGATGCCCTTGGTCGGATCTTCGATATGGTCGGTGATCGCGCGCTGGATGGCGGCCGGATCGTCTGCGCGGACCACGAAACGGTGACGCATCGCCGCCCGGTTGGCGCCTGAGGCTGCAACGATGGCGCGTGCCTCCTCGCGCGATGCCTTGGCAAGGCTCGACCGATAGGCCGAAAGCAGGCTTTCGAGCGCCGAGGCCGTGTGGGCGCTGGCGATGAAGACATGGCCGCCGCCAGAGGCGCGCTGGCGCTCTTCCGGCAGGGGCTCGGGATCGCTGATCACCACATGGGCATTGGCGCCGCCAAAGCCGAAGGAATTGATGCCGGCCAGCCGCGCCTTCTTGCCGCGCAGAAGCTCGATCGGATTGGCGGTGACGCGGACGTTCAGCTCGTCGAAGTCGATGTTTTCGTTCGGCGTGTCGAAATGCAGCGAGGCCGGGAGATAGTTGTTCTCCAGCGCCATCATCGCCTTGAGCATGCCGAACAGGCCGGATGCCGGCTCCGTATGGCCGATATTGGACTTGATCGAGCCGATCGGCACGGGCGCGCGGCGCTTGGCGCCGATTACGGTGCCGATCGACCAGACCTCGGCGGGGTCGCCCACCTTGGTGCCCGTGCCATGCCCTTCGACAAAGGCCACCTGGTTGGCATCGATGCCGTGACCGTCATAGATCGAGCCCAGCAGTGCCGCCTGCGCCTCGCGCGACGGAAGGGAAATGCCATTGGTACGGCCGGCGGAATTGACGCCGGTGGCCACGATGCGCGCATAGCTGCGATCGCGATCCTGGCGCACCCGGTCAGAGCGGCGAAGGACGAAGACCACGCCTCCTTCGGCGCGTACATAGCCCATGCCTTCATTGTCATAGGCACGGCAGAGCCCCTCGGGCGAAAGCATGCGCGCCTGCGCGAAGCCGACGAAGGGCAGGGGATGGGCGAGGATGTTGACGCCGCCGACGATCGCCGTGTCGATTTCACCGCTGTTCAACGCCCGCATCGCCTGATCGAGTGCCACCAGCGAAGACGAACAGGCCGTGTCCACCGTCATCGACGGACCGCTCAGGCCGAAAATATGCGAGATGCGGTTGGAGACCACCGACAGCGTGTTGCCGGTCATGAAATAAGGACCGGCCGCGGCAGGGTCTTCCACCGTCAGATTGGCGTGGTCGAGGCTCGACGCGCCGACATAGACGCCGACATTCTCGCCACGCAGCGACGCGGCCGGAATATTGGCATCTTCCAGCGCACGCCAGGCGAGCTGCAGCAGCACGCGCTGCTGCGGATCCATATACATGGCCTCGCGCTGCGACATGCCGAACACGGCAGGGTCGAATTCATAAATGCCGTCGATCACGCCGGCGGCAAAGGAATAGGTCTTGCCGGCATTGCCCATGACCGGATGCCAGAAGCGCGCGAGATCCCACCGTCCGGCCGGGATCTGGGTCACGGTGCACTTGCCTTGGCGAAGCAGGCGGAAAAGGCTTTGTGGAGAATCGGCCCCCGGTGCCAGGCAAGCACGCCCAATGATATCTGCTGTCATGTCCGATGGAACACTCTAATCGTTCAGGTCAGCCTAGGCTGATCGCATTTGGTCGGTCAAAAATCAATCACAACCGGTTGTATAACAAGAGATTGCTAATTTCATCCCCCATTTGGGCGAATTGGCAGGGTCTCCTCGCAGCCGGCTTCAGGGACGACGCCATCTCGACGCTGACGATGGCGCAGGCACTGGTCTTCTTGACGGCGGCGATGGCGTCATCCGCCGCTCATACCACAAGATATGGTCGCCATCCTGCATGGACGCACACTAGCGCTTTGACCCTCACGGCCAAGACACATAAAGCGACAACTGGTAACAGAGTTGATCGGCAGGATTATCCCTAGGGGAAAATGCTCTGCTGCGACAGAGGCGGCTTTTTGTCGACCAAGACGGCAAAAAAGCGACACTGCGTCAGAAAGCCCGTTGATCTGAAAATTTGCAATTAAGGGTAGGTTTGATTGCCTTCGGCTGAAATGACGTCAGCAAGCCATCCGGCTCACAAAACGGCGTCGAGGAGGATTGCCCCCAATCCTTGACGCTCTGTGCCGCGGATCCGGGCGAATGGATCAGTCCATCAGGCGGCCGTTTCGCTGCGCTCGCCATCGCGCTGTCTTTGGAGAACCGCCGTGAACTGCGCGGCTGGCATGGGGCGGCCGAAGAGAAAGCCCTGGATTTCATGGCAATGCGCGTCGCGCACCCAAGCGGCTTGTTCCGGCGTTTCCACGCCCTCCGCCACCACCTTGACGTCCATCAGCCTCGCAATCGCGACGACCATGTTGGTCACGGCCGCATTGTCGGGAAGCGTCTTGATCAGGCTGCGATCGATCTTCAGGCAATCGATTTCCACCTGGCGCAGACGCGCAAGGTTGGAATAGCCGGTGCCGAAATCATCGAGCGACAGCCGCACGCCCGCGCGGCGGATGCGGTTCATATTGGCCTGAAGCACAGGCGATTCCTCAAGGATCATCGTTTCCGTCAGCTCGAGTTCGAGCGACGGGCCGGCGACCTCCGTTTCCGCCAGCACGTCCTCCACCAGCGCGGCAAAATCCGCATCGGCGAGCTGGCGCTGGGAGACGTTGACGGACATGGACATGCGATGGCCGGCCTGCTGCCACTGATGCAGCTGGCGCAGGGCTGCGGTCAGCACGAAGAGGCCAAGGCCGCGGATGAGGCCTGTTTCCTCGCACAGCGGAATGAATTGGTTCGGCGGCACCATGCCGCGCCGGGGATGGTTCCAGCGAAGCAGCGCCTCGGCCCCGACGATGGCATGATCGCGCGTTGAGACGCGCGGCTGGTAGTAGACCTCGAAGTGATTCTCTTCCATCGACTGGCGCAGATCCGCCGCCATGGTCAGCCGCTCCTCGAAGGCGCTCTGCATTTGCGGGCGGAAGATCCGCAATGCGTTCCGGCCTGCACCCTTCGCCTCGTACATGGCGAGATCGGCGCATTGCATCAGCGTTGGCTCTGTGACGGCATGCTGCGGATAAAGCGCGACGCCGATGCTGGAGGTTACGGTGATGGCCCGCTCGCCGAACGGCAGCGTGATCGACAGCGAACTCAGGATCTCGTTGGCAAGCGCCGGCATCTCCGCCTCCATGCCCGAACGGCGCGGCGCGAGATAGAGAAATTCGTCGCCGCCCAGCCGGACGATTCGGTCTTCGGGGCGGGCGAGCGCTTTCAGCCGCTCCGCGATGTCTTTCAACAGACTGTCGCCAGACGTGTGGCCCAAAAGATCATTGATGGTCTTGAACTGGTCGATGTCGATGAAGAGAAGGCCGATTTCGCGGCCACGCTTCTGGGCGTGCCTGATCAACTCCTCCAGAAGTGGGGCCACCGCCATGCGATTGGGCAGACCGGTCAGTGCATCGGTTGTCGCTGCCTGACGGGCGCGTTCCTCGGCCTCTCGCAGGCGGCTGACATCGGTTTCGCTGATCAGGAAGGCCGAACGCCCGGTGACCGGATCCAGGCAGGAGCGGGCGCTGATCTCATGCCATCGCGGCCCCTCGGTCGTCCTGATCTGCACGGTCTGCTGCACTTCGCCGGCTTTCTTCAGGCTGGCGATCAGGCCGCGATGATCCCGCTTTCTTTCGAAGCGTTTGGCAAAATTGCCTTTCCGGTTGTCATAAGCATCATGTGCCGCCGGATTGAGATACAGCGTATCCCCGCTTTCCGCGTCGATCAGCGAGATCATCAGCGGCGTGTGCAGGAGGGCATCGCTGCGCCGGCG
Organism: Xaviernesmea oryzae; assembly: GCF_900109605.1. Classification (GTDB taxonomy): domain Bacteria; phylum Pseudomonadota; class Alphaproteobacteria; order Rhizobiales; family Rhizobiaceae; genus Xaviernesmea; species Xaviernesmea oryzae. The sequence goes on from NZ_FOAM01000008.1 coordinate 164,682, forward strand.
TGTATCGGGCGTCTGCTCATCGACATCATAGGATTCGCAAAACAGCGCAACGCGGTCATCACTCAGCCGCACGCCGCTCATGCGCACCATGACCTGCTGCGGCTTGCCGCCCGGATAAAGCGTCCACCGCTCGCAGATGCGCGCGTCCCCTTGAACGAAGTCGCTGCGATACTGGTCGAGCCGCCGGGCGACGCCAGGCGACATGCCGCGCTTGAGGTTGCGCGCGCTCAGCTCGGTCAGGCTTTTGGCGTGCCAGAGGCGTAGGCCGGCGGCATTGGCCCAGACGACATGCCCGAGATCGAGATCATAGACCCATAAAGCCGAGGAGATGCGTTCGAGCAGGGCTGAACCTGCGGTCGTCACGGCCGGCAGCTGGTTCATCAGGGCTTGACCGTCATGGCGCTCGCTCGTCATCGTCCAGCTTTCTTTTGCACGATGACGAACAGGATGCGGCCAGCATCTCGGTCAGCCGTCCTTCTTCGCCAATCGGCAGCTGCCGGCGACAAAGTCGTGCCAAACCGTCGTTTTGCAGGACACATAGGCCATCCCCGTTGGAACATGCCTAATCTTAGAAGTTCGCCTGTTAAATTTCGGTTCTAAACTGTGGCAAGATCAAGGGACTGAAACAAGCATGCGCGCGCGGATCAATCCGGTTCTCGGCCGGATGCCGGCAGGCCGTCCGTATCGTCCGCAGCCCCTTGCCGGCGCGCGCGGCTCTGCTGCTTGCGACGCTGCAGGTTTTCGCGCAGCGTCTGCGCCTGCCGCTCGCGTCGGGCGATGGCCTGCCGCTCCGCTTCGCTGATCGGTCGTGCCGTTTTCGATTCAGGGTCCTTGCTCACCACGTCGTCATCCCTGCCTGCCGCGCTTGATTCAATGGCTGCGCCCTTGGCCTGCAGCCGACGAAAACGCGCCCCTTTCGAATTTTCTTCGCCGCCATGCTTGCACTCCACGGAGAGCTGTGGCAATAGGCCCTCGCTCGCACGACGAAGCGCTCAACACCGCTTCAGACGTCGCATCAGCTGCTATAGCTCAGGGGTAGAGCACTCCCTTGGTAAGGGAGAGGCCGAGAGTTCAAATCTCTCTAGCAGCACCATTTTACCCATCAGATTGTGGAAATATATGCCAGTCACAGGCTGGGTTATGGCGTCGCGCTAATCTTTGTCGATCCGTGCTGGAGACTGCCGCCATGCACAACATTGCCGCCACCTGAGCGTCCTGGCTTAAAGGCTCACCAAAGCGTGAACCCTGATCTTGTCCTTTGTGTCCGCCGGTGCGCACATCGTCCTTGCATAAAACTTGAAATCTCTACTCAACAAATTTATAGCGGCGCGAACCCCGCCCGTCGGGCGAGACTTGCCATGGAGGTTTCATGAAAATGCCTGTCAATCAGCTCAAGCTTGCAGCCGCGCTTGCGGCCCTGTTCGGCGCCACCGTGCTTGCCGGCCCTGTCAGCGCGGAAGATAGCGGCATCGTTGTCTATAATGCGCAACACGAGAGCCTGGGCAAAGAGTGGATCGATGCCTTCACCAAGGCTACGGGCATCAAGGTGACCATGCGCCAGGGCAGCGACATGCAGCTTGCCAATCAGCTGATCCAGGAAGGCGAGGCGTCGCCGGCCGATGTATTCCTGACGGAAAACTCGCCGGCCATGACGCTCGTCGATGGTGCCGGCCTGTTCGCGCCGGTGGAGAAGGACACGCTTGCCCAGGTGCCCGAAAGCTATCAGCCTTCGGATGGCCATTGGGTCGGTATCGCCGCGCGTTCGACCGTCTTTGTCTATGATAAGAACAAGCTCTCGGCCGACAAGCTGCCGAAGTCGCTTCTCGATCTTGCCGATCCCGCCTGGAAGGGCCGCTGGGGCGCTTCGCCCGCCGGCGCCGATTTCCAGGCTATTGTCAGTGCGCTTCTGGAGCTGAAAGGCGAGGCCGAGACCGCCAAGTGGCTGAAGGGCTTGAAGGAAAATGCTACGCCTTACAAGGGCAACAGCGTGGCGATGAAGGCGGTCAATGCCGGCGAGATCGAAGGCGCGGTCATCTATCATTATTACTGGTTCGGCGATCAGGCCAAGACCGGTGGCGAGAACAGCAAAAACGTCGCCCTGCATTATTTCAAGAACCAGGATCCGGGCGCCTTTGTCAGCCTCTCTGGCGGCGGCATCATCAAGTCGACCCAGCATCTGAAGGAAGCGCAGGAATTCCTGAAATTCGTCACCGGCAAGGCCGGGCAGGACATTTTGAAGACCGGCACCTCCTATGAATATGCCGTAGGCAAGGATTCAGCCTCCAACGAGAAGCTGGTTCCCCTGTCTGAGCTCGACGCACCGAAGATCGATCCTTCCAAGCTTAACAGCAAGAAGGTCACCGAACTGATGACCGCTGCCGGCCTGATCTGAAGGTGGATTTCTCGCGGCCCGTCCGGCCGAAGCCATAGCGCTTCCGGCCGGGCAGGCCGACACATTAGATAGGCCGGGCAGGCTCCGCCCGGCCTATCTCTGTTTTAACGCAGGCAAAGCCTTCTCTTCCCTTCGTTGCAAACCTGGCTCAGATCGCCGCCCGTTAAAACTATTGCCGAAGGCTCAAGAAAACTTTAGAGCAGCGTCCAGCCCGCGCCGGCCGCCTGGACGAGGCTGTGTAAGACGGACGAAACATACAGCGCTGGGCAATGCTCGCGCGAAATAAGAGCGGTTCTCGTCCCTGAAAGCATCGGACCGAAAAGTGGAAACCGGATTTCAGGTCGATCGGATGCAAACGCAATTCTTGAGCATCGAGCCGATCTCGATTTCCGGCACGATGGTCTAACCGGCCAAGGAGAGGCCTGCCTCTTGCAGCACGATTCCGGCTCGATCGCATCTTCTGGCCCGCTGCCGGATCTGGCTGCCGCCGCTGAGCGCCAGCGTGGCCGGCGCTTGCCGCATGTGTCGGTGCATGTGATGGCCGGTTTCGTCGCGCTCCTCAGCCTGCTGCCGCTCGGCTTCGTCGTTTGGGTGACCTATGATGTTGGCTGGGACACCGTGCGGGCACTGGTCTTTCGCGATCGCGTCGGCGGTCTTCTTATCAATACCGCGCTTCTGGAAGCCACGAGCATTCCCGCCTGTGTCGCACTGGCCGTCTCGCTCGCCTGGCTGACGGAGCGCACCGATCTGCCTTTCGCGCGGTTCTGGTCCTGGATGGCCGTGGCCCCGCTCGCAGTGCCCGCCTTCGTGCACAGCTATGCCTGGATCAGCTTGGTGCCCGGCATGCGCGGCCTGTCCAGCGCCACCTTCGTCTCGGTTCTGGCCTATTATCCCTTTCTCTATCTGCCTGTCGCCGCCGCGTTGCGACGGCTCGATCCGGCGATCGAGGATGCGGCAGCTTCGCTCGGGCTTGGGCCGTGGCGGGTGTTCTTCCGTGCCATTCTGCCGCAGCTCAAGCTCGCCATTGGCGGGGGCGCGCTGTTGATCGCGCTGCATCTTCTGTCGGAATACGGGCTCTATGTGATGATCCGCTTCGACACTTTCGCAACCGCGATCGTGGACCAGTTTCAGTCGGCCTATAACAGCCCGGCGGCCAACATGCTCGGCGGCGTGCTGATCCTCTGCTGCCTTCTCCTGATGGGCGGCGAAAGCCTGTGGCGCGGCAGCGAGCGCTATGCGCGCGTCGGTGCCGGCGCGGCACGCCCGGCGCAGCGCCGGCGGCTTGGCACCTATCAGGTGCCGGCGCTTCTTCTTGCGGCAGGCACGGCGCTCCTGGCGCTTGGTGTGCCCTGTTACACGCTGATGCGCTGGCTCTGGCTGGGCGGGCTGGATATCTGGAAGGCCGGGCCGCTCGGCAATGCCTTTGTGCAGACCATCGCCCTGGCGCTTGCCGGCGGCATGCTCTCCACTCTGGCGGCCGCGCCGATGGCCTGGCTCTCCGTTCGCGCGCCCGGCCGGCTGCAGCGCGCCTTGGAGGCTTGCCATTATTATGTCGGCTCCCTGCCGGGTGTGGTGGTGGCCCTTGCCTTGGTCAGCATCACCGTGCGGCTGATCCTGCCGCTCTATCAAACCTTCGCCACCTTGCTGGTGGCCTATGTCCTGCTGTTCCTGCCGCGCGCCATGGTGGGTTTGCGCGCAAGCCTTGCCCAGGCGCCGGTGGAGCTCGAGCGCGCTGCCATGGCGCTTGGCCGCACGCCGGGCCAGGCCGTGCGTCAGGTCACATTCCGTCTGGCGGCGCCGGGCGCGGCGGCGAGCGTGGCGCTTGTGGCGCTCGGCATCACCAATGAACTCACCGCCACCTTGATGCTCGCGCCCAATGGCGTGGAGACGCTGGCGACGCGCTTCTGGTCGCTGACGAGCGAGATCGACTATCTGGCGGCCGCACCCTATGCGGTGATGATGGTGGTCCTGTCGCTGCCTCTCACCCTTGCCCTTCATGCCCAGTCGAAACGGACGGCCGGCCAATGACCCTGCTCACCCTGGAGACGCTGACCAAGCGCTATGGCCCTGCGACTGCGCTTTCGGACGTTTCGCTGTCGATCGTCAGCGGCAGCCGCACGGCGGTCGTCGGCCCCTCGGGCTCCGGAAAGACCACGCTGCTGCGGCTGATAGCGGGCTTCGAGGCGCCGGATGCCGGTCGCATCGTCCTGAAGGGCGAGGTGCTGGCGCAAGGCGCAGCGGCCGTGCCGGCGCACAAGCGCGGCATCGGTATCGTCGCCCAGGATGGCGCGCTCTTTCCGCATTTGAGCATCGCCGACAATATTGCCTTCGGGTTCGAGCGCGGCCTGGCCGACCGCGAGCAGCGCATTCTCGATCTTCTCGACATGGTCGAGCTCGATCGCGGCATGATGAGCCGCCGGCCGCACCAGCTCTCCGGCGGCCAGCAGCAACGCGTGGCACTGGCGCGTGCGCTTGGCCGCAAGCCACGGCTGATGCTGCTCGACGAGCCGTTTTCCGCGCTGGATACCGGTCTGCGCGAGAACATGCGCAAGGCGGTCGCCCGCGTTCTGGAAGCCGCCGGCATTGCGACGATCCTGGTCACCCACGACCAGGCCGAAGCGCTGTCCTTTGCCGATCAGGTTGCGGTGCTGCGCGAGGGACGGCTGGTGCAGGCCGGCACGCCGCGCCGGCTCTACCTTCAGCCGAAGGACCGCGAGACAGCTCTTTTTCTGGGCGATGCCGTGCTCCTGCCGGCCATTGCCCGCGGCGACGTGGCTGATTGCGCGCTGGGTCGGGTGGAGATCGCGCCCGCCCGCCAAGGCAAGGTGGAGATCATGATCCGCCCGGAGCAGATCCGCGTGATGCGCGACGAGAATGCGCCACCGCCAGCCGGCCGTGTGGTCGAGGTCGAATTCAGCGGCGCGACCTCGACGATCGCGGTGGTGCTGGATGGCGTTGCCCTGCCGCCGATCGTGATCAAGACGTCCAGCGTCGGCGTGCTGGAGGCGGGAGACCGCGTCCGGCTCGACATCGCTGGAAAGGCGCATGTTTTCGGGCAGGCGTAAGCGCGGTTTCGCGTGGATTGGCGCGAAATTTTTCGCTAACGCCACTGGCTGCCTTCAAAAAGCTTCTCATTTGACCAAGCCTTGCGTAGACAGACGCCTTTGATGAACGCGCCTGAGGCCGGCACCGGTCCCGTGCGCGCTGTCTTGATGCATGTCTTCACCGCAAAGCCGGCGCATCGCGTGCTTGGCATGCGAAGCCTTTCAATGACGGGTGCCCGGATCGCTGCCCTGCGGATCCGCCCGGCGCCCCAGACAGTCCGGGGGACTTATGGACCGTATCAGAATCCGAGGCGGCAACGCGCTTCACGGCTCGATCCCGATTTCGGGCGCAAAGAATGCGGCCCTGCCGCTGATGATCGCCTCGCTCCTGACCGACGACACGCTGACGCTGGAAAACGTGCCGCATCTGGCCGATGTCGAGCAGCTGATCCGCATTCTCGGCAATCATGGCGCCGATATCTCGGTCAATGGTCGGCGTGAGCGCCAGCAGGGCGATAGCTATGCCCGCACCGTTCATTTCACCTCGCGCAACATCGTCGATACCACCGCCCCTTATGAACTCGTGTCGAAGATGCGGGCGAGCTTCTGGGTGCTGGGTCCGCTTCTGGCGCGTGAAGGCAAGGCCCGCGTCTCTCTGCCCGGCGGCTGCGCCATCGGTACGCGGCCGGTCGATCTGTTCATCGAGGGGCTGACGGCGCTGGGCGCCAATATCGAGATCGATGGCGGCTATATCAATGCCGAAGCGCCGCCCGGCGGCCTCGTCGGCGCGCGCTATGTCTTCCCTAAGGTCTCCGTCGGCGCCACCCATGTGGTGATGATGGCCGCGACGCTGGCCAAGGGCACCACGGTGATCGGCAATGCCGCCCGCGAGCCCGAAGTCGTCGATCTCGCCAACTGCCTGATCGCCATGGGCGCCAAGATCACCGGCGCCGGCACCTCGACCATTACGGTGGAAGGCGTCACCTCGCTGTCCGGCGCGCGCCACCGCGTTCTGCCCGATCGGATCGAGACCGGCACCTATGCCATGGCAGTCGCCATGGCCGGCGGTGATGTCGTTCTGGAAAACACCGATGCGGCCCTGCTCGACACCGCGCTCGAAGCCATCCGCCGGGCCGGCGCCGAGATCACGCCCACCAACAACGGCATTCGCGTCTATCGCAATGGCGGCGGCATCAAGCCGGTCGATGTGGTCACCGATCCCTATCCGGGCTTCCCGACCGACCTGCAGGCTCAGTTCATGGGGCTGATGACCCGCTCCAGCGGCGTTTCGCATATCACCGAAACGATCTTCGAAAATCGCTTCATGCATGTGCAGGAACTCGCTCGTCTGGGTGCCAAGATCTCGCTCTCTGGCCAAACGGCCAAGATCGAAGGCGTGCCGAGGCTGAAGGGCGCTCCCGTGATGGCGACGGATCTGCGCGCTTCGGTCTCTCTTGTCATCGCCGGTCTGGTGGCGGAAGGCGAGACCATGGTGTCGCGCGTCTATCACCTCGATCGCGGCTTCGAGCGGCTGGAAGAAAAGCTGACGCGCTGCGGCGCCGAGGTCGAGCGCGTGTCCGAATAAGCCACCAGCCTTTTGGGCGTTTAAGGCCGGCGGGGATGATCCTGTCGGCCTTTTTGCATGGTCTCCATGCGCAAGGCTGGCCGTGAGCGTTGCACGCCGCCCCTGCCCACCCTATGTGCCTAGCAAGGCCGCGCGCAGGCATTGGCTTCTTGCGAACACATAGGCGTCGATACGAGGCCGGGCCGGCATGGCATGGCAAGACAATGGGTGAGACATGGATGCTTTGAAGCTGATGGCCTTGGACGAGGAGGATCTGGCGGTGATTTCCGCCCATGTCCAAGATGCCGTCTTCAAGCTAGAAGGCATTGCCTACCGTCCGTCCAATGGTCACTTCACGCTGGTTCTCAACCGCTTCGTCTGGGAGAAGGCGCTGCGCAGCGCCAAGACCTTCGAGCGGCGACGCGCGGCCATCACCTTCAAGCGGGTGCGGGCTGTGCGCTCGCTCAATCTCGACAGGCAGGATACCGAAGCCGTGCATGTGCTTCTGGCCATCCGCTTCGACAAGGCAGGCGAGGGGCCGGATGGTACGGTGGAGCTGCTGCTTGCCGGCGGTGCGACCATCGCGCTCGATGTCGAATGCATCGAGCTTCAACTTGCCGAGACGGGCGGCGCTTGGGAGACCAGCTCCCGCCCACGCCATGACGAGGCCTGAGCAAAAGCCCCCGCGTTTCGATACGGCCCAACTGCGCGCTCAATTCACCATCGACTTCAAGCCTGCCGAGGTTGTAAAGCTTTGAAGCGGCGCTTGGCTGGCCTGCCTTGCATCGAGGATGGTCTTGCATCGACGCCTTGATGCCTGACGTCAGCCTGCCCCAGTGCCGCCTTATCGACTGCCAGCATACCCATTGAAGGACCGACGATCTTGGCCACCCGTTTCGACAGCCGCGCGCCCGATTTCGAAGCGCGCTTTTCCGCCTTTCTGACGACGAAGCGTGAAGTCTCCGAGGATGTCGACCAGACCGTTCGGGCCATCATCGAGGATGTTCGCCGCAGAGGCGATGCAGCCCTGGCCGACTATACGCGCCGCTTCGACCGCCTCGATTTTGCCAGCGTGCCGATGCTCGTCACCGCTGAAGAGGTGGATGCGGCCATCGACAGCGTCGCGCCGGAGGTGCTTGGCGCGCTGAAGGTGGCGGCGGTGCGGATCGAGGCGCATCACAGCCGCCAGCGGCCGAAGGACGATATTTACGAGGACGCCATGGGCGTCGGCCTCGGCTCGCGCTGGACGGCGATCGAGGCCGTTGGCCTCTATGTGCCCGGCGGCACGGCGAGCTACCCAAGCTCGGTGCTGATGAACGCCATTCCTGCCCGGGTGGCCGGTGTGGAGCGTCTGGTCATGGTGGTGCCGGCCAGTGAGGGCAAGCTGAACCCGGCAGTTCTGGCCGCCGCGCGGCTGGCTGGCGTTACCGAGATCTACCGGATCGGCGGTGCCCAGGCCGTGGCGGCGCTGGCCTATGGCACGGAGACCATCGCGCCCGTTGCCAAGATCGTTGGCCCGGGCAATGCCTATGTCGCCGCCGCCAAGCGTCAGGTTTTCGGCACAGTCGGCATCGACATGATCGCCGGCCCCTCCGAAGTCCTCGTCATCGCCGATGGCGAGAACGATCCGGACTGGCTGGCGGCTGACCTCTTGGCCCAAGCCGAACATGATACCGGCGCGCAATCCATTTTGATGACCGATGATGCGGCGCTCGCCGATGCGGTGGAGCAGTCGGTGGAGCGCCAGCTGAAGAGCTTGCCGCGTGGCGAGACGGCGGCGGCGAGTTGGCGCGATTTCGGTGCGATCGTCCTGCTCGACAGTCTGCAGGATGCCCCGCCGCTCGCCAACCGGATTGCCGCCGAGCATCTGGAGCTGGCAATCGCCGATCCCGACTCCATGGTCGACAAGATCCGCAATGCCGGCGCCATCTTCCTCGGCCGCCACACGCCTGAGGTGATCGGCGATTATGTCGGCGGCTCCAACCATGTGCTGCCGACAGCCCGCTCCGCCCGTTTCTCGTCCGGCCTGGGCACGCTCGATTTCATGAAGCGCACTTCCCTCCTGCGGCTGACGCCCGACACCCTGCGCGATCTCGGGCCGGCGGCCATCGCGCTGGCGCGGGCCGAGGGCCTGGAGGCACATGCGCGCTCCGTTGCCATCCGTCTCAATCTCGGGGAGGCGGGATGACGTCAGCCCCCACCTCAGAGCAGGCGCGACAGCGGCTTTGCGATGTCGCGCTCGATGAGACGATCGGCCGGTCGACGCCCGATGTCGAGCATGAGCGCGCGGTGGCGATCTTCGATCTTCTCGAGGAAAACAGTTTCGCGCCGATCGGGCACGAGAGCGGGCCATACCGGCTGAAGCTGTCGCTGCGTGACAGCAAGCTGATCTTCTCGATTTCCACCGAGGACGGCGCGGATGTGGCGACGCATATTCTCTCGCTGACGCCGTTTCGCCGGATCGTGAAAGATTATTTCCTGATCTGCGAAAGCTACTACCAGGCAATCCGCAGTGCCACGCCCAGCCAGATCGAGGCGATCGACATGGGCCGGCGGGGCATACACAATGAGGGCTCGCAGACGCTGAAGGACCGACTGAACGGCAAGATCGAGGTGGATTTCGATACAGCGCGGCGGCTCTTCACGCTCGTCTGCGTGCTCTACTGGAAGGGCTGAGCGCCATGGGCGCGGCGGCTTCCGCCGGCTCGGTGCCCGGCGCGTCGAAGGCCGCCGAGGCGCCTGGGCAGGCTGCGCAGGGCAAGGTTGCGCCTGCCTCCATCCTGTTCATGTGCGGGATGAACTCCATCCGCTCACCGATCGCCGAGGCGCTGGCCCGCGCCATGCTGCCCGGCAGCGTCTATGTGGCTTCTGCCGGCGTGCGCAAAGGCGAGCGCGATCCCTTCGTCGATGTGGTGATGGAGGAAATGGGGCTGACGCTCGGCCGCCACCAGCCCCACACGCTGGAGGATCTGGAGGATGATTATTTCGATCTGATCGTGACGCTGGCACCCGAAGCCCATCACGCAGCGCTGGAACTCACCCGCTCCATGGCCGTGGACGTCACCTATTGGCCAACGCTCGATCCAACGGTGGCCACCGGCACGCGCGAGCAGATCCTCGACGCCTATCGCGCTGTCAGGGATCATCTCGCCCTTTTGATCGACAAGCGTCTGGCCAATGGCCGGATGCCGACAGGCAATTAAACGGCGGCGCTTGATTGGGGCCGCTCTTGCGTCCATATAGAGCCGGTGTTTCGAGAAGCTCCCGGCTCGAACACGCCGACCCGCACCAGGCGCCGGCTTTCGATCCACGGGAGCGTCTATCCCCCGCTGCCCACGCCCGCGCAAGAAGCCTTTCTCCGCGACGCGCGACAAAAATGGCAAAACCATCGTGCCGCTGTTCACAAACGGCCGATGATTGTGTAGTTTCCGGCAAATTTTTAAGAGGGAGCCCGCAAGGCGCCCCGTTACCGATTGGAAAGATCACCCGTCAATGGCGAAAGAAGAAGTCCTCGAATTTCCTGGTGTCGTCACCGAACTCCTGCCGAACGCGACATTCCGGGTAAAGCTCGAGAACGAGCACGAGATCATTGCCCACACGGCCGGCCGCATGCGCAAGAACCGCATCCGCGTTCTGGCAGGCGATAAGGTGCTCGTGGAAATGACCCCCTACGACCTGACCAAGGGCCGCATCACCTACCGCTTCAAGTAAGCCGCAAAGGCCTCAGGCCCGGAGCCCATCCTCATCGCAAAGCGCCTGCAACGGCCTTGCGATGAGGATGGGCGTCGAGCCGGGACTAGACCCGAGGCGTGTCGTTCGGCCGCTCAGGGCCATAATTGGCACGGCTGATCTGTGCACGTGAGCACGGATCAAGATTGCTTCATGCTGCAGGGCGCGTTGCGGTCTGCTTCCCTGTGCTCCATTTTGGATTGCGCAGTCGTTGTCGTCAATCTGCTGTGCAGTTTGCGCGACATGCTTGAGCCGCGCTTTCGCGGCTGTCCTCTGTTCCTTCTGGCGAGGCCGCTTCATCATGCCCAAGACATCCCCGCCGCAAACGCTCATCCTCGCCTCCGGCTCGCCGCGGCGGGTCGAGCTTCTGGCCCAGGTCGGGTTGACGCCTGCGCGGCTGATGCCGATGGATCTGGACGAGACGCCGAAGCGTGCGGAACATCCGCGCTCCTTGGCCTGGCGGCTGTCGGGCGATAAGGCCCGCGCGGCGCTGAAGGCGCTGAAGGGCGATCCGGACGCCGCAGGCGCCTATGTATTGGCGGCCGATACAGTGGTCGCCGTTGGCCGGCGCATCCTGCCGAAGCCCGAGCGCGCCGCCGATGCCTCGGCGGCCTTGACCCTGCTGTCCGGCCGTGGCCACCGTGTCTATACCGGCATTTGCCTGGCGACCCCTGACGGCAGCCTGCGCCAGAAGATCGTCGAGACCAAACTGCGCTTCAAGCGGCTTTCGCCGCTGGATATCGAAAGCTATCTCGCATCAGGCGAATGGCGCGGCAAGGCTGGCGCCTATGCCATCCAGGGCATTGCCGGCAGTTTCGTGGTGAAGCTCTCCGGCTCCTATACCAATGTCGTCGGCCTGCCCTTGACCGAAACGGTCAATCTCCTTCTGGGCGAGGGCTTCAAGGTTCACGACGCTTGGCTGGAAGGCTAAGCCGACCCTTATCATCCTTTGCTGTCTGCTTGCAGAGGCCGGTTCAAAAGCCGTCAACTGTACCTATATATGCGCCGGAACCCGTTCGAGGCCTTGCCAGCCGCTATCGGCGGCGCGTGTCGCATCTTCGGCTGCACACAGCATTGACCGAGGGGAAGAGCCGGCTTTCGGTTGGATGCAAGAAGCGTCTGGAGCATCGAGCCGAGCGTGACCGCGCGCAACACTCCGAAGGACCGCGATGCTCATAACCGCTTTGCCGATCCGTCACGAGAACGATAGACTTCGAGGACTCCGACATGCCCACTGACCATCCCGCTTCACCCTCCGCCAAGGTTGAGCCCTTGCGCAAGACGCGTCCTTGTCCCGAATGCGGCCGCCCCTCGGAGCGCAGCCATTATCCCTTCTGCTCGGACCGCTGCCGCAATGTCGATCTCAATCGCTGGCTCTCCGGCTCCTATGCGATTCCCGCCGCAGAAGAGCCCGATCCTGATGCCGACGAGCGCGGCACTCTTTGAAGTCTTTGTGAGGATACCTGTGAAATCAGTCGCTTAGTGCGTTTTTTCACGAAAATGTCGCCGAAATTCGAATTTCCGGCTTTTGCCGCTTGCCACCGCGAAACAGGATGTTATAACCCCGCTCGCTCCCGGGGCGCACCAAAGCCCCGCGGTTCGGACCTCACGGTCCACCGGCCGCATGTCGGCAGATGCCCGGATAGCTCAGTTGGTAGAGCAGCGGATTGAAAATCCGCGTGTCGGTGGTTCAAATCCGCCTCCGGGCACCATTATAAGCCTATTTCCCGATTTCTGCCCACAATCGCGAAATTCAGAACAGGTCCATGCGCCCAAAGTGCGTCGTTTTGGATGGGCTCGCCCCCGACGCTTTTTGCCTTGCCAAGACGATAAATATGGCTGGCCGAAGCGGCCGCGATCGACGCCACAAACGTGCAAGCGAGTCTCCGTCAAATCGAATGGCCTGCCTTCGGATGGTTTGGGCGTCGGTATTAGGCCTGTCCGCGCGCAGAGATAGGTTAAACACGCCTTGTCATGCTTTGCAGCATACTAACCCCTCAAGCGTGTACATCGCTCATCACATCAGGGTAAATTACTGAAATCCCTTATATTGCACTGCAACTTCATGGGGTCTGTGATTTATCGAAAATCAATAATCTCTCGCGAAAACTCGTGATGATGTTGGCGGGCATGAGGCTCGGCCAGTGAGGGTGCCTGTGCGATATGACGATCGCGTGCGCGCTGGTGGGACCCGTTGCAATGACGATTGCCAACCTGTCGATCTTCAAGAAAATCAGCCTGCTGCTGGCCCTTATGGGGATGTCCGCCGTCATGATCGCGGCCACGGGCGGGCAGGGCCTGTTCTCGCTTGCATCGGCGCTTCAGAACACAGGCGCGCGTGAGGAAGTAGCCCGCGAGGCCATGGATCTGCGGGTCGATATCATCGCCATCAGCCGCATGACCTATCAGCTGGCGCTCGCGCCGGAAAAGGCTGGCGATTTCGCGGCGGAGACGGAAAAGCGGGCCGGCGAGATGCTGGCGCGCCTGCCTAAGATCGCGTCCACCGCAGATGCCAACGAGCAGCGCCTGCTGCAGACCATAGAGCAGGCGCTGGACCGCTACTTCGGCCAGATCCGCCAGATGGTGAAGGCGGCGGGCACGGCGGCCGGCCAGGAGCCCGCTGCCATGAAAGCCGAGTTGGCGAAGGCGCTCGATGCACAGAAGGCGGTGACGGCGGCGGTGAAGGATTATTCGGCTTCCTCCAGCCAGAGCCTTGCGGCGGCGCGTGCGGCGGCCATTGCGCAATCCAGCGACACCATCCTCGTCCTGCTGGGCGCCACGGCTGTCTGCATCGCGGTCGGCGCGGCCTTGAGCTTCCGCCTGGCGCGCAAGGATATCGTTGGGCCGATCCGCATGATGACGGCTGTGATGGCCGAGATGGCGGCGGGCCGTCCTCCGGCCGATATTCCGGCCACCGACCGTCGCGACGAAATCGGCGAGATGGCCCGCGCGTTGGAAGTCTTCCGTGCAAACGAGGCGCAGATGCGCAGTATGGAACGCCAGGAGGCCGCCCTCCATGCGCAAAGCAGGGATCTTCAGGTTTCGATCAGCGCGATCGTCAGTGCAGCGGCCGGCGGCGATTTCTCCCAGAGGATTTCCAAATCCTATGAGGATGCCGATTTGCAACGCTTTGCCACGGGCATCAACGAGCTGGTCGCAAGCGTCGACCAGGGGATCACCGAGGTCCGCCGCGTGGTGGCGGCGCTGGCCGATGCCGACCTGACGCAGCAGATGAATGGCCGCTTTCAGGGGGCCTTCGGCGAGTTGCAGCACAATGTCAACGCGACCATGCAGATCCTCAGCGCTACCATGCGCGGCATCCAGGAGGCCGGGCGGACCATTACCGACAATTCCAGTGAACTTTCCTCGGCCGCCGGCCAGCTTGCCCATCGCACGGAGCAGCAGGCCGCCTCGCTGGAGGAAACCGCTGCCGCGCTGGAGGAAATCACCACCACGGTCAAGGCCTCGACCGATCGCGCACAGGAAGCCTCGCATCTGGTTGCGGAAACCAAGGCCAGTGCCCAACGCTCCGGCGCGATCGTCCAGAGCGCTATCGACGCCATGGCCCGCATCGAAAATTCGTCGCAGAAGATCAGCCAGATCATTTCGGTCATCGATGAGATCGCCTTCCAGACCAATCTCCTGGCGCTGAATGCCGGCGTCGAAGCCGCCCGCGCGGGCGAGGCGGGCCGAGGCTTTGCCGTGGTGGCGCAGGAGGTGCGCGAGCTTGCCCAGCGCTCCGCCCAGGCCGCCAAGGAAATCAAGACGCTGATCAGCAGCTCGGCCGGTGAGGTCAAGGGCGGCGTCTCGCTCGTCGCTTCCACCGGAGAGGCGCTGCGGGAGATCGATGGCCTCGTCAATCGGGTCAACGAGCATGTGACGATGTTTGCCCGCGCTGCGCAGGAACAGGCATCAGCGCTGAGCGAGATCAACAGTTCGGTCAACCATATGGACCAGATGACACAGCAGAACGCCGCCATGGTCGAGGAGACCACGGCCTCCAGCGAGGTGCTGGCGAGCGAAGCGCGGCGCCTGCAGGCGGAACTAACCCGCTTCCGGCTGGAGGCGGGACGGACGGCCTCGACCCAGCGCGCGGCCGCCTGAACTTTGTGCTGAACGGCTTCCAGCCGAAACATCTGCAAAGCCGGCGGTCTGCGCCGGCTTTGTCATGTCGAGGGCATCAGCACTGTTTTGCCAAGCTTACGCAAATGTAACGAGATGGACATGTTCCCGTAGGCTGCGAAGGCCTAGTCTTGGATCGTCATCAAGACCGAACCCGATACGGGCGCCGGTCAGACAGAAGGAAACAGGACCATGTGGACCATGCGGAAGAACCTCCTCACCACCGGTCTGGTCGCCTTGACAATTGCGGGCACCACAATTGCCACCGCCTCCCAGGCTGAAGCACATAATAATTTCGGGCGCGGCCTCGCTGCAGGCATCGCCGGCACGCTGATCGGCGGCGCACTGGTCGCCAGCGCCAGCCACCCGGCCTATGCCGCTCCCGTCTATGCGGCGCCCACCTATCCAGCCTATGCCGTTCCGGCCTATGCGCCCGAGGTGGTGGTCAGCCAGCCCGTCTGCCGCGTCGTCTGGCACCAGGATGGCTGGGGCGATATGTACCGCACCCGCCAGTGCGATTGAGGGCTCCTCAAGCCTGACGAAACATACACTGTCGAACGTCGAATAAGAGCACGCGCCTCCTCTTCCGCCGGGAAGGGGAGGCGCGCTCACTTTTTGCTATCTTCACTCGGCCGGTGTCCGGTGCCCGACGCCGGGCATGTGTGCGCGCTTTGTGCTTGTTCTTCAGCGCGTAGATAGAGGCGGGGGAGGCGGTGGCGTGGTGGCGCCTGCTCCGAGCGAGCGCTGCACCATCACCGAATCCGACCAGCGGCCATGGCGAAAGGCGACAGCTGGCAGATGGCCGACGCGCTGGAAGCCGAAGGACGCGTGCAGGCCAAGCGAGGCCGCATTGTCGGCATCGATATAGCCGATCATCTGGCGAAACCCCGCCGCCGCGCAGGCATCGATCAGCCCGCGCATCAGAAGCCGGCCGATACCCTGGCCGAGATGCTGATGGTGCACATAGATCGAATGCTTGACCGTATAGCGATAGGCCGGGCGCTTGCGAAACAGCACCACATAGGCATAGCCGACCACCTCGCCGCCGCGCGTGGCCACCAGATGGGGCAGGCGCCGGTTCTTGAGGTTCTTGCGCCGGTCGCGCAGGTCGTCGGGCTCGGGCGTGTCGCCTTCGTCCACGCCCGCTTCGACCCCCTGGCGGATGTGGCGGCGATAGATCGCCAGCATGGCCTCGACATCGCCGTCCTTCGACGGACGGATGACGACCTCCAAGTCCTTGTTCATGTGCAAACCTGTGTCGGGCCCTGCTGGGAACCCTGTTGGCCCAGCCTGGCATCATCGCCTGTCTTGTCGGCTCAATGGCCGGCGCACATCCATCGAAAGGCTACGCCGGCCGAATCGCGCTTCATTCTTAGGAGGGATGCTGCGCCGGCGAAAGAGCGCGCCGAACGCGGGCACTCTGCCGGCGCAACATCAAGCCTGTTCAGCCACGACATAGGTGTAGAGCCGCACTCGTCCCGTTGCGTCTGCCTCACGATAGACACCCTGGATCTCCACGTCGAAGCCGGGGAAGGTGTTGAAGCAGGTCTCGAACATTTTGAGATAGTCGATCATCGGCTGGGCGCGCTCCGTCAGCCGCTCGCCGGGTACGATGGTTGCGATCCCTGGCGGATAGACGACGAAGGGCGTGGTGGCGATGCGCCCGGCAATCGCGTCGATCGGCAGGTAGTCGACATCGTTGCGCACCAGGCAGCGTGCCGCATCATGGGGCGACATGGCGATTTCGGGCAGATGCGCGGCCGAGAACTGCTTGGCCTGCAACCCCGCGACATTGGCCTCGCGGAAGAAGCGGTGCATGTCGGCGCAGAGATCGCGCAGCCTCACGCCGGCGTAGCGCGCAAGGCGCCGGCGGGTGAATTCGGGGATCACGTCTTCCAGCAGCGCGTTCTCGTCATGCAGCTTCTTGAAGGCCACGAGGCCGGAAATCAGCGTGCCGGCCTTGGAGGCCTCTACGCCCGGCGTCAGCAGGAAGAGCAGCGCATTCAGATCGTTCTTTTCCGCCACGATCCGGTTCTCGCGCAGATATTGCGCGACGATCGGCGCGGGAATGCCGTGATCGGCATAGCCGCCGGCCGCTCCGTCGAAGCCGGGTGTCAGCAGCACCAGCTTGTTGGGATCGGTCATCGCGAATCCGGCTTCCATATTGGCAAAGCCGTGCCAAGCCGCACCCGGCGTCAGTGCCCAGAAGGCGGGGTCGGTGGCCAGCTGGTCGGTCGAGATGCTTTCCCATGCGACGTCATGCACGGCGCCGGGGGCGGAGACATCGGGGATCTGCACCCGGTCCGGCACGAAGGGTTCGAAGAACCAGCGCCGCTCCGGCCGGCTCTCCTTCTCCTCGAATTCCCGGCGCACGGCGCGGATCTTCTTGCGCAGCTCGATGCCCAGTCGGATCGTGTCGTCCCACAGCACTTCGCCTGAGCGGCCCTTCATCATCTGCGCGCCGACATCGAGCGAGGCGAAGAGGGGATAGAAGGGCGAGGTCGAGGCATGCTGCATGAAGCTCTCGTTGAAGCGGCGATGCTCCACGCGTCGCTTCTGGCCCTTGATGTGCCGATCCTTGATGTGGATCTGCGAGGCCTGGGAGAAGCTGGCGAGCTGCTTATGCGTCGACTGGGTGGCGATGATGCCGGGGCTGTCGGGCCCGAGATCGGCAAGGCCCATGGCGAAGCGGCCGGCATAGAGCGGGTGAAACTTCATGAAGCCGGCCCAGGCCTCGTCGAACAGGATATACTCGCAGAGGTGGCCGATCTTCTTGAGGATCATCTCGGCATTGTGGATCGTGCCGTCATAGGTGCACTGCTCGACCACGGCCACGCGGAAGGGCTTCGGCTTCTTCCAGGCTTCGGGATCCTTGACCAGCGGATGGGTGCGGATGTGCTCGCGAAGTGCGTCTTCATCGAAGGAGGCCCAGTCCATCGGCCCGATCAGCCCGTAGGAATTGCGCGCCGTCGGCACATAGACGGGAATGCCGCCCGAGATCAGAAGCGCGCCGTGATGGGCGGCCTTGTGGTTGTTGCGGTCGAAGAGCACGAGATCGCCATCGGTGACCAGAGCGGCGAGCGCCACCTTGTTGGAGGTGGAGGTGCCGTTCAGCACGAAATAGGTCTTCTCCGCGCCGAAGATCTTGGCCGCTTCCTTCTGCGCGGCCAGCGCCGGGCCCTCATGGGTCAGGAGGTCGCCGAGATCGAGAACGGAATTGTCGAGGTCGTCGCGGAAGACGGCTTCGCCCAGATGCTCCATGAACACCCGCCCGATCGGCGAGCGACTGTAGAACACGCCGCCATTATGCCCCGGGCAGGTCCAAAGCTGGTTGCCTTCCTCGGCATAATCCACCAGCGCGCCGAAGAAGGGCGTCTTCAGCGTTTCGGCATATTGCTTAAGCCGGCTAATGAGGTTGCGGGCGATGAAGGTCGGCGTCTCCTCGGCCAGGAAGACATAGCCGTCGATGAAGTCGAGCACCTCGACCGGAACGTCTTCGAGCCGCTTTCGGCGGATCAACAGGATGATCGGGAAATCCAGCCCGCGCCGGCGCATCAGATTGATCAGCGACGCCGTTTTGCCTTCCAGTCCCTTCTTGCCCCAGTCGACCATCATGCAGCCGATGGCGGCATCGGTCTGCACGGCGATCTCCGCATCCTCGATGGACCGGGCGCGCACGACCTCGAAGCCGGAACGCTCGATCTCACTGACGATCTGATGATAGCGCGCCCCTTCCAAAGCATCCGCATCGAAATTCGGCGTGGCGAACAGGAAGTTGAAGCGTTTGAAGTAATCCATTCTGGTTCCCACGGGGTTGGCGGAGCAGGTTTTGCGACATGGCGCGTCTGGTCGTGCGCGTCAAGAACAGGCGACTCCTTGCAGAAAGACCACGCCATCGGGAAGGACGCGCACCGATCAGGACGATGCCCGCGCGACGTCTGCCGGCCATGTCCTTTCCGCTTTCATCTCCGGCTTTCATGACAGGATCACGACAGACAAGACGCCTGTTTTCCCAGGACTTGCTTTGATTGAGCTGCTTCTTGGTAAGTCAGAAAAAACATGAGGCGTCTCAAATTCGTCACCAACGGGTGGAAGGTCGAGGTGGTCCAACACCCTCCTGGGGAATTTCGATGACGTCCTTCCTGCGCTTCCTGAGCCCGGCCATGCTTGGTCTTGGCCTTTTGTCCGCCGCCACGCCCTCGGCTTTTGCCGCCGGCTTCGGGCCTATCAGCGATTTCATGACCATGGATGTCTGCGTCGGCGCGGATGGGCGTCCGGTTGCCGGCATTCCTGGCGACGGTGCTTGCAAGCGCCATCGCGACATCAAGCCTGGGGAAGCGCCCTCCTACACGCTGCAGAACTTTGCCTCGCCGCGCGCCAATTGTCCGAACGGGCCGATCGCCAAGGTCAATGTGCCGGTGATCAAGGATGGCAACACCCGCATCGTCAGCTCGACGATCCGTCAGCCGGCCTGTGGCAAGCCAGGCCCGACGGGCGGCGGCGACGATGACGGCAACCAGAACGGCGCCTCGATCCAGTGGTTCGACCAAGGCTATGGCTTCATCATGGGCAGCTACAGCCCCGTGGCCCTATCCACCTTCGAAAGCGACCGTTGCCTGACCAACAGCAATTCCTCGCAACGCTTCTTCCGCGGCTGGGTGATCGGCCCCGCCGAAGTGCCGGCGCTCGGTGCGTCGGGCTATGGCATTTTTCCCAGCAAGCTGAAAACCGGCAAGGCTGCCACGCTGATGGGCGGCTGTGCCGACCGCTACAACCGGGCGCTGACCACATGGTCGGTCAATGACGTCACCTTTAAGTCCAACCGCAAGCTCGTCTCGATCGTCGCCGATCATTATGCCCAAGGCGCCCCGGATGGGCAGACGCCGGGCGATGCAAAGCAGGTGGAGCGGACCTATTGGACGCGGGAATTCGGCCTGTCGCGCTGGGAGAAATGGGCCCGCGAAGACTGGGTGCATCCGCGCGCGAAGAAGACCGCCCCCGAACTGGCCCAGGCGCTCTTTGCCGCCGGCCGTTGCAGCGCCCCCATGTCCCAGCCCGTCGCCTTCAACAAGTCGATGCAGGTGATCCCGTCACAGACCACGGACGGCGCCTATTCCAAGGTGATCCTCAATCCCGCCACGGGCGAGCAGCACACCTGGTACATGACGCTCTGCGAAGACTACACCAATGCCGCTGAAAGCCCTGATGCCAGCCGGTATAGTGGCATGCTCGCCGGTCTGGCTGACGACACCTATTGGAAATAAGGCAGCGGCGCGACTGAGGTGGTCTGCCTCAACGCTTTGATGTGACAGCGCCCGCCTCATCGGCGGGCGACCGGGGATAGCCATGGTCATCCCTCGTCTTGCGTCCGGGATCGTCGAATGTCCTCCTGCGATCCCGGGAATACGCCACGCTCGACCATCTTGCGCGTTTGCATGATTTTCTCCAACAAGGGCCGGCTGAAGCCTGAGATGAGGATCGATCTTGATCGGCTGTTTCGATATTGGCGGCTCCGCCATCAAGGCGGCCTATGCCGTAGCGCCCGATGCGCTGACCAACGGTGCGCGGGTGGCAACGCCGCTGGATGACTTCGCGGCATTCGCGGCGGCGATCCGCCAGCTGTGCGGCAATGAGCAAGGGCTGGTTGAAGCCGTCTCGATCTCGATTGCCGGTGTCGTCGATCCGCAGACGGGCCGGCTGAAATGCGCCAACATCCCCTGCATCGATGGGCGGGCAATCTCCCGTGACCTGGAAGCGGCAATCGGCCTGCCGGTCTTTATCGCCAATGATGCCGATTGCTTTGCCCTGGCCGAAGCAACGGTTGGCGCCGCGGCCGGGCATCGCAATGTCTTCGGCGTCATCCTGGGAACGGGCGTCGGTGGCGGCCTCGTCGTCGACGGCCGCATCGTCACCGGTGCCGGAGGCTTTTCCGGCGAATGGGGGCATGGGCAGGCGCTGGCCACCGAGATCGGCACGCCGCCGCGTCGGATCGGCCATTTCGCTTGCGGCTGCGGCCAGAAGGGCTGTGTCGATACGATCGGCGGCGCACGGGGCCTGGAGCGGTTGCACCTGACGTTGAGCGGGCAGGCGCTGGACAGCCATGCGATCCTGTCCGCCTGGCGAGATGGCGAGGCCAGCGCAGCGCAGACGGTCGCCGCCTATCTGGAGCTGGTCGCTCCGCCTTTGGCGCTCACGCTGAACATCACCGGCTCGTCCATCGTCCCCGTCGGTGGCGGTCTTGCCAATGCTTGGGATCTGATCGAGGCGCTGGACGCCGCAGTGCGCAGCCGGGTGCTGCGGCGGGTCGAAGGGCCGCTTCTGGTCAAGGCGGCGCTGACCTCCGAGCCCGGCCTGACGGGCGCGGCGATCCTCGGTTTTCAGGCGCGTGATGGCGCGCCACTCCGCCCCTTGTCCTGAAACCGTAAAAGAGCCGGATATCGGCGCGCTCGAAGCTCAAAATCGGAAGAGGGATATGGCCAAGATTCTGCTCGAAGTCTGTGTCGATAGCGCCGAGGGACTGGAAGCCGCCATTGATGGCGGCGCCGACCGCATCGAGCTTTGCGCGGCGCTGGAATGCGGTGGGCTCACACCATCGCCGGGCTTGATGCGGCTCGCCGCGCAGGCATCCATTCCCGTCTATGCCATGATCCGGCCCCGGCCAGGGGACTTCGTCTTTTCGACGCAGGACGAAACGGTGATGCGGGGCGATCTCGAAGCCGTCGGCGAAGCAGGCCTTGCAGGCGTGGTGCTGGGCGCCAACCGGCGCGATGGCAGCCTGGACGGCGACTGCCTGTCGCGGCTGTCCGATGCCGCCGGGCCTTTGGGGCGCACGCTGCATCGCGCCTTCGACTTGGCGGGCGAGGACTTTCCCGCAGCGGTTGATGTGGCGGTCGCGCTCGGCTTCGAACGGATCCTCACATCGGGCGGTGCGCCCGCCGCGCCACAGGCGCTCGATGCGCTGGCGGCCATCTTTGCAGCCGCTGCAGGCCGGATCGTCATCATGCCGGGGTCGGGCCTGTCGCCCGCGACCATCGGTCCGCTTCTGGCGCGGCTCGACCCGCGCGAAGTCCATGCCTCATGCGGCCGTGCCTATGCGCCGCATGATCCTCGGGCCGCCGCTTTAGGCTTCGTCCATGCCGGTAGCAGAATGACGGATCGCGCCACCGTGCGTGCCCTGAAAGCCCTGTTGAACGCTGCCTGAACACCCGTCCGGCGCCCCTTAAGCGGCGCCACGGTCCCCAAGCTGTCCAATGCCTGTCAGCCGGCCCAGCGCAAGCCCGTGGAGCCTTGGATTCGCCCTGATCACCCCCGATCCGCTGGTGTAGAAAAGGCTGGGAGGACCGCGCGCATGCGGCAGCTCGGCCGTCTTTCACAGATGCAATCGTCGCCGGGTCGCGGGGGAGCGTTTCGCCCGTATCGCGTCAGGCGCCAAACCAAAGACGTCACGTGTGGGTGTGGTCCTGACCGGCCGCCTCATGCTTGGACCTAGGGGCTTCAATCTTGATCCTATCGAGCGCTTTTCGCTGGAGCTTGCGCGGGCTGGCCGGGCTTCTGCTTGCCTATGGCGTCTATTGGGGGCTGCTGATGGCAGCCGGCAACTTCCATGTCGTCGTGCCTGGCGAGGTCTATCGCGCGGCGCAGCCAAGCGCCAAGGACATCGCATCCTATCAGCAGAATTACGGCATCCGCTCGATCATCAATCTGCGCGGCGCCTCGGTCGGTCGCCCCTGGTATGATGACGAGGTGGCGGAAGCCAATAAGCGCGGGATCGTCCATCTGGATTTCCGCATGTCGTCCTCGAAGCTTCAGACGCCGGAGCGGCTGGAAAAGCTGATCGCGCTCCTGAAGGACGCACCGAAGCCGCTGCTGATCCATTGCGCCTGGGGTGCCGACCGCACCGGGCTTGCCGCTGCCCTCTATCTCGCCGGCATCGACAGGGCGCCGGAAGCCGAGGCCGAAAGCCAGCTGTCGCTCGTCTTCGGCCATATTTCAGTGCCCTATCTCAGCCGCGCCTATCCAATGGACGAAAGCTTCGAACTGATGGAGCCCCGCTTCGGTTATCCGAAGTCTGCTTGGGATGATGTGGTCGGCCTGGCCGTTCCCGCAAAGCCGGCAGAGGGCTGATGAAGGCCTTGGCGCCCATCGCGCGCCTGCCTTACGGCTCGCGGTGGAAACAGACACTGCCGTCGTCGTCTCTGCCGTCCTTTGCGTTCAGAAAGACTGTCACCATGACCTTCAAGCGATTGCTGAGTTACCTCCTGCCCCCGGTGCTCACCGTTCTGGCAATCTCGGTGTTCAATCTCGGCTGGCTCATCGACAAGCACCATCCCGCGGTCGTGCATCTGATCGGCTATGGCATCGCCGCCGTCGTGCTGCTCGGGCTGTTCACGCTGCTGGTGGTCGGCTTGCGTCGGGATGGCGAGGACGACGAGCCGCATTGGTCCTGAGCCGGACCGATCCTGATCGAGTGGGGCAAGCGTTCGACTGACGGATCGTCGCCGCGCCATCCGGTGGAGGATGACGCCTCCTGTCGACATGCTGAGATCCATGGCGTGCGGGCGCCATGGATCTTGTTCTTCCGTCCCCGCTCTCGTGCCGGGACGGAAAATAGGCATATGCGGTTCGGCAAGGTAAGAAACCGCGTTTAAGCGCTTACACTTCTTCGTCGCCGCCGAAGCCGCCCATATCCTCAAAGCCCGCGTCCTGAAGGCCGGCTTCCTGCAGCGCGTCACCGGCTGCTGTCTCGGCAGCCTGAGCCGGATCGGAGAACATCGAGGAGATCGCGCTGCCGAGCAACATGCCACCGGCCACGCCCATGGCCGTCTGCGCGGCGCCGGCCATGAAGCCGCCACCGGCGCGCTGTGCCGGTTGAGCCTGGCCCCAGGCACCCTGCGGCTGGCCCTGCCCATAGCCACCCTGACCATAGGCCTGCGGCTGGCCATAACCGGTCTGGCGACCCGGCTGCCCCGCCCAGGGGTTTGCGGCACCCGGCGCCGGATTGCGGGGCGGAGCGGTGCGGGATGCGCCAGCGCCGCCAAAGAGGCTGGAGAAGAAGCCACCACCGCCGGCGGGCGCCTGCTGCGCCCGGTGCTCCAGCTCGGCAATACGCTGCTCGGCCATGGCCAAGGCCTGTTCCTGCACCACGATGGTCTGCGCCATCAGATAGGGTGCTGCGGGCTGGCGGGCGATCTTCTCGTGGATGAAGCCGTCGGCCTCCTTGTCCATCGGTCCGGCCTGGCGTTCTGCCTCGGCGAGACGGTTGAACAAGCCGTCGATCGTCTGGCGGTCGTTATGGTCCATGAGGAGAAAATCCTTCTGTCTGTCTGGTTGCGGTGTGATCGGCGCGCGCGAGCCCGGCCAGGGCCGCCTCTTGCTTGAAGAAGGCGCGGTCCCGGGTGCTGCAGGCGCGGATTGTCGTTCGAAAACGGGGGATCAAGAGCAGGGGAGTCAGAGGCTCCCGGATCGGATCGCTATCCCCTTCGGCCTGTTCGGCCCGATATCGCGATCCGTCCTTGTTTCCGCAGCGGGGCGGCTTGCGCCGGTCCCGCCGCGGAGAATTTGCACCAAAGCTTAGCCTTCGCGCTCGCCGGTGAAGTTCAAGAGCAGCTGGAAGATGTTGACGAAGTTCAGGTAGAGCGAGAGCGCGCCGAAGACGGCAAGCTTCTGCTGCGATTCCTGGTCCATGTTCTCCGCGAACTGCTGCTTGATGTTCTGGGTGTCATAGGCGGTCAGGCCGACGAAGACGACGATGCCGATGACCGAGATGGCGAACTGCAGGGCGCTCGAGCCCAGGAAGATGTTGACGACCGAGGCGATGACCACGCCGATCAGACCCATCATCAGGAAGCCGCCTATATTGGTCAGGTCACGCTTGGTGACATAGCCGAACAGGCTGGTGGCGCCGAACATCGTGGCCGCGATGAAGAAGGTGCGGGCGATCGAGACGCCGGTAAACACCAGGAATACCGAGGCAAGCGACAGGCCCATCACGGCGCAGAAGGCCCAGAACATGCCCTGCGCGGTCCCTGCCGAAATCGTCTGGATGCGGAAGGAGAAGAACAGCACGAAGGCGAGCGGGGCCAGCATGACCACCCATTTCAGCGGCGACTGGAAGATCGGCACATAAAGCGCCGGTGTGGTGCCGACGATGAAGGCGACCAAGCCGGTGATGACAAGGCCGAGGCCCATATAGTTGAAGACGCGTAGCATGTGCTGGCGCAGCGCTTCATCGAAATAGGCGGCCTGCTGGGCCGACACGCCGAAGCGCTGGTTGGGATTGCTGAAGCTCATGATGTGGTTCTCCTTGAAGACGAGCAACGCGAGGAAACGGGGTGAACGGGGCGGGAGGACGAAAGCATCGGGCGCTCCTCGCCCTTCCGCACCGGGATGTCGATCTGGATCATGATGGTGCCTTTGAACCTGCCGGGTCTGGCGCCTTCACGATCTAGTAGAGCGTGGCCGAAAGCGCTTCGGCCTCGCGGGCAAGCTTGTCTGTCGCCTGGCCCGAGACCAGGGCATAGGCGACTTCGCCGATCTGCCAGTCGGCGGCTTGCGTCCCGTCGATCCGGTAGAGATGGACGGGACGAACCGAGAAGGCGCCCGGACGCACGGCAAAGAGCGAGCGCTGCGCGCCTTCATCGGTCGAAATCGCCACTTCGACGCTCGGTCCAAAGCGCGAGGGGAAGATCTGCACATCCACCACCTTCCAGCCGGCCGGTAAAGTCGGCATGACAATGGCGGTGGCCGCACGAATATCTTCACGGTCATAGGCGAGCGTTTCGGGCTGGGAGCGCATGTTCTCGCGCAGCATGGCTGTCTGATGCGCTCTGACGGCTTCCTCCACATGGACGGGCGGCGGCTCCGAGGCGACCACTTCGGTTGCCCTGAAGGGCCCGAGCCAGCTCGTCGCCGTCCAGGCGAAGGCGATGATGGCAGCCGCTGCGGCCATGCGCCGGCCACGCTCGACCAACAGCGAGAAGCGCAGGCTGCGTTCGAGCCGCCGCGCTGCCTCGCGCGTTTCCGGCCGTCCCATCGGCTCGCCCTGGCGCAAGGCCAGCTTCAGCCGGCCGCGCAGCGACAGATCGGACATCACCTGGGCGGCAATCGCGGGATGGGCCGCCAGATGCGCTTCCACCTGAATACGCCGCTCGGGCGGAAGCTGCCCATCGACATAGGCATCCAGATCGCCCTGCAGGATCGGATCAGTCAGCGTCATTGTCCGTACCTCCTACGATCTTCAAGCCGGCGATCCTGACGCCGGGTGCGTTGGCGTCCGGCTTGGCCTCATCCAACTCACTGTCGGGCGCGCGACCTTCTTCCAAGGCACGAAGCCGGGTTCGGGCGCGGGCGATGCGCGACATCAGCGTGCCCACGGGAATGCCCAGCACCTTGGCGGCCTCCGCGTAAGACAGCTCGTCGACCGCCACCAGGTGCAGCGCGGCGCGTTGTTCCTCGGGCAGGGACGCAAAGGCCTCGCGAATCTGTCCCAGGCGAACCGCCTCTTCCTGAACCGGGCCACCGGTCTGCTCGGCCACCAGCGCAGCACCTTCGGCGCGGCTTTCCTGCGAACGCCGCCGCCTCAGGCCGTCGATATGGACATTGTGGAGAATGGCGCGCAGCCACGTTCCAAGATTTTCCCCCGTGCGAAAGCTTGGCCGGCGTTCATAGGCGCGCACCAGTGCGTCATGCACCAGATCCTCCGCATCATGCGGATTGCGCGTCAGCGCCCGGGCATAACGCCTGAGCGCGCCGAGCTGGCCGATCACGTCGAATGGGGTCTTTCCCTTGTCCATGACCGATATACGCAAGCCAGCGCAGGCTTATTCCCGAGGTGCAGAAATTTTTTCGACAAGCTTCAATTTAAGCAGTCGCGCATGCCTCTCGGTTAAGCTTTGTGCCCACATAATCGGCATATGGAGACGGCCAAGGGTTTGCATGTGCGCCCTGCCAGCCTCCAGGCGGCGGGAGAGGCTTTGAGTCGGCAGCGGAGGAGAGCCTTGCCGGCGCGAACAGGCCCTGCAGCAGGTTTCGTGCGAGCGGCGAAGGGCCGGTCGCGAGAGGAGCGAAGTCATGGCTGTCTATGCAATGCGTCTTCTGATCC
The DNA here is from genome assembly GCF_900109605.1 of Xaviernesmea oryzae. Taxonomy (GTDB): domain Bacteria; phylum Pseudomonadota; class Alphaproteobacteria; order Rhizobiales; family Rhizobiaceae; genus Xaviernesmea; species Xaviernesmea oryzae. The sequence continues at coordinate 191,633 of NZ_FOAM01000008.1, forward strand.
CGATTTTTGGCGCGCTGACCTGCGGCGCGCTGCTGATGCTGGCGGCCGTCATCGGCTGAGGTGCAAGGCGGGCCTGCGTCAGATCCCGAACAAGCTCATGCGGCAAAAACCTGCCAAGCGGGCTTGTGAAGCCGGCTCGCGTAAACCGGGCTGAAAGCGGGTGCGCTCGTTCAGATCAGGCCGAGCAGACGTCGATCCATGTCGCGTCGGTGAGTTCCGCCATGCGGTCCGGCGCGATATGCACGGCGGCGTTGATGGCGCCTGCCGCCGGCACCACGATTGGATAGGCCTTCAGCGAGCGGTCGCAATAGATCTTCAGCGGCTGTGCGAGGCCGAAGGGGCACACACCGCCGACGGGATGGCCGGTTTCGCGCTCGACGGCGTCGAGTTCCAGCATGCGCGGCTTTGCGGAGAACAGGCCCCGGAATTTCTTGTTGTCCAGCCGCATATGGCCGGCGGTCACGATGAGGATAATGGTGTCGCCGAGGCGCACGGCCAGGGTCTTTGCGATCTGGCCAGGCTCGACGCCATGGCCTGCCGCTGCTTCCGCCACGGTCGCCGTGCTCTGCTGAAGTTCGATGACCTGGAGATCAGGCGCTGCGGCTGCGAGGAACGCTTTGACGGACGAGAGACTCATGGGCGCGCTTCGGTGTGATTAAGGCACAATGGCAATGCATCGGCGTGACGTAAAAGGCGCCGCCGCGCATCATCGGAATGTCTGCCATCCTCCTTGCGCAAATGCAATCGGCCAAGCCGGGTGCTCCCGCCTGGCCGATGGACTTAATTTCCTGCCGAATCCCGCGACCGGACCGAGCGTCTCCGCTCAGTCGTCGTTGGTGGCGTCGAGCTGATCGGGGCGCTTGCCCTCCTGATGGGTTGGCAGATAGCCATTGGCGGAAAAATAGGCCTTGAGAATGTCCGACAGGGCCGCATGACGATCTGCCAGATGTGGATGATCGGTCAGGAAATCGGCCAATGCTTTCTCAATGTCGGGCGAGAAGGTCTGGGTTTCCATGATCTCGTCTCCGTCAGGCACGCTTGAGCACGCGGATCAGAGCCAGCAGGATCACTGCGCCAAGGGTGGCGTGCACGATCGCCGCGAGAATGCCGCCATCAAGACGAAAGCCAAGCCGCGGGAAGAGGGCGCCAGCGATGACCGCGCCGATAATGCCGATGACGATGTTACCGAGCAGGCCGAAACCGCCACCGGCGACAATGAGGCCGGCCAGCCAGCCGGCAATCGCGCCGATCAGAAGAAAGATGAGAAGGCTTTCGATACCCATGGATGGTTCCTTTCCATTTGACTGAAAAGGGAGATAGGGCAGGCTGCGGCTTTGTTGAGAGGGATCTTTGTGCAAGTCCGCCACAATCGCGTGACGGATGTGCCTGCCATAGGGGCACATAACAGACGGCTGGCCTGACAGGAAAAGGGCGCGCCCGATCCGGTGGTCTCGGTCCCGGACAAAGAAAAGGCGGCTGGGCATCTGATGCCGCAAGCCGCCGATTGACGATCAGAAAACGGGTGTCACCGTCTTCCGCCGTGGTCTTTCGATATTGATAAGGAGGGACACTGCCGTAAGCGTCAGAGCCGCTATCAGAAGTGCGCCCGCTGCCAGAACAGTCATTGTTCCCAGTCCCCGCTTCGCAGCATCCTCATGATGCCGCACCGCCCGAATGGCCCCGTAAGAAGCTTTTCCGAGTGTTAACGGATTTTTAACCATCGACAGGGAAAACGGCAAGTGCAAGTTCCTATCGATGAGAAATCGGGGTGAGATCTTTTTTGCCCGATCTCGGCGATCGACATGACTTTAGTCACTTCGTTTTTTAGACAATGCATTGCTACAATTTGATTTTATTTCTGTCGAGCTGATCTGCAAGCCTTCAGCCAGCGGCACTTGACCGGCCCGAGCGAGGCATGAGAACGGCGTTCGCCGCATCAACTGGTAACTATCCACAGAAACGCTGATATGCGGAGCGCCGATGTTAACGTTCGCGCAACACATTAACCATAAAGATGAGGGACGCGTCGAAATGGGAATGCGACCACGGCATCCCAGAGGCATGAAGCCGAAGCCGACGCACCGGTAGCAACCCGGTATGACCAGCCGGAATGGGTGAGCCAGGCGGCTCGGCCATCGCACGTCCCTTCAGGGCCGGCGTTGATCGACGTTTGCTGGCGCGCATGTTTGACGGCCGGTCTTCCGACGGGCACCCCTCTCGGCGCCCGTGTGTGAGGCGCCGACACCGATCCGGTTCATCTCAAGCAGTGCAGTTTAGCGCCGGCGGCCTTTTGGCTTGTCCGGTCATGGTCTCGGTGCGGGCGGAGTGACGGTGCGGCAGGAACCCACGGCAGAACAGAACAGGAAAGCGCAAGCAGGCAGCCTGCTTGAGCGCCTGAGATTTGCCGACCTCGACGAGGCCGCCGGCGATGCCGTGCGTGCGCACCGTCAGGAGCTTCTGCCTTCGATCGAACTTGGCCTGCGCGATCTTTTCCAGCGCCTGCAGACCCATCCCGAAGCAGCCCGCCATTTCTCCAGCGACCGCCAGATCGATCGCCTGCATGATCTCTGCGCCGCCCATTGGAGCGTGCTGACCGACGCCCGGTTCGACAGCCTTTATGCCGAGCGCGTCAAGGTGTTGTCCGATGCCTGCGGCAAGATGGGACTCGATCCGCGCTGGCTGCTGTCCGGCCATGGTGTCGTTCTCGAACATGTTCTCGGCGCCGTGATCGACGAAGCCTGGCCGCGCTCGCTGCTATCGGGCGCCAAATCACGCCGTCAGGAGGTGCTCGATCTCGTCGGTGCCCTGATCCGCCTCGTCTTTGTCGATGCCGAGGTCGCCGTTTCCCTGCGTTTCAACGAACAGCGTCAGGCTCATCACCGCCAGATGGCCGAAGCCCAGCGGGAGGAGGAGGCAAGCGTCGACGGTTTGTTCGCCCCGCTGATCGAAGCCTTGAAAGCCGGCGAGCTCTCCGCCCGTCTGCCGGACGACGTGCCGCAGGCCTATCAACCCCTGGCGCGCGGCATGAACGAAGCGCTCGCCGCCGCCGAAGCCGCGATTGAGAAGGCGCGCGCCGAGATCGTGGGCATGTCGCCTGTGGCCGGTGCGCTTGCCACGCGCGGCCAGGCTCTGGCCGAGGGCGCGCAGGCGCAGGGCGAGGCGCTTGCCGCCACGCTTGAAGGCATGGGCGAAACCGGTGAGCGCCTGCGTGCAGTCGCCGAACGCACCCGTGCGGCGGAAAAGGATGCCGGCCTCACCCGTCAGGCCGTCGAACAGACCGGCAGCGTCGTTGGCCAGGCGATTGCCGCCATGGCCGATATCGAGCGCTCCGCCGAGAAGATCGGCCAGATCATTGGCGTGATCGACGAAATCGCGTTCCAGACCAATCTGCTGGCGCTCAATGCCGGCATCGAGGCCGCGCGCGCCGGTGAGAGCGGACGCGGCTTTGCGGTCGTTGCCCAGGAAGTGCGCGCACTGGCGCAGCGTTCTGGCGATGCCGCGCGCGAGATCAAGCAGCTCGTCGGCGAGACAAAGGGGCAGGTCGAGGCGGGTGTCACCCGCGTTGCCCGCACGCAGGACGCCATCGGCCAAGTCGTGGACCGGATCCATGGCATCAGCGACGTGGTCGCCGAGATTGCCGAGGGAACCGCCGGCCGGATGGACGAGCTCACGGCACTACGCGCGGCACTCGCGCAGGCCGCCGCTGCCGCGCGCACACTCGAATCCGATGGAACACAGGCCGCAGCCGAAGCCGGCCAGATTTGCCAGGGGCTGGCTGCGCTGACCGAGGCGATCGCGGCGCTGCAGACCGGTTCTGCACGGTCCTCCGCCCCTGCTGCGGCGCGTCTTCCGGCCGCAGCGCCCGCGTCCAGGCCACCCCGTCACGTTCCGCCTCCGGCCAATCGACCGGTCGAGGAGGACGAGGAAGACGATGTTTTGGCCGTGCCGTCCCCGGCGCGGCGTGCGGCATGGGGGCGCTGAGATGGCTTTTGCCCTGATGCCCAACGCTCCCTTCTTGCCTGCCGCGCCCGGTCTCCGTTCGCGTCCTCGATGAAAGAAAGCCTGATGTCCAAGACAAACACTGCGAAGACGCTTCCGCTGGCGCCGGTTCTCGATCTCAACGCCGCTTCGGAGCTGCATGAAAAGCTGATGGGGCTGCGCGGCAGCGACATCGTGATCGACGCCTCCAAGGTCGAGCGAGTCGGCGCGCTGTGCGTCCAGGTCCTGATGGCTGGCGCGAAGAGCTGGCAGGCCGATAATCTGTCCTTCGTCATCTCCCAGGCGTCGGATGCCTTTTCCAAAACCACACAGCTCATCGGGGTGAACGTGGATCACCTGATGGCCAAGGAGAATTGAAATGAAGAAAAAGGTTCTGACGGTCGATGACTCGCGCACGATCCGCAACATGCTGCTCGTGACGCTCAACAATGCCGGCTTTGAAACGATCCAGGCTGAAGACGGTGTCGAAGGTCTCGAGGTACTCGAAGACTGTAATCCTGATGTGATCGTGACCGACATCAACATGCCGCGTCTCGACGGCTTCGGCTTCATCGAGGGCGTGCGCCGCAACGAAAAATACCGTGCGATCCCGATCCTTGTTCTGACGACCGAAAGCGACGCGGAAAAGAAGAATCGCGCCCGCCAGGCCGGCGCCACCGGCTGGATTGTCAAGCCCTTCGATCCGACCAAGCTCATCGACGCCATCGAGCGCGTCACCGCTTAAAATCGAGCCAGGACTCATAATCCCATGGACATGAATGAAATCAAAGAGATCTTCTTCCAGGAATGCGAGGAGCAGCTTGCTGAACTGGAATCCGGTCTCCTGCGCCTGAATGACGGCGACCGCGATCCCGAAACGGTCAATGCCGTGTTTCGCGCGGTCCATTCGATCAAGGGCGGCGCCGGCGCATTCGGCCTCGACGACCTGGTTTCGTTCGCCCATGTGTTCGAGACTACGCTCGATTGCGTCCGTTCCGGCCGTCTGGAGCCGAACCAGGACGTGCTCAAGGTCATGCTCAAGTCGGCCGACGTCCTGGCCGACTTGACCAATTGTGCCCGCGACGGCGGCTCGGTCGATGAGGCGCGCAGCAAGCAGCTGATCCGCGAACTCGAAGCGCTGGCGCATGGCGAGATGCCGTCTCATGCCGAGGCTCCGGCCGCCAAGCCCGTGGCTGCGCCCAAGGCTGCGGCTCCGGCGGCGCCTGCTGCGCCGGTCGCCAATGACCAGGGCTTTGTCCCTGTTGCCTTCTCCTTCGACGATTTCGGCGACGACATGCCGGTCGAAAGCGTTCTGCCGGCCTATGAGGTGATCTTCAAGCCGAAGGCCGACCTCTACCGCAAGGGCAACGAGGCAACGCTGCTCCTGCGCGATCTCTCGCGCCTCGGCGAGATGAGCATCTATTGCAACATGGACGCGCTGCCGTCGCTCGAAGAGCTGCAGCCGGAAAACGCCTATTTCACCTGGAGGGCGGTCATCAAGACCGACAAGGGTGAGGATGCCGTCCGTGCCGTCTTCGAATTCGCCGAGTGGGATTGCGATCTCGAAATCAAGGCGCTGGAAGAAGACAATGGCGAGCAGAGCGATGACGAATCGCCGATGACGCCGGTGCCCTTCGATCTCTCCGCGCTCTTCGACGAGCCGGAGCCGCCGGTCGGCCTGGTCGAGGAAGAAGAACGCATCGCTGCCAGCGAAGCCGAGGCCGCTGCAGCCGCCAGCAATGTCGTGCAGCTGCCGGGCACCAAGGCTGCCGATTCGGCCAAGAGCGCGCCTGCCGCGCCGGCCGCTGCGGCCGCCGCAGCCGCGTCTGCAGCTGCTGCTGCTCCCGCCGCTCAGACCATTCGTGTGGATCTCGACCGCGTCGACCGCCTGATCAACCTCGTCGGCGAGCTGGTCATCAACCAGGCCATGCTGTCCCAGAGCGTGATCGAGAACGACACCAACGGCACCTCATCGATCAATATGGGTCTGGAAGAGCTGCAGCAGCTCACCCGCGAGATCCAGGACTCGGTGATGGCCATCCGCGCTCAGCCGGTCAAGCCGGTCTTCCAGCGCATGGCCCGCACGGTGCGCGAAATTGCCGACATCACCGGCAAGTCGGTTCGTCTGGTCACGGAAGGCGAGAACACCGAAGTCGACAAGACGGTGATCGACAAGCTGGCCGAGCCGCTGACGCACATGATCCGCAACGCGGTCGACCACGGGCTGGAAATGCCGGAGAAGCGCGTCGCGCTCGGCAAGAACCCCGAGGGCACCGTTCGCCTGACCGCCAAGCATCGTTCCGGTCGTATCATCATCGAACTGGCCGACGACGGCCAGGGCATCAACCGCGAGCGCGTGCGCCAGAAGGCCATCGACAACGATCTGATCGCTGCCGATGCCAATCTGTCGGACGAGGAAATCGACAACCTGATCTTCCATGCCGGTTTCTCGACCGCCGAGAAGGTTTCGGACTTGTCGGGCCGCGGCGTCGGCATGGACGTCGTCAAGCGCTCGATCCAGGCCCTCGGCGGCCGCATCTCGATCCAGTCCAAGCCGGGGCATGGCTCCGTCTTCACGCTCAGCCTGCCGCTGACGCTCGCCGTTCTCGACGGCATGGTCGTCACCGTTGCCAACCAGACCCTGGTGGTGCCGCTGACGGCGATTGTCGAGACGCTGCAGCCGGAAGCCAATTCGATCCATTCCTTCGGTGCCAACCAACGGCTGATCTCGATCCGCAACTCCTTCTGCCCGCTGGTGGATGTGGGCAAGATCCTGAATTTCCGCTACCAGGCTGCCAATCCGGTCGAAGGCGTGGCGCTCCTGGTGGAGTCGGAAGGCGGCGGTCAGCGCGCGCTGATGGTCGATGCCATCCAGGGCCAGCGCCAAGTGGTCATCAAGAGCCTCGAGGCCAACTACACCCATGTTCCCGGGATCGCCGCAGCCACCATTCTCGGCGATGGGCGCGTGGCCCTCATCCTGGACGTCGATGCCGTGGTCGCGGCCTCTCGCGGGCAGCCGCTGCGCCACGAAAACGCCCTGGCCGCTTTCGGATAAACGCCCATGGCCTATCTCGCACAAAATCTGACGAAGGGCGGACGCGAGCTGATCGCGTTCCGCATCGGCGATCAAGAGTTTTGCGTCGACATCATGTCGGTGCGCGAGATCCGTGGCTGGACCCCGGCCACCCCGATGCCGCACAGCCCGTCTTATATGCTGGGCGTCATCAATCTGCGCGGTGCCGTGCTGCCGATCGTGGACCTGTCCGCACGCCTCGGCATGCGCCGCACAGAGCCCAGCGTGCGTCATGTCATCATCGTCGCGCAGGTCGGCCAGAAGATTATCGGACTTTTGGTGGAGGCCGTTTCCGATATTTTGACGGTTACGGAGGACAAGATACAGCCGACACCGGAGGTCGCCTCGGAATTCGAGCGGTCCTTTGCCCGGGGTGTCTTGGCCATCGAGGGACGCATGATTTGTTTGATCGAAATGGATGCCATTTTTGGCGACCGTGAAAGCGAGGCGGCATGACACCTCCCATGGCCATCGATCTGCGTCAGAGCCCTGACGAATGCCTTGCCAGTGGCGAATTTCCGCTGACCCGCCGTGATCTGGCGGAGATCTCGGCGATGATTTACGACGACGCTGGTATCGCGCTCAACGAGACGAAGGCCTCGCTCGTCTACTCCCGCCTGTCCAAGCATATCCGCAATCTCGGCCTGAAGAACTTCCGCGAATATTGCGCGCTGGTTGGATCGCCTGCCGGGGCGGCCGAGCGCAAGGACATGCTGTCCTACCTGACCACCAATTTCACGCGCTTCTTCCGTGAGAACCACCATTTCGAGCATCTGCGTGACGAGGTCCTGCCTGGCCTGATTGCCCGCGCCAAGTCTGGCGGACGCGTGCGCATCTGGTCGGCCGCTTGTTCGGATGGGCAGGAGCCCTATTCGATCGCGCTGACGCTGCTCTCGGTGCTGCCGAACGCGGCTGATTACGACATCCGCATCCTGGCAACCGATATCGACCCGAAGATCCTGGCGATCGCCCGCGTCGGCGCCTACGACCTCAATGCGCTGGAGACGGTGCAGCCCGCCATGCGCAAGCAGTGGTTCACGGAGACCCAGATCGCCGGACGGACGAAGTACCAGATCGACGACCGCGTGAAGCGTCTGATCACCTTCAACGAGCTCAATCTGCTGTCGCAATGGCCGTTCAAGGGCATGTTCGACGTGATCTTCTGCCGCAACGTCGTCATCTATTTCGACGAGCCGACGCAGATGCGCGTCTGGTCGCGCTTTGCCGGCATGCTCCATCCGCAAGGGCACCTCTATATCGGCCATTCCGAGCGTGTTTCGGGCGATGCCAAGGCCGTGTTCGACAATATCGGCGTCACCACCTATCGCCTGATCGGCCGCACGAGCGGAGGCCGCGCATGAGCCCCGCCCGCGTTCTCGTCGTCGACGACAGCCCGACCATGCGCAATCTGATCACCGCCGTGCTCAGCGCCGATCCCGGCGTTAGCGTCGTTGGCCAGGCCGCCGATGCGCTGCAGGCGCGCGCTGCGATCAAGGAACTCGACCCCGATGTCGTAACCCTCGATATCGAAATGCCGAATATGAACGGGCTCGATTTCCTGGAAAAGATCATGCGTCTCAGGCCCATGCCGGTGATCATGGTCTCGACGCTGACCCATCGCGGTGCGGAAGCCACGGTCGCGGCCTTGGAGATCGGCGCATTCGATTGCGTCGGCAAGCCGGCGCCGGGCGACCCGCATCCTTTTGCCGATCTGGCAGACAAGGTGAAGGCGGCTGCCCGCTCTCCGCGCAAACAGATGATCAGCGTCAACCGCGCGGCCATGCCGAGCCCGGCCAACGCCAACAATGCCGGCGTCGATTATCGGGCGAGCCGGCGCATCGTCGCCATCGGCTCGTCGACGGGCGGCGTCGAGGCACTGATCGCGGTCTTGCAGAAGTTCCCGGCCAATTGTCCGCCGACAGTCATCACGCAGCATATGCCGCATACCTTCACCAAGAGCTTCGCCGAGCGGCTGAACCGCCTCTGCGCGCCACGGGTGGAGGAGGCGACGGATGGGGCGCGGCTGGAGGTCGGCAAGGTCTATCTGGCGCCAGGCGGCGAACGCCACCTGACCATCGCCAATCCGTCGGCGCCTTGCTGCCGGTTGATCGATCGGGAACCTGTGAACGGTCACCGTCCCTCGGTCGACGTCCTGTTCGATTCCGTCGCGGATCTGGCAGGGCGCAACGCCATCGGGGTGATCCTCACGGGAATGGGCCGCGACGGCGCGTCCGGTCTTTTGAAAATGCGCCATAATGGCGCTCGGACATTCGGGCAGAACGAAAAGACCTGTGTGGTCTACGGGATGCCGCGTGTGGCCTACGAGTTGGGTGCGGTCGAGTTTCAACTGCCTCTTAATGCAATTGGGGAAGAAGTTCTGAAGCGCGCCGCCGCTCGAAGAGAAGGAATGGAATAAATGTCGATCGCCGAAAAAATCAAAGTTCTCATTGTTGACGATCAGGTCACCAGCCGCCTGCTTCTGGGCGATGCCTTGCAGCAGCTCGGCTTCAAGCAGATCACGGTCGCCGGTGACGGCGAACAGGGCATGAAGATCATGGCCCAGCAGCCGCATCATCTGGTCATCTCCGATTTCAACATGCCGAAGATGGACGGTCTGGAGCTGCTGCACGCCGTGCGCAACAACCCGGCCACCAAGAAGGCTGCCTTCATCATGCTCACCGCGCAGGGCGACCGCGCGCTGGTCACGAAGGCGGCTGCGCTTGGCGCCAACAATGTTCTCGCCAAGCCGTTCACGATGGAAAAGATGAAGGCGGCCATCGAGGCCGTGTTTGGAGCGCTTAAATGATCCAAGACGTCGCGACCAAGCGCGTGCATGTCATTCAGGGCGAGTTCAAGGTGGTCACGGATCCCGACGTGGTGCTTTCGACGATCCTTGGCTCCTGCGTGGCGGCCTGCATGCGTGATCCGGTCGCGAGTGTTGGGGGCATGAACCACTTTCTCCTGCCGGGCTCGGCCGAAGCTCTGGCCGCCGGCGGAGATGCCACGCGCTATGGCGTGCATCTGATGGAGCTGTTGATCAACGGCCTCCTGAAGAAGGGCGCCCGGCGCGATCGTTTGGAAGCCAAGATCTTTGGCGGCGCCAAGACGATCGCCCGCTTCTCCAATGTCGGCGAGCAGAATGCCCGCTTCGCCCGTCAGTTTCTGATGGATGAAGGCATTCGCATCGTCGGGGAGAGCACGGGCGGCGAGCATGGCCGCAAGCTTGAATATTGGCCGTCGTCGGGCCGCGCGCGTCAGCACCAGCTTTCCGGCGTGGAGACACAGCGTACGGTGGCCATGGAGCAGCGACCCGTTCCGGCACCGCCGAAGCCTGCGGACAACGGCATCGAATTCTTCTGAGACGCAGGACGCCGCCGCTTTCCCGGGGCAGGAGAGGGGAGGGCCAAGCCGGCATCTGGTCCGTCACGCCGCGGCAAGCTTTCCGTCTCGCTGTCGTCGATCCGCCGCAGGATCGGCGCGACCGACCCTCGAAGCCTTGAGGGCGGTGAACGAAGCGGCATTCGCAAGAACACTATGCCGGCGTCTGCATGCTGAAGACACCCGCCCGTTACGAGGAAGAGGAAGGACGATGAGCAAACCGGCAGTCAAGGCCCTTGAGGGCTGCGAAGACTCCCTGCCCGACGTGATGATGCGCGTCGTCAGCGAGCTGCACGATGTCGTCTATCTGATCGAGCGGATCGAGCCGATGCTCGCCCATGCGCATGAGGACGCAGAGCTGGCCGCCGCAGACCGGATCAAGGTGCTACAGGGGATCGATCTTGCCGTGCAGAAGACGCGTGGCATCGCCGAATTTATCGATACGATGACTGCGGGCATTCCCAAGACGCAGCTGGTGGACATCGCTACCGCGCTCAATCTGGTGACGCTTGCCGACATGAAGGCGTCCTTGAGCCGCGGGCAGATGCGCCACGGCCATTCGCAGCCCCTGACGCAGGATGCCGGCGATCTCGAATTCTTTTGATGAGCGCTGGCTGTCCTCCATGAGGCCGCCGTGCTCCGCCGCTGTATGCCGGCCTGCGGGTGCCGACCTGCATTGCCCCATTCCCGACGATCGGGCGCGCGCGCTGACCGCAGGTTAAGTTCGCGCAAGTTTCGCTCCCTAGTGTCCCCTTGGGTCCGGTGGATTCCCATGCCTGTTCGCATCTTTGCGGACGGCCTGAGGATGACATCGAAAAAGGCCCGATGTTTGGACAGCGCATGACACCTAGCCCTCTGCAATCAGCCGGGCCGGGCGCGCTTTCGGGGTGCGGAAACAGAATGAATCTGTTGGAACAACTCTCTTCGGTGACGAAGAACCTCGCGAATCTGGGGCAGGGCAAGATCATCGCGCTGATTTCCGCGGGGGTGATTGCCATCGGCATGGTTCTTGCCGCAGGCCTTTACGTCAACAAGCCAGCCTATGAGACCCTGTATGTGGGCCTCGAAACAGGCGACCTCAACCAGATCAGCGTGGCGCTGGCCGAGGCCAATATCGACTTTCAGGTCGGGACCGACGGCACGAGCCTGAAGGTGCCGGTCGGCATGGTCGGAAAGGCGCGGCTGTTTCTGGCCGAGCGTGGCCTGCCCAACAGCACCAATGCCGGCTATGAGCTGTTCGACAAGGTCGGCTCCCTCGGCCTGACCTCGTTCATGCAGGAGGTCACCCGGGTCCGTGCTCTGGAAGGCGAAATCGCCCGCACCATCCAGCAGATCGCCGGCATCTCCGCAGCGCGTGTCCACATCGTCATGGCCGACCGCGGTTCCTTCCGCAAAGCCGAGCAGAAACCGACCGCTTCGGTGATGATCCGGGCAAGCGCCAATGTCGGGCGCAATGCTTCGGCCTCGATCCGCCATCTCGTTTCCTCCTCCGTCCCGGGCTTGTCCGTGGACGATGTCACCATTCTCGACTCCGCCGGCCAGCTCCTGGCTTCCGGCGACGATCCGGGCAATAGCGCGCTCAGCCAGTCGCTCGGCATCGTCCAGAACGTCCAGGGCGAAATCGAACGCAACATCGACAAGGCCCTGTCGCCGATCCTCGGCATGGAGAACTTCCGCACCAGCGTCGCTGCCGCACTCAACACCGATGCCCAGCAGATCCACGAAACGGTCTATGATCCGGAATCGCGCGTCGAGCGTTCCACGCGGGTTACCAAGGAGCAGACCAACTCCAAGCAGCAGCAGGCCGACAACGCCGCGACCGTCGAGCAGAACGTGCCCCAGGCTGCGCCTAAGGGCGGAGCGGGTGCCCAATCCAGCGACCAGGCGGAAAAGAAGGAAGAGCAGACCAATTACGAGATCAACTCGAAGACCGTTGCCACCACCAAGGGCAGCTACCGGATCGAGAAGCTCTCCGTTGCCGTCGTGCTCAACAAGACCCGCGTCTCCACCATGCTCGGCGAAAATGCCGATCAGGCCAAGGTCGACGCCTACATCGCCGAAATGCAGAAGCTGGTGGCGTCCGCAGCCGGCCTGGACACGGCACGCGGCGACGTGGTCACCATCACCTCGCTCGACTTCGTCGACAACCAACTGCTGACCGATCCCGTTGCCGGTCCTTCCTTCATGGAAATCCTGACGCGCAATCTCGGTGGCATCATCAATGCCGGCTCCTTTGTCCTGGTCGCCGTCCTCGTCATCTGGATGGGCCTGCGTCCTCTGGCTCGCTCGGTTACCGGTGCCGGCCATGGCGAGGCCGGGGAAGGGGAAGCCGCAGGCCTGGAACTGCCCGACTTCTCGCCCGCCGTGGGCGGGGCTCCGGCCGGTGGCGCACTGATGGATGGCTTTGGATCCGACTTCGGCTTCGACAGCACCGACGATCTCCTCAGTCTTGGCTCCGGCAGCGAGGACGAATTCAACCGGCGGATCAAGGAAGGTCCCGAGAAGCGCCTGTCCAGGATGGTCGAAATCAGCGAGGAGCGCGCCGCCAAGATCCTGCGCAAGTGGATCACCGAAAAGGCCGCCTGACATCACCAGCCAGGCACCAACGAAAAAAGCCGGACGCCCCAGCGCCCGGCTTTTCGCATGAACGGACTCTGTTCGATATTCGTCGATCGGGTAAGCAGACCTGATCCCGGCAACACGGGGTGCAGCTTGAAAACGATGCAGCGGGCTTTCCAAACGGCGGCCCGAATTTTTGCGACCGCTTACTGCCTGGCTTGCGTCACGGTATTTTGAGGTCAATGCCGGCTTTCATCCGTTGCCTCATCCATCCGATCGAAACAGGCACGGGAGAGCTGACCGGGCTGTGCCGACGGTGCATCTTCCGCTCGCTCAAGCGGACTTTCCAAAAAGCACACCGTGGCGCGCCGGCCGCAGGCCCAGCCGGATTGTTTCGCATCCGCAACAGTGTCGTGGCGCCAGATTTTCCTTGCGGGATTCACAGTCAAAGATTCGTCAGCGCCAGTGCCGCCTGCCGCATCCGCCGTCAGAGTCGAAACGTTAACTTTTGGTAAAAAATTCGCTGTGGAGAAACGGGATTGCTTCGCACTTGCCGCATTTGTCGGATGATTTGCGTCACGGTTCCTGCGATGTTCACGGTACCGGCTAGAGTATAAAGAAGATTATATTGTATGTTATAAACGATATTATAGTTGGATAGGCTTGTCAGGGTCGATAATAGACATGGTGCAATTCCGCCACAGCCTGAGATTTAAGCCTCCAATGCGGCGCTGGATGCAAAACGGCAGAATTAACCAGAAGGGCTTTTTGCCGTCATCGCGCGTCACACAAAAACGCTTCGGCCCGCGAAAAATATTGGTTCGTTTTCACTAATATTTTCGAAAATCTATTATATTCAATAATATAGATTGAATGTTGCCAAGGGTGGGCAAAATCGCTATTGGCCCGGTCCCTTCATGCGGCGAATCGTTCCACAACCTTTCGAAAAAGTAAATCCCAACATCGAATCAGTAGTTTTTTTCGACAGGTAAGGTACCTTTTATCGTGTGATTCGGACGGCAGTCGATGTGGCCGGGGATGGCGGAACGACCCCGGCGCGGCGCCTGAAAAGGCGCTTCGGCAAAGACAGCCCGAGAATTCCTTCACGGGGACAAAACGATATGACCATGATTGAGACCGAGATCACGGCAAGGCCTGTGCCTGCCGTGCAGGGCCGACTTGTCGGCGCGCCCACCACCAATACCCGTCGGCAGATGATCGCGCGGCTGATCAACCATGCCGAATGTGGACATCTGGCAAAGGCGCTGAACCTCCTGACGCAGTATGTCGGTGCCAGCCACTATCTCCTGGCGCGTTGCGACCGGGCGCAAAATGGCGGCGTCGATTTCGCCATCTGCTCGGATTGGCCTTTCGATCTCGTGCGGCGTATCGGCCGGGTCATGGCGGACCAGCATGCCAAGAGCAACGAGCTGGAAAAATGCATTTCGGTGCTGCAGCCGGCTTTCGCCATGCTGCCGGATGAGGCCGTGCTGCCGCGCGGCGTAAGCCGGCAATATTGCGCCATCCCCTTTGCCATTGGCCGCGTGCGCCTTTCGCTGCTGATGCTTTTCCCGCAGGACGTCATTCTCTCGCGCGAGACGCTACGTGAAATGGCACTCCTGACGGGCTATTTCGCCAGCGCGGCGCCGGAAGCGCGCGTCGAGCCCGATCGTGACTGCGACCTGACCGAGCGCGAGCTCGAATGCGTATTCTGGATTGCCGAAGGCAAGACCAGTGATGAGATTGCCGTGATCCTCGGCATATCGCGCAACACCATCAACAACTACATTACCAGCGTGATGCGAAAGACCGCGACCAAGACCCGGTCGGAAGCGATCGCCTATTCCGTCCGAAACAATCTCGTCTAGGAGGGCGGCATGGCTGGCACCCCGCCCGGCATGACGTCGGGCTCGGAGGGCGGCAAACGGGCCGCACGCATCTCCTCCCTCATCACCCGTCTCCAGCAGATCCAGCGTGCGCTGGGCGGCCGGAATTTCGCCGTCCTGCGCCTGAGCGGCTCTGGCCTGCCCGGAGCACGCAAGCTGACCTGCGTGCTTGACAATTGGGGCGCTCATTCCGAAGCCATGGCGCACAATCTGCTCAGCGCCTACAGCGACGCGATGCTGCAGCATATCGACGGCTCGATCCTGCCGCTGGTCTGGAACGGCACGGCCGCAGATCAGATCGCCGATGTCACCGGCTTTGAGTCCTTCACCCGGCGGCTGATCGCCGGCGGCTTGAGCCAGGCCGGCATCGCCTTTCCCGTCAGGCTGGGCGCGCAGGGCAATGGCTATGTCGTCGTGATCGGTGGCGAACTCGACCTGAACCCGGAAGCGATCATCGACCTGCATGGTCAAGCCTGCCAGGTGCTGACCGATCTTCTGGCGGCCGATGAACGACGCATGCTGCCGGCCGAAGCGCTCAGCGAACGCGAGATCGACTGCCTGCAGATGGCTGGCAACGGCCATATCAGCGAGGATATCGCCGAGAAGATGGGCCTCTCCGTGCATACGGTAAATGCCTATCTCGGAGCAGCCACCACCAAGCTCGACTCGGTCAACCGGATCCAGGCGATCGCCAAGGCCATTCGGCTCGGATATATTCGGTAGGTCTCTGGCTCCTTATCGACCGTCAGACATGAACCCGATTTTTCACGGGCTGGCAGAGCCGCAAGGGACCTGCCAGCCCGTTCGTGTTTTCGACGCCCAGGCGCATTCTCAAGCTGCATAGTTTCGCGCCGGCCAAGCCAGGGTGCCGGGGCGGACCGGCAGGCGCTGGCACTTATCGTCGGCGCCAAGCCTGGCCGCGGGGACGGCGGCCGGCGTGGCATCACGGTGTTGGGGTCGGCAGATCGGACACCAGATCAGTCAGCGACGGAGGGCGGCTGGCGGAGCCACCATCCTGTCACAAAAGCCAGGTCGCAATTTCGGGGGCATGCATCCACGTCCTTCCGTCGCGGATGCTTCCAGGATGGCCTCGCAGGCCGCGCTTGCTTTACGCGGCCTGCATCAGGGTTCGCTGAAACTTTCGAAAGGGCCCGACCGACACGTCTGCGCCTCCGGCGATGGCTTAAGGCCAGAACCAAGGTGTCGTGGGGTCGGTTTGTGGGGATCGAGTGGTATGAAAGGCAGCGCGCTGGATCAGCAGGCGAGGCTGCGCGAAAATTTGGCCGCGTCCAGGCTGCGGGCGAGGAAGGCGGTGTTTTCGTTCGGATCTTCGGATGGACGATTGAAAGCAATATGGCTGATTTCAATCCCGGCCTTGTCCTTGGCAAGCTGCAGCTGGGCATAGACGGTGACGCCGTCTGGCTTCAGCTCCAGATCGAGCAGGATCTCGGGCGAATTGCCCCAGTCGAGCCGGTAATTGCCGCCGATGCCGAAATTGACCGTTCCGGGCTGGAAATAGAGTTCCGCAGCGGAGGAGACGAGGTCGGCAAGGCTGGCATGCGATTCAAAGCGCAAGAGAGCGATGAAATCGGCCGCGTCGATCAGCCGTAGTTCCGTTGCCACAGGGCGGATGGCGTCTGCGACGATTTTTTCGCGTTCTTCGGAATAGGAACATCTTTTCATCGTTTGTCAGCGGGTCCGTTTTTGATTTGCTGCATAGACACGGTGAATGAGCTCGGCCACAGCCTTGTAAAACACCGGTGGAATCACACTATCCACCGAGACTTGCGCAAACATTGAGCGCGCCAGCGGTGGGTCCTCGAACACCGGAATCCCGTTTTCCTCCGCGATCTCGCGAATCTTGAGCGCGACCAGGTCCTGGCCCTTGGCGATCACCACCGGCGCGTCGCCTTCCTCGCGGACATAGCGCAGCGCCACGGCATAGTGGGTCGGGTTCGCCACCACCAATGTGGCGCGCGGCACCGCCGTGATCATGCGCCGGCGCGCTCGATCCCGGGCAATCGAGCGCAAGCGAGCGCGTACAATCGGATCGCCCTGCGACTGTTTGAATTCCTCCTTCACCTCTTCCTTGGTCATTTTCAGCTCGGACAGCCAATGATGACGGGTCCAGAAGAAATCGGCGATGGCGATGACGCCGCTGCAGAGCAGCACGACCACCATGATCTGATTGAGATCGCCGGACATGCGGCTGAAGATCGTCACCGGATCCGAAAACATCGCATCCAGAGAGCCGTAGAAATCGTCCTTCAGGGTGACGGCGATGATCGTCGAGATGATCGCGATCTTGAAGAAGCCCTTGCCGAATTCCACCAGGCCCGGCTTGCCGTAGATCCGTTTGAGGCCGGCCATGGGCGAGAGCCGCTCCGGCTTCGGCGCAATCCGGTCCAGCACCATGCGGGGAAAATTCTGGAGAACGGATGAGGCTATGCCGAAGCTGACGAGCAGCAGGATGATCGGCACGACCAGGCCTGCGGCACGATTGAACAGAAAGAGAATTAGCGCCGTGACATCCGTGGCATTTTCGAGCCGCCAAGCCTCCGGCTGCTCGAAAATATCCTTCAAGGCTTCAGCGAAATTGGCAAAGCCGCCTGGCAGGAAGAAGACCACGAAGATGTAGCTCGCGAACACCGAGGCGAACATCGTCACCTCGCGCGAGAAGGGCACGTTGCCTTTCTCCATGGCGTCGTTCAGCTTTTTCTCCGACGGGCTCTCGGTTTTGCTTTCCTTGTCGTCGTCCTCGGCCACAGCGGATCTCCGTCAGACGGGAGCATTCATGCGATGATTCGCGGCGAATGCCCCGTCGTCCTCGTTTTGGCACTTTTTGCCCGGACCGTCGGCACCTTGCCAGCCAGGTGGCTGGCCAAGCAGGGTTTGTATGTCGCGGGCACCGATATCCTGCTCTTCTTGCGGCGGCGGGTCGGGCCTTGCAAGAGGCAGGCGGGTGATTTCCGGCGAGGGAAAATGCGGCAAACGACAACGGCCATGCAAGCGGAGCTCGTATGGCCGTTGTCGTCGATAAAATGCGTGGGATCAGGCGGCTGCCTTTTCCTTCAGTTCGATCATGCCGGCAGCTGCCAGGCGGATGGCCTCCTGGGTGATCGAGCGGCGGGCAATCGCGATTTCGCGCGGGTTGATGCCCTGCTCGCCGGTACCCAGATCGGCCTCGATCATGCGGCGCTGGCGTGCGCCCAGTGCCGAGAGGACACATTCGCGCAGGTCCATGGCGGTGCCTCGCAGCGCCATGGTGATGATGTCGCCGGAGACGTCGTTGAACAGCGCCACGCGGCTGCGCTGCGGCATGAGCATGATGTCGTCGAAGAGGAAGATCTTCGGGCGGATCTTGCCGGCCGATTCCTGGCTGAGCGATTCGAGTGCACCGAGCAGGGTGTCGACCTGGGTCTTTTCCAGCTGGTTGATGACCTCGGCCGCCTTGACCGAACCGGTGGAGTTGCGATCCTCTTCCACAGCCTGAAACATTTCGATGACGCGCTGTTCGATGATCTGCGCGGCCTTCGGGCTGACGCTCTTCATCGTCACCGTCCGGTTGACGATATCGGCGCGCTGGGTTTCCGGCAGTTCCAAGAGAACCTTGGCGCTGAAGTTCGAGGGCATCATCGACAGGACGTAGGCGATGGTCTGCGGATGTTCCTTGGCGATGTAGCGCGAGACGAAGACCGGATCGCTGTCCTGCAGGCGCTCCCAGATATTCTGTTCGTAGGATTGGAAGGCCGCGCGGCGGCCCAGCAGGCCATCGACCTCTTCAGGCGGCAGGCCCTCTTCCAGAATGGCCTCGATGGCCTTGGCATTATCCATCAGGCCGGCCCCTTCGGTGAAGAGGTCTTCGAACTCGCTGACCAGCTGGTCCAGTTCATGCGGCGGAATGGTGCGCAGAGCCTGCGCCGCGGCGATGATGCCCTGCAGCTCGCCCTGGGTAAAAAACTTCAGGAGCTTGCCGGCGACGCCCTTACCCATGGCAAGCAGAACGGCGGCGGCCTTGTCTGTCTGACTAAGAGGCCGGGTCGGTGCCGAAGACTCGAAATTGTCGAAATCCATCATGGATCCTTTCGTCAGCGCCCTGGCGCCGGACCGGAGGTGGCGCGTTGCGTGGAGAGCGCCGACCTGCCGTTACACATTTACTTCAGGTCTTCGTGTGCAAGGCGCTCGATGCGCGCCCTGCTTCGTCGGGTTCAGTCGGTGACAGCCTTTCAGCCGCGGCCGCTGCGAATTTCGATCAGGCGAACGCCGAACCGCGTATCGTCTTCGTCCAGAACGGTGATTTCACCACGGCCGATCACTCGGCCGTTGACGGTGACTTCGACCGGCTCGCCGATCTTGCGGTCGAGCCCGATGGTTGCGCCTTCGGTAAGCGCCATCAGGCTGGAGACCTGCATGCGGCTGGCGCCGAGCACGATCTGAACATCGATCGGGATGTCCATGATCATTTCGAGATTGGCCGGGATCTCCGCGCCGGCGCGCAGCGAGCGTGACCGGCTGCCACGGCTTGCGCCGGAGAGGCCCGCGTTGCTGGAGCTTGCCGCATCGGCAGCGAAATCACCGCCAAAGCCGCCAAGATCGTCGGATGCTGCGAAGGACGAAGCGCCGTCCAGCCCGGACAGGGAGCCGGAGAATACGTCGGCGTCGGAAACGCCGCCGTCTGCGCCTTCCTTCAGAACGCCACGCAGATCGTCGATCGCCTGATCGAGTTCGGCGTCGCCTTCGGACAGAGACGGAAATACGTCATCGGGTGCTTTTATCGTAGCCATGTGTGCATTATTCCAATTGAAGCTTGCCCCAAGCCTGTTTCGTCGCTCAGCCCATCAAATGGTCGAGAATCTCTTTTTCCGAACCATGGGTGTCCATGATGCGGACTGTATAACGTTCGCCGGAACGGCCAAATTCACAGACATAGAGGTCGCGGCCGTTGGCATTCACATCCACCCGGACGTCGTGGACGTCCTTGAAGGCGATGATGTCGCCGGCCTGAAGGCGGCAGACATCGTTAAGGGTCAGGTCCTCAAGGCGGATGCGGGCCTCCAGGCTGACGGCGGAGCGATGAACCTGCTGTTCCAGCTGGTCGCTCCAGGCATTCTTCGTCTTGCGCGCCTGGCCGATGCCCTTGGGGAAGACGATCTTGGTCTTCAAGAGCGCCTTGTGCGGAATGACGATGGTGAAGATGGCCGAGATCGGCCCGGCGACCAGGCTGATCTTGACGGCGGCCGCATGGATATCGGCCGCTTCTTCCGGGATCGAACGCTCCGTCGCGTTGAGCGGGCGTTCCAGTGTCGGCTCGAAGCCGCCGCTCGCATTGACCGCCGATTTCAGGACATTGGCGACCTTCTCGAACAGCATCGCCGCCACGTCGAGCTCGATGGCCGAGAGCGCGCGGGGGACCGGCGGGCTGATCGTTTCCGGGGCGGCGCCGAGCAGCATTTCCACCATGCCCATGACGATCGGGCTGTCGCAGGCGATAACGAAATCGCACCAGTTGCGCAGCGTTCCGTCGCAGACGGCCACCGTGCTCCCAAGAGCCGCGACCAGCTCCTGCTTCACGCCGCTGTCGAAGCCTGCATAGCCGATCTCGACCGGAAAGCCGGTTTCGGCCTGCAGCATGTCGGGCAGGAATTCGGCGAAGACCTGGCCGAGGTCGACGGCGAATTTTTCAACCGGCTCGCGGTCGGCCAGAAGGCCGGTCATGCGGGCCAGCAGGCTCTTGTCGAAGGGAAGGGGCGCCGTGCGCGCCGTCATGGCGGTGTCGGTCATGGATTAAGCTGCCTTGCTTTCGCCGCCGCCGCCCGGATTCATCATCTCCTGCTCGACGGCATCAATGGAAGGGCGTTCATAGGCGGAAATCGTTTTCCGGCCATATTCGAGCGCGACCTGGGGAACGGAGCCGTTCATGTAGGCGATCAGCGTCTGCTTCACGATCACATAGAGCCGGTTCTGCTTTTCACGCACCGCCTTGATGTTGGCGATCATCGGCGAGACGATGCAATAGGACAGGAAGATCCCGAGCATGGTGCCGACAAGGGCCGCCGCGATCTTGCCGCCGAGAACCTCGGGCGATTCCGTGATGGCGCCCATGGCCTTGATGACGCCCAGAACGGCCGCGACGATCCCGATCGCCGGAAAGGCGTCGCCCATCGTTGCCAGCGCGTTGTAGGATTTCATCTTGTCGTGGCTGATGGTCTCGATTTCCTCGTCCATCAGCGCCTCAATCTCGTGGCTGCGTGCATTGCCGATGATGATCAGGCGCACATAGTCGCAGATGAAGGCCGTCAGTTCCTTGTTCAAAAGAACTGTCGGCGCCTGCTGGAAGATCGAGCTTTCCTGCGGATTATCGATGTGGCTTTCGATCTCGTTGCGCGACTTGGTGCGCAGGTCGCGCATGAGCGAATAGAGCACGCCGAGCGTGTCCAGATAATTTCGCTCCTTGGGGACCTTATGCTTGAAGGCCTCGCCGAGCGCCTTGCCGGCATCCTTCACGGTCTTCATCGAATTGGCCATGATGAAGCCGCCGACGCCGGCGCCGCCGATGATCACCAGCTCGAAGGGCTGGTTGAGAACGGTCATGTGGCCGCCCATCGCGATGAAGCCGCCGAGAATGCAGCCGAGCGTCATGACGAGCCCGATGATGATGTTCATGTTGATACCTGCCGCACGGGTGGATTTCGAGGATAGGGGATAGGCTGTCTTGCTTGCGTGAGGCTGGCTCTGATGCGTTGCCGCGGGGACAGCTTCGCACAAGGGGAACGCACCAGTTTGGCTTCATGCCGGACGCTCGGAGCATTTTGTTCCAGCCCTCTTAGGATTTTCTTTCCGTGACGACCACTTTCACCAGCTACAAGCAGATCACCAGCGACCTCACCTCCTCGCTGAAGCGCGTGCAGGAGCAGCCCGACGTCGCGCGGGAGACGGCCTATTACATGTCGAAGATCGGCTCGGTGAAGACGGTCGACGAGTTCATGGCCGACAGCCGTCTCTATAACTACGCACTGAAGGCCCACGGCCTTGAAGACATGTCCTACGCCAAGGCTTTCATCCGCAAGGTGCTGACCGAGGGCAACGAGAAGGACGATGCCTTCGCCAAGAAGCTTTCCGACAGCCGCTATTCCGATCTGGTGAATTCGCTGAATTTCGCCAAGTTCGGAACCGCTGCTACCGCCAAGGACAGCGCGCAGACGGGGGTGACCGCAAAATTCAGCCGGCAAACGCTGGAGGAAGAAGTCGGCGAGGACGATTCGGGCGTGCGTCTGGCGCTTTATTTCGAGCGCATGGCCCCCTCGATTACCAGCCCCTTCGGCCTTCTCGCCGATGAGGCACTGGCCCAGGTGACCCGGACCCTCCTGCAGGTGCCGGATGAATTCGCCGCCGCCGATATCGATGCCCAGGCGGATCACATCAAGGAGAAGATCGACATCAGCTCCTTCAAGGATCCGAAGAAGCTTTCGAAACTCATGGAACGCTTCACCGCCCTATGGGAAGCGCAGAAGGATCCTGCCGCCTCCGACACGCTCAAGCTGTTTGGCGGCAGCTCGGGCATTTCGGCCGATCTTCTCCTGTCGATCAACAATTTGAAGCTTGGAGGTCGCTGAAAGATGCAGACCGGTCTTTACGTCGCCGTTTCGTCCCAGATTGCGCTGGAAAAGCGCATGGCGACGCTGGCGCACAATGTCGCCAACGCCAATACCGCAGGCTTTCGGGCCACGGAAATGAAGTTCAACACCGTGCTCGGCGATACCAAGCCCACCAAGGTGGCCTTCGTCAACGAGGGCAAGGAATTTCTCAAGACCCAGGGCGGCGGGATGACGTCCACGGGCAACAATCTCGATCTCGCCATCAAAGGCGATGCCTATTTCCAGATCCAGACGCCGGCCGGCCCCGTGCTGACGCGTGATGGCCGCTTCTCGCTGACCGATGGGGGCGATCTCGTCACCGTACGCGGCTATCCGGTGCTGGATGCCGGCGGCGCACCGATCCAGGTCAATGCAGGCGCCGGCGAATTGATCGTCACGCCGGATGGCGTGATCCGTCAGAACGGCCAGCAGGTTTCCGCGCTCGGCCTGTTCGAGGCTGACTTCTCCAAGGGCTTCAACCGCTATGACAACAGCGGCGTTCTGCCGAAGGGCGCGCAGCCGCAGCCGGTCGTGGACCGCATGGATGTTGGCGTCAAGCAGGGCTATGTCGAAGAATCCAACGTCGATCCGATCACAGAAATGACGCAGCTGATCACTGTTTCCCGCGCCTTTGAAAATATCACCGCCCTGATGCGCGATGGTGAGACCAGCCTGAGCGAGGCGATCAAGACGCTGGGCGGCGCCAAGAGCTGATGCGGCGCGCATCGCCGGCGCGCGGTGCGATCCTGCAAGAACAAGACGATCACGGCCGGCGCACGCTTCGTGCGCAAGGCTTGCCGGCATGATGCACGGCCAGAGTGGATGATGAGATGAGCGCTGCCTTGGATGAAACGGACACCTTCAGCTTCGGCCCGAGCCGGCTTGCGGCTTTGGGATCGCTGGCTGCACGCTATGGCCAGAGCGAGAATTCCGTGGCCGCCGGCGGGCGTGTGCAGACGATCGCCGCCGGTCATTACACGGTTTCCGGCCTCTCGCGTCAGGTCCGCCTCGGCGATTTCGTTGCCCATAAGAGCGAGACCGGCGTCCATCTCGGCGAGGTGGTGCGCGTCGAGCAGGAGCTCGTCTATATCTGCCCGATCGAGCCGGGCGAGCCGATCGGCATTCATGATACGGTGATCCGCAAGGGCGCTTTTCGCGTGGCGCCGGATGAAAGCTGGTGCGGGCGCGCCATCAATGCGCTCGGCGAGCCGATCGATGGCGGGGCGCCGCTGAGCCATGGCCCGGTCGCCCGTTCGATCGCCAACAGCGCGCCGCCTTCGATGACACGTCGTCGCGTCGAGGAAGGCTTTCGCACCGGCGTGCGGGCAATCGATCTGTTTTCGCCTCTCTGCCTTGGCCAGCGCCTCGGCATTTTCGCCGGTTCGGGCATCGGCAAATCCACGCTTCTGTCCATGCTGGCACGCGCCGAAGCCTTTGACCGCGTCGTCATCGCGCTTGTCGGCGAGCGCGGTCGCGAAGTGCGCGAATTCATCGAGGACACGCTTGGCGAGGATATGCGGAAGACGGTGGCCGTGGTCGCCACCAGCGACGAGAGCCCGATGCTGCGCAAGATGGCGCCGATGACGGCGGTGACCATCGCCGAGCATTTTCGCGATCAGGGCGAAAACGTTCTGCTGATCGTCGACAGCGTCACCCGTTTTGCTCATGCGATCCGCGAGGTGGCGACGGCCTCCGGCGAGCCGCCGATCGCGCGCGGCTATCCAGCATCCGTCTTCACCGAGCTGCCGCGGCTTCTCGAACGGGCGGGGCCCGGTATCGAAGGCGCGGGCACCATCACCGCGATCATCTCGATCCTGGTCGATGGCGACAATCACAACGACCCGATCGCCGACTCCACCCGTGGTATTCTTGACGGCCATATCGTCATGGAGCGCAGCCTGGCGGAGGAGGGGCGCTATCCGCCCATCAATCCCTTGAGTTCGGTCTCGCGTCTTGCGCGCAAGGCTTGGACGCCCGACCAGGAAAAGCTGGTGGCCCGCCTGAAGGCGCTGATCCATCGCTATGAGGAAACCCGCGATCTCCGGCTGATCGGCGGCTATCGCCCCGGCAGCGACCCGGATCTCGACATGGCCATTCGTCAGGTGCCCGTGATCTACGAGACGCTGAAACAATCACCGGGTGAGCGGCCGTCCTTCGACGCCTTCACCGATCTCGCCAATGCCCTGAAGGCAGCCGCAGCCAATGGCGGCGCCATCGCACGAGGATAGGGATGACCAGGATCAAGCGGCCCGCGCAGATGCGCGATACGGATGCCGACGAAGTCGTCAGCCAGCAACGCCAGCGCGGAATGCCGAGATCGGACATGGCGCTCGGCGCCTTCGGGATCGTCCTGGCCGGTCTCGCCTCCTATTTTCCCTGGTGGGCTTATCTCAATCAGGACAAGATCAGCATTCCCACGCTCTGGGAAGGCCGGCTGCGCGACCTGCCGGCCAAGATCGGCAGCGGCTCGCTGACGATGGCGCAGCAGCAGCGGCAGGAAGAGACCGAGGCCACCGTCGATGCGCTGCTGACGGCCTCTATCCCTGGCGCGATCGTGAAGCCGAGCGGCCCGCCCGAGCAGCCTTTCCCCGCCAATCCGCGCTTCAGCCTGCGCCATGTCGCAAACGGCCGGGCGCTGATCGAGGATGACAAGGGCGTCTATCTCGTGCGTGTCGGTTCGGTCCTGCCAGACGACAGCCGTATTGCGGCGCTGGAGCAGCGTGGCGGCGACTGGGTAATGGTCACCAGCAAGGGCGACGTCTTCAAGGCCGGCCAGTAAGATAAAGCGCCGGCGCTATGCCTTCGGCGCACCATTCACGTCGATTGCAGGCCGGGTTTTCCCGGCCTGATCTGTTTTTAGCCTCTTCCTGTGCGCTTCTGGCCATCGTCAGGCCTGCTTCGCAAAAGATCGGATTTCGGCCGATTTAATTCTTCGGTTAAGCTTTCTTTAAGGATTTTGCCTTACACTACGCCGGCCGGTCCGCAACAGTCTGACGCAAGTTTGCCGGGCTAGTGTCGAAGCATCAAGCACGGAGTCGCATGATGCAACCGATACAGCTCTTTGATCTGGCCTCGCGACAGGCGCAATGGCTGGCAGTTCGCCAGAACGTCGTCGCCGGCAATATTGCCAACGTTAACACGCCCGGCTACGCGGCCAAGGACGTCAAGCCCTTCGAAAGCGTACTGCGCGAGACGCCTTTCCAGCTCGCGACCACCAATCCCGCCCATTTCCTCAGCGGCAACTCCGCCGCCGAAGTCGTCGAGAGCAGCGTCTCCGACGGCAATGAAATGAAGCAGTCCGGCAACACCGTCTCCATGGAGAAGGAGTTGATGAAGACTGGCGAGATCAAGCGGGATTTCGATCTCAGCACCAATCTCGTCAAGTCCTTCAACCGCATGATGCTTCTGACGGTAAGGCGCTAAGCCATGGATCCCCTGGTCTCAGCCCTCAAGGTCTCCGCGACCGGTCTCGATGCGGAATCGACGCGCCTGCGTATCGTCTCGGAAAACATCGCCAACGCGCGTTCCACGGGCGACAGCCCGGGCGCCGACCCCTATCGCCGCAAGACGATCAGCTTCCGCGCCGAGGTCGACCGTATCAGTGGTGCGGCCAGCGTCGGCATCAAGCGCCTCGGCGTCGATGACTCCGATTTCATCGAGGAAAGCGATCCCGGCAATCCGGCCGCCGACGAAAAAGGCATGGTCAAGCTGCCGAACGTCAACGTCCTCGTCGAGATGGCCGATATGCGGGAAGCCAACCGTTCTTACGAGGCCAATCTCCAGACCACCCGCCAGGCTCGAGATTTGATCTCCGCCACGATAGATCTCCTGAAGAGCTAATCATGATCAACTCTATTCACAGCATTTCCTCGGCCATTTCAGGCGCGGGCGAACTCGGCTCGCTGAGCTCTTCGGGCTCCACCACGGCAAGCGGCCTGGCTGGCGGCCTGATGGGCACGGCCACGCCCGGCACGCCCAACGCGCCGAGCTTCTCGGCGGTGATGGCCGACATGGCCACCGACACGATCGGCTCGCTGCGCAACGCCGAAAGCCTCTCGCTCGCCGGCGTCCAGGGCAAGGCCGATTCCCGCCAGGTCGTCGACGCCGTGATGAATGCGGACCAGACCCTGCAGACGGCAGTCGCCATCCGCGACAAGGTCGTCACCGCCTATCTCGAAATTGCCCGCATGGCGATCTGAGGATATTATAGATGAAAGCGCTTTCGATCGCCGCCACCGGCATGAACGCCCAGCAGCTCAACCTGGAAGTCATCGCCAACAACATCGCCAACATCAACACGACGGGTTACAAGCGCGCCCGCGCCGAATTCTCCGACCTGCTGTATCAGGCCGAGCGGGTTCAGGGCGTGCCGAACCGGGCCGGCCAGGCGATCGTGCCGGAAGGTGCCAATGTCGGTCTCGGCGTTCAGACGTCCGCCGTGCGCAACCTGCACCTCCAGGGCAGCCTGGTGTCCACCGGCAACGACCTCGACTTGGCGCTGATCGGCAAGGGCTGGTTCCAGATCCAGATGCCCGACGGCACGACGGCTTACAGCCGCGCCGGCGCTTTCAACACCAATGACACCGGCCAGCTCGTCACCATCGACGGTTACGCGGTCGTTCCCGGCATCACCGTGCCGCCGAACACCAAGAGCGTCACGGTCTCCGCTTCGGGCGAGGTGCTGGCGACTGTGGGCAACGCCACCGTGCCGACCAGCCTTGGCCAGCTGACCATTGCCAACTTCGTCAACGAAGCGGGCCTCGATCCGCAGGGTGACAATCTCTTCAAGCAGACGCCGGCCTCCGGCGCCCCCGTTGTCGGTGTGCCCGGCGATCCCGGCTATGCCACGGTCAAGCAGAAATATCTCGAAGCTTCCAACGTCGATCCGGTCAAGGAGATCACCGATCTCATCTCCGCCCAGCGCGCTTATGAGATGAACTCCAAGGTGATCCAGGCCGCCGACGAAATGGCCGGCACGGTTTCCAAGAACCTGCGGTAACGCGCTCCAAACGAAGGGCAAACATGATGTTTCGCCGGATTTCCTTCCGCCATCACCGTCTGGCCGCCGCCACGCTGGCAGCCGCCTCGGTCGCGCTTGCGGCACTCACGGGCTCAGCGCCCGCGCGTGCCGAAGGCATGACGGCCGTGATCCCCAAGGAAACGATCTATCCCGGCGAAACCATCGTGGGAAGCCAGCTGGAAGTCGTGGACGTCACCAATCCCAACCTCTCGGGCGATTTCGCCCAGACGGCCGATCAGGTCGTGGGCAAGGTGACGACCCGCACGCTTCTGTCCGGCCGCGTCATCCTCGTCTCCGGTCTGCGCCAGCCCTATGCCGTCGAGCGCGGCAAGGCGGTGCGGCTGGTCTTCAACAATGGTCCCCTGGTCATCTCCGCCGGCGGCTCGCCGCTTGAAAATGCGGCGGTTGGCGATCTGATCCGCGTGCGCAATACCGACTCCGGTATCATCGTTTCCGGAACGGTCATGGCGGACGGCACCGTTCAGGTGGTGGCGAAATGATCAAGAATGTCACGCGTTGCCTCATCGCGCTTGCCGCGATGCTCCTTCTCGCGGTCGAGCCGGCCTTCGCCATCTCGCGCATCAAGGATGTGGCCTCGCTGCAGTCGGGGCGTGAAAACCAGCTGATCGGCTACGGCCTCGTGGTCGGGCTTCAAGGCACGGGCGACAGCCTGCGCTCTTCGCCCTTCACCGAACAGTCGCTGCGCGCCATGTTGCAGAATCTCGGCATCTCGACGCAGGGCGGCGAGAGCCGTTCGAAGAACATCGCGGCCGTGCTCGTCACCGCCAATCTTCCGCCTTTCGCCAGTCCCGGCAGCCGCATCGACGTGACCGTCGGTTCGCTCGGCGACAGCACCTCGCTGCGCGGCGGCACGCTGGTCATGACCTCGCTTTCGGGCGCGGACGGCCAGATCTATGCGGTCGCGCAAGGCTCGGTGGTCGTGACGGGCTTTTCCGCCCAAGGCCAGGCGTCCAGCGTCCAGCAGGGTGTTACGACCGCCGGCCGCGTGCCGAACGGCGCGATTATCGAACGTGAACTGCCCGCCAAGTTCAAGGACGGCGTCAATCTCACGCTCCAGCTGCGCAATCCGGACTTCTCGACCGCCGTCGGCATGGCCGACACGATCAACCGCTACGCCTCCCACCGCTATGGTGGCCGGATTGCCGAAGCGCGCGACAGCCAGACCGTGGTCATCGACCGTCCGAAGATGGCCGACCTCGCCAAGCTGATGGCCGACATCGAAAACCTGGAAATCCAGACCGATACGCCGGCCCGCGTCGTCGTCAACGAGCGTACCGGGACCATCGTCATCGGCCAGGATGTGCGCATTGCCCCCGTGGCGGTCAGTTTCGGCACGCTCACCGTTCAGGTGACCGAGGCGCCGAAGGTGGTCCAGCCCGAACCCTTCTCCCGCGGGGAGACCGCAGTCGAGCCCAATACCGAAATTCAGGTGCAGCAGAATGGCGGGTCCGTCGCGCTGCTCAACGGCTCGAACCTGCGCAGTCTCGTCTCCGGTCTCAACTCCATCGGCGTCAAGCCTGACGGGATCATCTCGATCCTCCAGGGCATCAAGTCCGCCGGTGCTCTCCAGGCGGAGCTCGTGCTGCAATGATCCTGTTTCTCGATACGCTTTCAGCCTGGACCCGGAACACCCGAAGCGGCCGCCGTCTTGGCCTGGTGCTTGCGATTGCCGGTCTCGGCCTGATCCCCGGCGCCTTTGCCCAGGAAGTCGGCGCTCCGGCGGCGACCGGTGCGCCCGATAATGGCGAGATCCAGCGCTTCTGCTCCAACATCGCCGATGGCGCGCGCGACCAACGCTATGTGCTGCAGAAAAAGCAGCTGGAAGATCTGCAGACCGAGGTCAACGGCCGCATCGCCGAGCTCGAAAAGCGCCGCAACGAATATCAGGACTGGTTGAAGCGTCGAAACGACTTTCTCGAACAGGCCCAGGTCGGGCTCGTCGGCATCTACAAGGGCATGGCCCCGGATGCGGCGGCGGCCAAGCTGCAGGAAGTCAATCCGGAAATCGCGGCGGCCTTGATCATGAAGCTGCCGCCGAAGAAATCCAGTCTGATCCTGGCGGAAATGGCCAGCGACAAGGCGGCGGTGATCACAGCCATCATCGCCAGCGCGACGGATCCCAAAACCTCGAAGGAACCCTCATGAGACACCGCATCACCGCGATTCTCGCCGCCAGCCTCCTGACGGGTTGCCAAAGTGCGCTGAGCGATGTCGGCCGGGCGCCGGCCATGAGCCCGATCGGCTCCGGCTTGCAATATTCCCAGACGCCGCAGCTGGCCATGTATCCCAAGCAGCCGCTGCACGCCAATAACGGCTTCTCGCTCTGGAACGACCAGCGCTCCGCCCTGTTCAAGGACGCGCGCGCCATCAATGTCGGCGACATCCTGACGGTCAATATCCGCATTGACGACAAGGCCTCCTTCGACAACAAGACCGATCGCAAGCGCGAGAACGACAGCGGCTTCAACATTGGCGCGAATTCGTCCGGCGCTGTCAGCACCGGTGCGTGGAAGGGCAATCTCGACTACGGCTCGAACACCTCGACCAAGGCCGATGGTTCGACGGAGCGGGCCGAAAAGCTCGTCCTGCTGGTCGCCGCCGTTGTCACCGGCGTGCTGGAGAACGGCAATCTCCTGATCAGCGGCAGCCAGGAAGTGCGCGTCAATCATGAAATGCGCATCCTGAATGTCGCCGGTATCGTTCGCCCGCAGGACGTCGATGCCAAGAACACGATCTCCTACGACAAGATCGCCGAAGCCCGTATTTCCTACGGCGGCCGCGGTCGCCTGACCGAAATCCAGCAGCCGCCGATCGGCCAGCAGGTCATGGATATCCTGTCGCCGATCTGATCGTCACGGCCGCGCGGGTCTGCCCGCGCGCGCATGCCGCATCGATGCCAAGGGGCCTTGAAAGATTATGGAAGACGCCGAAGGCGCGGATGCGCCGAAGAAGAAAAATCCGATGGTGGGTACGATCATCGCCGCTGTGGTGGTGACGATCCTCGGCGGCGGCGGCGGCTGGTTCGTCGGCGGCCTCTTGGCGCCGTCAAGCGCCAGCCATGATGCACCCGCTGCTGCCGCAGCCGCGCCGGCGGCCCCCGCTAAGGCGGAGGAACATGGCGGCGGCGGGCATGGCGAGAAGAAGCCGGAAGGCCTGCCCCATGCCTTTACCGAGGCGGGCGGCGTTCTGCAGCTCGATCCGATGACGGTCAATCTCGCCTATCCCAGCGAAAACTGGATCCGGCTGGAGCTGGCGCTGGTGTTCAAGGAACATCCGGATGTCGCAGTGGCAAAGTCGATCCAAGACGATCTCACGGCCTATCTGCGCACGGTCTCGCTGCAGCAGATCCAGGGACCGCGTGGTTTCCAATATCTAAAGGACGACATTCAGGAGCGGGTTGACCTGCGCTCCGAGGGGCGCGTATCGGATGTGATCTTCAGAACTTTTGTGGTTCAATGATTCGTCTCGTCGCCTTTCTCGCCGCCATGGCGTTCATGTCCGGAACGGCTCTCGCACAGGGCTTTCCGTCGAACTTGTTCAACACGCCGATCGACGGATCCGTGGCGTCATGGATCATCCGTACCTTCGGCCTGCTGACGGTTCTGTCGGTCGCGCCTGGCATCCTGATCATGGTGACGAGCTTTCCGCGTTTCGTCATCGCCTTTGCCATCCTTCGCTCCGGCATGGGGCTGGCCACCACGCCATCCAACATGATCATGGTCAGCCTGGCGCTGTTCATGACCTTTTACGTGATGTCGCCGACCTTTGATCGTGCCTGGCCGGAAGGGGTCGATCCCCTGATCCAGAACCAGATCACCGAGCAGGAGGCCTTGCCGCGCATCGCCGAGCCTTTCCGCGCCTTCATGCTGGCCAACACGCGCGACAAGGATCTCCAGCTCTTCATCGACATGGCGCGTGAGAAGAATTTATCGCTGGAAGAAAATGGCCGCGTCGATCTGCGCGCCGTGGTGCCGGCCTTCATGATCTCGGAAATCCGCCGTGGCTTCGAAATCGGCTTTCTGATCATGCTGCCCTTCCTGGTCATCGACCTGATCGTTGCCACCATCACCATGGCCATGGGCATGATGATGCTGCCGCCGACCTCGATTTCCCTGCCGTTCAAGGTTCTGTTCTTCGTCTTGATCGACGGCTGGAACCTGCTCGTTGGCAGTCTGGTGCGCTCTTTCAACTGAAGTTTTCGTCATGGTTAACTGACGGCAAACTAAGAGGGTTTCCTCTTGGTTAAGGTCAGGCGCGTTCTGTTGTTTCCTTAAATATATTAGAGTTACTTAGAAAAGAACATGTTAAAATACCGAATTTTACCGTTAATATATTGGTAAGCGAGAAGTGAGACTTTGTTCCTGCAAGACAAGCAAGGTAGATCGAAAGTTAAAATCGCTCTTCTAGCTGGCATGATGCCGAAAAGTCTTCACCGGTTTTAGTATATAGTCCGGTATGTCCCCCAAATCCTGTATTTCGTACTGAGGGACACTCTCTTATGACCAGCATTATCACGAACGCTTCCGCCATCGCTGCGCTCTCGACCCTGCGGACGATCAGCTCAAACATGGAAAGCACCCAGGCTCACATTTCGTCGGGCCTAAAGGTCGGTTCGGCCAAGGACAACGCCGCTTATTGGTCGATCGCCACGACCATGAAGTCCGACGACAAGGCGCTGTCGGCCGTCCAGGACGCGCTCGGCCTCGCTGCCGCCAAGACCGATACGGCCTATAACGGCCTCGACACCACCATCGACATCATCTCGACGATCAAGCAGAAGCTGGTCACCGCGCGCGAGCCGGGCGCCGACAAGGACAAGATCAACAAGGAAATCACCGAACTCAAGAACCAGATCATCTCGACGGCGCAGTCCTCGTCCTTCTCGGGTGAAAACTGGCTCTACAACACGTCGACGACGGCTGCGACCACCAAGACCATGGTCGGCTCCTTCACCCGCTCGGCAAATGGCGTTTCGATCGGCACCATCAGCTACGATACGGCCAACTCGGTTCTGATCGACACCAACGACGCCACCAAGGGTGCGCTGACCAAAGCCGTCACCGGCTACGGCACCTACACCAACGGCACGGCCGGCTCCACCGGCACCTACTTCCTGATCAACGTCAACAGCACCACCTCGGCTGCCGGCTCGGTGATCTCGATCTCCTCGACCACCACCGACGCCCAGGTCGAGCAGATGCTGAGCTCTGTCGACACCATGCTGCAGAGCCTGACCAATGCTGCCTCCACGCTCGGTGCCGCCAACAGCCGCATCGACACGCAGAACAGCTTCGTCAAGGATCTGCGCGACACGATCACCAAGGGTGTCGGCCGCCTTGTGGATGCCGACATGAACGAAGAGTCCACCAAGCTGAAGGCGCTGCAGACGCAGCAGCAGCTCGGCATCCAGGCCCTGTCGATCGCCAATTCCAGCGCCGACAGCGTCCTCTCGCTCTTCCGCTAAGCCGTCACGTCACGTAAGTCGACATCACCGAGATCGACAGGAAAGGCCGTGCCCCTCTGGGCGCGGCCTTTTTGCGTCTGTCTGCGCGCCCGTCTCGGCTTTCGCGGCGTGGGGCGAGAAAGCGCGCGTGGCAGGGCAGGCGCTTACGTTCAGACAAGAGCAGGCTTTTTCGAAAAACATAAATAAGAAATAGTTTTTTTAGTGATTTGTTAATGATGAACGGTTTAATTTCATCCTCAACAAGACACAGTCAGACTGTTAACGAATAAAGTCATCTGACTGGCATGAAGCCAAGACGTCTTAGCCGGTTTAGTAACCAGTCCGGCATGTCCCCAAAATCGTATCGTGTATCTAAGGGACAATCTAAAAATGACCAGCATCATTACCAATACAGCCGCAATTTCTGCTCTGGCAACCCTGCGTTCCATCAATTCCCACATGGAAACGACACAGGCTCACGTTTCCTCCGGCCTGAAAATTGCTAATGCAAGCGACAATGCTTCCTATTGGTCGATCGCCACGACCCAGCGCTCTGACGAAAAAGCGCTTTCAGCTGTCCAAGACGCTCTCGGCCTTGGCGCTGCAAAAACAGACACTGCTTATACTGGTTTGAAGAACACCATCGACATCATCACCTCGATTAAGGCCAAGCTGGTGACGGCCCGTGAACCGGGCGCCGACAAGGACAAGATCAACAAGGAGCTCGTCGAACTCAAGAACCAGATCATGTCGACGGCCCAGTCTTCGTCCTTCTCGGGCGAAAACTGGCTCTACAATACCTCGTCGACGGCCCCTGGCGCCAAGACCATGGTCGGCTCGTTCACCCGTACCGCATCAGGCGTCTCGATCGGCACGATCAGCTATGACACGTCGAACTCGGTTCTGATCGACACCAACAACGCCACCAGGGGTGCCCTGACCAAAAGCGTCAACGGGTATACCTACAATGCCAACGGTACGGCAGCCTCCACGGGTACCTACTTCCTGATCAATGCCAGCAGCACCACC
>NZ_FOAM01000024.1 GCF_900109605.1 Xaviernesmea oryzae
GACCCGGACAGGCAGGTTTTGGACCTATGTTCGCGACGGTCGTCCCCATGGTGACACGACACCACCGGCCGTCTGCTACTTCTTCAGTCCGGATCGCAAGGGACTGCATCCCAGGCAGCACCTGGCCACCTTCTCCGGCGTGCTGCATGCCGACGGCTATGCGGGCTTTCGTGATCTCTATGAACCGAACGAGCCAGGCGGCCCACCGGCCATTCTCGAAGCCGCCTGCTGGGCGCATGCAAGACGCAAGTTCTTCGATCTGACGACGTCGGGCAAAGCGCCTATCGCCGAGGAGGCGCTGCGGCGGATCGGCGAACTCTACGATATCGAGAAGGCCGTTCGAGGGGAGCCGCCAGACGTGCGCAAAGCTGCGCGGCAACAGAGCAGCACTCCCAGGGTCGAAGCCCTGCGGTCATGGTTGGACGACAATCTCAAGCGCCTGCCGCAAAAGTCCGGAACGGCTGAAGCGATCCGATATGCACTGTCTCGTTGGAAATCGCTTTGCCGTTTCCTCGATGACGGCAGTATCGAAATCGACAACAATGCCGCCGAACGGGCTATCCGGCCGATTGCGCTCGGCCGCAAGAACTGGCTGTTTGCCGGGTCGGACAAAGGCGGCGAACGCGCGGCTGCGATCCTGTCGTTGATCGAGACCGCAAGGATGAACGGTCTCGATCCTGAAGCCTATCTCCGCGATGTCTTGACCCGCATCGCCGATCATCCGATCAACAGGATCGATGAACTCCTGCCATGGCACTGGAACCGGAATGCCCGATATTCCCCGACGGCTGACGTTGCTTGAGAAGAAGCTCGACGAACTGGCGGAAGATTGCGACCCGATGGTGGTCAGCCAGATCGAGGGTTATCTCGCGGGCATCATCGTCTGCCCGGACCTGATCATGCCCAGCGAGTGGCTGCCGCTGATCTGGGATACCGAGAGCGAAAGCGACGGCCCCGTCTTCGAGAATGCCAGGCAGGTCGAGAAACTGATGGCCCTGGTCATGGAACATCACAATGTCACCATCGCCGATATCGATGCTGGCCGCTATGCACCAGTCTTCGATGTCGATACCCGCAATGACGAGGTCATGTGGGAATTGTGGATCGACGGCTTCGAGACAGCCATGAGCCTGCGCCCGAAAAGCTGGAGCGTCTATCTCGGCATGGGCGGCGACGCGACCGCGGCCATCGCCGGCCTGCTCAGCCTTGCAGACATCGCAAACCGAAAAAGCAGGCTCAAGAAGGCAGA
Organism: Xaviernesmea oryzae; assembly: GCF_900109605.1. Classification (GTDB taxonomy): domain Bacteria; phylum Pseudomonadota; class Alphaproteobacteria; order Rhizobiales; family Rhizobiaceae; genus Xaviernesmea; species Xaviernesmea oryzae. The sequence goes on from NZ_FOAM01000024.1 coordinate 1,250, forward strand.
CATCGACAGGCTCCAGAGCGAAGCACCCGATCTCATCCCCGGCTGGATCGAAATCCTTAGCGCTGCTCGCCACGTCCAGTCTGCCGGCCCGATACAATCGGCGTCTGCGCCAACTCAGACCATTAAAGTCGGACGCAATGACCAATGCCCTTGCGGCTCCGGCAAGAAATACAAGAAATGTTGCGGGCTGAACTGATCAAAGCAGGCTCACCGGACGCTTACGGTGGTTCCTGGCGGAGTGGCTGCCTGATAGTGAAGAGTATGATATCGGACCATTCAAAACCAAAGCTGCTGCGATGGGTGAAGCTGAGCGACTTGCTTCCATGCGTTGATGACAAAATTCGTGAGTAAGAAATTTGATCGCTCGTAATCGTGCTCCCAAAGGTCTGGCAGATCATGCGTGTCTACCAACTTAAATTGCTTTGGCCACGAGCAAAGGCTGCAATTGATCTCCTGACCGAACTCGCAATGCGTTGTTTGATCTACGGTAGATATGATCTTGGATTATAAAACGGACCAGCCATGCGTCATTTGATCAGCGTAGTTCATGTAAAAAATTACTTATTTATAATATAAATTAATATATATGAAAGGCGAAATGCGTTTCAATACGACAAATATGTCACGAAATTCAGGATGGAAGTCATGCCGGATCTCGAAGCGGCATTCTATCGAATAATTGATCTTTTTGACAACTGCGCTCTCCCAAACCCGTCTCTGTCTAAGATCCTTCAGGAAGTTTGCACCCTTTATGGCTTGAAGACAGCCGCATATTTTGGCGTCAACGTCTCCTCGCATGTTCGGGAGGAAATCTGCATTGTGGCGACTTATTCCCCCGAATGGATCGAGCATTACAGGCATCGAAAATACTTGGATATCGATCCTATCATCCGCGATGGATTTACATCCATGCTTCCGATCGTATGGACCGCCCACGATGCACGGACGGCAAAGCTTAAGCGCTTCTTCGGGGAAGCTTTGGAATTCGGTGTGGGCACCCGTGGCATGACTGTTCCGGTTCGGGGACGGGCTGGCGACCGCGGGCTCTTCACGATCAGTAGCGAGCAAACGGCCCATGACTGGGCTGCCTCTCGCCGTGGGCTTGAACGTGACATGCAAATGCTGGCCTTCCATCTTCATCAACGCCTCCTCCAGAATGCGGGCGCCGATCGACCTTTTCCCGCGCTTGCCCCTCGGCAAGTGGAATGCCTGAAATGGCGTGCCTCCGGAAAAACCAACTGGGAGATCTCGGTCATTCTGGATATTTCCGAGAAGACGGTTGAGGGCCATCTCGAAATGGCGCGGGTGAAGCTCGGCGCGTCGACCACCTGTCATGCTGTCGCCAAAGCGATCAACAATAGCCTGTTTCTCATCTCTCACTGATCCCGGATTTCTCCCCGGTTTTCGAGGGCGATGGGAGTGCATATCCATCGGTTGTCACACCTGCCGAGGACCCAAGATGCTTCACATCGTTGAAACGCCGATTCGATCCGCTTGTACTGATCTCCTTGACCGGATGCATGAATTACGAGCGCGGGTCTTTCATGACAGATTGCAGTGGAACGTGTCCGTTCAGGACGGCAAGGAGATCGATGCCTTCGATGCTGCCGATCCCCTTTATCTTCTGTCGGTCAATGAAGAGACAGGCCGCCTTGAGGGCAGCGTCCGCCTTCTGCCAACCACCGGCCCCAATATGCTGCGAGACGTCTTTTCCGTACTTCTGCCGACAGGCACGACGGTCGAAAGCCCAATCATCTGGGAAAGTTCTCGGTTCTGCATCGAGCCAGACATGGCGCACATGGGGGAGGGGCGGATCCACAAAGTGACGACGGAACTCCTGTCCGGTCTGGTCGAGGTCGGGCTGCTTGCTGGGCTGAGCCACATCGTCTCTGTCTACGACGCGCGAATGTCCCGAATTTTTAAAGCGTCCGACTGCAAAGCTGAGGTCATCGGGATGCCGACGAAGATCGGCCGCGTCCTGACCTATGCAGGGCTGTTTGAAATCAGTGAGGCCGTTCGCGACCGGATCGCTTCGAAGGGTGGTATCACAACGCCCGTTTTGTCACCAACAGGCGTCAAAGGCCTGCTTGCCGCCTGACGTCGTCAAGCTTGACGCCAAACAGGAAGAAGCACGGCGATCGAGCGAAGAGCCTCGCGGGGTTGCGCTCGGGTTCGATCGCCGTCTGGGGTTTATTGGATGATAGACGACATCACAGCGATAACGCAGGAGATACCCTATTACGGACTGACGACACTGGCAGGGTTGGCCTTCGCGCTTGATCAGTTCGCGCAAAAGAGTGGCTTCCATAGTTTTGCGGAATGGGCTGCCTCGCACTTCTTGGCTGGATCGTCCCTGTCCGGCTATGTGAAAGCAGTTGACGAGCTTGAGCCGTTGGAAACGCCGGCGCCCGGACCGATGCCTGCGACGTTCGGCTACGAGGTTTGTCTCCTCGTGACGAAGCAAAGGGATGCTTTCTAAGTTGCGGGTCAAGGAGCACGTAAACGCCTATTTGCAGGTCGCCATTTTCAACGCGCCGCCATGTCCGCCCGAATTATCGAGGCGCCCGTCTGCGCCAGATGCGCGGCGTTGATTGCATCGACCGCATCAGGCCTGATCTCGAAGACCTTGGCTGATCGGCCAACGCCCACCCCGGCTGTTTGGACTTTCCTCAGGATCCCGCGATCCTCTAAAAGGCTGGAAAGCATGACGAGGCTGGAGGCTTGATTGCCCGTGATTTGCGCCAGGCTCGTTGCGGTTGGCTTGCGTCCAGCGGCTATTTCTGTCGCTACCGTCACCACCATCGCTGCCTGACGCATTCGGGCAGCGCCGGTGTCCTCTGGAAACCGCGAGGAGACGATCGCAGAGCAGATCTCGAAGACATCGCTGTCAAGAAGGACAGTCGTGGCACTCCGTCGCGCCATATCAAAGCCCGTCTCGGACTTTGGCGGCATCTCCAAATCAGCTTTGCCGCGATCGAACATCGAGAGGCTTGCCATGACGAATTTGCCTAGCAGGATCGGCACGCGCTCGCCAATCTGTTCTGCGAGAATCTTGATCCGCTCATGCCCTTCCCGTGGGAGGATTGCACGCGAGTCGACCAGCTGCTCGCTCAGGCTCTCTTGCCACCATTTCTTTTTCGGTTCGGACGAACCTGAGCCCTTCGACATTGTGAGCCACCCATGCTGACGTCGGTGGCATTCTTGTAGTCGGGAAGAGATGCGCACGCTACGGCCAAAAGGCCTCATCTCGGAGGCTCAAGCAGGCCGAACGAGTGCGCTGGAGCGACCTCGCGCGAGCTATTGTGCGGCATCGAGGTTTGGCTGGGGGACGTCTGGGAACGCCCAGAGGCCGGCCCGAGCCTGTTGCGCAAGCATCTCCTGCGCGAGGTATGGAGCGTAGACAGGCCGGCCGTGGCCATTCATGGCCGCAAAGCCGAAACCTTGGGTGATGATGATCGAGCCGAGATCAAGTGTTTCGGATCCGACATGGGCTGCGCACACGACAATGATGGTCAGAGGCGTCGAAGACGGCCGAGAAATCTGTGCCACAGGCGAACAACGCGGTTTCGTGTCACGCAAGATTGCCGCCAGCACGGCTGCCGAAACCGCACCACAATCCTGTTGCTTGCCTGCCCGGTCTGTATAGGCAGTGCCGCGCAGACAGGACTGGACGCCGTAAAGGCGAAAAACTTGCTCGCCGATACGCCAGCTATCTCCAGTTAGAATCGTCAGCCCTGACTGCGGGATATCGAAGTTCGCTGCAGCTGCGTGCGCAATCGAGAAGCTTTGTCCGCCCTCTGTCAGCAGAGTGGTTGACAGCAGCAACAGGCGGGCGACCGATCGGTGCATCGCCTCAGCCTCCTCTTGGAGCGGCTGGAAGGCAATCGACACCATCGCTTGAATTGGTGATGCAGGCGACGTTATAGCCAGCCCCTGATATGAGATAGGCGCAAACGCTGGTGCCGGCCCCGTCGCGTGTTCCATGGGCATTGCAATCGAGGCCGGCTCTCATCAAGTTGTAAAGCTTGCCGCCTTCGCCGCAACCGAACTGGCAGGCCTTCAGGATGGATGACTGCGAGATGATGGCGCAGGTTCCGTTGTAGCAGACCTGCTGTCCGATCAAGCTGGTCATGCCAAGGCGATTGGCTTGTCTCCAGGCGTTGTGCTCATATGCTTGCCACGCCACCACCTGTGCGTTCGGGCTTGCGAGAAAAGCTTCCTTGCTTCCAGGCCAATAGGCTTGGAGCGTGCCGCTGTCGCAGAACTGAAACGCGCCGTAGCAGCGCGTGCCGTGCACAGCGGGGGAGACGCTGCTGAAGCTGCCTTCGCTTGCCGTGACATTCGAAGCATATTCGGCGCAGTCCGCCGGCATGCCGGCCGCGATCAGGCTGACCGCGGACTCCCCCGCAAAAGCCACTGTCGCCACCAGACCAAAGGCCAAACCGATATTTGCAGCACAATCGCGCTGGTTCAGACGCAAGAGCGAAAAGACCTCGTCGATCATTTCAACGGCCCCACATCGTACGAGCCCTCAATCGGTTGCCCGTTCTGATCGACTTCCTCAGTCGAAAGCTTCCTGTAGTTCAGCGACAGAACGGCGGTTCCTCCAAGAGGGAGCTGCGGATTGGCCATGATGAGGGGTTGCGTCCCGGCCTTCCGAAGTACCAGCAATGCGGTGCACATTCCCTGCATGTTGCAGTCACCATTCGTCTGGGACAACAGCCAGTCTCCAGACGGAGTCGTCAGCCGCGCCGTGTAGATCGCAGGCGCTCGCCCGGTCTGGCGGATGAAGGCAAGATCGTCGTCAGTCCAGACACCATCGGGATCGTGTCGTGCGTCCGGTGAGGTCAACGAGAGTTTGAGTTGGTAGCCCTCAGCTGCTGATGTTTGTCCCCAGAAAGCGGTGCTTATCGCAACGGCACTCATCAGGACGCGGCAAGCACTCATTGGCTTCGCTCCCAGAAGCAGCCGATCGCGTGTTTGGCGTCCCTGCATCTGGAGCCAATATAAGCGGCGAGATCCACCAAGAGCAGCCCGGCACCACCTAGCATCTGTCCGATGAGAAACAGAAGTCGGCAAACTCCCCATAGCCATGCTCCGTTTGCCAGGATCCAGATCGCGCCGATCATCAGGGTGTGAAAAGGTGCGGCGAGCGGATGTCGCATAAGGGTCGCAGCCTCGATCCACAGCAAATGCATTGCGCCTGCAGCAATCTCAAAAGCCGCGAAGCAGGTCAGGAGCTTTGTGTCAGAGCCTAGGTCGAGCGACTGCGTGTTCCGCATGGTCTCGTAGACGATCATAGGTGGATGCCGCACAGAGTGCTCCTTCTCATAAATGCGTATATAAGTCTTTCTGATCTGGCTCACTCGTTTAAGTCGAACCAGAAGCGTCTGCGCCGTCCTGAGGCCTGAGGAATGTCGAAGTAATAGGGCTGTAGCCGCCGAGGACGCGGCCGCGACACGCGCTCGAAGCAGCCGTTGCCATCACGATCCGAGGCGAAAGGGCCCAAGCAATGATTGATCGTCTTGATGCAGCGATCCTGCTCGGCGAGCGAACCATTGTCGCTCTCTGAGCGGTCGGTGCCGGGCGCAAACCCGGCAGGACACGCTGCGTAGGGCTCAAAGCCAGGCGTGCCGGTTCCGGCTGTATGACATATCGGCCATGAGAAGTGCGGACGCGCCATGGCCGTGATCAATCGCATCATCGGGGGGACGCAGTAGGAAATTCCATGCCAGGAAGGCGCGGAAGCGGCGGCGCAGAGCAGCACCTGGCAGCCCCAGTCAGCGTCTTCCGCACCAGCCTTGCCAGGCATGGCGGAAGCGACCGCGAGCGCTAACGCGCCGAACGCCATGCGACTTGGTCTGAACATCCAAACACGCTCCAGAACAGTTTATTAGATATTGCGCAGGGACTTATAATTCGTATATATGATTTTTACAAGGAGGGAGCCAGATGTGCATGAGGTCATTCTTTCGAGAAAAATGGACCGTCTTTTGCGTGTTGTCGGCGGCAAGCACGATGCTGCTTGCTGCGCCTGCTATCGCTGCGGCGCCTGCGACCTGTGTCGATGGATCCGCCTCTGCCGACATCGTCCAGGACCTCATTCGCAAGGAGGCCCAACGCCAAGGAATTGATGTGCGCCTGGCGCTGGCTGTTGCCGAGCAGGAATCTGGTTACGGCCGGACCGTCAACTCACCGGCTGGCGCGCGCGGACCGATGCAACTGATGCCAGCGACGGCGCTCCGCTATGGCGTTTCCGACATTTGCGACGCTGCCGAGAATGTCCGTGGCGGCGTCAGCTATCTGAAGGACCTTGCCGGCCTGTTCGGCGGCAATGTCTTCCTGATCGTGGCGGCCTACAACGCCGGCGAGGAGCGCGTCTTTCGCGCTGGTGGCGTTCCTCCGATCCCTGAAACGGTGAACTACGTCGCACTGGTTGCGAATGCCTATTACGGCTTTGGCAAAACGCTGAAGCGCACCCGTGGCGAAACCGTTGGCTCAATGACCGAGCCCCTGTCTGCGCAGCGTGGCCAGGCTGTCGATCTTCTCATGACGAGTTCACCTGCGCCCAAGCCGCTTCCTTCCAAGGCTTTCTCGCCGCCTCGCGCCCAGACTGGCTGGATCGGCGGCTCGGTTTTGTATGTCCAGTAAAAGGAGTTATCGATGAACATCTCGTCCAAGGTCCGAGAGAAGATCGCTCGCCACGGCCAAAGCGGCGCAATCTATGGTCTGGTGATAGCGGTCGCCGTTGTCGGCCACACCGACCTTGCCTTCGCCGCCGGCGATGTTTTCCAGCCGATCCAGTCAGTGTTCACCACGCTTCTGAACTTCATGACCGGCACCTTCGCGACCACAGCTGCGACAATCGCCTGCTGCGCCGTCGGCTATCTTGCGCTGACCTCCCGCATTCCGTGGTCCTGGTGCTTTGCGATCATCGTCGGCATCGCCTTTATCTTCGGCGGCCCGGAACTTGTCACCTCAATCAGAAATGGATTGGGCCGATGATTGCGATCGCGAAGGACGAGCCACAGGTCGCGCCGCTTGTGATCGCGCTCACACGCCCGCGGATGATGTGGGGCGTGCCGCTCGGTCTGTTCGTGGGAGAGTTGATGATCGTCGTCTTGACCTTTCTCAACACCAAACAGCTGGCGACCTTCTTTCTCTTTCTGCCCCTCCACGGAGCCGCCTATGTCATGACGGTTCGCGACCCCCATCTGGCGCATGTCGTCCGCACGCGCTTCGCCAAATGCCCATTGGTCAGAAACCGCCATTTCTGGGGTGGCAATTCCTATGGAGCATGAGGGACGATCATGCGACATGCGCTGCGTAAAGACCTGATGTTCGGCGCTGCGATCGCGCGGGAAAAGCGCATCGCCGGCCATGTGCCTTATCTGCGTCATGTCGACGAGGCGACCTTGCGCACCAAGGACGGCATGATCGTGGCGATCGTCAAATGCGATGGTTTCTGCCACCAGACTGCCGACCAAGCCTTCATCGACAACGAGGCGTCCAATCGCAACACGCTTATGCGCGCACTCTCCGACAGTCGGTTCGCGGTCTATTCGCACATCGTACGTCGGCGCGTTCCGCCAGCGATCGGCGGAGCGTTCACGCTTGACTTCCCGAAGGCGCTCGACGAGCGCTATCGGCAGGCGCTCGCCAGCGCACGCCTGTATTCCAACGAGCTGTACCTCACCGTCATCCGTCGTGGCTTTCAGGGAAAGGTTGGGCTTGCCGACACGCTGCTCTCGCGGTTTCGGCAGATGGGCGGCGCATCCGAGCACGCGCTCGATCTCGAGGCCCGGCAGGACCTGCGCGATCACGTCGGCAACCTCGTCAAGGGGATGGAGCAATATGGCGCCCGCCTTCTGACGGCTCAGCTGCGCCATGGAAGCGCCTATTCAGAGCCGCTCGAGTTTCTGGCGCAGCTCCTGAATGGCGGCGTGCCGGTCGCCATGCTGCTGCCCCGCATGCCGCTCGATGAGTACCTTCCCACGCGACGGATTACCTTCGGTCGCCGCATGCTAGAAATGCGCGGCAACTCGGACTGGGAAACGCGGTTTGGCGCCATGCTGTCCGTGCGCGAATACCCATCCTATACGGCCGTCGGCATGATCGACGGCGTTTTGAAGGTGCCGGGCGAGTTCATTCTGACGCAGAGCTTCGCGCTCCAGGATCGTGCACCTGTTCTGGCGGAAATGGATCGGATCGAGCGGCAGATCGGTGCTTCTGATGAGCGCGGCACAAGCCTCGAAGGCGCCATCGCGATCGCCAAGGATGAACTCGTTAATGGCCGCGCCGTCATGGGATATCATCACCTGTCAGTCATGGCGTTGGGCGATAGCATTCGCGACACAGAAGCGTGCTCGCAGGCGATCACCAAGGAATTACAGAATGCCGGCCTTGTCGTGGTCCGCGAGGACCTGAACAGCGAGCCAGTCTTCTGGGCGCAGCTTCCCGGGAATTTCGGCTACATCGCACGACAGGCCCTGATCTCCTCGCGCAATTTCTGCGGCATGGCCTCCTACCACAACTTCGCGCTCGGGCGCCCGACCGGCAATCGATGGGGGCCGGCAATCGCGCTTCTCCAGACCACCTCGATGACGCCCTATTATTTCAATTTCCACAAAGGCGACGTCGGCAATTTTATCGTCACCGGCCCGACCGGCTCCGGTAAGACGGTGGCCCTTCTGTTTTTGTTGTCTCAGGCCATGCGCACGTCACCCCGGCCGCGATGCGCTCTGTTCGACAAGGACAGGGGAGGGGAGATCTTCATCCGCGCCTGCGGCGGCCACTACGAAGTGCTGAAGCCCGGCGTGGCAACCGGCTTCAATCCCCTGCAGCTCGCGGATACGCCGGAAGCACGGACCTTCCTCAACGATCTACTCGCCTTTCTCGTGCGTCCGCGGAGCGCTGGGGAGCGGTTGTCGGCGGAGCAGAAGAAAATCATTGCCCACGCGGTGGATCAGATCTTTATCGCGCCGATCCGCGAGCGCCGCTTCCGCGATGTCGTGCACCTGCTGCGCGGGGCGGAGATCGCGGGCCGCGACGATCTGGCCTCCCGCTTCGACATGTGGTGCGACAACCACGGCTGGCTCTTCGACAATCCTGACGATCTCTGGGATGCGGAGCGCGGCATTTTTGGCTTTGACCTTACGGCCATTCTCGATGATCCCGAAATCCGCACCGCCGCGCTCGGATACATCTTCTTTCGGATCGGTGGGATGCTCGACGGCGTAAGGCCGATGATGCTGTTCATCGACGAAGGCTGGAAGGTGCTCGGCGACGACAAGGCCGCCACCTTTCTCAATGATCAGCTCAAGACGATCCGCAAGAAGAACGGCATTGTCGGTCTCGGGACGCAATCGCCGCGCGACGTCACCTCGGCAAAGATCTCTCACACGCTGCTCGAACAGAGCCCGACGACCCTCTTCTTCCCCAACCCGAAGGCGGATCGCGAGAGCTATCGCGGCGCCTTCGGTCTCTCGGAAACCGAATTCGACTGGGTCGTATCGACGTCGTCGACCAGCCGCCAATTCCTGGTGAAGCACGACCACGACAGCGTCATTGCCAAGCTGGATCTCTCCGAACTTCCGGAGTTCATCAAGGTCCTGTCGGGCCGGACGGAGACGGTCGCCGAATGCGAGCGCCTGCGCGAGAAATATGGTGACGCGCCGGAGGCCTGGCTCCCTTATTTCTGCGGCTGGAAGGAGGAAGCATGATGCGTCCTGCAATTTCCTTCCTTCTAGGCGTCAGCCTTTCCTTCATCCCTTCCAACAGCTTTGCCCAGGTTCCGGTGAACGACGCACAGCGGACGGAGAAGGAGACCAGCACCGCGGTCTGCATGAAGCGCGCGCGGACGTTCAAACAATCGGCCCTCTCGCCGACGCGTAACATCCACGCCAGCATGACGGTTGGCAACGACACCGGCGGCATCCGAGCCGTATCGGGCGCGGACCTGTTGGGCGTGCCTCTGTCAGGCTCGTCAGTCGGCGGCCATGATTTCGCAGTCCTGCTGCAGATCGCCAATACGGTGCAGGCGATCAAGACGAAGAACGTCGGCCAGGCCGTGAACGCACTGGCCGCCATTGCCGCCACAATAGCGCAGAACGCCTCATCGCTCTCACAGCAATCCAACACCATCGGCACTGCAGCTTCGATCAAAGGCGCCTTCGAACAGAATGCGATCACGCGGCTATCCAACGCACAGCTCTGGAATCAGGCCACCGAGGCAACCAGCATGACCACCCTGCTTCGAAACCAGCGCCTCCTCGATCTTGCGACGACCGCGAGCGCGACTGCCAAGGCTGCGACCTACGACCTCTCGCGCATGACCTTGACAGGCCCGAGCCGCCAGGAAGGAGAATGACATGTTAGAACCATCGTGCACGCCACCGAAGTTTATGGCCGCGCTCTTGTGCGCCTCTGGAGTTTTTTGGTCCTGCTCGGCAAATGCTCAGGTGCCGGTTATCGATGCGGCGACCCTGTCCCAGGCTCGGCAGACAGCGGAACACACTGCTCAGATCATGAGCAGCAACAGCGATATCCTGCGCACCGTCAACAGGACGCTCGCCGCCGTGACCGGCAACCGCTCCACCGCCGAGATCGCCGGCGCTGCGCTTGGCGATGGCTTCAGTATGGGAAGGGCCCCGGACTTCTCCTCGCTTCTTGCCGGACACATGGCTTGGGGCCAGCTTGGAGCCTACGGACAGAATGCTGCCACCATTCTGAACGGCTTAAACCTTGTTCGCTCGCTCTCCGGGCAGACACAGGCGGGTCGGTTAACGCGGGGTGACAAGTCCTACCAAGCCATGGTCAACACCACGGCGGCGCTCACCGCAGCCATCTCTGGAATGCAGGCGAGCACGCAGCAGCGCTCGACGTCCTTCCAGGCCGTGGAAGGCCAGATCGGGACGGCGCCTGACATCAAAGGCTCGATCGACCAGAACTCGCAGGTTCAGACGCAGACCGCACAGACCGTCAACGAACTCGTCGGTGCCGTCAACGCAGGCAATGCGGCGCTCAATGCCGAGCAGATGCAGCAACTCGCGGCCCAAGCCGCCATCGCTGAGTTCATGACCTACGACCCGTCCCGTGTGACATTGACGGGGCGGCGGTGAGCATCATGCTTGGATCTCTGCGCATCTTGTCTCTCGCCAGCCTCCTCCTGATGGGGTCCGGTTGCGCCGGTCACAAGGAACTTAAGGCCCCCTGCGCGTCCGAGAAGGCGACTGCTTTGCTGTCGTCCGTCGCCTTCGCTGATGAGACGAGCTGTGGTCCGATGGTGCGGCAAACCGGCGTCAGCGTCTTCTAGAGGGGCTCGTCATGAACGACATCTTCGGCGTGCTGTTCGGCCGTGTCGATGCCATGGGCACTTCGGCTGTCCAGAACATGTACCAGGCGCTCGCGACCTATCTCGGGCCGTTGTTTCTCGCGGCACTTGCCGTCTATGTCGTCTGGTGGGGCTATGAAATGCTGTTTGGACGTGCCCCGATGACCGCCGGGGCCTTCGTCTGGAAGTTCGGTCGAGCCTTCATCGTTTATTCCTTCATTGTCTCCTGGGCCACCTATCAACCGCTGATCGTCACGCCGTTGGTCAAAGCCCCAGATGCGGTCGCGGCCGTCGTCTGCGAGGCGGCAGGCGGCGAAGGGTGCGGCGGCGACGGCGCATCCATGGGACAAGGGCTCTCGGATATCTGGCATGCCGGCATGTCCGGTGCGTCAGCGATCGTCGCGCAAGGCGGCGTCTGGGCGATGTTCCTTTACCTGCTCGCCGGCGGCGTTCTGATCTTCACGCTCATCCTCTGCGCGACGGCAGCCGTCATTCTGATCATGGGCAAGATGACCCTGTTCATCCTTCTCGGGATCGGACCGATCGTGCTGTGCTGCGCGCTCTTCCGGCTGACATCGGGTGTCGTCGACGGCTGGATGCGGTCGCTTGCCACTTATGCCGTGCTGCCGATCCTCGTCTACACCGTGCTCGGGCTGATGACCTCGCTTCTTGGCAATACGGTCAGCGCGCTTCAGTCCGGCGCGCCATCGCTCGAGACGGTGATGCCATTCATCTTCATGTGCATCGCGACGACGCTGCTGCTCAGGGAGGTGGTCGGCCTTGCAGCGGCGATCGCGGGTGGCGGTCCGAGGATCGATCAATCGACCAGCGTCGCGCTTCTTGGAACACGTGCCTTGGCATTGGCGGGCGCGCACGGTGCGTATCGCGGTGGCCAGTACGCCCTATCGCGGTGGGCAGGGGGCGGTCCGATGACCGTTACGGATGGCACCGCGGACAAGGCAATCGTGACGTCGGCCGCCTCCAACAGCCGCAAATAGACGAGGGGACCAAGCGGAATGCAGATGGACGAAAGTGCTGCGAAAAAGGGGATCGACCCGCGCTACTATGGCGAAGGCGAACGTTGGGAGGCGTCCGTCTACCGAGCCGTTGCGGCATCCCGATCGATTTGGCGCCTCATCGCGCTTGTCCTCGGCGTCGCGCTGATTGGCATGGTGGGACTTTTGTGGGCGACACTTCCGCTGCGGACCTTCGACGTCGTCGTTCTCGAAGTCGACAAGACGACCGGCTATGTCGAGGCGAGCCGTCCGCTGCAGGAGGCTGGCGATCTCACGCAGAACGAAGCCGTCACGCGCGCCAACATCGTGCGGTTCCTGCGCGCCCGCGAGAGCTATGATCCGCACGGGCTGCGCGACAATTTCGACCTCGCGTCGCTCTATTGCACGGGGAGAGCTGCGGACGACCTCGCCAACACCTTCTCCGGCAGCAACCCGAACAACCCGGTCAAGCTCTACGGCATGGACACCAACGTCACCGTGGCTGTGAAGAGCATCATCTTCCTCAACGAGAAAACGGCCGCCGTGCGCTTCTCGACAACGCGCGTTGGCAGGTCGGGTCCGACCGAAACGAACCATTGGGTGGCAAACATCCGCTTTCGCTACACCGCCGAGCCGATGCGCAACGACTGGAGGTTCGACAATCCCTTAGGTTTCCAGGTCACCGAATACCGGCGGGACCAGGAAACAGTGACATCGGGGGAGGAGGGTCGGTGAAGCGCCTTTATCGATCGCTTCTGGCGGCAAGCATTCTTGCCGCGATCGCGCAGCCCAATGTCGTTCGCGCAGAAAGCCTGCCGCAGGCGGTCAAAGCTGATGCACGCATTCGAACCGTCCCTTTTCAGAAAGACAACGTCGTCACCGTCGCTGGCATGATGGGCGTCTCGACGATGATCGTCTTCAACGACGACGAAGAGATCGCGACTGTGGCCATGGGCGATAGCGTCGGCTGGCAGGCCGTCCCGGACCAGTCCCGCCACTTTCTGTTTATCAAGCCGCTTCAGCCGGATGCCGTGACCAACATGAACGTCGTGACGTCGAAGCGCGTCTACACCTTCATGCTGACGGGCGCCCGCCCGGGCAACACCCGCAAAGCCGTGATCAAGCTGCGCTTCGCCTATCCGGACGATGCGGCAAACGCAAGGCTTCTGGCGGCGGCGAAGGAGAGCGCCGCCATGCCCAATCTCAAAGCGGCTTTGGCGAGCCCGCATGGGCTCAACTACGACTACGGCTTTCGCGGCAGCGTCGACAACAGGCCAACGGTTCTCTTCGACGACGGCCGGAAAACGTTCTTTCAATTCTCCGGCGAGCTTCCGGCCTTCTTCGCGGTCAAGTCCGATGGGAGCGAGACCCTCGTCAACTACCGGCGCGAGGGCGACACCATCGTTGTCGACCGCGTGGCCGATCAATGGACGCTGCGCAATGGCGCTGTCGCGACCTGTGTCTTCAAGCTAAAACGCCCCGTCATCGCCCCGGTCGTTCCCATCATCTCAGACGATCATGGAGGCAGCCATGAGCATTGACTTCGAGGAAGAGGCCCGGATCACAGAAACGGTCGCAAGACCCGGAGGACGGGCGGTTGGAAGGATCGTTCCGGTTCTGCTGGCATCAGTCGCGCTCGCGGTCCTCGGCTACGCGGCCTATGTCTCGTTCGTGAAACCGACCTCGTCGGGGCGCGACGAGCCGCGCGAAGAGTTCAAGACCGCCAGCCGATCGATGCACCTGCATCTCGAGCCGGAAGCAGCGATCGAACCGGTGGACAACAGATTGGTTATCGCGCCGCCTCCGCCGGTCCCGCCGCCAGCCGCTCCGCCAGCGTTGGTGCAGCCTCCGACGATGTCTGCGCCGCCTCCCGATGACGCCGCCGCTCAGCGCATTGCCGAGGAGACTGAGCGCCGGCGCAAGGCGGACGAGCTGCGCCAGGCAAGGCTGAGCTCCAACATGATCGTCATGGATCAAGCCTCGCGCAGTGACGCCAAGGCCGCATTTGGTAGCACCGCTTCAGATCCAGCCCCTCCAGGTGCGGTCGATGACGATCCCAACCGCAAATTCGCCACCGCGGTCGGAGCGCAAGAAGTCGAAACCGTCAGGGCAACACGCAATGACCGCATCGACGCGCTCATTCCACAAGGAACCCTCATCCGCGGCGTTCTGGAAACGGCAATCCAGTCCGATCTGCCCGGGTTGGTTCGAGCGGTAATCTCGACCGACGTCTACTCATTCGACGGCCGCCGCATCCTCCTGCCGAAGGGCACGATGCTCACAGGCGAATACAAGAGCGGGCTCGCGCGGGGGCAGACCCGCGTCCTGATCGTCTGGACGAGAGCCTTGCGCGCCGATGGAACCTCCGTGTCGCTTGGCTCCTACGGGACAGACGATCTCGGGCGATCAGGTCTTACTGGCGTCGTCGACAAGCATTTCCTCGATCGCTTCGGTGCCGCCTCGGTTCTCAGCCTCGTCGGTGGCGTCTCGTCCTTCATCGCCGGCCTGAACGCGGATGGCAGCAGCGCGGCCGGCTCCTCGTCGAACGCGATGTCTGCCAATGCGCAGACGCAAGCCCAGCAAACTGTCTCCCAAACCATGGCGGAGATGGCCAACATCGCTTTGAAAGACTCGATCGACATTCCGCCGACGGTCCATGTCGATCAGGGTGCTCAGATCATGGTCTTCGTGCGCCGCGACCTCGACTTCTCCGCTCTCTATCCCGATCCCGTCAAGGAGGCGCTCCATGAGCTCCGTCGTGCGCAATCTGATCACCGGCGGCGCTGACGACGTCTCGCTCTGGGACACGCTGCCCATCTTCTTCCGCCAGACGGCGCAGCCGATCAGGTTCCTCTTGGAGGACCCGGCTGTCGTCGAGATCATGTGCAACCGTCCGGGCGAGGTCTGGGTGGAGCGGACCGACCAGGCACGGATGACCCAGCACACAGTGCCGGCGCTTGACGGGCGCGCCATCCGTGCTCTTGCGCAGATGATCGCTGGCACGACACAGCAGAGCGTCAGCGAAGAGGCTCCCTTGCTTTCGGCCGCCATGCCGCACGGAGAGCGCTTCCAGGCCGTCTTGGCACCGGTGGCAGCTTCTGGCGGTGCCTTCGCGATCCGCAAGCAAGTCATTCGGGATATGAGCCTCGACGACTACCTTACGCTCGGAGGCTTCGATAATCTCCGGATCTGCGGGCCGGCGAGAATCGAAGGCGAACTTTCCGATCTGGACCGAGACCTGATCCATCGACTTGCCGATCCATCGCCCGCTGCACGCCGCGCGTGGTTCCGGTTTGCCGCCGAGAACCGGGTCACGATGCTGATATCCGGCGGCACCTCTTCGGGCAAGACCACCTTCTTAAATGGCTTGATGAAGGACGTGCCGGTTTGGGAACGGCTGGTCACGATCGAAGACACCCGCGAACTTAGACCCCCTCAGCCGAACCATCTGGCGCTGGTTGCCTCTAAAGGCGGGCAGGGAAGAGCCAAGGTCACTGTGCAGGACTGCCTCGAAGCAGCTCTGCGCCTGCGGCCCGACCGTATCTTCATGGGCGAGATCCGCGGCGCCGAAGCCTATTCGTTTCTACAGGCCGTCAATTCCGGTCATCCCGGTTCGATATCGACGCTCCACGCTGACAATCCCAACGGGGCCTTTGAGCGCCTGGCCATGGCGACGATGCAAGCAGGGCTTGGCCTCAGCAAGCCGGAGC
Source organism: Xaviernesmea oryzae (assembly GCF_900109605.1). Lineage (GTDB taxonomy): Bacteria > Pseudomonadota > Alphaproteobacteria > Rhizobiales > Rhizobiaceae > Xaviernesmea > Xaviernesmea oryzae. Next base: position 17,287 of record NZ_FOAM01000024.1, read on the forward strand.
TTCTGGAATTCGTCCGCTTCGTCGTGCCGGTCGTGGTGCAGGTCAGCCGGGATCCTCAGACCATGAAGCGGGGTGTCAGCCACATCCATCTCAACAAATGGCTAGGGACATGAAACGCTTCGAGAAGATCGCGTTGATCTGCCTCGGCCCGTTCCTGGCTCTGGCAGCGCTCTTTTTTGCCTGGTCTGCCGATTATGCGGCTGCAAGCTTCATCACAACCAAGAACGCTGCCATCTGGCGAAGTTTCACCAGTACCGATCTCCTCATGCCGGTGAAGCAGGCCTGGTTCTACGCGTCGAACCCGCAGGTGCGACGGCTGATCCTCATTGCCTCGGCTGCGACCGGCGCCGAGGCAATGGTGGTCACGGGCGGTACTCTGCTTCTGGCTTTCCGTCCCTGGGAGGTTCGCCCGCCGCGTGGGGGCTCCCGGCTCGCGACGCGCAAGGATCTCCAGGAGGCCGGACTGATCGGGGGCGAACCGGGCAAGTCGATCCTTCTCGGCACCTTGGGCGAGGGGAGGGGAGCCGTCGACGTTCGCTATAGTGGTGACAGCCACTTCTACGTCAACGGCCCGTCTCGCTCGGGCAAGGGCCGCGGCTTCGTGATGACGAACCTCGTTGAGTTCAGCGGCTCGGTCGTCGTCCTCGATGTGAAGCTGGAAAACTTCGCGTTGACGGGCGCCGCTCGCCTGGCGATGGGCCAGAAGTGCTTCGTCTTTGCGCCCGGCTCGGCAAAGTCGCATCGCTGGAATCCCTTGGACTTCGTGCGGGACTGGCCGGAGCGCTCGACCGACCTCCTCAATCTTGCGACAAGCTTTCTCCCGATCGGCGAGAAAGAAGACGCCTACTGGAAGCAGACGGCCCGCGGTCTGATGGCCGCTGTCCTCGGCTACGTCACCGACTCCGCGATGATGAACGGTCGCCGGAACCTTCGCTCCGTCCTGCGACTCTTCTCGACCGGAGAGCGTTTCTCCGACCTTCTAAAACGGATCCTGGTTGAGGAGCCTGAACTCGACGATTTCATTCTTGCCGGATTTCGCCAGCATCTTGCACGTGACGAGGAACAGCGTCCGTCCTTCGAGGGCCATGTCATCACCGCGCTGGCGCCCTTCAACAATCGTCTCATGGCGGCAGCGTGCTCTGCCAGCGACTTCGATCTTCGCGACCTCAGGCGCAGACCCTTTTCCCTTTTCATTGCCAGCCCGGTTTCGGATTTCGGGACCGTCGAGCCGTTGATCCGCCTGTTGATTCAGCAGATCCACGATCTCATGCTGCGCAGTTTGCCCGGCCCGGCCGAGCCCCATCGGGTCCTGATGATGCTCGACGAATTCTACCAATTCGAGCGCTTGCCGGAGATCGTCAAGCGTGCGCCTCTCGTCGCCGGCTATGGGCTGACGATCGCCCTCATCGCCCAGAATATCCCGCAGATCGACGAGCGCTACGGGCAGAAGACGCGTGACGCACTGATCGGCAATATGGACGTGAAGCTGTTCATCGGTATCGGCGATGAGACGACGGCACGGTTCGTCTCCATGGCGCTCGGGCGCAAATATGAGGAGCGCGAGGGCTGGGGTCGCAATCGAGGCGTCCTCGGTTCGAAGACGGCGTCACAAGGTCGTTTCGAGCTCGTGCCCTTGATGGACGCAGACGCCGTCCAGCGGCTCGACGACGACAAGACGATCCTGCAGGTCCGCAGCGGTTACGGGGCGATCCTGAACAAGCTCAATTTCTACACACACGATCGCTTCGTCGCCCGGCGTCGTCAGGTCGCATCATTCGCACGCGAACTCTATGTTCCCGAGGTCTTTTTGGAAGAGGAATGGCCGCTGTTCCTGGAGCGCCCGGCGAAGCCTTCGGAACGCCAGCCAGCGCTCGGTGCCGTCAGTGATACCACCTTGGACCACGACAGGTTGGTCTCCCAGCGGGCACGCGCCGTTTTTGCCGATCCCGCGCCGCTGCTTCACGCCTACCGCACGGCTCTGGAAGCGGTTGAAGACCGCCCTGCGGCCGACCTCCTCTTCCGTCTGCGCGCCGATCCGGAAACGCTTGGCACTCTGCATGGAGGAGCCAAAACCCGTGCCGAACGGCGAGCACGCAAGATAGCCCGTGAGGCCATCTGGCCTCTGCGCGAGGCGATCATTGCCGCACGATGGGAGGCGATCCGTGTGCGTCTCGATGCAGCCTCGAAGGATACGACAGTTTTCTTTTCTGAAGGTGCGGTGTCCGCCAGCCGCTCGATCGGACCAACTGAAACAGCCGATCCGGAGGATGAGGAAGACAATCGTCTTGAACTTTTTTTTGAGGATGGAACGCTTGCGCTTGCGCAGATTGGCGATCTGGCGCGGCAAGAAATCGACGCTGACCGTGTGACGGATGCGGCTGCGCTTTCCCGTGCGCTTGAAAATGTCAGGGCTGAATTCGATCGCTCGCTGATGGATAGCGCGGAGAATCTTCTGCCTTCAGAGGTCGTCTCAGCCTGACCGGAGACACGAGCGAGCTCACCTCAGTTCTACCAGCATCTCCTTTGTCAAAAGCGAAAATGGCTTCCTGCTTTCATTCAAGCGCTTGGTTTGAGAGACTTTTGATGGACCGACGACAACGATCTGAAACGATCTGCGATGACATATCGAGATCAGACGACCAGAGAGATTTAGATCAGGCACTGCTGCACATCCGCGCCAGATTGGGCGTGGATCACGCAACGTTCTTAGGCGCCACAGCAGGCGGCCAGGTCTTCTCCTTCATTTCAACCTATCCGAAAATGTGGATCGAAGAGTATCGACGCAGGAATTACCTCGACGTCGATCCGACTGTACAGTTGATGGACACGGCACTTTTGCCAGTCGATTGGGGAGACCTTCGTAGAGACGGCAGGGCGGATACGGCGTTTTTCGACGACGCCTGTTCTTTTGGCATCGGAACGCAGGGCATCAGTGCGCCGACACGGGGACCGTTTGGGCAACGAGGATTGTTCACGCTGACGTCGAGCCTGGCGACGGCCGAATGGGAGGTCCTGAAGGCGTCGATCATCTATGACATGCCGGCCATATCCCTTCACCTGCATGAGCGCATCTTTGCCCTCACGTCTGAGCTCAAAGCGCTCCAAACTCAGCCTTTGTCGCGACGTGAGAAGCAATGCTTGCAAATGCTCGCCGGCGGGAAGATCCCGAAGCAAATTTCAGCAAAGCTGTTCATCTCCGAAAGCGCTGTTCGGCATTATCTACAGTCTGCGAAGAGAAAGCTCTGCGCAGCTACGACATGTGAAGCGGTCGCGCGTGCAGGGGCGCACGGAATAATCTACAATCTGGATTTTGAGTTTCAAGCAACAAGTGTCTCGCGCGCATATTGAGCGAACTCAATAGGCGGCTTTAAAAATGCGGCTGCGACGTTGATGGCAAAAGTGGGTCAATTGCAGTCATCGTGACGCGATGGTATCGCTACCGAAGGCAAGACAATGGGGGCAGGCTGTGCAAGACAGCAGCTTTTGGAGACGAGGTACGATACTCACGCACGCGCTGCTTTGGGTAGCGTTGGGGGCGTGGGCTTACACGACAGCGGAACATGCTAACTTTGCTAGCTGCCTTAACGTCAGTATGATCTATGTCCCGTCTTTGGACCTTATATGGCTTGCTGTCTTATTGACTAGTTCCGCAATTCTTGTTGCCTCGATGTTCCAATCTCATTTGCGACAAAGCACGCGGTTCTTGGCGGCCTGTCACGGGCTAGTTTTCGCGATTGGGATGCAAGCATTTCCCGTGGCGGTCTACGCGGTATCAGGCCGCGTGAACTGGCCTACTGCCTGTTTTGTGGACAGTGAGTTAAGCTAGCATTTCCCTCGCCTTGAACTCCAGTTGGTCGAGATAGCCCGTTTTTGAGTGGCGTCTGCGCGGGTTGTAAAAGCGTTCGATGTCATCGAACTCGTCGGCGCGGGCTTCGTCGCGGGTGCGGCAACCTTTCTGGCGGTCCGTTCGGTCTTCAGCGACGAGAAAAAGCTCCCAATCGCCGCGTTGTCCCAGACGTTGCCGGCCCGGCTCAACGAACAGGTGATGCCGTTGTCGGCCAGAAGCCGTTGAAACTGCTCACTGGGGTATTGCGCTCCTTGGTCGGAATCATGGAGAAGCGTATCGGCCTTGCCGCGTCGCCAGACCGCCATCACCAGCGCATCCATGATCTCTGCCGCATCCCGCTCGGCCCTCATGGACCAGCTGACAGCGCGCCGGGAGAAGAGATCGAGAATGACCGCGACGTAGAGCCTGCCTTCTGCGGTCCAGATCGAGGTGAAGTCGGCCAGCCATTTGCGGTTCGGCCGGTCCGCCCGAAAGTCACGATCATCGCCTCGGCCTCGGACGTGCCGATTTCCCCACCGAGCAATTCGCGTCAATCGTCGGTATTGACGCCGACGGCGATGATGACTGCAACAGAGACAATGCGACCGCCGCGCCGGGTCGTCAGGCAGGCGGCATCGATCCACAGATAGGCCATTCGCCTTTGATGGGCCGTTCGAGAAAGGCCTTCGCCTTCTCGTCGGTCTCCTCGCACAGCCGGGAGACCTGGCTTTTGGAAATGCCACTCATGCCCATCGCCTTGACGGCGCGACAAACCTCGTTTGCGCTGTGGTCATCAACCGAGCGCGTTGAAACATCGCGGATGTAGGCCTTCTGGCTGACCGCGCCGTCAGGGCCTTCTCGGCCATCAGGTGTGGTTCGAGAAAGCTCGGGAAATAGTTGCCTGTGCGAAGCTTGGGGATGCGCAGCTCTACGGGCCTGCCCATATCCCTTAGTCCCGGTCGCGATAGCCATTGCGACGCGCAAGTCGCAAGCCATTCTTCTCGCCATGACGCGCGCACGTTTTCGTGCCGACCTCCAGCGCCATCAGCTTCTTAGCAGCAAAGCCGATCATCTCGCGTGAGCCAGATCGGCGTCGGCGCTCTTCTCGACGAGTGATTACAGGCTCCTCTTATCATCGGTCGTCGGTGGCGTCCTTCAGGTTGTCTCTTGGCAATCCAATCCTACCGAACATCACCGATGACAACCAAATCCAGCTACACCACTCCACGGGCCACAATCGTGTTTTCCCCGCACATTAACCAAACTCTGTACGTCAATCGAAAATTGCCGCTACGGCTCTGATGGCAAAGATCTGCCACAAGCGGTCAACCGACGCAGCTATCGATGTAGGCGCGACACATGGCAATCAGTTGCCCACGAAGATCGCTCACTTCCTGCTCCGAATGGGAGCGTTCGAAAGAATTCCGCACGGTTCCAAAGATCACCGTGACGAGCGCACGGCTAACAGATTGGAGGTCGGAGAAGCTCTTGTTCGGGGCCGTCGCAAACATGGCGGTCGTGGCTGCGTCCGTGCGTGCTGCAAATTCGAGGATCAACGCCTCGTTGTCCATCTCCACAACGGACCGGTAGAGCGCCCGTGTGACATCGGGCCGTTCAGTTTTGGCCGTCCAATAGGTGTCGATCAAGGCTTCGGCCATCGCGGCGGCGGGCAGTCCCTGGGCCTCCCGGCATGTGTGTTCGATCTTTTCAGCGAGGATCTTGAGATAGCGTTCGTTGACTGCGTAGATGAGGGCCTGCTTGTGTGGAAAGTATTGGTACATCGTCCCGACCGAGACGCCTGCCCGCTCGGCGACCCAGGTCGTCGTCAGCATCGGGTAGCCGTCCTTGACCAAAAGCTGAATGGTCGCCTCGAAAATGGCGTCGAGCGTGGCATTGGCACGGGCCTGTTGCGGCTTTTTACGGGACTTCAGCGAAGACGGAACGGACGCGGTCAAAAGCGAATCCTCAAACTGAACAATCCTTCATATCATCTTTGTATCACGACATGATGGAAGGTTTGAGGATGACAGAACAGCGCGTGGCCCTCGTCACCGGAGGCAACAAGGGTATCGGTTTGGAGATTGCTCGAAAGCTTGCGCAGGCAGGCGTCCATGTCGTCATCGGCGCCCGTGACGACGAGCGGGCACGGGTTGCCGTCGAAGAGCTACGGCAACAGGGGCTCCGCGTGGGGTCCGTCAGGATTGATCTCGACGATCTATCGACCATTGCGCCTGCTGCCAATACGATCAGCTCGCGCTACGGACGTCTTGACATACTCGTCAATAACGCAGGCATCTTCGACTTCGCGGATGCAGCTCCAAGCACCGCGTCAGTCGATGCCGTACGCCATGTGATTGAGATCAACTTTATCGGCGCGCTGGCGGTGACGCAGGCGGTGCTGCCGCTGCTGAGGGAAGCTCCAGCGGCTCGTGTCGTCAATGTTTCAAGCTCGCTCGGGTCGCTTGCTCTCAACGGCGATCCGAAGTCCACCTACTACGCACAGCGCTTCATCGGATACAATGCCTCGAAGGCGGCCTTGAACATGCTGACGATCCAGTTGAATGAAGAGCTGAAGGGCACAGGCATCGTCGTTAACTCGGTGAGCCCTGGCTTCGTGAAGACCGACCTTACCGGGTATGGCAACATGACGCCAGAGGAAGGCGCGCGGTTGCCCGTGCGACACGCGCTGGAAGGAGCCGCTTCCGGAGGCTTCTTCGAGCCTAGCGGCATAACGCCCTGGTGAGATCTTCGGACGTGCAGTGCCGGTCGCGCCTGTTTTTGTCTTGGGTGGAAGCCCGCTCTTAGCCGAGCGTCGTCATAAGGTTGTATACGCGAATGGACGGCCAGCGTGGTCTCGCGGCAGCAACGTGACGTCAATCTGTCGCCCGATCCCGTTCTATAGATAACGGCGGTCGCGTCCGACTGTGCTTATGTCAGACCCATGGCGATGGGTCCAGCGGAATTGCCTTTTTGGTTGAGGTGGCCGTGACCGTTTCGGGTCAGAGGCTGTCATGGCAGCGATGCGTCGATGTCGTTGAAAAAGGCGCGCGGTAATCTTTCTCCGAGGTTTCCGTCGTTTGGACGTGCGGAGACGTATTCCCCTTCACGCCGGCTCTGGCGTAGGTGCCGGGAGAAACTTTGCGAGCTTCCGGAGGTCTAGGGCTGCGGCTGCGAGTTGGAACTCATCACGCGCTCCGTTTGGACCTCGTAATCGCAGGCGATCCAGTTTGAGGATGCGTTTGAGATGCGCAAAAAGCATCTCTACCTTTTTCCTCTGATGCCTCGACCTAAGATAGGCGTCGGTTTTGGCAATATCGCGCGCCATGTCGCGAGCGCCCTCATGGATGGAGCGTAATATTTTGCGCGCCGGAGCGTTCGGACAGCATGGAGGTTTTAAGGCGCAGGCATCGCAGTCGAACTTGCTGGCCCGATAGCGTACCATACCATCTTCATCGACCAGCGGAGGTTCGTTCTTGTAGGCAATCTGTCTCGAGCGTAACTCCTTACCACCAGGGCAGGTATAGAGATTGAACCGCGCCGAGTTTGCCGGAGGCTCCAACTTCTGAGAGAGTGTAGCCGATATGAGCGAGACAACGAACAAGTTTTCACTCGAAGTCCGCCAACGCGCCATCCGTATGGTGCTGGATCACGAGGCAGAGCACCCGTCGCGGTGGGCGGCCGTTTCATCTATTGCGGGCAAGATCGGTTGCTCGCCAGCCACGCTGCATGAATGGGTGAAGAAGACCGAGGTCGACAGCAGCAAACGAACAGGTTTGCCGAGCGACGCGGCCGAGAAGATGAAGGCTCTGGAGCAGGGGAACCGCGAGCTTCGTCAGGCCAACGAGCTTTTGCGCAAGGCATCTGCTTATTTCGCGATGTCGGAGCTCGACCGCCGCTTCAAACGATGATCTCGTTCATTGACGAACACAGTAGCGTGTTCGGGGTCGAGCCGATATGCAGTCTTTTGCCGATTGCCCCATCAACCTACTACGAGAATATCGCCAAGCGCTTGGATATGGACAGCCTGTCGGTTCGCGCCCGCAGCGATATCGGCATGAAGATCGAGATACGCCGGGTGTTCAATGAGAACCTCAAGCTCTAGGGGTGCGTAAAGTCTGGCGGCAGTTGCAGCGAGAAGGTTACGCCATCGCCCGCTGCATGGTCGCTCGGCTTATGAATTCGATGAGCCTGCAGGGGATCATTTGAGAAAAGCCGGTCCGCACGACATTCTCGGACAAGGCAGCCTCGAGCCCGCTTGACCAGGTAAACCGCCAGTTTAAAGCCCCAGCTCCAAGCAGGTGTAAGTTTCGGGCTTCACCTATGTCGCGAGCTGGCAGGGCTTCGTCTACGTTGCCTTTGTGGTCGACGTCTTTGCCCTACGCATCGTTGGCTGGCGGGCGAGCCGGACGGTACATGCGAGCTTTGTCCTCGACGCCCTTGAACAGGCAGTTCATGATCAGCGTCCCGTTCATGGCGGCGGGCTCGTGCACTATTCGGACAGGGGCGTTCAATACGTGTTCATCCGGTATTCCGAGCGGCTGGCAGAAGCTGACATTGAGCCGTCTGTCGGAAGTGTCGGCGACAGGTACGACAGTGCCCTCGCCGAAACGATCAACGGTCTCTCCAAAGCCGAGGTCATTCATCGGAGCAAACCATGGAGGAGCTTCGAAGCGGTGGAATTCGCCACTCGGGAATGGGTCGAGTGGTTCAACCACCGACGACTACTGGAGCCCATCGGCACATGTCGCCAGCCGAGGCTGAAGAACGCTCCTACGCCATGCTGGACGAAACGGCCATGGCTGCATAACACAAACCAAATGGCCTCCGGCAAACCCGGTGCAGTTCACAAAGAAGGTAGGGCCTATATGGGCATCGGTTCATTGAGCGGCTGGATCGGATAGAAAGATGAACTTCGGCGTCACAGGCGAGGCAGTACCAAAAGCCGCATCATCGAGAACCGACAGATACTCTTGAACTGAGCGGCCAGCGTCCTCATTGGCTTTCCATTCCGTGCCCGGTACCGAACGCTGCTTGTTGGCATCCGCTGTAATAAGGTTGGCATCGACTGCAAACCCTTTGCTGCAGAGATATTATGCGAGAAAAGAAGGACCTCAGCCTGGAGAAAGTTCTCGAGCACATTCATCACGAGCTGCTCACTGTCATTTAAGATCGCAGCGTCGCGGCGAGTTTCGAAGGAGAGACTGGTGCAACCGCTATATTCAAATGTCTATAAACATAGGTATCCCGTATGTCGTCGACCGGCATGGTTATCTGCTTCTCTGTGACGGCTATAAGATATCTAATCGAGCGCAACTCACGACCACCCAAAACTCCGTGGGCATAAGCGTCCGACTGAATTGCGGCATCGCGCAACTTAGAATCCGCTTCCACTTGGCTTTTCGCAACTTTCCACTCCGTCAGTACCAAACCCTCAGCGGCACGAGCAGCAACGACCTCATCGACTGGCTCATGCGACACCAAATCTGTCCTCGCAGCTCTCGAATGGGCTTTAAATGCGTAAATACCATGTTGCAGGAGGTGGGCTGCACCCAACGCCTCGCAAGCGGTCTCACTTGAACGAAACGCTGTCTGCCACCGATTTCGAACTGTATCATCGATCGCAATTGTCCACTGAAGGTGAAGTATTGCTCTTTCGGTCCGCGACGTTAAATCCAATTGACCATCATTCAACAATTGCGTGACCTCGGCCGCGAATGCTTGAAGAAGGACGAGTCCCTCCAAAAGAACGGTCGCTCGCATGTGCGGCTCGGCTTGATTCCGTGCAATAACTCGAAGACGACCCTGCCGCTCGAAGACGTCAAAGACGGACTTCGGAAGTGCCGGAAACCTCACCCACGCGAAATCCTCAGTCAGCACGACAATTTCTGCAAGTCGCTCGTGGAGCGACTTGTAAACAGAAGCGAGGTTCGTCTCTTGATGAGCTAATTCGTTTGCAAGTCGAGCGGAAGAAATAAGAGCGTCGATACGCGCTTTTACCACCATCCAGTCTTCTTTCAACGACATAACCACACCCGTTCGTGAAGGAACGCGTCGCGTGTACTATCGAGCGAGAGGAAAGTGCAATGTTCCGACCGGGTCTGCGCCGCCAAGGTGTGTTCCCGCGGGTCAGGATGATCCTGATCGGAGCCTACGGCAAGAGTTTTTCGAGTCTTGCTGATCCTGTAGGTCGTTTGCAGCATAACCGTCCTCGAGGGGGAGTCTCTCGCCAAATTTCAAGGTAAATTTCTGTCCAAGTCACTTGTCCGTCCCGCCGGGGGCGGGTCGGAGCACTCGATCAGGTTCGTGATCGTTGGCTAAGTCGCCTCCACTCGCCCGCGCCGTCATATCGCTCCATTGACCAACAGACCAGCGTAGCGCCTGAGCACGTCGTTTAGCCGGCTCGACGCTCCTCCGGTTCATCACGGTGATTCATATTCAGCGAAAACGGATCGAGAGCATTAATCGTGAGCTTCGCATTGATCCGACGCGCGCCTCGACCTGCTCGCAGCCAATTCGATGCAGGCTCCAGATCGAACCGCGGCCGGCGCTGTCCCTCCTTTGGCGCCATCGCCTTTTCAAGGCTGTCGGCAAGTTCATCGACTCGATAGAGCCCGCCCTGACTCGGCGGGGGCATCTCCCGCTGCTGGAGAGCCTGTCGTTTGACATGCAGCTTCTTCGCCACGTCGGCGAGGCTGACTAAGTCGGGGCGAACCTCTCGAAGCTGCGTGCCAGCCGGAAAATGCTTCAGCAGCATGGCCGCGACCGCCAGGATCGCGCTTTCAGCGTCGTCTCCTTCGGCCTCGAGTTCAACAGCTACCAGTCCGGCGATACCTGTGCCGACCAGGGCGTCCTCAAAACCAGCCTCGAAGACACAATCCGACAGTTTGAACGGATCGTGGTCTCCCTCGGGCAAAGCGAAAACCACTTCGAATTCGAATTGCTCAGCCATCGTCTTCGCCTTCTTCATCAAGCTTGGTGCAGGCCAAAGCCTTCTGGCGCAATCGCTTGGCGTGCTGTTCAGGATTCTTCGGGGTGGACCAGACGGACATCTGGCAAAATTCACCGCAGCGGCAATTCTTACTGTTCATTGGGCAACGAAGGATGCCCCAGGCATGTCCTTTGCCCTCGATGACCTCCCAGCCACGTGCTTCGAGCTCCTTGAGGACGCTTTCGATTTCCTTCGACGTGTGCCTGCTCCGAGCCAAGATGGTCTCCCCCTCCTAATTTGTCAAGTGACAAGTTACAGTCCGCGACGGCGTGCGGAGATGGCGCGTGTTGATATCCCGCCTCCAGTGTCACAGCGTATCAGCTGCACGTCTTTAACCGCGCTCGACTGCCCCGCAGATGTGTTACACCTCGATGAAGCATCCACGGCTCAAACGCAATTAGATCTAGCAGCCGCCTCATCACCGCGTTTCCGAGTGATTTTCGCCAGCATTCTCGAAAGCTGTCTCGATGGCGTCGAGGACCACTGGGGTCGTTGACCTAGGCTCAGGACCTAATAATTTGGTTTGAGATGTGATTCACGGTTTGCGAAAGGAGACCGTGATGAGTGATGTGTTTCTGCTGAGCGAGCGCCAGATGGCTCGGATTTCACCCTTCTTTCCGCTGGCACACGGTGTTCCCCGCGTCGATGATCGCCGTGTCGTCAGCGGCATCGTCACCGTCATCAAGCATGGCCTGCAATGGAAGGATGCGCCCAAGGATTATGGACCGCACAAGACGCTCTATAACCGTTTCATCCGCTGGAGCCGCCTCGGCGTCTTCGACCGCATCTTCGCGGCACTCGCCGGTGAAGGGCCCAAGCCCGAGCGCCTCATGATCGACGCAACGCACCTCAAAGCGCATCGCACGGCAGCGAGCCTGCTCAAAAAGGGGCTGTTCCCCGCCGTATCGGGCGAAGCAAAGGTGGGCTGAACTCCAAACTGCACACCGTCTGCGATAGCGAGGGACGCCCGATCATCATGCTGCTCAGTGAAGGCCAAATGAGCGACCACAAAGGTGCTCACCTCCTGCTCAAGAGCCTGCCGCCGGCCAAAACGCTGATTGCCGACCGTGGCTACGACAGCAAGACCTTTCGCGAAGGCTTGCAGGAAAAGGGTATCGAGCCCTGCATTCCATCGAGCCGCAGCAGAAAGGTGCCCTATCCATACGACAAGGCACTCTATCGCAAGCGCCACAAGGTCGAGAACCTCTTCGCCAAGCTCAAGGACTGGCGTCGCATCGCAACCCGCTACGACCGATGCGCGCATACCTTCTTCTCAGCCATCTGCATCGCCGCAACCGTCATCTTCTGGCTGTGATTTATGAGCCCTGAGCCTAGTGGTCTATCCGCTTTGCCAGGTCAAAACCACACTACAAACAGCCACGGCCCTCGCTCAATGCGCGGGCTGAAGAGGTTTTGCTATCCTCCTCGCCAATTTCGATATGGCGATTTTGACAGATTGTGAGAGATCGCTCTGCTGGCAACAATAAGCAAATTCTAAAGCTGTCTGGAAGGACGAGGTCCGAAAGTGGTTTTCCGCTGGCGGAGACATCGTCGGTGGCGGCTGCCTCGTGCGCCAGGATCTGCTTATGTCGGATAATCCGTCGATCGAGAGATGGAAGCGTGCCCCACGCCTCAACGCCTTTGCCGCCTTCTTTGAGGAAGCGGCCAGCGGGCGGACTGGCAGGCCAGACCTTGGAGAGGTTATGCCTGACATCAACATGCTTGGTGCTGATATCGAATGCCTGACCTTCCTGGACAGTCAGAGTCGCTTATGGGTGCCGTTCGACAGCCATTATTTCGCGAGCATCCCCTTCCGGTTGGAGGAGGAGGCGCGATTGGGCACTGCCATCCTGGCTTACTGCGAACATGTGTGGGCGCACGAAAAGCGTCCTGCCTTGTTCTACACTTTAGGCGCTGGACCAGGCCGGCTTGCGAGAACCCTGGCGAGGATCGGTGACGGACGCATTCGTTCCCTCAACTGCAGCCCGACGTCAGCAAACCGTCTTAGTTTCGAGGCGAACAGGGGGAGCGAGCATGCGCACTTCTTCCTGGGCCCGTTCTTCATGCTGGATGAGGCGCGCTATGCGACTGACGAGTCCCTGCGATCGTTTCGCGGCGGCTTCGACATCCTGATGGAAGATACGACGTTCCAGATGTACGGCACGGACCGTGAGGCGCAGCTCGCCTTTATCGCGCCACGGATACGAGCCGACGGGCTATTGATCCAGGTTCAAAAAATGGCGCACCGCGATCGCCTTGTCTACGACTGCCGTGAGCGGCAGAAGGATGATCAGTTCAAATCGAGGTATTTCTCGAGAGGACAAATCGATGCGAAAAAGCGGGAAATTCTCGAGACCATGCGAAGCTGCGAAGTGGATCTCGAGACGTCGATCTCGGCGCTCGCGTCGTTTTTTCGCTTCTCCGCCGTCACCTGGAACAGCGGGAATTTCTACACGATCCTCTCTTCGCATTCGATCGATGCACTGTCCGGTCTCCTGCAGTTCATGTTTCAGCCCGCGATACCTGAAAGCTTCTGCTATGAGAAGCTGCCACGCTTGTGGATGAACGGCGCCGAGATCTCTGTGCCGGAGAAGTGGAGCTGGCGTCAGCCGAAGCCATGCATTTTCGCCTCGCAATCATCAAGCTTCGCTCATCATGGCTGAGCATAACGCGGCGAGAGAATCGGCCGACGCAGCTGAACCGAGGTGGCAAGGCGAGCGCCCGGATGCGGAAAGCGTCAGGGCCTCACTGACTTCGCTGATTCCATATCTCAGCTCCTTCTGGCACCGGCCACTTGGAGATTATGCGACAGCTGTCTACAGCGTCGACGCCAGGCTTTCCTCTTCTAGCGCAAGAGATGAGGCTATGCTGAGGCTCCAGCGTTGGATTGCTCGTCTGGCGCGTCGAAACGGGGCGACTGAGCAAAGCGCCAACGAGGCAGCGCGGCAGTTCTCGACGGCACCGATCATTCAGACCGGGCCGCATTGTCATCTGCTGGTCGAGCCCGATGCCTTCTACACACACCTGTTCAGCTTGATCGGCATCACGGCTCGGGAGCTGCGATGGCATGTCTGGTATAGCGCATCGACGGTCAAATTCATCGAGCGGCCACGGAAGGGGCCAGGATGGCTGACGCTGGATGGTGATCTCGTCAACGTCTTCGGTCTGCCCCGCAGCCGGCTGGACTCGTTCAATATTTGCGGGACCAATGGACCCTATCGGTTTGCCTTGTCTACGCATGGTAGCGTTACGCACGTGAACAGCATGGCAGAACGTCTCAAGGCACTCCTGCCCAGCCTAGCGTATCAATCGGCTGCCGACGCTATCAAAGCGGCGAACGCTGCACTCTGGAAAAGATGGTTTCCACCTGATGTCGAACTCCTGCAGGTCGACGACGGCGATGTCGGTGATCTTCTCGCCAATCACCTGAGCGACGATGGATCCTGGCTCAGCCAGCGCTTCGTCCTTGGCGGCGTTGCCGTGGAGGTGCTGCGGGTTGTCGAGGAACTCGATCAAGGACCGTGGACGGGATGGATACGGCGCACGACGGATCTGTTCTGGGCGCTTGAGCGCGGACGGCTCTATCCGTTGCGCCTTCAAGGCCAATCCCTTGTCGGCGACGGTGGTCACGCAAGCGGCGTGGCGTTCTCCCCGATGGCGCTCGCGGAAGCTCTGCGTCAACGGCGGATCGTTCCAAGCCTTCTGGTGACCTTTATCGTCCTGTCCATCTTGCCAGGCGCGCGCGTTCTCGGCGGCTGCCGCCAAACGGTCTACTATCCCCTTATGCGCTACGTGTTCGCCCGCGCGCTCGAGAAGATGGACGAGCGCGATGTTCTGGTCTCGTTGCGCGCTGATGTTCGGTTAGGGATGTGGGGCCATCGCGTGTTAACGCCTATGAACGGACAACCTTTTGCCGAACTCGAACAGTTAGGCAATGTGTTGGAGCTGTTGCCGGAATACGAGGGCAAAACCCTGCATCGGGCCTGCGGGAAGCTCGCCAGCTTTACCGGCGATCCCATCTGGGCCGGCATGAGGCAACATATTGCATCCGGCGAGGTCCGTCCGGCCTCACGCGAATGGCAGTGGGCCTGATCCGCTTAAAGGATTTGGGTGTGTTCAGCCAAAGATCGGTCCGGCCCCTGAAGACCAGTCTCCTGTGGCACTACTTGAGACCTGTCTTGTCGATCCAGTGCTTCAAGCCTTGTGCCTTGACGCCGCTCATGGCGCTTCATATCCATGCCTCAAATCGGTGAGGAGAGGTCTCGTGGCCGTGACAATCTTGACTTCGAAGGGTCAAATCACCATCCCGCAAAAAATCAGGAACGACATGGGGCTCACGGCTGGGGACCGCATCGCATTCGTTCGAATGGCGGAAGGACATTATTCCCTTGTTCCGTTGACGCGCTCGATCAAGAGCCTCAAGGGAATTGTGCCGGTTTCCAACCGCATGGTGAGCATTGACTATATGCAGGAGGCAATTGCAGCCGCAGCCACTGAAGCCGTTCATCCGGTGCCGTCTGTCTCAAAGCAGGCATGATCCCGTTACAGGTCATCATCATTCAAGTGCAGAGTTCACCATCCACTTTCCGTTCTAACGACGGTTAGAAATATCGCTGAAAATCTTGCTCTTGATGGCATGTCCGTTGAGACGCGCAACAATCTCCGGTTCGCCGCCGATGGCTTCGATAAAGCGACGGAGCGTGCCGACATACATGTCAGCGCGCTTCTCGGACTTGGCTACGGAGCCCTGCGTCGGTTGGAGCGTCTGACCGATCTCCTCCTGTGAGAGCTGCATCGCGCGCCGCGCTTCGGCTAGGTCCATCTCCGCGTCAAAGCGTTCGCTTTCGACGTTTGCCTCGGCCTATGGCTCTCGAGAAATGCGAAGCCGCAGATCTGCAAATTTATGTCTACCGGCCACAGCCTTTCTCCTTTTCCAACTCGCGCAGATGTCCGTCATAAAGAGCGTCGGCGATCGGGATCATTAGGTCATAGAGACGCTTGTCGCCCGTCTTGTCTCCACCGAGCAGCAAGATTGCCGCTCGGCTAGGATCGAACGCATAGAACACCCAGAGTGGCCTGCCGCCGCTCTGCACGCGCAGTTCCCGCATATGCACATGACGCGAGCCGGCGATGCCGCTGGACTAGGGATGTGACAGGCTAGGGCCGCGCTGTTCTAGCTTTCGCACACGGACATCAATGCTGATCTGATTAGGCCGTTCGATGGTGCGTGGAAATCGGCGTCATCCGAGCTCCGAAAAGCAGATGCCGACTCCGCCCACGTTCGCAGAGGTCAATTCGACGTCAGCTTCTTCGAGACTTTTGCGCATAACGTTCAAATTCGCCACGGTCACAAATGGTAATCCTTCGTCGGGCTCGGCTCGCGGCACGGTCGAAACTCTAGAACCTGCTTCTTTCTCAGCAATCCACGTATCAAGGCTCGATCTGCGCAAATCTCGACTTCCGTCAAATGGCCGTTGTTGCTCATTTCCCGATCGCTTACGGCTTCGTTTTTAGCCCGGCTTGCGAAACCGGATGCCGACCCCGCCACCGTTCTCCGGAATGAATGCGATGCCGGCTGCTTCAAACGCTGTTATGATACTGAGAAGATTATTATCAATTGGGATGTGAGCGCCACGTTCAAAGTCTGCGATGGTTTGCCGAGAAACGTTGGCAGCTTCAGCGAGGGCTGTTTGACTCCAACCCAACATCGCTCTCGCACCACGGCACTGCTCAACGGTTAGAGTTCCTTTATTCATAAACACCCAATGCAAACAAATTGATTGACATCTATCATTCCGTAGAGGAAATTCACTTCATTCGTCGGTCATGCAGGTGGTGGCACACCTGCATGACCTGACCACAATCAAGCTGTTAGGGAGCTCGGATCATGGCTGATTCCGACAATAGCAGAACTTTGTCTTCCGGCATCCAGAGAAACCTGTTCTCCCTTGCGGCAACGTTTCTAACGGCGGCGCTGGAGGAGCGAACGCGTGCGAATGCCGCCGGCGTCGACCCTGTGCTCCGGCTCTGGCACGCATGGGTCACCGCCTTTGACGATTATGCGCGGCTCACCCATGTGCAGCAGCGCATCGAGCGGGAGATGGTTCGCACGATCGGCTTTCCAAAGGTGAGCGTCCCGGTTGCCGAGACGGCGGGGTCCGTCCTGGCGAACAGCGAGGCGGAGATCGACGCGCTCCTGCCGGGGGATGACCGGGAAGGGGAGCGGGCGGCACTGAAGCGGGACTTGGCGGCACAGGTCGCCGCCTGGACGATGGCTGACGAGGCCGAAGGCTTCAGCCACGCCAAGGCGCGGGCAGGCGATGCCGCGAAGCGTGAGGCCGAGCTCGTGAAGCTGCTATGGGTGACGCGGGCTCAGTCTATCCTTGGGATCATGGCCAAGACGCATGCCGTCCTTCGGCATGGCGAGCCGGGGCCTGGGTTCGGCTTTCCCTGGAGTCCGCTGCGCGGCATCCTCGCCGATTTCCTTGTTTTGAACGGCGTGTCTGTCGAGGATCTTTCGCCAGGGGAGGAGGGTCGGACAGAAGTTCGGCTGCGGTAACGCCAAGCGCCTGGGCAATGTCGCAGATCGTATGGAGCCGCGGCTGGGAGGTGCCTCTCTCGTGATTGCTGACGGCTGCGCGGTGCAGCTGCGCGCTCGCCCATCTCCACCTGCGACCCGCCGAGAGCGGCCCGCCGACCAATCAGATTTCTTCGGAAATTATCGCGGTTCTCCATTCCAACATTGTTGCCTAATGTAGAGTATATCACTACAGAGTATACTCTGATACGCGCGGAGCCTTGGGATGGGATGGCAGGCTTGCCGCGCGCCTTGTCACGCATCGCATGCCTATAGGAAGGGGATAGGACTTTGCAAAAATCCAGTCATTTGAAAACGATACGCCTCATTGCCCTGTTGGGTGGGATAGCCTCGGCCGCCTTTTTTACCTCGCCAGTCGCCGCGCAGGAGCTACGTGTCGCGACATCCTACAAGCTGATGACGCTCGATCCGCAGTTCGCTGACCTCAACGAGAACACGTCGCTGCTCTCCCACATCTACGAGCGGCTGGTCTATCAGGATGAGAGGCTGAACCCGGTGCCCGGTCTCGCTCTGTCCTGGAAGCGGCTTTCCGACACGCAATGGCAGTTCAAGCTGCGCGAAAACGTCCGCTTTCATGACAGATCGCCCTTCACAGCAGACGACGTCGTCTATTCGCTCGAGCGCGTGCGCAGCGTTCTCAAGCCGCCGAGCGGGAGCTTTCAGTCCTACACGCAGTCGATCAAGGCGGTTAGGGCTACCGATCCGCTGACCGTTCTGATCGAGACGACGGCGAGCGCGCCGGCTCTGCCGCTCGCGCTCTCCTCCATCTTCATCATGCCGCATCCTTCCTCCGGCTTTCGATCCACGGAGGAGTTGAACAGCGCAGCCGTCCCGCCGATCGGAACAGGGCCCTATAAATTCGCCAGCTGGCAGTCCGGCGAGCGGCTGAAGCTCACGCGCAACGACGACTATTGGGGCGGAAAGCCGGCTTGGTCCGAGGTCGATTTCCGGGTGATGGAAAGCCCCGCCGCCCGCGTCGCCGCCTTGACGACGGGCGAAGTCGATCTGGCCGACTCCCTGCCGGCGCGCGACGTCGCAACCCTGAAGCAACGCGGCGTCACGGTGGTCAGCGCCAGCGCCGCGCGCTCGAACTTCCTGCAATTCGATGTAGACCGCGATCCCTTGCCCGGTGTGACGGACAAGGCAGGCAAGCCGATCCCCAATCCGTTCAAGGACAAGCGGGTTCGCGAGGCCTTGTCGGTGGCAACCGACCGACCGCTCCTGTCTGACAAGATCCTGCTCGGCTATGGCACGGCTGCCGCGCAGCTTTTCCCGAATGGCCTGCCGGGCACGTCGGCAAAACTGGTGGCAACCCCGCCGGATTATGAGAAGGCCAAGGCACTGCTGGCAGAAGCCGGCCTCTCCGATGGTTTCAACGTCGTTCTGGCGGGACCGGCCGGGCGATATCCCGGCGACGCTGAATCGCTCCAGGCGATCGCGCAGAACTGGGCAAGGATCGGCGTGCGCGCGCAGCCCGTGGTCGCGCCCTTCTCGGTCTTCGCCACCAAGCGCTCGGCCGGTGAATATCCCCTTTGGTATGGTGGCTGCTCAGGCGATTCCGTTTCGCTCTGCCTCGACACCGTGCTGGCCTCGCCCAATGCAGAGCGCAAGACGGGCGCAAACAATTACGGCCGATACCGCAATCCCGCCTTCGACGATCTGCTGATGAAGGCGCAAGCCATTGAGGAAGGACCGGAGCGCAATGCCGCGCTGGCGGCCGCCACTGAGTTCGTCCTCGCCGACTATCCGATCGTGCCGCTCTACCATTTTCATCTGATTGCCGGGTACGGCAAGCATGTCAGCGCCTACAGCGTGCATCCGCGCGGCTGGACCACGGCCATGCAGGCCGTGCCCACGGGGGAGTAAGCGCGATGACGCTGTTCTCTGCTGTATTCGGACGGATGGGACAGGCGGTCGTCCTGCTGTTCGTCATGTCCCTGATCGGCTTTGTCGGCATCCATGCCGTTGGCAATCCGGTCTTCAATATCGTCAACGTCGAAACGGCGACGGTCGAGGATATCCAGCGGGCGACCATCGCTCTCGGTCTGGACCAGCCGATCTGGCGGCAATATCTGGTTTTCGCCGAAGATCTGCTGTCCGGCAATTTCGGCATCTCCTACGTCTATCACCTGCCGGCATTTTCCCTGGTGATGGAGAAGCTTCCGGCAACCTTGGAGCTGGCCGTTGTCGCCATGCTTCTGGCGGCAACACTCGGCGTGCTGATCGGGCTTGTCGCCGGCCGGCAGCCTGGAACGCGCCTGGACCGGACCATCCTGCGCGCCAGCGTTTTTGCGCTGAGCATCCCGTCTTTCTGGCTTAGCATGATGCTGATCCTGGGCGGCGCCATTCTTGCCGGCAGGTTTCCGTCCGGTGGGCGAGGGGCAACCGCGCGGCTGTTTGGCTCGGATTGGAGTGTCCTCACCGTCGACGGTTTGCGGCATCTCGTTCTTCCGGCGCTGGCGCTCGCCATCCCGAATATCGCACTGATCGCGCGTTTGACACGGGCAGGCACCATAGAGGTCGAAGGGCTGGATTTCATCCGGTTCTGCCGCGCCAAAGGCCTGTCGCCGCACCGCATCCTGCTCCGCCATACCCTGCCGAACATCAGCGTGCCGATCGTTACGATCATCGGCCTGCAGTTCGGCGGCATGCTGGCCTTCGCCGTGGTGGTCGAAACCATTTTCGCTTGGCCCGGCATCGGCAAGCTCTTGATCGACTCCATCCAGCTTTTGGACCGACCGGTCGTGATGGCGACGCTGACCTTCGTTTCCGTCGCCTTTGTCACCCTCAACGCGCTCGTCGACTTGTTCCAGGCGGTACTCGATCCGCGCGTGCGGCTGCCTCGGAAAGGATGATGCCATGATCGCTCAAACGCTTCGAACATGGTGGAAGTGGTGGAAGTGGTGGCCGTTCAGGCATAACGAACTGCCGAAGCTCTTTCTCTGCGCCTATGTTCTTTTGGCGCTTGCCGCACCCCTCTTGGCGCCGCAGAACCCATACGACCCGACGCAGATCTTCGCCTGGGAGGCGTCGTCGGCGCCCGGAACGCCGTCAGGTGGCGGCTATGTCTACTGGCTTGGAACTGACGGTCTCGGGCGCGATATCGCCAGCACCATCCTTTACGGACTGCGTATCAGCCTGATGGTCTCTGTCATCAGCTCCGCCATCGCCGCTGCAATCGGCCTGGCTGCGGGCGTCAGCGCGGCTTTCTTCGGGCGCTGGGTCGACATCGTCATCATGCGGCTGGTCGATCTGCAATTGAGCCTGCCGACCATGCTTGTGGCGCTCATCGCCATCGTGACGCTCGGGCCGAGCATCGACCGGATTATCCTGGCTCTGGTCATCGTGCAGTGGGCGGCCTATGCGCGCATGGTCCGAGGCGTTGCGCTTGGCGAGCGAGGCAAGCCCTATGTCGATGCGGCTCGCCTGCTTCGGCTTCCGACACACCGGATCCTCTTCCGCCATGTTCTGCCCAACAGCGTCCCGCCTGTGGTCACTCTCATTCCCATCGAGATCGGCCATGCCATCGCGCTGGAGGCAACACTGTCCTTCCTCGGGCTTGGCGTGCCCGTCGACAAGCCGTCGCTCGGCTCAGCCGTCGCGAATGGCTTCCAATACCTGCTGACCGGACAATACTGGATCAGCCTGTTTCCCGGTCTGGCCCTGTTCGGCCTGATCGCCAGCATCAACTTCGTCGGAGAAGACCTGCGCCGACGGCTCGATCCCCGGAGAGAACCCCAATGACAGACGCGGCCTTCTTTGCGCCTCTGCTCGAGGTGCGCAACCTCTCGCTTCAATACCGCTCGCCGGGCGGACCGATCCCGATCCTGCACGACATCTCACTCTACCTGAAGCAAGGAGAAGTGGTCGGCATTATTGGCGAGTCCGGCGCTGGCAAATCCACGCTTGGCAATGCCATCCTCGGGCTGCTGCCCCCTGCCTTTGAGCAGAGCGACGGGACCATCTGCATCAGCGGGATGGACCTCGACCGCATAGACAGCCGACAAGGCGAAGCCCTTCGTCGCCGCCGGATATCGGCAGTGTTCCAGGACCACACGACCTCGCTCGATCCCCTCATGTCCGTTGGTGCACAGATCGCAGAGACGATCCGGGCAGCAGAGCCGACCTTGTGCTCAGAAGACGTCTATCGGCGCGTTGTCGCGCTGTTGAAGCAGGTGGAGATTGACGATGCAGAGCGGAGGTTTCGCGATCGCCCGCATCAATTCTCCGGCGGACAAAGACAACGCATCGTCATCGCCATGGCGCTTGCGGGATCACCTGACCTCATCGTCGCGGACGAGCCGACCTCGGCGCTCGACGCCACGGTGCAAAAGCAGATCCTCGCTCTGTTGCGTCATCTCGTTGAGGAGACCGGAATCTCCATTCTTCTCGTGACACACGATATGGGGGTGATCGCCGAGATTGCCGACAGGGTCGTGGTCATGCGGCATGGCCACATCGCGGAGCAGAATGCGGTCTCGGTGGTGCTGGACCAGCCGCAAAACGATTACACGCGCCGACTTCTGGCCGCCGTTCCCAAAATTCGGCTGACAGGCGACAGCGTGGACACGTCTGTAGCCGACACAATCTCAGTGCCAGCGCTCGCCATCGGCGGGCATGGCATCACCAAAACGTTCCCCCTCGGCAGATCAGTCCTTCCGTTGATGAATTCCAGGCGCAAGGCAGCCCTTCAGGACATCTCGTTCGACCTCCTGCCGGGTGCCATCACTGGCGTCGTCGGCGAGAGCGGTAGTGGCAAGTCGACGCTCGGGCGGATCTTCGCCGGGCTGGAGCAAGCCGATGCCGGCACGATCAGGATCGGTGAGGAGATAGTCGATGCCTCACGCTCCAGCAGGAAAACTGGCTTGCTCGGCCGCGTCCAGATGATCTTCCAGGACCCTTCGGTATCGCTCAATCCCCGCATGACGATCGAAAAAGCGCTTCGTGAAAGTGTCCGCTATGGCGCTCGGGCGACAGGCAACGGGTCGGGGAGCCTTGGCGCGATGATGGATCGTGTCGGTTTGAGCCGCAGCCTTCTCGCCCGCTATCCGCACCAGTTGTCAGGTGGCCAGAAGCAACGCGTGGCCATCGCGCGTGCGCTCCTTGCCCGGCCGCAGATCATTGTTGCCGACGAGCCGACATCGGCTCTGGATGTGTCGGTGCAGGCCGAAATCCTCGATCTGTTGAAGGAGATCGTCGCCGAGCAGAACGTCACCGTGCTGTTTATCTCGCACGACCTTGCGGTCGTGCAGGCGCTCTGCCGCTTCGTCTACGTGCTGAAGGCTGGCCAGATTGCCGACTCCGGTTCCTCGGACTTCATTTTCACGCGCTCGCAAAGCCCTTACACGCGCAGCCTGATCGACGCTCGGCCTCGCCGTTTCACACATTGATGTCCGGACAGGTACGACGCCTGAGCTCGGCTTTTCCCGCAAATCGCCAATTCATCATTGCGCCGGCCGCTCTGCCGGTTGGAGGTGTTCCATGTCCTCAAACTTCACCATCGCCGTGACAGGCCAATCGCTGATCAAACACGATACCCGTGGGATCGATGCGCCCGGCTTTGAGGCAGTGACGTCGATCCTGCGTTCGGCCGATCTCGCGTTCACGAATTTCGAGGGGACGATCTTCGGCCGCAATGGCGGATGGCCGCTGAAGGGTTCGTTTTATGGAAGCAGCGAACCTGTCGTGCTGGATGCCCTCAAGGAGATGGGGTTTCAGGCGCTTGCGCTTTCCAACAATCATGCTTTCGATCTCGGTCCGCCCGGTGTGATGTCGACCCTCGAAGAGGTCGAGGGCAGGGGATTCCTGCATGCCGGCCTCGGGAAAGATCATGCGGAGGCGGCAACCGCCGGTACGGGGCAGATCGCCGGTCGGCCGGTCGCGCTCGTCGCGATGGATGGCGGCCCGGGACCTGATTTCATGTATGCGTCGGATGGTGGCGACGAGCGGCCGGCTCGACCCGGTGTGAACCGGCTGCGGCTGAACCAGGTGCTCAAAGTCGATGAGGTGGCCTTTGAGCAGCTGCGCGCCATAGAGCGGCAGGTCGGCTATACCCGCATGGACCTGACCAACGACAGTCAGCCCGATGATCCGCCTGTTGTCGGTGACGACGAGATCGGGATCGCGCGTGCCTTGTTCAAATGCGCAGATTGCTTCGGCCGAAGCGTCAAGATCGATGAGGAGGACATCCAGCGCAATCTTGCGACGATCGCTTTCTCAGCCAGCGAAGGACGTTTGACCATCGCATATCTGCATCATCATCACTGGGCGTCGAATTGGTATCAGGTCCCGGACTGGGTGAGCACGGTTGCAAAGCGATGCATCGACGCGGGCGCCTCGATGTTCGTCAGTCACGGAGCGCCCATCCTGCAGCCAGTCGAGCTTTATCGCGGCCGCCCCATCTTCTACAGCCTCGGCAATTTCATCTTCAACGTCAAATCGGAGAAGTCTCTTTGGACGGCGCCGGAGATTTGGGAGAGCGTGATTTCGGTGTGCACATTCGGACCGGAAAACCGCCTGCAGGAGGTGAAGTTCTATCCTGTTATCATCGGCGGAGACGAGGCGCTGAGCGATGGGAGGCTCGAGCGGCGCCTCGTACCGCAGCGCGTGGCAGGGCCGACGGCGGAGCGGATCCTTGGCAGGTTCGCCGATCTTTCCCGAGCATACGGTACCGATATCCGTGTGTCCGAAGACGTCGCCATCTTGCAGATGGCGTGAACCCGCGCGGAACAATTCGCCGACCTGCGGGGTATTTTTTTGGCATGGGGAGGACAGTGGAGGCGGCTTTGCCGACCCCACTAGCACGCAACGTCAGCTTTTCGACCCGACGTCGTCGGCTTCAGCTTTGTGTTGTTTCGCAGGCGCCCGCAGGAGATCTGCAACCTCGACCTCTAGGATGTGCGCAATCGTCTCGATCGTATCGATGGACGCGCTGTATTGGCAGCGCTCCAGAGAACTGACATAGGTCCGGTGAATGCCGGCCTTGAAGGCAAGATCCTCCTGTGACAGGCCTCGTGCTTGTCGCGTTTTGCGAAGGTTCGATGCAAAAATCTTTCGGATGCTCATGCCGCAAAATGATGCGCAAGGCAGAGCATTCATCTACAGAGTATACAATGCAAATCCACGTCTTTGACCGGGGGGCACGGAAGCGCCCGCAAAAGAACGAGATTGATTTAAAGATAGGCGGAAGCCATGGCGATATGGAAGCCAGGCTGCCGGCGCCTGGGCTGATGATCGTTCTTCAACTCCGCCAATGGGTTTGGAAGAGGTTGTTTAAAAATGGTGGGTAAGAAAAATCTTTCCGGCGTCAAAGAAGCCAACCCTGTCGATGTGCACGTCGGGAACCAGATCCGCATCAGACGCATGCTGATGAAGATTACCCAGAGCGATCTTGGCGCACAGGTTGGCGTGACATTCCAACAGATCCAGAAATACGAACTCGGAAAGAACCGTGTCAGTGCCAGCCGTCTGCAAACGATGGCCAGCATCCTGGGCGTGCCGGTTGCCTATTTCTTTACAGGGCTGCGCGACCGGTCTGAGCCGCAGTTTGATAAGCAATGTGAAGACGATGTGGCACGCGGTCGACTGACAGCCGAAGCGATCCAGTTCAACGAGGCTTATCTCCGAATTCGGAGCCATGAGCTTAGGACAAAGATCGTTGCATTGGTGGTGGCCTTAGCAGTCAAGGACCAGAGTGAATGATGACCTGCAAATCTTGCATAGTCTCCTTCGAGACTACACTCTTGCTCGCAAGAGGATCGTCGATGTGATCTGGTCGAAGGATCCGCCGGCCGCTTATTTTACAAGGCTCTCGCATGGCGGCGAATGAGGTTGCGATGGCTACGCGAGATAAGCGACTTCATAGCCTGAATGCGCTCGCTTGGTATGGGCGAACCCGGGTATGCCAAGATGCATTCCGCCTATCAGCAGTTTATCCGCGCTGACAAGGTCCAGCAGCTTTGATCTGGTCTCCGCTGCGAGCGAAGGGTCCTGGTCGAAGGCGATCGACACCTCCGGCCGCGGGATCTGGATGCTTGGAAAATGAACGATGTCACCCCAGACCAGCAGGCTGTCTGCGCCGGAGTCAAGCTGATAGCCGGTGTGTCCCGCCGTATGACCGGGCAGCGGCAAGGCGGTGATGCCGGGAAGCACCTCACCGCCGCTGAAGGGGCGCAGCCTGTTTCGATAGCCATCAAACGCACGGCGCGCGATCGGGAAGTTGCCGCGTGCCCGCTCACTGGCGCGGGCGAGATGGCCATCGTCTGCCCAGAAGGCGAGCTCCTGCTGGTGGACGACAAGCTCCGCATTGGGAAAGGCCGCTTCGCCGGATGCCGATATCAGCCCGCCGACATGATCGGGGTGGCCATGAGTCAATAGGATCCCGTCGATATTGCCCGGGAGGACGCCCGCAAGCGCGAGATTGGCGAGGAGATTGCCGCCCCATTGCCTGATTCCTCCGGCTCCAGCGTCGATCAGGATCGTGCGGCCCCCGCCGCGCACGAGATAGGAGTTGATGTGAATGGCCGATGGCTCTGCCATTCCCGCATCCTCTTGCATGCGCAGGGCTGCTGCGGGGTCGATGCCCGACAGCAGTTCAAGGCTGGCGTTCATGTGGCCGTCGCTGATCGCGGTGATGGTGAAATCGCCGATCTTTTTGCCGGGTAATGCGGGACGAAGCATAGTTCTTCTCCTGGCGGCGGCTCAGTTTCGCGCGCAAATGTGGTCTGCCGCGTAGCCGAAGCATCGAATACGAGCGGTCGAAGTAGTCGCGGCCTGGATGGCGGTGTCGAGTTCGCTCATGAACCGTTGCATCACCGCCGGCGTGCGGGAGAGGCCGAGCCGGTAGCGGATATCGACGAAGGCTGGATGGCCGCGCCCATGGCGCACCGGCACGTCGATGACATGCACGTTCTCAAGCGCCGCTTGCAGAATGTCCGTGCAAAGTTCAGTGCATCGGTCGGTCAGGCTGGCGAGCGTGCTGTCCGAAGGCATGACCTCGGCAGGCAAGAAGATGGTAACATTCGGCATCAGAATCTCCTCGCCGAGTGCGAGATGACGCCATCGCCACTCGTCAACTGCGGCGTCATCGGCGCGTAGACGTCAAGGTCATCAGGCATATTGGCGATGTCTGGCAGACCGTCGCGAGGCGCGGTGGCCAGCCAACGGCGTTCCGGACATTTCTCCAGTTCGACCGCCTGCATTGCGCTCGGATCGAGGCCAAGCTGAATCAGCGGATCGGGGCCCGTCGCGCTCAGCAGCAGAACCTCACCGTCCCTGACAGCCGGCGCCCGGTCGAGACTTCCATAGAGATTGCGATGCCAGTCGGTAATGTGCTGCTGCCAGCGCGCGAAGTTCCCGCCGCCCTTCTTGCGGTATTCCTCGCCGGTCAGGATATCGAGGCCATCGATCGTATGCAGCGCGAGATAGACCGGGCAGCCGCCACGCAGTGCCTTGAAGCGCTGCGAGGTGTGAAAGCCGCTGACCGATATCAGCGCCGGCAACTTGTTCTTGCTGTAGAAGTCGTTCCATTCGGCTTCGCTCGCTGGATCAGCAAAGCTGCATTCCACGGTGTAAATCATTGGACCGTCCTCGCCGGCACATGCGCCGATCTTGTCTTTTGTTGACATGACGTCATCATAGGCGGGCCATGGTGCGTCATGTATCGTTTTTAGATCATCCTTCAGTGATCAAATGTCATGCTGAGGCCCAGTAACCTCTCGACTTGTCTGCCGGAGAGACAGATGCGCCGAAAAATCCCCAGCCACTCGGCGCTTCTTGCGTTCGAAGCGGCGGCTCGTCACGGAAGTTTCGCGCGCGCGGCCGATGAGCTTGTCCTCACAGAGGGGGCCGTCAGTCGACAGATCGGTCGGCTCGAAGCCTTTCTTGGGGTGCTGCTGTTCGAGCGCATTGGCAATCGTGTGCGGCTGTTGCCGAATGGCGCGCGCTATGCAGCCCAGGTTCGGGAGACGCTCGATCGGCTGGAACGCGACAGCCAGTATCTGATGGGCCAGCCGAGCGACGGGGCAAGTCTCGATATCGCCGTGCTGCCGACCTTCGCGACGCGCTGGCTCATCCCCCGCCTGAAAGGATTTCAGGAGCGGCATCCGAACATCACTGTGCATCTTGCCGAGCGGATGGAGCCGTTTGTTCTTCCCGGCAGCGGCTTCGATGCCGCTATCCATTTCGAGCATCCAGCCTGGACGGGAATGCGAACCCATCGCCTGCTGCACGAGGTGCTCGTTCCCGTCTGCCATCCCGCGCTGATCGAGGATCAAGACCGAGCGATGGCCCTTGATGCACTGCCGCGCCTGCATCGCCGCCAGAACCCGGATGCGTGGCAGCTCTATGCCGAGGAAAGTGGAATTACATTGAACAATCCGGCCATAGGTGCGCGCTACGATCTGCATGCCATGCTGATCGAGGCGGCTTTGGCCGGTCTTGGCGTCGCCTTGGTGCCGCGCCTCTATGTAGAGGAAGATCTAGCTTCTGGCCGGCTTATCGCGCCGTGGCCGGAGGGCCAGTCGATCTCAAAGACGTTCTGCCTCATTCTCCCCGAGCCGATCCGGCTCAGCGAAGGCCCGATGCAGCTGTTTGCGGAATGGATCGTGCAGGAGGCGACGAAACACACATAATGGTGCCGACGCGAGCGGAGCTCGGCAGCCGATAAAGACATCCCACAGCGACCTACAGATCGTTCACCCGTCGATATCGCCAAAGCGCACAGGGCCGAACATGACTCCTGACTGGCGTGACGAAACAGGCGAAAAAAATCTGTCGATGCAGAGACGCCTGAAGGTCCTCTTGATACAAGTCAGCCTAGGGAAATGGTCTCATTTTCAATCACCTTGTCATTTTGATCGATTTTGATTGGATGAGCTTCGATGTAACGCCTGAGCAGGTGCTGCCGCGGGCTGGCAAAGAAGTCGCCCAAAGCAAAGTCCTGTTGATCAGGAATTGAAGCGATTTTAGTCTGCTTGGAGCGAATGAGCAGAAAATTTGCTAACGGGCGCTAGTTTTTTCCAGAAGGCAGCCAGGGCCAGACAAGCGCTACAAAATCAAATTCCGTCAGTCATCATCATCAACGCAGGAATTCAGAGCGGTCTTAATCGGAAGTGTTGACAACAAGAATTCAATTGACAATAAATGACTAAATTAAAAATTGGCTCCTCGTGCTGGAAATGGCGCATCGGAAGAAACCATGCGAGACACAGCGGCGCCAAGTTGTCGCTTGAGTGGAAGAGGACCTCTCGCGCCACAGGGTCTCACTGAATGAGGATCTTGCTGAAGGCAAGTCTTCCCGCGTCACGAAGATGTTCGCGATAGCGGATCGATACGGCTGCGTCCTGCGCCATGACCGCGTGGGATGCGGCGGCTTCCATAAACCACGGAGGCCCTTTGGATAAAGGGTCAGGGTACGCGTTTGAGGAGACGCGCGCCGGGGCTTTTGCACGTCTTCTTGCCGGCATGGGAGTTGCGGGCAGGGAGTGTTTATTCTTGCATCTCGGGAGGAGATCAGATGCTTCATATCCTTTCAGGCCGCGCCCCGCGGCTACGCGGCGGCGTGGCCGCGACAGCCCTGATGGTGTCGGCGGCGCTTGGTGGCGCCCATGCGCAAGAGGTTGCGCCGCAGACCCTTGTGCCGGCCGCAGCCGATGTTTGTCCTACGCGCGTGGTCAGCGCGTCCAGCAATATCAGCAATGCCAATGGGCTGATCTGCGATGGCACCAACGGCGCCACATTCAGCGTTTCGTCCAATTCCCCTGCGACGATCGTGCTCGATTACGGCCGCAATGTCGGTGGCATTCCCTTCTTCAAGGTCGGCGTGGTCAGCGGCTCGATCCAGCTAAAGGCGTCCTATTCCGAGGCCCGTCGGTACCTTTCGACCAATGGCGACGGAGCGGCCCCGCCGGCCCAGTCTTTCGGCACGGGCGAAGGCGATCCCAAGCGGTATGACGACTACGTCATCGACAAGACCGGTCTGGTGACCAATTACTACAATCAGGCCGGCGAGCGCTATCAGATGCTGACGATTTCCGGGTCTGGCATAGTCCGGCTCGACGGCGTCGGCATCACCTATATCGCCGACCGCAAGCAGCCTGCCGATTATGGCGGCGCGTTTCATTCCAATGACAGTGTGCTCAACAGCGTCTGGGCCGCCGGCGTCTACACCGCCCAGCTCGGCTCGGTGCCCGCACGCTCCATGCCGGGAAATTTCCGCATCGTCAACAGCAGCCTCGAAGCGCGCGGCGCCAGCAATCTGACTGGCGGTTCCGACATCGGCTATTACACGCCCGGCAAGGATTGGACTGACTATAAGCTCACCCTGCAGGCCAATATCGTCAACAGCCAGGCGGGCTGGGCGGTGCGAACGCAAGACCCGCAAAATGGGATCGTCTTCCTGCTCGACACCTCCAAGCAGCTTCGTGCGCTGTCGGTCATCAACAATGTTTACAAGCAGATCGCATCGGCCACCGTTCCCTTCAACATCACGGCCGGCACCTGGTATGATGTCACGACCACGGTCAGCGGCAAGACGGCGTCGGTCAGCATCAACGGCGTCAATGTGCTGAATGCCGATATTTCCGCCTTTGCCAAGGGGTCGATCGGCTTCCGCGAATATAGCGGCGAGACCGCTTTGTTCCGCAACGTCGTGGTTTCCGGCGGCGCCCAGCTGAACCTGGCGATGAATCAGGCCAGCGATCTCAGACAGTTCTGGATTCCCGGTAGCAATGAAGTGGCCGCGATCATGGACGGGGCGAAGCGCGACCGGCTGATCTGGTCGGGCGATATCGACACCGCAGGCCCGACGATCGCCTACGGGCTCGGCAATAACGACTATCTTAAAGGTTCGCTGCAACAGCTGGCCTTGCGCCAGCATACCAGCGGCTTTGTGGAGGGGGCCGTTCCAGCGACCTATCCCTTGATCGCCGGCAACAACCTGACATCCGAGACCGGGGTCTATTCCGCCGATTATTCGATGTATGTCGTGCTCGGCGCCTTCGACCATCTTCTGTTTAGCGGAGATCTCGACTTCGCGCGCAGCCTGTGGCCTGTCGTTCAAAGGCAGATGGCATGGAACGCCACGCGCCTGGACAAGCGCGGGCTGTTCATCACCCGCAAGGAAGATGGCGCGGATTGGGACTTCTACGATCCAGAGAAAGTCGGCGCGATCACAGCCTATAATGCGATTTACTACCGCACGCTGCTCAGCGCTGCGGCGATCGGCGATGCGCTGGGCGAAACCACCGCTGCCGCCGATTATCGCAGCCAGGCCGACAAGCTCGGCAAGGCGATCAACGCCAATATGTATAATGCGACCAAGGGCTATTATAAGATCAGCGACACGGTCGATATCATCGCGCAGGATGCCAATGCGGCCGCGCTCTTCGCCGGGCTCGCGCCGGCCGATCAGGTCCAGAGGATCCTGGACAGCATGAAGAGCGCGCTGTGGACGACCAAATACGGGCCGCTTCCCTTTGGCAACACCTGGTGGAAGTCGATCGTCAGCACCTTCATCTCGGGCTATGAGGTTCAGGCGCGTTACGCATCAAACGACACTCTCAATGCGGAAGCGCTGATCCGCAACGTCTATGGTTGGCTGGTCAATCCGAAAAATCCCGATGTCAGCTACACGATGTGGGAGAATATCGCCACGGACGGCACACCCGGTTTGGGAAGCTATACGAGCTTGGCGCATGGCTGGGCGACCGGCGCGGTGTCTGCCCTTTCCGGTTACACGCTCGGCATTCGCCCCATCACACCCGGCTTTGCGAGCTGGCTAGTCCAGCCGCATCCTGGTAGCCTGACGGATGTCGATGGGCGTGTGCCGACGCCGAATGGACCGATCGCCGTCAAGTGGAGCCGAACCAGCGGCAAGTTCACGCTGAGCTTCAGCGCGCCTTCCCAGACAACGGGCATGGTCGGCGCGCCGCTGCTCGACGGCACGGATGTCACTGTCTCACTGGATGGCAAGGTCGTATGGCAAAAGGGAGTTGCCGTTGGTGTCTCCAACGCGGTCGTCAGTGCAGACGGCCAGTTTCTCTATCTCTCGCAGCTGCAGGGTGGCACTCATAGCTTGGAGGTGGTCAAATGATCTTCAACGCAGACGCAGCTTGGACAATGGCGACCATCTCTGAAATCATGCGCCAAAGATGGGCCAGGCCAACGCGATTGCGCCGGGCAAGACGCCGCTTTCCTTGACGAGCCCGACGATCGTCACCAAGGACGGCAAGCTCTTCATGGTGATCGGCGGCCCCGGCGGCGCACGGATCATCACCATCACGCTGGAAGCCATCCTCAACGTCATCGATCACGGAATGACCATCAGCGAGGCTATCGACGCGCCCCGCATCCATCACCAGTGGCTGCCGGACAAGGTCGTCATGGAGCCCTTTGCACTGTCGCGGGACACGCAGAGACGTCTTGCGGATATGGGGCATGATGTCGGCATCGATCCCGATTGGACCATCTGGGGCCAAGCGGCCGGTATCCTGATCGGCGGCGACAGTGTCGGCAGCATCGAGGCCGGAACCGGCGCGCCGCTGAACGGCGCCATGGACGTCCGTTCCCTCACAGGTCGGGCAGTGAGTTATTGAAAAGCCGCCGGCTGGCCGGGCGGTCGGGGATCATTTGTTCGAGCTTGGCTCCGTGCGCTCGAAATTGAAAAGATGCTGGGTGGCGAGCGCTGCGGCGCCGCGCGCCCAAGAGCCGGCGATCCAGTCAGGCAGGATGTCCGGCCGGGTGAAGAAGAGATAGTCGGACATGCCGCGTCGGATGGGTGCGAGCAATGCCTCGGCATAATGCATGGATTCGCCGCCGGCGATGATGACTTCGGGATCGAAGAGATTGACGAAATCGGCCAGATGCCGACCGATGCGCAGGCCTGCTTCCTCCACGATCCCGAGCGCGACGGCGTCGCCTGCCTCCACGGCCGCCAGAAAGGCGTCGCGCAGATCGGAGGGCCTGATCCCTGTCGGCGCACCGGCCTTCGCAGCCCATTGTTCGATCATCGCGGGTTCGGCCGCATGGGCCTGAAGGCAACCGCGCCGGCCGCATTCGCACAGCCGACCGTTCTTCTCGGTCACGACATGGCCAAGCTTGCCGGCCACGCCATGGCTACCGTGATAGATCTCGCCGCCGATGACCAGGGATGCGCCGATGCCCGTACCGACGGCCAGCGCGATGAAATCGCGATGCTGGCGCCCGGCGCCGAAAAGGCGCTGGGCAACGGTGAAGGCCGCGATATCGTCGTCGATCCAGACGGGCACATGGATGCGCGCACGCAAAATCTCGGGGAAGGGCAGGTTCGTCCAGCCGAAGCGCGGGCTTTGCAGACAGATGCCCTTGATGGCATCGATCTCCCCGGGAATCGACACGCCCACGCCCATGATCGGTTCGCCCTTGCGTCCCGCCGCTTTCAAGAGCGCCGGGATGGCCTTGTCGATGGCGTCCACCATCGTCTCCGGTTGCGTATCGACAACCGGCATGGAGAAGCTCGTCAGCGGCGTGGTCGCCAGATCCGTCAGCACACAGTCGATGCTGTCATGGCGCAGTTTGAAGCCGACCGCCAGATGGGCCGCATAGTTGATGTCGATGGGAACCGGCCGCCGGCCCGTCGCTCCCGTCTGCACACCGGGTTGCACCCCGCATTCGATCAGCAGCGTTTCCCCCATCAGCTCGGTGACGACCATGGTGACGGCCGCCGGGCTCAGGCCGGTGATCGTGGCGATTTCGGCACGCGAAAGCGCGCCGCGATGCCGCAGGAGGTTGAGGATGAGCCGCCGGTTGAGCGCCCGGGAGGTACTAGGATTGCCGCGCACGATCTTCCTTTAATTTATTTTGTAAATTAACTATTGTTGCCTGCCGCAGACTACGGTAGGACTCTGCCTATGGCAACGGAGGGAGCCACCCTTGAGGAGAGGGTGGATCGATGCCGATTTCGAATTGAGATCAAAGTCTTGCTCTTTGGCTGCATCGGCGGCCAAGGCTTGAGCGCGCGCGTCTTGGGAGGAGTGCGATGACATCGATGCAGAAGGGATCCTCGATTTTGGGCGCGTCCGTTTCGCGCCGGCGGTTGCTGGTCGGCGCAGGCACGGCGATCGCCGCCGCGTCGCTGTTCAGCCCGGCCGTGGCGAAGGGCGGTGAGGTCAAGATCATCTCCAATCTCGGCGGCGCCGAGCAGCGCGCCGTGCTGGCCCGTGTGGCGGCAGCCTATGAAGCCAAGACCGGCGTCAAGGTCGTGATCAACAATATGGATCATGAAGCGCACAAGACCGCAATCCGCAGCTATCTGGCCGTCGGGGCGCCCGACATCTGCTTCTGGTTTTCGGGCAACCGAATGAAGACCTTCGTCGTACGCGACATGTTCGACGATATCTCCGATCTGGTCGCGCGTGAGGGCTTGGCCGACAAGCTGGGCGTGACGCTTTCGGCGGTGACGGTCGACGGCAAGCAATATGGCTTGCCGATGGCCGGTATCCTCTGGGGCCTGTTCTACCGCAAGGATGTGTTTGCCGAGAAAGGCTGGGCGCCGCCCAAGACCTATGCGGAGATGCTGGCGCTCGGCCAGTCCGCGCGCTCGGCCGGCATGGCGCCGATGGCTATGGGCACCAAGGAGCTCTGGCCGACCGGCGGCTTCTTCGATCATCTCAACCTGCGCATCAACGGGCTGGACAAGCACATGGCGTTGATGGAGGGCAAGGTCGCCTACACCGATCCCATGCTCAAGCCAGTCTTCGACACCTGGGAAGAGCTGATCAAGGCCGACTTCTTCTCGCCGAACGGCTCCTCCTTCGGCTGGGAGCAGGCGGGCGCCATGCTGGCGCAGAAGAAGGCGGCGCTGATGGATCTGGGCGGCTTCGTTCAGAGTGCTTTTCCCAAGGAAGAGCGCGATCAGATCGCTTATGCGCCCTTTCCGGAACTGGTTTCCGGCATGGCGCGCTATGAGGATTTCTCGGTCAACTCGATCCACATCCCGAAAAAGGCCGCCAACAAGGAGGGCGCTCGCGACTTCCTGGCCTTCTTCTACGCGCCTGAGAATTTGGGCGACTTCATCGAGGCCGAAGGCGGCATTCCCCCGCGGAACGACTGCCCGCCAAGCAAGGATGCGCTGGTCAATACCGCCGTGGAGGAGCTGAAGAAGGTCAAGGGCACGGCGCAATATTACGACCGCGACACCGATCCCGACATGGCCCAGGAGGGTATGAAGGGCTTCCAGGAATTCACCATCAAGCCCGAGCGGCGCGAGCAGATCCTCGCCCGCCTGGAAAAGACGCGGGCACGCGTCTTCAAATGAGTTCTCGTCTCTAGGAGTTCTCCCGGGCGGGGCGCGGATCATCCTCATACAATGCGCCCCGCCATCTTTCCCGGCTTGCAGGCGATCGGGCCCTTCCGCCCGTTCGTCTGCCTCGAGCAAAACGGCTTCGATGGAGCTGAGCCATGACCTCTGTCTGGCGGCGGCAGCTGCGCCGCATATCGCCCTTTCTGTTCATCCTGCCCGGCGCGCTGCTTTTCGGCACCGTCATCCTGCTAGCCTGCGTCGAGACCGTCTATATTTCCTTCCACGATTGGGACGGGATGGGCGCCATGCGCTGGATCGGGTTCGGCAACTACGCCGAGCTGATCGCCGATCCACAATTCTATGTTTCGCTGAAGAACAACCTGATCTGGCTCGCACTCTTCATGCTGGCGCCGCCGCTGGGTCTGGCGCTTGCTCTTCTGGTCAATCAGCAGATCGCCGGCATGCGCATCGTCAAATCGCTGTTCTTCATGCCGCTGGTGCTCGCTTCGGTGACGGTGGGTCTGGTGTTCGGCTGGGTCTATGACCCGAATTTCGGACTGCTGGCACTGATCGTCCAAGCCTTCGGCGGCGAGCCGCCGGCGCTTCTGTCGGATGAAAACACCGTCACCTATGCCATCGTCCTTGCCGGTCTCTGGCCGCAGGTCGCCTTCTGCATGGTGCTGTTTCTGGCGGGGCTGAACAATCTTTCATCGGATCTGATCGGCGCCGGCCGGGTGGATGGCGCGCGGGGCCTGGCCATGTTCCGCCATGTCGTGCTGCCGCAACTCACCCAGGTCAGCTTCATCGCGCTCGCCGTCAGCGTCATCGGCGCGCTGCGCTCCTTCGACATGATCGCAGTGATGACGGCGGGCGGTCCGTTCGGCTCTTCCACCGTTCTCGCCTACCAGATGTACGAGCAGTCGATCTTTTCCTACCGCTTCGGCTATGGCGCGGCGATCGCGACCGTCCTCTTCGTGATCATGGCCGCCTTCATCACCTGGTATCTCCTCATGATGAACCGTATGGAACGGAGAGGCTGATGTATCCGCGTCCGATCCCCGAAGAAAGTCCGCGTGCCAGGCTCTTCTATATGGCTGGCGTTGCGCTCGTCCTGCTGCTCTGGCTTCTGCCGCTTTGCGCGGTCATGCTCACCTCGATCAAATCGACCGAGGAGATCATGGCCGGTGCCTATTGGACCTGGCCACAGCGTTTCAGTCTGATCGACAACTACACCGCCGTCTTCACGCAGACGGCCATGGCGCGCTTCTTCCTCAACAGCCTGATCATCACGGTGCCTTCCGTCATCCTTGTGCTGATCCTGTCGACGCTGACCGGTTTCGTGCTCGCGCGCTACCGTTTCCCCGGCAATTGGCTGGTCTTCGCGCTCTTCGTCGGCGGCAATTTCCTGCCCGCGCAGATCATGATGATCCCGGTGCGCGATCTCATGGTTTCGCTCGGCCTCTACGACACCTTCTGGGCGTTGATCATCTTCCACACGGCCTTCCAGACCGGGTTTGCCACGCTGTTCATGCGCAACTTCATTTCGGCTTTGCCGGATGAGCTCTTCCAGGCGGCACGGGCCGAGGGCGCTTCTCCGGCCCAGACCCTGATCCATGTCGTCGCGCCCCTGATGCGTCCGGCACTGGCCGCGCTCGCCATCCTCACCTTCACCTTCGTCTGGAACGATTATTTCTGGGCGGTGGTGCTGACCCAGAGCGACACCGTCAAACCGGTGACGGCGGGTCTGAACAATCTGCGCGGCGAATGGACCTCTGCTTGGAACATCGTCGCCGCCGCCACCATCGTCGTCGCCATTCCGCCTGTCACCATGTTCTTTCTGATGCAGCGTCATTTCATCGCCGGCCTCACCATGGGCGCTGTCAAAGGCTGAGGCTGCCTCGACTTCGACCCGGTCCAGCCGCCGCAGGCGCACCAATTCTTGCAGGAGTTTTCCATGGCTCATGTCGAGCTTGCGAATGTCGACAAATATTACGGACACTATCACGCGCTGCGCGGCATCGACCTCTCGGTCGACAAAGGCGAGTTCATCGTCATGGTCGGGCCTTCCGGCTGCGGAAAATCGACCACGCTGAAGACCATTGCGGGCCTGGAGTCGATCAGCTCCGGCCGAATCGTCATCAACGGGCGCGACGTGACGCGCGAGGAACCGGGCGATCGTGGCATTGCCATGGTCTTTCAATCCTACGCGCTTTATCCGCACATGACGGTGGCGGAAAACATGGGCTTCGGGCTGCGCATGCAGAAGCGGCCCAAGGCTGAGATCGACCAGGCGGTCCTGCGCGCCGCCGAGATCCTGCGGCTGACGGACCAGCTCGACAAACGGCCGAAAGCCTTGTCCGGAGGCCAGCGCCAACGTGTCGCCATCGGACGGGCGATTACCCGCTCGCCGGAGGTGTTTCTGTTCGATGAACCATTGTCCAACCTGGATGCCGCTTTGCGCACGCAGATGCGCGTGGAGCTTTCGACGCTGCATGAGCGGCTCGGCTCGACCATGATCTATGTCACGCATGACCAGGTGGAAGCCATGACCATGGCCAGCCGCATCGTCGTCTTCAACAAGGGGATCGTTGAGCAGGTAGGCGCGCCGTTGGAGCTCTATGCCAATCCGGTCAATCTCTTCGTCGCCGGCTTTCTCGGGGCGCCGCGCATGAACTTCGTCAGCGTGCGCCTTGGCCGGATCGTCGACGGGACGGCCGAGGTGGCTGTGGATGGTGGACCGACCTTCCAGGTCCCCGTTGTGGCGGACCTGCCGACGATGCCGCCGGGCGCGACGCTCACGCTCGGCATCCGGCCGGAAAACATCGTGCTGAGGCCCGCATCGGCGGGGACGGTGCCGGCGACCATCCGCCTGGTCGAGCAGCTTGGCCGTGAAACGATCCTCTATGTCGATGCCGGGCTCCTCAAGGCCAGCAGCTCCGAGTCCGGCACTGCCAATCTGACCGTGCAGACCGCCGAGCCACGCCCCCTCCACACTGGTGAGGCCATTCATCTGAGCCTGCCCGAAAACGCGCTCTTCCTTTTCGCCCCCGATGGCCGGCGCATCAGCCGCGCCAGGCCGGTTTTCTCCTGATCTCGATAGGTTCGTTCACAATGACACGCATCCAACCCAAGCCGCTTTCCGTCTGGCGTCCGACCTCTCTCGACCAGGCCTGGATCGGCGCGCCGCATTATCCCGAGCATGTCGACCGCTCCTACTGGGAGCGCGATGCCGAGCGCATGGCGCTGGCCGGCTTCAACATCACCCGGCTGGCCGAATTTGCCTGGCACATTCTGGAGCCGCACGAAGGTGTCTTCGACTTCGGCCTGTTCGATGAGGCGATCGAGGTGCTCGGGCGCCATGGCGTCAGGACGATTCTCTGCACGCCGACCGCCACGCCGCCGCGCTGGCTGACGCAACGCTATCCCGAGGTGCTGCGTGTCGATGCGCAGGGG
Source organism: Xaviernesmea oryzae (assembly GCF_900109605.1). GTDB lineage: Bacteria > Pseudomonadota > Alphaproteobacteria > Rhizobiales > Rhizobiaceae > Xaviernesmea > Xaviernesmea oryzae. The sequence goes on from NZ_FOAM01000024.1 coordinate 55,430, forward strand.
CGGCAGGCAAGCCATGGCTCGCGCCAGCATGCCGATACGACGAGCCCCGTCTATCGCCTGCATAGCCGCCGCATCACCCGCGCCATGGCCGAGCATTACCGGGACAATCCGCATGTTATCGCTTGGCAGACCGACAATGAGCTGAACACCACGGTGTCCGAAAGCTACGGGCCGGCAACGCTTCTGGAATTCCAGCGCTTCTGCCGGGAAAAATACGGCTCGATCGAGGCTTTGAACGCGGCCTGGGGCGGGGATTTCTGGGCAACGGCCTATCAGAGCTTCGACCAGCTGGTCCTGCCTAGGGGGATGAACCCGACCTATCTGAGCCCCGGCCATGTCCAGGATTATCACCGGTTTCTGGCTGCCGCCACCGCGCTCTTCCAGCATGAGCAGGTCAAGATCCTGCGCGCTGCCAATCCGGACTGGATGATCTTTCACAATCTCGGTAATCTCGCCGATATCGATTTCCGTGGCCAATTTGGCGAAGACCTCGATTTTCTCGGTTTCGATATCTACCCGTTCCTCTATGACGAGATGCGCCGCGGCGGCGGTCACGAGCCGATGCAGGCCTTTCATCTCGACCAGTGCCGCGCCTTCACCGGCAATTTCATCGTGCCGGAACAGGCGTCGGGATTGGGAAGCCAGCCTGGCTTTTCCTCCAACGTGCCCGAGCCCGGCGAAATGCGGCGCATGGCCTTTACCTCGGTCTCACGCGGGGCAGACGGGGTGATGTTCTTCCGCTGGCGTCCGGCGCATTTCGGGGCTGAGATCTACTGGAACGGCATTCTCGACCATGACGACCAGATGCGCCGGCGCTTTGACGAGGCGCAGCAATTCGCAGGCGAGATGAAGCGGATCGAAAAGGATCTGCTCGGCACCAGCGTGCGCATGGACCTGGCGATCGCCGGCGCGGATTTTGACAATCAGGAGGCCTACAAGACCTATCCGATCGGCCTGCCGAGCCCGCTGCAGGACAGCCAGCTGCTGCATGGCGCCGCCTATCGCCGTGGTATTGCCTGCGGCCTCATCCATCCGGAAGACGACCTTTCACGGATCAAGGCGCTGTATGTTCCACATTGGGTGATGTGGAAGGATGAATGGAACGACGCGGTCGAGCGCTTCGTCCAAGGCGGCGGGACGCTGATCCTTTCGGCTATGACGGGCACGCGCACGCCCGACAACCATGTGCTGCGCGAGCAGGCGCCGGGCAGCAGACTTGCTGCCCTGTCTGGGGTTCGGGTCAGCGAGTTCGGGCCGCTCGCCGCGCCCGGCGCCGATGGGCTTCTGCAGGGCTGGCGCGAGAACGGTCCCGGCTTCTACCAGCCGGCCGAGCGCCCGGCGACCAGCGCTGCGCGCCGGCGCTACGACTTCGCCATCGGCAATCGCGGCTTTACCGCCGGCCATCTCTATGAGCGGCTGGACGTGGCAGAGGGCGTGGAAGCCTTGGGCCGCTGGACCAGCCGTTTCCTCTCCGGCGAGCCGATGCTGACGCGACGCCGGCAGGGCAAGGGACAGGTCCTTTACCTTGCCACCTATCTGACGCCTGACCTGGCCGAGGCCCTTCTCGACCTGCTCGCAGCCGAAGCGGGCATCGCGCCGCTGCTGGATGACCTGCCCGAGGGTGTCGAGGTGGCCGAGCGCGAGGGAGGGGATCGCCGCTTGCTCTTCGTGCTCAACACGCGGCACGAGCCTGTCGAGGTCAGCCTGCCGCAGGGGCAGGAGCTTCTTCAGGGCACGCCTACCGGCGCCGCGACGAGCCTTGCCGCATACGACGTGCGGATCATCAGGCTGACCTAGAGCTATTCCGAATGTTTAGCATCGGCCTAGAAACGCAGGATCTGTTTCTGTCAAAAGGTGAAACGCTCTAAGCGCGCGAGACCTCCGGCGGCCGACAGTCTCTTCAAGCTTCTGTCTCGATCACGACCTTGTTCGGATAGAATGCAAGATGGCCCGCAATAGCGGAAACGGCCTCATGGGGCGTCTCATAGCTCCAGACGCCGTTTTGCCCGTCAGCTCCGGTCGGAAGGTCGAAATAGGACGCATCACCCTTGTAGGGGCAATGTGTGGAATGCGTGGAGCGGTGGAGCGCCGTCATGTCGGCGTCTTGCCTCGGCACATAGTACACTGCGGGATAGGCCGCTTCCTTCAGGGTGAGAGCCCGCCGGCTGTCGGCGATCACCCTGTCGCCGGCGCACACCACTACGCGGCCCTCAAACGGGGCGATGCTGATCGGGTGACTCGCGTCGGGGATTTTGAATGGCTTGCCAGTCATCGATTTTCTCCTCACTCTGGCTTGCGTGCGCGCCAGGCAATGGCTTGCCTGTCGCAAGAAGCGCGCGCTTCAATATAGGTCGAGGAGGAGAATTCTCCATGCGCATGTCGGTGAAAGCATGTCTCACCATCCTGACGACCGCCACACTCGTCATGGGACGGGCGTTGCCCGTGTCCGCGGCATCTCCCGCGGCTGTACGGGCCGAGCACGGAATGGTTGTCAGTGCCCATCGGCTGGCGTCCGAGATTGGTGTCGACGTGCTGCGCAAAGGGGGCAATGCCGTCGATGCGGCGGTTGCTGTGGGCTATGCGCTGGCCGTCGTCTATCCCTCGGCCGGCAATATCGGCGGCGGCGGGTTCATGACCATTCGCCTTGCGGGCGGCGGCACGCATTTTCTCGACTTCCGCGAGCGGGCTCCGTTGGCGGCCAGCAAGACCATGTATCTCGATGCCGCAGGCAACGTCGTGCCGGGCCGCTCGACCGCAGGCTATCTTGCCGTCGGCGTTCCCGGGAGTGTGATGGGCTTCGAAACCGCGCTTACCCGCTTTGGCACGCTTGCCCGCGCTGCGGTGATGGCGCCAGCGATCCATCTGGCGGAAGAGGGTTTCACGCTCGAAGACGGCGATGTCACCATCTTCACGGGCGGGGCGAAGAAGCTCGGCAAGGATCCTGCCGCAGCCCGGATCTTCCTCAAGGAGGGCAAGCCGTTTGCCGTGGGCGACCGCCTGATCCAGACGGACCTTGCGGAAAGCCTGCGCTTGATCTCCAGCCTCGGCCCGGACGCCTTCTACAAAGGGCCGATCACGGAGAAGATCGTCAAGGCCAGCGCTGCAAAGGGCGGCATTCTGGCGGCTTCCGACTTTTCGGCCTATGAGGTGCGCGACCTTGCGCCGATCAGGTGCCATTATCGCGGCTATGAGATCATCTCCTCGCCGCCACCGAGCTCCGGCGGGGTGATCCTGTGCGAGATCCTCAACGTGCTCGAAGGCTATCCCCTGGCCCATCTCGGGCCAGCCTCGGCCGAGACGGTGCATTACATGGTGGAGGCGATGCGCCATGCCTATGCCGACCGCAATGCCGCTCTGGGGGATCCGGCCTTTGTCGACAACCCCGTCTCCACGCTGCTGGACAAGGCCTATGCGGCGAAGATCCGGGCGGCGATCCAGCCTTTCCGGTCAGGCAAATCCGAGGCGGTCAAGCCGCTGGCGCTTGCCGAAAGCCACGAAACGACGCATGTTTCGATCGTCGACGACAAAGGCAACGCCGTCTCGATGACCTACACGCTGAACGGCTCGTTCGGGGCCGGTGTCGTGGCCGACGGGTCCGGCATCCTGCTCAACAACGAGATGGATGATTTCACCTCCAAGCCCGGGACGGCCAATCTTTACGGACTGGTGCAGGGCGAGGCCAATGCCATTGCGCCGGGCAAGACGCCGCTGTCGTCGATGAGCCCGACGATCGTCACCAAGGACGGCAAGCTCTTCATGGTGATCGGCAGTCCCGGCGGCGCACGGATCATCACCATCACGCTGGAAGCCATCCTCAACGTCATCGATCACGGAATGACCATCAGCGAGGCTATCGACGCGCCCCGCATCCATCACCAGTGGCTGCCGGACAGGGTCGTCATGGAGCCGTTTGCACTGTCGCGGGACACGCAGAGACTTCTTGCGGATATGGGGCATGATGTCGGCATCGATCCCGACTGGACCATCTGGGGCCAGGCGGCCGGTATCCTGATCGGCGGCGACAATGTCGGCAGCATCGAGGCTGGAACGGGTGCGCCGCTGAACGGCGCCATGGACGTTCGGTCCCTCACGGGTCGGGCCATGGGTTATTGAAAACTTGGCAGCTGACCAGGCAGTCGGGGGACTTTAGGTTGCGCCGGCGCTCGGCAGGTCGGCCGGCGTGCGCTGCTTTGGCGCCGGGCTGATGGTCTATGGCTGACGTGAGGGCATTAGACCGCCCATAGGCGCTACGTTGGCACGTCATCATGCGGCGCAAATGCGAGGCTGAAGGTGCTTGCCGATTCCTAGTCGATTGGCGACACAACCTCAGCGTCGCGATGCCTTGGCGAAGGAAATTCGCTGCCACGGAAAGGAACGCAGACCCTAGCTACATTTTCGCTCGTCTTGACCCAGCATCAGTCAACGACTATTTTGCAGTCAATGACTAATTGAGGTCGATATGGGTATGTCAACGATGACCATTCGTAACCTGGATGACGCGCTCAAAAGGCGTCTGCGCGTGCGCGCCGCTGAGCACGGCCGATCGATGGAGGACGAAGCGCGGGATATTCTGCGCGCGGCACTGTCTGTCGAGGCGGCACGTCATCCGTCACTGGTGGAGGCTATACGTGCGCGCGTGAGCGCGGTAGGCGGCGTCGAACTCGAACTGCCAGCACGCGAGCCCATCCGCACGCCTCCGGATCTAACATGATTGTCATGGACACGAACGTCTTGTCAGAAGTCTTGCGCCCGGCTCCGGAACCGAGCGTCCTGTCCTGGATGGCGGCGCAGCCGCGAACGGCTCTTTTTACCACGACCGTGACGCGCGCCGAATTGCTCTACGGCGCCAATTTGCTTCCTGACGGTCGGCGCAAGGCGACTCTGTTGCGCGCGGTTAGTTCGATCTTCACGGTTGACATGGCGAGGCAGGTGCTGAGCTTCGATAACGAGGCAGCCGACGCCTATGCGGACATCGCGGCCGCGCGCCAGATCTCGGGGCGGCCAATCAGCCAGTTCGATGCGATGATCGCGGCGATCTGTCGCTCCCGCGGCGCGAGGCTGGCGACACGAAACACGCGGGATTTTGTCGAGTGCGGGATCGATCTGATCAATCCATGGACGCTGTAAGGCGAGTCTTGGCCATAGCCGCTTGACGGCTGTGCACTCATTTGCCCGCCGATGCATTTTGGTGCGATATCGAATTTGAGGGTTGGACGCCCGCGCCGACGCGATAAGCTTCTCTGGCTCCTTAAAGCGGTAGCGGACCATTAGCTCATTACGCCGTAAGCCTGGTCTCCTCAAAGCCCTGCCGCTTTGGTGAGGTTGACGCGGAACCGATCTCCGCGCCTCTGGTACCGCCGCTTCATCTCAGCGGATGCGTGACCGAGCTGCTTTCGGACATATCGCTCATCAATCTCCGCCGAGAAGGCAAGACTTGCGTCGAGCGCGGGCGTGCGGAAGATCATCGGGCAGAAAGCTGGTGTGCCAGGCAAATTGTTCTTCACCCGATGTCGAGTCGAATTCGCTCCACCCACTGCGAATTGCCGGTCGGGATCAACGACAAGGGCATAGGTGCCCTGCGCTGCGTCAGGTAGATCGAGCTGGATATCGAGCAGCCATTCGTAGAGAAACCACAGCCGTCGCGCATAGGCGCCAATAGGCGCTGCGCGCACCATTTCAGCGATTGGTTCAGGTCCAATCTGCCGGAACAGGGCTTTCAGAACGGCAAGGTCCAACCCTTCATAGCGTAGCGCGAAGGTCATGTGTCCGGCAAGGTCGTTGTCCGGGTGATGGCGGGGGGTGTAAATGTTCCAACGCTCTGCCTCATAAACTTTATGACGTGGGCCGATTGCTGACAGGTTGATTGGTACAAGCACGGCTAATTCAAAGGCATCGATCAGCGCCGCATAGCCGACAGGGATCGCGGCTTCCGGCATCCAGCGGCCGTGAAAAATGCTGACCGCGCCTGAAACGGCTTTCTTTGCCCGTGCTCCATGAATCTCGATATCCGATTATGAAAATCAGTTCCTGAGCAAGATTCTCTTGAAATACAATTATAAGCAACGAATTTCGATAACAATGAGTCCGTGCTAACGAAAATTGATTCTGAAGGACGGTGCAATACACAAGATCTTCTGTAAACGGCTCATCGATCTAGCGGACAAACGGTACCACAAGGATTTGTGCCAGACGGAGAAGAAGCATGGATGATCTCGATAAGCTGATACGGACGCCCTCTGAGGATTAACAGCCCGCCGTAGCAAAGCGGAGAATTGAAACCCGCGGCCGTCGGGTCGCTCGACGGAACGCTAAAAATCGTTGCAGATATCGTGGGCAAGAAAGTCGATCTATCCAGTACCGCGGAGCACCGTTCAAAGATCTGAGCGAGCCATCGGCATGTGAGGGAGCTGCAACCCGACCGCTTTTGTTAAGTTGACGCGGAAGCGATCTTTGCGCCGCTGATACCGTCGCGTCATCTCAGCTGACGCGTGCCCAAGGTGTTTCTGCACATAGCGTTCATCGACCTCGGCCGAGGAGGCGAGGCCGGCGCGCAGCGAATGGCCGGAGAACCGGAAGGCCCGCTCGATCTCGCTGAGGTCGCCACAAATGCCAGCTGCCATCGCCGTCCGCTTCACCAGCCTGGCCACTTCCTTGTCATTCAATCGCTCGGCGCCGA
>NZ_FOAM01000038.1 GCF_900109605.1 Xaviernesmea oryzae
TCGGACGCAATGACCAATGCCCTTGCGGCTCCGGCAAGAAATACAAGAAATGTTGCGGGCTGAACTGATCAAAGCAGGCTCACCGGACGCTTACGAGTAACAAATAGATCTAAGCGGAGAACTTTAGTGAGATTCTTTTCTAATGGGCTATTGGCCCGCTTTTTAAGTCTGCTGATCGTCTGCAGCATGGTTTCGGTCTCATTCGGATCTGCAGCCAATGCACGGTTCATCTCACCAGATACGATGGACCCGACGCAACGCGGCGTCGGCACTAATCGGTATGCGTATGCGAACGATGACCCTATCAATAATAGCGACCCGAATGGTCACATCTGGGGAATTGTCGGGGTGGCCATAGGCGCGCTTGCAGGATGGTTATCGGGTTCAAAGCCTGCAAATGCGCCTGCTGACCGCTCCCAAGAACAATATATGAGTGACAGCCAATCGGTTCAAAACTCAGCCGCTGCAGTTGTTGAAGTGACGGGTGGCATAGGCTTGATCGGCCGTCTTGCATCTTGGTTTGCAAAAGACGAAGACACCGCAAAAGAAATGGTTGGAACTCAACAACGAGAAAACAACCTGGAAGGCGCTAATTTCGCTCAAAAATCGTATAATCCCAACTTCAGTTCTGAAGGATTTTTCGCAGGAAGGACAGTTGATGAGGTTGCGGCCGACCTTAAAGCCGGAAGACTAAAACCGAGTGATGTTCCTATTGATTATATTGAACGCGATGGCACCAAACTTATGCTCAATACTCGATCAGCGAATGCCCTTGAACAAGCAGGTGTTCCCAGGTCTCAATGGATCGGCGTAAATCGAACTGGTCAGGAGAGGTTTGAAAACATGCTTGATGGGCAATTACAGCGAAATAAATTATCAAACGAGGGGATTCCTACAACCCGCCGCAGCGGAGATTTACAATGAAAATGTCCCACGTTCTTGAGCTACCATACCCTTCAACAGCAATTATCCGCGGTCCTATTTTAGGTAACGAAGATGGCGGATTACAGCTTTCCATGATTTTTGATGAAGAGAATACCTACTATCATTTCCAGCTACGCTTCGAAAAAGTTCGCGCCTTTTGTAAGCGTGCAGAGGTGTATTGCACACAATTTCATATCAAAGCTTATGATGTCGTTTGTGAAATCTCCGATTCGACATGGGTGGATGAATTAAAAAACGACGTGGTGATTGAATGGCGTGACCGTTGGGTCATGCGACACTTCGTAATTTATATTGATAGTTTCGGCTATTTAGAAGTAATTGCTGAGTCGGCAGGATTGAAAGAGATAGATAAAAACTCAGCCGGTACGCCCCTAGTGAGCCAGACGCCATTTTCAGCCTGATAAAATTTATAGTCGAGTCTCTCCATCCTCGCAGAGTCAACCTTCAATACAATCGGTCGACCATACCGCTTGCCGGAACTAACTGCTGTCTCTTCGTTTTCAGTAAGATGAACATAGTGACGGTTACCAGGACGTAAGCCTTCTGACATGATAGATTTTACGAACCGCTGTGCTGTGCCATGGAAAAGGTCTCTTGGAGGCGTTTTTATACAGAAATCGATAGAAACTTCAGCCAACGTGTGACCCTGCAATGCCCTGATTAGCTTCCCATTATCTGAAAGTGCGAAACGCTTTTTTCCAGGAGCTCCAACTATTTGAACGATCAAGTCGCGATCAATAATTTTACCGGCTATTTGAGCTCGCGCGACAAGTTCATCAATTTCTGCCCAGCCGTGTTTGTCTAACATAATGCCAATTGATTGAGGACTGTGGCGCAATACATAGCTCAAAAATTTGCTGGTTTCGGCAAGGACGTCTCTAGCCATATTCATCTCCTATGCAGTTATCTCTCCCTATCATTCCTAACGGAATTTGTCCTTCCCGTCCTGCTGACGCCCGTCTCGAGTAGCCGGTCGCGCTATTCGAACGTGAATAGAGAGAGGTCGGTTTGTCTGAACAGTTCCGGGCGTTTTGTTAAGTGTATCCCGCCGGCGACGGCCGTCTGTGCTGATTTTATAAATTCCTAAGCCCATGCTTCATATCATGCACGACAGTCGTTTCACCATACAGGTCCTGCCGGCCGACGATGCTGGTCGCCGGCGGGAATGGGCGGATGATGAGAAGATCCTGATCGTCGAAGAGAGCCTGCGGGGTTTCCGACAGGGTTCGGCGACGGCACGACGGTATGGGATATCACGATCACTCCTGTCGATCTGGCGGGGGCGTGACGCCGCGCGCAAGGCAAGCAGATCGGTGCGCAACGGGTGGCTGAGCTTGACCTGCCACTGAATTTTCATCCGGCGGCGATTAGAGCCTCGGTGGTTTTGGATACGCAAAATGGCGCGGTTTGAGCAACCGGCGGAAACGCGTAGCCTTCAACCTGCGAAGCGTTGAAGCCGGTTGCGGCGATGAGCCCGGCATAGTCTGCCGGGGTCTGATATGCGAGTGACGATTGCGACCGGAAATGATTCTAGTCGTTAGCCCATTCGTTGATGGCGCTGGGGGCATGATCGAGGCCAAAGAACAGGCTTTCGTTCAAGAGTTCGTCACGCATGCCGCCGCTGAAGGATTCGACGTCACCATTCTGCATCGGTTTTCCGGGCGCAATGTAGTGCCACTCGACCTTGTGATCTTTCGACCAGGCCAGGGATCGCATTCGAGGTGAACTCCGTGCCGTGATCTGAGACGATCATGCCGGGCTTACCGCGTCGTTCGATCAGCATCGTCAGTCCGCGAGCAACACGACGGCCGGAGATCGACGTGTCCGGGATTGCGGCGAGACATTCGCGTGTGGCGTCGTCCACGGCATTGAGCACGCGGAAGCGCCTGCCACAGGCGAACTGATCGTGGACGAAATTCAGTGACCAGCGGGCATTGGCCTTCGCCTCGACCAGGATCGGAGCGCGTGTGCCGACGGCACGTCGTTGGGCCTTTCGCTTGCAGACAGAAAGACCTTCCTCGCGATAAAGCCGCCTAACGGTGATTGCATGCGATCACCTACCGGCCAGGGGTAGATGCGGTTGACGCCGGACGGCTCTCCCTCCCGCCGAAACAGGATGAACAGTCGCCGATATCCGAAACGTCGTCGCTCGTTGGAGAGATCGCACAGCCTCGACCGCGGTTCGATTTCCGGCGGGCGGCAGGACCGATAGCGGATCGTCTTCCGGTCAGCGGATGTGGATCTAGCAGGCCCGCCGTTCCGAAAGGCCCCTGACGGACTTCAAATGCGCGACAGCCTTCCGCCTTGCTGTGGGCGTCACCACTTATACGCCTTCTCACTGATCAAAACCCATTGACCCATTCTCTGCGTCCGATGGACATGATGCGCCAAGGCTGTCTTTCGAGTTTTCTCCAGGCATCGCAGCAGTGATCGACGATGTCGTCATAGGATTTGAAAACCCGATTTGAGAGCCAGTTGTCGCGCATGAAGTTCCAGAGATTTTCGACCGGGTTGAGCTCCGGGGATTTCGGTGGTGGCGGCAGGATGGTGATGTTGTCGGGCACGACGAGTTTGTTGGACATGTGCCAACCTGCCTGATCCGTGATGAGGATGGCGTGCGCACCATCATCGATGTGACGGGCGATCTCGGCCAGATGCTGGCTCATGGCTTAGGTGTCACACCATGGCATGACCAGCGCCGCTGCCTTGCCGAGCTTCGGGCAGATTGCGCCGAAGATGGTGGCGGACCGGGTTCGCTGGTCACGCGGGGCTGACGGTCGCGTTCCTCGCTTTGCCCAACGCCGGGTGATCTTCGTTCGTCGGGCAAATGATTCACTGGATCATTTGCTTCTCCGTCTCACTTTGGCCGATCCGAGCCTCGTCCTCGAATTAAATCTCTATGCGTTTTCCTCGGGCCGCCCCGGCGGCAATCTCCGCCACTGCGGCGGGGAAGCTTTTTTAAAATCCTCGATGGCTTGCGGGTCTTGAGCATGGTGTTTGGGCCGGGCCGCCAGCTTGCGATAGCCCATGACCCTGACTTCACGACTCAGCGTCTGTTCGCTCACTGAAAGACGAAACTCCTCCCAAAGCCATTGCGCCAGATCGATGAGACGCCAGCGAACAACGCCGTCGAGATAGGGTGTCGGACCGCGCTCGATGGCCTGCGCCAGGGCCGCACGCTGCTGATCGTTCAACCGCGACTGCGGACCGGGAGCCTTGCCATTGACAAGGCCTTCAGGCCCGCGCTCGTTGAAGCGCATCACCCAGTTGCGAACAATCTGGAGCGTCACATTGCCGAGACGGGCAGCATCGGAGCGCGAACCGCCATCGTAGATCGAGGCGAGTGCCAACAACCGGCGCACCTGGGCGGCATCCTTCGTCTGCCGCGCCAGCCGCCGCAGAGCTTCTCCATCAAAATCCTCACGTAATGGAATTCCTGATCGCATCGAATACCTCCGGTTTGCGCCAGAGATTCAGATTCACCGCACTTCGCAAAGCCCAAAGAGTCGAGATCAGCGAGGTTGCGTATAAGAAATATTCGAAAATAAAATAGAAAGCTTCCTTACTGTATTTCAATAGTTTCACTCATTGATTATTTATGTGTCGCTTCAGCAAAAGTGGCTTGGTATCCAACCGATTCATCTCCAATTCACCAAAATTATTGTCATCAGCGAGATAAAGAATCACATCAACTTTAGCTCCGTCCTCATCGTTTATTAGCATTGACGATGCAATATGTACTCTTTTCCCAAAGTAGTTCGTGTTTCTTATAGTATGAGCGTTATCTACGTGGAATACCCTGACGTATATATCATCTAAATCACTGTTATCATCACTTCCAAGGAGGGTCTGAATGTATCTCTTCTCAAAATTCATTAACTTACGTTCAACGGTGGACCACATAATTCCTCACTATTTTGGTAGCACAATCGTGCCTACATTTACTGTATTGCTATCTCTTGCAAAGGCGCGATACTCAATTGCTTGCCCGTTAAAATCGATTGTGCCCCGGACATAGGTGTCAGGTGCCATCGCTGGCTTAGATTGAATATCTTTTGCTATAATATTTTTGATAGTATCGATCTCATCACTGCTATATCCGTTCTCCGCGAGATGCCTATTGGCGTGATAAATTTGGTTTTCATCTTGACCAAATTTTACGTTTTGCTTATTTTCGGTTTCGATTGTTTGATCTTGTTTTCCCTCATCATCCGGATCTGGCGCTCCCGAAGCGGCGGCTCCTCCGCCAGTACCTTCGGTATTTTCTTTTGTATCGCTTTTCATTTCCCCGTCACCCATCGGGGTAGCGGTAATGGCAACGATAGCTAAAGCGCTTCCAACAATCAAAGCTACCGGGGGATTGCTTGCGCCAGCCCCAGCTGCAGCAGCTGCTCCACGGCCTCCGCCGAGCCAAGATAGAATTTGTTCAATGATGCCGGGCTCAGCAACGGCCGCTACATGCCCGTTCTGGTCACTTTTGTTGATTGGATCGTTTTGCGAATAAGCATATCGGTTTGTTCCGACGCCCTGGATGGTTGGATCCATGGGATCTGGCGAGATGAAGCGTGCGTTTGCGGCGGAGCCGAAGGGCACGCAGACGAGGCTGCAGATCAGCAGGGTC
>NZ_FOAM01000029.1 GCF_900109605.1 Xaviernesmea oryzae
GCTCTTCCCATGACAAAATCTCCTTCCGTCATGGTGAATCATGATTTGCGCGAAAACCTAATCCCATGAGTCAATTTCATCGGGCTTCGGTATTACGGATCGTCATCGATACCCGTCCGAATATCGTCTGGGTGGGGCCCCGCGGCAGGCCCTCCGCCCTCACCTTTCCCTCATTGCGTCGTGCATATGCTGGGCGATGGGCGAGAGAATATAATCGAGGACGGTGCGTTTGCCGGTCTTGATTTCGGCGGTGATCGCCATGCCGGGTTCGACGGGTGTCCTGACGCCATCGACGGTGAGGGTCGGATCGTCCATTTCTATGCGGGCGACATAGACGAGCGCGCCCGATCGCCGGAGCGCATCAGGGGTTTCCGACAGCGTCTGCGTGCCGGATCGGGCCTCCCGCGTCAGTTCCGGGTCGGGCTGGGCATCGCGCGCGATTTGCGCGACACGACCCTTGATCAGGCCGTAATGCGTATAGGGAAACGCCTCGACCTTGATCTCCACCGGCTGGCCAGCGCGCACGAAGCCGACGTCGCGGTTCTCGACGACCGCCTCGATCGCCACATGCTCCGACGATGGTACGACCTTCAGCAGCTGCTGCCCGGCCTGCACGACGCCGCCTTCGGTATGGACCGTGAGATCCGCCACCGTGCCATCGACGGGGGCCGTGACCGCGGTGAGCCCGGTGCGGCGCTCGGCTTTCGCCAGTTCACTCATCCCCTCGGCGCGTTCGCGCATGGCTTCTGAGAGATCGGAGCGCCAGTCGCGCTCCGTCTCAGCGGCAAGTCTTTCGCGATCGGCCAGTTGCGCCTGGACGGCCGCCTCGGTCGCCTTGCCCTTCTCCACCATCACCTTGCGCTGGCTCGTCAGCTCGGCCTCGGACTGCGCAGCATTTAGATAATCGATGCGCGAGCCCCAGGCTTCCGCATTGCCTTTGAGGTGGATCTCGGTGCGCTCATGCGCCAGCGGCAATTGCGCATCGATCTTTGCAACCTCGGCCTCATAACTGACGGCTTCGGCGCGTTTGGAGGCAATCTCGCGATCGGCTGCCGCGAGTTTGGCCTCACGCCCGGCCTTATCGGCCAGATAGCGCCCGCGCGCCGCTTCGATCGCGGGTTCATCCGCCTCGACGCCGGCGAAGGGGTTCATATTGGCGGCGGGTGGGGTGATGAGCGCTGAGAGCCGGGCGATATCGAGGTCTGCGCGCATTGCCGCATCGCGAAACCGGTCGCGGTCGGCCCTGGCAAGCGTCGGATCGAGGAGGATCAGCGCCTCCCCCGCCTTCACCTGTGTACCATCATCGACGAGGATCCTGGCGACAGTCCCGGCCTCAAACGCCTGCACCTGTTTGGTGCGCCCGACCGGCACGATCTTGCCGGGCGCGGTGGCGATGAGATCGACCTCGCCGACCGCCGCCCAGCCAAGCCCGGCGGCAAAGAGCGCGCAGAGGACAAAGGTCGTCAGCCGTAGGCTCGGCGAGGCCGGCGTCTCGACGATCTCGAGCGCTGCCGGCAGGAAGGCGCGTTCCACCTGCGTCACCGTACCGCCGCGCCGTGGCAACGCGATGATCTCGGCACCGGACGTGTGTCGCTGCGGGCTTGTCATGACATTCTACCCGCTGATCGGCATGATCGGTGGCTTGGCGGCCGCGGCCGTGACCTTCTGGATCGCACGCGGCGGCCGAGGCCGGCCGTTACACTTGGCGCTTGGCGGCATCAGCGTGTCATTGTTCCTCAGTGCGGTCACCACCTATGTTCTCATGCTGAGCGGGCCGCAGGTCCCGTCCCTCCTCTTCTGGTTGTCGGGCGGGTTTCAGGGACGCTCCTGGACACAACTCGGCTATATGACGCCATGGGTCGCGGCTGCCTTCGTCGGCGCACTCATCTGCCGACGCATCATCGGCCTGTTCCTGCTGAGCGAGCAGGTGGCGGCCGGGATGGGCGTCAATCTCGCGCTGTGGAAGCCGGTCTTGCTGATCCTCGCCGTGCTTCCGGTCGCCGGCGTCGCCCCTGTTGCTGGTCCCGTCGCCTTCGTCGGCCTCGCCTCCCCACATCTCGCCCGCCTCCTGCGGCCAGAAGGCCCCGGCTGGACGTTGGGCTTCAGCGCCGCGATCGGCGGCTTCATCACGCTGTCGGCGGATTTTGTCGCCCGCACCGTCGCCCTGCCCCGCGAACTTCCCATCAGCATCATCGCAGCACTGATCGGCGGACCCGTTTTCATTTATCTGACGCAGCGGCGCGATCTGTCTTTCAGAGGCGAGCGATGACGCCCGTGCCTGGGATCGCGCGGAACCGAAGAGGTTTGTCCTCCCTCCCGGCTTTGGCGGGTCTCCTCCTTCTGACGCTCGGCCTTTCCGTCTTCCTTGGTGTGGCCGACCTGTCTGTATCCGATATTATGTCGGTGCTCGCGGGCAATGGTTCGCCGGAGGCGCAATCGATCATTTTGGATATCCGCCTGCCACGCATCGTCACGGGCGGCCTTGCGGGCATCCATTTTGCTGTGGCCGGCCTGATCCTTCAAACCATCACCCGCAATCCGCTGGCCGATCCGTCGATCATGGGCGTCTCGCAGGGCGCGACGCTGAGCGTCACGCTGTTCCTGCTGTTCAGCGTGTTCCTGCGCGATCCCGGCACCACGGCGCGCATCACCGAGATGCCGCTCGAATGGCTGCCGGCCGTCGGCATGGTCGGCGGCCTCATCGCCGGCGCCGCCGTCTACGCCTTGGCCTTTCGCCGGGATCTCGGCCCCTTGCGCATCACCTTGTGTGGCATCGCCATCGGCGCGGTGCTGCACGCCATCGCCATCGGTCTGATTGCCGGCTGGGGATCGGCACGCATCGAGGTGCTGCTCGAATGGCTGTCCGGCAGTCTTTATGCCCGAAGCTGGGAGCACGCGCTCTTCCTAGCGCCCTTCACCATCGCTGGACTGCTGGCTCTCCTGCCGATCCGCCGCGCGCTCGATCTCTTGCAGTTCGAGGCGCCGGTGGCGCGCTCCTTCGGCCTTCCCTATCGCCAGCACTTCTCCTTCGCCCTGTTTCTGTCCTGTGGACTGGCGGCAAGTGCAGTCGGAGCCGTGGGGCCGATCGTCTTCGTCGGGTTGATCGTGCCGCATCTGGCCCGCGCGCTCGCCGGCGCGAAGACACAGCTTCTTTTGCCGCTGACCGTGACGCTCGGCGCCATCACCATCACCTCAGGTGATCTGATCGGCCGCCTCGTCAGCCAAGCCGATGAAATTCCGATCGGCGCAGTGACGGCCGTCTGCGGCGTGCCTCTTCTCATCGCGCTGTTGCGCAGAACCCCTTGAGGCCGCCCATGCTGCTTGCCTGCTCCAAGCTCACTGTCACCTATGGCGGGCGCATCGCGCTCAAATCCTTCGATCTCACGCTGCAGCCCGGCGAGGTGCGCGCCCTGATCGGGCCGAACGGCTCGGGCAAGAGCACCGCCTTGCAGGCCATGGCAGGCCTGCTGCGGCCCTCGGGCGGGCGGGCTGTGATCGACGGGGTCGCCGTGGACGCCATTCCCCGCCGACGCCTGGCGCGTCAACTCGCCTATCTGCCCCAGCAACCCACGGCGCCGGATGAAATGACCGTTGCGCAACTGGTCCGCCAGGGGCGCTTCGCCCATGTCGGCTTGCTGCGCAGCTACAGCGCCGACGATGAGGCCACCATCGGCTGGGCGCTGGAAAGCACCGGTCTCTTAGCGCTTGCCGACCGCCCCTTGCGCGAACTCTCCGGCGGCGAACGACAGCGTGCCTGGATTTCGGCGGCCATCGCCCAGGAGGCGCGCATTCTCCTGCTCGATGAGCCCACCTCCTTTCTCGACATCGGCTATCAGGTCGAGATCATCGATCTCGTCTACCGGCTCAGCCGGGAGCGGGGCGTGAGCATCGTGATGGCCATTCACGATCTCAACCAGGCCATGTCCGTCTGTGACCGGATTTCGCTTCTGGCGAAGGGTGAAACGGTCTTCGATGGCGACCCGAAAGATCTGGCAGAGACCGGGCTCATCGAAACGGTCTTCCGCGTTAGAGGCACCTTTGTGCCGATCGCGCCGAACGCACCGCCGCATTTCGATGTCGAGCTGGCGCACCGGCAGATGAGAGATGGTGTACTGGCGCGATAATGATCGGCGCTTCGATTGGCGACAAAGATGAGAGTCAGCGGCTGTGTCCCAGCGCTGCTCGTAGCCAATCAACGCCGTAGCTGTCGCTGACTTCCGGTTGTCGATTGTCCCGTGTCTTCGAAATATATGCTAATTTATCATGTTTTTGCGTAGAGGACACACCGCCTGTGTAAGATGCTACAAAACACTAAGCTTAGTTCAACGCCGTTAGCGAAGACGATCCAACTGGAGTCAGCTGGCTAGCCCCGTCGTCTGGCAAAATAGCGCGCAGGCGTTTCGCCGAAGGCTCGTCGGAACATGGCGATGAAATTGCTCGCGGTGGCATAGCCTAGGGAATCCGCGACGTCGCCGACCGTGTCGCCCTGCGCCAGCCTTTCCAGCGAATGGACGAGACGCGCCTGCTGGCGCCATTCGGCGAAGCTCATGCCGGTTTCAGCCAGGAACAGCCTCCGGGCGGTGCGCGGCGAGAGCCCGGCGAAGGCCGCCCAGTCCTCCAATGTGCGCGTGTCGCCCGGATTGACGAGGAGACCCTTGGCGATCTTCTGCGCCCGGCGATCCCTAGGCATCGGCAGATGCAGAGGCTCGCGCGGTGCGGCGCAGATCTCGTCCAGAAGCACCGTGGTGAGGCGCGCCTGTTCCGGTGTCAGGCGCTCGGCCCGTGCCCAGGCCGCAGCGCGCAAAACGAGAGCATGCATCAATTCATCCACGCCAATCACCCGTGGCCGGTCTGGAAGACCTCCGCAGGCAGAAGGCGCGATCAGCACGCTCCAGGCCGAGAGAACCCCCGACATGCTGCCCCAATGCTGCTCGCCCGGCGGAATCCAGCCGGCCCGGCGCGGCGGCAGCAGCCAGGAGCCCTGTGGCGTGCGGATATGCGCCAGCCCGCTATCGACGCAGATGAGCTGGCCCCGCCGATGGCTGTGCCATTCGGTCTCATGATCGCCCACCGGAAACTCGGCATCGAACGCTGCGCTGCCGCTCACCGCGATCAGCGCCGGCCCATCGAGCCAGTCCGTCAGTTCGATCGATTCGATGGGGCGACTCCAATGGTTTGGCAGCTTCTCAGCCTATTTTGTCCTGATACGGTTATCACGGCAAGGCCTCCCTCCCCTAGTCTGGAGATGTCGAAAGCGGCTCGCCGCTCCATCCCACACATCCAAAAGGTGACAGCCTTGACTTCTTCCTCCCATGCGGCCGCGCCGCCCTCGTCTCTTCTGAAGCCTCATGTACCGCTCTGGTCGGCCACGGTGATCGGCTGCCTGTCCTCCGCCATGGTGGTGATGGACGGCGCGATCGTGAATGTCGCGCTTCCCTCCATGGCGAGGGATCTCGGCCTGTCGATGACCGGCCAGCAATGGGTGGTCGATGCCTATCTCATCGTGCTCGGCGGCTTCATGCTGCTGGCCGCTCGCCTCGGCGATCTCTACGGGCGGCGCCGCGTGCTGCAGATCGGGCTCACCCTGTTTACCGCCGCAAGCCTTGCCGGCGGCTTCGCATCGGATGCCGTGGCGCTTTTGTCCGCGCGCGCCGTGCAGGGGCTCGGCGCGGCGGTGCTGGCCACGTCGACGCTTGCGGTGATCGCGGCCGCCTATCCCAAGGGCAAAGAGCGTGACCGGGCGATCGGCTACTGGACCGCCTCCGGCTCCATGGCGGCGGCCTTCGGCGTTCTGCTCGGGGGCGTCCTGACGGCCTATGCCGGCTGGCGCTGGGTCATGTTCGTTAACGTCCCGGTCGGTCTGGCGCTGCTGGCGATGACGGCAGCCAGCCTCTCGCCGGTGCGGCCCAAGGGGAAGACGGCTGTTCTCGATATCGGTGGGGCAGTGACCGTCACCGGCGCCTCGGCCAGCCTCGTCTATGCGCTCGCCGAAAGCGTGACACTGGGCTGGACCTCGCGGGAAGTCCTGCAAATTTTGGCCATCGCTCTTGGCCTCGGCCTCCTCTTCGTCGCCATCGAGGCGGGCGCAAAGCAACCATTGATCCGGCTCGGCATCTTCCGGCTGCGCAATGTGGTCGCCGGCAATCTGATGCTGATGGGCCTCGGCGCGACCTTGACCGCCTCGCTGTTCTTCCTGTCGATCGCGCTGCACCAGATCGCCGGCTATGGCGCACGCGACGCAGGGCTTGCCTTGCTGCCCATGTGCCTGGCCATCGCGGCGACCGCGCTCGGCGCGCGGCGCCTTAGGGAGCGCCAGGTGCCGCATTTGCCCCTCATCGGCGGCATGGTGGCGGCCGCCGGTCTGGCCTGGCTCGGATATCTGCCCGCATCGGCAGATTATCTGCAAGACGTGCTCGGGCCGACAGTGCTCATGGGCTGCGGCACGGGCCTACTCATCGCCAGCGCCGTGCATGCGGCGATTGCCGGCATTGCACCGGCCGATACCGGTCTTGCTTCCGGCCTTCTCAACACCTCGCGCCAGATCGGAGGCGCACTCGGCATCGCCGCCCTCGTCGCGCTAGCGCATGCAACGGCCGAAGGGCACGCAGGGGAAGCGGCGGACCACGCCGCACTGGCTGGCTACCACGCCGCCTTTCTCGCGACCGCCGCCATCAGCGCCTTGACGGGCCTCCTGTCCTTGGTGCTGCGGCACGACCCGAGCTGAGAAGCAAAGAAAGCCCATTGCTCCTGTCGGGGCGATGGGCCTCGTCGGCCGGCGGCTGGACATCGCTTTCCGGCGCGGTAGACCGTCCGCCAGCCTTTCCCCCTCCGACGAGACGGTGCCTATCGGTCGAGCTGCCGGCGCATACTCTCGCTGTCGTAGTAGTCGGCAAGATAAGAAATGCGCGCGTCTCGGACGCGAAACAGGGACGCACCGCGAAGGCGGATCGGCTTTGTCGCGGCTTGCCCATCGGCTTTATACGCGCCCGAAACTTCCCACTCGAACGCGATGCCGGATGCGCTCTCGATCGGTTGCTCGATCATCCGCCAATGGAGATCGGGCAGCAGCGCAAAGAGCCCGCGCATCGTCCCGTCGATCGCTGCCCTCGCTTCCTGCTCCTGCCCGAGGCTGGAATTGAAGTAGACGGAATCGGGAGCGAGCATGGCCGTGGCCGCGTCCGGATCATGGGCGTTCCAAGCCGCGACGTAGCGAGCGACGATGGCGGATGGGGTGGGCGGTGCAGCGTGCGCGAGCAGCGGCAGGCCCGCCAAAAGAAGACCGGCCAGAAGCATCTGGCGCCTCACGCAGAGGTCGAAGGGAGAAGGCAGCATACTTCGCTCCTTTGGCTTGGGAGACAAGCGGCAGATCACCAGCGATAGGAGAGGCTGGCGGTGACGAGGCGGCCATTGCCGTAGAAGCATCCGCCCGCGTTGAAGCAGGAGGAGACGGTGCGCTTGTCGAACAGGTTGGTGACGTTGAGTGCTGCCTGAACACCTGTCAGATCGGGTCGCATCGCGCCGACGTCATAGCGGATCGCGGCATCGAACAGGGTTGTGGCGGGAACCGAGAAGCTGTTGACGGGGTCTCCCGCACTCTTGCCGACATAGCGCGCTCCGCCGGACAGGCTGAGACCCGCGAGGGCGCCGTCGGTGAAGTGGTAAGTGGTCCAGAGCGATGCGAGCACATCGGGCACAGCGACGAAGCGCTTCCCAAGGGCGAGCGGATCGGTGTCCTTCTGGACGGTGGTGTCGAGCCAGGTATAGGCGCCGATCAGGTCGAGCCTGTCCGTGAGGGCCGCACGCGCTTCCACCTCGATCCCGCGCGAGCGCACTTCGCCGGTCTGAACCTTGTAGAAGGGATGCAGCGGATCGACGGTGCCGACATTCTCTTGCGTGATGTCGAAGCCGGAGAGGCCGACGAAACTGTCCTTGCCGGGAGGCTGATATTTGATGCCGACTTCGGTCTGGCGGGCGGTGGTCGGCTCGAAGGCTTCGCCGCCGAACGCCGTTCCGAGCACGGGTTCGAAGGAGGTGGAATAGCTGGCATAGGGCGCAAGCCCATTGTCGAAGAGGTAGACCGCGCCGACACGCCCGGTGAAGGCTTGGTCGTCCTGATGGGTCGTGCCTCCGCCGAGGCGGTCTTTCGTGTCGAGCATCGACCAGTCCTGCCGGCCGCCGAAGGTGAGCGCCAGCCGGTCGATGCGGATCTGATCCTGCACGTAGATCCCAGTCCGGCTCCAGTCCTGCCGGTCATCCTGCGCGACCGGCGGACGGGCGAAAGGCCGGCCGTAGACCGGCGCCCGATAATCGATCGGCGGCGCGTCACCAAAGCCCGACGCGAGCGTATCCGCCCATGAGCCTTGATAGCTCAGGCCCAGCAGAACCGTATGCCGCAGCGCGCCGGTGTCGAACCGGGCCTCGGCCTGATTGTCGATCGACAGGCCGTCAAGGGACTCGTCCGACCACGAGGCCGCGCGGTTCAACTGGCTCGATGTGGCGCCGAAGGGGAAGACGAAGTTTCCGGCGACGCCTTCGAAGCTGGTATCGACATCGGCGTAGCGCAGGTTCTGGCGCAGGGTCCATGTCTCGTCGAAGCGATGTTCGAAGGCATAGCCGATCATGGTTTGCTGGCGGTCGTAGCTGTCGAAATCGGGCTCGCCCGGGAAGAAGCTGCGGGGAATGCGCCCCGCCGGATTGGGAAACAGCGTGCCGTTCGCCGGGAGCCAGCCGGCGAAGTTGTTGTGCGGGTCGTTTTGATAGAAGCCGAACACGGTCAGGCTGGTATCCGCGTCAGGCGCCCAGGCAAGGGTCGGCGCGAGAAGGACCCGCTGCTGCTTCGAAAAATCGGCCTGCTCATCGACGCGCCGGCCGAGACCGCTGAAGCGATAGCTCCACTCGCCGTCCTTCGTGATCGGCCCGCCGAGATCGAAGGCCGCCTCGGCGCGGTCGCGATTGCCGGTGGTGAGCGTCACCTCGTGGAAAGGTTCGTCTGTGGGACGCTTGCTGACCATGTTGACGATGCCGCCGGGGCTGGCCTGCCCATAGAGCACGGATGCCGGGCCGCGCAGCACCTCGACACGTTCGAGCGCATAGGGGTCGATGACCTGCGCAGCCCATCCGTCCCCTTTGGCGAGCGGCAGGCCATCCAGGAATTGCGGGTTGGTCGCGCCGGCCGCGAACCCGCCGAATCCGCGCAGGAAGACGCTTTCCAGCACACCACCGATGCGGGTATCGGCAAAAACGCCCGGTGTGTAGCGCAGGCTATCGGCGACGCTCTTGACGCCCTGCTGATCGAGCTGCGCACGGGGAACGACAGAGATCGCCTGCGGAACATCGATGAGCGGCGTATCGGTCTTTGTGGCTGTCACGGTGACGTGCGCCGCAACGCCTTCGACAGGATCGGGACCATGCTCAGGCCTATCCGTTGCGGTGATGGTTGGCAGGACCGTCGCCTCCTCAGCGCCCGGATGACGGGCCCGTGTCGTCGCCGTATCGAGCTCTATCGCCGGCCGCTCCTGTGCCCATGAAGGTCCCACTGCGGCTGAAGTGAGCAGGATACCCAGAGCAGCCCTTCCCCAGGCCAAGCGTACGCTATGAGGAAAACTGGAGGAAAACAGGGACATGGTCGCGGCCTCCAAAAACATCGGATGACCGGACCTTATGGCTGTTGAACGACTGCGTCAATAAACATAGGATGATTGGGTGACCATATTTATTTAGAACCTGTCAAAGGAAGACGCTATGAGAATTGAGCAGTTCAGATTGCATGATCTGGCGGCCTACCCGCTGGTGCATTTCGTCGGTGACACGACCGTGGCAGGCTATGCCACGCGATGGTGCGAAGAAATGGACCAGCTTTTGGCGGGCTCGCAGCCATTCGTCCTGATCTATCCGCCGGGGGAGCGGGACGAAGCGCATCAGGACCGCGTTATCCGAGGCGGCTGGTTGAAGCGCAACAAAGCGAGGCTTGCTGACATATGCCTGGCGCTGATCGTGATTGAGCCGGACGCGGCCCGGCGCGCCGACCTTGAGGCGATGTTTCCCAATCTCGTCAAGGCTTTCGGGACGCCGCAGGCCGCGCGAGGCAGCGCATCTGAAGCAGAAGCGCTGGCGCGTCATCTCCTAGAAGGCGGAGGTTTGGAGACTGCCTGATCCGGGCAACGACGCCATTAGCTCAGGCCAACAGGGAACCTCTGCGGAAGGAACGCTCGCTCATCCTGTTGCAGGTGCAGCGCACCAGATGGTGGTCACGCCGATCTAGAAGCGGCAAGAGCTTCGATGACCGGCGCAACGATCGCCTGCGCGGCCTGCGCGGCCCCTTCCGCATCCTGACGGCGGATCGCGTCGAGAAGCCGCTGGTGGGCGGCAAGACCGGGCTCCGGCAGTTGGACGTCGGCAAGCGCGGCCGAGGTGTTCTGTCGAACCGAAACGGAAAAGAAGCGATAGAGTTCAGCGAGCGCCGAATTCTGCGTCGCCTGCGCGACTGCCAGATGGAAGGCCGCATCTCGCTCGACGAAGCCGTCGAGATCGGGCTCGTGTGGCAAGTCGCCGCGTTTTTCGAGGAGATCGGCCAGGCGCGTCATATCCTCGTCAGTCCGACGAAGAGCCGCCATGCGTGCCGCTTCTGTCTCCAGCATGGCCCGCAATTCGAAATGATCCCGCAGGCCGGCATGCGTCACCCGACGCATGACTTCGGCCGGATCGACGCTGAGCCGGACATAGGTACCGTCACCCTGCCGGACCTCCAAGACCTTGGCATGCGAAAGAACCCGCACGGCTTCGCGCACCGTGTTGCGGCCCACCTGGAGCGCATTCGCAAGTTCGCTCTCATTCGGTATGCGATCGCCGACCTTCCAGCGTCCATCTTCTATCTCTGCGCGGATGAGATCGATCGTGGAGTCGACAAGAGAGCGCCGCTGGGCAAGCGGAAGACTGGTTGCTGGCGGCATAATGGGTCCTTCTTGAAAAAATCCGATCGTCCGGCCTAGGCCGCCGCAGGTGAAATTGGCCAGCCAAGCATAAACATTGGATGAACCCTAACTCGGCAGCAATGGATCAACATGGTACGTGTCCGATCTATCACGACGCGCCAGCGATATCGGCTGAGCTGAGCTTCGTCGGGACGATCGGCTTTATCGGACTTGTCGGACCGCACATCGCTCGCCTGATCCTCGGCGAGGATCAGCGTTTCTTCCTGCCGGGCGCAGCGCTTTCAGGTGCGTTGCTGCTGTCGTTGACCTCGATCGTTTCGAAGTCCATCATTCCGGGCATCGTCTTTCCGATCGGCATCATCACAGCGCTGGTCGGCGTGCCATTCTTCTTCTCGCTCGTTCTCTCGAATAGAAGCCGGTCATGGTAGAGCGTCACTTGCGATAAGTCGGCGCTCTGGCGATCGCATGGCGCGCATCTATGCCGAAAAGGGGCAAGGCGACGATAAGTGTCGCCTTCGTCAACATCGATGAAGCGCCGCAGGCATTGAGAATGGCATGGTCGAAGCGCCCGATCCCTATGCTCCCTATTATAAGGTCATATGGGAGGCATGAACCATGGCTGCTATGCCATGTCGCTCGTAGGCTTGGGCATTTGCCTTGGCTGACAACGCGGGAGCATCCGGCTCAGCGTACCGCCGACTGAGTGGCAGAATGCATTTTTCAAGTGACCCTGTGCCTTACCGGAGGGCAAGCACGACATGAGCGACGTCAAAAATCCTGCAAAACGGTCGTCGAATCATGCCAGACGGCTTTGGTTCGGTTGGCGTGATGGGCTGCTACGATCTGCTCGCTTTGCCGTCCTGACGCAGGAGGCCGCCGCGCAGGAGTTGGCGATGGCGCTCCTGGCTGCCTTTCAGGTGGGCGCGCATGGCTTCGCGGGCGGCCTCTTCGTCGCCATTGGAAATCGCCAGGACGATTTTCTCATGTTCGGCATTCAGCTGGTGGAAATAGACCATCTGGCGCGCTTGGTCGCTCTCGGTGACGATCTCGGCCTGGGGAATGGCGGAGACGCCCTGGCTCTTCAGGAATTCGGCAAAGCCCGGATTGTTGGTGGCTTCCGAAATCGCCAGATGCAGCGCAAAGTCGCTGTCGCGGATCGGCCGCCCGGCCTCAATGCAAGCGAGAATGCGCGCCTGACAGTCGAAGATCCGCTCTTCCTGGGCCGGGGAACGGCGCAAGGCGGCAAGGCCGGCGGCTTCTATTTCCAGCGGCGTGCGGATTTCCAAGAGTTCAAGCACGGAGGTGACGCTTTCGCGGTCGAGCCGCTTGTCGACAGAGGCGGGCGATGGCGGGCGCACATAGACGCCCGATCCCTGGCGCGCATCAACGAGAAGATCGGCCCGCAGCACGGCAATGGCCTCGCGCACAACGGTGCGGCTGACATTGTAGCTCTGCGTGAGCTGCGCCTCGCTCGGCAGGCGCGCGCCGGGGGGAAAAGCGCCGGACAGAATCTGATCCCGCAGCTCATCCGTGACCTTGGACACGAGCGTGCCTTTTCTGCGGACGGAAGGCTGTCCCTGTTCGTTCAAATCAGAACCCCTAGCGATAGGTTGAAAAGTTGTCAGGCAAATTTTCGTTATAGGACGAAATTTGTCACTTCAAGTGGAAAAGCGCAAGGCTCAGCTCACACTTCGCATCCCCACAGCTCCAATTGGGTGAGCGCGGGAAAGGGCGAGGGATCGTCGGCCTTGATCAGGCTGTGCAGCCGCACCCAGTCCACCTCACGCGGCGGGAGCGCAAATCGCTGTGCCGAGCCGGTTTTCTTCAGCGAAACCTGGTCCCTTTGCCCGTTCGACCAGGTCAGGCTGGCCGCCTCCCACCAGGCATCATGCGGAAAATCGGCGCGGAGATAGAAAACAGCCTCGTCGATGCGCACCCGCCGGCCGAACTCGATGGTCAGGCTTGCCTGAGGATCGCGGTTGATGCCCCAGCTGGTGAAGGGCCAATAGCCGTGATCAGAGGCCGCCTTCTCCCCGTCAATGGCGTTCCTGGCGGCGAAAACCGCTTCGCCGCGGGTCTCCACATTGGCGACGGCATGGGGGAAGACGGCCGTGATGCCGTGATCGTCATAAGGGTTCAGCGCCAGATTGCGCCGCCCGGCCACCTCTTGCGGGCTCAGCAGGCGGCAGCTCAGCCGCTGCAGATCGCCGGCGAAGGCCTGCGGCGAATAGGCCTTGCGCCTGTCGGCTCCGGGAATACGAAACAAGACGGGACTGGCAGTGAGGAAGAGGCGCGCCGGGGCCATGCCGGCATCGAGCGCCACCTCGACATGACAGGGCACGTTCGAGCAGGCGAGCAGGATCGCATCGCCCTCGCGATAGGCATGGCGCGCCACCAGCACGGCTTCATCCTCGCCTTGCGCGCGCGCAAGATGCAGGCCGGCCGCATCCACAAGGGCAATTTCGATGGTCATGGGGTCGCTCCGTCGATGGTCAAGGTCAGTTGCGGCCCGGCAAGCGGCAGCAGCAGGCGATAAATCCGCTCCGGCCAGGACTGGCGCAGGCGCGGATCCTCGATGGCGATGGGCTCGATACGCGTCGGGCCGGCGCCCGTCACGCGCAGAACCGCGAGATCGCCGAGAACAATGCCTGCCTCGGTCACGCGCGGCTCTTCAACCACCATCAGCGAGAGCTCGCAAGCGAGATCGCCATCATAGCGATCAATGATCTCGACATGGCTGTCCTTGACCAGGCGAACGCTGCGGCGATAGGCCCGCAAGCGGGGATCAGCGGGATAGGCGCCGGCGAGATCGAGCCCGATGCGCGGCTGCCCGGTATTGAGGTCCACCTCGACATCGCGCGCGGCGAAGGCTTCGCCGGCTTGCTGCATCAGGCCCTCGAAACTCGGCAGAGTGTGGAAGGCCGATTGCATGGTCCAGATCTCGTAACGCTGGGGCGAGAAGGTTTTGGCGGTATAGGTGCCGACCCCGACATCGATCAGCAACGGGCGGCCGTCGCGATAGAGGATGACGCTGCCGACATCATTGTGATTGTGGCTGTCGCCATTGTCACCGGCCTTCACCGCCAGGGTGAAGCGGCTGTCGCGGGCGATGAACAGGCCGATGCTCGGATAGAAAATATCGGGCGGGGGCGACGGCTCTTCCTGAAAGGCGCGCATCTCTTCGACGCAAAACAGCGCCTGCAGCCGATAGACCAGATTGATTTCCTCTGAAAACAGCGGCTCGCCCGCCGACCGCCAGTCGGATGCCGCAAACGCCATCGGCGCCCGGGCGCCGACCGCCTTGCCGAAGAGATAGTCACGCGCACCGCAAGGGTCGCAAACCGCGGCGCAATCGGCGAAATTGATGTAGCGGCGGCCCGCCACATGCACGTGCCTGATGTAGTCGGCGATGTTGCGGATCTTCGGCTCATTGAAGAGCGGGCCGAAGGCATCGGGCGCTAGGGACGAGAGCGTGGCCAGCGCGTTGAACAGGCAGAGGCCGGCATGGCGGTAATATTGCGCGCCCTCCTCGCAGGCGCCGTCCTCACCATAATCCTTCAGGAAAGCATCGATGCTGCCGGCCGCCTTGGCCAGCACCTGATGGCGCAGCGCCTGGTCACCGGGACGCAGGAACACTGTCCAGAGCACGTTCTGCGTACACCAGACGGTCCAGTTGTTCATCGGCTCGTCACCATTGCCCATCCACCAGAAATGCTCGGTGAGATATGGGCGGACAATCCGCCGATCGAGTTCGCGATGGAGACGAGCGGGCAGGCCGGGCGCGGCCTCTTCCAGCCTGCCTTCCAGGAGAAACAGCGCGGCGGCCAGCTGCGCGCCCGTTTCGGCGGCGAAGAGGTCGATCACCGGCCTATCAGGATCGGGCAGAGGCAGGCGTGCGCCACCGCGCCCATAGGCATTGTGAGCCGGCAATTGCCAGCCGCTTTCCTCGGCGATCAGCCACAGCCCATCGATGATCCCATCGAGAAAGCGCCCCCGCCCCTCGACGCATTCCGCCAAAATCAGGTCATTGAGGCGGCGGCGGCGGGCGAAATAGGGCGTCTCGAAGCCGACGCGGTCGCCGCTGCGGCGATAGGCGAGCGCAAGCGTCGCCGACAGCGCCGGCCAGTCCGTGCCGAGATGGGCCTCGCCCGCAGCCACCACCGCGCGGGCAAGGTCAGGTGGCAGGCCGCCCCAGGCGGCCCGATCCTCGATCGACGGCGCCGGCCGGAAGCCGTCCAGATGCGCCGGCACCAGGTTAAGACGCCCACTTACCATATCCCGCACCTGGCCCCCCACCTGTCGCATCGCACACACCCCCGCCCCTGTCAGCCGCGACTTATATCATACAGATTTTGAGAATCCATCTTTACAAGACCAAGTTATTTTGCAACTTATCTAAAAAAAGAAAATACGTGTTCATAAGTTGTCTGATAGGGCGACAATCCCGCGGGAGGTGCGGTGGTGAACACGGGGAGCGCTGGGGAAAGAGGAGGATCTGCGCTTGGTGATAGCACGCGAGGATTACGACATTCCGGTCGCCGTCCGCCGGCCGCTGCTCACGCGCCGTCAGCGCCAGCGGCGCGCTACGCTGGTGGCCTATTCCTTCATCGCCCCGAATTTTATCGGCTTCCTGATCTTCACGCTGGGGCCGATCCTCTTTGCCTTCGCGCTGGCCTTCATGCATTGGGACGGCTCCAATGCCATGCAGTTCGCCGGGCTCGACAATTTCTGGCGGCTGTTTTCCGACCGCGCCTTTCTCACCGCCTTCTGGAACACGCTGGTTTATACGCTGGTCTCGGTGCCGGCGACGCTCGTCTGCGCGCTCGGCCTCGCCGTGCTCCTGAACCAGAAGCTGCGCGGGCGCGCCTTCTTCCGTGCGGCGATGTTCTTTCCCTATGTCGCCTCGCTGGTGGCCGTCGCCGTGGTCTGGAACATGGTGTTCAATCCGGAGATGGGTCCGGTGAACATGCTGCTCTACGAGCTCGGCATCGACCCGAAGAACCTGCCCGGCTGGGCTGCATCCAATAGCTGGGCGATGGTGACCGTCATCCTCTTCGGCATCTGGAAGAGCATGGGCTACTACATGGTCATCTATCTGGCCGGCCTGCAGGGCATCAGCCCCGAGCTTTACGAAGCCGCAAACCTCGATGGCGCCACGAGCTGGCAGAAATTCTGGCACATCACCGTGCCGCAACTGGCGCCGACAAGCTTCTTCGTCTCGGTGATGCTGACCATCCAGTCCTTCAAGGTCTTCGACCAGATCATGCTTTTGACGGAAGGCGGGCCGGGAACCTCGACGCTGGTGCTGGTCTACCACGTCTATAACGAGGCCTTCATCTCCTGGGATCTCGGCTATTCCAGCATGGTGGCGCTGGTGCTGTTCGTCATGGTGCTGACGGTGACCATCGTCCAGTTCCGCCTGACGCGGGAGGATTGAGCCATGGCACGCAAACCCCTTCGGCTGTTCGGCCACCGTGTCCACCTCCAGACCGTCATCGCCTATCTCTTGGCGATTGCGATCACCATCGTCATGCTGCTGCCCTTTGCCTGGATGCTCTCGGCCTCGCTGAAGCTCGACCGCGACGTCTTCGCCTTCCCGATCGAATGGATCCCGTCGGCGCCGCGCTGGCAGAACTATGTCGATATCTGGACGCGCATTCCGCTCGCTTTGTTCATCTACAACACGACCAAGCTGACGGTGATCGTCACGCTGTTGCAGCTCTTCACCTCGAGCTTCGCGGCCTATGCCTTCGCCAAGCTGCGCTTTGCCTATCGCGAGGTTCTGTTCCTCGCCTATATCGCCACCATCGCCATGCCCTGGCAGGTCTATATGGTGCCGCAATTTCTTGAAATGCGCGCGCTCGGCCTCAACAACACCCATCTGGCGCTGATCTGCCTGCAGGCCTTCACCGCCTTCGGCGTGTTCCTGATGCGCCAGTTCTACATGAGCATTCCCGACGAGCTGTGCGAGGCCGCGCGCATCGACGGCATGAACGAATACCAGATCTGGTTCCGCATCATGCTGCCGCTCTCCAAGCCGGCGCTGTCGACGCTGACGATCTTCACCTTCGTTTCCACCTGGAACGACTTTCTCGGGCCGCTAATTTACCTGACCAAGACCGAGCTGAAGACCATCCAGATCGGCATCCGCATGTTCATCACGCAGTATTCGACCGAATACGGGCTGATCATGGCCGCCTCGATCGTCTCGCTGATTCCGGTTCTCATCGTCTTCCTCGCTTTGCAACGCTTCTTCGTCGAAGGCATCGCCTCCAGCGGTCTGAAGGGCTGACCCCATGACGCTCGTCTCCGAACCATCCTTGCTGCCCTCCCCTGCTACCGAAGCGCAGGTCGCGCGTGCGCTCGATGCCTGCGTGGCGCAGGTGCGCCGCAATCTGCCGCAGTTCACCTATCGCGCGCAGAATCATTCGAGCGTCGGCAATGTCTATCCCGCCGTCGATAACGATCAATGGACAGCCGGCTTCTGGCCCGGCCAGATCTGGCTCGCTTACGAACAGACCGGCGACAAGCTCTTTCGCCTGGCAGGCCAGATCCAGGTGCAGAGCTTCCTCCATCGCATCGTCAACCGGATCGCCACCGACCACCACGATATGGGCTTTCTCTACAATCCCAGCTGCATCGCCGCCTTCAAGCTTGTTGGCGACGAGGATGGACGGCGCGCGGCGCTGCTGGCGGCCGATCAGCTGGCCGAGCGCTTCCAGGCCAAGGGCGGCTTCATCCAGGCCTGGGGCGCGATGAGCGAACCGGGCAATTACCGCTACATCATCGACTGCCTGTTGAACCTGCCGCTGCTCTATTGGGCCGCGCGCGAGACGGGCCGGCCGCGCTATCGCCAGATCGCCCGCATCCATGCCGCCACGACGCTGGCCCACTCCGTGCGGCCGGATGCCTCGACCTATCACACCTTCTTCATGGACCCGGAGACCGGCGCGCCGCTGCATGGCGCCACCAAGCAGGGCTATAGCGACTCTTCCTCCTGGGCGCGCGGCCAGGCTTGGGGCGTCTATGGCATGGCGCTCGCCTATCGCCATGAGGGCCGACCCGAATATCGCGATGCTTTCCACCGCCTGCTCGGCTACTACCTCGCGCGCCTGCCGCAAGATCTCGTGCCCTATTGGGATCTGATCTTCACCGAAGGCGAGGAGCCGCGCGATTCCTCCTCGGCCGCCATCGTCGCCTGCGGCCTTCTAGAGATGGCGGATCTGGTCGAGGAGCCGGCCCAGGCAGAGGATCTGCGGCTTCTGGCACGTCGGATGATGGCAAGCCTGATTGCGACCTATGCGGTGACGGATCCCGAGACCTCGAACGGCCTCCTGCTGCACGGCACCTATTCCAAGAAGACGCCCTACAACACCTGCCGGGGCGAAGGCGTCGATGAATGCGTATCCTGGGGGGACTATTACTACATGGAGGCGCTCACCCGCCTCTCGCGCCCCTGGTCTTCCTATTGGTGGTGATGGCGAGGAGAGCAGACATGGCCCCGATTTCGCTTCGAAAACTCAACAAGACCTATGGCGCCCTCACGGTCGTCCACGACATCGATCTGGAGATCGCCGACAAGGAGTTCATCATTCTCGTCGGCCCGTCCGGCTGCGGCAAGTCCACGACGCTGAGAATGATCGCCGGTCTGGAGGAGATTTCCGGCGGCGAGCTGGTGATCGGCGGCGACCTCGTCAACGACGTGCCGTCCAAGGACCGCGACATCGCCATGGTCTTCCAAAACTATGCGCTCTATCCGCATATGACGGTCTACAAGAACATGGCCTTCGGCCTGATGCTGCGCAAGGCCGCGCGCGAGGAGATCGACCGCAAGGTGACGGAGGCCGCGCGCATCCTCGATATCGAGCATCTCCTGAACCGCAAGCCCAAGGCGCTTTCCGGCGGCCAGCGCCAGCGCGTGGCGCTCGGCCGCGCCATGGTGCGCAACCCGGAAGTCTTCCTTCTGGACGAGCCGCTCTCCAATCTCGATGCCAAGCTGCGCGGCACCATGCGCGCCGAGATCGCCAAGCTGCACAAACGGCTGAACGCCACCTTCATCTATGTCACCCATGACCAGATCGAGGCCATGACCATGGCCGACCGCATCGTGGTGATGAAGGACGGCCATATCCAGCAGGTGGATACGCCGCAGATCCTCTATGACCACCCGGTCAATATGTTCGTCGCCGGTTTCATCGGCGCGCCGCAGATGAACATGCTGACGACGACGATCACCCGCACGGAGCAAGGCTTCGCCGCCCGCTTCGCCGGCCAGGATCTCGTTCTGCCGCGCCATCTCGACCCGCGCCTTATCGCCCCTTACGAGGGGCGCGAGGTGGTTCTCGGCCTGCGCCCCGAGCAGTTTTACGAGCGTGCGCCGGCCGATATCGCCGCCGAGAATCTGATGGAGATCGAGACGCTGGTGGAGCTGACCGAACCGATGGGCTCCGAGGTTCATCTCGGCCTCACCTGGAGCGGCACCGCCATCACCGCCAAGCTTTCCGCCCGCTGCAAGGCGCGCGAAGGCGAGCGGCTGGCTCTCGCCGTCGACATGAGCGGCGTCCATCTCTTCGATCCCGAAACCCAGCGCTCGCTCTTTGCACCCGAGCCCGTCAGGCGGGAGATGGCGGCATGAACTGGCTCGCCCAGCTCTATCTGGCCGAGGGGCCGGGAATCGACAAACATGCGCCGCGTCGGCGCGGCCTCGCTCTGGTGGCCGAAACCGTCTGGCGCGAGGGCTTCGAGCTTATGAAACTCAATCTCCTCTTCGTGCTCGCCTGCCTGCCGGTGGTGACCATTCCCGCCGCCTGCGCCGGGTTGATGCGGGTGAGCCTGTCGATGGCGGAAGATCGCAACGTCTATTTGCTGCAGGATTTTCTGGCCGCCAGCAGAGGTTTCGCATGGAAGGCAAGCCTTGGCTGCGCCGGTCTTGTCCTGGCACTCATGGTTCCGGCCTATGCCGCCTCGACCTATGGCGGTCTGGCACTCTCCAACCCGCTCTACGCCGCGCCCTTCGTGCTCTCGCTTTCGGTCGCAGCACTTCTCCTGGTGGCCGGGGCCTATGGCCTTGTCCTGATGGTGCGCACGGACTGGCCTTTGCGCCGGCTGGTGCCCATGGCGCTGCGCGCGGCCCTGGCAGAACCGCTGCGCCCGCTGGCGGCGCTTGGCTTCATCGCGGCGCTCTGGCTCGTCCATGTGCTGCTCTATCCGGTCTCGGCGCTGATGCCGGCCGTCGTCAATTTTTCCTTCGGGGCGCTAGCCGTGGCCTTCAGCGTTCTCGACATGGTCAACCGTCTGATCCGCGCGGAAGAGGAGCCCACGGATCGGGTTTGAAAGGCACGCTGCGGCGCGAGGCGCCGAACGATTAGAGGAGGTGAAACACATGACACGCCTGTTGCAGACAACATCCCTGCTCGCGCTTTGCGGCATGAGCCTTGGTTCGCTCGCGCTGATGCCGGCCGCGGCGCAGGCCGAGCCGGTGACCTTGAACTGGGCGCTCTGGGACTATGCCAAGGGCCCCTATTTCAAGGCGCTGATCGATGCCTATCAGGCCAAGCATCCCGAGATCACGATCAACTATACCGATCTCGGCTCGACCGATTATTCCACCGTGCTCCAGACGCAATTGACGGGTGGCGGCGGCGATCTCGACATCATCACCGTCAAGGATGTGCCGGGCTATGCCAATCTCGTTCGCTCGAAGCTTCTGGAGGATGTGAAGGGAGCGGTCGCCGATCCCAAGCCCTATGCCGGGCTGATCGAGGCGATGACGGTGGATGGCGGCGTCTATGCCCTGCCCTTCCGCAGCGATTTCTGGCTGCTCTATTACAACAAGGATCTGTTCGACAAGGCCGGCCTTGCCTATCCAAGCAATGACATGACGCTCGACCAATGGGCCGAGACGGCGGAAAAACTCTCGGGCGGCTTCGGCGCCAACAAGATCTATGGCTCCTTCCTGCATGTCTGGCGCTCGACCGTGCAGCTGCCCGCCATTCTCGACGGCAAGAACACGCTTGTCGGCGGCGATTATGCTTTCCTGAAGCCTTATTACGAGCGGGTGCTGAAGCTGCAGGAGGATGGCGCCGTTCCGGCCTATGCCTCGCTGAAGACGACCAAGACCCATTATTCCGGGCCCTTCTTCAACGGCACGGTGGCCATGCTGCCGATGGGCACCTGGTTCATCGCCACACAGATCGACAAGGTCAAATCAGGCGAGTCCAAGGCCGTGCATTGGGGTCTTGCGAAATATCCGCATCCCGACGGCGTTCAGGCCGGCACCACCGCCAGCCAGGTGACCAGTCTCGGTGTCTCCGTCAATTCCAAGCACAAGCAGGCCGCGCGCGATTTCGTCGCCTTCGCCTCGGGGCCGGAAGGCGCCGCGGTGCTGGCCGGCACCGGCACCATTCCGGCGCTGCGCGACGATGCCGTGATCGACAAGATCACCGCCACGCCGGGCTTCCCGCAGGATGCCGGCAGCAAGGAAGCGATGAAAACCGCCAAGACCTTCCTGGAAATGCCCGTCAATCTCAAGGCGGCGCAGATCGAGGTGCTGCTGAACCGGGCCCATGACGAGATCATGACGAAGAACATCTCGGTCGAGGACGGGCTGAAGCAGATGGGCGAAAGCATAAAGCCGATCCTGACGCAGAACTGAGCGGGCGCCCGCTCGCGAGCACACAATCAGCAGGGTCGACCCACCGGCCGGCCCTCTCGCTCCCTGCCCCGTGCAGAAACCATCGCTTTCAGGACAGGCTTATCCAAGGACAGGCATTGCCGATGACCGACCCGTTGCTCAAGGCCAATCCGCTCCATGGCAATCCCCTTGCCGGCCGAGCCGACCTCGAAAAGGCGGCGCGCGATTGCGTCCAGCCGCTGCTGCCCTTCTTCAGCGAGAGCGGCGCGCGGGTGCGCTTGAGCGGCGCTGCCGCCATCTTCGACCGGGCGGCGGCCGAACTCGAGGGCTTCGCGCGCCCTCTCTGGGGCCTCGCGCCACTTGCGGCGGGCGGCGGCGGTTTCGACCATTGGGCGCTCTACAGGCGCGGTCTGGTCGCCGGCATGGACCCCAGTCATCCCGATTATTGGGGCGATGTTGCCGACCGCAACCAGCGCCTGGTCGAGCTCGCGGCCATCGGCCTGGCGCTGGCGCTTGTGCCCGAGAACATCTTCGAGCCGCTGGATCCGCGCGAAAAATCGATCGTCACCACCTATCTCCTGCGCGCCCGCGCGCGCGACTATGTCGACAACAATTGGAAATTCTTCCGTGTTCTGGTTGATCTCGGTCTGGAACGCTGCGGCATCGAGGTCGACCGCGACGGCACCCATGCCTATCTCGACCAGCTGGAAGGCTTCGCGCTTGAGGACGGCTGGTATCGCGACGGGCCGGTGCGCCGCGCCGATCATTACGTGCCCTTCGCCATGCATTTCTACGGGCTGATCTATGCCCGGCTGCAACAGGGTGACGAGGCCAGGGCCGAACGCTTTCGCCAGCGCGCGCGCCGTTTCGCACTCAATATCCGCCATTGGTACGGGCCGGATGGCGCGGCACTCGCCTTCGGCCGCAGCCAGACCTATCGCTTCGCCGCGGCCGGCTTCTGGGCGGCGCTGGCCTTTGCCGATGTCGAGGCGCTGCCCTGGGGCGAGATCAAGGGCTATTATCTGCGCCACCTGCGCTGGTGGAGCGCCCAGCCGCTGGCCGATCGCGATGGCGTGCTGTCGGTCGGCTATGCCTATCCCAACCTTCTCGTCAGCGAGAGCTACAATTCCGCCGGCTCGCCCTATTGGGCGATGAAGGCCTTTCTGCCATTGGCCTTGGCTGAGGGGCACCCCTTCTGGCAGGCCGAAGAGCTGCCCGCGCCTCACTTCGACGCGCCCGTGCCGCTGCGTCCCGCCGGCATGGTGGCGCAGCATATGCCCGGCAATGTCACCCTGCTCTCCTGCGGCCAGGAGCACGAGGCCATGCGCGGCGCAGCGGAGAAATACGCCAAATTCGCCTATTCCACGCGCTATGGCTTTTCCGTCGAGGCCAATGACCGGCATTTCGACGGCGCTGCGCTCGACGGCATGATCGGCTTCTCCTTCGACGGCAAGCATTTCCGCATGCGCGAGCTGCTGGAGGAGGCCCGCATCGCCGGCGACCTGCTTTATGCCCGATGGCGCGTTTTCGACGAGATCGCGGTGGAGACCTGGCTGATTCCTGCCACCCCCTGGCACATCCGCCTCCACAGGATCGCCACGCCCCGCGCGGTGAAGACCATCGAAGGCGGCTTCTCGGTGCGGCGCGCCGATTTTAACATCGACCGCTGCACGGCGGAAGCAGGCCGCGCCGAGGCGCAGACCGCGACCGACATCAGCGTCATCGCCGATCTCTCGCCAGGGCAGAGCCGTGCGGCGCGGACGCATTTTCCGCTGCCCAACACCCATCTTCTCCACAGCAAGACCATCGTTCCCCAGCTTCTGGGCGAGCTGCCGCCCGGCGTCACCCTGCTCGCCACCGCCGCCATGGCTCTGCCGCTTGATGTGGAAAGCACGGACGCGGCCTTGAACGTGCCCGCGCTGCCGGATCTCGCCGCCATCGAGGCGCGCTTTGCCGCCGAGGGCGTGGTTCCCGATGTCTTCGCGCTTCCCATGTCGCCCGCCTCCGGGCCCCGCCCCAATTGATTGAAAGGACAAGCCATGCTGACAGTCGAAACACGCTATGCGGTCCACCAGGATCACGCCCGGACCATGGGCACGGCCGAGTTGCGCCAGCATTTTCTGGCGCCGGATCTTTTCCGCGACGGCGAAATCAGGCTGGTCTACACGCATTATGACCGCTTCGTTCTCGGCGGCGCGGTTCCCTCAGGCGGACCGCTGGTTCTCGATCAGGTCGCGGAAACCCGCACCGCCAATTTCCTCGAACGGCGCGAACTCGGCATCGTCAATATCGGCGCGGCCGGTGTGGTGGAGGCCGCAGGTGCGCGGTTCGACATGGGCCCGGGCGATGTGCTCTATCTTGGGCAGGGCAGCGGCCCTGTCACCTTCTCCGGCGGCGGGCGCTTCTATCTGGTCTCGGCACCCGCCCATAAGAGCCTGCCCGCCCGGCTCATCCGGCTTTCGGAGTCACGCCAGATGAAGACCGGCGCGGTCGAAACCTCGAACAAGCGCACGATCAACCAGTTCATCCATCCGCTCGTTATGGAGAGCTGCCAACTGGTGCTCGGCTATACCACGCTGGAGGACGGCTCGGTCTGGAACACCATGCCGGCCCATGTCCATGACCGGCGCATGGAAGCCTATCTCTATTACAACATGGCGCCAGAGGCGCGCGTGCTGCATCTGATGGGCGAGCCGCAGGAGACGCGCCATCTCTTCGTCGCCAACGAGCAGGCCGCAATCTCGCCGCCTTGGTCGATCCATGCGGGCGCGGGCATTGGCGGCTATACCTTCATCTGGGCCATGGCCGGCGACAATGTCGACTATACCGACATGGACTTCGTCCAGCCGGGAGAGCTGGCATGAGCCCGCTTTTCGATCTCTCCGGCCGCACGGCGCTGGTCACAGGCGCCAATACCGGCATCGGCCAGGCGATCGCCATCGCGCTTGCCGGCGCCGGCGCCGAGGTCGTCTGCTCCGGCCGGCGGGACTGCGACGACACGCTTGCCGCCGTTAAGGCAGCCGGCGGCAAGGCGTCCTTCCTGCGGCTCGACTTCGCCGATCCCATGGCCGCCCGCGACGTTTTCGAGGACCGGCGCATCGATCTGCTGATCAACAATGCCGGCATCATCCGCCGCCAGGACAGCACCGACTTTACCGAGGCGGATTGGGATGCAGTGATCGATACCAATCTCAAGGCGCTGTTCTTCACCTGCCAGGCCTTCGCCAAGGCTCTGTTCTCGCGCGGCGAGGCTGGCAAAATCGTCAACATCGCCTCCCTGCTCTCTTTCCAGGGTGGCATCCGGGTGCCTTCCTATACCGCGTCCAAGCATGGGGTAGCGGGGCTGACTAAGCTTCTGGCCAATGAATGGGCGGCGCGCGGCATCCATGTCAACGCGATCGCGCCCGGCTATATCGAGACCAACAACACCCAAGCCCTGCGCGACGACCCCGAGCGCAGCCAATCCATTCTCGCCCGCATTCCCGCCGGACGTTGGGGCCGGCCGGAAGACATCGGCGGCGCCGCCGTGTTCCTGTGTTCACCTGCGGCCAATTATATCCACGGCACCGTCTTGAACGTCGATGGTGGCTGGCTGGCACGGTGATTGAGGCAATGATTGGAGGGAGGATGACAATGCGTCATGCTCGTCACAAAAGGGTAGATGAGCGATGACAAGGGAGCATCCTTCCTGTTCAAGGCGAATCCGCACGCTCCGGTTTTGCTTGCCGATCGCGCCACCGACACCGACTGGTTTCGCCACGCGCGGCGCCGCCATACTGTCCTCTCAGCGCCCGGCCTTCACGACGACGATGCGGAAGCCATTACCGCGCCAGAAGCCGTCTGGCTCAAGGCTGCCGCGATAGGTGCAGCAGGCCTTCTGCTTGCCGCTGGAAAAGCAGCCGCCGCGCAGCACCCGGCGGATCGACGGGCCGGCATCGAGCCGGCATGAAGAACACCGAGATATAGGCCAGCAGCCGGAGATACGGCGCCTTCACATCGCGTTGATTTTGGACTTCGCGGGAAAATGCGGGAAAAACCATTACGAAAATGGCCGACAGCAGAAACTTATCCTGCAGACCGCAGACGACATTGGCCCGGTTATAGATGCCGACCGCCGAAGCAGGCATGATGTAGCTCAGGATAAATTGCGACAACGCCTCATAGGTTCGATCAAGGACCGAAGAGGCCTCGTTACGGCCACCGAAGATGGCAAATTCGCGCGCTCCCCGTAGGCACGGCTTGGACATCCAGAATTGTGGCTTTGTCTGGAAGGGAAGCACGACGCGCAGCAGTGCTGCGGCAAGCTTCCCCCAGGCAAAGCTTATGAAACCGACATCGTGCGCTGCGAGAGCAATGGTCACGCCAGCATAGATAGATGTTTGATCCCAGGCTTTGATGGTGCCATCTTCTCACAGGAATGGAGGGAGGCACTATGGGTCGGGCTCTACACGGGAGCGCCACGACGACAGAGGCAGTGCGTCGAGCAATACACAATGGTCAAGAGAGCCTGAGGGCGCTTTTCAGACGATACGGAATCAATCAGAAGACCGTCGCCGAATGGAAAAAGAGGACCTCCCAGTCGGACTTGCCGACTTGCCCGA
>NZ_FOAM01000034.1 GCF_900109605.1 Xaviernesmea oryzae
CGATAACCAAATCAAATCACTCATGGCAGCGCCTCCTCGCGCCGCCAGTGAATCAACCGATCGGGCCGTTAGCAAGCAATTTAATAGGTCCTGAGCCTAGAGAGTGTGGCTTAAATGCTTAGGAGGGCGGCAAAGCTTCTCCGGCTTGATTACCTTATCAGTTCCAGGTGCACATCCCATGCAAAGAAAAACAAGGAGACAAGACTTGTCCAAGCAGACCTGATGGTTCAATCAGCCTTTGGTCGAGACAGCGGGTCTGCTATCTGCCTGACCCAAGCTCTCGCAAACGCCTCGATAAGCCACCAACGCTGCGAACCGCCTCGACGCTGCCAAATCTACCGGTAATCCACCCAGATGCCGCCGGCATTTGCCGAGCGGACGCAGTTTTCGACCCAGCGAACGCCTTCAAGTCCGGCCTCGATATCCGGGAAAATCAAGTTGCTGATATCGGAGGGCGCAGCGTGGTCGTGTGGCTGCATCCGTGCGGCGAAACGGCGGTAGAGGTTGGCCCAGGCTTCAAACAGGCCTTCGGGATGGCCTCCGCCAATGCGGTCGTCGATGAGGGCTTGCGGATAGAGGTAACCCATGCCCCGTTCGAAGATGCGCGCGGGCTCGCCCTGAATCTCGTAGCGCAGCTGGTTCGGCTGTTCGTCCCACCACTCGATACTGGCTTTTGAGCCGACGATCCTGATCCTTTGCCCATGCATGGACCCCGCATTGATGGCGCTGGACCAGACATTGGCAATCGCACCATTGTCATATTCCATCAGCGTGATGGCGTTGTCTTCCAAGGGCGCCCGGCTTTTGACGAAGCTTTGGCGAACGCACATCAGCCGCTTGATCTTCATGTGGTCAAGGATCGCCTCAGCCAGGAAGAGCGGGTGCGTGCCGATATCGCCAAGCACATAACTGGGGCCGGCGAAGGCGGGATCGACGCGCCAGCGGGTTGCCGGGTTTTTCTCTTCGACGGCCTCGCTGTGAAACCCGTGTGCAAAAGCCAGGTTGACGACCCGGATCTCGCCGAGATCGCCGTTCCTGACCATGGCGCGCGCCTGCTCGATCATCTGATGGCCGGCATAGCCATAGGTGACACCGACGATAAGATCCTTGGATCTCGACAGCGTCAGCAACTCTTCCGCTTCTTGCACGCTGAAGCAAAGGGGCTTTTCGCAGATGACATGAAGGCCGTTTTCAAGCGCCAGCCTGGTGATTTCATAATGCGTGTTGTTGGGCGTGGCGATCGATATCGCCTCGATTCCGTCCGGGCGCTCCGCTTCTCCCTTGATCATCGCCTTGTAGTCCGAATAGGCCCGATCTGCATCAAGACCGAGCTCGAGCCCAAAGGCGCGGCCGCGTTCCGGATCGATATCGAAGGCGCCCGCCACAAGCGCAAAGACGTTGTCACGCAAGGCGGCGTTGCGGTGGATGGTGCCGATCTGGCTGCCGCGGCCCCCGCCGACCATGCCCCATCGGATTGGCTTTCTCGTCTGTTGCGACATGTCTTCTTCTCTACAGTTGAAACCCGACGTGCCGGAGATAGTCCCGGCTCGCTTTGACATCCTCAAGGCTGCCGGCGATGTGGCGCGGATCGCGTTCCTGCTCGACAGTGATGTAGCCGCTATAGCCGATGGCCTGCAGCGTCTGCCGGATGGCCGGATAGTCGATGACCCCTTTGCCGATGGGACACATCACCCCCTTGGCGCAGGCGTCGAAGAAGCGGATCCGCTCGCCCATCACCTCGTCGAATATCTGCTTGTCGATGTCCTTGAAGTGCAGATAGTCGAGCCGGTCGGCATAGGTCCTCAGCGTTTCGACAGGGTCCATGCCGGCATAATAGGTGTGCCCCGTATCGAGGCAGAGTCCGGCAACCTCCTGGGGGATGTCGCGAGCAATCCGTTCGATTTCGTCGGCAAATTCGATATAGCCGCCGGCATGGGGGTGGATCACCGCGCGCACGCCGAAACCGTCGCGGGCCAGATCGGCAATCGCAAGGATGTTTTCGACCATTCCTGCCCATTCGGGATCGGACAGGCGCGGTGCACGGTCGCCATGGCCTGCTGCGTAGTCGCGCTCGTCGTGACCCCAGTCCATGACCGTCAAATACGGCGTCTTGAAGCGCTGGCCGACGAAAGGCTTGGGCTGCGGCAGTTTGGTGATGACGGAGCAGATCTCGCGCGTTTGGCGCAGAAGGTTCTGCCGGTTGGTGGGCGATACAAGATCATCAAAAATCGTCCCTGCGACGATGAACAGATCGCGAGCTGCCAGTTCCTGCCCGACGAGCGTCTCATCCAGGGGAACGTAGCCATAGGGGCCGAGCTCCAAGCCGGCATAACCGGCAGCGGCCGCCTCATCATAGACGCGCAGCCACGAGGGCAGGTGAGGATTGCGCACGTCATCGACGCCCCAGCAACAGGGCGCTGTCGTGATCATCAGTGTCATCGGCTTGCCCTGCCTTTCAGCTCACTCGACCAGCAACGGTGCCATGGGCCCTGTCGACGTGGTCCTGCATGGTCTTGCGCATGAAACGGCCGCTCTCATCCGCGCGGTCTTCCCAGGCAAACACACAGGCCGTCATGATCCCGTCGAAGCCGATCTCGGCGAGCGTGCCGAAGAAGTCGTCCCAGGGCACTTCCCCCTGGCCAATATTGAGATGCTGATGCACCCGGGCCTGCGTGCCGGGCGGGTTCAGAATGTAGCGCAGGCCGGAGGATGCCTTGTGATTGAAGGTGTCACCGACATGGACATGCGCAAGAACGTCCTGTGCCTCGCGCAGCATGGCCTTGGTGTCATCGCCGAAATAGAAGGTGTGTGGGGCGCAGTAGAGGAACTTCACACTCTTGGAATTGACCGTGCGGATGATATCCAGCGCCGGTTGCAGCGTTTCGCACCAATCCTCCGGATGCGGCTCGATATTGAGCTGGATGCCCTCGCGCTCGAAGATCGGAACAAGCTCGTCCATGGAACGCCACCAGGCATCCTCGCAGGCCTCGATCATCGAGCCGGTATGGCAGCAATAGCAGGACCCCTTGTCCGGATGCGGCCCCCGGCCGAATTCCGAGTTCATGGTGTCCACCTCTAGCTCCAGGCAGATCTCGATCGCGCGCTTCCAGTGCTTGACCGCCGCCTGGCGCTCGCTCTCGTCATTGGAGGCCCAGCGATACATCGGCAGAAGCGAGGCAATTTTGACATTCTCGGCGGCGAGAGCCTTCTTGAATGACTTCACGCGCTCCGGAAAGACCCGCGGAGCCTTGAACCATTCGAGGAAATCCGCCCTCGGGCTCAGTTCGATCCAATCATAGCCAAGCGCGCGCACCTTGGCCGGCAGCGCTTCCAGGCTCAGATGGCGATGCATGAACGGATCAAGTGCAATTTTCATCCTGTCTCTCCTCCCTCATGCGCCTTGGCATGCCGTGGTTCGCCTTTTCAGACGGTCCACAACATCCGGCGCTTACCGTCACAACAGTAAGGGCAGGGCGCTCTGCCACCGAGATGTTCCTTGATCAAATTTGATCATTGCGCCACAGCTACTTTGAACAGCTTGGAGTCGGCGGAATGTCGAAGGTGACGCTAAAGGATTTGGCCGCCGCCGCCGGGGTTGGCACCGCCACGGTGGAGCGCGTGATGAACGGGCGCGGTGGCGTGCGGCCGGAAACGGTCGAGCGCGTGCTTCTCACAGCGACGAGGCTGGGTTACCGCCGCATCTGGCCGGAGATCCATCGAGAACTGATCCGCATCGAGGTCGTGCTCGTGCGGCCGGAAACGCTGTTCTATACACGCATGAACCACGCCTTTGAGCGCATTGCCGCCTCGCTTGGGCATGGTGTCGCGATTCATCGCACCTTTGCGCGCGAGAATGATCCTGAGGATTTCGCACGCTACATCGCAAAGCCGAAACAGCGCCGATCGGCCCTGATCGTCGTTGCCCCGGAACATAAGGATGTCGTCCGCAATCTCCGCGAGGTTGCCGCGACGGGCATTCCGGTGATCCAGATCATGACCCGCCCCGCGGCCGATCTGCCCTATGTCGGTATCGATAATTATGCGGCCGGGCGCATGGCGGCTTATTTCATGTCGCGCATGCTGTCCGCGCAGGCCGGCTCCTTTGTGGCCCTCTGCCACAGCGGAGCTTACGAAAATCACAAACAGCGAATTCGCGGTTTCTCGGCCTATCTGGAAGAGCATGCAAAGCCAAAGCAGCACTTCACCGAGGTCATGTTTGACCTGGATGATGAGCTTGCGGCGATGGAGCTTTTGCAAACCCGGCTGGATCGCAGCCGCGACGTCATCGGCGTTTATACGGCAGGCGGCGATAACCGTGCCGTTGCTAAACTTCTGTCTGATCGTCAGTCGCGCGGCATTTTCTGGGTCGGGCATGAGCTAAGCGACCACAGCCGGACATGGTTGAAGCAAGGTGTGATGACGCTTGTTCTGGATCAGGTCCCCGAGGTGCAAGCACGACGCTCGGTCGATCTCGCTTTGAAAGCGCTTGGGCTGATGGAGGCGAAGGTTGATACGGAGCCCGTCCGCTTCCTGACGATTACATCGGAGAACCTTTAGAAAGCCCGCTTTGCGCCTTGCAGCATATGCGCTTCCATCGGGCGTTCGTGCCGTTTCTGGTTTCGATATTGATGAGAAGGGAGGGGAGGATGAAATACATGAGCCATAAGCTGGACTAATGCGTTCCGGCTGCTGCCCAGGTCGGCCTCTAGCGGTGGTGTCGAAATCGTCAGGCATGAGCGGCGCAGACAGGTCGGTCCGTACCATCTGGTCCGGCTTGCAGACGATAAAATTTGCGAAGCCGCCGGAGAGATTTCGTTCTCTTAAAATTTCTCGATCATGCAACGATACTCCTTGCCGACGAGAACCTAATCGTTTATGGTTTGACCATAATCGTTTATGTCGCTTGATCGCGGTAGGTGTGGAGGGGAGGTCTGCGCTTGAAGAAATCGACAATGCGCGACGTCAGCCGCGCCACCGGTCTTTCCATGTTCACCGTATCGCGCGCCCTGAGCGGGGCTGATGGCGTTTCGGATGAAAGCCGCAGCCAGGTCCTGCGCGTTGCCGACGAACTCGGCTATATCCCAAACCGGGCAGCGCAGGACCTCAGGAAGGTCAGCCGCGATTCCGTTGCCGTGATCACGGCGAGCACGTCGAACAGTTACTATCTCGACCTGATGGCCGGAATCCAGAAAGCTCTTCGTCCGGCCAACTGGACCGTCGTGATGGCGGATGTCGCGGTCGATGGCGTCTACGATCCTGGTCTTGAGGATCGCACTGTCCGACGCCT
Source organism: Xaviernesmea oryzae (assembly GCF_900109605.1). Taxonomy (GTDB): domain Bacteria; phylum Pseudomonadota; class Alphaproteobacteria; order Rhizobiales; family Rhizobiaceae; genus Xaviernesmea; species Xaviernesmea oryzae. The sequence continues at coordinate 5,288 of NZ_FOAM01000034.1, forward strand.
GATCGAGACGCGCACGGCGGGCATCATTTCGACCCTGGCGCTCAAGCCCGCCAATGTGGCGCTGCTGGCGCGCTGGGACATTCCGCTCGTCTTCGTCGACTCCGCGCCGCCTAAGGGAAAAGCCACCTTTCCGAGCGTGACGACGGATAACTACAAGGCCAGCCGCGCGGTAGGGCGTCATCTCGCTGAGCATGGTTACGAGGATTGGCTCTTTCTCGTCTATCCCGCGCGCTGGTCGACCCGCTTCGAGCGCGAGCGTGGCATCCGGGAAGCCGCAGAAGCCCATGGCGTGCGGCTTGAAATTCTCGAAAGCGGCAATGATCCGGCTTCTGCCCATGCCGTGATGGCGGAGCGGCTGGCCGATGGTCGACCGCTGCCGCGCGCGCTGATCGCAGGCAACAACCCTTTGCTGCTGGGCGCCCTTCAGCTCCTGCGTGAGAAGACTGTGCGTATCCCGCAGGATGTCGCGGTCATCGGCTTCGATGAATTCTCGTGGTCTGGGCTGATAGAGCCGCCATTGACGGTTCTGAACGAGCGAAGCGAGGAGATCGGCCATCGCGCTGCCTTGACGCTGGCACGCATCATCAAAGCACAGACGGATGCCGAGCGGCGGGGCCTGCCCACGCAGCCGATCTACCGCGATGAGGATGTTCAACAGGTCGAAGCCGAACTGGTGATCCGCCGCTCCTGCGGCTGTTGAAGTCCGATGAAGGCGGGCCAGCGTTTTGGCGCGTCCGCTAACATAAACGTTTAGGATGTCGTCATACGCGTCCATTAAGAGGTCACGGACGAGATCCGAGGCAAATGAAAAGATCCGTCGCCGCTGGTGGTCGACGGCTAAGGGAGGAGGAACCCTATGAAGATTCATACACTTCTTGCGTCCACGGTCGCGTTCGCTTCGCTTTTGACGGCGCTGCCAGCCATGGCCGAGAGCGCACCGAAGAAGATCGAGAAGATTGGCCTGATGGTGCAGGACATGTCCAATCCGTTCTTCTCGGCAATGGACAAGGGCGCGCAGAAAGCGGCGGCCGAGATCGGCGCGAGCGTCAACACGCAGGACGCTCAGCTCGATCTTGCAACCCAGAACAACCAGATCGACACATTCATCCAGCAGGGCGTCAACCTGATCGTCGTCTCGGCGGTCAATGAGGTCGGCCTCGAGCCGGCCATCCAGCGCGCCAAGGAGGCGGGCGTCATCGTGATCGCCGTCGATACGCCTGCCAAGGGTGCCGATGCAGTGGTCATGACCAATGCGGTCCAGGCGGGCGAGCGTTCCTGCGAATATCTGTTCACGCAGATGGGCGGCAAGGGCGAGGTGCTTCTCGTCGACGGCACGCCGATCCAGACCATCATCGACCGCATCAAGGGCTGCCGCAACGTCGCCGCCAAGTTCCCCGACATCAAGATCGTCGGACAACAGGCCTCGAAAAACGACCGTGCTTCGGGCCTTGCCGTCACCACCGACATGCTGACCGCCAATCCGGATGTGACGGGCATTTTCGGCATGAACGATCCGTCCGCGCTGGGCGCCGTCCTTGCGGTCGAGCAGGCGGGCAAGAGCGGCCAGATCAAGGTGACCGGTGTCGATGGCAGCCCGGAGGCGGTGGCGGAGCTGAAGCGCCAGGGTTCGCCCTTCATCGGCACGGCGACACAGAATCCGGGCGGCATGGTGCAGGAAGCCATCCGGATCGCTCAAGGCATGGCGGCGGGCAAGCCGCCGGCCGACCGCACGGTGCTGATCGAGAGCGTTCTCGTCACCCGCGACAATGTCGGCCAGTATTCCGGCTGGTAAGCCGCCGGACGCCCGACAACCGCAAGAACGGGAGGCGGCATGGCTGCCTCCCCCATTCCCTCGAAAGACGAGCCGAGCCATGAGCAGCCCGACGGCATCTCTCCTGCGCCTCGAAGGTGTCAGCAAGCGCTATGGCGTGACGCTGGCGCTGAACGACGTTTATTTCGACCTGCGCGCCGGCGAGGTCCACGCGCTCATGGGCGAAAACGGCGCCGGCAAATCGACGTTGATGAAGATCCTGGCCGGCAATGTCGAGCGCGACAGCGGCCGCATCCTCGTGGACGGGCAAGAGGTCGAGATCCGCTCGCCGCGTGACGCGCGGGCCCACGGCATCGCGATCATCCATCAGGAACTCAACACCGTTCCCGCCATGACCGTCGCCGAGAACTTGTCGCTGGGCGCCGAACCGCGCACGAAGCTGGGCACCCTCGATCGCCGCAGGGTTCTTCGCGAGGCTCGCGAGAAGCTCGCCCGTATCGGTGCGACGATCGATCCGCGCCGCCCGCTCGGCTCCCTCAGCATCGGCATGCAGCAGATGGTGGAGATTGCTCGCGCCGTCAGCGAGAATGCGCGGATCCTGGTTCTCGACGAGCCGACCGCCGCGCTGTCGCGGGCCGAGGCCCAGGCGCTCTATGCGCTGATCGGACAGATGCGGGCAGCAGGCGTTGCAATGGTCTATATCTCCCACCGCATGGAGGAGGTCTGGCAGCTCGCCGACCGCGTCACCGTATTCCGCGACGGAGCCTATGTCGGTACCGGCACGATGAGCGAACTCGCCCCCAGCGACGTCGTGCGCATGATGGTCGGCCGGCCCGTTGCCGACCTTTATCACCACGAGCCTCGCAGGCCCGGCGCACCCGTTCTCGATGTCGAATCCCTCTCAGGCGATGGCATCGGCCCGGTCAGCTTTCGTGTCCATGCCGGCGAGGTCGTCTGCATGGCGGGCCTGATCGGTTCGGGGCGTACCGAGGTGGCGCGCCTGCTGTTTGGCGCAGATCGCCGCTTAAGCGGTGAGGTGCGCATTGCCGGCCGTCCAAGCCATCCTGCCGATCCTCATGCCGCAATCCGCGACGGCTTCGGCTTCGTGCCGGAGGACCGCAAGGCGCAGGGGCTGTTCCTCGACCATTCCGTCGAGGCCAATATCGCCATTTCCACGCTTCGGCGTTTCGCAACGGCCGGTGTGGTTCGAGCGGGCAGGGCGCGTGATGCTGTGCTGGATCAGATGCGTCGTCTGCGCCTTCGCCTCAACGCGCTGCCGCTGCCGGTGCGGGCGCTGTCCGGCGGCAATCAGCAGAAGGCGGCGCTCGCCCGCTGGCTTCTGCGCGACTCCGCCGTCCTGATCCTCGACGAGCCGACGCGCGGGGTCGATATCGGCGCCAAGCGCGAGATCTACGAGGTGATCGACGGGCTCGCCAGCGCCGGCAAGGCCGTGCTCGTCATCTCCTCCGACCTGCCGGAAGCCATCGGGATCAGCGACCGCCTGCTCGTGATGCGCGGCGGGCGGATCGTCAAGGAACTCCGCTCGGCCGACACCAACGAAGAAGAGGTCATGCTGCACGCCACAGGAGCGGCGTTGCAGACCACCCCTGCCATGGAAGGAGCAAATCCATGACTGTCCCTGAGACCACGAAGCCGGGCGCCACCGCCGAAGTCGCCGCCGAGCCTTTCGACTTCGCCAAATGGTGGGACCGTGTCGGCATCCTGATCGTGCTCGTCGCGCTCGTGGTGCTGATGGCCGTCATCGCCCCGAACTTCGCGCGCGTCGACAACCTCTTGAACATCGCCCGCTCGATTTCGGTCAATGCGGTCCTCGCCGCTGGCCTGACCTTCGTGATCCTGACCGGTGGGATCGACCTGTCGGTCGGCTCCATCGTCGCCGTGTCGGGTGTCGTCTCGGTGCTCTCGGCCATGGCGGGGCTGCCGGCCCCTGCGGCAATTGCCATCGGCATGGCGGCGGGCGGGTTATGTGGCCTGATCAACGGCGTGCTCATCGCCTATCTCGGCCTTGCCCCCTTCATCGTCACCCTCGGCACCATGACCTTCCTGCGCGGCCTCTCCTACACGATGACGGCTGGCCAGCCGATCGTGGCGAGCGACCTCAGCTTTCGCGATCTCGGCAATGGCTACTTTCTCGGCCTGCCGATCCCGGTGATCGTGATGCTCCTCGTCTTCGTCGGCGCCTGGTTCCTCCTGGAGCGCACGCTTTATGGACGGCATGTCTACGCCGTCGGCGGCAATCCGGAAGCGGCGCGGCTCGCGGGCGTGCGGGTGAACCGCATCGTCACCTCGGTTTATGTGCTGGCCGGTATCTGCGCAGGCCTTGCCGGTGTCATCCTCGCCGCCCGCCTGATCTCGGCCCAGCCGACCGCCGGCACCGGCTACGAGCTGGACGCCATCGCCGCCGTCGTCCTCGGCGGCACCAGCCTCGCCGGTGGGCGCGGGCGCATCGTCGGCACGCTGATCGGCGCCGTCATCCTCGGCGTTCTGTCGACCGGCCTCATCCTGATGAACGTGCCGTTCTTCACGCAGCTTCTCGTCAAGGGCGTGGTCATCATCCTGGCGGTAGCGATCGACAGCCTCAAGCAGCGCTCGTTCCGCTTCGGCCGCCGCACAGGCGCGCCCAAGGCCTGAACCGCCGTTTCACTGCGCTATGCCTTAACGCGGGCCGGAAAGCCGGCTCGCATCCATCCGTCACGTCTTCTGGAGCCGTCATGAGCCAGACCATCCGCATCTCCGATCCGCTCCCCGGCACCCGCCGCAACGAGCCCATCACCTTTACCGTTCAAGGCGATCTGCCCCAACCGCTCTGGTGGGCGCGGACCGACAAGGGCGAGCGCGTGCTCTGCCAGCGGCTGACGGCCGAGGCGCAAGCGGGCGAGACGCGTTTCGTCGCCTGCCTCGGTTTCGAAGGCGAGGTGACGCTGACGCTGGAGACGCCGGCCGAAGAAGGCGCCCCGTCGCTCCCCGGCATCCGCGCGCTCGACGGCCGGGAGGTGGATTGCTTCGTGCGGCTCGACACCGGCGCCTTCGACCTCGAAATGTGTTCGGGCACGGCGGGCGGCCTCGGGTCCTCCAAATGGGGCCTGCGCCACTTCCGCGCGCTCGACGACGGGTTCGAACTTCTGCCCTCCGGCAACAATGCGATCGGCGGCTTTTACGGCCCCTTCTTCACGCCGGAAAACGGCCTCATCAATCCGCCTGAGCATACGGTGGTGCGCATCGAGACGGTCGAGCGCGGCCCGGTTCTGCACCACTATCGCATGCATGGCACTATTCCGGACGGACTTCTTGACGAGTTGAAGGGCAAGAGCTTCACCATCGACTGGCGCTTCACCTATGGCACGCCCTACTTCCAGCGGCGCTATAGGGTCGACGACTTCCAGACCGTCATCAACGGCCGGTCGGTGACGAACAAGATCACCGTCGGCGACGAGTTCGAGGGCGGCATTGGCGAACTCGTCTTCGACCGCTTCGCCGCTTACGGCGGCACGCGCTACCGCGCGGGCGATCCCTATGCCGGCGAACTCGTGGCCATGGTCGCCGACACGGTGGCGCATTCGAAGAATCAGAATCCCAAATTCGAGGAATTCCGCGCCCAGCTTTCCGACATCGAGGCGGCGCATTGGGATCTCTATTGGCGGCTCTTCTGCGCCTGGGAGAAAGTGCTCGGCGAGGATGAGATCCGCGCGCGCCTCGCACGTGTCCGCGCCGCCTCCCGTATCAAGGCTGACTTGCCGGACCAGCGGCCGTGGGTTCTGACGGACGAGCCCGTGGACGTCTCGGCGGTGCCGCACGAGACGATCTTCCCCGGTCCCGCTTCAAAGACCGTGGAGTATCACGAGGCATCTGGCCGGGCGATGGTCTGGTGGACATCAGCCCCTTCCGGTGCTTTCCAGATCGTCCAGCGCCGGCAATCCGGCTGGGTAAATTGGGGCTCGAACGGCGAAAACGAATGCCCCGAACTTCCCGTCGGCGTCGACATCAAGACCGCCTACGGACAGTTCAAGGACCGATGGCAAGAGATTGCCGACCAAATGGAGACGCCGCCGCGCGTGGTCGTTGAAATGGGCGTGTAAAGGGGAGGATCGACAGTCGTCCTTAGATTGATTCCACTAGGTCTGCCACGTTTTTGGCTGGCCTATGGACCTCTGACTGGAGGAATTGATAATAGCGGCATCCTTGGTGCTAATCTCGTTCGACCTTCGAAACCTACATAAGCGCATCGGCCCCAAGCATCAGCACCTTGCCACGCTTGATCGATCACCCCTTTGCAAAGTCGCGGGCAGCCTGAATGAAGGCGGTGAAGGCAGCTGGCGGGTTTTTCCTTCCGGGATAGTATAAAGCCAAGGGCGCGAGCGAGGGTGTCCAGTCCTCCAAGACGCGCACAAGCCGCCCGGCTGCAATGTCTTCGCGCACGTCAGCCTCCATGACGTATCCAAGACCCACCCCCTTCTGCGAGGCTATTCTGACCAGGCTCGATTCGTCTAGGGTGAGGGATCCCTGCACGTCGATCTGAACGGCTTGCCCATCCTTCTCGAATTTCCACCGCAACAGCGCGTTGTTCGGAAGACGTGCGCGAATGCAGCGAAACCGGTAGAGGTCAGCCGGAATGATCGGCTTGCCATGCGCCTGCAGGAACGCTGGCGATGCCACGACTGCATTGCTGCGCTTCACGCCCAAAGGCAGAGCAATCATGTCGGCCGGAACGAGATTGGCGGGCCGGAGGCCGAGATCGAAGCCGGCTGCGACGATATCGACGATCCGTCCCTCGGTCACGAGGTCGACATGCACCTGGGGATAGCGCTGCAGGAAGGCGAGGATCAGCGGCTCCATCACTTCGCGAGCGGCCGTTGCGAAGGCGTTGATGCGCAGCGTTCCCGTCGGCACGTCCTGGAGCGACTGGGCCGCCTGCATGGCATCGCGGATGTCGGTCACCGCTGGCCCGACCCGCTCAACAAAGGTCTTTCCCGCATCGGTCAACGAGACGCTTCGCGTCGTTCGGTTGAACAGGCGAATGCCCAGGCGCTGCTCCAGCTTCGCTATGGCGTTGCTCAACGCTGTAGTGGAAAGGCCAAGATCAAGGGCAGCAGCCCTGAACGATCCGAGACGAGCGATCGCCAGCACGGCATCGAGATCAGCAAGAACGGAGCGAGTCATTGTCCCTCTTTTCGCAATACCCCATCCTCTTCCGTCCGGATTATCCCGTCAATAGAGGTGATCTACGGTGAGGCCATTCGATCTCGCAGGGAGGTCGGACGGCAGCCGGAAGGGCCGTTTTGAGACAGGAGAACCGAATGACGATCAAACTCCCCAAGGCCATCGAAGCCTATTTCGAGGCGGACCGGATAGGCAGCCCAGACGCTGTCGTGGCCGCCTTCACGCACGACGGCGTCGTCAAGGACAAGTACAAAACCCATCGCGGACAAGATGCGATCCGGGCGTGGATGGTGGAAGCCGGCCAGCTCTACACCTACACGGCTGAGCCATTCTCCCTCGGTGCGGAGAACGGCAAGACGCAGGTCACGGCGCATGTCGTCGGCACTTTCCCCGGCAGCCCGATCGATCTGCGGTTTTTCTTCGTCCTTAATGGCGACAAGGTTGCGCAACTGGAGATCACCGTATGACCCAGTTTCTCACCTTACAGGGGCGTCGCGCCCTCATCACCGGCGGCACGTCAGGTGCGGGCGCTGCCACGGTCGCGCTATTCAAGCAGCTTGGCGCCCACGTGCTGACCACTGCACGCACGAAGCCGGCCAGCTTTTCCGGCGCTGCATTCGTCGAAGCCGATCTGACGAAGAAGGCCGGGGTGGACGCTGTCGTCGATGCTGTGCAGCGGGAATTCGGCGGGCTCGACATCCTCGTGAACGTGCTTGGCGGCTCTTCGGCACCGTCAGGTGGCTTCGTCGCGCTGTCTGACGCGGAGTGGGAGAAGGAGTTCGAGCTCAACTTCTTTCCGGCCGTCAGGCTGGATCGCGCTCTCATCCCCGGCATGATCGCCCAAGGCAGTGGGGTCGTCATCCACGTGACCTCGATCCAGCGGATCCTTCCGCTGTACCAGGCGACGACAGGCTATGCATCAGCCAAGGGCGCCCTCAATACCTACAGCAAGAGCCTCTCCAAAGAGGTTTCTCCCAAGGGCGTTCGTGTGGTGCGGGTTTCGCCGGGCTGGATCGCCGATCCAGGGGCCAATGGTCTGGCCCTTCGCGTCGCCGAGGAGGCCGGCATCCACTATGACGAAGCGGTGCAGACGATCATGAACGCGCTTGGCGGCATACCGCTGGGTCGGCCGGCCAGGCCGGGAGAAGTCGCCGACCTCATCGCCTTCCTCGCCTCGGACCGCGCGTCATCGATTACCGGCACAGAGCACGTGATCGACGGTGGCACAGTTCCGACAGCGTGACGCCGGGGCATTTCTCAGCAGTTATTGTCTGCTTAAGTCAGGTCTGGCGGGTGCAACTCCACCCGCCGGTCTGGGAAGAGGTGCGTTGCGCAGGAAACGCCGATCGCGCGTGATGAAAGCGCGTTCCGGTAGCGTTCGGCTCGAGGCTGCAAGTAACGTCGTGCGGATCCTGAACTTATCACCACCCGGCCTGTTCAGACGCTAGGCGCTTGCACACGCTTGGCAGTGCCGCTTACGCGCCCCAGCGCAGCACATGGTGATTTTCTGTCTGTCCTGCGGACGACGACCGCGCGCACGCGTTAAGTTGCCGCTGCTCGCAATGCCTTTTCATGCGACATGATGTTCAGAAGCCGCCCAAAGGGATCACGCACGAAAAGGCGGTGCACGCCCCAAGGTTCGTGGGCTGGGCCATAGGCGATGTCATGGCCAGCTGCCACCAGGCGCGCATGAACGCGCTCGAGATCGTCCACCTCAATTGACAGATCTGGCACAGGCGTGTCGGAGCCACCCTCGCTAGCGAAGCTGATCTGCGGCGCGGTATGGCCGGACCCGACGAACGTAATGATCCACCCATGGTCCATGCCGACCGTCATGCCGAGCAGGTCGCCGTAAAAGGCGCGTGCACGCTCCATGTCGCTGGTAGCGATGTTGGGCAAGATCCGGCTGACGCTCATCTTCGTCTCCCATCATTGTCGTCAATCGTCTTCCCATGTGATCGCGGCGATGCGCCAGCCCTGAGGATCACGCGCCAATTGGATCAGCTTTGCACCGCCGCCTTCATAAGGCGCGCCGTGGTAACGCCCGCTCTTCGCATAGGTGGAATGACGGCAGGCGATGTCGCGGAGGACGTGTGTCCGCGCGCTTGTCTCCCATTCGTAAAATTCGATGAGCGTGCCGTCCGTCAATATGCGGCTGCGCGGCGCGAGGAAGGTCTCGACTGTCATCGTCTCAATACCGGCAGGGCCTACTCATACGATCACGGCGTGAGGCAGGAACATATCCCGGAGCTGATCCATAGGGACCGCGCGTCCACCGCGATTGTCGAAGGCAGCATAGAAGTCGGCGATGAGGGAATCGATGACCGCATCGTCATTCTTATCGAACGTTGAATTCATAGCGGTACTGGTGTCCCCATCCGTTGGCATCCGGCTGGCGCTCAGCCTGCCAGAAAGGCAGCACTGTTCAAGCGCGCATTCTGTCCTGCCCCTGTTGCAGGCGAACCAGAATTCTTCTGCGGCATCGCCTGTGCTGTTACGGCCACACCACCATGCTCTCAGCCCAGCCGACGCTATTTCATGAGGACTGTCCAGCCAAAATAGGCTCAGGACTCGTTGATTGAGCCAGAAGATGACGGTTGCAGCGATGCAGATGGCGGACATGAAGGTGTGGGCACAGCGATCATAGCGCGTGTGTATGCGGCGCCAGTCCTTGAGTTTTGCGAACATGTTCTCGATCCGGTGGCGCTTGCGGTAGAGCACGGTGTCGTGGGGGATCGGGACCTTGCGGTTGGCCTTTGACGGGATGCAGGCGGCAATGTCGCGTGCTGCGAGGGCGGCACGGAACCAGTCGGCGTCGTAGCCCCGATCGGCCAACAGCGCTTTCGCCGTGGGCAAGGCATCGATCATCAGCGCC
>NZ_FOAM01000035.1 GCF_900109605.1 Xaviernesmea oryzae
TGACCAGGCTAGAGCAACTGCTTCCGTGGAATTGGACACCGCTAACCGTCAACGCTCAAGCGGCTTGACCTGCGGCCTTCACCGGAGGCTTACGAAGCAGCCGACTGCGGCCAAGCTTCGGATGAGCGCGATCCCTTTGAGAGATGGCAGGATAATTATGTGGAGGCTCGATACCAACATCGGCAGCCACGTCATCAAGGGCGATCGCCCCGAAGTCAGTGACTGCTTTGCCACTCTTCCAATGCCGGGCACCGTCCTTTCAGCAGTAACCGAAGGAGAACTGCTGTGTGGTCTCGCTACGGTGGGCTCGCTAGAGGCCTATTGGAGCGAGTCAGGCAGTTCTTGTTTCGGGTGGACGTTTTGCCAAGGACCAAGATTTGGCAAGAGCCTATGACGATCTCCGCGCCGGTTGCGAATCCAAAGTCATTTCACTCGCGTCCCTCGACATGGCGGAGCGTTTGGCGCGCTCGGAACAAACATGCGTCTAGTGCGAAGACCGGGATTGCCGAAGCGTGCAAAAACACCAGTCGCTACTCTTCGACTGCCTTGCGAAGGCATGTAGGATGCGCGTGTGTCGAGAAGACGTCAAATCTCCACGCAAACGTCAGGCACTGGAGCGTTACTGTTCCGGTGAGGACATATTGCGGCAACTGCAGCTCGAACTTCAGCGCCTGAGGCGTGGCGACCATCGTGCCAACAGGGAGGAAGATGTAGCAACGGCAAAGTTTCTCCGACAGGACGAAGGAAGCAAGGGTGCGGGCGAAGAGCCGCGCGGGCGACCCCTCTGTGGTGGACGGAGCGAGAGGGCCAACGCCACAGCGACCGCCGCCAACGAAAACGCGAAGCCGAGGAGGAAAATCCGATCGAGACTGGGCGCCATGCCTCCGTGACCAATCAAGAACGCGTGCTAGCGAACAAAATAGGCAGCGACGTTGCGATTGCAGCGATATGGATGGCGAAGCCGCAAGCGTGGCGAGAATCTGTGGCCCGTCGACCGGTCGAATATCTATGCACGCAATTGCTTTCGCATGCATTATCTTCGCGCCAGCTCTCTCATTCGCAGTGGACACTCATCGTCGTTCAGATGATGGCCGCCAACGTTGCCAAGCTCTATAAAGAAAGTAACTTGTCAGAATCGGCCAAAAGATGTGCCCCCAGGATTGGACGATCATGGGCTCGAGGTAATATGGAGAATTCTTGTTCAGTTCCTCCGTCCCGCCCATGCAATGGAAGATCCTGGTCGGTCCGGGCGGGTTCGTCCAGAGGAAATCGAAATGCGACCGCGTCGGACATAGAGGTTCCGGCGCGAGGATGAGGAAATACTGGACAGACAGGAGGAGTGTCAGAGCACCGAACAGGCCGAAGAGGAAGCCGAGGGATCGTAGATCGTAGGGCGACCTGTTACCGCTTTCGGGAGACCGGCCGGTGGTCAGGTGCCAGAAATAGGCTGCAAGCAGCGTAGCGGCGATTGGCCCGAGAACGATCAGATAGACGACATTGAGGTCGAGCGGGATGAATTGCCCGATGAAGGGGAGTTTGCCGTTGAACGTCGTCGGTGCTCGCGAAGCGAACAAGGAAATTAGCAGCAGAGCTACGCCCATCCCGGCAAGGCGAAAGACCGGATCCTTCGTCCGTTCCGGCGCTTGATTGTCACTGATGAGGGTCATGAATTGCCTCCCGGCTTTGATGGCTAATGACAGAGTTTGGCGATCTCGGACCGAATGCCGTTCTTGAGAGCGGCCTCGATCGAGCCTGAAAAAGCTGCAATGACGCTGCCGTAGGTGCCGCCGGTTTCGAGCACGTGGGCTTCGGATTTCTGGATCTCGCAGGTCCGCAGATCGAAGGCCGCTTCGACACGGATCGTGGCACTGGCGTCACCGCGAGCGGCAGCTTTGTCGGATGTCTTACAGGCCAGCATGCCCATCAGCCGCGCGCTTCCCGCATTGCCTTCGGCCGAAAGCAGGAATTCGTCGATGCGGACCTCTTTGACCTTATCGATACCGACCGAGACCGGACCGAGGTCGGCTTTCAACGCGCTGCACGGCTCGGCTGCGCTAACCGCCCGTTCAAGGAGGTTAGCGGCCTCCACTTGCGAACCGAAGGTCAGGACAGCGAGAACGGTCGCTGCAATGCCGATCGAACAGACGGGTCTTGCCGATGCTGGCACGCGGTATGACCTCTCAATTTTGTCTCTTGAAGACATTCCACTCCCCTTCCGTCCATTGCGCGACGCGCCGGATGGCCGCCGTAAGCCAGCCGGCGGGCCGGCGTTCGAGATCATGGCGGATCTCACCCGAATCGCCGGCCCCGGCATGGATCGCGGCCAGATCACCCGCAATAGCCGCGATCAGCTGCCCCTGCAGCTTTGGCTTGACCTCGGCGAATTTGAGCTTGCCGCTGTTCGGAGCGAGGCGGCGCAGGACGGCGTCCGCGTCGTAGACCAGCGTCGGATCAGGCGAGCGGTGAGGGCCTCCAGCAAGGCTCTCAGCCAGACCGGCCTCGCGTCCTAATGTCCAGCAGGAGGGCATCCCGCCCTTAATCTCGGCGGCGATCGGTCCGCCGCGATATTGGCCGAGCGCGACGAAGCGGGGCCGGCCGAGACTGCCGACGCCCGCCTGGCGCGGCATGATCCGCACCGCCGACGTGCCGGTCGGCAGGGCCGCCCGGAGACGAGCGTCGAAAGCCTCCGGCTCGACTGGCGCCTCATGCAAGGCATCCAGCTCATTCCAAAACCTCTCCCGCTTTTCGGGACCAGCCTCGAAGAGATCGCGCAGCCAGAGGTGGCGGCTTTCAAGGACAAAAGGCTCCGGCGCGGCGAGCCCGTCGCCATAACCTGCCTGGATCCAGTCGGCTACTTCGTACGGCTCGGCTCCGGCGCCCACAAGGATCAGGCTCGCTCCGAGCCGGACAAGGTCGAGAGGGTAGGGCAGGCGCGCCGCCTCGTCATAATCGTCGACGCCCCAGACGAGCCGGAACTGCGCATCGCGCCACAGACCGAAATTGCCGGCATGAGCATCGCCGACCGAGCCGGCTTCCGGTGCATTGCAAAGCTCAGGGCAAAGCGTCGCCGCGGCTTCGGCCCAGCGCCAGCAGGTGCCACGCAAAAACTGGAACGCGTCCTTCGCCATCTTTTCGTGCTTAACGGTGAGATCCGCGCGTCGGATCGAAGCGCCAAAACGGGCTGCCAGCGCGGCCTCATAGGCGGCGATCGAGGTGGCGAAGCTAAGCACGGTCATCGGGGTTCCGCCCCCTTTGCCGTAGAGAGACGTGCCCGAGGCTCATCCAGAAGATTGATCGCACGGCGCAGCGCCGCCAAGGCTGCGCCATCTGCCTCTGGATGCCAATAGCGCGAATGCGTGAAGTGGGAGGCTGGCCCGCGAAGAGCAGCGAGATCGATGTCCTCGATCGCCGGACCTAAGACTGGCCGGAGCGGTCCCGAGATAAGATCGCCGAATAGAATGAAGCGCGCGGGGTCATGAAGATTCGCCCAACGCACGGCTGCAAAGGGCGCCGCATGATGAAGTTCCCAGCACTTCGCCTCATCCCGCATCGGGAAGCTGAACAGACAGGCCGGCATCGTCGGATCGTCGGGCATCGGAAACCCGCCCGAGGCGCGGGCCGCTTTCTCGTTCCCTGGCTCGAGCGGCTCGCGAACCGGTGGGGCGATCGGCATTTCGCGCTCCACTTGCCGTCGTTCAAGATCGGTGCGGTCGGCCGCGATGAGGAATTCCGCGTGCGCAAGGGGCGATCCGACCGTGACGAGGTCGGAGAGGATCCAGCGGGTGCCGGTTTCCAGCGGACGCGCCGCCAGACGCCGGCGCAGATCTCGCTGCGCCTCGTCCCAGGCGGCGAGCCGCAGCACGTTGTCCGGCTCGGTCTCAAGTCCCGCCGCCGCGCATTCCAGCCGCTGCAGCGCTTCGAATTCCGGCGTGCCCTCACGCATCCGTCGCGCCGCGCCCTGACGGGCCCAGAAGAAGGCGAGAAGCTCATAGGCGAGGATCGAGCCGAGGCTCGGGCCGACGAGAATGATGCGCCCGTAATCTTCGTCGTCGTGCAGCGCCTGGAGGAGGGCGAGCCCGCGTTCGCGCACCGCTTTGCGGGCGGCAATATTGCTCGGCGTCGCGCGGGTATAGCGCGCTACGCGCCCAAAGCCCTTCTGCACCTCGCGATGAAGGGCGACTGTTCCCGCTGCGATGACCGGCAGGATCAGCCAACGCCAGCCACCGGCATCGGGCAGAGCGATGCCGAAAGGCAGCTGCGTCTCCGGCGGGATCGCAGCCCAGAGGCCGATCAGCCCGAAGGCGAGCGTCACCAGCCACAGGGCGAGCCAGGCCGAGCGGAGCCGCGCCGGAACGTTTCGGCGGGGGTTGCGCCAGAGCAGCGTAGCTAGCCAGGCCCGGAACTCCTCCCAGGGCGTGCCGCCGGTGAGATCGGCCCAGTAAAGCTCGTAGAAATCGGAGCGAACTCCGTTCTTGAAGGCGCCGGGCGAGCGCCGGCTATCCCGCGTGGTGATGCGGCGCAGCTCCAGGGAACCCGCGCGCTCGTCCGGCTTGCTCCACACCGCTTCTGGATCGGACACCCCTCCACGATGAACGTCCGGGTCGAGCTGCCAGACAGTCTTCACAAACCCCTTGATCGTGTCCATCGGGCGCTGCTCGCCCATGCCATGAACCAGGACGACGGCTTGCTTTGCACGCGGGAAGGGCTTCGCCCGCCCTGCCGGCTTCCCAGCGGGCGTCGTCTCAGGCGGTCCGTCCGCGTTGGGCGAGCGTTCTGCCATGCGGCCCCATCAGCTCTGGAAGGGGATCGTGCGGCCCGGCTGGCGCGCCTGGTCTCGTGTGTAGGAAACGCCGTGCACCTTGAGGCCCTTATCATCGAGGAGGGTGATGATGCCGCCCTTGTTGGACAGGAGGGCGGGCTTTTGCATGTCGACCGTTAGCGTCGCACCGGCTGCGATCTGGCCGGACAACGGCATGGCGTTCTTCTGCTTGTCCTTGATCGACCAGCCGGCGAGGTCGACTGCGCCATCTGAGGTGTTCAGCAGCGTCACCGTCTCGTGCTCGGGATCATGCGTGTCGTTGACGAGTGCGGCGATGATGCGCACCAGCCCGTCCGGCACGTCGCGTGGCGGGATCTGGTCGCGGTCGACCGGTGTATGCGGCTCGCCCTGGTGGTCCGGATCGGCGGGGATAATCGGGTTGGCCTCCGCTTCGTCCGAATGCCAGGCCTGCGTCTGGAACTTCAGGAAGACTGCCGCCCATTGCTTCTCGCGCGGAAATTCGAAGAGGAGCGTGCCGTCCTGGTACCGGCCGTTGTCGCTGGCGAAGCGCCCGGGCGGGTTGCCCTGATTCATGTGGATGTCGTGGATGCCGCGTCCTGGCAGAAAGCCGAAATACTTGTCGGCCTTGTCGGCTTCGGGCCCCCAAGTCTCGCCGAAGGCATAGATCAAGGCCTCCTCGTCGGCCATGGCGCGCTGCACGAGGGCATCGATCTTCTCGTTGAGATCATTGTCAGGCCCCGTTGCCGAAAGGGGGAGTGGCTTCAACTCCCAGGGCTGCATGAGATTGCTGCGGATATAGTCGAGGGCAAGCCCGTTCGGCTGCGGCGGCGCGGGATGGACGCCCTCGGCCAGCGCTTCGAGCTGCTCCGTGACCGGATGCTCGAAGCGCGAGCGCACGAGGAACTGGACTTCGCTCCCGTCCTGCGACTGGACGTTGATTGCGATCCGGTGCGACTGGCCATTGGCGGACACTAGCACCTGGTAATGCGGGTTCTGGCCGGTCGCCAGGCGGTTGTTGATGGGACGCCCTTTCAGAACGGAATAATTCTTCAGCGGCATGGGTTTGGTCCTAGCGGGTGGGCCAGTCGGGGAAAAACAGGCGCTGGCGGTTGGTCTTCATCCGGCCGGGCGTCACGTAGTCGGCGAGCCAGTCCGGGGTCTCGTCCAGGAATTTTGCTTCCGTGAGAGGCAGGCCGCGCTCCGCCAGACGGTCGATAGTTTGACGGGCGTAGAAATGGCGGAACAGCCGGTCAAATTCGGTGAGATAGATGTCGGCGACGCGGGTGTCGCCGCGGATGAGCAGCATGTTCTCGTCATTGCCGGTCAGCGAGGAGGAGGAGAAATTCGCCGAACCCGTGCAGACCAGCGGGTTGTCTCCCAAGGGATCGATCAGCAGGAACTTGGTATGGATGAAGAAGACATGGCCTGTCTTGCGGAAGAGCTCCTCTTTCAAGAACCATTGGTCGAGGCTTGAGGGTGGAAAGATCTTTTTCCCCTTGGCATAGGCGCCAAGAAGCGCGCCATAGGCGGCCACGACGTCGCGGTCGGCCGTCAGCTTGGTGCGGAGCTCTCGATCCGGCTCGTCTTCGAGAAGCAGGAAGCGGACGAAGTCCCGATCGACGGCAAACTGAGCCGCGATAAGCTTGTTCACACCGAAGGCGGCGGTGAACATCACCGTTTCCTGCGCTAATGCGATGCGCTCGGCATACCAGGTAAGCATCGCGTCATTCTTGCGCGGCGAGAAGAAGGGCACCGTCCCCGGCTTCTCGGTCAGCGCGTCGAGATCGTCCTGCGGCGTCTCGGCTTGCGTCCAAGTCGAGAGCTGCGGCGTCGTCGGGTCGGCCGAGAGTTCCGTCCAATAAGCGAGATAGGAGGCGGCTACCGCCTCGTCGCGCACGATATGCACGACATTCGTCTGGCCGATGAAGCCGGACGAGGTGAAATTCGTCGAGCCCGTCAGGACTGCCAGCGCCTTGCCGCCTTGGACGTGGATGATGAACTTGTTGTGCGGAATCTTGCGCCGGCGCGTGCGCGGGATGAGATGCAGATTGTCTTGTCGGTCGAGCCCGAAGGCGGCGATGGCATTCCGTGCTGAAACGGTGGCGTCAGAATCCTCCAGGCGCTTGTCGTCCCGGTCATACGCCATGCCGGCTTCGTGCACGACGGCAACGTCGACTCCACGCGCTGCGGCCTCCTTCAGCGCGAGAAGGATCGGCGGATAGGTGAACTCGTAAGCGGCGACGCGAAGCGCCTCGCCGGCCGGGACGCGGGCGATGAAGGCGAGCGCCGCATCCAGCGCGCCGCGCGCCAGCCATTGCACCTCCTTGTCCTGCGGATCGTTCTCGTCCTTCGGTGGCCGGTTTTTGAAATGGTCGGAAAAGGCTTGCGAGGCGATGGCGCCGCGGTTGAACCAGATGCCATGCGTGCCCGTCTCCGGGTCCTCTGTCGTCACCGTGATCTCCGTGCCCTGACCCAGCACGGGCGCGGCCGGCGTGCCGTGGACGGGCTGGACGCGATAGCGGATCGTGGCGCCGGGCTTCGCCTCGTAATCAGCCCAAATCAGGCTCTGGATCGGCTGACGATTGCTTGGGAAGCGATCGTGCGGATCAGGATGCGGCACCATGGAGGCGAAGACCTTTCGGCCTTCCAGCCAATCGACCGTTTCGCCCGTGACCCGCGCGATGGCGAAGCCGAGAAGCCCGGGCCGCGCTTCTTCAGCGATCGCGATCGCCAGAAGCACGATCCGCGTGCCGGCAATCGCCTTGAGACTGATGACCTTGCCATTTGCTTCGGCACGCACGGGTCCGCTCCATCTGCAGACGGTCGATAGGCTCCTTGCACATTACGTCATGTAGCCCAGCGTTGCAAAGGTTATATTCAATCTCTCGTAACGGAATATGCCAGAACTGAAGCGTTAGACTTAAAATGGCGCTGCCGGGGGAGCCATGAATTCAAGCGGCCCAGTGTAGACGTCATGCTTTCGAATGATCGATTATTGAAGTGCTCTCTCTGAAGGCAACAAAGTGGATGGGCTGCGCCTTCCTGCACGGCTGCGCGATGGCAGCCATTTCGACGGAGGAGCGGGTCATGGTCCGTTCGCTGGCTCGGGAGGTGGTTGAAGCACTGGCACTCGCCACCCAGGCCGGCCCCATTTCGTCGCGCGAGAACTTTCCGACGGCCTTCTCGATAAAGACGCGCCGCTCCTCTAGCCGGCGAGCCACGCCACGGTTGGAAACTGTCAGAAAACTATGTACGTTTCTGACAGGAGAATCCCCATGCAGCGCCTCACTGAACGGATTCTTGAGCACGCGAAGCGACTGCCGGAAGGCACGCCGGTCACGGCTAAGAGCTTGCTCCACCTTCGCAATCGCGCTGCGGTGGACCAGGCCTTGTCGCGTCTGGCCGAGCGGGGCCAACTGCTTCGGGCGGGGCGCGGTGTTTATCTGCTGCCGATCACGAGCTGGTTCGGCACCCGGGCGCCGTCGGTGGAGCAGGCGGTTGAGGCGCTTGCCGCCCAACGCGGCGAGGTCATCGTCTCGAGCGGTGCGGCGGCCGCCAACAGCCTCGGCCTTACGACGCAGGTGCCGGTCCGGTCGGTTTATCTGACGTCGGGGCGCACCCGGGAGATGAGCCTCGGCAAGCGAACCGTCGAGCTTCGCCACGCTCCGCGCTGGCAACTCGCCATGGCGCATCGGCCGGCGGGACAGGCTGTGCGCGCGCTTGCCTGGCTCGGACCGGAGAGGGCCGAGTCGGCCCTCCAGACCCTGAAGCGCAAACTACCGCCCGCTGCGTTCAGTGATTTGGTGGCGGCCGCGCCTCAGCTTCCGATCTGGCTCCCGCGCAGCGTGGGTAAGGTCGGGCATGGCTGACGCCTTCCTCCTCCTTTCGGCCGGAGATCGCCGGGAAGCCTTGAGCGTCGCTGCCGACCGTTCGGGCCGACCGGCGCACTTGCTGGAGAAGGATGCGTGGGTGGTATGGGCGTTGTCGACGCTCTACGCCTCACCGCTCGGCGAACATCTGGTCTTCAAAGGCGGCACTTCGCTTTCGAAAGCCTATGGCGTCATCAGGCGGTTAGCATGTCCGCAGACGGCCATTTATCGGAAGGCATAAAGCGCGACGCTGCCGGCAACTTCGCCTTTCACCCTCCTTTTGTGTTAGTTCCGCAATCCGCAAGCGCTTCCCGAAAGGCGAGCTGGGGCGACAAGTCAGGCGGCGAGGGGTGGTTCCCTGCCGGTCCGCTTCGAGCAGTCATACCGCCGAGCGTATGAATTGACTCGGACGTGATTTAGCGTCAAGGGGCAAAGGGGCTTTCCTGAGTTCCGAAAGGAGGCTCAGGATGGCGTTGGAGATCAGGGTCGATTACCCGGCGGTCGAACTGAGGCGCTTTGCACGGCGTGAGACCAACGGGCGCGTGGCCTCTCGCCTTCAGGCTCTGGCGAACGCTCTGTCGGGGATGAGCCATGCGCAGGCGGCGGACGCGGCTGGCATGGATCGGCAGACGCTGCGCGACTGGGTGGTGCACTACAACGCCGAAGGGCTCGCCGGTCTTCGCGACAGGCCCAAGGGGCACCCAGAGCCAAGGCTCAGCGAGGGCGAGCAGGGCAGCCTTGCCAACGTCCTCTTCCGCGGCCCCGATCCGGATCGGGACGGGCTGTCGGCCTGGACGCTGCCAGCCCTTCGCGATCTGATCGAGACGCGCTTCGCAAAGAGGCTGCATCCCGCCGGCCTGTCACGCATCCTGCGCGCCAACGGCTTCTCGCGTCAGAAGGCCAGGGCCTCTCATCCGCGCAAGGACGCCAAGGCGCAAGAGCGCTTCAAAAAGGGGGGGCTCGCCCAAGCCCTGAGAGCGGCGCGCGTCTCACCTGGACAAGCGGATCGCGCTGTGGCTCCAAGACGAGGCCCGGGTGGGCAGACGGGGCGCACCTGCCATCTCTGGTGGGCGAAGGGACGCCGCCCGCCGGGCTTGTGCGACCAGCGGTTCGAGTGGGCCTATATCTTCGGCGCCGTCGAGCCCGCGACGGGCAAGGCCTTCTCGCTGGTCCTGCCCTATGCCGACGCCGCGATGATGTCGCTCTTCCTCGCCTACTTCGCTCGGACGATCGAGGACGGCGTCCATGTCGTCATGGTGCATGACGGAGCTGGCTGGCACGCCGAGAAGGTCATCGACCTGCCGGCCAACATCACCCTCGTCACCATGCCGCCCTACAGTCCCGAGCTGAACCCGGTTGAGCGCCTCTGGTTGTTCTTGCGCGAACGCTTCCTGAGCCTGCGCATCTTCCGGGATCGCGATCACATTATCGATGCCTGCTGCCAGGCCTGGAACGCCGAAACCGAAGACCCAGACCGCATCCGATCCCTCTGCCTATATCCCTGGATCAAACAGGTCAGTTCATAGGCTCGGCGGTATCAAACGCCAGATGGCCCATACTTCGTTCGAGCAAGACACCGCGCAGCGGCCTTCTCTCAGCTTCGCTTTTGCTATGCGATCCAGCTCGCGCCAATCATTGTCACGTTTGCGGATCGACAAGCTTGCCCATTGAGAACGCCGGAGCACACTGATATATGATGCGTGATGATTGATGCAGGGACGTAGCGATGCGAACGACACTGGCTATCGATGACGACATTCTGTTGGCAGCCAAGGCTCTGGCCAACCAGCAACGCCGGAGCGTCGGTGAGGTCATTTCCGATCTGGCGCGCCGCTCGCTGTATCGTCCGCAAGATGGCGGCGAGCGAAACGGCATTCCGCTGCTTTCGGTCCGACCCGATTCACCACCCGTGACGCTGGACCTCGTGAACGCGTTGCGTGACGAACTGCCATGACCTTTCTGTTAGATGTCAACGTGCTGATCGCCCTAATTGATCCAGGCCACGTCGCACACGAGGATGCCCATGCCTGGTTCGCGGCGACTGGTGGATTGGACTGGGCTACCTGTCCAATCACGGAGAACGGTGTCATCAGGATCGTCGGCAACCCAAAATATCCCAATTCGCCGGGAACACCAGGCGATGTCGCGGCCATCGTCAAGACGTTGCGATCACTGCCCGGGCATCGTTTCTGGCCAGACGATGTCAGCCTTGTCGATGGGCCGGATCTTTTGCCCGACAGGATTCTTACTTCCACGCAGGTGACCGATACCTTTCTGCTGGCGCTGGCCCGCGCTCATGGTGGTCTGCTCGCCACCTTCGACAGGAGGCTTTCGGTCACCGCCGTACGAAACGGTAAGGCGGCTCTGCACCTGATCCCATCGAGGACCACCGGACGATGAGGCCTTCATATACTCGATGAGAACCATGCGGGTCTCGTGCAGGCCGAGATAGGTGAAGGGCACTCTCAGCCCGGCTTCGATTATGTTGGCCGAAACGAGCCGCCCGATCTTGTCGTATCCCTCATCACGGGACCCTGAGGATGACAAGGCGCTCGCCCTGCGACAGCATCGGCCAGTAGGGCGTACCGAAGCGTGAGCGGTCGAAGCCGAAGCGCACGACATTGTTGAACGAGCTTTCAACTGTCCGGCGCCAGGAAGCATGCATAGGAGAGCCGTTGAGGACGAGATCGGCGGATCGTGCTTGGGTCGGTTTCAAAAAGAATGGTGATAAGGCGTGCTCGAAAACTACCGTCTTGAAGCTCAATTCGCATCATTTCTGTTCCATAATATAGATTACGCAACACGCTTTTGTAGCCGCAAAGTTGGAATGTCCTGTTTCCGCAAAGATGGAATGTCCCACTCCCCGGCTTTGAGGCCCGGGAGACAAGCGGACGGGACTGATAGCGAAGAGCGAGTGCGATCTGCAACGGACCGAGATTTCGGCGAAGAAGGTTGCCGGCCGGATGACCGTGGTGTCAGCGGCATATGTGCTTGACCTGAGCGGGCGTCAGGAGCGTTGGCTGTTGGAACGAGTACAGCTTGGCGGCAGCGCTTCAAGCCGGCCGTCCGCCACTACTGCCGTCACTACCTCCTCTTCGGCCGTGTTAATCAAGCGTTTATCGCTGACGTCGATGTCACAACAGATGGCAATCTGACAGCAAACTGGTACGGTTTGCGAGATCAATCGCAACCTCTAGTAGCGTCCGGGCACCAAGAATGACATGATCATCGGAAACGGATTCCGCTTCATTATGGCTGACGCCTCCCCGGCATGGAACGAAGATCATGGCACTAGGAAGAATTCGACTGATGAAGAGGGCGTCGTGAAACGCGCCGGAGACGAGTGACGTGCCCCCAAGAAATTGGGCCATTTGGAACTGGAATTTTCCATTTATCATCCCTGCGGGGAGAGAGGAGAATTCCGATGAAGGCATCGAAGTTTAGCGAGGCGCAGATCGCGTTCGTTCTGAAGCAGGCGGAGGACGGCACACCGATCGGCGAGGTCCGCCGAAAGGCGGGCATTTCCGATGCGACGTTCTACAATTGGCGCAAGAAGTATGCAGGTCTGATGCCCTCCGAGATGAAGCGGTTGCGCCAGCTCGAGGAGGAGAATGCCAATCTGAAGCGGATCGTCGCCGACCTGTCGCTGGACAAGGCCATGCTTCAGGATGTGCTGTCAAAAAAGCTCTGAAGCCTGCCCGCAAGCGTTCACTTGTCGACAAGGTCCGGTCCGATTGGAAGATATCCATCCGCCGGGCCTGCGCGGTCCTGAAGATCGACCGGTCGCTCTATGTCTACAAGTCGAAACGCGGCGAGCAGGCTGAACTGAAGCTCAGGATCAGGGATATTTGCCAGACACGCGTCCGATATGGATATCGGCGCGTCCATGTTCTGCTGAAGCGGGATGGATGGCCTGTCAATCCGAAGCGAATCTATCGCCTTTACAAGGAGATGAGCCTGCAACTGCGCAACAAGGTGCCGAAACGGCGCGTGAAGGCAAAGCTGCGGTCAGACCGGACCGCTACGGCCCATTTCAACCATGTCTGGGCCATGGATTTCGTGCATGACCAGTTGGCGACCGGCCACAAGATCAGGGTACTGACGGTCGTTGATACCTTCTCCCGCTTCTCGCCGGTGGTTGATGCACGGTTCAGCTACAAGGGAGAAGACGTCGTCCAGACCTTGGAACGCACATGTCGCCAGGTTGGCTACCCGGCGGTCATTCGTGTCGATAACGGCAGCGAGTTCATCTCTCGCGATCTCGATCTGTGGGCCTATCACAAGGGCGTGGTGCTCGACTCTTCCCGGCCAGGCAAGCCGACCGACAACAGCTTCATAGAAAGCTTCAACGGCAAGTTCAGGGCGGAGTGCGTCAATGCCCACTGGTTCATGAACCTTGACGACGCACGGGTAAAAATGGAGGATTGGCGCAAAGACTATAACGAGGTCCGGCCACACAGCGCCATCGGCAACAAGGTACCGATTTCGCTCATGAACGGCTCATCGGCACCACCGCCGACCTGAGCCATAACCCCGGAAAATTCCAGCTCCCGCTGGCCCAAAATCGGGGTGCACGTCACGGCTTCAGTATTTAATATTTCGCCGATGTCGTGTTCAATATGGTCGAGGACGCTGTTCAAGTTTTTTAAAATGGTTCAATAACCGTAATTTATGCCAGAACGACCGTGCGCCAAACTGCCTCATACGCGCTTGTGAATTCGGTCGAGAATGGTACTGTACGCATATATAAAATGCCGCTCGAGCCAAACATGCCCATGGTTGAAATCGGCAGGAAAAACTATGAAAGCACTCTGCATTGCCATTCTGGTGATATGCACGCCCCTGGCGGCGGCTTTCGCACAATCGTCCCAAATGAGCGCCACAGTCATCCGGCAGCAGACGGAAGCCTTCTCGAGCCTTCCCGCGATCTTCTCGACGGTAAGCTGACTGTCACGCTGATTGCGTCCTTCCTACTAGAACATGATGTCGATACAAGCTGGTTCGAAGACGCGCTTGCCATCTCGGACGTGCCACTGCGGTATTATCCGAATATGCCTATGATCTGGTGAAACAGGGCAGCGCCTATAGCGGCCTGCTCTGCCGGAAACTGGCCGGGGATACACACGCATGGAAAATGTCCACCTGATCTGAAGGCCAAGGCCGATCATTGGTCCGGGCGGAATATGGAATAATTTTCCAAGGCAGAAGCCTTGGGCTGGCGTCTGCGGGACCGTCAGATTGAGTAACAGTAAGCGTCCGGTGAAGCCGTCTTTGAGATTTCCCGCGAACACCTGAAGTTACGTCACTAATTCCGTCATCAGAGACGTCATCAGGGATGAACTATGGGCCGCATGGAGATTTTGACAGGCGTCGAGCGTCGGCGCGACTGGTCTGACGATGAGAAGCTTTCGATACTGCAGGAGGCGGCCGAGCCGGATGCCAGGATTGCCGACGTCGCGCGGCGGCACGATATCAAACCCCAGCAGATTTATACCTGGCGGCGCAAGTTCGCGGCCGAGCGGTCGGAGCCGGTGGTCTCCTTTCTGTCGGTCGCATTGATTGCCACTGAGACGAGCGACGAAGCCGAGCGACCCGCCCCAGTCGACAAGCCTGCAGCAAAGCGGTCGGCACGGCCCATACGGATCGAGATCGGTTGCAAGGGCGGCCGCGTCCTGAAGGTCGAGGCCAACATTGCGCCTGACGTCCTGAAAGCACTGATCCGCTCGGTTGAAGACGCATGATCGCG
>NZ_FOAM01000007.1 GCF_900109605.1 Xaviernesmea oryzae
TTCATCGCCGGACTGCGCTGCCATGGCCTGACCGCGCCGTGGATTGTCGATGCGCCGATGAACGGCCGCATCTTTGAAACATGGATCGAGACACAGCTTGTGCCGACACTGTCGCCCGGCGATGTCGTCATTCTCGACAATGTCGGTTTCCACAAAAGTGAACGAGCAGAACAGTTGGTCAAGGCCAAGGGAGCGTGGCTGCTCTTCCTGCCGCCCTATTCGCCGGACCTGAACCCCATCGAAATGGCGTTCTCAAAGCTCAAGGCGCTCTTACGAAAGCGAGCCGCCAGAAGCTTCGACGCGCTTGCCCAAGCCCTCGGTGACATCATCAGCCTCTTCTCCGTCACCGAATGCCGAAACTTCTTCAAAGCCGCAGGATATGAGGCTGAATAAATGCGACATGCTTTAGACAGCTAAACAGCGGCGGCGGCTTCTGCCTTGATGCGGTTGACCATAGAGCGCAGGCCGTTGGCGCGTTGCGCGGTCAGGAATTCGATCAGGCCCATCTGCGAGAAGAGCGCCAATGCGTCCGTTGCCAGGATTTCCGAGGCCCGTTTGCCGGAATAGATGGCGAGCACGATGGCGACCAGCCCTCGCACGATATGGGCATCCGAGTCGCCGTCGAACCGCAGCACCGGATCGGTCGGGTCTTCCATCGGCTCGGCGTGAGAGGCGAGCCAGACCTGGCTGGCGCAGCCCTGCACCTTGTTTTCGGCCGTGCGCTCCGCGTCCGGCAGGGGAGGGAGGGCGCGGCCGAGCTCGATCACATAGCTCATGCGATCCTGCCAATCCTCGAGAAAGGCGCAGTTTTCGAGAATCTCGGCAAGCGGCGGAATGGAAGGGGTCTGTGTCATGCCGCCCTTATACTGAAGGCGCGCGCGCTTGAGAACCGCTGTCGGCACATGGAAAGGGATGTAGGGGCAGCGCGGCGGCTTTGCGGATTAGCGCGTGCTGGCGAGACCCAGCCTCAAGAACCGCTGGCAGGAGCAATGCGGGGTGCCGGTACGGGAACATGCAGGGGCAGGATGTCCTCGGCGGGCGCGGTTTTAAGTGCCGGCAGGCCGGCTTCCTCGTGCGCCTCGGTCGGCTTCTTCGGTGCAATTGTGCCGGTGGTCACGGTGGCTTCGCCACCGGCGAACTGGTGGTCGAGGAACTCATAGGCAATGCGCGCGCCGTCGCGGGCCCGTTGGCCGAGCGCGTTCACGGTCTCCGCGCCCTTGTCGCAGACGTCGGGCTTTTGCACGCAGAGCGCGCTGATATAGGTGAGTGCTTCCGTGGCGGCCGAAACCGTAGCGCCCATATCGACCGCGGACCTGTCCTGGCGAGCCGTCTCCTCCCCCGGCACCACGAAGGGCAGGAGAACGAGAACGAGCGCAAACCAGAAGCTGCCCTTGATCAGAAACCACATGTCATCGCCTCCACCGCGGTCGTCCCGCCCTGCCAGGCCCCGGAGCATCGCCCGGCCGCCACGAAGACCCTAGTGGCCGAGTCGACAAAAGCCGTTTTCCAGGATTGGCGGCCTTTTCCACGACTTCTCGTCAAATTCGATCTTTCTGCCTTTGAATCGCATTTTCGCGGCATTTGAGTGACCGGCATTAAGGTTTATGGCGCCAAGCCAAGGCTGCAAGCCTGCCGCCGTGGGCTTACCATCCGTTCGCAGCGCCGCAATGCTTAACCTCCCGCTGAAAATCTCATGAAATCAGGGCTTACGCTGCGTTAACCATAAGATCAGCAAGGGCCTGGAAGGTGCCGGAAATGCACCTGCCGCAGGCCGCTTTCGCAGGGCACAAAGGGGTTATTTATCCTTTCGTTAAGCCACGAATGCGAGATTCGCGATGGGCCGAAGGAGCGCGACCATGAGGGTCGGCCACCGTTTCCGCCCCGCATAAGTCCGGCTTCGGCCGGCGCAAGAATGACGACAGGGTCCGGCGTTGAGCGTATTGCGGAGCATGGGTAGGCGGGTCGGGGAGCGCGTGGACGGCATCGCGCAGGCCTGGCTTGCACGGCCGACGACCGGGACCAGCGTTTCCAAAGCCGAGCTGCGCCTCGTGCGCATCGTGGCGCTTTGCATGGCGATCGCCTTGGCGATCCTGCCCGCCTTCCTCTCGCTTTTGCTTCCCGCCTCCATTGCCCTGCCGGCCGGCACCGCACTCGTTCTGGCTGCATCGCTGGTCTGCGCCGTCGGCGGCATCGCGCTGCTGCGCGGCTGCGCGCGCGAGATGGCCGATCAGGCGCCGGCCCCGCGCGACCCGGAGGACGAACTGGCGCTGTACGACCGCTTCGCCGGACTGGTTACCGTGCATGACCGCTCCGGTCAGGTCCTGGCGGTACGCGGGCGCGACAAGGCGCAATTTTCCGACTGGATGCGTCCGCTCGCCGGCCGCGGTTTCGTCGATCATATTCATGTCTCCGACCGCATTCTCTTCCTGCGCGCGCTCGATAGCTTGCGCCAGGGCGCGGGCGAACAGGCGGTGGAACTGCGTTTCGAACGGCCGACCTTGTCGGGCGAGCAGACGCAGTTCGTCTATCTGCGCTGCGATATGACACCGCATGAGACGCCCGACGGCGAAATGGCGGTGATCGTGCAGACGCGCGATATTTCGGCCGAAGTCGCCCTGCGCCAGGACGCTGCGGAGAAGGCTGCCCAGGCCGAAAGCGCCAATGAGGCCAAGCGCCGGTTTCTCGCCGCCGTCAGCCATGAACTGCGCACGCCGCTCAATGCCATTCTCGGCTTTTCAGACGTGCTGGCGGGGGAATATTTCGGCCGCCTGGAAAACGACCGCCAGCGCGAATATGTCGGCCTGATCCACCAGTCCGGCAGCCATCTGCTCTCGGTCGTCAACACCATGCTGGATATGAGCAAGATCGAGGCCGGGCGCTATGAGGTCGTGGCCGATCCGTTCGAGGTGCGCGGGGTGGTGAAGGCCTGTGAAGCGATGCTGAAGCTTCAGGCTGAAAACAAGGGCGTGCAGCTGACGAGCCGCATCGCCCGCGGGCTCGGCGAGCTTCATGCCGATCGCCGCGCCGTTCAGCAGATTCTCATCAATCTCGTCGGTAATGCGATCAAGTTCACCGGCCGTGGCGGGCTGGTAACCATCGATGCGGAAACCGATGGCGCCAACATCAAATTCGTCGTGTCCGATACCGGTATCGGCATCGCGCCCGAAAAGCTGGCCCTGCTTGGCCAGCCCTTCATGCAGATCGAAAGCGCCTATGCCCGCAACTATGAGGGCACGGGCCTCGGCTTGGCGCTGGTGAAGGGCCTGGTCGCGCTACATGGCGGCAGTTTGCTGGTTGAAAGCCGCCTGGGCGAGGGCACGGTGATGACCGTGAGCCTGCCGATCGATGGATCCGGCATTTCGTCGCCGGCCGAGCCGGATGTCGCGCTGCCGGCTCCGGTCGAATTCCCTCCTCGTCTGACCGTTCGCGTCGACGGTGGCCGCACGGCCGCGCCGGACGAGGTGGCCTTGCGACAAGGAGGCTCTGCCCATGGCCCGCACGCCAAAAGCGCCTGAGCCCAAAGCCGGCGCATCCCGTACGCCCGTTGGCAAGCCGTCTGCGCAAAAAGGCGCGACGCCGCGTCCGGCATCCAAGACAGCCCAGGCAGCGCGCGCGGCCGCCAAAACCGCCCGGCCCGGCCTGTTCCTTCGGGTTCTGCAAGGCATCGTCTGGCTGATCGGCCGCCGGCCCGCCACCCTCGGCGGCCTGACGCTGTTTGCCGTTGTCTTTGCTTTCGTCGCCGCCAATGCGCTCTGGTATCAGCCGGGCCAGCATCCTGCCCCCTGGTTGCGCACGCGCCTGCCTTTCACCCATGCCCAGCCCGACCGGCTGGCCGCCTTGCCGCAGGAGCCGCCGAAAAACGTCACGACCTTTCTGATCGAGCGGGAAAAATCCGGCAACGACAAGGACGAAGCGGCAGGCAGCGCCTTGAAACCGGCGCGCATCGCCGCCCCCGACACGGCCGCTCCGCCAGCGGAGGAGACGGCGGCCTCGGATCCGGCGATGACACCACAGCCTCCTGAACAGGCTGGCGACAACGACCTCCTCTTGCGCACGCAGCAGGTGCTGAAAGCCAATGGCGCCTATAGCGGGCCGGTGGATGGGCGCAGTGGCCCACGCATTGCCGCGGCGATCCGCAGCGCCCAGCGTCGCCTTGGCCTGACGGAGACCGGCCAGCCCAGCGAGGACCTGCTGGTGCGGCTGGCTGCCAGCCCGCCCCCGGGGCCGATCGTCACGCCACGCCAGCGGCCGATGCAGAATGCCGACCTGTCGACCGGTGGCATCGATCCCGTCGCTGCCGCGATCCGCGCCGCCGAAGCCGAGCCCCCGGCGGCCAGCGCCAAGCCCGGCGCGGCGAAAGCGCAGGCCGGCAAACCCGATCCAAGCAAGCCCGATGCAAGCAAGCCCGATGGCGCAGCGAACTCCAGTCTGGTTCTGCAAATCCAGCGTGGACTGATTCATCTCGCCTATGGCGATGTGCAGGCCGATGGCGTCGCCGGCGAGCAGACCCGCGCCGCGATACGCCATTTCGAGAAACACTACCGCCTGCCGGAAACCGGCGAGCCGAGCATCACGGTGCTGAAAAAGCTGAAGGCGATCGGAGCGATCTAAGGACAGGGTTGGGACCAGCACCGCATGGGCCCGGCCTTTAGCCGCCGATGGGGAGGATGAACGAAGTGCCACCTTTGATCTTCCGCCAGGCAAACGAGGCCGACCTGCCGATCCTGGTGCGCCTCCTGGCCGATGATTCCCTGAGCGCCCAGCGTGAGGCTGCGGCGCTGGAGGACCTCGCCCCATACCGTGCCGCCTTCCAAGAGATAGCCGCCGACGCCAATCAGTTTCTTTGCGTGGTCGAAGACGGCGAGGAGACTGTCGGAACGTTGCAGCTGACGATCATTCCCGGCCTGTCGCGTCGCGGGGCAAAACGCGCGCAGATCGAGGCGGTGCGGGTCGCCACGTCCCACCGCAACCGGCAGATCGGCGAGGCAATGATCCGCTGGGCGATCGCCTATAGCCGGTCGCGTGGATGCGTTTTGATGCAGCTGACGACCGACAGGCAGCGCGCCGATGCGCACCGCTTCTATGAGCGGCTGGGCTTTGAAGCGACGCATCTGGGCTACAAGCTGTCTCTGTCCTGATCACAGGCTGTCGTCAGCGCGCCATCGCCCCGGCTTTCGCCAGGCGGACGAAGCTGCTAAGCCCGCCATCATGCGTCTGCGTTCCGATCTTTTCGTCTCCGCCCTCCTGCGCCGGGTTTTTGCCGATGGCGGCTATGCCGCCGTTCTGCACAAGGGTGCGGCCGAAGCCGGGGCGATCTTTCTCAGGCAACGCCGGCGCGATGGCCGCGAGAGCGTGGCCGGCCCGGCGCCGCAAAGCCTGTTGTCCGGGGAAGAGAGCGGCGATCGTCTGTTCGAGCTTCGTCTGACCGATGGAGCCGCCGAGGAGGCGGATGTTCTGATTGCCCGCGAGCTGCGGTTCGACTCCGATTGCTGGGTCGTCGAGCTCGAATGCGAGACGCTCGAAGGCCTCGTGCCGCTGGCGCCGCAGGCTTAACTCCCGACTTAACCCTTTCCGGGCGCAAGCCGGGCGCGGGCGGGCAGGGCGGGGCGGCTCGGCGCGGCATGGAGGCCGGGGCGGCGGGCGTCCTTTTCCCTGTTGGCGGCCAGATAGCTGATGGCCTGGGGCGTGCGCTCGCTTTTTCCAGCCGTGTCGAGCCAGCTGGCGACGCGGGCGGCGCAGGCCGCCTCGTCAAGCGCGTCGAGCATGAGTTCCGCGCGGGAGCGGCCGTCGATGATCTCCGCCAGATAGGGATAGAGATAGCTCAGAATCGTCAGCCGGTCGCTGATCGGCAGCTTCAGCGCCACCAGCACCGTGGCGAGCTGCTGGCCCGAGACATCGAGAACCAGGCGCTCGCCGAGCGAGAGATCGGCGCCGAGCACGGCGGCCAGGCACGAAGCCAGCATGTTGACCTCGCCGAGCCGGGCGAAGCGCACGAGCAGCGCGCCGTGGCTGGGATCGACCGCCGGCAGGCTCGGCATCTGCGGTTCCGGCTGCGACGGCGTGCGACGCATCATCGCCTTCAGGTCCTGGCGCAGACGCTCATCGCGCTCGGCTGGTGGCTGTGCATGCGCGGGAATGGCCGGCATTTCGATCAGACGGCCCGCTGCCGCATCGAGCCCGCCCTGGGCGAGCTGGCGTCGTTCCACCAGCGCTTCGATCAGCGCCGGCGACAGATCGTCCCGCCGGGCAATGGCCTCGGCATGGTCGATGCTTTGGCTGCGCGCGAGCGCGATCAGCATGGTCTCGTCGATGGCGGGTGATCCCGCGAGGAAAGGGGCGGCAATGGCAATCGGCGCGCTGCCGATCTGATAGGCGACGGACGCGGGCACATGGTGGCAGCGCGAGAGCGCAGATGCCGCCTGCCGCCTTGCCTCGTCGCTGGAGGCGGCGAAAAGCGGAACGAACAGCTCCTCGAACTGGCGCAGATCGGCTTTGCGAGGTTGGCGCAGCGCCTCGAAGCTTGTCACCGTCGCCAGGAGAACAACATCCTTGACCCGGCTGCCCTGCGTTTTCTCCAATTCCCGGAACCGATCAGACATGTCTTAACACCCACTCGCACGCAACACAGGAAGTAAGTGGCTTCGGTCAGGCGGGCGGGGCATGGCCCTGAAGTCCGGCCGAAGATGAACTCCGACTGTAGGCACGCGTGGTTAACGAGACATTAAGGGTAAAAAAGATACTAAGATCCGCTGTCACAAACTGGGACGACTGTGGCAGCAGGGTCACATGATGCGGTGGGACAGTTGGGTGGCGTGCAAAGACGGATGTCGTCGGCCGTCATGCTAATCGCCAATTTTGCACGCTTCCCGACATAGGCTTGATGCGTGAAAGACTGATACCCTCATCAATGGGACGGCACTTAGTCTTTCTTGCGGGGAAAAATGCCGCTTTTGATTGCGGCTGCCCTGGCTCTCTTGCGGTCTCCTGCTTCGCGCGCAGCTGCGGCTTCGTCCGCAACGCGTTGTTCTTCTCGGAGGGCGTTCAGCTCTATCACCTTTCTCTGGTGAAACTGATGAAGCAGGCTTCCCGGCGGATCCTCTGCGAAGTGCTTGTGATTGCCGATCGCCAAAATGACGACGTGATGTTGAAATTGCATCAGGAAGAGGAGTTCGCTCGATGCTTTCGAACCCAAATGCAGATGCATGATCCCATAGCGCGCTAACACACTATCGGGTGGATCGTTGCTATCTATGCCGCTGCGGTAGGCCCAGTGAGGGAGTGGCTTTCCTTGGACGATGGCATCGACAATATCGAGCACATGCTCTTCGAGCTCCGGTTTTCCCCGATAATATGAGTTCGCTTTAAAATGCGGTGAGACAATGACTTCAAGTGGCTTCCCCTGAATCCTGGGGAGCTTCAACACATCATCCATTTCAGGATTTTATCGTGGAAAAAGAGCGATCCGGCGTTCCTCGCGCGTCATTCGTGTGATCGTGACCCCGCCATTCGACTTTGCGTCTTTCGCCTCTTCGGCAATACGAAGCAAGCGCTCGCAATGAGTCTCATGCCCGTCCTGGGTCTCAACATGACTTTTAGGCAAAGTTACCGAAACCATTTTCGAACACCTCATAAAAGCGAACCATTAATAACACGAAGCTGGGCGATCTTCAACGCGTGTAAGCACGATACAAGCCTATACCGCAGGACGATTTCAAGTTCTGGTAATCAAACGCTTCCAGTAAATCGCCTTAAAAAATAGAAGGCATGACTGCTAAACCATTGAGCAGGTGGGCATTACGAGCAGATCAGATGAAGTATATAGTCTTTCGAAATCCATGAAATAAGGGCTTGCGAGAACAAACCGCTCGCAAGCCCCTCTTGTGATCCTTCTTTGCTTGGTCTCTCAGCGCGGTGCGCAGTTCGCATCGCCCGGCATGCAGGCGCCTTCGGGGCGGCGGATGCGGGCGCGGTCGGCATCGTCGCGGGCGGGGTTGCGCTCGAGGTTCTGGCGATCGCGATCGCCCCTGTCCCGATCACCGCCACGGTCTCCCCGGTCCCATTCGCCGCGGCCGCGATCACGGCCCGGATCGCGCCCGGGCTCACGGCTGTCGCGGTCCCAGTTCTGGCGATCACGCTCACGGTTTTGACGGTCGAGTTCGCGGTTGCGCTCGTCGAGCTGGCGATTGTCGCGATCGCGTTCGCGGTTCAGGCGGTCGCGCTCGCGGTTTTCCCGGTCACGGTCCCAATTCTGCCTGTCACGATCGTTGCGCTCGCGCTCCCAGTTCTGCCGGTCGCGATTGTCGCGCTCCCAACGCGGGCGGTCCTGCTCCCAGCGCGGACGATCCGGTTCCCAGCGGGGCCGGTCGCCGTCACGCGGGCGCGGCGGGCGGGGCGGCAGCGGGCGGTCATCGCGCCAACCGCGCCATTCGCGCCAGTAGTCGCGATCGCGGTAGAAATCGCGGCTGCGATAGTTGCGCGTCCAGTAGCTGTCGACATCGAAGGTGATCGTGGGAATGCCGAGCGGACGGTAATATTCCGGCGCCACATAGACGCGCCGCTCGCGATAGAGCGTCTGCAGATAGCGCCCAGCCACCCAGCCCCGGCCGAAGCGGAATGAGACATCGCACCACGGAACCTCGGCCAGGCACCCGTGGATTTCCACCGACGTGCCGACGGGAATGACGGTGACGGCCGGATAGCGGGTGCTGGGGCCGGAGCGCATGTTGACATTGGCGGTGGCAAAGCCGGCCGCGGCCTGAGCAAGCGACGGAAACAGGCTGGCGGCGAGAAGCGCTGCGCCGACCATGACATGCCGTCGAAATCTGGAGTTGAACACGAAACTCTCCCTATGAACATGACAATGCGCCGATCCGCCGCCCGCTCCCCGTAGCTCGGACGAAAGCATGAGCATGCATCTTTCGAGGACGTCTGGAGCCGCTTCACGCAATTCTGCGCCAGCGCGAGAAAACGTGTGCGGCCCTCAGGAAGTTCCTCAGGTGGCACTCTGGCAAATTCAAGGCCGAATTCAAGCAGGTGCCGGCATTCCGTGGCCATTTGGCATCCATTGCGGACCTCGCGACGCCTTGGCCGGCTTTGCACAAGAGACGTCTCACGCGCATGAGGTCGAGCCAATTGCCGTGGGGAACTATTCGCAGCATTGCGCGTTAAAGGCACAGCTAAACAGGAGCCCGTAGCTATGGTCGAAAAGAAATTCGCTTCCGTTCTCAATGACGGTGCGTCCGAGGTGGAAGCCAGCGTCGCCAAGGCAGATCTCGATGCGCAGATCGCGGATTTGCGTTCTGAAATTTCGCGGCTGACCGATTCCGTCTCTGCAATCGGCAACAGCGCCAAGGCCGTCGTTCAGTCGGAAGCCGAGGTAATGGCTGACCGCCTGCGCGAGCGCGTACGTGCCGAGCCGATCTCGACGCTCGCCACAATTGCCGGCATCTCCTTCGTCATGGGCATGTTGTTCCGTCGCTAAAGGGCGGCCAAACGTTAATAACGGTCTAATATAATCGACCGAATCATACGTGGACCCCGCGTCCGCAGCTGCTGCAAATGCGCTGCGGACGCGAAAAACGCGTCAATTCAGCCATTCGGAACACGGCGATGGTTTCTCTGGTCAGATCTGCGTTAAGGTGCGTTAAGCAGCTGTTAACGAAGCTGTGGCCAAATCATGTTGAAGATGCGACGATGGACCCGTTGTATCGAGGTCGGCAAGCCCGGCCCAAGGAAAGCCGGAACAATCCGGCGGAAGGAGAAACCAGGACGACGCGGCAGGGCGACACTCGCTCAACGCGTCAGCCCGGACAGGGCAGGGTGAAATCTGTGTCGTATTCATCCCTCTCAAACCCCGCGTTGGAGACGAGAATGGCAGACGTAATCCGATTGCAAGACCATGCGGCTCGCGCGAGCCGCCGATCTGCAACGCCGGCGCAGGCCGGACAAGACGCCGTTGTGCTGATGTTCACCGGTATCCGCTACGAGCGGATCGAGGACCAGAAGCCGCAGCGCGACATGCCGCAGCCGCTGAACTCCGGCACGCATTAAGGCGCCCTTTTGCTGCCTGCCTCTGCCACTGCGGCTTTCGGCGGCCGATGAACGGCGCAACTCTGTCAGCTTGTACGCCCTGGCGCATGATGCGCAAGGCGAGCAATCATATCATATGGCAGCTTGAACAAGCGCCCCTAAAAGTTTCCCCCATTTCGCACACAATCGCTGGGGCAGACGATTGCATCGCGCAGAATGCGTGAACAGCTTTTCCATTGGCTCATGCCAATTTTCGCGGACCTGCCAGGCCCAGCACTCTGTCCTTCCCACGCTTGCCGCTTCACTAAAACGTGCCCCAGCAGAGCTCATGGTCGAACCGTATCGCAGCCTGCCTTAGCCAGAAACGCGCGTGCGCCTTCCTCATAGCTCGGCGTCGGTGCCAGCGCGCGCAGCACGGCATAGCCTTCCTGATCCGGCATCTCCACGAGAATGGCTGGGCCCAAGGCGTCGGAAGGCAGTTTGCGCAGGTCGGTCAACTGGCGCGGCGTGGCGGCGATCACATCCAGCTGGCGATTGACGGCCGTGGCGTCATTCATGCTGAACACCTCATTGGATGTGCTGTCATAGAGCGCCAGCGACCAGAAGGGTACGTCGCCCGAGGCGGTGAAGCGCACCGGGCCGCCCGCAACGGAAAAGCCGCAGACCGCGACGCGCAGAAACGGGTCGTCGTCGGACAAGCCGGTGGCGCCGGGCTCGCGGGTCAGGGAAAAGAAGCTGTCCATCTCGAACAGCCCAAGCACCCGGCTATAGGCATCGCCGGTGGAAAAGCGCGGCAGGCCGAGGATCAGCACGATATGCAACATGGCCGCCCCGATCAGACCGAGCAGAACCGCGTAGAGAAGCTTACGCATGGCCGCATCCTGTCTGGCGGATCTCCGGCATGGTCACCTCGATCAGGCCGGAGGAGCCGGCGGTCGGCGTGTCCAGGAGGGTGAAGACCAGTCGGTAGGGGCCGGCGGCTTTCGACGCGAGCCAATTGTCAGGCTCAGCCCTGGCGGAGACATGGATCAGGATCCTGCCCTCCGCCTCATGCAGCGCCGTCCAGGCATTGAGCGCGGTGGGAAGTTCGGGCGCGGCTGAAATGGCCCGGTCCTGCGCATCGGCCATGTAGAGGGTCCAGAAACGGGCGACCGGCGTCTGCCCGACGATGTCGTAGCGGCAGCGTCCATCGAGCGGCTGTCCGGCGCTATCGGTCGCGGCGATGAATTGCAGACCTTCCGCCCCGCCATAGAGCAGCCGCCCCTGCCGGGCGCGGTGCGCGCGCGCGTAAGGATCGGCGGCCGATGTCTGCGCATTGGGATAGGCCGTCCAGGGCCCAAGCGTGATGACGCCGAAGCCAACGGTCGTTTTCAACGCCTGAACGGCCGAGGCGATGCCAAGGCCGAAGGCGATGCTGAGGGCCAGCGCGACGAGAAGCGGGACGCGGAACACGGGTCGCCTTTAGCAGAGATCGAGAGGAGAGCGAAAAGGGCGGAGGAATGCCATGTTTTTAGCCGGAAAATCTCTGCCCTGCATGCCAGAGCATCGGGTCGAAAATAGGGATCCATAGTCCACTACGCGCATTTGTTGGCTTGGCCGCCCCCTCATCCGGCGGGCGCCACCTCCTCCCCGATGGGAAGAAGAGACCAGGGCGATAGCGTAGCAGCTCAATCGAGCGCTGAGGAATAAGGATATGGCCGGTTTTCCAACGCAAGAGGTGACGTAAGACGGCGCGGCATGTCTCTTCTCTCCAGCGGGGAGAAGGTGGCCCGAAGGGTCGGATGAGGGGGCCGCCAAGGCGCGAACCCTTTGCGTCATGTCCTGTGACAGGATTCGGACCGATGCTCTAAGATTTTGTTTTCCCGCCGGGATTTTCCGGAAGTCAGTCGCCCCTCTCCGATCTGATAGGCCAGAGACGGCCGATGGCGCTGATGTCGACAGCACGATGCCCGCTCTCATTGCGTGGCCGCCGCAACGGTGCCGCCTGCTTTCGGCTCCGGACGAAGGGCAGGCGCGGCGGTGAAGCGGTCGGCCAGCGTCTTCAGAAGGGCCGTGGTTTCACTGGAGAGCATGCGCGGGCGCAGCGGTGGGGGAAGCTCACCTTCCACCATGCCTTCGGCCTTGGCCGGCGCCTTGTCCTTCTTGGCAGGGGCGGGCATGTCCACGCCGGGGATCGGCCGGTGCTCGATGCCCTGCTCGGCGTAGTCCATCAGCCGCTTGAAGGTCATGGCCGGAAGCGAACCGCCGGTCATGTTGTTGGTCGAGGTGTAGTCGTCATTGCCGAACCAGACGGCAGCCGTGTAGTCGCCGGTGAAGCCGACATACCAGGCATCGCGATAGGCCTGGGTGGTCCCGGTCTTGCCGCCCGAGAGCACGCTGTCGAGCGCGGCCTTGCGCGCCGTGCCGATGATCGGGATCTGCGTCAGCATCCGGTTCATGTTGGTCGCCGCCTTCTCGCTCAAGACCCGGCGGGCCGGCGGCGCATCGCGGTTGAAGTCGAAGAGAATGTCGCCGTCATAGTTCAGGATCTGGCTGATCCCATGTCGGCGCGCCTGAAAGCCGCCTGCGGGAAACACGGCATAGCCGGTCGCCTGATCCATCACGGTCAGTTCCGAGGTGCCGAGCGGGATGGTCTTGTCCGACCGAATGGGTGTTTCGACGCCCATATCCTTCGCCATCTTGACGATCCGGTCGATGCCGAGCTCATCCTTGGCAAGCCGCACCGGCACGGTGTTGATCGATTTGGCGATCGCGGTCAAAATCGTGACCTTGCCGGAATAAGAGCGGCCGTAATTTTGCGGCGACCAGCCGCGCCAGGTCACCGGCGCGTCGCTGATCACCGTTTCCGGGGTAAAGCCCTTCTCCATCGCCGCAGCATAGGTATAGACCTTAAAGGAGGAGCCCGGCTGGCGCAGCGCCTTGGTGGCGCGGTTGAACTGGCTCTCCCCATAGTCGCGCCCGCCCACCATCGCACGCACGCCGCCGCCATTTTCCACCATCACCAGCGCGCCCTGCTTCACGCGATAGCTCTCGCCATATTCGCGCAAGGCCGTTTCCACGGCGTCGTCGGCCGCCTTCTGCAGGCCCATGTCGATGGTGGTGCGAACGATCAGCGAATGCTGGGCAAAGGGCGCGGCGATGCGCTGCACCTCCTCGAAGGCCCAGTCGAGAAAGAAGTCCGGCGCCTCCTGCTGCCGGGCGCGGTCGACGACACTGGCGGGATTGAGCCGCGCAGCGATGACCTGACCCTCGGTCATCAGCCCGCTTTGTACGAGATTGGTCAGCACCTCATTGGCGCGCCCGCGCGCAGCCGGCAGATTGACGTGCGGCGCATAGCGGGCAGGCGCCTTGAACAGGCCGGCAAGCATGGCCGATTCGGCCAGATTGATATCGGTGATCGCCTTGCCGAAATAGAACTGCGCCGCCGCAGCCGCGCCGAAGGTGCCGCCGCCCATATAGGCGCGGTCGAGATAAAGGCCGAGAATTTCCTTCTTGGACAGGTTGCATTCCAGCCAGAAGGCGAGGAAGGCTTCCTTGATCTTGCGCTCGATGGTGCGTTCATTGGAGAGGAAGAGGTTCTTGGCGAGCTGCTGCGTCAGTGTCGAGCCGCCCTGGACCACGCCGCCGGCGCGCGCGTTTTCCGTCAGCGCGCGGGCAAGGCCCAGAAAATCGATGCCGTAATGATCGAAGAAGCGCCGGTCCTCTGTCGCCAGCACCGCTTTGACAAGCGTATCCGGCAATTGATCGACCGGCACCGAATCCTCGTGGATGATGCCGCGGTGACCGATCTCGTTGCCGTAGCGGTCGAGGAAGGTGACGGCGAAATCGCTCTGCGCGCGCCAATTGCCCTTGGTTTCCTGAAAGGCGGGCAGGGCCAGCGCCAGGAGGAGAACCGAACCGACGGTGCCCCAGGTCATGCCTTCGCCGAGAATCTCGAACAGCCAGCGCTTCCATCCGCGCATGCGGAAGCGGCGGAAAAAGATGGTGACATCTTCCCACCATTCGGCAAAACGGAAGCCGGCGGTCCAGACGGTGGAGTCGATCCAGGCGTCGATCCGTAGAAAGATATGGCGCTTTCTCGGCCTGTTCTCGTCTTCGTTTGCGTGAGGCAAAGGCACGTCCTGCTTGTTTCGGCGGCAAGGCCTGCCCAAATGTTGCACGTCGGGCCGTTTCATTCTACGGCCAGATTCTCTCTCAGCGCCTTAACAACGGAAAGCGCCTCGACCCATGTCGCACGAAATCCACAGATCCTTGCTCTTGGGCCCGGAGGCGGAAGACCAGACGGTCGACCAACCCTTCTGGAAGGTCAAGAGCCTGGAGGAGATGACCGGTGCGGAATGGGAAAGCCTGTGCGATGGCTGCGGCCTCTGTTGTCTCAACAAGCTGGAGGATTGGGACACGGGCGAGATCGTCTGGACGGAGATTCGCTGCACGCTTCTGGACGGGCAAAGCTGTCGCTGCCGCGACTATCCCAACCGGCAGGCTACCGTGCCCGACTGCATCCAGCTGACGCCGGAGGAGGTGCGCACGCTGACCTGGCTGCCGCCGACCTGCGGCTATCGCAAGGTGCGTGACGGTGAGGATCTGTCCTGGTGGCATCCGCTCGTCTCGGGCGATCCGGAAACCGTCCATCAGGCCGGCATCTCCGCAAGAGGCCGCACTCTTCTGGAAGACGATATCGACATTGACGATTTCGAGGACCATGTGGTCGACTGGCCTCTCGACCCGGCCGGCGAACTGATCGCGAAAAGGTGACCGGAGCCACAGCTCCGGCCTATAGGCTGAACGCCTCTGGCCGTTGAGAGACGGCATCAGGTGGCGGCGGCAGCCAGCCCTCCTGCCTCGTAGCGCGCCCGGCTGAGGCTCACCAGGCTGGCAATGGCCGCGCAGGCGGCTGCGATCATCACGGCATAGTGCAAGGCTATCGTGACCGGCAGGGCCGCAAAGAGGATCGACATCGAAATTCCGCCCAGCGTTTGGCCGAGAAGCCGCGCCGTGCCCTGCATGGCGCCTGCCGCACCGCTTCTGGCCTTGGGGGCCGACAAGAGCAGGATGCGGTTGTTCGGCGTCTGGAACAGGCCGAAACCGATGCCCGCCAGAATCGTGCCGATGAGAAAGACGATGCCCTTGGGATCGGGAGGGCTGAGACCGGCTATGAGAAGGCCGAGCGCCAGCAGACCCCCGCCGAGGGCGCAGAGCCATGCCGTCTTCAGGCGGTTGGCCATGCGTCCCGAGAGGGGCGCGACGATCGCGGTCGCAACGGGCCAGGGCATCATGTAGAGGCCAGCCATGACAGGCGGCATCTTCAAGCTGTGCTGGAGGTAGAAGGGCAGGGCAATCGCGCTTAGCATCTGGCCGCAGAAGCAGAAGACCGATGCGGTGACCGCCACGCGGAAGGCCGGCGTCGCCAAGAGATCCGTCGGAACGAGCGGCGCCTTGCTGCCGCGCTCCAGCCGGAGCAGAAAGACAAGGCAGCCGAGCGCGGCGGCGATCAGCAGCAGGCCCGGCACCGGCGCCGTCGCGATTCGCTCCGCCCCGCAGAAGAACAGGATGAACATCAGCGTATTGGCCAAGAGGGCCTTGAGGTTCAGCGTGCCGCGCGTGCCTTGGACCTGGGCGAGCAGGCGGCCGCCCAGCAGCACGATGATCCCAAGCGGAATGTTGACCGCGAACAACCAGGGCCAGGTGGTGACGGACAGGATGGCGCCGGCGATGCCAGGGCCGGCGGCGGACGAAATGGCAATGACCATGGCATTGATGCCGATGATCGGGCCCAGCATCCGCTGCGGCACGGCCAGGCGCAGGTTCATCATCGCCAGCGCCATGATCGCGCCTGCGCCGAGGCCCTGGACGAAGCGGGCGAGGATCAGCAAACGGAGATCGCCTGCCAGCGCACAAGCCGCCGAGGCAAGCGTGAACAGTGCCACACCGATCAGATAGACCCGCCGCGCGCCATGGATCTCGCCCAGCGCCCCGCAGGGCAGGATGGCGACCAGAACGGCCAGCTGATAGGCCGAGACCACCCAGACGGCGCTGCTTGCTTCGGCATGCAGCGAGAGCGCGATCGACGGCAGGGCGACATTGGCGATGGCCCCATCCAGAACCACGAGAACCAGCGTCAACAGCAGCATGGCGACGGCCAGATGCCGCCGAGGTGTGGCCAGCCCGTCTTGAGAGCCTGTTGCGGTGAAGGTGGCGGACATGGAGATTTCCTCGTCTTTTCCGATGCCGATCGATTTAATCCCGGTTGACCTGCAGCGCCAGACGCAACACAATCAACAGAAGCTTGCATCCGACGCCATGGGTGGTGCACTTCTCCGTCTTGCAGCCTAATGGCGGCAACATCCTGCGGCTTCAAGAGAAAGCTGCCTGTTCTACGCAGCCCTGAAAATAGCGGATGCTCTCGGTTTGAATCCGATTGGAAGAGATGGTGGGTTGAATGTGACCCGGGGTGCGAGCGATGTCCGATCTTGATCTCAACCTGCTCGTGGCGCTGGACGCCTTGCTGCGAGAAAGAAGCGTGTCGGCCGCCGCGCGACGGCTCGGGCTCAGCACCTCTGCCATGAGCCGCACGCTTGCGCGCCTAAGGGCGGCGCTGGGCGACCCGATCCTGGTACCGGCCGGGCGCGGCATGGTGGCGACGCCGCATGCGCTTTCCATCGCGCAGGAGGTGCGCGGGCTGACGGAGGCTGTGCACGGCGTTCTCAGTCCCGTGTCAGGCCTCGATATCTCCAAGGTGCGGCGCGATGTCACCATCCGCGCCAACGAGGCTTTCGTGCTGATCTATGCCGCAAGCCTCAGCGCCGCCGTTGCCAATGCGGCGCCGGGCATCCGGCTGCGTTTCGCGCCGCGATCGGACAAGGACATTCACAGCTTGAGGGACGGGACCGTCGATCTCGATATCGGCGTGCTCCCGCGGGAAAGTGGCGAACTGCGCTGCCAGACCCTGTTCGATGACCTCTATGTCGGCGTTGCCAGAGCGGGGCATCCGATCTTCGATGCGGATCCGATCACGGTCGAGGCCTATCTCGCCTGGGGCCACGTGCTCTTCTCGACGAAAGCAGACTTTGCCGGCCCAATCGATGCCGCGCTTGCCGACCTCGGCGTCCAGCGCGATGTCAGGCTGATCGTGCCAAGCTTTCCGGCCGTCATCACCGTTGCCGCGACGTCCGACCTGATCGGCTCGATCCCGCAGTCCCACCGCAATTCCGTGACGACAAGCGATGTCAGAACCTTCGCCCTGCCGGTGGTCGTGCCCGGCTTCAGCATCGTCCAGGCATGGCACCCGCGAATGGACGCCGATCCCGTGCATCGCTGGCTGCGGGCGTTGATCTTCGACACATTCCGCGCGTCCGCGTAACGGCCAGAACCCGAAGCCGGCTCAGGGAAATCACGGTCGGACACCGAACAGGTCACCGACAGGCGCCCAGGCTTAGCCGCCCTGCGCCGCGCCTGTGTGGCTCACATCACCGCGCCGATCTGCCAGGGCACGAACTCATTGCGGCCATAGCCGAGCTCTTCCGATTTCGACTGTCTGCCGGAGGCGATGGCCAGGACCGTGTCGAAGATTTCGCGGCCCTTTTCCTCCAGGCTGACGCCCTCGACGATATCTCCGCAATTGATGTCCATGTCCTCGGTCATGCGGGCATAGAGTTCGCTGTTGGTGGCGAGC
This sequence comes from Xaviernesmea oryzae, assembly GCF_900109605.1. Taxonomy (GTDB): domain Bacteria; phylum Pseudomonadota; class Alphaproteobacteria; order Rhizobiales; family Rhizobiaceae; genus Xaviernesmea; species Xaviernesmea oryzae. The sequence continues at coordinate 17,702 of NZ_FOAM01000007.1, forward strand.
TTGATCGAGGGAACCGGCTTGCAGCCATAAGCCGAGCCGCGCCCTGTGGTGAAGCAGAGGACATTGGCGCCGCCGGCCACCTGACCGGTGGCCGCCACGGGATCGTAGCCGGGCGTGTCCATATAGACGAGGCCCTTGCGGTCGATGCGTTCGCCATAGCGGTAAACGCCGCGCAGCGTCGAGCTGCCGGCCTTGGCGACGGCGCCGAGCGATTTTTCCAGGATCGTCGTAAGACCGCCCGCCTTGTTGCCGGGCGAGGGATTGTTGTTCATTTCGCCGCCATTGCGGGCGGTGTAGTCGTCCCACCAGTCAATGAGATCGACAATTTTCTGGCCGACCTCGACGCTCTCGGCCCGGCGCGTCAGCAGATGTTCGGCGCCATAGATCTCGGGGGTCTCGGACAGAATGGCCGTGCCGCCCTGACGCACCAGCATATCGGCGGCCACACCCAGCGCCGGATTGGCCGTCAGCCCGGAATAGCCGTCCGAACCGCCGCATTGCAGCGCCAGCGTCAGCTCCGATACAGAAATGGCCTCGCGCTTGGCTTGGGCGGCAAAGGGCAGCATCGCCTTGACCCGCTCGACGCCCGCCGCCACGGCCTTGCGTGTGCCGCCGATCTCCTGGATCGTCAGCGACTGGAAATGCTCGCCCTCGGCGATGGCGTAGCGCTCTTTCATCCGGGGGATCTGGAAAACCTCGCAACCCAGTCCGACCAGCAGCACGGCGGCGAAATTCGGATGGCTCGCATAGCCCCATTGCGTGCGGGAAAGCACATCGAAGGCCTCGCCGCGCCCGGCCATGCCGCAGCCCTGGCCATGCGGCAAGGGCACGATGCCGTCGATGCCGGGGTAGTCGGCCAAGATGCCGGAGCGGTTGATCTCGTCGGCGATGTAATCGACGACCGTGGCGGAACAGTTCACCGAAGAGAGGATGCCGATATAGTTGCGCGTGCCCGCGCGCCCGTCGGCGCGGCGAAAGCCTGCGAAGAAGGCCGGCGTCTCGCCCTGGCGCAGGCCCTCGGGCGGCTGGGCTTCGGCGGCGAAGGCATAGTCACGGGCAAAATCCTCGCCCATGGTCACGTTCTTCTCGTGCACCCAATCGCCCGGCGCGATGTCGACGCTGGCAAAACCGATGATCTGGCCGAATTTGCGGATCGGTGCGCCGGCCGCGATCGGCTCCGCCGCCACTTTGTGGCCACGCGGCACGCGCACCGCGGTCAGCATGCCTACTGTCGTCCCGTCGATCGGGCTGCCGGCCGGCAGATCGGCCAGCGTCACCACCACATTGTCCTGCGGGCTCAGCCGCAATGTGCGCGTCGTCGCCATCATCACACCTCCAGGATCGCCTTGATCACGCCGGCCTCCGGCCGCGACCACTCGGTAAACAGCGAGACGGCATCGGAAAGGCGCCCGGTATGGGTGTTCAGCGCCCGCGTCGGCACGTTTCCGGCCTCCATCTGGCGCACCACCTCGGCAAAATCATCCGGCTGCGCGTTGCGGCTGGCAAACAGCGTCGCCTCGCGCTTGTGGAATTCCGGATCGGCGAAGGTGATGTCCGACCGCACGACCGAAAGCAGCACGTAGCGCGCGCCATGGGCGAGGAAGGCGAAGCCGCGCTGCATCGGTCCCGCATTGCCGGTGGCGTCGATCACCACGTCGAAGCCATTGCCCTCCGTCAGGCGCGCGATGGCGGCGTCGGCATCCGCATCGGCCATCAGCGTGTAGTCGGCGCCAAGCCCCTCGGCCGCGAAGGCCAGCCGGTCCTCGCGCGTGTCCATCACCGCCACCTCGGCGCCGCGCGCCTTGGCGAAGATGATCGCCGACATGCCGATCGGCCCCGCGCCGGTCACCAGAACGCGGTCGGCTGCCGTGATGCCGCCGCGCTTGACGCCATGGGCGCCGATGGCAAGGAATTCGATCATCGCCGCGTCCTCAAGCGCGATCTTGCCCGTCGGCACGACATTGCGCACGGGAACGGACAGATATTCCGCCATGCCGCCATCGCAATGAACGCCGAGCACGCGGATGTTCTGGCAGGCATTGGTCAGGCCCTTCGAACAGGCGTGGCAGTGCCCGCAGGAGAGATAGGGCACGATATAGACCGGCTGCCCGGCAGCCAGGCCACTCCCTTCGGGCGCTTCCTCCACCGTCCCGGAAAGCTCATGGCCCATGACCCGGGGATATTCGAGAAAGGGATGCTTGCCGGCATAGATGTGGAAATCGGTGCCGCAGATGCCGACATGGCGAATGCGCACCAGCACCTCGTCCTGCGCCCGCACAGGCATCGGGCGGTGGACCAGAGTGAGGCGGCCGGGTTCGTCGCAAAGAAGCGCTTTCATGAGGATGTCCTGCCATATCGGGATGCGAGGTCGGCGAGCACCGGCGCCGGCGTGCCGGCCCAGTCGAGAAAGGCGCCGATCCGCCGCGCCACTTTCAACTCGTGGTTTCCGGCGATATCGGCCAGCCGGTGCTTGAGGAACGGGTTGAGGAAGCGGGCCAGCGTGGTCTGCACATAGGCCTCTGCCTCCTCGCCCATGCCATGGGCGGCAAAGCCGGGGATCACCTCGTCGCGATAGACGGCGTCCAGCCGGCCACGCACGCAGCTGTCGCTGACGATCTCCCGCACCGTTTCGTCCTGCCGCCGTCGATGCGCCTGCCACATCTCGGCCAGCACCGTATGACCGAGGTTGAGAATATGCAGCTTCAGCCGCTCATGCGGCTCGATGTCTTGCACCAGCACCATGGCGGGATGCCGGCAGGGCAAAGCGAGCCCCGGCGCGTCCTCGATCGCCCAGAGCGCATAGGGCTCGGCCACGGCGCCGGCGGGCTCCAGCGGTTCGGAGACGATCCGGTCCACCAGCGTGTTGGCGAAGATCACCGCCCTGTCCAGCCAGGCCAGAAAGGCGGCATCGGCCCCGGCATCCTTGGCGAAATCCATGACGATGCCTTTGAGTACCGGGCCATTGCCGTTGATCAGTTCGCAAGGCAGCAGCGTCAGCGGCGCGCCGCCGGCCTGGTAGCGCGCCTGGAGCAGCTGGGCGAGCTTGGCCGGAAAGGAGGGCAGCGGCGCTTCGACGCCAAGGCCGCGCGCGGCCTCGCCGACCGTCAGCGCATAACCGCTGTCGCCGGTATTGGAAAAGATATACGTGGCCTCCTCGGCAAAGAGCCGCACGATCTCCGGCCAGTCGGTGGCTGTGGAGAGGCCACGCTTGACACTTTGCACCGCGATGCTGCGGTCCACCTTCTCCCCATTTTCCAGCCCGCGAATGATCACGGGGAAGCCAGCGGGATCGCTGAAGGCGGCCAGACGGCCAGCCCGTTCCGGCGCGCCGGAGGTCTGCACGATCACCACGTCGGGCACGTCCTGCCCCTCTGCGCGCGCTTCGTGCAGAAAGAGATCGGCATGGGCCTGGAGAAAACGGCTTGTGCCGAACTGCAGAATCAATCCGGCGCCCGTGCGTGCGTTCCGCATCGATCCCTGGTGCAGGGTGCCGCCGCTCATGGGGTCGCCTGTCCGGCGCATCCGTCCCGATGCGGACGGCGATGGTCATCAGTCATTTTGCCTCCCTCAGCCTGGCCCTGCCCCGTGGCCAAAGCCTGTCCTCATCCCAAGCACATGCGTCTCGCATGCCTGGCCGGCCGAATCTGCCGCCATCATCGTTGCGGACCAAGCACACGACGCATCCTGCGAGAATTTCTCTGCGCAATGGTCATTGTCCCTCCCGCTCCCTCGAAGGCGCGCTGGGTCTTGGCAACGCACATAAGCGCACCCATGGTCCAGCATTCCTGTTCTTTTTGGATAAAAGACATCTTGCCGGGGAGCAATCTGTTTTTTAAATTCAATCGCCAGCCAGAAAAAACATGGGCCTTTCCTGCGGCGGCGGATGGCTTCGGGGCACGCGGCTTGGGCCGTGAGACGGGACAGGCGATGAAGACCAATGTGATCTATCGCAGGGCGCATAATCAAAGCCTCGACCTTCTGGCACGCCAGCCGGTTGGCGAGGCTCTGCCATCCGAGCCGGCGCTGGCCGCCCTGCTCGGCGTGAGCCGCACCACGGTTCGGGCGGTTCTCACCGCGCTCGAGGCCTTGGGCATCATGGCAACGGACGGCCGGCAGCGCCGGCTGCTGCGCTTGCCCTGCCGGGACGATTATCTCGATGCCGCCGGGCTGGAGCCGCTGCCCGAAATGCTGGAGCGCAAGTTCATGGCCTGGATGGTCGGGCCGGATTGCCGGCCGGGCGCCGTCATCAACGGGCTGGATCTTGCCCGGCAATTCGGCGTGTCGAGCTCGGCCATCCGGGAATGCCTGAACAAGTTCAGCCATTTCGGTCTCTTGGAACGGCAGAGCAATGGCCGCTGGCGGGCTTTGGGCCTGACCATCGATTTCGTCGAGGAATTGTTCGACATGCGCGAGGTCATGGAATTTCGTGCCGTCGATCGCTTCGTCGCTTTGCCGTCAGACCATCCCGCCTGGGAGGCGCTGGCGGGCATTCGCGCGCAGCATCTGGCGCTGCTCGACAATTTCGAACGGCGATACCGCGATTTCTCCGAACTCGACCATCGGTTTCACCGCATCGTCAACGGCGTGGCGCCCAATCGCTTCCTCGGCAATATCCATGGGGTGATGTCTGTCATCTTCCACTATCACTACCAGTGGAACAAGAAGGACGAGAAGGAGCGCAACCATGTCGCCGCGCTCGAACATCTCGCCTATATCGACGGGCTGGAAAGCCGAGACCTCGGCAAGGCGCGCGCGGCAAGCCGGCTCCATCTGGAAACCGCCCGCTCCACCCTGCTGGCCTCGATCGAACTGGCCGTCTGAGAAGGTGGCCGGCCCGACCCTGCCAGGTTTTTGGCAGGGATCAGGCGCGCGGTTCCTTCGTACCGGAACCGTCAGGATGTCTTGAAGGGCAGTGCCTGCCCGTCAGTCGATCTCCACCCATCGCTTCTCATGGAAGGCGCGGGCCATGGCATGCACGGTCTTTTCGATCCGCAGCCCATCCTCGAAGGTGATGCCGGAAAAGGGTTCGCCGGCGATGGCGCGGATCAGTTCGCGGCACTCGATGATCTTCAGGTCGTTGAAACCCAGGCCATGGCCGGGTGCGGGGATGAAGCGGTTATAGGGCTCGTGGGCCGGCGCGGTGAGAACGGTGGTAAAGCCTGCCTCGGTCAGGCTGCCGCCGGCGCGGTAGAGCTGGAATTCGTTCATCCGCTCCTGATCGTAGAGGATCGAGCCCTTGGAGCCGTAGATCTGCAGCGCGATGCGGCCCTTGCGGCCCCAGGCTGCACGGTTGGCCATGAGAACCGCCGAAATGCCGCCTTGCAGGCGCATCAGCACATTGGCGCCGTCATGGTTCTCGACCGTCCGCCGTCCGCCCTCCTTGGCCGGGCGGTCGGCATAGGGCTTGACCATATCGGTGATCACCGCCTCGGCATGGCCGAAGAGAGACCAGAGCAGCGACAGTGGATGGACGGCGAAATCATCCAGTGCGCCATAGCCGGCTGAGAGCGCGCTCTTCCAATAAAAGGGCACATCCGGATCGGCCATGAAATCCTCGTCCATTTCGGCGCGGACATGGTTGACCTTGCCAATGGCACCTTCGCCGATCAGCGTCTTGATATGGCGGATCACCGGATTCTGAATGTAGTTATAGCCCATGAAGGCCACGCGACCGGCAGCCCGCGCGGCCGCGAGCATGCGCTCGGCCTCCTCATAGGCCGGTGCCATCGGCTTTTCGCACCAGACATGCTTGCCGGCTTCGAGCGCAGCAATCGCCATCTCGGCATGAAACTGGTTCGGCGTGGTGACCGAGACCACATCGACCTCGGGATCGGCGATCAGCCCCCGCCAGTCAGCCGTTGCCTTGGCAAAGCCGAATTCGGAAGCCCGGCTTTCCGCCAGCCCCTGATCGGCTTCCGCCAGATGCACGAGACGCGGGCGCTCGACATCGCCGAACACGGTCTTCACCGCGTTCCAGGCAAGCGCATGGCACTTGCCCATATAGCCTGTTCCAATCAGCCCGATGCCCAAGCCCGCCATGCATGTCTCCTCATTTGATCCTTGCGGGCGCAGCCTCCCAGCCGCACCTCCTCCGCTGGCAGATCTGCCCGAGCAGCCCAAGCTTTGCAAGCAGGGACGCACCTAACGGCATCGAAAAAAGGCTCGGTGCGCCATGCGGAGACGCAAGGCCGATCGACTCTTTCTGAAACGCAGATGGATGCACGGGCGGGAGACGGAAACGATCGCGCTCTGCACGGACGCAAGTGTCCTGCGCAAGCCAGCTTCATGGCAAGCCGCGTGCTGCTTCGTGATCCTCAGGATGTTTCAACGGCGCAGCGATGGTCGGATCATGCCGCGACCGTGCCACCCTCTGGCGGCACTCATATTTTGCCGCTGTGAGCCATTCCGGCTGCCGGCACAGTCTTCGCTGGCAGGAGAGACCAGATAGAGGCCACCTTATGGGGCTCTGCCTTGGCACGACCCGCCCTTTTGATCCGAGAGGAGCCAGTGGGAGAGGAAATTTTCCCCTCCCATGCATATCGCTCTTTCTCGTGCTTGGCGGCCCTCAGCCGTCCAGATCGCCCAGCAGCGCAGCGGCCTTGGCGGCGGTGACGCGGCGGATGTCGACCTCCTCGCGGCGTGCGGCAAAGGCTGCGCTCGCCAGGATTTCCTCCGCCAGATCGGCCGGCAGTGACAGGATCACGCGGGCATCCTCCTGGTGCAGCCCGCCGAGCGAGGAGCGCTTGGCCGTGATCATGCCGCCGGCCACCGTATTGTTGGTGTCCGGGTCGATCAGGATAAAGGCACCGGTGGCGCGATTTGCCTCGTAAGCGTCGAAGATCGCCTGTTCGTCGAAGGCCAGATGCACCTTGCCGATGGCGTTCATGGCCAGCGCTTCGGCAGCTACCCATTTGCCGCTCTGCAAATCGAGCTTCTGCACCGGCTGAACGGTGACGCGCTGGCGGCGCGTGCCGCTTTTCAGCCAGTAGCGTTTGTTCGGCTGAATGCCTTCGGCCTGCAGCGCCACGAGCTGTGCATCGAAATGCAGGCCCATCTGCGGCTGGCCTTCGAGCGAGACGATCATGTCACCGCGCGAAATATCCACTTGCCGGTCGAGCACCAGCGTCACGGCATCGCCGGATACCGCCGCATTGCGCACGAGGTCGAAGGTAACGATCTTGGCGACGTTGGCCACCATGCCGGAGGGCAGGATGACGACGGAATCGCCTGGCTTGACCGAGCCGCCGGCCACGGTGCCCTGATAGCCACGGAAGCTTTCGCCGGGACGCGAGACGCGCTGCACCGGCAGGCGGAAGCCGACGGTCTGGCCCGAGCGCACGGTAGCCTGTTCCAGAACCTCGACCAGCGTCGGCCCTTCATACCAGGGCATGGAGGCGCGGCCGTCGAGGACGACATTCTCGCCCTTCAGCGCCGACATCGGGATCGCCGTGATCTGGCGCACGCCGAGAGAGACGGCCAGCTCGCGAAATTCCCGGGCGATCGCGTCGAAACGGGCCTGATCATAGCCGACGAGGTCGATCTTGTTGATCGCCAGCACGAACTGGCGAATGCCCATCAGCGTGGCGATGGTGGCATGCCGGCGCGTCTGTTCGAGCAGGCCGGCACGGGCATCGACCAGAAGGACGGCGAGATCGGCGGTCGAGGCGCCGGTCGCCATGTTGCGGGTATATTGCTCATGGCCGGGCGTGTCGGCGACGATGAAGGAGCGCTTGTCGGTCGAGAAATAGCGATAGGCGACATCAATGGTGATGCCCTGTTCGCGCTCGGCCTGGAGACCATCGAGCAGCAAGGCGAAATCGGGCAGGCCGAGGTCGTTCTGCTGGCCGGAATCGCGCCGCAGGGTGACCGCCTGATCTTCCTTGACGGCCTTGGTATCCCACAGCAGGCGGCCGATGAGCGTGGACTTGCCATCATCGACGCTGCCGCAGGTGATCAGCCGCAATGGGCGCGTGTCGCGCAGATGGCGCTGGGCATCGCTGGCCGGGAAGGCGGTGATCTCGGCCGTGGTCGCGTTGGAGGCAGCGTCGGACGAGGCCGACTGGGCGAAACCGGTGGAGCTCATCAGAAGTATCCTTCGCGTTTTTTCTTTTCCATTGAGCCGGACTGGTCGCGGTCGATCGCGCGGCCCTGGCGTTCGGAAACGGTGGCGGTCTCCAGCTCGGCGATGATCTCGTCCAGCGTGGAAGCGGTCGATCGGATGGCGCCGGTCAGCGGGAAGCAGCCGAGCGTGCGGAAGCGGATGACGTCCTCCTGACGTTCCTCGCCGGCTTTAAGTTCCAGGCGCGGATCTTCCGCCAGGATCATCATGCCGTCGCGCTCGACGAAGGGGCGCTTCTTGGCGAAGTAAAGCGGCACGATCGGGATCTCTTCGGCCTGGATGTAGCGCCAGATGTCCACCTCGGTCCAGTTGGACAGCGGGAAGGCGCGCACGCTTTCGCCCTTGCGGATCATGCCGTTATAGATGTTCCACAATTCCGGGCGCTGGTTGCGCGGGTCCCAGCGATGGTCGGGCGTGCGGAAGGAGTAGATTCGCTCCTTGGCGCGGCTGGCTTCCTCGTCGCGCCGCGCGCCGCCGAAGGCCGCGTCATATTTGCCGGCATCGAGCGCATGGCGCAGCGCCTCGGTCTTCATCACATCGGTGTAGAAGGACGAGCCGTGGGTAAAGGGCGTTATGTTTTCCGCCGCGCCGCGCGGATTGATATGCTCCACGAGATCGAGATCGTAGCGGCGTACCATCTCGTCGCGAAAGGCGATCATCTCGGAAAACTTCCAGCCGGTGTTCACATGCAACAGCGGGAAGGGCACGCGGCCGGGGAAGAACGCCTTGCGCGCGAGATGCAGCAGAACGGACGAATCCTTGCCCACCGAATAGAGCATGACCGGCCGCTCGAATTCGGCCGCGACCTCGCGGAAGATATGGATCGCTTCGTTTTCAAGCGCTTTGAGATGCGGATCGAGCGGGGCCTTGGTCGGCCGCTCGGCCGGAAGAATGTCGTGTGCTGTGCCTTGCATCGTCTGTCTGCTTATCCTTCGCGGGCCGCAGGGGCGCCGTTGTTCTCATTTCGCTCCGCTGCATCGGCTCTAGCAGGCGCTTGTGACCGGGGCGGGGCAGGGGCCGGCGGCTTAGGCCGGCGTTGCAATCTTGTCGGAGGCCCGGGCCGGGATCGGCGTAGCCTCGGGCACGTGCAGCCCGCATTCGCGCTTGACGTCGTTTTCCCACCACCAGCGCCCGGCACGTTCCGGCTCGCCGGGCTTGATCGCCCGGGTGCAGGGTTCGCAGCCGATCGAGGGGTAGCCCCGCCCATGCAGCGGATTGACCGGTACCTGGTGCTGGGCCACATAGGCCTTGACGGTCTCGATGTCCCAATCCGCCAGCGCGTTGATCTTGATCAGCCCGCGCTCCAGATCGGCCTCGGCAAAGGGCGTCTCCGCCCGGTTGCCGGACTGGCCACGCCGCAAGCCGGTGATCCAGAAGCTGGCACCTTCAAGCGCGCGCGCCAGCGGCTTGACCTTGCGCACGCCGCAGCAGGCGTGCCGGGCTTCGACACTATCGTAGAACCCGTTCAGCCCGTATTGCGCAACATAGGCAGCGAGATCGGCTTCCTCGGGATGGTAGCGCCTGATTTCCAGACCGTAAGCCGCCTCCGTTTGCGCAATCAGCGCCACGGTCTCGGGAAAGAGCCGACCCGTCTCAAGCGTCACAACATCGATCCCGCGACAGTGCGCGGCGATGGCGGCGGTGATCACCTGGTCTTCGATGCCGAGAGAGGTGGTGAAGACCGAGCGGCCATCGAGCCCGCCCACCAGCGCCAGCCGTTCTGCCAGCGAAAGCGGCGCGAGCTGTCGGTCGAGAAGCGCCGCGGCGGCGGCAATGTCATAGGCAGACATGGAAGAGACGTCCCGTTTATGATCGCCTGTTTATCGCAGACTTGCATGGGCGGGGACAGGAAAAGCGATTTCCATTGCAGCGCCGCAGAAGCAAATATCTCCAACCTTCGGGAAAAGCTTAAAAAATCTAGTAATTCCGTAGATTAACTTCCGCTGTTCAAGCGCGCGTGGGCGCCGTGCCTGAACAATTGTCGTCTGGCTTCTATCCGGCCGCACAGGGGGCGCCCGGAGGGTCATGCCAAAGTTTCGCGCGCGACACCGGTGTTCAACCGCCGAAGCGCTTCGTGGCGGAAATCTTCACCGTCAGGCCCGGCTCGTAGAGTGCGCTGGTCGTGGTGGCATTGAGCGGATTGGCATAGGTCTTGTTGAAGAGATTATCGACGCGCAGGTCGAGCTTGAAGTCGTCCGCGACCTTGTAGCTGGCGAAGGTGTTGACCAGCGTGTAGTCCTCGGCGGCCTTGTTGCCCTTGGGCGCGCCGTTATACTGCACCTCGGCGCCCACGGTCAGCCTGTCTTCCAGGAAGCGCAAACCGACCTGGCCGGTGACCTGGCGCGAGGGCACGGTGGTCAGATCGGCGCGCAGGCCTGTGTAAGAGACCGTGTGGCCGTTGATCACCGAGGCCGAGAGCCCGGCATAGCCCCAGGATGCCTCGTAGAAGCCTTCCACCTCCAAGCCGCGAAGGCGCGCCTTGGCGAAATTCTGGTATTGGTAGCAGATCGGCAGCGTGCCCGGCGTATAGGGGCAGGCGGCATTGGTGGGGAAGGCCGAGAGCGTGGTGCCGCCGATATAGTCGTCCACGTCATTGTCGAAATAGGCCGCCTTCAGCCGCAGCGCATCGCCGCCCTCGATCAGGCTGTCGGCCTTGTAGTTCAGCCCGCCTTCCCAGGTTCTGGCGGTTTCGGGCTTCAGGTTCGGATTCGGCAGGAAGGGGAAGGCGACGCCCGAGGGGTGGAAGCCGCTGATCATGGTTTCCGTCACCGAAGGCGAACGATAGCCTTCCGCATAGCTGCCATAGAGCTGCAGCCCCTCCAGAACGCCGCTAAAGGGCGAGACGCCGAGGGTGATGCGCGGCGAAAGCCGGTCGCCCTCGGAGGTTTCGCGCCCTTCGCCGGACAGCCGGTAATGGTCGTAGCGCAGCGCGGTGACCGCCTCGAAGATGCCATAGGTCATCTTGTCTTGGAGATAAGCACCTGAAACCAGCCGCTTGCCCGATGGCGTATAGACATCCGCGCCGCCCGCCGCTGCCGTCGTCACCACATCGTCTTTCGCGATATCGCCGCCATAGGTCAGCTCATGCGCCAGCACGCCCGTGGAAAAGCGCGAGGTGTTCCACAGATCGAGGCTTGCCGTTTCCAGGTCATACGAGGTTGACGAGCCGGCCCTGACGACGATCGGCTGGGCCGTCACCGGATTGAACTGCGCGACATCGCGCAGGAAGGTCTGGCGAAGGTCGGTCTTGCCATAAGCGGCATTGATGTGAAGATCGACCAGCCCGTCATCGTTGGCGATAGAATAGCGGGCGGTGTAGGTGTTCTGGTGCATGTCCATGTCGTAGGCATCCTGGCCCTCCGTCCAGCTGTCGCTGGCGCCGACCCAGCCGAGCTTCAGCTCGCTGTTGTCGCTCGGGCGGATATTGGCCTTGGTCATGCCGCTCAGAATGTCGAAGCCGGTGCCGGAGACCGTCTCGCGGTCACCATCCTTGTAGTCGCCGAAATCGCGATAGACGATGTTGCCGAGCACATCGACATTTTCGTCCAGCCGCCCTGCGCCGGTGGCGCTGGTCGTCCAGCCTTTGCCATTGGTGTCGTAACGTGCCGTCAGCAGGCTCGCCCAGGTCTCGTCCGGGCGTAGAACGTCGCCGGCATCCTTGGTCTCGTAGTAGACGACGCCGCCGATGGCGCCGGACCCAAAGGTGTTCGCCGTTGGGCCACGCACCACATCGACCTGTTGCACCAGCTCCGGGTCCAGCCAGAACATGGTCTGCGCGCCATGGCCCGAGCGCTGAAAATTCTGCCGAGCGCCATCGACAATCGTCGCCACCCGGCCGAAATCCTGAAGCCCGCGAATGTTGACGCTGCTGGAGGTGCGATTGCCATCCGCCTGCAGCGCGATGCCGGGAACACCGAAGAGCAAGCCCTGCGGGCTGGACGCCATGCGCCGCTCGATCGCCGCGCCATCGACATGGCTGACCGAGGCCATGCTATCGATCGCCGCTTCGCGTGTGCGGCTCACGGCCGTGATCTGGTCGAGCAGGGTGGGCTGCTCATCGCCCTGCGCGCCAATGGCCCCGTCGCCGTTCGTCTTCGTGTTTGCCGCAGTATCCGGGGTCGGTCGGGCAACTTTGGCGCTGCGCTTCGCCGCCGCGGCCCGGTCTTCCGACGGCTGGGCCGGCTCCTGCGCGAAGGCTTGCTGTGGCGGAACGGCCGGCTGCGCAAGGAATGCGATCAGCGCCACGCCCGCGAGGGCGCGCATGCGGCGGGCGGAAAGCCGGGCGGACAAAGAAGGGGAAGCGGGCGCCAGCCTCATGAGGGTCGTCTCCAGAACGGACGGGAATAGATGCGGGAAAAGCTGCTGGCTGGCTGGTGGCTGGCTGGCGGAAGCGGCGCCTCATTTTTGCCTTGACGGGCGAAGGCCGCTGAGGCATCGACTAAATAATATGACTGATGCAGTCAAGAATAAAGCGAAGCGATCCGGACGGCCTTCAAGCAGCCGGCTTCTGAAGGCCTTGAGCAATGCAGGATGACCGAGAGGCCGAATGGCTCACAGATGCCGCACCGGCGACCACGCCTGTGAGCATTGGCAGCGACCAGCCGGAGGCGCTGCGCGTCCTGTCCAGCGCCGCACTGTTTTCCGGCACGCGCGAGGTCGTCATCGACCATCAGGGCATGCGCTATCGCCTGAAAATCACCCGCCAGGGCAAACTCATTCTGATCAAATAGAGGTGAACATCATGTCGTCTTCCGCCAGCATCGCCCCTTCGCAAGCGCGGCCTCAGGCTGCAGCGATCCGCGCGGCGCGTGCCGCCGATCCGAAAAGCCGGGAGCGCGATTTTGCCGCCTCGCTCGGCATTTCCGAGGCCGAATTCATCGCCGCCTATTGCGGCGAGGGCGCCACGCGCCTCAATGTCCGCGTTGACGAGGTGCTCCTCGGCCTGAAAGGGCTGGGCGAGGTGATGGCCCTGACGCGCAATGACAGCGTAGTGCACGAAAAGATCGGCGCTTATGAAAAGGTGGTCACCGGCGCGGTCAATGCGCTGGTGCTGGGCGAGAATATCGACCTGCGGATCTTTCCTAAGCTCTGGGCCCATGGCTTTGCCGTCGAGAAAGGCGAGGACGAGGAAAAGCGGCTCAGCCTGCAATTTTTCGATGCGGCCGGCGATGCTGTCCATAAGGTGCATCTGCGCCCCGCCTCCGATGTCGAAGCCTATCATCGGCTGGTCGCCAGCCTGAGGGCCGAGGACCAGGCGCCCGGGCTCGCCGTGCGGCCGATCGAGGAAAAGTCTTTCGACGGGGCGGGTGCCGGTGCGGACGAGCTTCGGGCCCGTTGGAGCGCGCTGAAGGACACGCATGAATTCTTCGGCATGCTCCGGGATTTGAAGCTTGATCGCCGCGCCGCGCTGCACATGATCGGACCGGATTATGCCTGGCCGCTCGACCCGTCCGGGGTCCGCACCCTTCTCGAACGGGCGGCTGGCGAGGATCTGCCGATCATGTGCTTCGTCGGCAGCCGGGGCTGCATCCAGATCCATTCCGGTCCGGTGAAGGCGATCTCGATGATGGGCCCCTGGCTCAATATCTTCGACCCCACCTTCCACATGCATCTGCGCACCGATCACGTTGTCGAACTTTGGGGCGTGCGCAAGCCGACCAAGGACGGTGCGGTCACATCCGTTGAGGCCTATGATGCTGCCGGGCGGCTGATCGTGCAGTTCTTCGGGCTGCGCCATGAGGGCGAGGAGGAGCTGTCGGGCTGGAAGAGCCTGGCCGAGACCCTGCCGGCCCGCGCCAGCGAGGCGGCCTGAGCGATGCGCGCCATGATCCCGCGTCTTGCAAAGGTCCGTTCCTGCCTCGTCCTTGGCCTTGCCACCTTGGTGATGGCCCTGCCGCTCCGCGAACGTTCCGCATGGGCGGAGGAGGTGGCGGCCTTTCCGCCCGAAGCGCGCATTGTCTCGATCGGCGGATCGCTGACCGAGATCGTCTATGCGCTGCATGCCGAAAGCCGGCTGGTGGCGCGTGATTCCACCAGCACCTATCCGAAGGCGGCCGAAAGCCTGCCGAGCATCGGCTATATGCGCCAGCTTTCGCCCGAGGGCGTGCTGTCCCTGCATCCGGGCGGTATCCTGTCTCTGGCCACCAGCGGACCACCGGAAGCGGTGGCCGTGCTGCGTCAGGCCGGCGTGCCCATGGTCGAAGTGCCCGAGGCCTATGACGCCAAGGGCGTCGTCGAAAAGATCCGCAAGGTCGGCGCGGCGCTCGGCAAGAGCACGGAGGCCGAGGCGCTGGTCACCCGCGTCGAGGCAGGTCTGAAGCCGGTCACCGCGCGGGTGGAGAGGCTCGCCGAGCGCCAGCGCGTGCTCTTCGTGCTCTCGGCCCAGGGGGGCAAGATCATGGCGGCGGGTACGGGCACGGCGGCGGACGGCATGATCCGGCTTTCGGGCGGCATCAATGCCGTCGAGGGCTATGCCGGCTACAAGCCACTTTCGGACGAGGCGCTGATTGACGCGAGGCCCGACCTGATCCTGGTGATGGACCATGCCGGGCCGGGCGCCAGCGATGCCGACCTGTTGTCCCATCCCGGCATTGCCGCTACGCCGGCTGGACAGAAGCGGCGCATTCTGCGCATGGATGGCAGCTATCTTCTCGGCTTCGGCCCCCGCACCGCAGAGGCGGCGCGCGACGTGAGCGAGGCGCTTTACGGACATTGAAGGCGGGAGGCCCCAACAGAGCGGGGAAAAGGCTTGGCGTCCGTCTCCGGTCTGGCCTGGACGCCGAGCCTCTCGTCTCAAACGCAGAGCCGTTCGGGTCGGAATAAGTAAGTTTATACGACCTCATCAAGAGCGGATCGAGCCCGTCTGCCTGCTTTTCAGGCCATCCGAGGGCTTTCACCTGGCTGTTGCCCGTGACGAACGCCCTATGATCGATGCAACAAATGCCCACGCACATAAATATGACAGTTATCATCATATTTTCTGCGGTATAACTTGACAGAAATAATCATGTTAAAATAGGACAGGGCATACTGACCTTTTGGAGCCCTGAGCATGCCCATTACCATTGAAGCCAAGGATGTGAACGGCGACGGCGCCGGCATCGATTTCAGCGCCTTCCTTGCCAATTTCGAGCAGAGTTTCGTGCCTGTCGGCCGCGGCCAGTTTTCCGGCGCGGACATGATCTCCGGCGCGGAATATGCGCTGACCGACGCCAATGGCTATGGCGTGGTGCTGGATGCCGGCGACAAGGCCTGGGCCTATTCCATGAGCTCGCATACGGTCGAAGGCTCGCTCGACGCCGTCTCCTTCGGCGGTGCCACCGTGCTGGATACGACGACGCGCACCTTCTCCCAGGCGACGGAACTGCGCATCTCGGGCCTCGATCTCAATGACAGCGCGGCTGCCAATCTGGTCCGCTCGTCGTTGACGGCGCGCAGCGCCGCCGAATTGCTGAAGGCGATCCAGGGCGACTCGATCAGCTTCATCGGCAGCGACGGCGCCGATGTCTTCAAGGGCTATGACAAGGCGGATACGCTGTCTGGCGGCGCCGGCAATGACACGCTTTGGGGCATTGGCGGCAATGACCGGCTGATCGGCGGCGACGGCAACGACACGCTCGTGGGCGGCGCCGGCAATGACGTTCTTCTCGGCGATGCGGGCAACGACACGCTGAAAGGCGGCCTCGGTCTCGACACGCTGAAGGGCGGAGCGGGCAATGACAAGATCTATGGCGAAGATGGCAACGACAAGCTCTATGGCGAAGCCGGCGACGACGTTCTCTCCGGCGGTGCCGGCAATGACCGGCTGGACGGCGGCGCGGGCAAGAACACGCTGACCGGCGGCGCCGGCCGCGACACCTTCGTCTTCGGCAAGGACGCGACCGGCCGCAATGTCATCAGCGATTTTTCCGCGGGCAAGGCTGCGGGCGACGTCATCGCTTTGCAGAAGAGCATCCTGTCCTCCTTTGCCGATGTGAAGGACCATGCGGTGGACAGCAAGCTGGGCCTGACCATCGACTATGGCGACGGCAGCATCGTGCTGCGCGGCGTCCATCTCGACGACCTGCACCGCAACGACTTCCTGTTCGTTTAAGCGCATACACGTCATGTCACGTCGAAGGCCGCCGCGCGAAACCGCGGCGGCCTTTGATTTTTGATGCGTGCCTGTTGGATAGGTGCGAAAGCTTGGCCTTTCGCTTGCGTGCCAGGCCTTAGCGGGTGAGCCGGATTTCGCTTGTTGTCACCGTGCGGCCGGTTTTCGGGTCGCGATCGAGCGTGCGTAGAACAAGGCCCTTGGCGCCGGTCTTGCGGATGGTCATGCGTGCATCGCGGTCGCCGTTGATCTCGCGGCTCCAGCGCACGGCGAAATCCAGCGTGTCTCCCTTCCGCCCGCCAGAGAGCGCCGCCGGGCGGCCGGAGGGGCCGATATAGGTGCCGGCATAGCGCCCGCCCTGACGGTTGAGATCGGCCGAGACCTGTCGGCGCACGACAAGAAGGCCCCGGCACTGCCCGGACAGGGAGAGCGCCGAGGCGTTGGCCGTGCTGGTGAAATTGCAGGACACGCGCACCGGCGGGGTGCCGATCCGTGTCGTCACCGTGCCGCCGCCGCTCCAACGGCCGGCGAGCGAGGGCAGGAAATCCTCTTCCGCCGCCATGGCCGGCGCGCCGGAAAGCCCGAGGAACAAGGTCGCCGCAGCCGTCATGATCGTCCCGCGCATGCCATTTTCCTCCTGTCCGGTGTCGCCATGGTCAAACGCAGGGCAGGCGGCACGGTTCCGCTCCGCAACTGGGCATGACTGGCAGGATACGGCGTCGGAATCCTTTGCCGCGAGGCGGGCGCGTCTTATGCTGCCGGGCCCGGCATCGCGCCGCGCTGAACGATCGCCGGAGAGGCCGGCGCCAGGTACGGGTCTGCCCGTCCCTCTCTTCGGCGCGTCAGAAGGCGTGTCTGGGCCAAGCCATCTGTACCGCTGCCCCTTATCCCCAAGCCTGGTCCGCCGTGACCAGCGGGATCTTGGAGCCCAGCGCGCGCAGGGCGATCTGGTGAACGATCTGGCTCGGGGCCGTGCAAAGGTCTCCCACCACCTGCACCTCGTAGGGATCGGCCGCGCGTGACAGCGCGGTAAAGACCACGCAGTTCTGCGTCATCATTCCGCAGACGAGCAGTGTCTCGATGCCATCGAGATGAGTGTGGAGCAGGGTGTCCTGGAAGGCGTCGGGCACGGCCTTGACGATAACGGGTGCATCGCTGACGGCTTCCAGAATTGCAGGCCGCAGCGCGGCGCCGGGGCTGCCGGCGGCAAAAAGGCCGCTACCGACAGGCGCTTCGTGGCGCACCAGAAGGATGCGGTCGCTTGCCTTGCGGGCCTTTGCCAGGCTTGAGAGGATGCGCTGCTCCGTCTCCTCTGCCTGCCACAGCGGCAAGCTGCCGCCGGTAAAATAGTCATTCTGGATATCGATGACGAGAAGCGCGCGGGTCATGCGGAGGGTCCTTTCGAAAGAATGTGGGAGCGGCCGCGATCTCGTCCGTATCGGCTTGTCGTCGGGGCGGTGCCTCTCACCCCCTCAGGCACAGTGCGGTTTGCCGTCGAGATCGCACCTGACACGTTTTATGCGAAACGATGCTGCGGCATGAGTGGCCCAATTGCCATTTTTCGGGTATATTGGGCCAATGCATATTGCCGTTCTCGCCTTTGAGGGGATCAGCCCCTTCATGCTGTCGACGCCGCTTGCGGTCTTCGCCGAGCCCTTTCTGGCCGGCGGCCATGAGATCGCGGTCTGTGCCGCCGCGCCCAGCCTCCAGGCCACCGGCGGGCTGGTGATTCAGGCGCCGCATGCGCTGGAGGCGGTGCCGGACGCCGATGTGGTGATCATGCCCGGCTGGCGCGATGCGCTGGAGCCGGTTTCGCCCGATCTTGTCGCGGTGCTACAGGCAGCGCATCGGCGCGGTGCGATCGTCGTCGGCCTCTGCCTGGGGGCCTTTGCCTTGGCGGAGGCCGGGTTGCTGGACGGCCGGCGGGCGACGACGCATTGGATGCGCGCGGCCCTGTTTGCCGAGCGTTACCCCGCCGTGACCGTCGATGCCGACGCGCTGTTCATCGATGAGGGGCAGGTGATGACGTCGGCCGGCATCGCCGCCGGGCTCGATTGCTGCCTGCATCTGCTGGCGCGCCTGTCCGGGATCGGCGAGGCAAACCGTGTGGCGCGCCATCTCGTGGTCGCGCCGCAACGCCTCGGCGCACAGCCGCAGCTGATCGCGCGGCCAGCCCCCGGCTCCTCGGCCGAAAAGCGGGTGAGCGACCTTCTGGAAGGCCTGCGGCACGATCCGTCGGCCACGCCGACGTTGGACGCACTCGCCGATCGCGCGGGCGTCAGCCGTCGCGGGCTGACGCGGCATATTCGCGCCCAGACCGGCGGCAGCCTCAGCGACTGGCTCCGGCGGGTGCGGCTCGACCGGGCGCAGGCGCTGCTTGGCGCCGGCGCGAAAGGGCTTGACGATGTGGCCGCGCGTGCCGGCTTTGCCGATGCCAAGGCGCTGCGCGCCGCATTCCGCCAGGAGCTTGGCCTCAGCCCGCGCCAATGGCTGGCGCGGCAGCGGCAGAGTGCAGGAACGGCCTCTTGAGAGCCTGAAGAAGGCGCCGGCACGCTGTCAGCGCAGTTTTCGGATTCGCCTTCAGGCGTAACACCCAGCCGGCAAAGGCCGAATGGCGCATCGTGTGGGGCAAAAGCTGGAATCTGCCGTCTGCATGATGGCGCTTAACGTAGGTCGGCCGGCACGCTGCCATGTCGCAAGCGTGTCGGCCGACAGCGGTCCGTCGGGCCGACGCTCGATTGATCAAGCCGAGCGGCGCAGGGCGGCGGGAGCGCTGCGCGTTTCCTGGAAACGATCCGCCGTGGTGCGGAACTTCATCAGAAGCTCGCGCAGATGCACGGCTTCCTTGGCGAGACCGGCAGTCGCGCCGTCCATTTCCTCGACCATGGCGGCATTGCTCTGGGTCGACTGGTCCATCTGGTTGATGGCGATATTGACCTCGCGAATGCCGACGGACTGCTGTTCGGAGGCGGTTGCGATGGCGCCCATATGGCTGTCGATCAGCTGCACCAGCTCGGCAATGGCGCTGAGCCCTTGGCCGCTGTCATTGACCAGCCGCACGCCTTCGACCACCGCGGCTTCCGAGCCCTGGATCAGGGCCTTGATCTCCTTGGCGGCGGCGGCGGAGCGCTGAGCGAGCTCGCGCACCTCCTGGGCCACGACGGCGAAGCCCTTGCCAGCATCGCCGGCCCGTGCGGCCTCGACGCCGGCATTCAGCGCCAGAAGGTTGGTCTGGAAGGCGATCTCGTCGATCACGCCGATATTCTGGTTGATCTGGTGGGCGGACGCCTCGATCCGATCCATGGCCGAAACGGCCTCGTCGACCACCTTGCTGGCATTGCCGGCCTTGCTGCGCGCATCCTTGACGAAGCCACGCACCTCCAGCGTGCGCTCGGAATTGTTCTGGACGTTGACGGTGATTTCCTCGAGCGCTGCTGCCGTCTCCTCGATCGAGGCGGCCTGCTGCTCGGTGCGCCGGGCAAGATCGCTGCACGCGGTGGAAATTTCCGTGGAGCCGCTCGTGACCGAACCGGCCGATTGCCCGACCGCCACCAGAACGGCGCGCAACTGAGTCACGGATTCGTTGAAGTCGTGCCGCAGCGTTTCGAATTGCGGCGCGAAGGGTTCGTTGATCTCGCAGATCATATCGCCGTTCGCCAACCGCTTCAGACCCGCGGCGAGCGCGCCTGTGGCCCGGTTCAGCCGCTCCTCGGCCTCTGCCTCGGTCCGTGCCTGAAGTGCTGCCTTTTCGGCCTCGCTCTTTGCGCGCTCGGCTTCGGTCTCCTGCTCAAGCTCCTGCGCACGGCGCGCATTGTCGCGGAAGATCTGCATCGCCGTGGCCATGTCGCCGATTTCGTCTCCCCTGCCGAGGCCCGGAATCTGGGTGTCTAGCGCGCCCTGCGAGAGCCTGCGCATGCTGTCGGTCATCGCCAAGAGCGGCCTGATGATGCGCCGGCTGACCAGCAACATGATTGCGAGCGTGCCGGCAACCGCCGAAGCCAGCAGGACGAGGCTGACGATCAGCGTGCGGACGGCGTCGTCATACTGATCCTGCGCACGCTTGCTGGCCTCATCGATGAAGGCGACTGCGAGGTCACGGATGGTGTTGACCCTGTTGACATTTTCATTGTCCCACTGGAGCCGGGTGAAGCCGACCTTCTGCCCGCGCATCAGCGTATCCAGCGCGCTGATCTGCGTGGCGCGGAACGTCGGATCGAAATAGAGCCGTTCGATCTCCGCCATGCCCCGCTCGAAGCGTTCGTTGGCCCCGAGATAGGCCATCTGCGCCTTGATCGTATCCTTCATCAGGTCGAGCATGCCAAAATCACGGGCCTGAATAAACTTGGCGTCGGCAGGAATGGCACCGAGCGACAGGATATTGTTGCTGATGTTGCTGAGTGCGGTGCCGGACTTCACGCGCAGCATCCAGGTTGCGTTGTGCAGATGGATCAGCTGCTCGATCACCGGATCGTCCAGAATGATCGAGCGCTTGATGGCAGCGCCCGTGCGGTCCAGCCTGTCCATGATCTCTGCGCCAGCGTCCGCGATCTCCTTGGGCAAATCCGGTCGCCGCGATGCCTTGGCCATTGCCAGCTCCGCATTGCTCTGCTCCTGAAAGGCCTTGAGACGGTCCCGCGCGCTTGCCAAATAGCTGACGGACGCTTGCGCCTCGGGAATGGCAATCTCTTTCAATGTGCCGACGGCTTCATCCAGCGCGGCCAGCTCGTCAACGCGCGCGCTCAGCAGACCGGGCGGCAGCGTCGTCATGGTCTCGTCCTTCAACAGCAACCCGCCGGTTAAGGACGAGTCGATCCGGATGTTGGCAAGTGCGACGAACAGCCGCGAAGAAGCGCGTGTCGCGAGACGGATTTCCTGCGCATCATTCATCCGGTTCCAGCTCGTCAGGGCATCAAACCCCAGGAATGCCATGACGATCAGGCAAAGCGATGCAAATAAGGCCTTAAGTAGAACGTTGAGCGAGAACATGACGCATCCCTCATATTTGATGGGATCGTTTGATAGCAAAAGAATGATAATATTATATTAAACTAATTTAAGATGGGTCTGGAATGCGCTCTTCTGAGTGCTCGGTGGATTTGCGGCACAGCCCGTTGAACCCTGTCCAGATCCTTCCGGCGGGCGTCCCCGAGACAGGCAGGCTGGACTCTTGAACCGACACTGAAGTGCATCAGGATGCTCTGCGCGCGGTATCAACCATGCGCGCGCCGATCCCGCCCTGCTCACGCCAGCGCGCCATCGACGATCACCTGCGCCCTCCCGCGCGAGCAGGGCTCGATGCGCGCCTCGACGCGGTAGATGTCGCGCAGCATGGCCGGCGTGATCACCTCATGGCTGGGCCCGGACGCGCGCATGACGCCGCCCGCGATAACGATGGTGTTCTCGCAGTAATGCAGCGCGTGGTTCAGGTCATGCAGCGCGATCAGCACGATCATGCCTTCACGCTTGGCCAGCTTGGCCACGAAGCCCAGCACGTCCATCTGGCGGTGCAAGTCCAGCGCAGAGGTGGGCTCGTCCATCAGCAACACCTGCGGCCTGCGCACCAGCGCCTGCGCCAGGGCCACGAGCTGGCGCTGGCCGCCGGACAATTCGCCGAGGCCGCGGAAGGCGAGATCCTCGATGCGCAGCGCGGCGAGAATGCCATCGATAGACTGAAGTTCGGACTCGTCCACCCGCCATCCGCCGCCCTGCTTGGCGGCGAGCAGCACGCTCTCATACACGGTCAGCACCGCATTGGCGCCAGTGTCCTGCGGCATGTAACAGATGGCCTTCGGCCCCTGAGTTGCGCCGGAAAGCCGCACCGTGCCCTGGCCTTTGATCAGCCCGGCAATGCGCTTGAACAAGGTAGATTTGCCCGCCGCATTCGGACCGATGACGGCGGTCAGGCTGCCGGCTTCCATCACCGGCGTCGTCACGCCTGACAGAACGGTGCGGCGCGCATAGGAGGCGCCAAGTCCTTCGAGGGCAAGCGTTACCATGCGCGCCTCCTATTGGTGAAGATCAGCACGAAGAAGAAAGGCACGCCGACCAGCGCCGTGATCACCCCGATCGGCAGCACCGCGCCGGGGATCAGCATCTTGCTGACCACCGAGGTGGCCGAGAGCAGCAGCGCGCCTGAGATCACCGAGGCCGGCAGGAAGAAGCGCTGGTCCTCGCCCACCAGCATGCGGGCGATATGCGGGCCGACCAGGCCGATAAAGCCGATGGTGCCGACGAAGGACACGGGGATGGCAGCCAGCAGGCTGACGGCGAGCATGGTGGTGAGCCGGAGGCGGCGGACATTGACGCCCATGCTCGCCGCCTTGTCGTCGCCCAGCCGCAGCGCGGTCAGCGCCCAGGCCTGGCGCATGAAGACCGGCAGAATGGCAACGAGCATGGCGCCCGTCACCGCCACCTTGATCCAGGTGGCCTTGGTGAGGCTGCCCATGGTCCAGAACACCACGGCGGCCAGCGCCTGTTCGGAGGCGAGATATTCCAGCATCGACAGCGCCGCATTGAAGGTGAACACCAGGGCAATGCCGAGCAGCACGATGGTTTCCACCGTGACGCCCCGCATGGTCGAGGCGAAATGGATGAAGAGGGCCGCGACCATGGCCATCAGGAAGGCATTGATCGGCACCATATATTGCACGGCGCCCGGAAAGATCGCGACGCCACCGACGAGGCCAAGCGCTGCGCCGAAACTGGCGGCGGCGGAAATGCCGAGCGTGAAGGGGCTTGCCAGCGGATTGGACAGGATGGTTTGCATCTGCGCGCCGGCCACAGAGAGCGAGGCCCCGACGGTGACGGCCATCAGCGCGATGGGCATGCGGATATCCCAGACGACGACGCGCAACTGCGTCGTCACCCCATCTGCCATGGCAATGGCTGAAAGAACCTCGTTCAGCGAATAACGTGCCGGTCCGAGCCCGATATCGAGCGCAATCGAAAAAGCCAAGGCCGCCACGAGGGCGGCGAGAATGAGGATGCGGCGGGCGGCGAGAGCGCGATAGCGAACGCGCCCTTCCAGCTTCGCCGGGCTTTGAAGCGCGAGAGCCATCAGTTCACACCCCTGTCGAGCGAAACGAAATAGCCGGTCTTGTAGGAAACCGGCAGAAATTTTTCATGGAATTCCCGAAAGGTCTGCTCGGGATCGAGGTCCGCGAACAGATCGGGATGGAACCACTTGGCAAACTGCTGGATGGGGACGAACTCATAAGGCGCGCCATAGAACTGATGCCAGACGGCATGGACCGCGCCAGTCTTCACCGCCTTTACCTCGGGGAAGGGCGTGCGCTTCATCAAATCGACGAGCTTGGCCTTTGCCAGCGTCAGATCCGCCCCGCGTCCGACGGAAACGAACTGGTTGAGATCGCTCTCGGCCGCCCAGTTGGAGCCGGTGACGATGACATGATCGGGATCGGACACGATGAGCTGCTCGGCGCTCAAATCGCCGAAGGTGGTCTTGATAATGCCATCGGCGATGTTCTGCCCTCCGGCCAGATCGACCATTTTGCCGAAATTGACGGGGCCGAAGGTGCGGCAGCAATGATTGTCGCCGGTGATGCCGGGCGCGCGCTCGATGAAGACCTTGGGGCGGTCAAGGTTTTTGGCAGCGGCAAGGCGGTCCGTCACCCTGGCGATCTCGGCCCGGCGATAGGCCTTGAAGGCCTCGGCTCTCTCAGTTGCGCCGAAGATCTGGCCGAGGAGATCGATCGACTTCTCCGTGTTCTTGTCCGGATCAAGGCGAAAATCGAGATAGACGATCTTGATGCCGGCGGCCGCTGCCTTTTCCTCGAAGCCATCTTCCTTGGCGGTCTTGGCCGCTTCGAGATTAAGCGTCAGCACGTCGGGTGCCAGCGCGACCGCGCTTTCCAGGCTGAAATCGCCCTGCGGCACGTAGCCGAACCGGGGCAGCCTGGCGATATCGGGGAAGCGTTCGATATAGGCGGCGTAGCTGTCAGGATCCTTCTTGATGAGATCATCGCGCCAGCCGACCACCGTGTCGAAAGCATGCGCGCCCTTCAATGCCGCGATCACATGGATCTGGCGCGCCTCGCCGATGATCACGCGCTTGGCCGGCAACTCTAGCTCGATGGTGCGGCCGGCGACGTCGGTGATGGTGGCGGCGAAAGCAGGCCCGGCGACAGCCTGCGCCAGAACGCACGCGGCCATGAGCGCCAGCAAGGGTGCAGATGCGCGCTTGAGCAGAGAGGACATGAGAGGGCTCCTTCAACAGGGCTGCCGTCAACAGGACAGCCGGCGGAAGGCTCCGCCGGCCGATCCCGCGTCAGATTAGAGCTGGTCCTTCACCGAGACGAAGTAGCCGGGCTTGTAGGGTAGCGGCAGGAATCGCTCGTGCAGCTCCTTGAAGGTGGCGGTCGGATCCAGATCGGCGAAGAGATCGGGATGCAGCCATTTGGCGATCTGCTGCACGGCGACGAACTGATAGGGGTTGTTGTAGAACTGGTGCCAGATGCCATGCACCTCGCCCGATTTGACGGCCTTGATGCCGGTAAAGGCCGGGCGCTCGGTCAGAGCCTTCAGCTTTCGCTGCGCCTCTTTCAGATCCGCGCCATAGCCGACGCCCACCCAGGCGCCGCCCGGCACATAAGCCTGCCAGTTGCCGCCGGTGACGATTACCTGATCGGGATTGGCGGCGATGATCTGTTCAGGATTGACGGTGCCGAAGGTGCCGGGGATCAGGCTCTTGGCCATGTTCTCGCCGCCGGCGATCTCGACCATGCGGCCGAAATTCTCGGCTCCGAAGGACATGCAGCAATCCTCGGAATAACCGCCGGCCCGCTCGACGAAGACGAGCGGCTTCGTTGGCTTGGCCTTGTCGAGAACATCGGTGACCCGGCGGATCTGTTCGGCGCGGAAGCGAATGAAGTCTTCGGCCACCTGTTCGCGGCCCATCAGCGTGCCCAGCAGGCGCATGCTCGGCTCGGTGTTTTCCATCGCCTTGTCGCGGAAGTCGACATAAACCAAAGGGATGCCGACCTTGGCGAGCTTCTCGATATAGCCGGCCTCTTCGGTCGCGGTCTTGGAATCGATGTTCATGACGATGACATCGGGCTTCAGCGCCACTGCCTGCTCAATGTCGAAGGTGCCATCCTTCATGCCGCCAAAGACCGGAAGCTTGGCAATCTCGGGATATTTTGCCAGATAGGCGGCATAGGTTTCCGGATCGGCCTTTGCCAGATCGTCACGCCAGCCGACGACATGGGAGAAGGGCGCTTCGCGGTCGAGCGCTGCGAGAAAATAGATCTGTCGGCCTTCGCCCAGGATCACATGCTTGACCGGCACGTCGATTTCGACCTTGCGGCCGGTGACATCGGTCACGGTCTTGGGCTCGGCGGCAGCGGCGGTCATCAGCGCGGCCATAAGGCCGGCTGTGGCAAAAGCGGTGTGGAAGAAGCGGCGCATGAGACGGGTTCCTGTGGCAAGTGGCCGCTGTTTATGATTTTATGACTTTTGCAGTCAACTATTATCCACGCAATATGCGTAAAATCATGTGAAAGCCTTTTGTCGACTGTGGCTGGTAGAAAATGATCAAACAGCGCTCTGAAAGGGCAGAGGGCATGATGCGGGCGTCGATGTTCCGCAGCGCAGCAAGGGACGGATGAATGACCGGGGCAGACGCACGCGCAAGGGCAACGGAGCGCAGGGAGGGCGCAAATCAGACGCTGCGCGACGAGATAAAGGCCTATTGGTCGGCACGGGCGGAGACCTTCGATCTTTCTCCCGGCCATGAGATCTTTACCGAGGCAGAACGCGCGGCCTGGCAGGCGCTGATCCGCCGCCATCTGGGCGAAGCCAAGGGGCGCCCGGCGCTCGATCTGGCCTGCGGCACCGCCGTCGTCTCGCATCTCCTCGACGATCTCGGCTTCAGGGTCACCGGGCTCGACTGGGCAGAACCAATGCTGGAGCGCGCGCGAGCCAAGGCGCGCCAGCGCGGTCGCGCCATCACCTTCCGCATGGCCGATGCCGAAACGACCATGGAGCCCGATGCGGCTTATGACGTGATCGTCACCCGCCACCTCGTCTGGACGCTGGTCGATCCCGCAGCCGCCTTTGCCGAATGGCGACGGGTGCTGAAGCCCGGCGGGCGTCTGCTGATCGTCGATGGCGATTTCGTCAATCAGGGCTTGGCCGAACGGCTCGTCAAGCGGCTGTCGACGCTGATCCAGCGCGTCCGCCGTCGCTGCGTGGAGGCGCCGCACCAGTCCACCGCCGAACTGGCCGCCACCCACGCCGCGATCCTTCAGCGCGTGTACTTTTCCAGCGGGGCCCAGGCCGAAGCCGTGGCCGCACTTTTGGAGGCGGCCGGTTTCGTGAATGTGACCATCGACAGGAACCTGAAGGCGATCCACCGCGCCCAGTCCATTCACTGGACACGTCTGAAGGCGCTCTCGCGCAGCCTCGAGCACCGCTACGCCATCAGCGCCACGCGGCCGGTGGATGGAGCTTAGCCGGCTTTCTCACCCTTCCCGTGGGACGCTTTCCTGCAAAAGCCAGACAGCGGGTCCCGTCGCGCACTCATTCTCTTGCGGGCGGGCTGACAAGTCTGTGCGTTGTCGGGATCGCAAGACGCTCATCGCGCTCTCAGGGTGGCGGTTGCGGGGAAACTGCGCCATCATGCCGCCGCTCGACGGATGCTAGGGAGACGATCATGCTGAAAAACGCGCGTAAATTCTTCATCGACGGCGCCTGGGTCGATCCGCTCGGCACCGAGACGCTCGCGGTTATCGATCCCGCGACCGAGCAGGCTTTCGAAACCATCGCGCTCGGATCCAAAGCCGATGCCGAGCGGGCGATCGCCGCGGCGCGTGCGGCTTTTCCGGCCTTCGCCGCGACGCCACGTTTGGAGCGTCTGGCGCTTATGAAGCGCATCGCTGCCGTTCTGGAGGCGCGCAATGACGAGATCGGCGACATCATTTCCCGCGAGATGGGCGCACCGCTTGCCATGGCGCGCAGCGACCAGGCCGGCATCGGGCTTTATCATATCCAGGAGACCATCCGGGCGATGGAGAGCTTTGCCTTCGACTATATGCAGGGCACGACCCGCATCGTGCATGAGCCTGTCGGCGTCGTCGGCATGATCACGCCGTGGAACTGGCCGATGAACCAGATCGCAGCCAAGGTGGCGCCGGCGCTGGCCACCGGCTGCACCATGGTGCTGAAGCCTTCGGAGATCGCGCCCTTGAGCGCCATTCTCTTTGCCGAAGCTTTGGAAGAGGCCGGCGTGCCCAAAGGCGTGTTCAACCTCGTCCAGGGCGACGGGCCGACGGTCGGCTCCGTGCTGGCCTCCCATCCTGAGGTCGACATGATTTCCTTCACCGGCTCGACGCGGGCCGGCATCGCGGTCGCCCAGGCAGCCGCGCCGACCGTCAAGCGCGTGCATCAGGAGCTTGGCGGCAAGTCGCCCTATATCGTGCTGCGCAGCGCCGAGCTTGCCGATGCGGTGACGCTCGGCGTCGGCAAGATCATGGAAAATTCCGGCCAATCGTGCAATGCGCCGACGCGCATGCTGGTGCCGGCCGACCGGATGGACGACGCGATTCTGGCAGCCCGCGCGGCGGCCGACGCTATTCGTGTCGGGCCGCCGGCCGATCCGCAAACCCAGATCGGACCTCTGGTCAGCCAAGCGCAGTTCGACAAGGTGCAGGCGCTGATCAACAAGGGCATCGAAGAGGGCGCCGAGCTCGTAGCCGGCGGTCCGGGCCGGCCACCGCACCTCAACGCCGGCTATTATGTCCGTCCGACCGTCTTCGCCCGCGTCACCAATGACATGACGATCGCGCGCGAGGAAATTTTCGGCCCGGTGCTCTCGATTCTCGGCTATGAGACGACGGAAGAGGCCATCGCCATCGCCAATGACACGCCCTATGGCCTGGCGGCCTATGTTCAGGGCGCGCCGGAGGAGGCAAAGGCGGTGGCCGCGCAGCTGCGTGCTGGAACCATCAGGCTCAACCGCTCCGCCTGGGACGGCGCTGCACCTTTTGGCGGCTACAAACAATCCGGCAATGGCCGCGAATATGGCAAGTTCGGCCTGCACGAATTCACGGAAATCAAGGGCATCGTCGGCTATGGCGATGTGTGAGGCGGGCTGAGCCTGCCGCGGAAACAAGCCTTCTCCTCGTGGTGCGGCCGCCTTGGAAAAAATTGGCGGCCGGGCGGCGAAACTTTTTTCGGCTGACCTCGTTCAGGAGCAAATGCGTCTGTTCTTGCCATGGCGGTTGCCGGTCTGGCCGAGATTCGAGGCCAGCACGATCCTGCGCATGACACCGAAAAGCTCCCGCAGCAGCATGTCGCGATCTGGGGAGACATGCTGTGTCTGCCTGTCGGCAAGCGCACGCGCGACAAGCGCGCCGATATCCTCGCGATGTCGGCAGAAGCGCGCAGCCATGCGCAGCAGATCTTTGTGAAGATCGATTTCGTCGGCCGTTCTCTCGTCCCGGGCCTCGGACATGCAGTCTCCCTCCTCTTCTGTTGAAGTAGAAGAAGAATGCGCGGCCGCCCGCCCTGTTCCTGTCCGCCAGCGTACCAAGGGTGCTATCCTCCGAGATTTTCCTCAGCCTTAAGATGCGGGGCGTGTCTGGAATCGCTTCCATCAGAATGTCCTAATTGATAGACTTCCGACGTTTCGCAGGCGCGTCTAAGGGGCTGGATACGACTTTGAAGAAGCGGCGTTTTTCTCTCTGGCTCGGCCTTGCAGGGGTCGGATGCTTGCTATTTCTGGCTTATTGCGGATGGAAGCGCGTGGATGAGCCTTGGGGCGATCAGCGCGTTGCCTTTCGCCCTGCGAACCAGGATTGCGCCAGCACCGGCGCGATGCGCTATTGCATCTATCGAGATTCGCGCGGAACGAATGGCGACGTTCTCTACTATCTCCACGGCCGAAATCTCGACGAGAACGTCTGGAACGACGACACCTATTTCACGGCGTTGCTGCAGGCGGAATGGCAGCGGCTCGGCCTTGCCGCGCCGACCGTGGTCGCGCTGTCTTATGGCCGCAGCTGGCTGCTGACGACGAAGGGTCAGCGCGCCGAAAGCGGCATGATCGAGGACCTGATGGCGCATATTCCGGAGATCGAGGGCAAGCTCGGCAAGCCCAATCATCGGCTGCTGATGGGGGAGTCGATGGGCGGCCTCAATGCTCTCGTTCTCGGGCTCAGCCAGCCTACGGCGTTCGAGCGCGTCGCGGCGCTGTGCCCCGGGCTCTACAGCGTCTCGCCCTTTGCCCCGCTCGCACAGATCAGCCAGGCGATCACGGGCACCGGCGCCAGCCCCAAGATTGCCTTCGGCGTCTGGCTGATGGCGCGCCATTATCTGGCCGATGAGGCGGAATGGCAGCGCATGTCGCCGCTCTCATTGATCGAGCAGGCCGACGCCAACTATCCCGCTCTTTATCTGTCCTGCGGCCTCTATGATGCCTATGGCAATTTCGAGGGATTGCAGCGTCTTATGGAACGCGCAGCAATCCGTGGCGTCGAGACCGAATGGCACCCGCTTTATGGCGGTCACTGTGCCATCGACATTCCGTCGCTGGCCAGGTTCCTGGCCTCATGAGCTGTATCTCGAAGCAGCCGCCACGGCCTCAAACGGCCAGACATGCAACCGCCTTGTGCCAGCGCGCGGCATAATCGCCTATATCAAGCGGCGCCACCGCGCTGGCCTCGGGCTTGGAGGCGATGGCGCCGGTGAGAAGCGCCGCACCGGCGGAGGTGCCGGTCGAGCCTTGAAGCGCCAGAACCTCGGCGCCGGTGACGCCGGAAAGCGCGGCGAGATAGGTTGGATTGGCGCAGAACGGGCCTTCCACCAGGATCGGCCCGTCCCGGCCGAGAAGCGACAGGCCTTCGGCGGTCATCAGCGCGAGATAAAGGGCAATGGCCGCATGGCGCTCGGCATTGCTGACGCTATCGGCCTGCGTCCATCCGCCCTTTCGCCCCGGAAAGGGCCCGGAGCCGGGCGCGGCATTGGGCAAGACCATCAGTCCGCGCGCGATGACATCGGGCACGGCGGCGGCGATCGCGTCCGTGCTCTCCGGCGCGAGCCCTTCGCTCAGGAGTTCATATTCGCGCCCGCCCATGAAGCGGGCCGAGGGCACGGCGCGGCCGAGCGCGTCGACATTGGCGAGCGTGTCGCGGGCGGGGTCGAGATGGTCGAGATCGCCTGATACGGCGAAGCTCACCACCCAGGTCCCGGTCGAGACCACCGAAAAGGCGCCCTGGCGCGCCATCAGATGCGGCAGCAGCGAGGCATTGCTGTCATGCAGGCCGCAGAAGACCGGGATATTCGCAGGCAAGCCGATCTCGGCGGCGATCTCCGGCTTGACCGGGCCGAGCGCGTCGAAGGCCGGCCGCACCGGCGCCATCCGGTCTGTGAGCCCAAGCCGCTCGACCAAGCTTGAAAATGCGCCGTCGCGCGGACGCCAGAGATCGGTGTGACAGCCGAGCGAGGTCACCTCATTGGCGAGAACGCCTGTCAGACGTCCCGACCAATATTGCGCATAGGTGACGATGGTCGCGACGCGCTCGAAATCCGTCGGGAAAGCGGTCTTCTGGTAGTGCAGCTGTGCGCCGAGATTGAGCCCGCCGGAAAGCCGTGGCGAAAAGGTCTCGGCGAAATCTGGCCTGAGGCGGTCATAGGCTGCCTGAATCTCGGCGGGATAGAGATGCTCGTAATCGAGGACTGGCATGGCAAGCCCGCCCTTGGCATCGAGCAGCGCGGCCGCCGCGCCATGGGTGGTGACGGAGATGGCCTGAAAGCTGGTCTCCTGATAGATCGCGCCGAGCGCCTCCAGGATGAAGCGCCAGAGCCCTTCCGTATCGTAATGCGGATAAAGGCCGTCGGTCAGCACCCGGTTCGGCATGCGCCGCGCCGCGATCTCGGCGCCGCTCTCGCGCTCGACCACCACCAGCTTGGCATTGGTCTTGCCGATGTCGATGACGGCGATGCGGGAAATCTGGTCAGGCATGGGGATGCGGCTCATGGAAGGTGAAACAGCGTCACGAGTTGGCCCTGGACGGGCGAATTGTCCGGGTTGGTCTCCATGATGTCGGCCATATGGGCCCACCAGCGCTTCATCACGGGATGATCGGGCAGGGCGTCCATGCCGTGATCCCTCGGCCGGGTCAGCCGGCCGAACAGCGTGTTGGTTTCCCGGTCCAGATGGATCGAATAGTCGCTGACGCCGGCCTCGCGCAGAAGCGTCACCAGCTCCGGCCAGATCGCGTCGTGGCGGCGGCGATATTCCTCCTCCATCCCGGGATGGAGCGTCATGGTGAAAGCATGGATTTCGCTGGTCATTGCCGGCTCATGGCTTTGATGCGTCCGGCGACGATCGGCAAGGCGATGGTGACGATCAACAGCAGGCCGATGAAGATCGACATGACGATCCCTGGCACATTGAGCAGTCCGAGACCGAAGGTGACGAGGCCCATGACGAAGGCCGCGATGACAACGCCGCCGATCGTGCCGGCTCCGCCGAGGATGGAAACGCCGCCGAGCACGACCATGGTCACCACTTCCAGCTCCCATCCTTGCGCGATCGAGGGGCGGGTGGAGCCGAGCCGGGAGGTCAGGCAGATCGCGGCGATGCCGCTCATCAGCCCGGTCAGCAGGAAGAGGATGAACTTCACGCGCTCGACCGGGATGCCGGAAAAGCGGGCGGCGAAGTCATTGTTGCCGATGACGAAAACCTGCCGGCCGAAATTGGTGGCATGCAGCAGGATCGCGAAGAGAATAGCGAAGCCGGCAAACAGCATCAGCTCGAAGGAGATCGGCCCCAGCACATAGCCCTGGCCGAAGAAGGCGAAGCTATCGGGATAGTTGCCATAGGCCTTGTCGCCGAGCACGATATAGGAAATGCCGCGATAGAGGCTCATCGTGCCGATGGTCACGACGATGGACGGAAGCTTCATGGCGGAGACGAGCAAGCCATTGACCAGCCCGCAGCCAAGGCCGACGGACAGCCCGATCGCCAGCAGTGCCGCCGTGCCGAAGCCGGCCTGGGCTGCCGCACCCATGGCGGTGGAGGCGAGCGCGATGATCGCGGCGACCGAGAGATCGATCTCGCCCGAGATTACCAGGAGCGCCATGGCGAAGGCGATCAGCGCCTTTTCCGTGAAGTTGAAGGTGGCGTCGGACAGGTTCCAGATATTGAGGAAGTAAGGAGACGCTAAGGCATTGGCGATGAAGATTACCACCGCCACACCGAAGAGCAGCACTTCCCAGCGGCGCAGGATTCGCGCAATCGGTGTGCCCAGCCGGTCGGGAATTGCGCGACGGGTCGCCGTGCTTCCATGTGCCTGGGCGTCGGGAATCGTTTGGGTCATGCGGCAAGCTCCTGGCTGCGCGGTGCGGCGGCGCGGTCGCGCAGGATGATGCGTCCACGGGTGCGCTCGCGCCGGGCGTTGAAGAGAACGGCAAGAATGATGACGGAGCCGGAGATCGCCATCTGCGTGAAGGGCGAGATGCCGATGACGGGCAGCGCATTCTTGATCACGCCGAGGAACAGGGCCCCCAACACGGTGCCGACCACCGTGCCGACGCCGCCGGCAATTGCCACCCCGCCGATGACGCAGGCCGCGACGCTATCGAGCTCGAAGCCATTGGCGATATCGACATAGGCGACCGCATAGCGCGAGACCCAGAGATAGCTCGAAAGACCGGCCAGGGCGCCTGAGAGGACGAAGGCGAGATAGCGCGTGCGCCCGACATTGATGCCGGCATAGACGGCCGCCACCGGATTGCCGCCCGCGGCATAGGCGGCGCGGCCGAAGGGGCTGTAGCGCAGGAGCGCGGCGATGAAGACGACGACGGCGATCGCGCACCAGGACAGGACCGGCAGGCCGAGCACCACGCTGCGCGGCACGTCGAGAAAAGTGGGCGTCATCTGATGCGCATTCACCCAGGCGCCGCCTGACAGGACGAAAGCCATGCCGCGATAGATCGTCAGCGTGCCGAGCGTGACGACGATCGGCGGAATTTCCAGCCGCCAGACCAGAAAGCCGTTGATCGCCCCGAGCGCCGCGCCGATCGCAATGGCGGCAAGCACGAGAACCGGCAGTGGCACGGCGGGAAAGGCGGCATTGACCATGGCGATCGCCATGCCGGTAAAGGCCAGATTGGCCGCCACCGACAGGTCGATGGCCTTGGTGAGGATCACCACCATCTGGGCCAGCGCCAGAATGATGAGGATTGCGGTGTCATTGAAGATCCGCCCGAGATTGTCGGGGCTGGCAAAGCCGGCCGCGCGCGTGGCAAAGCCAGCCACCATCAGGGCAATGATCAGGAACAGCAGCGTCTCGCGCCGTTTGAGAAAGCGGGCCATGGGTGTCATCCTTCAGGCGTTGCCGGTGGCGGCGCGCACGAGCGTTTCCGGCGTCAGGCCGTCGCGGTCGAAGAGCCCGGCCATCAGCCCCTCCTTCATCACCATCACCCGGTCGGCCATGCCGAGCACTTCGGGCAGTTCGGAGGAGATCATGATGATGGACAGGCCTTCGGCCGCCAGTTCCGAAATGAAGCCGTGGACAGCCGCCTTCGAGCCGATATCGATGCCCTTGGTCGGCTCATCAAGGATGATGACCTTGGGCTTGGTGGCCAGCCATTTGCCGATCACCACCTTCTGCTGGTTTCCGCCCGACAGCGTGCCTACGGGAACGGAAAGTGCTGCGGCGCGCAGATCCAGCCGCTCGGCATAGGTGCGTGCCAGCGCAAACTCCTCCGATGCGCGCAAAAAGCCTTGGCGGGAGGTGCGCGCCAGCGAAGGCAGCGTCATGTTCTGATAGATCGGCATGGGCAGGGCCAGGCCATGGCGGCCGCGCTCTTCCGGCACATAGACGATACCGGCGGCAATCGCGTCACGCGGGCTGGCGATCGTCACGTCCCGCCCTTCGAGCGCCAGACTGCCGCCGGACGGGCGCGTGATCCCGAACAGCGCCTGAGCCAGTTCCGAGCGCCCTGCGCCAATCAGGCCATAGACGCCGAGGATCTCGCCCTTGTGCAGCGTGAAGGAAATATCGCGAAACTCGGTCGGATGCGTGTATCTCTTGACCTCCAGCACTGGCGCGCCCGGCGTCACCGCGATCTTCGGAAAGGCGTCCTTGACATCGCGCCCGACCATGAGGCGCACGATGGCGTCCTGCGGCGTCTCTTTCAGCCGGCCGGCGCCGACCGAGCGACCATCGCGGAAGACCACGAAGTTCTCGGCAATCTCGTAGACCTCGTCGAATTTGTGGCTGATGAACAGCACCGCTTTGCCCGATGCCTTGAGGTTTTCGACGATGCGGAAGAGATCGTCGATTTCCTTGCGGGACAGTGCCGCTGTCGGCTCGTCCATGATGACGATGCGTGCCTCGATCGACAAGGCACGGGCAATCGCCACCAGATGCCTCTGGGCAATCGACAGATCTTTCAGCCTGATGTCGGGATCGATCGGCGCTTCCAGCGAGGCGAGCAGATCGGCGGCGCGGGCCTTCATTTGGCCCCAGTCGATGCGGCCGAAGCGACCGCGCGGCGCATGGCCGAGAAAGATGTTTTCCGCCACCGTCAGCTCATCGAACAGCACGGTCTCTTGATGGATCGCGGTCACGCCGTGATCCACGGCGCCTTGCGCAGTGGCAAAGCGCACGGGCTTGCCGTCGATCAGGATTTCGCCTTCGGTCGGGCGGTAGATGCCGGTCAGGATCTTGACCAGGGTGGATTTGCCGGCGCCGTTTTCGCCGATCAGCGCGGTCACCTGGCCCGGATAGAGCGCGATCGACACGCCGTCCAACGCCCGCACACCGGGAAAGACCTGGGAGATGCCGCGCATCTCCAGGATCGGCGCGCCATTGGCTGCGGCCTCGGCCGTCAGAGGCTTCTGGATCGTTGCGTTCATAATGAGACCTGTGGAGACGCAGCTTGCAGGGAACGTTTTCGGGAGATCCGCCGCCGGCAGGATGCGCCGGCGGCGAATTCAATCATTATCGATCATAATCAATCAACAGTCGGCGGGACGTGATGCGTATGGCCGGGGACCGAGACATGATCGAGCAATCTGAAGTCTGACAGCTCGATCCGCCTGCCGGCGTCGGCAACGACGAGCCACGCATCTCCTCTCGCCCACCGGAGCCCGATGGCGGGAAGAGACGCACGATCACGCCGCCCGTCCGATCAAAAGAAAAGGCCCTATGTTTGAGTGGCCTCTCCCCATCGGGAAAAGGGCCACGCAGGGAAGGCTTCGCAGTCCCTCTGGCTTCTCAGAGGGACCGCCTTCAGCGACGGTTCTCAGAAGACCTTCGAGAACTGGTCGATGTTGCCGGCATTGTAGATGAAGGGGGCGCCCATGGCGGCTTCGCCATTTTCGCCGACCTTGATCTTACCCATGCGGCCGGCTTCGATCTCCGAGCCCGGCTTGCCGTCGGTATCGCCCTTGACCAGGTGATAGCTGATCTGGGCGGCGCTGTAACCGAGGTCGATCGGGTTCCAGATCGCGAATTCCTTGGTCGCGCCCGACTTGATGGCGCCGGCCATTTCAGACGGCAGACCCAGGCCGGTGACATAGACCTGGCCGATCTTGCCGGCATCCTTGACGGCCTGGGAGGCAGCGAGCACGCCGACCGTCGTCGGTGCGACGATGACCTTGACGTTCGGGTTCGAGGTGAGAAGGCCCTGGGCCTCGCGATAGCTCTTGTCCGAGAGGTCGTCACCATAGACCGTGGTGACCAGCTTGAGGCCAGGGAAGTCCTTCAGCTGCTTCTTCATCTCGCCGATCCAGATGTTCTGGTTGGTCGAGGTGGTGGTGGCCGAGAGGATGGCGAAATCACCCTTGCCGCCTTCGAGATGGTCGGCGGCCAGCTGCAGGCACATCTTGCCGATCAGCTCGTTGGACGAGGGGTTGAGCTGCAGGATGCGGCCGGCAGGCGCAACGCCGGAATCCCAGGAAATGACCTTGATGCCGCGCTGCGCGGCCTTCTTCAGGGCCGGAACGACCGCGTCTGGATCGTTGGCCGAAATCGCGATGGCGTTGACGCCCTGGGCGATCAGCGCGTTGATGACTTCGATCTGGCCTTCGGCCGTCGTCGAGGTCGGGCCGGTATAGATGATTTCAACGCCGCCGAGCTCCTTGGCGGCTTCCTGCGCGCCCTTGTTGGCAGCTTCGAAGAAGCCATTGCCGAGCGACTTGACGACGAGGCCGATCTTGATGTCGGCGGCCGAAGCGCCGCTCGCCATCAGGGCCACGGCCAGCGCCACACCGGCTGCCAGAGCTTTCTTCAATGTCATTGGTCTTTCCTCCTGTTGGGTAGACTTTGCGGTTTCCCTCCTCGATTCCGCAGCGCAACCGCTTACGCCACGGAACTATCCTCGATTGCCGCATCGGCGCTCTGCGCCGTCGGGCTGACGACCACCAGCTTGACCCCGCGCGCTTCCAGCATGGCAGCGGCGTCATCGGGCATCTGGTCGTCGGTAATCAGCGTCGTCACCCGCTCCAGCGGGCAGAGAATCAGGCTGGAGCGGCGGCGGAACTTGCTGGAATCCGCCAGCACCACCAGCTCGTCGGCCTGCTGCATCAGCTTCTGCTCGCTCTGGATGATCAGCGCGTCTGCTTCCATGATGCCCAGCGGGCCAATGCCCTGCGCCCCGATGAAGAAGCGCCGGGCATAGAAATTGCGGATCGCATCATTCTCGAACGGCGAAAGGATCAGGCTCTGCTCGCGATAGACGGCGCCACCCGGCAGCGTTACCGCGTTTTTCGAATGCTTGATCAAATGCTCCGCGATCGCGAAGGAGTTGGTCATTACCTGCATGCGCTGATTGAGCATGTAGTGCACCATCTGAAAGGTGGTGGTGCCCCCATTGATGATCAGGGCATCGCCTGGTGCACAGAGCTCGACGGCAGCGCGGGCAATTGCGCGTTTTTTATCGATATTGACTGATTCAGAAACCTTAAATGGCCGACCGGCGAGATTGCCGAGTTGCGGCGGATGCACGGCTTCCGCCCCACCACGCACGCGTCGGATCTTGCCTTGCACATGCAGCGACGCGATATCGCGCCGGATCGTTGCCTCGGACGCTTCCGTCAATTCGGCAATGTCCTGAATGGTCACGACGGATTTCTCCTGGACCGCGCTCAGAATAATGCGATGGCGTTCACGTTCGTGCATCTCGTCCTCCTGAGGGCTTTTATTTCGCAATCGTGAACGACTGTCAATCAGTTCCGATCATATAATTTCATGATGCGCTGCAACATTGTCGAATTTGATCGAAAACGATTGACAAGCGCGCCGGGCGTGAGTGATATCGCCTCAAAGCGCGCCGCAAGTCCAGCCGGCGATCGCGAAGACATCTGAACTTGGGAGGATGATATGACAGCTGAAGTCCGGCTTCTGGATAACCGCTGGGACGATGCTTATGCCGCAAAGCTCGACGAGCCCGGCAAGCTTCTTTACCGCTCCAACCTGCTCGGCGCCGACAAGCGCATCACCAATTACGGCGGCGGCAACACCTCGGCCAAGGTGATCGAGACCGATCCGCTCACGGGTGAAAAGGTCGAGGTTCTCTGGGTCAAGGGCTCGGGCGGCGATGTCGGCACGATCAAGCTCGACGGTTTCGCCACGCTCTATATGGAGAAGCTCGAGGCGCTGAAGGGCCTCTATCGCGGCGTCGAGGACGAGGACCGCATGGTCGGCTTCCTGCCGCATTGCACCTTCAACCTGAATGCCCGTGCTGCTTCGATCGACACGCCGCTGCATGGTTTCGTGCCGTTCAAGCATGTCGACCACATGCATCCTGATGCGATCATCGCCATCGCCGCGTCGAAGAATTCCAAGGAACTGACGCAGGAAATCTTCGGCGCCGATATCGGCTGGCTGCCCTGGCGCCGCCCCGGCTTTCAGCTCGGTCTCGATCTCGAAGCCTTCGTGCGCGCCAATCCCTCGGCCAAGGGCGTTGTGCTCGAAAGCCATGGCCTGTTCACCTGGGCAAATGATGCCAAGGAATGCTACGAACTGACGCTTGCCATCATCAACAAGGCCATTGCCTGGTTCGCGGCAAAGACCGAGGGCAAGGCGATTTTCGGCGGCGCCGCCGCCTCCAGCCTGCCCGAGGAAGCGCGCCGCGCCATCGCCGCGCGGCTGATGCCGGAAATTCGCGGCCGCATCGGTAAGGAAGAGCGCAAGCTCGGCCATTTCGACGACCAGCCGGCCGTGCTCGAATTCGTCAATTCGCGCAATCTCCAGCCGCTGGGCGCGCTCGGCACCTCCTGCCCGGACCATTTCCTGCGTACGAAGATCCGTCCGCTGATCGTCGATTTCGATCCGGCCAAGGGCGATGTCGATGCTGTTGTCGCCGGCCTGGATGCGGCGCTCGAAGCCTATCGCGCCGACTACAAGCGCTATTACGACACGTGCCGCCACGACAATTCGCCTGCCATGCGCGATCCCAATCCGGTGATCTTCCTGGTTCCGGGCGTCGGCCTGTTCTCTTTTGCCAAGGACAAGGCCACGGCCCGCATTGCCGGCGAGTTCTATGTCAACGCCATCAACGTGATGCGCGGCGCCTCCACTGTGTCCGAATATCAGGGCCTGCCGGAGCAGGAAGCCTTCGACATCGAATATTGGCTTCTCGAAGAGGCCAAGTTGCAGCGCATGCCGAAGCCGAAATCGCTGGCTGGCCGCGTGGCTTTCATCACCGGCGGCGCCGGCGGCATTGGCCGGGCAACGGCGGCACGTCTGGTTTCGGAAGGCGCCTGCGTCGTTCTGGCCGATATCGATGCCGGCGCGCTGACCGAGACCCGCAAGGAGTTCGAAGCGCGCTTTACCAATGATGCGGTGCGCACGGTGATCCTCGACGTGACGCGCGAGGATGCGGTGACCGCGGCGTTCGCCGAAGCCAGCGTCGAATTCGGCGGTATCGACATTCTCGTCTCCAATGCCGGCATCGCCTCTTCCGCACCGGTGGAAGAGACCACGCTTGCGATTTGGCAGAAGAACATCGACATCCTCGCCACAGGCTATTTCCTCGTCTCGCGCGAGGCCTTCCGCCTGTTTCGCCGGCAGGGGCTGGGCGGCAATGTCGTCTTCGTCGCCTCGAAGAACGGCCTGGCTTCCTCGCCGAATGCCTCCGCCTATTGCACGGCCAAGGCCGCTGAAATCCACCTTGCGCGCTGCCTGGCGCTCGAAGGTGCGGATGCCGGCATCCGCGTCAACACCGTCAATCCCGATGCCGTTCTGCGCGGCTCGAAGATCTGGACCGGTGAGTGGCGCGAGCAGCGCGCTGCCTCCTCCAAGATCGAGGTCTCGGACCTGGAGGAACATTATCGCAAGCGCTCGATGCTGAAGCTCAACGTGTTGCCCGAAGACATCGGCGAGGCCATCTACTTCCTCGCATCGGATGCTTCGGCGAAATCCACCGGCAACGTCTTCAACGTCGATGCCGGCAACGCGCAGAGCTTCCCGCGCTAAGGCCAGGCCATGCCGCGGCGCCTTGCCTGAGGCCCCGCACTGCATCGCCTATGGAGGAGCGACCGGCCATGTCCGCCCGCGGGGCAGCGGACGGACATGGTGGGAAGATGAGGGGCCGCAATGCTGGCTGTCGCGGTCCCTCATTTCTCCTTCTGCGGCCGGTCATCAGGATCGCCTGATCGCCGGATCGAGCCGACGACATGCAAGATCCGGGGCGGGCATCGCGCGCCAGGAGACTGTCTGCTGTGAGGACAGGCAGCTGGTCACGGATCGATCGGCAACCTCGTCGCCAGCCAAATGCCGTCAGACATCTGCCGCCCGTCCAAGGCGGCCTGACCGGAAGACCTATTCGGGAGGACCGACATGACCGACACACGTATCGCGGCTGATATCATCGCCGCCGACCATGAGCGCCGCGGCGCTGCACTTAAGACGGATTATCAGGCGCTGGGCGAGAAGCTCGCGCGGTCCGGCATCGATATCGAGGCGGTGACCGCCAAGGTGGCAGACTTCTTCGTGGCCGTGCCCTCCTGGGGCGTCGGCACGGGCGGCACGCGCTTTGCCCGCTTTCCCGGCGAGGGCGAGCCGCGCGGTATTTTCGATAAGCTCGATGATTGCGCCGTCATCCAGGAGCTGACGCGGGCAACGCCAGCCGTGTCCCTGCACATTCCATGGGACAAGGCCGATCCGAAGCTGCTTCTGGAGAAGGGCGAAAGCCTGGGCCTGACTTTCGATGCGATGAATTCCAACACCTTTTCGGATGCTGCCGACCAGGCGCATTCCTACAAGTTCGGCTCGCTCAGCCACAGCCAGTCCGCTGTGCGCGCGCAGGCCGTCGAGCATAATCTTGAATGTATCGAGATCGGCAAGGCAATCGGCTCCAAGGCGCTGACGGTCTGGATCGGCGACGGTTCGAACTTCCCCGGCCAAAGCAACTTCACCCGCAGCTTCGAGCGCTATCTCGCCGCCATGGCCGAGATCTACAAGGCTTTGCCGGATGACTGGCGGCTGTTCTCCGAACACAAGATGTATGAGCCGGCTTTCTACTCGACCGTCGTGCAGGATTGGGGCACCAATTA
Organism: Xaviernesmea oryzae; assembly: GCF_900109605.1. Lineage (GTDB taxonomy): Bacteria > Pseudomonadota > Alphaproteobacteria > Rhizobiales > Rhizobiaceae > Xaviernesmea > Xaviernesmea oryzae. Next base: position 58,442 of record NZ_FOAM01000007.1, read on the forward strand.
TCTGATCGCGAGCACGCTCGGCGAAAAGGCCTTCTGCCTCGTCGATCTCGGCCATCACGCGCCGAACACCAATATCGAGATGATCGTTGCCCGGCTGATCCAGTTCGGCAAGCTCGGCGGGTTCCACTTCAACGACTCCAAATATGGCGACGACGATCTCGATGCCGGTGCGGTCGAACCCTATCGCCTCTTCCTCGTCTTCAACGAGCTGGTCGATGCTGAGCATCGGGGCGTTGGCGGCTTCCATCCCGCCCATATGATCGACCAGTCGCACAATGTGACTGACCCGATCGAAAGCCTGATTTCGAGCGCCAATGAAATCCGCCGTGCCTATGCCCAGGCGCTGCTGGTGGACCGCGCCGCTTTGTCGGGTTTCCAGGAAGACAATGATGCGCTCATGGCTTCGGAAACGCTGAAGCGCGCCTACCGCACCGATGTCGAGCCGATCCTGGCCGAAGCCCGCCGACGCGCCGGTGGCGCCATCGATCCCTTGGCCACCTATCGCGCCTCCGGCTATCGCGCCCGTGTCGCGAGCCAGCGGCCGAAATCACAGGGCGGTGGCGGCGGCATCATCTAAGCCTTTGTCAGCACCACGATCGACAAAGCCCCGGTGGAACGCCAAGCCACCGGGGCTTTGTCATAGATGGAGGTCGTCCGGAGCGATTTGAGCGGCGGAGAGCACGGCAAGGCATCGAGAGCAGGCTTGGCACTCGTTGCACTCAAAAGGCGCTCCCCGGCGCCCTTGCGATATCTGCGCCTTGCTCGAATTGTTTCCCATGAATCCTAGGAAATAAAGGTATCATGCAGAAAGATTTTTCGCGAAATTTCGATTTTTGAAATAAAAAATTGACAGTTTAGCCAATCGGCCGTATACATGCCCCATCGATTTTTTCTTGCCGAGCTTTTGTCTACCGCGCGATTGGCACCGCGCTTTGAGCGAACCCTCCTTTAAAATCTCGTTACCACCATCTGCAGGGCTGTGCTCTGCGGTCGTTCAATATGCTATGAGAGGGTTCAATATGACCACTGGCACCGTAAAATGGTTCAACGCCACCAAGGGCTTCGGCTTCATCCAGCCTGACGACGGCGGCGCTGACGCCTTCGTTCACATCTCTGCTGTCGAGCGCGCTGGCATGCGCGAAATCGTTGAAGGCCAGAAGATCGGCTACGACCTCGAGCGGGACAATAAGTCCGGCAAGATGTCTGCCTGCAACCTCCGGGCTGCCTAATTGCTGATATCGCCGAGCCGCTGGCCCTTTCAAAGGGCGGGCACATCGGCGATTGATGCCTGACTGTGCGGCATCGGCCTCACCGGCCGGTTCCGCCAGAGCCTATCCCGCTGATGTCAGTGGGAATGCGGCGCCTTCCGGGCGCGCAATGCGGTGGGCGAGACGGGTCGATGCCCTTGGTATCGGTCTTACGTTTCGTGAAGGTCTTTCGATCTTCGCGCCACCTGTGCCGCAGCGCTGTGCCGACGGGCAGGCGGCTTTAAAAAGGCCCTACCCAAACCGAAAGCATGGACTTCCTAGTCCGGATTTGCGCCATGCTTTGGAGCTGATTGATGTTTCCTTTGACCACGGATGTACTGGCATTGTGAAATGCATGACGTTGAACGAGGTCAGGCAGGATGCCTGGCCTTTTTTGTTTCCGCCCCGCTTTAACCTCGGCCGCTTCGCTTTGCGATCGATCACCCTGTCGCGCTTACCGGGGTGCTGCAGGCGGGGATCTGATCGGCAATCGGCTGAAAGCGGCACGACCTCTTGATTGCGCACTGCGCGATCATTGCTCGCTCAAGGCTCACGCACCGTGTCACGCAGCCCGTTTGCCCAGGCGAGAGGCCACCGAGCTTTCAGCGCACCCTGGGCTCGAACTGGTTTCGATCATTGGCACGATGCCGCAGGCAGCGATCCGGTCGCCGCTCTCGGTTCGGGACCAACGTGATCATTCGTCAGATCAGCGTCGATTTGAGAGATGATGACGACAATCCAGAATATGACGGCGTCCTTGCGCGACTGAACACGCGCATGGCGCTGAAGCGCATCGGACAGGCGCTTGATGCCGTCCGCGCGGATGCTTCAAGGCCTGCGCGACCAAGAGGAGGACCAACCATGACAGAAACATACAGCAAGACGCGCCAACAGGCCGAGATCGCTTTCGGCAAGACGCAAACGCAGGCGGTTGCCCGCGAACGTGCTTTCGAAGAGCTTGATTCCATCGCCGTGGCGCGCGACGAAAAAACGCGCCGTCTGCGCGACGCGCGCTTGGCACGCGACCAGCAGGACACAGCCAGCCGGCCGGGCGCAAAGCGCGCGAGCAAGCGCTGACACCAACTTGAGGCGCATGGCGATCTTTTCGGATCGGATTGGCGCTTTAGGTCTTGTTTTGATGCCTGTGCCTGTTGCAAAAGCGCCGCAAGGTTTTGCACGACACGCCCTTATCTGAACGGAAGAGACATTTGAAAAACAGCAGAGACACCGATCTGGCCGGACGCCGCACCGCAGCGCAGGAGGCCAAAGCCGCCCTTCTCCAGGCCTACAAGGCTGCCCAGGAGGCCGATGCCCCGGGCCGCGCCGCGCGCCTGGCCGAGCGGGCCGCCATATCCGCCGCTCGTGAGGCACGCCGCGCCGAGCGCGAAGCGGCAAAGCTGGCCGAGAAGCAGCGCCTGGAGGCCGAAGCCGCCGAGCGCGCCGCTGCCGCAGAAGCCGAAGCCCGCGCCGAGATCGAAGCCCGCGAAGCCGCCGAGGCCAGCCGCATTGCCCGCGTTCTGGAAGACGAAGCGGCCCGCAAGGCCGAGCGCGACCGGCGCTATGCCGCCCGCAAGGCGCGCAAGAACTAACGCTTCATTGCGTCGGCCATGCTGCCGCCTGACTTGTTGTCAGGCGTGATGCGCAGGGAGCACGGCCCGCAGGCCGTGCCATTGTCCAGGACGGGGTTTCAAGCCGGAACGGCTTGAAGCATGGCGAGCGGGTTGACCTCCTGCTCGCGGCGTTCCGCTTCGGTCACAAGCGCCAGATCCAGCACCTTCTGCAGCTCTGCCGCATGGCGGAAGCTTGGCTCGCGTGTGCGATTTTCGCGCACGGCCTCGACGAAGCGCTCATAATTGGTCGCCATCGTGCCGGCATCGATGTCGCGCCATGTGCCCTTTTCCACATCCTCGCCGAAGCAGCCCCGCAAGGAATTACCTGTCGGCGTGTGGATCACTTCCAATGCGCCCTTGTCGCCATGCATGCGCAGGCGCAGCTCGTTGAGATGCCCGGTCGCCCAGCGGCTGGCATGAATCACGCCCATGGCGCCGTTCGAGAACTCCACCGTCATCGTGAAGCTGTCATTGGCGTCGAGATCATAATCGCCGATGCGATTGCCCGGCGCTTTCTCGAAGGTCTTGAGGCGGGCGAAGATCCGGTCGATCTCCGTGGCGGCGCCATAGCCGGCAAAGTCGAGAATATGGATCCCGACATCGCCAAGCACACCATTGGAGCCATGCTTGGTGGAAAGCCGCCAGAGCCACTGATCCTCCGTTGCCCAGTCGCCCCAGGCCTTTGAGACCAGCCAGCTCTGGAGATAGGAAGCCTCGATGTGCCTGACATGGCCAATCTCGCCCGAGAGCACCATTTGCCGGGCCTTTTGCACCGGCGCGACATTGCGATAGGTGAGGTTGACCATGTTGACGAGGCCTGCGGCCTCCGCGCGCCGGGCCATCTCGTCGGCCTTGGCGTAGTTTTCCGCCAGCGGCTTTTCGCAGAAGACATGCTTGCCGGCGGCGATCAGCTGCAGCGTCGTCGGATAATGCACCCGGTCAGGGGTGACATTGGCGACGGCATCGAACTGGCCCCATTCAAGGGCCTCTTCCAGGCTGGTGAAGGTCTCGGCCACATTATGGCGCGCTGCGAAGGCGCGCACCTTGGCAATATCGACATCGACGGCTGCCACGACCTGGCAGCCGGGGATGGTGGAAAACTCGGTGGCGTGCCGGTTGGCCATGCCGCCGGTGCCGAGAATGAGAAGACGGACGGAATCGCTCATTTGTAGCCTTCCTCGCCGGCCTGGTGCAGTTTCGGGCCGCGTTCGGTGATCGGCTCCAGCGCCTTGTCGACAGGCACGTTCGGCGCGTCGTGGAGAGCGGTGAAGGCCGGACCCGGGCGGTAAGCCCATCTCACCGCATTGGCGATGATCGTCTGCACCGTTTCGTTGTGATAGGTCGGATAGGTCTCATGCCCCGGCCGGAAATAGAAGATATTGCCGGCACCGCGCCGCCAGGTCAGGCCCGAGCGGAAGACCTCGCCGCCGGAGAACCAGGAGATGAAAACGGTTTCGAGCGGCTCCGGCACCGAGAAGAACTCGCCATACATTTCTTCATTCTCGAGCACGAAGTTTTCCGGAATGCCCTGAGCGATCGGATGGCCGGGATTGACGGTCCAGATCCGCTCGCGCTCGCCGGCCTCACGCCACTTCAGCGCGCAAGGCGTGCCCATCAGCCGCTTGAAAATCTTGGCGAAATGGCCGGAATGCAGGACGATCAGGCCCATGCCCTCATGCACGCGCCGGACCACGCGCTCGACGATCGCATCATCCACCGCGCCGTGATCCTTGTGCCCCCACCAGATCAGCACATCCGTCGCGGCCAGGCGCTCAGCCGTCAGGCCGTGCTCCGGCTCCTGAAGCGTGGCGGTTTCGGCCCGGATACCGTCTCGCGAGTTGAGCGCGCCGGCGATGGCCGTATGCATGCCATCGGGATAGACCGCGCGAACCACCTCATTGATTCGCTCATGAATGTTCTCGCCCCAGACGAGTGTTCTGATCGTCACGTCTTCCTCCTTGGGGCCCTTGCAGGCTTTGCCAGCCTGCCCCGATCCTTACGTCGGGTGGGCGTGTCTGCGTGTTGTCGGCGGTCCGCCCCGGCAGGTGGCGGTCGCCGGATGATCGTCAGTTCAGGCGCGGTGCCGCTCCTCAAGCCGGCAAAGCCAGTGGCCGCTTTCATCGAAGGAGTGGCCCGTCCCCCCGTCGCCCGTCAGTGCGACCCGCTCCGTCGACTGCCACGATGCAGGGCCGGCGTGGCGGACGACGGCAGGTGCTCGCACGCCAAGATCGACTTGGACATGGCTGTCGGCAGTATCATGGCTTCCACCGGATGAGGGGAACGAGGGATGATTGTGGTCTCCGGCATGGAGAGTTGCAGTTTGGCGATTTCAGGACATTTGGCAACGCATGAGGTGGGGTCAAGGTCCGCCAGCGCTTTCAAAAAGCAAAATGCGACGGTCTTGGGCGAGCTGCCAGTCTGGCCAGATGGGCTCAGTCCGCCGAAGCGCGGCGATAGAGTGCATCGCGCCATGCCGGCGGTGCGAAGAACCTCGGGACAAGACGCTTCGTCGCCGGAGCCAATGCCAAGACGATGCGCTCAAGGCGGATGACCGGCTGCGCCAAGCGCAGCCGGTCCGGTGATAGGCGGGAGCCTGTGAGAGGCTTAGGGCTGCCCGCCGCCGCCGGATGCGCCATAAATCTGTCCCGTGGCATAGCTGGCATCGGAGGCGGCGAGCTGCACATAGATGGAGGCAAGTTCGGCCGGCTGGCCGGGCCGGCCCAGCGGCGTGTCGGCGCCAAAGCTGACAAGCTTGGCCTGGGTGGCGCCACCGCTGACCTGAAGCGGCGTCCAGATCGGGCCCGGCGCCACGCCATTGACGCGAATGCCCTTGGGCGCCAGCTGCTTGGCGAGCGATTTGGTAAAGCTCATCATCGCCGCCTTGGTCATCGCATAGTCCACCAGGTTTTCCGAGGGATCATAGGCCTGTTCCGAGGTGGTCTGGATGATCGTCGCGCCGGGCTTGAGATGCGGCAGCGCAGCCTTGGTGATCCAGAACATCGCATAGAGATTGGTCTTCATCGTCGCATCGAAATCGTCCGTCGAGATCTCGGCAAGTGCGGCACGCTGCTGCTGCCGGCTGGCATTGTTGACGAGAATATCGAGCCCACCCAGCGCATTGACCGTTTCCTCGATCATGCGCTGGCAATGGGCCTCGTCCCTGATGTCGCCGGGCAGCGCAAGCGCCCGCCGGCCGGCCTTCTGGATGAGGTCGACGACCTCGCGTGCATCCGGCTCTTCGTCCGGCAGGTAGCTGATGGCCACATCGGCGCCCTCGCGGGCATAGGCGATCGCGGCCGCACGCCCCATGCCGGAATCGCCACCTGTGATCAGCGCCTTGCGCCCGAGCAGGCGGCCGGAGCCCTTATAGCTGGTTTCCCCATGATCGGGGCGCGGCTGCATCTTGCTGGCAAGCCCCGGAAAGGGCTGGGACTGCGACGAGAAGGGCGGCTTGGCATAGGCCTCGCGCGGATCGCGCAGCGCCGGAGCCGCCATCTGCCCGTTGCCCGCCTGGCCTGTCGCGCCTTGAGACGCACCCTGAGCGGCCGGCGCCTGCTGGTCCTGTGCGCTGGCGACCCGCGCGCCGATGACTCCGCCCACCGTGGCGATGGTCGCGGACGCGCCGGCCATCACCGCCCGGCGGCTGACGGGCGCGCGGCCTTCCTTGTCTGACGTGCTCATCTCGTCTCTCCCTGTCTTGCCTGGCTCCAGGAACATCCCGCCGAGCCCATCTGTGCCGGCTTTCGGCCGCGATGGGTAACTGCGCGGCGCGCAAGGGGTTCCCACCTCCTGTCCTTCCTGGCCGCCGCTCGAAGCGGGGCCTTGCCGGGCCATGCAGCCAGGGGCGCGGGTGCCTGAGACGAGCCGCGCATCCGGCGCATGGCTGGCCTGCGCAGACCGCGCTAGTTCGTCCGGATCAAATCGATTAATTCTTTCTCATCGAAAGCGCTTCTCCTCCTCCCAAGTGCTTTTGGTCTGTCGATGATCTCACTCCTCCTCCCAGGGATCGTCGGCCCGAACGGCGGCACTCCTCCTCCCAAGCCGCCCGTTCACTTTTAGAGAAAGCCTGCCGCACCTCCTCCCGCGGCAGGCTTTTTCGTTTTGGGCGCTTTCCATTATCCTTCAGAGTGCAGCGGGTAGTGTCTCTGCATGAAAAACGCCCCGCTGATCCCTTCGGGATGCGGGGCGCGTGCGCTCGGAATGACGGAAGAACTGTTACAGATTGGCCAAGAGTTCGTTGATCCGGCTTTCCATATCGGCAAGCGAGGCATCGACCTCCTTCTGGCCGGTGATGGCCGCGCTCATTTCCTGGCCGATAATGTCCTGGATGGCGAATTGCCGCTGGACAGCCGAGGGAAGCGAGGTGCCGAGCTCGGCGATCGGCGCGACGGTGTCGCGGTGCGGCAGCGCCTTGAATTCGGCGCTTTCGATCACCGCCTTCATCGCCGGCAGATGGCCGGTGCGCGACCAGTCGAAATCATGGTCGGCCATGAATTTCAGGAACTTGCCGATCGCCGCCGTCTGCTCGTCGCTGCGATCTTTCTGCGACACGGCCAGACTGTGGCCATCGGCATATTGCGCATGCTTGCCGGCAAAGAGCTGTGGATAGGGATAGACCGCATAGCCGCCCTTGTTCAGCGCCGTGCCGGGCTTCTCGGCCGAGGCGGTGTAGTCGCCGATCATCCAGGTGCCGTTCAGATGCACGCCGCCTTCGCCCGCCAGGAAAGCGTTGATGCTGGCGGCATAGTCGAGATCCTTGGTCGTGTCGCCCTGGTCGAAGATCGCCTTGTACATCTCGACGACCTTCTTGGCCTCGGGCGTGTTGATCTTGACCTTGGTCGGATCGGCGAAGAACTCAGAGTTCTGCTGGAAGAGATAGGTGTAAAGGTTGCGGGTATAGAGCGCCGTCTCGTTGGCAAGGTTCTGGATCAGATAGGGCTTGCCCGTCTTTTCCTTGAACTGCTTGGCTTGCGCCAGCAATTCATCGACGCTCTTCGGCAGGATCGGCTTTCCGCTGGCATCGACCAGGCCCGCCTGCTTGAACAGGTCCATGTTGATGTGGAACAGCATGGTCCAGTTGTCGATCGGCAGGCCGTAGATCTTGCCGTCCTTGGTCACGCCATTGCGGCTGGCATCGGTGAAGTCGGCCGGCTTGATGCCGTTGGCGGCCAGCACGTCGTCGAGCGGGACGAGCAGGCCCTTCGACTGATAATCGGACAGCGCGGAATGGTGGATGGTGACGATATCGGGCGGATCGCCGGCGGCAAATTGCGCGGTCAGCTGGTCATAACCCGGCCATTCCACCGTGGTGACGGCCACATGGATATCCGGATTGTCGGCGTTGAACTTGTTGACCATCGAGGTGATGATCCCGCATTCGCCGACGGCCTTCGCGATATCGGTGTTGGAGCCGAAATCGGCGTCGCAGGCGCCGAAGAAGCGCTGGAACGTCAGCTCCGTGGCCGCCATGGCTGGATGGGCGGCGGCGAGTGCGGCGATTGACGCCGCGGCGAGCATGGTTTTGCGCAGCATGTGGATCATCGTGGTTTCCTCCCTGTTGAACTCTCGTCACGCGCCGCACCTTGGCCAGGACAGCGGGTCCGAAGGCGGATTGCGCCGCCTTCGGACTGCGCGCTTTAAAGATTGGCGAGCAATTCGTTGACGCGGCTTTCCATATCGGCAAGCGCGGCGTCGACCTCCTTCTGGCCGGTGACGGCAGCGCCCATCTCCTGGCCGACAATGTCTTGAATGGCAAAAACGCGCTGCACGCCGGAGGGCAGCGAGGTGCCCGTCGTGGCGATCGGCGCGATGGTGTCCCGATGCGGCAGCGCCTTGAACTCGGCGCTTTCGATCACCGCCTTCATCGACGGCAGGTGGCCGGTGCGCGCCCAATCGAAATCATGGGCCGCGAAAAAAGCCAGGAACTTGCCGATGGCGGCCGTTTCTTCCGGCGTCCTGTCCTTCTGCGACACGGCGAAGCTGTGCCCGTCGGCATATTGCGCCGGCCGGCCCGGGAAGATCTGCGGATAGGGATAGACGGCATAGCCACCCTTGTTCAGCGCCGTGCCTGCTTTTTCGGAGGAGGCATTATAGTCACCGATCACCCAGGTACCGTTCAGATGAACGCCGCCTTCGCCGGCCAGGAAGGCATTGATCCCAGCGGCATAGTCGAGCCCGTTGGCGATCTCGCCCTCAGCATAAAGCGTGCGCATAGCTTCAATCACGCTCTTGGCGGCAGGCAGGTTTAGCGTTGCCTTGGTTGGATCGGCAAAGGCATCGACATTCTGCTGGAAGAGGAAGCTGTAGAGCGTCCAGGCGAAATTCGCCGTCTCGTTGGCGGTCGGTTGAATGATATAAGGCTTGCCGGTCTTTTCCTTGAACTGCTTGGCCTGGGCCAGAAGCTCGTCGATGCTCTTCGGCAGGATCGGCTTGCCGCTGGCATCGACCAGGCCCGCCTGCTTGAAAAGGCCGAGATTGATGTGGAAGAGCAGGGTCCAGTTGTCGATCGGCAGGCCGTAGATCTTGCCGTCCTTGGTCACGCCCTTGCTGCTGGCATCGGTGAAATCGCCCGGCTTGACACCGGCGCTCGCCAGCACCTCGTCCAGCGGCAGTAGCAGGCCCTTGGTCTGATAATCCGCCAGCACCGACTGATGAATGGTGACGATATCGGGGGGATCGCCTGCGGCGAACTGAGCGGTCAACTGGTCGTAGCCCGGCCATTCAACCGTCGTTACGGAAATATGGATATCCGGATTGTCGGCGTTGAACTTGTTGATCATCGAAGTGATGATGCCGCATTCCCCCACGGCCTTGCTCACATCGGTGTTCGAACCGAAATCGGCATCGCAGGCGCCAAAGAAGCGCTGCAACTTCAATTCCGTTGCCGCCATGGCGCCTTGCGGCAAAAGGGCGGCGATGGTGCAGGCAGCGGCGGCTGCCAGCATGGATCTGCGCATAAGGGTCATCATGGTCTTGTCCTCCTGTCGACCGTGATTAAACCGACCGGCCCTTTCCCTGAGGCTTGTCGGCACCTTGCGGCCCAGCGGCGCGCGCCGCTGGGCCTGCGCGGAGGCCCTGGCAGCGGCTCCTTGTTTCCGCTGCCATTCCGCGATTGTCTTGCGGAGGCTCCCGACGCTCCGCATATGTCCATCTCCGCCGACGCAACGGGCGCCGGCATGCTTCACCTGACTGCCGCGCCCGAGACGGCGGTGACGATGTATTTCTGGAAGAAGAGATAAAGGATCAGGATCGGCGCGCCGGCGAAGACCGCCTGCGACATCAGGAAGCCCAGCCCTTCCGATTGCGCGAAATTGGTCTGCGTCGAGGCGATGCCGACCGTCAGCGTGTACATCTCCTTCTTGGTGCCGGAGATCAACGGCCAGAGATAATCGTTCCAGGCGCCGAGGAAGGTGAAGATGCCGAGCGTGGCCTGGGCCGGCAAAGTCAGCGGCAGCAGCACCTTCCAGAAGATCTTGAAGCGGCTGGCATTGTCGAGCAGCGCCGCCTCGTCCAGCTCCTTGGGGATGGCGCGGAAATATTGCGTCATCAGGAACACGCCGAACGGGGCGGAAAGATTGGGCAGGATCAGGCCCGGATAGGTGTTGTGCAGCTTCATCCAGCTGAAGAGCTGATGGCGGGCGATCAGCACCGCCTGTTCCGGCACCGCAAGGCCCATCAGCACGATGACGAACAGCACATTGCGGAAGGGAAAGTTCAGCCGCGCGAAGCCATAGCCGGCGAGCGAGGAGAGCACCAGCGTGCCGAGCGTCAAGCCGCCCGCGACAATAAGGCTGTTCAGGATCCAGCGGAAGACGGAAGAGGTGGCGAGGATGTTGAGATAGTTCTGGAGCGTGTAGGGCGCATGAAACACCGCGTTCATACTGACCATCAGCTCCTTATTGTCCTTCAAGGACAGCGCGACGACCCAGACGAGCGGCGCCATCATCGCGATCGCGGCGGCGATGGTCAGGCCGAGGATGATGCGGTCGCCCGTCGAGCGGCCGACCATGCCGGACGGTGCGCCGGAGGCGGGGCCTGAGGAAACGGCAGGGCTGCTCATGCGCTCTCTCCCTTGCGGCGCGAGACGAGGAACTGGACCATGGCGGCGAGCAGGATCATCACGAACAGCACTTCGGAGGCGGCGGCCCCGAGGCCGAGATCCCATTTGGTGAAGGCGGCCTCGTAGATGTAGAGCACCATCGGTTTGGAGACGTTGTTCGGGCCGCCATTGGTCATCAGCTTGGCCTGGCCGAAAAGCTGGAACTGCAGGACGATCTGGATCACCACCACAAGCACGAAGGTGCGCTTGATCGAGGGCAGGGTGATGTAGCGGAAGGTGCGCCAGCGGCTGGCATTGTCGAGTGCCGCAGCCTCGTAGATATCGCCGGGGATCTGCTGGAGCGCGGAGAGAAACAGCATCATCGGCAGGCCGATGCACCACCAGATGGTGGCGATCGCCACCGCGATCATCGCCAGGTCGGGATTGGAGAGAAAGGCGGGGGCCGTGGCGCCGAATCAGCCATAGACCGTGGCGAGCAGGCCGAAGCCCGGCACGAAGACGATGCGCCAGATCAGCGTGACGATGGTGACCGACAGCACCGAGGACGCGAAGAAGATGGTGCGCAGCACGGCGGTCGTCTTGCTGCGGCTGTTCAGCGCCAGCGCCAGCACCAGACCGATGATGGCAAGGGGCGGCACGGTGAGCACCACGAAATAGAGCGTGTTGCCGATCGCCTGCCAGAAGATCTTGTCATTATAGAGCCTGATATAATTGGCAAAGCCGACGAAGCGGCCCGTGGAAAAAGCATCGGCCTTGTGCAGGCTCATCCAGATGCCCCAGAACAGCGGCACGACCAGCAGGGCGACGAAGACCACGAGATAGGGCGCGACGAACAGGCCGTTGCGCCAGAGCGGCGCGTTGACATCCCGCAGCGCTGCCGGCGCCCTTGCGGTCGTCTTTGCGGGAGCAGCCAGGACGGTGTCAGCCATGAGCGGCCTCCACGGCATGGAAGGCGTGGCCCTCGCCATCGAAAAGATGCGCGCGGGCGCCATCGAGGACGAGCGGCACCCGGTCGCCGATGACCGCGCGGCTGAGGCCTATATCCTCTGCCACGATCATGCCGCCATCTTCCAGACGGATATAAAGCAGCGTGCGGTCGCCAAGGCGCTCCAGCACCTCGACCTGGCCGGAGGTGATTACGGTCTCGCCCGGACGGGCCGGCTTGACCGCTTCGGCGCGAATGCCGAGATCCAGCGCGCCCGGCGTCAGCCCGGCCATGGGCACCGTCGTCTGCAGCAGGCTGCGATCCGGCAGGCGGACACGGGCGAAGCCGCCTTCGTTCTCAAGCGTCACCGGCAGGAAGTTCATGGTCGGCGAGCCGACGAATGTGGCGACGAAGCGGCTGGCCGGCTTGGTATAGATCTCCATCGGTGTGCCGATCTGCTCGATCCGGCGGTTGTTCATCACTACCACGCGGTCGGCCAGCGTCATCGCCTCGATCTGGTCATGGGTGACGAAGATCATCGTAGATTTTACCCGATGGCGCAGCTGGGCGAGCTCGACGCGGGTGCGCACGCGAAGCGCGGCATCGAGATTGGAGAGCGGCTCGTCGAACAGGAAGGCCTTCGGTTCTTTCACGATCGCCCGGCCGATGGCCACGCGCTGCCGCTGGCCGCCCGAAAGCTGGCCGGGCTTGCGCTCCATCAAATGGCCGATCTCCAGCATGCGTGCGGCCTCGGTAAGCCTGGTGGCGATGACATCGGGGGGAACGCCGATATTCTTCAGCCCAAAGGCCATATTGTCGGCCACCGTCATATGCGGATAGAGCGCATAGGACTGGAACACCATGGCGAGATCGCGCTGGCCGGGCGGCAGCGTGTCGATGCGCTGGCCGTTGATGGCGATCGTGCCTTCGTCCACGCTTTCGAGCCCGGCGATCATGCGCAGAAGCGTTGACTTGCCGCAGCCGGAGGGCCCAAGAAAGACCATGAATTCATTGGCCTTGATGCTCAGCGACAACTTGTCCAGCACGGTCAGCGCGCCATAGCGCTTGGTGACCTCGGCAATCTCGATCTGGGCGGTCATGCGCTTGTCCTCCAAGCTTGCGACGGGGCGGCGGGCCTGTCGGCCTCTGTCCTTCCCCGTTTCCTCCTTGAGCCGCCTCCTCCCAACCGGCGGGCCGGGAGGAGGCGTGGTCCTTACTTTTGCCCGCGCCGGCTCTCCTCAGCCGGTTCGGGCGTTTTCGGCTTCGCGGGGCCCTTTACGTTCGTGGCGCGCCCCTCATCTGCCTACCGGCATCCGACCGGGGAGGAGCCACGGGTCTCGTCCCGTCCTTCGGACCCCCGCAGGGGAGAAGAGACGCTAAAGAGAACGCCCACCTCATCGAAGGCCCGGCATTTATGGCACAAGCCTCCTCTCCCCATCGGGGAGAGGGCAGGGTGAGGGGGCTTCTCGGCCTTCCGGCCCCGACAGGTCCGTCAGACCTTCAGCCGGATCATCCGATAGCTCAGCGGCGCGATCGACGCCGTCAGCCGGCCCTCGCTGACCACAGCCTCTTCGCCCTTTACCGGCTTCACCGCGTCCGGCGCATCGGCCGTGTTGGTGATCTGCAAATCCGAATGGGCGATCACCTGATCGTCAACCACCGAAGCCGCGCCGAATTCGAGCAACGACACGTCGAGATCGAGCGCTTCGGTCAGATGACGGTTGACCAGGAAGAAGGTGACATGGCCGGAGGCGGCATCATGCACGGCCGAGACATCGAGATAGGGCACCGCGCCCACATCCTTGGCCTCATAGGTCGGGCTGTCGACCATCAGCTTCAGTGCCGTGCCGCGCCCGAAGACCGAGGCGAAATAATAGGGGTAGAAGATCGTCTGGCGCCAGGCCGCGCCGCCCGGCTCGGTCATGATCGGAGCGATGACATTGACCAACTGCGCGAGGCAGGCGATCTTCACCACATCGGCACGGTTAATGAAGGTGTTGAGAATGCAGCCGACCTGCAGCACGTCCTCGAAATTATAGTCGTCTTCGAGCAACGGCGGCGCCTCCGGCCAGCCTTCGCCGCCTTCCAGGATTGCCTTGTCCCGCTCCTTCGAGTGATACCAGACATTCCACTCGTCAAAGGAAATATAGACATCCTTGGCTGAGCGCTTCTTCGCCTTGGTGTAGGAAATCACGCCGGCAATGGTGGCGATGTAATTGTCCAGCTCCAGGCTGCGGGCGAGATAATGCGCCGTATCCTTGGCCCGGTTCTCGAAATACATATGCAGCGAGATGTAATCGACCTCGTTATAGGTATGGTCGAGAACGGTCGCTTCCCATTGCGGATAGGTCGGCATATGCGCATTGGAGGAGCCGCAGACCACCAGTTCCAGGCTGCTGTCGAAGGCGCGCATGGCCTTGGCGGTCTCATGCGCCAGACGGCCATATTCATCCGCTGTCTTGTGGCCGATCTGCCAGGGGCCGTCCATCTCATTGCCCAGGCACCAGAGCTTGACGTCGAAAGGTGCTTCGCGGCCATTGGCGCGGCGCTTGTCGCTCCAGGCGCTGCCGCCGGGGTGATTGGTATATTCCAGAAGGTTGCGGGCATCGTCCAGCCCGCGCGAGCCGAGATTGACCGCCATCATCAGCTCGGTGCCGACCTTGTCGCACCAGTCGGCAAATTCATGCAGGCCGACCTGGTTGCTCTCGGAGGTGTGCCAGGCGAGATCGAGGCGCACCGGGCGCTCTTCGCGCGGACCGACGCCGTCTTCCCAATTATAGGCGGAGACGAAATTGCCGCCGGGATAACGCACGACCGGAACCTGCAATTCCTTGACCAGGTCGATCACATCGCCGCGAAAGCCGGCCTCGTCGGCGGTTGCGTGGCCCGGCTCGTAGATGCCGGTATAGACCGCGCGCCCCAGATGCTCGATGAACGAGCCATAGAGCCTCGGATCAATTTCCGAAACCGTGAACTTGCTGTGGGCAACAACCGCAGCCTTCATGCCATCCTCCCGCCGGGCGACGCGGCCTGCATGGCGGCGCGCCCGTTTCTTCATGCCGATCTGTCATCTCGAATCCGGGGCTCGCGCCGCTCCTCAAACGACGGGAGACCAGATCCTCGGCGCCGACGTCAAAGCGTCATGCGCCTGTGCTTAAGGTTCGTGGCTGGCGGGTGCCAAGGGAAGCCATCGCGCCATCCACGACCATCCCGGCTGCTGGCGCCGGAATGACAATATCAAAATTCATGATTCATATCATGATTTGAGATTAATAAAGCGAAGGCGAGCGTCCGGGTCAAGCGGAAAAGTTTGTGCGTTGCGCCATGGCGCGACAAGGCTTACCGCACCGTCAGGCGCATCAGGATGTCCTGATCGTAATTGCCGAAGCCGCGCCCGAAAATATTGATGCCGCCGGGATGACGGGCATCCTCGCGCACGCCGATGCGCAGGCGGATGGAGTGATGGGCAACGAGATCGAGATCGCCGAGTGTGATGTCGGACAGCCTGATGCCATCGACATAGGTGCCATCTTCGCGAATGCGGAAACTCTTGAGCTTGCCATATTGCGAGCCCTTCAACTTCCACCAATCCGGTGTGTAAGCCCCTCTTTTATCACCGAAATCTCCCGGAGAGGTCCAGGTCGCGATATCCAGCCCGTTGACGGTCAGCGTGATGTCGGACGGCCAGTCCGCGCTGGTGCCGGGCACCTCGGAGGAGAGCTCCAGCACGAATTCGATCTCGCGGATTGCCAGATTGGAAAGCCGGGCATTGTTGGGGAACTGGTACTCGACATAGCCGCGCGTGAACCAGATCAAGCCCGCCTTCATCCTGTCCGGATCGAGAAAGGTGGACGGCACATCCAGCAGGCCGATGATCCCCTCGCTCGAACAGAGGCCGCAGGGGGCAGAGACCTCGAAGCCGGTATAAAGGCCAAGCGGCATCGCGACCTCGATCGCGTCCGGATCAGCTTTTGCGATAGGGTCGTCGAAGCGGATGAGGATCTCGTCATAGAGGCTATGGCAGATCTTCTGGCTGCCCTTGCGCGCCTTCACCGTCTCCGTGCGGATCAGCCCGGCTTCCTGCAGCATCTGCACATTGATCGAGACGCTGGATTGCGGCTGGCCGAGGAGATCCGCCAGTTCATTGACATTCAGCGCGCCCTTGGCCTGCAATTGCTTGAGAATGGCAATACGAGCCGGCGACGCAAGGCCTTTAAGGACGGCGGCATGTTCCAGCGGATCGACGAGAAGAAAATTGCGGCTCATGACGACCTGATACGGATAGAGGATCGTTATCCGTATCAGGTTTTATGATGTAATCAACTGGCTGGTGCCTGGGGCAAGGCCCTCTTCAAAGATCTATGAGAATGGACGGACCATCGGCCGCCTCGGCGCCATTCGGCGATTAACGCGCTGTCGCGCCCTTCAATGCTTCTGCGGTAATGCTCGCAACGTTGATGTTGTCCATGTCATCATCCTTGAAGCGCCGGAACGCGCCAATAAGGAGCATGATCGTGACTGTCGTGATCGAAACCAGTGGTGCCACAAACATCGCAATGGCAACTGCCGGCGGGATGAGAACGAAAGCTCCCCAGAAGTAGTGGTGGGCAGCGTGCATCATAGCTGCCGCCATGAAAACGATGACGGTAACCGCGATACCGACCGTGAAATACCGAACTCTTATCCGCTGTTTGACTTCTGATATCAGGAGGTCACGGTGTAGCGCTTCGGCACTGAGAGCTGCCGCATCCATTTTTTCTTCAAGCGCGGCGATGCGAGCTTCAAGAAACGGAGCATCCCCGCCCTCTCTCTGGGTTTCCGTCATAGGTGCAGGAGCGGGCGGAGGAACATCGCTTGTCATGGATCACCGCGCGTGATTTTGCCTTAACTGCTGGTAGTGGGGCAGAATGATCTCATTTGGGATAGAGGCAAAATAGCCACGCTGCTTTGTCGCCTGATCCCAAGGTCCGCCAGGTATATGGGTCATGTCAGATAGCCTCTGCGCTGAAAGGCTGCCGTAGCTTTTGTAGATTTGTTCGAGCAAATGAACATCTGACGGCGCTATCGTGCGATCCGTCACAGCAACAGGTTGCCGTACTTCAACGCCCTGAGACCGGAAGGCATTGTAGACGTCGGGGATAACGGGGCCGAATTTCCATGCCTCGATCTTATTGATGATCAAGGGCGATCGCTGCATTTCCAAATGCCAACCGTGCGAAATGTAGATGAGCTTAAGAAGTTGCATAATCGTCAAGCGCCGACCGTCCTGCTCGGCGCGTTTTACGAACCAGTTGGCTATCAGTCGTGCGTCGTACATCCAACCCTCCGGTTCGTGTCGAGTTTACGTGCATTATATGGGGTGGCGAATTAACACATCCAATTCGGATTCGATACCGTCAAGCCTACCACACGGGTCGTCGCTGTCGATCAGGTCGATGAATTACATCAATTTCCGGAGGAGGAGGCGTTAGGCGGAGCATGTGGCTGCTGTAAGCATGAAGGATCTGACCACAGCTACCCGGTGCTTCCGCGAACTTACCCGATCCAAAGCCGCGTCCCCAGTGCCGCGAGCAAGGCGGTGGGCATGACCACCGCGCCGACCTTCAGGAAGCGCCAGAAGCCGACATCTTCGCCCTCGCGTCGGATGGCCTGCAGCCAGAGGATGGTGGCGAGCGAGCCGGTGACCGAGAGATTCGGCCCGAGATCGACCGAGATCAGCAGGCTGTCGATCACGAGCCGGGGCGGGGTTGCCTGCTGGACCGCCAGGCTGGTGATCAGCCCGGCCGGCAGGTTGTTGATGAGGTTGGAGCCGAAGGCGAGCACGGTGCCGGCGGCGGCAGCCAGCATGGTGGGGCTCAGATCCTGACGGCTGAGCAGACCGGCGACGAAGGCGATGACGCCGGTGCGGTTCAGCGCCTCGACCAGCACGAAGAGGCCGGCGACGAGCAGCAACACGCCCCAGGACACCTCTTTGACCAGCGGCAGCGGCGCGCGGCGGGTAAGGATGCAAACACCGAGCAACGAGAGAATGCCGGCGATCGCCGTCGGCAGGCCAAGCTCCATGTCGAGGGCCGAGACGACGATCAGCAAAATGGCGGTGAGCGCGATGGCGGCAAAGGCGGCGATGCCTCCGCGCCCGAGCGGCTTGCGCTCCACGGCTCTAGCACAGGCGCCCGAGAGCCGCTTGCGCTCCATGAACCACAGCGCCAGGAAGGTGACGCCGACCGAGGCGAGCGAGGGCAGGGCGAAGGAGGCGAACCAGGCCGAGAGCGCCGGCATCTGCCCGCCATAGAGCACGAGATTGGCCGGATTGGAGATCGGCAGCACGAAGCTTGCGGCATTGGCGATCAGCGCGCAGGCAAAGAGCAGGGGCAGAGGCTCGGCCCGTGCCGCGCGAGCAGCGGCAAAGACGGCCGGCGTCAGCACGACGGCGGTGGCATCGTTCGACAGAAAGACGGTAACGAGCGTGCCGGTGAGATAGACCAGCACGAAGAGGCGGAAGGTCGAGCCCTTCGCATGGTTGACGGCCGTGGCCGCAAGCCAGTCGAACAGGCCTTCGGCCCGGGCGGTCTCGCTGAGCAGCATCATGCCGATCAGGAAGAGATAGACATCCATGCCCTCGCCAATCGCATGAAGCGCGGCATCCGGCGGGATGAGCCCGAGCATGATGAGCAGAAGGGCGCCGGAAACGGCCCAGATCCATTCCGGCCAGCGCATTGGCCGCGCGATCACGCCCGCCGTCGCCAGCCCGGCGATCGCCCATGTCAGAGATGTCATGCGTCTTCCTTGCTAAGATCCAGCCCAAGATCGAATTCGCCAGCGCTTGTGCCGGGCCTTCACGTGGAAGGCAAGCGGGCGAAGCGGCGTCAAGGCACTGGGATCGTCGCCTTTTGCGTAGATGAGAATAGGCGGAAGAAGGAAATGTCCAGAGGGCTGCCTCGACGCATTCGCCAGTGCGCGTCAAAGCGGCTTGGTCTTTCTCCGGCTTCGTCAGTCAGGCTGCTCCCGCAGGCGAAATCTCTTGATTATGACAACGGCGCTGCGCATAAGGCAGCCAGCCTTTTCGGGAGAGTCCACCTGGGCGTGCGAGAGCCGGCGGTGTCGCCGACGCGCATGGCCCGATGCCGATCATGATCGATATGGAGACGCGCCGGTCCCCATCTCCATCATGATCTCACGGAGAGGCGTCACGTGAACGAGATTGCCATTTTCAGCGGCAGTGCCCATCCCGAATTGGCGGAGGAGATTTGCTCCTGTCTCGGCGTGCCCCTTCACCCGATCCGCACCAAACGCTTTTCCAATGATTGCCTGGAAGTGCAGTTGCAGGCCAATTGCCGTCAGCAGGATGTGTTCATTATCCAGCCCTTGAGCGCGCCGGTGCAGGAAAACCTGATGGAGCTCCTCTTGATGCTGGACGCCGCGCGCGGCGCCTCGGCCTCCCGGATCACCGCCGTCATTCCGCATTTTTCCTATGCCCGCTCCGACAAGAAGGACGCACCGCGCATCTCCATCGGCGGGCGTCTCGTCGCCGATCTTCTGGTGACCGCCGGTGCCAATCGCGTGCTGACCATGACCTTGCACTCCCCGCAGGTGCATGGCTTCTTCAGCGTGCCGGTGGACCAGTTGCATGCGCTGAACGAGCTGGCCGATCACTTCGCGCGCTATGATCTGAGCCGGGGTGTGGTGGTGTCTCCCGATCTCGGAAATGCCAAGAACGCGGCCGTTTTCGCCAAGCGCTTGAATGTGCCCGTGGCTGCCGGCGCGAAGGAGCGGGTGAACGACACGCAGGTGCGCATCTCCGCACTGATCGGCGATGTGCGCAACCGGGATGTAATCGTGCTGGATGACGAGATATCGAGCGGCGGCTCGATCCTCGAACTCCTGCAGCATCTGCGTGCCCACGGCGCCCGCAGCATTCGCATTGCCACCACCCATGGCATCTTCGCCGGCTCTGCCGTGTCGCGCCTTGCGGCCGAGCCGGACGTGCTGGAGATCGTTTGCACCAACACCGTGCCGATTGCCCGCGAAAAGCGCCTGCCCAAGCTGACCGTGCTGTCCGTTGCGCCGGCTTTTGCCGAAACCATGCGCCGGATCAATTCCGGCGATTCCGTCAGCGCGCTGTTTGCCGACGAGCAGCCGACCTTCCGACCCGCTGCGGCCTCGCTCTAAAGCCCAGGCGTTGCGCTGAGGCCGGCGGCGGGTGCCTCCAATAGTTGAGAGGGCGGGCCGTATCGGCTGCCGGAACATAGGCATGCAAAGCGTGGCGTCATGGCCGACGTGTCTCGACGCGATCTTGGCCCAATTTCAGGCCTCTTGACATTCCTCCGTGCCCTGGCGAGTCTCGGCGGACAGGAGGATCGTCGGATTTCGTCTGTGCCGGTGAAGGCGAATAGCCCTTCGTCTTCATCGACTTGCAGCCCGACGACGAGGAGAAAGGGCACGTCCGGCCTTCCGGCACGATCGCTTCGGGCCCCACGGGCGCCGACGTCGAGGCAACGCAAGCGCTATCACCAACGTTGGGACCTCGGTTCGCGTCAGGCGCTGCGATGGAGCAAGAAGCAGAGCATGCGACAAGACAGACACGGCTTCGGCCGCTCGCTGGCGGCGGCTCTCGGCGCGCCCGCAGGTGAGGTCGCGAAAATCGCGCGGCCGGTCGGAAAGCAGCCGGCTTCCAGCGCCGCTGGCGATCGTCCGCCCGCGCTCGATCATGCCGAGCTGCATATGCGCCTGCCCATCCTGATCGACCGCAGGGCGACGGATCCCGCAAGTGAGACACGCGTGGCGGACCGAGGCTACGACAAGGTCGCCATCTCGGCGGCCGATGATATCGAGACCCGTCTCGACTGGCTTCCTTGCCGGCCCGCCATCATGCCCAAGATCCGCTTTGCATTCTGCACAGAAACACCCGCGAGACGCGTCCCCATGCTCCCCGGTCGGCATCGTGCGCTCACATGACGCATCGCCTCGGATCGAACAGCGCGACGGGCGCGCCGTCCCGCCGGAAGCTTTTGGCCAGCATTGCCTTCATGGGGCTGATGGCGTCGATCATCCTCGTTTTTCTGCGCCCGCTCGGCGTAGCGGAGTGGGTCTCCCTCGTCATCAGCATCGCCTTCGTGCTGTTGGGATGCGTCGTGCTCTGGCGGCAGAGGGAGGGAAAGCGCGCCACGAGCCGGGTCGCCGCGCTCTCCGCCGGTTTTGCCGCCAGGCCTGCGGACGAGGACGCGTTTCCCCATCTCGACGCCATCGTAGGCAGCCCGTCGCCGCAAGAGCGGCAGGCGATCGAGACGGTTCTGAGCGCGCTCATGGAGGCCGAGGCTCTGGATCCCGGCGAAGTCGATGCCGATCTCCTCTGGCGGGCCGCACAAGAGCTCGATCCCGGCGAAACCATCGGAATCGGGGAGGCGATCAATGCATTTGGAACGCTTCACGAAGCCGGCCGCTTCGAAGCGCGACGCATGACCTTCGTCCCCGTCCATGTCGAATATGACAGCGCGCTGCTGGCTGCTATCGCCCTTTCGATCCTGCGCTCCCTCGGCCATCGGATTGGCGCAGACGACATCCGGCTGACGCTCGCCGAAAGGGGAACGGAGGTCGAGGCATCCATGGCTTTGACCCTTGAGGACCGCGTCGAAACCATTACCTTCCCCTTCCTGTTCAAGGATGCGGCCCCGGAGCTCTTTCCCGCCCTTGCGCGGCTCGGCCGCGCGAAAGAGCCGCGTGTCCTCGTCTGTGCCGATCCCGGTTATCAGGCGCTCGTCTTCGTCGCCGTGCGGCCCGGCAGCGAGGAACTGCTGAACCGCCGGCTTTCTGCCAATGGCAATCTCTTCGGCCCGCCATGAGCGATGTCGCACGCAAGGAAGGACTCACGCATTGGGAGGCAAGACCGGAATGGCAGGACGTAGACGACATGTCGGTTGCTGGCTGGTGGTCGTTTTCGGCACGCTCGCAATGGCGCTGCCGGCGGGCGCTGGAACCGGGACCAACGCCGCCGCAACGGCGGCGACAGACCTGCATCCGGCGGATTACTTCCGCAAGGCGGCGGACAGCTTTGCGGCGGGACGCAAGGACGAGGCGACCTTCTGGCTCTATGTCGCGCAGTTGCGCTGGCGGGGCCGTCTGGCCGCCCATCCCGAACTCAATCCGACCGGCGAGCCCGCCCTCTTCGCCTCGCTGATGGAAACGATCGGGCGGCCTATCAACGAATATGCTTTCGGCAATGTCGCGAAAGCGACGGCGATCATCGATCGGGCGCTCGCGTGGGATGCGGCCCATCCCGATCGGTCCGTGCCGGAAGATGTGCGCCGGACCATGCGCTCCGGACTGATCGGCCTTCGCGACGACATGCGCCGCAATGCCAGGGATGTTCGACGCCAACGCACCGAGAACGGGCTGACGAACCGTTGAACGTTCTTGGATCGCCGAAAGCCGAGAGGAGCTGCGGGAAAGGAGGAAAACATGGATCCACGGGTGAAGGCGCCGCTGCGGTGGCTGGCCTGCTATCTTGGTCTCGTCGTCACTGTGCTCGCCTGGACGATAGGCACGGCACAAGCGGAAACGGTGCTCGGCACCATGCGCTTCGAGGCGCCTGTCTTAGGATGGGAGACGAAGCCCGTCCGCGGCGGCATGATCTTCCAGAAGCAATTCCCGGCGGATGACGACAATAACCGAAAAGGCGCCGCCATGATTCAGGTCCTGGGCCCGTTCCAGGGCGCGCCTACCCGCCTCGACGAGCTTTTCGAGTCCGCGCTCGCCAATGTGAAGGGCTTGAGCGAGGAAAGGCCGATCCTGAAATCGGATGGCCTGACCTCGAATGGCCATCGCATCCGCTCCGACTATCGCTGCTGCGCGCGGGTGAAAAACATCTCGGCCAGCCAAAGCACGGTCGTCATCGCCTCGCAGAAGAGCCAGGTCGTGCTTGCGCTGCTCGGGCTCGGGTTGAGGGGCAAGGCACAGAAGACGGCAGAAGCGGAGTTTGCGGCTCTCGTGCGCTCGGTGCGGATCGAGCCGGAGGACAAGCCCTTCGCTCTGCAGCCGGCAAGCGGCGACGGCGGTCTCGACGGCGCCTATACCCATCTCGACACCGGCGTCCGTCCCAACGCCTTTGGCGGCATGGACACTTATTCCGACAGCACGATCACCGTCTTCGATCCATCGGGGCTATTCTCGACCGAGGTCCCGAAGGGCGGCGACATCGCCGCCTTTTGCCGCGACCATTCCGAGCATTGCGGGCTTTACAGGCTCATCGGTGGCGGCTTCTTCGGCGGCGCATCAGAGATCGAGATGCGCTCGGTCGCCAACGCATTCGGGGTGATCGAGACCGAGACGAAGGCCCTCGCGAAGAAGGGCGACGATCTCCTCATCGACGACGGAGCCTACAACAAGCTGCAACCCTTTCCCGGGGGCACGACGTTCAATGGAACATGGCGCGACTTCTTCGCCTCTGTTGGCACGACGGCCTTCTCTTCGGCCAGCATCGCCAGCGAGCGCCTCCTGACGCTATCGCCGGACGGCACGTTCAAGCGGACCGGCTGGTCCGGCGCGAGCAGCACCAGCGATGTCGGCGATACGACGACCGGCTTTACATCGGGCGGCGAGCGACCGGCCGCGTCCGGACGCTATCGCATCGAGGGCTATTCTCTCGACTTGACCGGTTCGGACGGGAAGACGGAACGCTTGTCGATCTTCGCCCCCGATCGCGGCTCGGATTCCGTTCTCGTCATCGACGGCGTAAACTATCTGAAACAGGAGTGACGACGGGCATTGCCACGTGATGCGGCATCGCATCGAGGTGCCAGACATGCCGCATTCGCGCGATCGCTGGAACTCCGGATGCGCTTGCTTGTTCGATCGAGGATAGTTCTCGGTTCTGATCATGGACAGCCCGCGCCGGACGTCACTGAAGATCTGCTTCCCGCATTGGTGCCGCCCGCCACGCCAGATGGAACAGGCCGGAGCGGCTGATGGCGCCCGTGTGCGCAATGGTCGATCACGCCTGCTGATGTGCATCGCGAAAGGCGCGGCCGCGCATGTTTGAGCGCATGTCCAGCCTTCCAGCGTCAGCGCGACCGGTCCTGCCTTGGCTTGCCGCCCTCGCCGGTCTTGCTTTTGCAATCGGCGCTTGGGGGCTCTGGAGCCTGACCGCTGCAGTGCCTTTGTTCGACCCTGGCGATCCCCGTTTGGACCATGGCGATGCGGCGCGTGGCGCGCTTGTCTTTGCCGCCGCCGATTGCGCCTCCTGCCACAGCACGCCCGGCCAGCCGGACCGCCTGAAGCTTGGCGGCGGTCTGGCGCTTGCCTCGCCCTTTGGCACCTTCCGGGTGCCGAACATCTCACCGGATGTCGAGGATGGAATCGGCAGCTGGCAGGCGGCGGATCTTGCCAATGTGCTGATCGCAGGGGTGTCTCTCAAGCGGCAGCATTATTATCCGGCGCTGCCTTACACGCAGTATACCGGCATGACGCTAGGCGACGTCGCCGATCTCTATGCCTATCTCAGGACGTTGCCGCCGGTCACGGGTAAGGTGCCGCCGCATGATCTTCCGCTGGTCTTCCGCTGGCGCCGTGCGCTCGGGGCTTGGAAGCTCCTGTTCTTCCGACCTGGGCAGACGGAGGCGGTGCTCACCGGCGATCCGCTTCATGATCGGGGCGCCTATCTGGTGGAAACGCTCGGCCATTGCGCCGAATGCCATTCTAGCCGCAATCTCCTTGGCGCGATCAAGCCGAATACGCGCTTTGCCAGCGGGCTTGATCCGGAAGGGACCGGCTTCGTTCCGAACCTCACGCGGGAGCGGATCGGCAGCTGGTCGGAGCAGGATATTGCGCATATGCTGAAGACAGGCGAAACGCCGGACCATGGCCGCGTCGGCTCATCCATGGCGGATGTCGTCGCCAATGCCGCGCTTCTGCCGGAAGACGACCGGCAGGCGATCGCCCGCTATATCAAGTCGTTGCCCGCAAGGCCGACGCCACAGCCATGATCAGTGGGCGTAGAGATAGGCCGCAAGGTCACGCGCCTCGTCTTCGGAGACACCCGTCGCCGGCATGGCCGAGTGCGGCGAGAAGCGCTGTGGTGTCACGATCCAGGCGATCAGCGCATCTGCACTGTTCGGCACGACGCCGGCGATGTAGACCTGTTGCGACAATCCGTCGAGCCGGCCGCCAACCTTCCCATCCGCGCCGGCAATGCCGGGAATGGTGTGGCAGCCTCCGCAGCCGTACCGGCGGAAGAGCGCGGGTGCGCGTGTGGGATCGCCGCCGGTCATGGCTGCGGCGACGGCACCTTGCCGCAGCAGTGCCTGGCCGGTGCTGACAAGGATGCCGGTAGCCAATGCCGCGACCGTGACGATCAGGATGATGCCCACTCTAGGCCAGACCGATCCTCGTTCCATCAAGGCCTCCCTTGCTGGCGGTGCGGATCCAGGTGGCAAGGAACCAGAGAGCGGCTCCGGCATAGACGAGACCGCCCGGCACCCACATGACGATGCCGGCGAGCTGCTGATCCTCCAGAGGGCTCAACCCCCATTCGAGCGCATAGCGCGTCTGCGCCTGATAAAGCACGGTGGGCGCGAGCGCGATCAGGGCCCCCAGCACGCTGGTATGCAGCATGGTGACGAACTGATGCCAGGCGGCCGTACCCCGGCTGGCGCGCCACAGCATCGCCCACCAG
The DNA here is from genome assembly GCF_900109605.1 of Xaviernesmea oryzae. Taxonomy (GTDB): domain Bacteria; phylum Pseudomonadota; class Alphaproteobacteria; order Rhizobiales; family Rhizobiaceae; genus Xaviernesmea; species Xaviernesmea oryzae. Next base: position 83,949 of record NZ_FOAM01000007.1, read on the forward strand.
AACAGGATTGCCGTGCCGAAGAAGCTGAGGTGCTGAAGCCGGTGAAGCGCACCATGTGTCACTGTCGCATCGAACAGCGGCGGCGCATGCCAGATCCAGAGCGCCAGTGCATGCAGGAAAGTGGCGACGGCCGGTGTCGTGCCTGCGCGCCAGGACAGGCGCAGGGCGCGGCTTCGCAGGCCTTGCGCCAGCGCCGCGCGTGCGCGCCTCGGCAGGGCCCAGAGCATCGGCGCGATCGGCCGGCCGAGAACGATCAACGGTGCCGCCACGGCAACGACCAGCTCATGCTCGATCATGTGCAGGGTGAAGAGATGCTCGCCATATTCATGCAGGGGCGACATCAGGGCGCCGGCCAGGCAGGCAAGACCTGCCCAGAAGACGAGGCCACGCCGGCTGTTCCCACGGGAAAGCAGCCCCCTCCTCAGGCGCAGCCGCAGCATGCCCGCGCCATGCAGGCTCGCCATCAGCAGGATGGGAGTGACGATCCATGGATCGAAGGTCCAGCCGAGCGCATCATGGGCTGCGCCGCCATGGGCATGCGCTGATTGAGTTAGGAGGAGGGCGAAGCCGAGGATCAATGCAGGCATGGGCTGATCAGCAGCGTGGCTGCCCCCTGCAGGATGAGCGCGAAACAGAAGGCAAGGCCGAAAAGCGCGCCGGCATAGGCGCCCGCGCGACCCGCCCGCCCGATGGCGAACCGTCCATAACGCCAGGACAAAAGGGCGCCGCCGGCGGCCACCACGACGAGAGCGAAGGCAGAGCCGCCGGTCCAGCTGCTGCCTGCCGCGCAGTCACGATAGGGCAGGATCTGGCCGAGCTGCGTGTTGAGCGCCCAGGCGGCGGGAGAGAGCGAAAGGCCCGCATAGAGTGTCAGGAGGCTCTTCATAGGCGTGCCAGCCAGTAGATGCAGCCATAGAGCGGCAGCCAGGCGACCACCACGAAATTCCAGTAGAGGCAGTTGTCCTCCACATCGCCGAAGCGACGCGTGTTGTCGCCAAGGCGGGAAAACATCAGGCAGGCGAGCACGACCGTGTCGACGACATCGGTGAGGATATGCGTGGTGTGGAGGCCAAGCAGCATCCACAGGATCGATCCATAGGCATTGTCGTCCCAGCGTATGTTCAGCGTCGTGAACTCGAAGGCGCGCAGGATCAGCGGCGCGATGCCGAGAAGCGTCATCACCACCAGGCCGATGCGCACACGGCGGAGATTGCGCTGTTGCGCCCAGCGGCCGACGAGAATGTTCGGCACGACGCTGGCGATCAGCAGCAGGGTGAGGCTCGTGCCGGCCCAGAGATCGGGCGGCGGCGCCTGCAGCGGCCATTCGGGGGCGAGGCTCATCAGATAGAGATAGACGGCGATGGCGAGCGCGAACCCGGTGCCTTCGATCAGCATGAAGGCCAGTGTCGCCCACCAGGTCGGGCTTTCTGCGCCCGAGCCATGTAGGGGCAGGCCAGACGCATCGAGAACCACGCGATCTCTCATGATTCATCCTCCGGCGTGCCCTAGGGCCAGAACCAGCCGACCAGCGTCACCGCCACGGGGATCGATCCCCAGACCACGGCCCAGGGAGTGAAGATCGACCAGATGAACAGCACCGAGGTGGCCACCGCTGCCCAGAAGGGCCAAACGGAATCGGAGGTCGACGACTCCCGCGCCTGCGGCAAAGCTTCAACCACGCTGGTGACCAGCAGTTCCCGCCGGTCGGTGCGCAGGCCCGCGACCACGGGCAAATCCTCCTCGCCCGCAGACAGGGCCTCGCGCCCGCTGACGACGGGAATGCGGCGGAAATTATAGGATGGCGGCGGCGAGGCCGTCGCCCATTCCAGCGTGGTGGCGCCCCAGGGATTGTCTCCGCCAGGCAAACCGTCATTCCAGCTGCGCAGAATGTTGACGAAGAAGATGAGGAAGCCGGCGAAGAGAATGAGGGCGCTGAGGCTGACAAAGAGATTGAGCCCGGCCCAGGGCAGCTCCGGCTGATAGGTATAGATGCGCCGGGGCATGCCGAGCAGGCCCAGGAGATGCATCGGGAAGAAGGTGAGGTGGAAGCCGCTGAAGATCAGCCAGAAGGACCAGCGCCCGAGACGCTCGCTCATCATGCGCCCCGTGATCTTCGGGAACCAGTAGTGAATGGCCGCCAGCAGCGGAAAGACGGCGCCGCCGATCAGGACATAATGAAAATGGGCGACGACGAAATAGGTGTCGTGAACCTGCGTGTCGAAGGGCACGGAGGCCACCATGACACCCGTCAGGCCGCCCATGACGAAGGTGACGATGAAGCCGAGCACGAAGAGAAGCGGCGTCTTGTAGACCGGCTTGCCGGCCCAGAGGGTTGCCAGCCAGCAGACGATCTGCACGCCCGCCGGCAGCGCGATCGACATGCTGGAGGCGGTGAAGAAGCTTTCGCCGAGGCGCGGCAGGCCGACGGTGAACATATGATGGACCCAGAGCCCGAAGGAGAGCACACCGGTGGTGATCAGCGCCATCACCAGCAGCATATAGCCGAAGAGCGGCCGTCCGACGAAGGCCGGAAGGATGGTGGAGACCATGCCCACCGCCGGCAGGAAGATGATGTAGACCTCGGGATGGCCGAAGAACCAGAAGAGATGCTGCCACAAGAGCGCGTCGCCGCCCTCGGCCGGATTATAGAAATGCGTGCCCACCAAGCCGGTCGAGGATCAGTGTTGTGCTGGAAAACATGATCGCGGGCATGGCCATGATCACCAGAAAAGCCATGACCAGCATGGCCCAGACGAAGACGGGTATGCGGTCCAGCGACATGCCGGGCGCCCGCTGCTTGAACACCGTGACGACGATTTCGACCGCCACCGACAGCGCGGCGACTTCGGTAAAGGTGATCATCTGCGCCCAGAGATCCGCCCGCTTGCCGGGCCCATATTGCGGGCCGGCCAGGGGCACATAGGCAAACCAGCCGACATCGGGCGCACTGTCGAGCGCGAAGGCCACCCAGAGCAGGAGGCCGCCGAAGAGAAACATCCAGTAGGAGAAGGCATTGAGGCGCGGAAAGGCGATGTTGCGGGTGCCGACCATCAGCGGCACGAAATAGGCGGCCATGGCCTCCATCACCGGCACGGCGAAGAGGAACATCATCGTCGTGCCATGCATGGTGAAGATCTGGTTGTAACGGTCGGGGCTGATGAAGCGGGCTTCGGGCCGGGCGAGCTGCAGCCGCATGGCCATGGCGAGCAAGCCGCCGAGGATCAGGAAGAGGAAGGCGGTGACGATATAGCGCCGGGCGACCAGCTTGTGGTCGACCACCGCGATCATGCCCCAGAATCCGGGCCGCGTGGTCCAGGTCTGGCGCAGCCGGTGCTCCAGCTCCGCGTCCGGCAGGTCGACGTCGAGAGGAACATGCGCGTCCTGCTTCTTGGTCATTTGAGCGCATCCAGATAGGCGGAGACTTGCCGAAGCTCATCGCTGGAAAGCGGCACGAGCGGCATGTTGTTGCCCGGCTTCAAGGTTTGCGGATCGGCGATCCAGGCCGCGAGCGAGCCCCGCGTGCGCTCCAGCAACCCGGCGCCGATGGTGGCACGGCTGCCGACATGGGTCAGGTCCGGCCCGGTGCTGCCGCGCGCCTCAGTGCCCCGGATCGTGTGGCAGGCGGCGCAGGGCTTGGCCATGAACACCGCTTGGCCCGCGCGTGCCTCCTCCGTCTGCGGAAGAGAGGCCGGCGCTGCCTGGGCCAGCCACCAGCGCTGATAATCCGCCGCCGTCTCGGCCACGACGGCAAAGGCCATATGGCTGTGCTGGAGGCCGCAGAACTCCGCGCATTGGCCCCGATAGGTGCCCGGCCTCAGCGCCTGGAGGGTGAGAATGTTCTTGCGGCCCGGGATCATGTCGAGCTTACCGGCAAGGCTCGGAATCCACAGGGAGTGGACGACATCGAGCGCTTCCAGCTCAAGGCGGATGCGTCGTCCGACCGGAATATGCAGCTCGTTGGCGCTCTGGAACGCGGGCTCGCCATCCGCATTGGGATAGGTGAACTGCCACCACCATTGCTGCGCCTTGACGCGAATGACCACCTCTGGACCTTCGCCGGCATCGAGATGGCGGGTCGCGTTGAAGCTTGCCAGCGTCAGCCCGGCCACGATCAGGGCGGTGATCGCGAGGGCCGTGTAGACGCTGCGGCGCATGCGTCGCTCCGTTTGTGGATCCTGCCGCGCGGCCTCGCGCCGTCGCGTCAAGGACCACAGGAGGAAGCCGACGACGGCAAGCCAGATCAGCGTACAGACCAGCACGATGAGAAGGATCAGGTCCTTCAACGCCAGCGCGCTACTGCCCTCGGCATTCAGCGCCGATTGCGGGTTCGTGCAGCCTGTGAGGAGGAGCAGGAGCAGGAAAAGAGATGCACGCGGGATCATGGTGTCGGCCCTTGATCCGGATGCATAGGGGTCGGCCCCTGGTCGAAGACGATCGCGGCGGGCGCACGGTTCTCGGCGGGCCGGCCGAGCTTGTCGTCGTTGCGACCGGGCGCGTTGACGCTGGCGGAATAGGCGCCAAGCGCCTTGATGTAGCCGGCCAGCTGCCAGATCTCGTCGCTCGTCATCCGGCTTTTGAAAGCCGGCATGCCATGCGGCCTCCCATCGCGGATCGAGCCTACGATCGACGCCATCGAGGGGCCATAAAGCCACCAGCCGTCGACGAAAGACGGACCTTTGCCGCCCGTGCCCTCCGCACCATGACACGCGGCGCAGCCGAACCAGCTATAAAGACGCTTGCCCTGCGACAGATCGAAGGCAGTCTTCTCGTAAGGCTTGCCGGCCGCAAAATAGGCTTCCGGCGGCGTGCCCGAAATGCCGTTCGGCATCAGGCGGAACTGGTCGAGCGCGGCGGTGAACGGCGGATCGGGCCGATATTGTCTTGGCACGCGCATATAGGCCAAGCCGACCGCAAGTGCGATGGCGGCGCCAGCACCCGCGGCAATCCGAAGCTTTATCGAGCCCAACCGCTCCATCGCTGCCTGCCAGCTTCCTCTCGCACCCGCTTAGTTGACCGGCTTGCTCTGCGAGCGCTCGAGGCGGATCGGCAGAAGCTTGTAGGACGGCGTTTTGGCCTGCGGATCGTGATGCGAGAGCGGGAAGAGCGGATTGGTCTCCGGAAAATAGGCCGCGCAGCACCCCTCGGGGATGTCGTAATCGAGCAGGCGAAAGCCCGCGACGCGGCGCTCTGTCTCCGGTTCGAGCGCGGTGACGAGATCGACGATGTCGCCGGGGGCAAAGCCGAGACGGTCGATATCCGCGCGATTGACGAAGATCACCTGGCGCGTGCCCTTCACGCCGCGAAAACGGTCGTTATAGCCGTACACCGTGGTGTTGAACTGATCGTTGGAGCGCAGCGTCGCGAGGTGAAGCACCTCGGGCGCCGGTGGACCGAGATCGGGAAAAAGGCGCGGCGGGGTGATGAAATTGGCCTTGCCATTGGGCGTGACCCACTTGCGCTCGCGCGCCGGCACTGGCCGGGGAAAGCCACCGGGCTGGAGGAAGCGTGTGTTGAAGTCCTTGAAGGTCTCCGGATAGGTCCGCTCGATGGCGTCGCGAATCTCGCCGTAATTGCCGACCCAGCGGTCCCAGGGCACCTGGCCTCGGGTCAGCGTTGCCTTGGCCATGCCGGCGACGATCGCGGGCTCGGAGAGAAGATGCGGGCTTGCAGGCTTGGCCATGCCGCGCGAGCCGTGAAATTGCGCAACCGAGCTTTCGATCGAGACCGACTGCGGCCCGCTTTCCTGTTGATCGATCTCGATGCGGCCGAGGCAAGGCAGCAGATAGGCGATCTCGCCATGGATCACATGGCTGCGGTTGAGCTTTGTGGCGATCTGCACGGTGAGGCGCAGCTTGCGCCAGGCGCTTTCCATGGCCTGCGTCTCGGGCACGGCCCGCAAGAAGTTGCCGCCGAGGCTGACGAAGGCCTTGGTCTCGCCCTTGAGGATCGACGCGCAGGCATCGACAGTGGTGTGCCCCTCCCAGCGTGGCGGTTCGAACGCATAGAGCTCCTTGAGCGTGTCGAGCGGCACGAGGTCCGGCTTCTCGGTGATGCCGACCGTGCGCTGGCCCTGGACGTTGGAATGGCCCCTGACGGCGCAGATATTGGCGCCGGGCTTGCCGATATTGCCGCGCAGCAGCGCCAGATTGGCGACCATCTGCACATTCTCGACCCCCATGACATGCTGGGTCAGGCCCATGCCGTAACAGATCAGCACCGCCTCGGAATGGGCATAGAGCCGTGCCGCTTCGATCATCTGGCTGCGCGTGAGCCCGCTGAAGTGCTCGAGATCCTCCCAGGCATAGCCGCGCGCAGCAGCGGCAAACTCTTCGAAGCCCGCCGTGTGCGTGGCAATGAAATCATGGTCGAGCACATGTTTCTTGTCGGCTGCGGCCATGGAGGCGGCAAAGGCCACGGCGGCCGCATTGTCAGGATCGTCGGGAATGTCATCCGCGCCGGCGACCTTGCTGATCTGCGAGGTCTGCAGCGCATCGTCGGCCTCGATTAGAGCCTTGCAGACGCCGAAGAGCGCGGCAACATCGCCGCCATTCTTCAGCTGGTAATAGGCGTCGGAGATCTCGGTCTCGGCCAGCGTCAGCATCTCGCCCGGCGCCTGCGGATTAGTGAAACGCTGCAGTCCCGGCTCGCGCAGAAGATTGAAGGTGACGATCTTCACGCCGCGATCGACGGCGTCCTGCAAATCATGCAGCAGGCGAGGCGAGGAGGTGCCGACATTCTGGGCGATGTAGAAAATGCAGTCGCAATTCTGGAAGTCGGAGAGCACGGCCGTGCCGACGGTGGCGCCGATACTTTGCGGCAGGCCGACCGACGAACTCTCGTGGCACATATTGGAGGAGTCGGGCAGGTTGTTGCTGCCATAGATGCGCGCGAAGAGCTGGAACATGTAGGAGGTTTCCAGCGAGGCGCGGCCAGAGGTGTAGAACTCCACCTGCTTTGGGTCGAGGGCTTTGAGCTCCCTGCCGATCTCCTCGAAGGCCGCAGCCCAGGTGACGGGGCGATAGGTGTCGGAGGCAGCGTCCCAGCGCATCGGCTCGGTCAGGCGTCCCTTTTTCTCCAGATCGTGATCGAGCCAGCTTTCAAGATCGGCAAGCGGATGGGCCGCGAAGAAAGCGGGATCCGCGCGCCGGCCGGTGATTTCCCAGGCGGTCGCCTTCGCGCCGTTCTCACAGAATTCCAGCGGATGCGGCTTGGCGGGTTTGGCCCAGGCGCAGCTGACGCACATATAGCCTTCGGCCTTGTTCTGATGCGTCAGCAGGCGTGCCGCTGAGACGGGAACATGTTCGCGCAGCACGATCTCGCTAACCGAACGCGCCGATCCCCATCCACCGGCCGGCCCACTGGAAAAGCCGAGCTTCGGTTTCGTCTTTGGCCTTCGCGTCATCGTCCCCACGCCCCGCTCACCCTATCGCCGGCGCTACCGCCGGGATGTGTGAACAAGGCAGAAGACCCCCGGTTCCCAGGCCTCTTCCAACAGAACGCGATTTCACGCGTCGCGGCGTAGAGGGGCTCTTGGCCCGACCGGCTCCCGGGACGCTGTCGAGCGATACAGCCAGCGACAAGCGGCGCAGCCGGATGGAGCGATGCTTAGGCGACCTTGAGCGTTTCCGCCGCTTTGTCAGCCGTTACGACCGCCCGACCGTCCGGCGCATCGGCTTCGTCCACCGCGCAGCAGCCATATGGCTGCGCCGATGATCGAGCCGGCCTAAATCGCGCTCGCCACCTTCCGCGCGATATAGAGCTGGCGCAGCCTCAGGGTCAGCGGGCCGGGCTTGCCGGTGCCGACGGGCTGCCCATCGATCGCAACCACCGGCAGGACGAAGTTGGTGGCCGAGGTCATGAAGGCTTCCGCTGCGTCCTTGGCTTCCTCTGGTGTGAAGGCGCGCTCCTCATAGGGGATGCCGGCCTCGGTCGCGATGTCGAGAATGCTCGCGCGGGTGATCCCGTGCAGGATCGCATGGGAGAGCGGGCGGGTCACCAGCCTTCCCGCCTGGGTGATGATATGCGCGCTGGCCGCGCTGGCCTCGGTGACGAAGCCGTCTTCCACCAGCCAGGCTTCATCCGCCCCACTTGCGGCAGCTTCCATCTTCGCCATGGAGGGATAGAGGAGCTGCACCGTCTTGATATCACGCCGGGCCCAGCGCTGATCGGGCAGGAGCGCGACGGAAATGCCTGTGGCCACCTTTGGATTGTCGAGCACCGGCTTGGCCTGGGTGAAAAGCGTCAGCGTCGGCTTGGCGTCCTTCGGATAGGCGAAATCGCGGTCGGCGGGACCGCGCGAAATCTGCAGATAGATCAGCCCCTCCTGAAGATCGTTGCGGCGGACGATCTCGCGATGCACCGCAAGCAGTTCGTCCGGCGATAGCGGGCAGGCAATGCCGAGCTCTACCATCGAGCGTTGCAGGCGGGCGGCGTGCCCCTGATATTCCAGGAGCTTGCCACCGACGACGCCGGTGACCTCATAGATCGCATCGGCAAAGAGAAAGCCACGATCGAAAATCGAGACCTTGGCATCTTCTTCCGGCAGCCAGGCGCCGTTCAGGTAGACAATACGAGACAAGGGAAGGGAGCCTTTCGAAACTTGGCGCATGTCGGCCGGAGCGGGTTCGCTTCGGCCTCGGGCGGGGCAGAGACATAGAGATCAGCGACCGTGCGGTAAAGCCGTCTTGACCGCAGGGGTGCCGGGCTTGGCAAAGGCGGCGATGGTGATGCCGGCAGTCGTCAACTTGTCGCGCAGCGCCCGCGCGGTCGCGGGTGCGCCCGGCGTGTCGCCATGAATGCAGACGGTGGCGGCGGTCACCTGAAGATGCGTGCCTGCGATCGTCGGGATCTTCCCGTCGCAAACCATGGACAGCACCTGATCGACGCTCTGCGAAAGATCATGGATCACCGCGCCCTCCATCTGGCGCGGCGCCAGCATGCCGTTTGCGAGATAGCGGCGATCCGCATAGACCTCGCAAGCGACCGACAGACCGGCAGCCTCGGCCGCGCGCAGGGTTTGGGAATAGGGAAGCGTGATGAAGACGAGGCCAGGATCGACGGCCCGGATGGCGCGGACGCAGACGCCGGCCAGCGTCTCGTCTTCCGCCGCCATATTGCCCAGTGCGCCATGGGTCTTCACATGGGTGATCGGCCAGCCAAGCGCGGTGGCCATGCCTTGGATAGCGGCGATCTGGTAGATGATCTGCGCCTCGATATCCTGCGGGCGCTCGCCCTGGATGCGGCGCCGGCCAAAGCCGTACAAATCCATGAAGGACGGGTGCGCACCGACCGCCACGCCCTTTTCACGCGCGCTGACGATCGTATCGCGCATCACGCTCGGATCGCCTGCATGAAAGCCGCAGGCGATGTTGGCGGTGGTGATAACGTCCATCATGGCGGCATCGTCGCCGATGGTATAGGCGCCGAAGCTTTCCCCCATATCGCAATTGAGGTCGATCGAAGGCATGGGATGATCCTGTTTTCCGGTCTGGCAAATTCGCGCGTCAACACTGGGAGGAGGTCTATCGTACGCTGCGGTCTTGACATACAATTGGTGTACTGAAATGACAAGAACCTTGTTGGCATGGCGACACCGCGTCGTCCCGCAATGGCATCGTAGTGGATAATGCGGATCGTCCATGCTCTTCTGGATTGCAAACTGGCAGAGGCAGCAGGCAAAGTTGGAGCGAGGAATGACGGTGCCTGACCCTATGCCTTCTGCCTATCCGCGTCTCGCGGCGAATGGCGATCGCGCCGTCGTCATCGAACTCTCGGACCAGATCTCCGAGGACACGAACAGGCGCGTCGTGGCTCTGGCCGAGAATCTGGACCGTCAGCCGATCGCCGGCGTCATCGAGACCGTTCCGACCTATCGCTCGCTTCTCGTCTCCTATGACCCGCTGATCGTGCGAGGGCGCGATCTGCAGGTGCTTCTGCTTGAGCGGCTTTCCACAGTCCGTGTGGAAGAGGCACGCGCGCGGCGGCTGGTCGTGCCGGTGCTTTATGGCGGCGATGCCGGCTTGGATCTGAACGAGATGGCCGAGATGAAGCGGATGGGCACAGCCGATCTCATTGCCCTGCATGGCGCAGCGGATTACCGTGTTTACATGATTGGCTTTGCGCCCGGCTTTGCCTATCTCGGCGGCCTTCCGGAGGCGCTCCACACGCCGCGCCTGGCGGTGCCGCGCCAACGGATCGAGGCCGGGGCCATCGGCATCGGCGGCAAGCAGGCCAGCATCAATTCCGTCGCCGGCCCGAGCGGCTGGCGCTTCATCGGCCGTACGCCGATCCGCATGTTCGATCCAACTCGCAGCGACGCCTTCCTGCTGAAGGCCGGGGACCACGTCCGCTTTCGCGCGATCGAAGAGGACGAAGCCGCCGCGCTGGATGCGGCGGTGGCGGCCGGCACGGCTCCGATCGATTGGGAGGACGCATGAGAAGCGTTGTCGTTCTCCAGGCCGGGCCGCTGATGTCGGTGCAGGATCTCGGCCGCACCGGATATGTGCGCATGGGCGTCTCCGCCTCCGGCCCGATGGACGAGGCCGCCCTGCGCATCGCCAACCGCCTTGTCGGCAATGCGCAGAGCGATGCGCTGATCGAGTTCGCCGTGACAGGCGGGCGGTTCGAAGTCGGTGAGCCGGTGTGCTTTGCCGTCACCGGCGGCGCGGTCTCGATCACGGTCGATGGCGAGCGGGTCGATGGCTGGGCAAGCCATGTTCTTCTGCCTGGACAGGTCCTGCACATCGGGGCGCTGACCAACGCCGTCTGGGGCTATCTCGCCTTTTCGGGCGGAGTGCTCACGGAACCGGTGCTCGGCTCGCGCTCGACGCATCTGCGCTCGGGCTTGGGCGGGCTGGAGGGCCGGCGCCTGGTGCCCGGCGATGCGCTGCCGCTCGGCGATCCAGCCGATGAGGTGCTCGACGCACCGCAAAGGGTGCTTCGCATGCCAGTTCCACGCCCTGCGGGACCGATTCGCGTTATCGACGGCCCGCAGGCCGGACATTTCGATCAGGCTGCTTGGCAAAGCTTCTTGCGCGAACCCTTCGTGGTGTCCGGCAGCCGCGACCGCATGGCGCAGATCCTCGAAGGGCCGCTCCTTCGCGCGGCCGGCGGCCATGACATCGTCTCCGATGGCACGGTGATGGGGTCGATCCAGGTTCCCGCCTCCGGCCGCCCGATCGTTTTGATGGCGGAGCGCCAGACAACCGGCGGCTATCCGAAGATCGCCACCATCGCCTCCGTCGATCTGCCCCGGCTGGCGCAGGCCATGACCGGCAGCTTGATCCGCTTCAAGCGGGTGACGCAGGCGCAGGCGGAAGATCTCTGGATTGCCCGCGCCCGCACGCTGGAGACAGTCCTTGCCAGCCTCGATCCAGGCGCGGACGCGGCGAATGAAGGAGGCAGATCGTGACCACACCGCTGGCCAAGCAGGCCTATGGCCGGATCATCGAGATGATCCTCGCGGGCGCCCTGAAGCCCGGCGATCTCCTGCAGGAAGCCAGGCTCGGCGATGAGCTCGGCATGTCCCGCACGCCCGTGCGCGAGGCGATCAAGCGCATCGAGGCAGAGGGGCTTGCCGTTCAGGAGGGGCGGTTCCTCAAGGTGCGCACCCTGACCATTCCCGAGGTCGAGGAAATCTTTTTCCTGCGTCAGCAGCTGGAAAGCTATTGCGCGCGCCACGCGACGGGGATCGCGCCCGATCTTCTGGATCATCTCGAAAACCGCGTTGTGACGCTGCGGACGAACGGGCCGGGCGACGAGGACGAGCAGCGCGGCGTCGATGACGATCTGCACCATGCGCTGGCGCGGGCTGCGGGCAACCAGATGATGCTGCGCGCGATCAGCGACCTGCGCCGGCGCACCTGTATGTTCGACCACAGCCAAGTGCCGGCGCGTTTCACCGTCAGCTGTCAGGAGCATGTCGATATTCTTCAGGCCTTGCGGGCCGGCGATGGTGAGCGGGCGGGCGTGTTGATGGGGGCGCATATCGCCCATGCCCGCGACGCGATCCTGGCCCGTCTGAGCAACCCTGCAGGGAGGCCTTCCCGATGAAATGCCTTGTGGTCCAGCCCATTCATGTGGCCGGCCTTACGCGCCTGAGGGAGGCGGGGGTCGAGCCCGTCTTGTGCCCCGATACCGAGATCGGAACGATTACCAGGCTGATCGGCGATTGCGAGGCGGTCGTGACCCGCGATGCCGGGCTTAGCGCTGAAGCGATCGCCGCCGCCGCCTGCCTCAGGGTGATCGTCTCGCACGGCGCCGGGCATGATGCGATCGACAAGGTTGCAGCCGAACGACGCGGCATTCTCGTCTGCAACACGCCAGGGGCCAATGCCCGTTCGGTCAGCGAGCTGGCGCTCGGCCTGGCCATCGCAGCCGCCCGGCTAATCCCGGCGGCCGACCGATCCGTGCGCGCGGGCGAAAAGGGCTTTCGCGAGACCGGGCACTTCCACGAGCTTTTCGGCAAGACGGCGCTGATCATCGGCTGGGGTGCGACTGCCCAAGGGCTGGGGCGGATGCTCGACACCGCCTTTGGCATGCGCGTGCTGGTCTATTCCCCTCGCAGTACGGGCGTGCTGCCCTATCAGCGCGTCACGACGCTGAAGGAAGGGCTCGGCCTTGCCGATCTCATCTCCCTTCACACGCCGCTGCGCGAGGAGACCCGCAATCTGTTCGATGCCGGGGCCTTTGCCGCCGTCAAGCGGGGCGCGATCCTCGTCAACACGGCACGGGCGGGCCTGGTCGACGAGGCCGCGCTCGCCAGCGCGCTTGCCGATGGCACGATTGCCGGCGCCGGCCTCGACGTCTATTCGCCAGGTGCTGCGCAGGGGCCGCTGGGCGCGAGCGATCGTGTGATCTTCACGCCCCATCTCGGCGGCACCACGGGCGAAGCGCTGGAGCGTGTTGCCTTTGCCGCCGCCGGTCATGTGCTGACCGCGCTGTCGGGCAACCGCCCTGAAACGACCATCGTGCCGCAAGCGGTGACGGCATGAGCACCGCCATCCGAGAGAGGATCGACAGGCTTCTGGACCGCATCAATGCGATCTCCGCGCCAGGCCCAGGCTTTACCCGGCCGTCCTATAGTCCGCTGGAAAGCCAGGCGCATCGCGTGGTAGCGCAGGAGGCCGAAGCGCTCGGCCTGACGGTGACGCGCGACGCCGCGCTCAATTTGTTCGCCCGCCTGCCGGGGCGAGACCGCAGCGCGCCGGCGATTTACTGCGGCTCGCATCTCGATACGGTCGCCATGGGCGGGGCCTATGACGGCCAGGCCGGCGTTACGGGCGCCCTGGCGCTGGCGGCGGCATTCGTCGAAAGCGGTGAGCCGCCCCCGGTCGATCTGATGGTGACGGTGACGCGCGCGGAGGAAAGCGTCTGGTTCCCGGTGTCCTATGCCGGTGCGCGCGCCGCGCTTGGGCGGCTGACGGCGCCGGAGCTTCAGGCCCGGCGTTCCGACACCGGCCGCACGCTGTATGATCACATCCGGGAGGAGGGCGGCCGACCGGATGACATCCTGACCGCAGCCGGCCTTGCCGCTGCCCGCTTCATCGAATTGCATATCGAACAGGGGACCGTGCTCCATCATGCCGGCGAACCCTTCGCCATCGTCTCGGGTGTGCGTGGCGGCCTGCGCTATCGCCAAGCGCGGGTCAATGGCACCTGGGCGCATTCCGGCGGCCCGGCGCGCGGCGAGCGCGCCGATGCGGTGTTCGCCTTGGCGGACCTGGTGATGGCCATGGACCGGCGCTGGGAAGAGGCGCTCGCCCGGGGGCAGGACCTTGCCGTCACCTTCGGCCGTGTCGATGCCGCATCCGGCGAACACGCCTTCGCAAAAGTGCCGGGATGGGCCGATTTCTGCATCGACCTGCGCAGCGACGCCGCCGCCGTGCTTCACGAGGTGGACGGTCTGTTCAAGGCGGAGATCGAACGGATCGAAACGGCGCGCGGAGTCCGCTTCGAGCTGGGCGCGCCTTCGCAAAGCCAGCCCATGGCCCTGTCGATCGCGCTCGGCGACCGGATCGCCCAAGGCGCAGCCGGGCTTGGACATAGCCCACGCCGGATGCTGTCCGGCGGCGGGCACGATGCGGCGGCGTTCGCGCAGGCCGGCTGGGAGAGCGTCATGGTGTTTCTGCGCAACTGGAACGGCAGCCACAATCCTGACGAAGCCATGGACACGGCCGATCTCGCAACGGCTGTCGAGGTGCTTCATGCAGCGATCCGCGGGAGCGGACAGGAAGGTGCGGCGTGAGCGATAGGGAAACCCTTGCCCAGCAGGTCTATCGCGACCTGAAGCAGCGTATTCTGGAAGGCCGGCTTTCTTCCGAGGAGATGCTGACGGAGCGCACCCTGGCGCTGGAATCCGGCATTTCCCGCACGCCGCTGCGCGCCGCCATCTCGCGCCTCGAGAAGGAAAACGTCATTTCGCGTCTGCCCAATGGCGCGCTGATGATTCGTACCGTGACCGTCGAGCAATTGCTGGAGATCGTGCAGGTGCGGCGACTGCTGGAGGGCGCCGCCGCCGAGAAGGCCGCTGGCCTGCCCTTTACCGAGGAACTGGCACAAGCGCGCGCGCGGATGCGCACGTTCACCGGCGGCGGGGATATCGCCTTCGATCTCTTCTGGATCGACGACGACGCCTTTCACAACGCCGTCGCCTTTGCCGCCGGCCTGCCGCTGCTCGCCGCGATGCTGACGGAGATGCGCAGCATCGCCCGGCGTTGCACCATCACCCGCACCCATGACCGCTTCGACCAGCAGGCGCTGGAGCATATCGCCATAATCGATGCCATCGAGGCCCGGGACGGTCCGGCCGCCCGCGCGGCCATGGAGGCGCATTTCGACAGCGTCCGCATCCGCTTCCTCGGCTGGCTGGCGCGCAATTGAGAGCCGTGACCGCATGACCCTGCACCCGACCTTTGAGACGATGCCCGATATGCGGGGCATCGAAGCCGCCTTTCCGGCCGAGGAATTCGCCGAGAGACAGGCGCGCGCCCGCGCGGCCATCGCAGCCAGCGGGCATGAGGCGCTGATCGTCACCGGTCCGGAAACCATCTATTGGCTGACGGGCCGCCAGACGGCTGGCTATTTCGCGTTTCAGGCGCTGATCCTGCCCGCCGATGGCGCGCCCGTGCTGCTCGTGCGCCAGCTCGAACTGTTCGGCACGCTCGCCAACACCTATCTGCCTGATCTGGTCGCTTATCAGGACGGCGACGATCCGGCGGAGGCGCTGGTCGATCTTCTGCGCCGGCGGGGCATCGCTCGCCCGGCAATCGAGCTGGCCGGGTGGTTTCTCTCGCCGAAGCTTGCTGCCGAGATCGCCGATCGGCTCGGGGTCGCCGCGCTCGCCGATGGCGCGCAGATCCTGCCGCCTCTCAGGATGATCAAGTCGCCGGCCGAGCTGGCGTCAATCCGCCAGGCGGCGCGCTATGCCGAGGCGGGCATGATCGCCGGCATTGCCGCCTGTGCAGCCGGCGCCGATGAAAATGCGGTGGCGGCGGACATGCTGCAGGCGGCCACGCGCGCCGGCTCGGAAGCCATGGCGATGGAGCCGCTCGTCTCCTCGGGACCGCGCAGCGGCCTGCCGCACATGACATGGCGCCGCCGTGTGCTTCAGCCCGGCGACCCCATCTTCCTCGAACTGGCCGGCAGCCATGCGCGCTATCACGCTGCGCTGATGCGCACGGTGTGGATGGGCACGCCTCCCGATGAGGCGCGGCGGATGATGGACTGCGCGCTACGGGCGCTGGACGCGGCCATTGCCGAGATCCGGCCCGGTGTGTCTTGCGCCCATGTGCACGACACGGCACAGGCGATCATCGATGGGGCAGGCTATACCGCCGCCTTCCGCAAGCGCATCGGCTATTCGATGGGGGTCGCCTTCGCGCCGGACTGGGGCGAGGGCGACATCCTCAGCCTCTTTACCAATGTCGACCGCCGCATCGAGCCCGGCATGGTGTTCCACCTGCCGGCGACCTTGCGCCGCTATGGCGAATGGACCGTGGGCGCCTCGGAAACGGTGATCGTCACCGAAACAGGCGCCGAGCCGCTTTCCACCCTGCCGCGCCAGCTCACCATCCGCTGAATTCCAATCCTCCAGACAGAACGGAGCATGCCATGCGTTCCCTTTTCCATCTTGCCTATCACGTCACGGATCTCGACGAAGCCCGCCGCTTCTATGGTGACATCCTCGGCTGCGAGGAAGGCCGCTCGACCGAGACCTGGGTCGATTTCGATTTCTTCGGCCACCAGATCTCGCTGCATCTCGGCAAGCCCTTCGAGGTCACCCGCACGGGCAAGGTCGGCGACCACATGGTGATGATGCCGCATCTCGGCGTCATCCTGCGGCTGGACGACTGGTTCGCGCTGGCAGAGCGTCTCAAGAACGGCGGCATCGACTTCGATATCCCGCCGGTGATCCGCTTCGAAGGCGAGCCGGGCGAGCAGCGCACCATGTTCTTCTTCGATCCGAGCGGCAACCCGATCGAGGTCAAGGGCTTCAAGGATTTCGAGAGCGTCTTCGCCCATTAAGCGAAAAAGCCTGGGCGGATCGACAATCCGCCCAGGCATAATTCGCAGGTTTGCTGCGGTTTACGGATGATATCAACCGATCTCCGTTGCCTGATGGCATCGGTGCAAACGCTTCCTGTGGTGATACTCGGATAAACGCGAAGACGTCGCCTTAGAACATGCTCGGCGAATTGGTGATCAGCTCGTTGCCGGCTTCGCCGATGATCAGGATATCCTCGTAGAAAGCCGCGCCGACGCCATCGAGCGAGAGGAAGGCTTCGACGCCGAAGACCATATTGGCGTCCACCACGTCCTCGGGCATGGACATGGTGGTTGAGATGCGCGGTAGCTCGAAGCCCAGCCCGATGCCATGGCCAT
The DNA here is from genome assembly GCF_900109605.1 of Xaviernesmea oryzae. Lineage (GTDB taxonomy): Bacteria > Pseudomonadota > Alphaproteobacteria > Rhizobiales > Rhizobiaceae > Xaviernesmea > Xaviernesmea oryzae. The sequence continues at coordinate 100,830 of NZ_FOAM01000007.1, forward strand.
AAAAGGGAAAGTTCTTCATGATCGGCGAAATCGAGCCGCCGAACGCCGCCGTCATCCGGTCGCCCTCCGCCGCCACGTCCAGAAGCCGCACGCCGGGGCGCAGCATGTCCGACAGCCGGTGGACGATGCCGCTCGCCGCTTCGATCAGGCGCCGCTGCTCCGAATTGGCCGGCCCGCGCACGCCCGTGCGGCCGGGATCGAGATAATAGCCCTGGTAAAGCGCGCCATGCAGCGTGCCGGTGACGATATCGCCTACGGCCGGCACATCCTCGCTATAGCCCGTGAGGGGAAAGCGCTGGTCGAAGCCGAGCGTTTCCCCATGATTGGCGCCGATCATCTGCAGGCGGCCGCCGCGGGCGACGGTGATCCGCGCCGCCTCGCCGGCTGCCTCCCGCTCCGAAAGCCCGCCGACGAGGCCTTGCATCAGCGCGTCGACGGCCAGCGTCGCCGTCTCGCCGGCATAGCGGTAACAGTCGAGCTCACGATCACTCTTGATGCGGCGCACCGAGCGCACGAGATCGTCGGCCGGGACCCATTCGATATCCGGCGCGGTCGCTTCGAGCTGCCGGTAATATTTGATCGGGATGAAATGGGTGCCCACCAGCGCCACGCGGCCCGTCACGCCGCGCGCGACCAGTGACCGGGCCACGCTTTCAAAGGGATGGTTGCTGCTCAGCACATCGGCGATGGATACGAGATCGCGGCGCACCTCCGGCTCGTCAATATGAAGCTGCGGCGCGCGGCCCGGCTGGAGAATGACGCCTGCGAAGGATCGAGCGCTCCAGATCAGCGAGTCCATACCGCCGCTGATGGCATAATGATTGGAGAGGTAGAGAACGTCGCCGCAATTGTCCGTCGTGCCGCCGCCACGACCGAAGACCACGGCAGTTTCGAAGCCGCGCCGGATCATTTCCTCATGAAGGCGCGCCCAGCGGGTTTCGTATTCGTCGATCGGAAAATAGCGGTGCATGGCGTCACTCCGTCAGGGGGCTAGCGTGCCTTGAACCCGCGCCGGAATGATGGCGAAGGGTAAGACGCAGGTATCAGGCGATTTCGGTACACCGCCTGTATCCTTCCGTCAATTGGACGATTCAATGCGCGTCCGATTTCGTCAGTTGCGCTTAAAATATGTGCGATCGCCGCCTAACACTTCAGCTTTCCGCCTGACAAATGACCATTAATTTGTTGAAAAGACAGCTTGAACTCCAATGGTATACTGAATAAGCTTGGTGTACTGAAATTCATGCGGAACGCTTTGAGGTCCGTGCAGCGGCAAACATCGGCCTGAACGTAATGTTCGGCTTTCGGTCCGCCGGTCTCGCGAACGCGTCCGATACGAGAAGACGAGTGGATATGGATCTCAACACCCAGACTGTCGCCGCAGGCCGAGGCCGGGCTTTCGCGATGAAGGCGGGCGATCATGTCCGCATCGTCAACACCCATGGCCATCAGGTCGTCGATGCCTGGGCTTTGGCTGCCGAAGACGCGGGCGAGACCTCCTCGATGGATCATACCCGCTCGGTCAACAGCAATATTTTCTTCCAGCAAGGCATGCGCGTTCTCTCTTCGCGCCGCCGGCCGATGCTGACCCTGGTGGCCGACAGCGCCGGTCTGCGCCATGACACGCTGCTGTGTCCTTGCAGCCGAGAACTCTATCAGCAGCTCGGCTGCGCCGAGCCGCACCGCAGCTGCACCGACAATTTTCACGAGGCTTTGGCCGAGGCTGGATGTGCCGTGCCCTTCACACCCGCCTCGCTCAATCTGTTCATGAATGTCCCGGTCTCGCCCGATGGCGCGGTCGATCGCCTTCCGCCGGCCAGCCGGGCGGGCGACAGCGTGGTGCTGCGCGCGGAGATGGACCTGACACTGGTTCTCTCCGCCTGCCCGCAGGACATCACGCCGATCAATGGCGAGGCCCGGACGCCCCGCGATATTGCCGTGGTGATGATAGATGCCTTCGATGGTGAGGAGGCCCCATGAGCGCGCCGCTTCTCAGCCTGCGAGAGATCCGCAAGAGTTTCGGCGACAACGAAGTGCTGAAAGGCGTCTCGCTGGAGGTGCAGGCGGGCGAGGTCGTGTCGATCATCGGCGCCAGCGGCTCGGGCAAGAGCACCTTCCTGCGCTCGATCAATGCGCTGGAAATACCGCAATCCGGCTTCATGGACTTCGAGGACACGCATTTCGACTTCCGCACGGAATCGCGCTTCTTCCCCAGCCAGACGCAGCTTCAGGCCCTGCGCGCCCGCGTTGGCATGGTGTTTCAGAGCTATAATCTCTGGCCGCATATGACCGTGCTGGAAAACGTCATGCATGCGCCGGTCAAGCTCCTCAAGATGCCGCGCAGAGAGGCAACGGAGCAGGCCGAGGCGCTTCTGTCGCGCATCGGTCTCTTGGAAAAGCGCCATAGCTATCCCGCGCGTCTTTCGGGCGGCCAGCAGCAGCGCGTCGCGATCGTCCGGGCGCTGGCCATGAAGCCGCGGCTGATGCTGTTCGACGAAGTCACCTCGGCGCTCGATCCCGAACTGGTGCACGAGGTTCTGGTGCTGATGGCCTCGCTGGCGGCCGACGGCATGACCATGCTGCTCGTTACCCACGAGATCGCCTTTGCCCGCGACGTATCTTCACGCGTGCTGTTCTTCGACAAGGGCGTGATTGCCGAATCCGGTTCGCCCGACATTCTGCGCAGCCCGGAAAGCGACAGATTGAAACAGTTCCTGCACCGCATTCTCCATGACCAGGTAGGTCATTCCGTGTCCCTTGAGGACGGGCGGGGAGGGCAGGCGTGATGACCCGTTTCTGGAACGAACTCCATCTCTATGGCCCTGGCTTTCTCCAGGCATCCTATACCGTTTTCGGCATCACCATCCTCACCATCGCGGTCTCCTGGATTTGCGGCCTCCTCGCCGCGCTGGCGCAGCGTTCGCGATACAGGGTCGTGCGGATCGTCGCCGGCTTCTACATCTGGTTCATCCGGGGTACGCCGACGCTGATCCAGGTATTCATCATCTATTTCGGCCTGCCGCAGTTCGGAATCCGTCTATCGCCCTTTGCCGCCGGGATCATCGCGCTCGGTGTCAATAGTGGGGCCTATGTCGCCGAAATCATTCGCGGCGGCCTGACAGCCATTCCGCGCGGCCAGACGGAATCGGCGCTGGCCCTCGGCTTCAGCCCGGCAGAGACGATGCGCAGCATCATCCTGCCGCAGGTGTTCCGCATCATTCTGCCCGCGATCACGAACGAGGCGATCTCGACGCTGAAGAATACCTCGCTGCTGTCGACGATCACGGTGGTGGAGCTGACGCTCTATGCCCAGACGCTGATCGCCGCCACCTTCCGTCCCTTCGAATTCTATATCGCCGTCGCACTGATTTATCTGGTGTTGACCACGATCCTGACGACGCTCGCCGGCTGGCTGGAGCGCCGCTACGCGAAGCTGTCGTGACGGACCGCAAAGCCGGTCGACACGGCTCCGCCCTTAACCGTCCGCCCGGCGCGACGCCGACCGGTGGGAGACCGGTCCAGCACAATCCTGGGCATCGAAGGATGCCCGTGATCTCAAACATCAACAAAAACGGGAACACAGCTATGAAATTCAAGTCAATCATCCTGGCGCTGGCCGCTGTTGCAAGCGTTGCCATGACGCCGATGGCCAAGGCCGCCGATCTGGAGCTTCTGCAGCCGGGAAAGCTGCTCGTGGCGACCGAGGGTACCTACCCGCCCTTCAGCATGCGCGCGCCGGACGGCACGCTTGACGGCCTCGAAATCCGCGTGGTGAAGGAAATCGCCAAGCGGCTCAATCTGGAATACACGCCCGTCATCATCAAGTGGGATGCGCTCCTCGTCGGCCTGCAGGCCGACCAGTACGACATGAGCAGCGACGCGATGGACATCACCGAAGCGCGCCAGAAACAGGTGACCTTCGCCGATGGCTGGCTGGAATCGGGGGGCCGCGTGCTGACCGGAGAGTCCTCGCCGATCAAGAGCGCGGCCGATCTCAAGGGCAAGACGGTGGGCGCGCTGGTCTCCTCCACCTGGACAAAGATCGCCGAGGAAAAGGGCGCGACCGTCAAGGGTTACAAGGCCGAGTCCGACGCGATGCAGGATCTGGTCAACGGCAATGTGGACGCCGTCATCACCGACTCGATCGCCGCCGCCTATGCCATCAAGACCGGCGGCTTGCCGCTCAAGATGACCGATGATTATGTCAGCCATGTCCAGAAGGGCTTTGCCTTCAAGATGGGCAAGCCGTATCTCGTCGAAGCCGTGAACAAGGCACTGGCAGAGATGGTTGCCGATGGCACCTATGCCAAGCTGACCACCGATCTGGTCGGCTTCGATCCGACGCCGAAAGACCCGATCAAGACGATCAAGTAAGCGCATCTGCCATGGACAGGGCAGGCCTGATCGCCGCCCGAATGGAACAGGAGGCACGCCCGGCGTTCCTCCTGTTTTGTCATGACGGGTGCTCTTCGAGCCAACTGTGAACGCCACCGCGCAGCGCGCCTGTCGTCTGGTCCATGTCCCAAGCCGATTTGGTGACGGAGCCATTCGCTTCAGCCACATCGAACGGATCTATGCCGCTCCAAAATAAGGGACTTACTCGTCGGGCTTCATCGGCCAGAATTGCAATCGTCCGCGCTTTCCAGCAGCCGGCGACATGCTTTATCAACGAACATGCAGCCGGGAGGAGGCGCAACGGGATTTGGGAGAGGGTCATGCGGCTTCTCATCGTCGAGGACAATCACGATCTGGCCGCCTGGCTCGCCAAGGCGCTGAGCCAGGCGCATTACGCCGTCGATATCGCCGCCGACGGCGAGGAGGCCGAAGACCTTCTAGCCCTGGCCGAATATGCTGCCATCATCCTTGACCTGTCGCTGCCCAAGATCGACGGCATGACGCTGCTCAAGCGCATCCGCCGGGCGGGCCGCAAGGTGCCTGTGATCATCCTCACGGCCAATGCCTCGCTCGACGGGCGCGTAGCAGGCCTGGATTCCGGCGCCGACGACTACCTCGCCAAGCCTTTCGAACTGGCGGAACTGGAAGCGCGGCTGCGCGCCCTGATCCGGCGCGGCCATGATCGCGCCAATCCCGAAATCGCCGTCGGCGATCTCGTGCTGGACACGGCGCGACGGCAATTCCTTGTCAAAGGCGAGGTGCTGGCGCTGACCCCGCGCGAGCATTCCGTTTTGGAAACCCTGATCCTCAAGGCCGGCAGCACGGTCTCAAAGGCGATGCTGTCGGAAAGTATTTTCGGTTTCGATGCCGACGCCGATCCAAGCGCCATCGAAATCTATGTCCATCGCCTGCGCAAGAAGCTCGAAGGCGCTGCGGTACAGATCGCGACGCTGCGCGGCCTCGGCTATATGCTCAGGGCCGGCTGAGGCGATGGAGGCGCGGATCGCAGGGAATGATAAAAGCAATGTTACGGCTGCGCGGCCGGTGATGGGTGCTGTAACGGGCGTGGATGAGCGCATGGCCCCCCTGGCGCCGCTCGGCCGCCTGACATTGCTGATGGCGGGACTGCGCCACAGCCTGCGTGTCCAGCTCTTGTTCGGCGTCATGGTCACCTTGACGGCCGTGGTCGGCTTCAACTTGACCTCGGGGCTGATTTCGGCGCGGCGCACGGCCCTGGTCGTCACCGACAATATGCTGCTGGCCTCCGCGCGGACCATTGCCGAGGCGGTGCATGTGGATGGTGAGGGCACGGTTGCCGTCGATGTTCCGCCTGCGGCACTGGAGCTGTTCGACACCGGCCATGCCGATCACGTTTATTATCGTGTAACCACAGCCTGGGGCAGTCTGGTGACGGGCTATCCCGATCTCGCCAGCCCGGCTATGGCCCGCCGGGGCGAGGATATGGCGTTTCACAACGTCAATGTCCGCGCCATGATGCTCGACCAGCCGGTCGTCGGGCTCGGCCCGGATGCGACCGTCACCGTGACCGTGGCTGTGACGCGCCACGGCCAGCAGGCCATGCGCACGGCGCTTTGGCTTTCAGGCCTGAAGGACCAGCTTTTGCTGGTGGCCATGGCCGGTCTCGTCACCGTCTTCGGCCTGCGTTTCGGCCTCTCGCCGATCATGCGCTTTCGCAATGTGGTCAAGGCGCGCCGGCGCGATCAGCTCGAGCCTTTCGACGAGGCCATGGTGCAGACCGAGCTGCGCCCGCTGGTCGCGGCGCTCAACGACTATATGGGCCGCGCTCAACGGCAGATGGCGGCTCAGCGGCGCTTCGTCGCCAATGCCGCGCATCAATTGCGCACGCCGCTGACGGTGCTTTCGACGCAAGCCAGCTTTGCCGCACGCGAAACCGATTCTCTCCGGCGGGACGAAGCGCTGCAGGCGCTGATCCGCAGCACGCGCCAGGTGACGCGGCTTGCCGAACAGCTCCTGACGCTCACCCGCGCCGAACCCGGCAGCCGGGCGCCGCGTGCCGAGCGCATCGACATGGCCAAGGTGGCGCGGCAGGTGCTGGAGGCGCAGGCCGAAACCGCGCTTTCGCGCGGGATCGATATCGGGCTCGACGTCGATAATCTTGCGGCGGGCGCTGCCATCGTCATCGGTGACGGCACCATGATGAAGGAAGCCTTGGTCAATCTTGTCGACAATGCGCTGCGCTATACGCCGGGGCCGGGCGCGGTGACCGTGACGCTCAAACGCAAGGACAGCCTTGTCGAAATCATCGTCGATGACACCGGTCCGGGAATCGCCGACACCGAACGCGAGCAGGTGTTCGAACGCTTCTACCGCATCATCGGCACGCAGGCCGAAGGCAGCGGCTTAGGGCTCGCCATCGTGCGCGAAGTGGTCACCGGCGCCGGCGGCACGGTAGCGCTGGGGGAAAGCCCGGAAGGAGGACTGCGAGTGACGGTGCGGCTGCCGGGGGCGTGAACAGGATCAAGCGCTGCGCGAAAGCAGACTCGACATGTCGTTGACTTGAAATGCAAATCAATTCGATCTAGATTTTCGGAGTGACAGCCGGGGGGCTTAGACCCGGCTGTCGTTTCGCTTAGATGAACAGTTGGACCCGCACGGAGACTTGCCAGCCTGTGCGGGTCTTTCTGATTCTAAGCGTGATGCTCACAGGGAAGAACCCCATTTGCGTCACTCCTCATCGAAAGCAAAGCCCTTGCCTTGGGTCGGGGAGGCTCATCATCCCCGATGCGCCTGCTGGCTCAGCGCGCCTGCTGCTTTTGCGTTCGCAAGCTATTCTTATTAAGAAAATCTAAATTAAAAAAGTGGCCGCCGTCTCTTCATGCTGCTGTGTAGCCGATTGTGCCGTAGATTGCCCTCCCGAAGCAAAAAGCCGCCCGCGACCGATGTCACGAGCGGCTTTTCGCTTTGGGAGGGTTTGGCTTCGTTCAGTGCGTATCGAGGCTCTGCTGGGGCCGCCATTTGGCGAGACGGTTTTCGATTGCCGTCATGATCCATTCCGCAGCCAGGGTGACGACCATGACCAGCACGATGGCGGCGAACATGCCGGCGGCATCGAAGGTGCCCTTGGCGATCGAGATCAGCTGGCCGATGCCGAAGCGGGCGCCGACGAATTCGCCGACGATCGCGCCGATGATGGCGAAGCCGAAGGAGACATGCAGGCTGGCGAAGATCCAGCTCATCGCCGAGGGAACGACGACGGCCCGCGTCACCTGCCAGTCGGACGCGCCGAGAATGCGGGCATTGGCGATCATGTCGCGGTCGGCTTCCCGCACGCCCTGGAAGGCATTGGCGAAGACCACGAAGAACACCATGACGAAGGCGAGCGCCACCTTGGAGGCGAGGCCGAGGCCCATGATCATGATGAAGATCGGCGCCAGCACCACGCGCGGGATCGAATTGATCGCCTTGATATAGACCGAGAAGATATCGGACAGGAACTGGTTGCGGCCAAGGCCGATGCCGACGACGACGCCGGCGATCGAGCCGGTGAAGAAGCCGATCAGCGCCTCTTCCATCGTTACGCCGAGATTGTACCAGAGCGAGCCTTCCGTCGTGCCGTTGACGGCCCAGTCATAGAGCCTTTCGGCCACCGCGCTGGGGCTGGCATAGAAGAAAGGGTCGATCCAGGCCTGGTCGGAGGCCACTTGCCACAGGCCGAGCGCGCCGAAGAGAATGACGAGCTGCCAGAAGAGCACGAGCTGCTTGCGGCGCTTGATCGCCTTCAGAGCGGCCGCCTCGATTTCCTTGTCGCTGGTGCCGGGGCGGAAGGTTGCGGGCGCGACGCCCGTAACAGGACTATCCATCGTGATGTTTGCCATGGTCTTGCCTCCTCTCACGCCGCTTGCGACGCGCGGCGATAGCTGGTCTCGACCTCCTGGCGGAGATCCTCCCAGATCGTCTTGCAATAATCGATGAAGTTCTGGTCGTAGCGGATTTCCGAGACCACGCGCGGGCGCGGCAGCTCGATGCGATAGACCGATTTGACCGTGGCCGGGCCGGCGGTCAGCACATAGACCTTGTCGGCCAGCGCCACGGCTTCCTCCAGATCATGGGTGACGAACACCACCGAGGCCTGGCGCTCGGCCCAGAGCTTGAGCAGCTCCTCGTGCATCACCGTGCGGGTCTGCACGTCGAGCGCCGAGAAGGGCTCGTCCATCAGCAGGATTTCCGGCTCGTTGATGAAGGTCTGCGCCAGCGCAACGCGCTTGCGCATGCCGCCGGAGAGCTGATGCGGATAGTGATGCAGAAATTTCGACAGGCCAACGCGGGCAAGCCAATCCTTGGCGGCGCGCTCGGCCTCCGCCTTGGAGCGGCCGCGAAACAGCGGGCCGGCCATGACATTGTCGATGACGTTCTTCCAGGGGAAGAGCGCGTCCTTCTGGAAGGAAAAGCCGACGCGCGGATCGATGCCCTTGACCGGGCCGCCCATCAGCCGCACTTCGCCGGCGCTCGGCTTGGCAAGGCCGGTGACGAGATTGAGCGTGGTCGACTTGCCGCAGCCCGTGGGGCCGACGACGGCCACGAACTCGCCGCGGCCGACGGTCATGGTGAAGTCGCTCAGCGCCGTCAGCGTCTTGCCGGTGGGCGAAACGAAGCGGCGGGTGACGTTGATCAGCTCGATCGCCGGATCGGCGACCGCGAGATCATTGCGGATCGGCTGGATGCTAGACATGAAATCTCCTTTCGGCAGCGCCTTCAGCGCGCAGAGGAAAAGGGCGAGGCCGTCCGAGCCTGGCGCGGAGCCAGGCTCGGCACAGGGGCGTCAATTGGTCTTGGCGGCCTTCACGAATTCGGTCGTGTAGGTCTTGGAAAGGTCGATCTGCTTGCCCTTGACGTTCTTGGAGAACTCGGACAGCACGGCCAGCACCGTCTTCGGGCCATCCTCGGGCATCACGCCATCCGGCGTGAACATGCCCTTGCCGGCGTCGAGCGCCTTGATGTAGCCCTCCTTGTCGCCGACATAGAAATCCTTGGGCATCTTCTCGGCGATCTCAGCGGCGGAATGGCTGTTGATGAAGGCCAGCGTCTTGACGAAGGCATTGGCGAGCTTCTGCACCTCTTCCTTATGCGCATCCACCCAGGCCTTTTCCATGTAGAGCGAAGCGGCGGGGTAGGGGCCGCCAAGTGCCGCGCGGGTCTGGTCCAGCGTGCGCAGGTCGACCAGCACCGAGGCCTCGCCCGTCTTGACCATGCGCGAGATGGTCGGCTCCGTGGTCATGCCTGCCTGGATCTGGCCCTGCTGCATGGCGGCGATGAAGGTGCCGCCTGCGCCGACCGGAATGGTGGTGATTTCGCCCGCCTTCAGCCCGGCCTTCGACGCCATGTAGAGCGTCAGGAAATTGGTGGAGGAGCCGAGGCCGGTAACCCCGAGCGACTTGCCCTTGAGATCGGCGAAGCTCTTGATCTCCGGGTTCTTGGCCGAGACCAGTTCGACCTCACCCGGCGCCTGCGAGAACTGCACGACCGACTCGACGAACTTGCCCTTGGCCTGCAGGTCGACGCAATGATCGTAGAAACCGACCACGCCCTGCACCGCGCCGGCCAGCAGCTGGTTTTCGGCATCGACGCCGGCGGCTTCGTTCAGAAGCTCGACGTCAATCCCCTCTTCCTTGAAATAGCCGAGGCCCTCGGCAAGCTTGGCCGGCAGGTAGATCTGCTTTTCGAAGCCGCCGACCATGATGGTGATCTTCTCGGCGGCCTGTGCCATGGCGGTGCCGGCCAGAAGGCTGGCTGCAACGAGAGCGGTAAGCGACAGCGCACGGAAACGATGCGTGGATGACATGAATGATCCTCCTTGTGGCGACATGGCGTGCGCGCCCTCCAGCGCGTCTCCTCACCGTCATGTCCATGTCACAAGACTAGCGCGTTAAGCTTTCAGTCAGCTTTCAGCGACCGCAAGGCTGCGCGAATTTGCTGAGGAGAGCATCAGACCGACACCGTCATCGATCCAATTTTCCCGGCTCCATGCTTTCCATCGTTGTGCACGGCCATAAACCGCAACACGTCCAGTAACCAAAGGGCCAAGGTCGGCTCGTGTGATCACGACTATCGCGGTAGCACCGCTACGCGCTGTCCTGTTTGAGCCTCCCCCGTCGTCACCCGGCGCTTCGCCGCAGGACGAGTGACGGCGGGATCTTCAGGTGAAGAGCGGCTTTGCGCCCTTCGATGCGCGACAGCAGCGTCTCGGTCGCCAGGGCGCCCAGTCCCTGCCCATCTTGATCGACACTCGATAGGCTGATGAGGTTGAGGGCGCCCAAAGGCGAATTGTCATAGCCGATGATCGCCAGTTGATCCGGTACGCCGATGCCGCGTGCCGCGGCCAGGTTCAGCAAGGGAATGGCATCGAGATCGCTCCAGCAGAACACGGCAGCGGGACGCTCGGGATCGTCGAGAAAGGCGCTCAGCGCTGCGTCATGCGTCGCAAAATTTTCCGGAAGGCGATGGAGGCGTGCCTGTTTGGCCAGACCGGCGGCAGCCATCGCATCGCGATAGCCGCGCTCGCGCTGCTGCACGACCGAGACGTCGTAACATACCTTCTGCTCGACGGTCAGCATGCCGATGTCTGAAAGGCCTTGCGCCAGCAAGGCCTGCACCGCGAGCGCCGCACCGGCTTCGTCGTCGCAATTCACCGTATCGAAATTCTGGGCCCCGGGATCATGATAACCGACGACGACGATCGGGATATCGCGTGCGAAGGTCGCGATCACATCGGAGGGCAGCCGGGGTGCGACCAGAATGACGCCGTCCATCTTGTAGTCGATCATCGATTCGATCAGCGATGTTTCGAGCTGGGTTTCGGCCTGGCCGACCCCGATCATGGCGCGGATGTTGGACGGGGCAAGCACGCCGTTCACGCCGGCGATCACCTGCGGCAGGAACGGATTGGCGATATCGATCAGCAGGACGCCGATCGTAAAGGTCCGGCCTCGCAGACCTCGGGCGCTGCGCGAGGGGCGATAGCCGAGCGCATCGATAGAGGCCGTGACCTTATTCCGTAAGTTATCGCTAACTCCATAGGCGTTTCGCAGAACTTTCGAGACCGCCGCCACCGAGACTCCCGAATGCGCGGCCACGGTGCGAATGGTGACACGGCCCAGCTGTCCGACATCCTTGGTCTTCGTCTCGCCGCCACCATCCATGCCGAATTTGCCCTGTCTTATCAACGCTCCACGTCACCATGTCAGAAGGCTTCGAAAATTGCTATTGCAAATGGTCCTAAAATGGAGAACGTTACACATAGAACGTTCTACGCTTCTGGCGTGGAGCGGCGGGAGGAGGGTGAGGACCCATGAATATGCATGCGAACCGCACGCGCATTGCAGCGGCGCGGGACTGGGCGGCGCGGATGATCGCGCCCTTGGCCGATCAAGGCGTCGGCAGCCCGGCGAGCTTCGTCGCAACGGCATTTTCCGTGACGGAGCCGGCAGGGGAGGCGCAGCTTTTCATATCCGCGCAAGGCCTTTACCGGTGCTTCATCAACGGCATTCGCGTGGGTCAGGACCTGCTGACGCCTGGCCTGACGAATTATGACGACCGCATCGCCTTTCAGCGCTACGCCGTCGGCCCCCTTCTGCATGAAGGCGAGAACAGGATCGAAATCTGGCTGGCCGATGGATGGTTTCGCTCGCAGATCATGTGGGGCGCCAATGCGATTTCCAATTGCTGGGGCGATCGGATCGCGGCGATCGCCGAGATCGTGTCAGGTCCGTCCGTGCTGGTGAAGACCGATGAAGCCTGGCAATCGGGCACGCTGCCGATCCGGCAGTCCGGCATTTATTTCGGCGAGACGTACGACGCCCGTATCGCGCCCGGCCAGGTCAGCCATGGCGTCGAGGTGCTGCCTTTCGATATCAGGCTGCTGGTGCCGCACGAGACCGCGCCCGTGCGCGTCTTGGAGGCCATCGCCCCGGTGGATCGATGGCAGGAAGCCGGCAGCGGCGCGACGATTTATGACTTCGGCCAGAATGTCGGCGGCTTCGTCCGTTTCACGGTGACGGGAGAGGCGGGCGCCGAGGTGCTGATCGAACATTCGGAGGTGCTTGGCCCGCAACGTGCTTTCGACAATCGCAATTATCGCACGGCCAAGGCGTCGCTGCGCTACATTCTGGCAGGTGGCGGGCCTGAGACATACGAGCCGATGTTCACCTTCCAGGGCTTCCGATATGCCCGGGTGACGATCAAGGGACAAGCGCGGATTGAAGCGATCCACGCCGTGGCGATCAGCTCTCTTGCGGAGCTGAAGGGCGGCTTCTCCACGGGCTCGGAGCTGGTCAACCGGCTGGTCCTCAACACCATCTGGTCGCAGCGCGCCAATTTCATCGAGATTCCGACCGATTGCCCGCAGCGCGACGAGCGTTTGGGGTGGACCGGTGACGCGCAGGTCTTCGCGCCCACGGCCTGCTGGCTGGCCGATTGCCAAAGTTTTCTGCGCAAATATCTGCGGGATGTGATGGCCGATCAAAGGCCCGATGGTGCCATTCCCCACGTCTCGCCCGACCCGACCCGGCTGCATCCCGAGCATTTCCCCGGCTTTGCCGGTTCGACCGGGTGGGGAGACGCGATCGTTCTGATCCCCTGGACGCTCTATCTGCATTATGGCGACAAGGCGATCCTGTCGGAATGCCTCGATGCAATGATCCGGTGGGTCGATTTCGTCTGGTCGATTTCCGACGGTCCGATCGTTCGTCCGCCAGCGAACTGGGGCGAGCGCGGCTTCACCTTCGGCGACTGGCTTCAGCCCGTCGGCGATAACCGTAAGCCAAGGCCTACTATCGGCGACGACTGCGCCGCCACGCTCTATCACTTCATTTCCACCAACCATCTCGCGCGGATCGCGGGCCTGTGCGGGCGGCCTGAGGTGGAGGCGCGCATGACGGCGCGGGCGGCCGAGATCTGGACGGCGTTCGCGCATGAGTTCATCACGCCCGCCGGCCGCCTGGCGCATCATGACCAGACGTCCTATGCGCTGGCCTTTCTCCACGACCTCGTGCCTGAGCAGCATGCCGAGGCGGCCAAGGCGCATTTCCGCCGCACGGTGGAAGATGCGGATTTCAAGATCGGAACCGGCTTTATCGGGACGCCCGCCCTGCTGCCGGCGCTGAGCAAGCTCGGTCTCGATGAGCTGGCGGAAAAAGTCTTTCTCCAGGAGGAGGTGCCGGGCTGGCTCTATCAGGTCAAGCAAGGCGCCACGTCGATCTGGGAACGCTGGGATGCGATTGCCCCGGATGGGACGATCTACGACCCCGATATGAACAGCTATAATCATTACGCCTATGGCGCCGTCTGCCAATGGCTGTTCGAAAGCGTGGCGGGCATCAAGCCCGATCCCCAAAAGCCCGGCTTTGCGCGCGTTATCGTCTCGCCCGGTCCCTTGCGCGGCCTGAACCCGGTCTCTGCCTGGCATGAGAGCCCGCGCGGACGCATCGCCGTCGACTGGTCCATCGAGGGCGACGAGGTGCGCTACCGCCTGGTTCTGCCGCAAGGATCCGAGGGTATTTTTGCGCCGTCGCCGCGGCTTGGCCCGGCGCTGGCCGATGGCCAGCCGCTTGCGCCGGGCGCCATTCTAGCCGCTGGAGCGCATGATATCCGCTTTTCGCTGCGCGACGAAGCCCCCGGCCGAGCGGGGTGATGCTTTCGGGCGGCGTTTACGCCCTGATCCGACCGCGCGGATCGTGAGCGCGAGAAGGGACGTCGAGTTTGGTGGAAGGCGCAGGACGCGCGGTGGGCCTTCCACTGGAATGCAGTCAATCACTGTCACGTGGTTCGGAGGAGGAACGCCATGACAAGACACACGCTTATCAGGACATGCGCACCGATTGCGCTTGCAAGCCTGCTTGCATGCGGACCGGCATCGGCGCAGACCACGCTCACCTTTCTGATGGTCACGGGTTCGGACTCGATGGCTGCCGCGGAGGCGCTGGCCAAAGCGTATGAAGCCAAACATCCCGATGTCACCGTCGAAATCGAGGCGCGCCCTGGCGGCAGCGAAGGTGACAATCTGATCAAGACGCGGCTGGCCACAAGCGAAATGCCCGATGTCTTTCTCTACAATTCCGGATCGCTGATGCAGGCGCTGAAGCCTGAGACCGCGCTTCTGGACATTTCCGACCTGCCGTCGCAAGCCGGCGTTGCCAAGGACTTCAAGGATGTGGTCAGCGCCGGCGGCAAGGTCTATGGCGTTCCCTTCGGCACGACGATGGCCGGCGGGATCTTCTATAACAAGGACATCTATCGCGAGCTGGGGCTGAGCCCGCCCAAGACCTGGGCCGAGTTCATGGCCAACAACGAGAAGATCAAGGCGGCAGGCAAGGTGGCCGTCGCCCAGACCTATGGCGCGACCTGGACCTCACAGCTCTTCGTTCTGGCCGATTTTTACAATGTGCAGAAGGCGGTGCCGAATTTCGCGGCGGATTACACGGCCAATCGGGCGAAATACGCCACGACGCCCGCCGCCTTGAAGGGCTTCGAACATCTGGCAGAGGTGCATGAAAAGGGGCTGCAAAATCCCGATTTCGGCGCCGCGACCTATGAGGATGGACTGGCGATGGTGGCGACCGGCCAGGCTGCGCACTATCCCATGCTCTCCTTCGCTGTTGGCGCCCTGAAGCAGACGAACCCGGACGACCTGAAGAATCTCGGCTTCTTCTCGCAGCCCGGTGACGATGCCGCGCAAAACGGCCTGACGGTCTGGATGCCCATGGCGCTCTTTGCGCCGGCGACGACGCCGAACAAGGAGGTGGCACGTGATTTTCTCGATTTCGTCGCCAGCGTCGAAGGCTGCAAGGTCGGAATGAGCGTCAATACTGTTCAAGGTCCTTCCGTGGTCCAGGGATGCGATCTGCCGGCAGACGTGCCGCCGGCAATTTCGGACATGCTTCCGTATTTCAAGGAGGGCCGGACCGCGCCGGCGCTCGAGTTCCTCTCACCGATCAAGGGGCCGTCGCTGGAGCAGATCACCGTCGAAGTCGGCTCCGGCATGCGTGCTCCGGCCGAAGCGGCTGCCCTTTACGACGAGGACGTGCGCAAGCAGGCAAAGCAATTGGGCCTGCCGAACTGGTGATGCGTCTTGGCCTTCCCATGCTCGCTGGCGCTTGCGTGGAGGCCTGTCAACGGTGGCGGACGGTAGGCAAGTGCCATGGGAAACCGTCCGCCACCGTTGCCCCCGATCACTCGTGGGCGCGTCGAATGGCTGAGGGACGAGTGGGCGGCCGATGCCCCGCCTCCATAAGGACAAGATGAGGACGGATATCATGGCGCGGATCGCGCAGACGATTTCCAGATCTGACAGCAAGGCGACGGCGGAGACGCCCGACATCACCGAGCGGACGGCTGCCGGCGGCGAGACCACGCGTCGACGTCGGCCTTCGCCTTACCCTCACTGGTTCCTTCTGCCTGCCGCCATCATCTACACCGTGCTGTTTCTCGTGCCGACGGCGACCTCGTTCTGGTACAGCATGACGCGCTGGGATTTGAAAACGGCGACGTTCATCGGGTTTGAGAACTTCCACCAGTTCTTCTCGGAGCCATTTCTGGTCCAGGGCCTCGTCAATACGCTGATCTATGCCGCGCTTACCTCCGCCATGAAGACGGTGTGCGGTCTCGGCCTCGCGGTGCTGTTGACGAGCGATATCGTCGCCCGCGGCCTTCTTCGCGCCATCGTGTTCTTTCCCGTTCTGGTCTCCACCATCGGGGTCGGCATTGCCTTCACGGTGATGATGCATCCGACGCGCGGCGTCTTCAACGTTGCGCTGGCTTCGGTCGGTGTGGCAGGGCCCGGCTGGCTGACGGATCCGGCGCTCGCGCTGTTTTCCGTGGCCTTGGTCGATCTGTGGAAGGGCGTCGGTCTCGCTACCTTGATCTTCATCGCCGGCCTATCGGCGATCAGCCCGGATTATTACGAGGCGGCGCGTATCGATGGCGCAACGCGCCTGCAGCAATTCCGCCGCATCACCCTGCCGCTCGTGCGCCCGGCCACCGTCACCGTCGTGACGCTCTCGCTGATCGGCGGGCTTCGATCCTTCGACCTGATCTGGGCGATGACGCGTGGCGGGCCGGGCTTTGCCTCCGATGTCATCGCGTCGGTCATCTACAAGCAGTATCAGGCCGGCTTTTACGGCCTGTCGACGGCTGGCAATGTCATTCTCTTCCTGCTGATCTCGGTGATCATCCTGCCGTTGACGGTCTGGTTCCAGCGCCGGGAGGTGGAGCAATGACGCGCACGCGCCGCGCAACGACAGGGATCATCGCGCTGGCCCTGGCCGGCATCATCTTCGTCATTCCCTTCGTCTTCATTGGGCTGCAGGCCGGCAAATCCCGCACGGAGGCGGCAATGCTTGCCTTTTCCCTGCCAAAGGCGTGGCTGTTCTGGGATAATTTCGTCGCAGTGGTCACCGCCCGCGACTATCAGCTACTGCTGGCCTTCTTCAATTCCAGCCTGATCACGGTGCTGTCGGTGGCGGCCCTCGTCGTGCTTTCGGCCATGGTCGGCTATGTCATGCAGCGCCGGCCCTCGGCGGTGACCGGTCTCGCGCAGATATTCCTGCTGGTGGGGCTGATGATGCCGCCGGCCGTGGTGCCGACAATCGGATTGCTGCAGTCGATCGGCCTGTTCAAGACGATGACGGGCATGATCCTGATCCAGATCGCCTATAACCTCTCCTTCTCGACCATGCTCTATCGCGCTTTCATTGCCACCATCCCGCGCGATCTGGACGAGGCTGCGCGGATCGATGGCGCCAAGCCAAGGCAAATCTTCTTTCGCGTGATCCTGCCTTTGCTGAAGCCGGTAACGGTGACCAATATCGTCGTCCAGTCGATTGCCATCTTCAACGATTTTACCGGCCCGCTCTATTATCTGCCGGGCCGTGACAACGTCACCGTCCAGCTCACGCTCTATAATTTTCAGAGCGCTTATGCCACGCAGTACAACCTCCTGTTCATGAACATCCTGCTGGTGACGATCCCGCCTCTGATCGTCTTCATCTTCTTCAACCGCCAGATTGTCGCCGGCATGACGGCCGGGGCCGTCAAGGGCTGACCGCTCCGCCGCACAAAATCAGGGAGGGCCTCATGTCGGGCGTCCAGCTCAAAAATATCCGCAAAAGCTTCGGCGCGCTGGAAATCATCAAAGGCATCGATCTCGAGATCGCGCCGGGGGAGTTCACCGTCTTCGTCGGTCCCTCCGGTTGCGGCAAGTCGACCCTCTTGCGGATGATCGCGGGGCTGGAAGACGTCACCTCGGGCGCCCTGACGATCGGCGGGCGCGACGTCACCGATCGCGAACCATCCGAACGTGGCATCGCGATGGTGTTTCAGTCCTATGCCCTCTATCCCCATATGACGGTGGCGGAAAATATCGGCTTCGGCCTCTCCCTTGCCCGCCGCCCGAAAGCGGAAATCGACGCCAAGGTCAATGCGGCGGCCGACGCGCTGCAACTCACCCATCTTCTCGACCGCAAGCCCAAGGCGCTGTCGGGCGGTCAGCGTCAACGCGTGGCGATCGGCCGCGCGATCGTGCGCAACCCCCAGGTCTTTCTCTTCGACGAGCCGCTGTCCAACCTCGATGCCTCCCTGCGCGCGCAGATGCGTCTGGAGATTGCCGATCTCCATGCCCGCCTGAAAACGACGATGATCTACGTCACGCATGATCAGGTCGAGGCGATGACCATGGCCGACAAGATCGTGGTTCTCAATGGCGGCAAGATCGAGCAGGTCGGCAGCCCGATGGCACTCTACGATCGGCCGGCGACGCCCTTCGTCGCCGGCTTCATCGGCAGCCCACGCATGAACCTTTATCAAGGCGCGTTCGCCGAACGGGCAGGCTGCCGCACCTATGGCATTCGGCCCGAACATATCACGCTGTCCGAGACGGATGGCCGCTGGCCTGGAACCGTCCGCCATATCGAAAGGCTGGGCGCCGACGCCCTCGTCTATCTCGATGTCGAGGAGGCCGGGCCGATGGTGGCGCGCAGCGAAGGCCATGCGCCGGTGGCCATCGGCCAGCGACTTTGGGCAAGCCCCATAGCAGGCCACGAACATCGCTTCGAGATCTGACCACGGATCGGTTGCTTGCTTCGTGCAAGATCTGACCAAAGCAATCTCGTTCCCATGCGAAAGCGATGCGAGATGCAGATCTTTAGACAGGAGGTTTTGCTTGGCTAGATAGTCGTTGCGGAATTCCGCCGTAACATCATGATGTAGGAGGCCGGCAATAACCGCTCGGTGCCGGGAATGTCGAGCAAGGTCGTGCATGGCTTCCATCTTGAGTTGCTGGTGTGAAAAAGGCGGTCCGGCTTTTCGAATCCTACGGTGAAGACACGCCGGCGCAGCATCCGCATGTCCATTCTAAACCACAGTTTTCATTCGCTTATATCATTTTTTTCGGTTGACTCGGATATCGCATGTCGAATATTCATCTAATATAGAATTTCATGATTTTGGATGTGTGCATGGGGAGGGGAGGCCCGAAGCACCGCAAGCAAACACGCTGAAAAGCGAACCACCTGTTACTTGCCCTCGTAATCGCACAATGCGTGAGAAGGGCTCCTTCCATGCGGCCGATCGATGGATGCCCCGGTGGCAAGTCGTCCCGCCGCATGGCCGAACGATGATGAGGTTCGCCTGACATCGCAACCCTGAAAGACCCTCGCAGAAGCGGGCTGTCTCGCGCCTGGCATGGCCGGCGTGATCGGCTTGCCGTGGCCTGTCATTCAAGCCGCAGACTGCGTAGCGAAAAGAATTTAAGCGGAGGAAACCGAAGAATGCAGTCTCAATCGACATCCAGATCCTATTTGTTGCGTGGCGTCGCCTTGTCGGCCCTGATGCTCTTGTCTCCCGGCACGGCCCTGTCCAATGGCCTGGCGCATCATACGCCCAATCCGGCGGCGCTGCTTCCGGACAATCTCGTTCCTGAAAATCCCGAGGTCTGCCCGGTCAAGGTCGTCAGCGTCAAAGGCACCGTGTCTGATGCCGATGCGCTGCTTTGCGACGGCGTGATGGGCGCCACGATCGATGTCGCGCCCGGCTCGAAGGTCACGGTCGTTCTGGACTACGGCCGCAATGTCGGCGGCATTCCGTTCTTCGACGTCGGCGCCGTGACCGGCTCGGTGGACATGAAGGCCGCCTATGCCGAGACCAATCGTTACCTTTCCGAAAATGGCGATGGCGCGGCGCCGCCGGCACAATCGCTCGGCACGGGAGAGGGCGATCCCCGTCGCTATGACGTCTACACCGTCACCAAGCCGGGCCTGATTACCAATTACGACAATCAAGGCGGGGAGCGTTATCAGCAACTTACCTTCACGGGGTCGGGCTCGATCACGCTCAATCGGGTCGGCATCAAATATATCGCGGACCGTACACAGCCTGTCGATTATGGCGGCTATTTCTCCTCCAGCGACGATGTTCTCAATCGGATCTGGTATGCCGGTGCTTACACCGCGCAGCTAGGTTCCGTGCCTGCGCGGTCCATGCCGGGTGGGTTCCGGATCGTCTCTGGCGCTATGGAGGCGCGTGGCGCCAGCAACCTCACAGCGGGTTCCGACATCGGCTACTACATGCCAGGAAAGGACTGGGCCGACTACACGGTGACGATGCAGGTCAAGATCGTCTCGGCTCAGGCAGGCTGGGCCGTACGCGCGCAGGACCCCCGCAACGGGCTCGTCTTTCTCCTGGACAAGAGCGGCCAATTGCGTGCGCTGACGGCCATCGACAATGCCTACAAGACGATCGCGTCCGCAACCGTTCCCTTCCCCATCGTCGAGGGCAAGTGGTACGATGTCACGACAACGGTGCGCGGCAAGGTCGCCACTGTCAGCATCAATGGCAGCCTCGTTTTGACGGCGGATGCGTCTGCTTTCAGCAAGGGCTCGATCGGTTTCCGCGAGTATAGCGGCGAAGCGGCGCAGTTTCGCAAGGTCGTTGTCAGCAATGGCGCCAAGCTGAACCTGCCTTTCGATAAGGCGGCGGATCTGGCCGATTTCTGGATCCCCGGCAGCAACGAGCGGGCCGCCATCTTGGATGGCGCGAAGCGCGACCGCCTGATCTGGTCAGGGGATATCGACATTGCCGGGCCGTCGATCGCTTATAGTCTCGGCAACAATGACTATCTCAAGGGCTCGCTGCAGCAGATGGCGACGCGCCAGCACACGAGCGGCTTTATCGAGGGGGCTGTGCCGGCCACCTATCCCACCATTCCCGCCAAGAACCTGACGTCCGAGACCGGTCCTTACTCGGCCACCTATTCGATGTATGTCGTCCTCGGCGCCTATGATCACCTGCTCTTCAGCGGCGACTATGACTTCGCGAAGACCATGTGGCCGATCGTGCAGAAGCAGATGGCATGGAATGCGACGCGCCTGGATCAGCGCGGACTGTTCGTCACGCGCCGCCAGGACGGCGCCGACTGGGACTTCTACGATGCCGAAAAGGTCGGCGCGATCACGGCCTATAACGCCATCTACTACCGCACGCTGCTCAGTGCGGCCGCAATGGCCGACGCTCTGGGCGAAGCCGCTGACGCCGACGACTATCGCAGCCAGGCAGACAAGCTGGGCCAGGCCATCAATCGCTACATGTATAATCCGCAGAAGGGCTATTATAAGATCAGCGACACCGTCGATATCATCGCACAGGATGCCAATGCCGCAGCCCTGTTCGCCGGGCTCGCGCCCGCCGAAGAGGTGCCCCGGGTTCTGGCCAGCATGAAGAGCCTGCTGTGGACCACGAAATACGGGCCGCTCCCCTTTGGCGACCGCTGGTGGAAGCCGATCGTCAGCACCTTCATCTCCGGCTATGAGGCGCAGGCACGCTTCGCCCATGACGACACGGAAAATGCCGAGACGCTGATCCGCAACGTCTATGGCTGGATGGTCAATCCCGACAATCCCGACATGACCAGCACGCTCTGGGAAAATGTCGCCGTCGACGGCAAGCCTGGGCTGGGCTCCTATACGAGCTTGGCGCATGGATGGGCAACCGGCGCGGTGTCCGCCCTGTCGGGCTATGTGCTGGGTGTCCGCCCTCTTTCGCCAGGCTTCAAGACCTGGCTCGTCCAGCCGCATATCGGCAAATTGGACCGTGCCGAAGGCCGCGTCCCCACACCCGCTGGGCCGATCGACGTGCAGTGGAACCAGGGCGATGGCCAGCTGAGCTTGACCGTCGAGGCGCCTCAGGGAACCAAGGGACGGATCGGCATCCCCATGATCGCCGGTGCCGATGCCACCGTCCTGATGGACGGCAGGATCATCTGGCAGGATGGCCACGCGGCTGAGCGCGGCGCCTATCGCGCGGTTTCCGACGGCAACTTCCTCTATGTCTCGGATCTGCCGGGCGGTACGCACATGGTCGTCCTCAGCAACTGAAGCACAGGGCCGATGACGACTTGCGGCCTTATGCTCGAGGCTTAAGCAGGCCGCATAAGGCCGCCCGTCGGTTCGTGCGGGTTCAGTTAAAATCAAAGGTTGAAGCGTGTCACTGGAGCGAGGCCACGTGACACGCTTTCGTTTGGCAAGTCCTTGTCGCTGATCGCGCTCCAGCAAAAGCCGGAGCACTGCTGCCGACCGCAGTTTCCGCACTGACGATATCTTGGGTCTGCAAGCCGATCCAATGCGGCTCTTTGTGGGGTCCGCCTACGCCCGCCGGGGGCCGCCGGCGCAAGACGTTCTGCGTGATATCAGCGAGTCATGCCTTTTCGGCCCGGCTTTTGCGACAGCTTTTCCAGAGGCGGCGCGGCCGTCGATTCACGCGCGACCAACTCCGGCGAAAGCAGGATCCGCTCTGCCGGCGGTGCGATGCCGGAGATCATGGCGAGCAGCGTATTGACGGCGGCGCGCGACATTTGCGTCAGGGGCTGGCGGATGGTCGTCAGCGCCGGGTGCACATGGTTTGCGACGGACACATCGTCGAAGCCGATCAGCGATATATCCTGTGGCACCGAGCGCTTGCTTTCGCGGATTGCGGCCATGGCGCCCACCGCGCTCATGTCGTTGGCGGCAAAGATGGCCGTCGGCGGCTCGGCAAGCCGCATCAGCCGCTGCGCCGCCAGAAAGCCGCCCTGCTGCATGAAGTTGCCATGTACCACCAGCTCTGGATCGGCATCGAGGCCGAGTTGGGCGCGCATGTCATGAAAGGCACGCGCGCGATCTCGCGCCGATGCAAGGCCTTCGTTTCCGGCAATGAAGCCGATGCGCCGGTGTCCCAGCGCGGCCAGATGTTCGATGGCCAGCCGCGCGCCCTGATAATTGTCGGTCATGATCTTCGGAAAGGGGGCGTCATTGCCTTCATCGATCGTGACGATCGGTAGCTTCGCGTTCGACAGGCTCGCCAGATAGTCCGACTGAAACGGCAGGATGACGATCACGCCGTCGACGATCTGGCTCAAAAGGTCGAGGATCGGCCCCGGCGGTCGGTTGTCCGCATCTGACAGCGAGTAGACGAGCATTTCGTAATTCGCGGCGCGGCCAGCGCTGCCAATGCCCAGAACCAGCTCGCTGGTAAAGAGGGTATGCAACTGTGCGATCACACCGATCACGTGGGAGCGGCCGCCGGAGAGGCGCTGCGCCGCCCGATTGGCGACATAGCCGAGATCGTCCGCGATCCGCAGGATCTCGGCACGTTTCTCGTCGGACACGCCGGGCTGGTTGTTGACGGCGCGCGAGGCGGTCATCATCGAGACGCCGGCCACCCGCGCAATCTCGGCCAGGGTTGGATTGGTCTTTTTCACTAAATTTTCAACCTGTAATATGTGTGCGCCTGAGCGGCACGTTAGTCACCTTCGCTTTTCTGAGCGCGGAGGGCAAGACGCTATTGACGATAAATAACGTTAGCGCTAACGTTAATGATAACGCTGAAACGAGGATCGGCGTTGGGGCGGATTTCAAGGGAGGACTTCAGATGAAAAAGCTTGTTTTGACAGTCAGTTTGGTGAGCCTGCTGGCGCACGGCGCCTTCGCCAAGGACGTCCACGTCACCGTGGTTCATATGCAACAGAACCCCGGTGAGCTGAAGCTCATGGACGAGATGGCCCGCACCTACGAGGCATCGCATCCGGGCGTGAAGATCGACATTCGTAAGTTCGGCGATGACTACAAGACCACGCTGGCGACGTCGCTGCAGTCCAACGATCCGCCGTCGATCATCTATAGCTGGGGCGGCGGCGTGCTGACCGACCAGGTCAAGGCCGGTCTCTTGCGCTCGGTTGACGGCAAGATCTCCGCCGAGACCAAGGCTGCCGCCGGCACGGTGGGTGTCGACGCCTTCACCCGTGACGGCAAACTCTACGGCATCGCACAGAACGTCTCGCAGGTGGTCTTCTGGTACAATAAGGACCTGTTCAAGAAGTCTGGCGTCGATCCGGCGAGCATGGCGAGCTGGGACGGCTTTCTCGCCGGCGTTGCCAAGCTGAAGGAAGCTGGCATCACGCCGCTTGCCATGGGCTCCAAGGACAAGTGGCCTGCCGCCTTCTTCTGGGATTATCTGGCGATCCGCCTGGCCGGACGCAGCGGCATGGAGGCCGCCCGCGACGGCAAGAACGGTGGCTTTGCTGGCCCTGAATTCGTCAAGGCGGGCGAGGAGTTCCTGCGCCTTTCCAAGCTTGCGCCCTATCAGAAGGGCTTCGAGGCTGCCGGCTATCCCTCCGCGTCCGGCACCTTCGGAGATGGCAAGGCGGCGATGATCCTGATGGGCGACTGGAACTACCAGGAATCCAAGACCAACTCCTCCTCCGGCAAAGGGCTCTCGGACGAGCAGCTCGGCTTCTTCACCTTCCCGGCTGTCGCCAGCCAGAAGGGCACGGAGCGCGATACGCTCGGCGGGATCAATGGCTGGATCTTCTCCAAGGCGGCGCCCGACGAGGCGATCGACTTCATGGCCTGGTATCAGAAGCCGGAAAATATCAGCCAGTTCGCCAAGGCCGGCTATTACATTCCGATCAATCCCAAGGCGGCCGACAGCCTTGCCAATCCCTTCCTGAAGCAGATCGCGCAGAATATCAGCGCCTCGCCCTATCACGCGATCTTCTTCGACCAGAGCCTGGGCCTGAGCGCCGGCGGTGCCGTTAACGACGTATCGGCAGCGCTGACCTCGGAGGCGATTTCCGCCAAGCAGGCTGCCCAAGACGTCGAAGACGCCATGGCGCTTGATCGCTGAGATCCTCCCGGAGGGTGGTCGGTCCATGAGGGGCCGGCCACTCTTTCCTTCGTAATTCGAGTGATCCCATGACATCGTCCCTGTCTCGAAGCCCTGCGACCGCCTTTCGCGGTGCCGGCTTCAAGCTGCCGCGTGGCGCGGCGCTCGCCGTGCTGCTGCTTCCGGCCTTCGTGCTCTTTGCCGCCTTCGTGATCCTGCCGATCCTTCAGGCCTTCCGCTTCTCCTTCTTCAACTGGAATGGCTTTGGCGCACCAAGCGAATTCGTTGGTTTGAAGAACTATGCCACGCTGATCGAGCAGCGCCATTTCGCCACCGCGCTCACCAATACCGGCTTCATCATCGTCGTCTCGCTGTTCCTGCAGTTGCCCTTGGCGCTCTGGCTGGCGCTGGCGCTTTACAAGAGCACGCGGGTGGCGGCAGCGGTGCGCACCCTGTTCTTCCTGCCTTACATGCTGGCGGAAGTGGCCGCCGGCCTGATGTGGAATTTCGTCTATGACGGCAATTACGGCATCGCCCATCAGATCGGCGCTCTCCTCGGCATAGACGCACCCTTCGTGCTGGGCGATGCGACGCTGGTGATGCCGGCGATCGCCGTGGTGCTGGTGTGGAAATATTTCGGCTTCCACATGATGATCTATATCGCCGCCCTGCAGAACATTCCCGACGAGATGATCGAAGCCGCCCGTCTCGACGGGGCCAGCAAGTGGCGCATCGTGCGCCATGTCAAGCTGCCGATGATCCGCTCGGCCATTGCCGTCACCGCCTTTTTCGCCGTCACCGGCTCGCTGCAGCTGTTCGATCTGATCGTGCCGCTGACCAATGGCGGGCCGAACAATGCCAGCCTCACGATCGTCGGCTTTCTCTATCAGTTCGGCGTCACGCGCATGCGCGTCGGTTTTGGCAGTGCTGTCAGCATCGTGCTCTTCCTGATCTGCGTCGTCGTCGCGCTCGTCTATCAGCGCGCGCTCAAGCGGATGGAGGCCTGACATGGCGAAAACCGACACCAGGATCAACGCCGACTACGGGGTCTCGCCACTGCAATGGCTCGGCGTTGGGGTCATGGGGCTCTTCGTTCTGATCCCCTTCTACATCACCGTCTTCGGCGGCTTCAAAACCATCGGCGAATTACGCACACGCCCCTTCGCGCTGCCCGAACATTGGGACTTCACCTCCTTCCATGCCGTCATGGAAAGCGGGCCTTTCGGCCAGATGATGCTCAATTCATTGCTGATCTCGACCCTGACCGTCGCGCTGACGGTGCTGCTTGCGTCCATGGCGGCCTTTGCCCTTGTGCATATCCGCTTCTTCGGGCGGGACTATTTGGCCGCCTTCTTCACCGTCGGCCTGCTCTTTCCCGTAGCGACCGCCATTTTGCCGGTCTTCCTGCTCCTGCGCGATATCGACCTTCTGAACAGCGCCTGGGGCGTGATCCTGCCACAGGTCGCCTTTGGGCTCGCTTTCGCCATCATGCTGTTTCGCACCTTTTTTGCCGAGCTGCCGAAAGAGCTGATCGAGGCGGCGCGCATGGATCGCTGCGGTTATCTCGCCATCTACTGGTATGTGGTGCTGCCCCTGTCGCTGCCGATCATCGCCACGGTCGGCGTCTTCACCTTCATGACCAGCTGGAACAGCTATCTCCTGCCCTTGGTGACGCTGAGTTCGGTGGATCACTATACCTGGCCGCTCGGCATCCAGCAGTATCAGGGCGCCTATTCGACCGACTGGCCGAAGCTCCTGGCGCTTCTGACTTTGACGCTCGCGCCCGCAATCGTCTTCTTCCTTTTCGCACAACGCTACATCATCGCCGGCCTCACGGGCGGGGCGGTCAAGGGGTAACATCATGTCCAGCGTTTCCCTCATGAATATTGGCAAGCAGTTCGGTGCGCTGACCGTGCTGCCGGCCGTCGATCTGACCATTCCCGACGGCTCCTTCACCGTCATCGTCGGCCCGTCCGGCTGCGGCAAGTCGACCCTGCTGCGCATCATCGCCGGGCTGGATATGCCGACCGACGGGCAGATCCTGATCGACCGCAAGGATGTCACCTCGGTCGATCCGGCCGAGCGCGGCGTCGCCATGGTCTTCCAGTCCTATGCGCTCTATCCGCATATGACGGTGGCCGAGAATATCGGCTTTCCCTTGAAGATGGCCGGCGCGCCCAAGGCGGAGATCGAAAACCGGGTCGCCAAGGCGGCCGCGATCCTCAAGCTCGAGCCGCTCCTGGCGCGCAAGCCCAAGGCACTGTCCGGCGGGCAGCGCCAGCGCGTGGCCATCGGCCGGGCCATCGTGCGCGAGCCGGAGGTCTTCCTGTTCGACGAACCGCTCTCCAATCTCGACGCTGCCTTGCGCACGCAGATGCGCGTCGAACTTTCCGAGCTTCACCGTCAGCTTGGCGCGACGATGATCTATGTCACCCACGACCAGGTCGAGGCGATGACGATGGCGGACCAGATCGTCGTGATGAATGGCGGCCGGGTGGAGCAGGTCGGCGCGCCGATGGATCTCTACAACGAACCGGAAACGACCTTCGTCGCCGGCTTCCTCGGCGCCCCCAAGATGAATTTCCTGAAGGGTGAGATTGCCGCGCGCCATGGGGCGGAAGAGATCGGTATTCGCCCGGAACATCTGCGGCTATCGGCCGATGAGGGCGAGTGGCAGGCATCGGTCCGCCATTGCGAGCGGCTGGGCGCACAGACGGTCTATTACCTCGCGCTCGCCGATGGCCAGCAGATGGTCGCGGTCGATGACGGCGATTCCGCCTATGCGATCGGCGCCTCGGTGATGCTCGCGCCGCGCGCCGACAAGCTTCACCGCTTCGCAGACGGCCGTCGCCTCCGAAACTGAGCCAAAGCCTCAAGGCACAGGCTTCGCACACACTTTCTTGCTTGAGGACAGTTCGATGTCGCTTCCCTATAAGAACCCTGCTTTGGCCGTCGAAGCGCGCGTCCGCGACCTTCTCGCCCGTATGACGATCGACGAGAAGATCGCGCAGATGCACGCCTTCTGGCTGATGCTGTCGGAGGATGGCGAGCACATCGTGCGCAGCGATGAATTTACCGGTAGCAGCGATCCGCAGCGGCTGAAAACAGCGCTGGGTCATGGCCTCGGCCAGATCACTCGTCCCTTAGGCAGCCGGCCGGTCTCGCCGCTGTCGGGCGTGCGCGCGCTGAACAAGCTGCAGCATTTCCTCTGCGAGGAAACCCGGCTCGGCATTCCCGTGATGGCGCATGAGGAATGCCTGTCCGGCCTGATGGTGCAGGGCGGAACGCTCTTTCCTTCCGCGCTCGCCTTCGGGGCCACCTTCAATCCAGAGCTGATCGAAGCCGTGGGCCGCGCCATCGGGGAGGAAGCCCGCGCCGTCGGCTGCCGCCAGGGCCTGGCGCCGGTGCTCGACGTGGCGCGCGATGCGCGCTGGGGCCGCACGGAGGAGACCTTCGGCGAGGATCCCTATCTCGTCGGCGTCCTGGGGGCCGGCTATGTGCGCGGGCTGCAGGGCGAAAAGCGCGATCTGCTGGCGACGCTCAAGCATTTCGCCGGCCATTCGCTCTCCGAAGGCGGGCGCAATCATGCGCCTGTCAATCTCGGCTGGCGCGAGCTGAACGACACATTCCTGCTGCCATTCGAAATGGCGGTGCGGCTTGGCAATGCCGGCTCGGTCATGCCGGCCTATCATGACATCGACGGCGAACCCTGCCATTCCTCGCACCATCTGCTGACCAAGGTGCTGCGCGAGGATTGGGGCTTCGATGGGTTGATCGTCGCCGACTACATCGGCATCAGCCTGCTCTACAAACATCATGGCGTGGCCGCCGATCAGGCCGAGGCAGCGGCGCTCGCCTACAAGGCCGGGCTCGACGTGGAGCTTCCGGGCGACGACTGCGCCGCCCATCTGAAGGAGGCGCTGGAGCGCGGGCTGATCTCGATGGAAACGATCGATGCCGTCGTCACCCGCGTGATCACCGAAAAATTCCGCATCGGCCTGTTCGAAAACCCGTATGCGGAGGAAGGCGTCATTCGGCTGCGCACGCCCGAGACGCTCGACCTCGCCCGCAAGGTGGCGCGGGAAGCCGTGGTCATCCTCAAGAATGACGGAATCCTGCCGCTGGCAAAATCCAAGACCGTGGCCGTGATCGGTCCGACCGCCGACGATCCGCTGGCACTGCTGGGCGACTATTCGTTCCCCGTTCACCTGATCGTCAGCGAGCTGTCCGACAGCACGGACCAGATCGTGACGCTGCGGGCCGGGTTCGAGGCGGTGTTCGGCTCCGACAAGGTCGTCTATGCGAAGGGATGCCACATTCTCGAAAAGCGCCAGTTCGGCGCACCCGTCTTCCCCGGCGACGTGCCCGACAGCGCTGTGTTGAACCTGACATCACCCGTATCGACCAGCTTCGACCTGATCCCGGCGGCCGTCGCGGCCGCGAAGCGTGCCGATGTCGCCGTCGTCTGCGTCGGCGATCTCTCCGGCATCTTCCAGACCGGGACCGTGGGGGAGGGCTCCGATACCGATACGCTCGACCTGCCGGGCGTGCAGCAGGCGCTGCTGGAGGCCATCGTCGAGACCGGAACGCCTGTCATCGTCGTCCTCTCATCCGGCCGCCCCTATAATCTCGGCGGGCTTGAACACCGTGTGGCCGCCTATGTCATGTCCTTCTTCGGCGGCGAGCAAGGCGGCCATGCGCTGGTGGATGTCCTGACCGGAGCGGTCGAGCCGTCCGGCCGTCTTTCGCTCTCCATACCCCGCAGCGCCGGCGCCGCGCCTTATTTCTACAATCACAAATTCAAGAGCGCCGGTGCGCCGGTGGCGCGCCATTTCGGCAGCGATTTCCCCTTCGGTCACGGCCTGTCCTATACCAGCTTTGCCTATGAAAATCTCTCGCTCGGCGCGCCGGAGGTCGATCTGGCCACCGGCGAAATCATCGCGCGCTTCACCATTCGCAACACAGGCACGCGGAAAGGTACGGCGGTGCCGCAGCTTTACGTCCGCGATGTCAGGGCCAGCATCGTCAGGCCGCTGAAGGAACTCAAGGCGTTTGGCCGGGTCACGCTCGAGCCTGACGAAGATTCGCAGGTGACCTTCCATATTCCGACGGACATGCTCTCCTTTACCGGCCCGCATCACCGGCGCATCGTCGAACCCGGCGATGTGCAGATCATGGTCGGCCCGTCGAGCGCGGACCTGCCCTTGAGCGCGACGGTGCGCCTCAACGGTCCGACCAGGATCATTGGTGGAGACTGGCGAATGGTCTCAAGGACCGTCATAGAGCCGCGCGGTGCATGATCGGTATCGCTCGACGGGGCGTGATGCGCGCGCCGCGGTCGGGGATCCTCTTTGCCTGTGCGGAGAGGGTGTCCTGATCCCAGTGCCGGTCAAGCCCGCGGGCGGCTCGTGCTGACCATGTCACAACGGCGCCTATCAGGGGTGTTTGGTGTCTTACGCGGCGGGCTTTTGTGTCGCTGGTCGTGGATCCGTTTTCAGCCGCTCGCCCATCCGGTGCGAATTTGCAGACCTGTCGTTTGGTCTCGCTGGTGTTTGAGCCGGATCTCGTGGAGAAACATCCCGCAAGATTTCCGCCGGCCGACGTGGCGCCGGCGAGAGGAGGGGGCTTGTCAAGCGGGCCGGGAATGACGATGTGCTTGATGCCTGTGATCGACGCGCCCGAGACTGTCGGTCACCCCAATCGAGGACCCATTCCATGACCGATTCGAAGTTTCCGCCTGAGAACAATCTGCCGGCCGGATACGAGCCGCCAAGCGTATGGCGCTGGGAGCCGGGCAATGGCGGCCAGTTCGCTTCGATCAACCGGCCGATTGCCGGCCCGACACAGGAGAAAGCGCTGCCTGTCGGCCGGCATCCGCTCCAGCTTTATTCGCTGGGCACGCCCAATGGCGTGAAGGTGACCATCCTCTTGGAAGAGCTGCTGGCGGCGGGCCATACGGAGGCGGAATACGACGCCTGGCTGATCAATATCGGCAAGGGCGATCAGTTCGGCTCCGGCTTTGTCGAGGTCAACCCGAATTCGAAAATTCCGGCGCTGATGGATCATCGTCCCAAGGATGG
This sequence comes from Xaviernesmea oryzae, assembly GCF_900109605.1. GTDB lineage: Bacteria > Pseudomonadota > Alphaproteobacteria > Rhizobiales > Rhizobiaceae > Xaviernesmea > Xaviernesmea oryzae. Next base: position 131,468 of record NZ_FOAM01000007.1, read on the forward strand.
CGGTGCGCCGCTGCGTCTGTTCGAGTCCGGCTCGATCCTCGTCTATCTTGCGGACAAGTTTGGCGCTTTCCTGCCGAGCGGTGTGCGCGAACGGGCGGAAGCGATGAACTGGCTGTTCTGGCAGATGGGCTCGGCGCCTTTCGTCGGCGGCGGCTTCGGGCATTTCTTCGCCTATGCGCCGGTCAAGATCCAATATGCGATCGACCGCTATGCCATGGAAGCCAAGCGGCAGATGGATGTGCTGAACCGGCAACTCGCCGACCATGAATTCGTGGCGGGCAGCGATTACACCATCGCCGATATGGCGATCTGGCCGTGGTATGGCCGCCTGGCGCTCAACGAGTCCTACCCCAATGCCGGCGAATTTCTGGCGACCCATGAATATGAGCATGTGGTGCGCTGGGCCAAGCAGCTGGGCGCGCGCCGCGCGGTCCAGCGTGGCGCGATGGTGAACCGCACCTCGGGCGAACCGTCCACCCAGCTGCACGAGCGCCATGACGCCGCCGATTTCGACACGAAGACCCAGGACAAGATCGGCTCGGGCGCCTGAGCCCTTTGCCCTGATGCTTGTTGAAGCGAAGCGCCTTTCCCGCGAAAGCGGGAAGGGCTTGCATCTGGGCAATGCGAGGTTAAACAGCAAATGCATGGCGGGCGAACGCCTGTTCACCCGATACGCGCAAGGCTGATGGAGACGCAGACATGGCCGTCCTGCCCGAGATGACGAAACATCGTGGCTTTCCCGGTGGCATGCCAGGCACGGGCATCCAGTTCACCATTCGCCGCGCCAATCCCAAAGGTGTTACGCCGCTCAAGGCCCTGCCGCGCAAGGCGCGGCCGGGCACGAAGGAGCACCGCATCGATGCCGCCTTCCTGCATGCCCTCTGGTATCATTTTGGCGCCGAACCCTTCGAGCGCGGCAATCTCGATGCCGCGCGGTTGAACCTGCTGTTCGGCCGCGAGGTCGTGGCGGTCGACAAGAGCTTCGATCCTTTGTCCTACGAGACCTTGCTGCAGATCAACGAGCGCGTGGCACGCCAGAACTTCCCCGAATCCTTCGAGCCGATTTTCGAGGTGTGATGGCGTTTCTGCGTCGCATTTTCCCCGAAAGCGGGTTTCCGCTTTTCGGTCCGAGGTCCTAGCCGAACCTGCGGATCTGCTTGCGGCTGTCCTCGATCTTCACGCTCTGCACGAGCTTTGCCAGCCAGTCGACGAAGACCCGGACCTTGTTCGAGAGGTGGCGGGTCTGGGGGTAGACGATATAGAGGGGCAGAGGCTCGCAGTGCCATTGCGGCAGAACCTCCACCAGTTCACCCTTTTCCAGTGCCTCGCGCACCATGAAGCATGGTGACTGCACGATACCGAGGCCAGAGATGGCCGCGTTAACATAAGAACGCGCGTCGTTCACCGAGACCACGTAACGAGGATTGATCTCGACCCTTTCTTCACCCTGCAGAAATTCGGGTGACATGACCCGCCCCGCGGTGGCGTTCAGGTAACCGACGGAAAAATGGTCGTTTTCCAGTTCCTTTGGATGGGTCGGCTCTCCGAATTTCTGGATGTAGGACGGCGCGGCATAGGCCTGCATCGTCATTTCCCCGACCTTGCGCGCGATCAGTGACTGGTCGGTTGGCGTGCCCGCACGCAAGGCGCAATCCACGTTTTCGGCTATATAATCGACGAGCCGGTCGCCGACGCCGATATCCAACCGGATCTGCGGGAACCGCTCGTAGAAATCGCAGAGGTTCGGCACGACCAGAAGATCGGCGAAGGCGCCCGCCATTTCCACGCGCAAGCGCCCGGACGGCTGGGTCTGCGAATTCGACATGCTGGCATCGAGTTCGTCGAGCTCGGACAGAATCTGCTGCGCCCGCTCGTAATAGAGCGCGCCGTCCGTCGTCACCATGACGCGGCGTGTGGTGCGGTTGAGCAGCGTCGTGCGCAGATGCGCTTCCAGGCTCTGCACCATGTTGGTCACCGTGGTCTTCGGCACGTCGAGTGCGGCAGCGGCCCGGGTGAAATTGCCCGTTTCCACCACGCGAACGAAGACGCGCATTGCTGACAGCTGATCCATGACAGGCCTCCATGCTGCGCTGCGATATTATCCATAAATCTGGAACAGTGATGTCGGTTATGCCGACTTGTGTAAGCTGCGCCGAACAATAATATCAAGTTCAGAGAAGAAGACAAGGTTGGCCCTCTTCGGGGCCGAAGCGAGTGACTGTGACGGAGCGCTGGGAAAATGTTGGAGTAAACGGTCCGCTGACGCCGCCTATTCCGATGCGGCTTTACGGAGAGATGTCGAAGGCCAAAGGCGCGCCGATCGTTCTCTATTTTCGCGGCGATGCCTTCCAGGGCAAGGCGATGATGCCAGCAGAACGGCTTGTCGGGACGGCACTCGTCGCCGCCGGCGCAACGGTAATCGAGGCGGACTATGCCAGAGGGTCCGACAATCGTTTTCCGCAGGCAATGGAACATGCCTTCATGGCGCTCGCCTATCTGAGCACCAAGCGAAAGCTTTACGGGGGCCTGACCAAATCGCCGCTGTTCGTCGCCGGCGACGAGGCGGGCGGCAATATCGCCGCCGGCGTCGCTCTCAAGGCGAGGGACGTGCTGCTGGGAGACCTGTCCGGGCAGATCCTGCTCTCGCCGATGATCGATCCGATGATGACGTCGGACTCGCTGCGAAAGGCTGATGAGGCTTCTCTCAGCGCGCGATGGGCGGAAGGCTGGAGCCACTATCTGGAGACCGCCTGCGGTTTTCAGCATCCTTATGCGGCCCCGTGCCTCTGTTCGCGGCTTTCGGGCGTGGCGCCGGCGCTGGTCGTGACATCGGAAGACGATCCGCTGCGTGACGAAGCAAGCGGCTATGCCGAAAGGCTCGCGACGTCGGGGGTGTCGGTCAGCAAGACGGTTTTGCCGGCCCAGTGCGGCTGGACCGGCATCTACAAGGGCGAAGAGGGAGAATGGATGGCCGCATTGCGCGGCGAGTTCATCCGCTTCGCGCAGCAATTGAGCGCTTGAACCTCGCTTCATCGGAAGCGGGAGATCGAGCCTCTCTCGACACGTTAAGGAGAGAACCCATGATATCGAGGATAAGGAACTGGGCCCTGTGGGGCGCCGGACTGAGCACGGCTGCGCTGATTGCAGGGGCCGCCGTTTATCTCGACCTGCCGCATGATGCCGTCGCTGCGCCCGCGCCGGCGGCGGCTCCGGCCGTTCCGGTGACGGTGGCGGTGGTCAACCCGCGCAATGTCACCACCTGGCAGGAGTTTTCCGGCCGGCTGGAAGCGGTCGACCGCGTCCAGATCCGCCCGCGCGTGGCCGGCGCCATCCAGTCGGTGCATTTCCGCGAAGGCGGCCTGGTGAAGGCTGGCGACCTTCTGGTGACCATCGACCCGGAACCCTACAAAGCCGAGGTTGCCCAGGCGGAAGGCCAGGTCGCTTCGGCCGAAGCCAAGCTGGCATTTGCCACCACCGAGCTGGAGCGCGGCAAGACCCTGTCGGCCAAGAACATCGTCTCGCAAAGCGATCTGACCCAGCGCCAGAGCGCAGCGCGCGAGGCGCTCGCCAATCTTCAGTCCGCCAAGGCGACCCTGAAGACGGCGCAGCTCAACCTCGACTATACGCAGATCCGCGCTCCGATCGCGGGACGTGTCGGTAAGTTAGAGATAACTGTCGGCAATCTCGTGGCCGCGGGCTCTCAGGCCGCGCCGCTGGTCACGCTGGTTTCGAGCGATCCGATCTATGCGAGCTTCGATGCCAGCGAAGAGCTGGTGGCGCAGACGCTTGCCGATCTGCCGGTCGAAAACGGCGTGCCGGCGATCGATCGCGTGCCGGTCGAGGTCAGCACCCTCGGCGCGGAGATGCCGGTGCGCGGCAAGTTGCAGCTGATCGATAACGAGGTGAATGCCGCCAGCGGCACGATCCGCGTTCGGGCTGTGTTCGACAATCCAGGCTCCAGGCTCATTCCCGGCCAGTTCGTGCGGGTGCGCATGGGCCAGCCTCAGGCCCAGGATCACCTGATGGTCAGCGAGAAAGCCGTCGGCACCGATCAGGACAAGAAGTTCGTCTTCGTGGTCGATGGTGAGAACAAGGTGGGATACCGGCAGGTGGAGCTGGGGTCCGCGGTCGATGGGCTTCGCATCGTCGAAAAGGGTTTGAACCCGGGCGACCGGATCGTCGTCAATGGCTTGCAGCGTATTCGTCCAGGCGCGGTGGTGGCGCCTCACGACGAAGCCGAGGTCGCCAACAAATAATGCGCTGACCGGCGCCGCCGGTCAGCCCTGAACCCCTGACAGCGCATGGACCGTGATCGCCTGCGGCCGCCCGGCCGCGGGACGGAGTTTCTGCGCCTTTGTTTGCCTCTGGAGAGAGGGTATCCGAGATGAATATTTCCCGCTTCTTCATCGACAGGCCGGTCTTTGCCGCCGTTCTGTCGATCCTCATCGTGGTTGCCGGCTTGATCGGCATGCGGTCGCTGCCGATTTCCGAATATCCCAATGTCGTGCCGCCTTCGATCGTCGTGCGCGCCACCTATCCCGGCGCCAATCCGACGGTGATTGCCGAAACGGTGGCAACGCCGTTGGAGGAACAGATCAACGGCGTCGAGGACATGCTCTACATGTCCAGCCAGGCGACGTCGGACGGCGTCTTGAACGTCACCGTCACGTTCAAGCTCGGCACCGATCCGGACAAGGCGCAGCAGCTCGTGCAGAACCGCGTCTCGCAGGCCGAGCCGCGCCTGCCGGCCGAAGTGCGTGCGCTCGGTCTGACGACCGTCAAGAGCTCGCCCGATTTCATCATGGTCGTCAACCTGGTCTCCGAGGCCGACCGCTACGACATCACCTATCTGCGCAATTATGCGACGCTGAACGTCAAGGACCGGCTGAACCGCGTCCAGGGCGTCGGTCAGGTGCAGGTCTTCGGTGCAGGCGACTATTCGATGCGTGTCTGGATCGATCCGCAAAAGGCCGCCGAGCATGGGCTTGCGGCCAGCGATGTGTCGAACGCCATCCGCAACCAGAACGTCCAGGCGGCGGCCGGCATCATTGGCGCTTCGCCGAGCCAGTCGGGCGTCGATCTGCAGCTGAACGTCAATGCGCAAGGACGCCTGCGCACGCCGGAAGAGTTCGGCAACATCATCGTCAAGAGCGGTGACCAGGGCGAAATCACCCGCCTGCGCGACGTGGCCCGTATCGAGCTGGGCGCCGCCGACTACACGCTGCGTTCGCTGCTCGACGGTCGTCCGGCGGTTGCCGTCGCCGTGCTCCAGGCGCCGGGGTCGAATGCGATCGAGATCGCCGACACCGTCAAGGCCACCATGGATCAGCTCCAGCTCGCCATGCCGCAGGGCATGAAATATGAGATCGTCTACGACACGACCAAATTCGTGCGCGCCTCGATCGAGAAGGTGATCGACACCCTGCTCGAAGCCATCGCGCTCGTCGTGCTCGTCGTCATCCTCTTCCTGCAGACCTGGCGCGCCTCGATCATTCCGCTGATCGCCGTGCCCGTGTCGATCATCGGCACCTTCGCGGTGATGTACGCCTTCGGTTTCTCGATCAATGCGCTGACATTGTTCGGGCTGGTCCTGGCGATCGGCATCGTCGTCGATGACGCGATCGTCGTCGTGGAAAATGTCGAACGCAACATCGAAAACGGTCTCAGCCCTCGGGATGCGACCTACAAGGCCATGAAGGAAGTCTCCGGCCCGATCATCGCGATCGCGCTGGTGCTGGTCGCCGTCTTCGTGCCGCTCGCCTTCATCAGCGGCTTGTCGGGACAGTTCTACCGTCAGTTCGCGCTCACCATCGCCATCTCGACCGTGATCTCGGCGCTGAACTCGCTGACCCTGTCGCCGGCGCTGGCCGCTCTGCTGCTGAAGGACCATCATGCCAAGAAGGACTGGCTCACCCGCTTCATGGATGCGATCTTCGGCTGGTTCTTCCGCGGCTTCAACCGCGCATTCGGAGCGGCGTCCAATGGCTATGGCCGCTCGGTCGGCGGGCTGCTGTCGCGCAAGAGCCTGGTCATGATCCTCTATCTGGCGCTGGTCGGCGCCACCTACAGCATGTTCCACACCGTGCCGAGCGGCTTCGTACCGGCGCAGGACAAGCAATATCTGATCGGTTTTGCCCAGCTGCCCGATGGGGCGACGCTGGACCGGACCGAAAGCGTGATCAAGCGGATGAGCGCCATTGCGCTGGAGCAGCCTGGCGTCGAACACGCCATCGCCTTCCCCGGCCTGTCGATCAACGGGTTCACCATCGGCTCGAATGCCGGCATCGTTTTTGCCGTGCTCGACGATTTCGAGAAACGCAAGACGCCGGAGCTTTCGGGCGGCGCAATTGCCATGGCGCTGAACCAGAAGTTCGCCGGTATCGAGGACGCTTATATCGCCATGTTCCCGCCGCCGCCGGTCAACGGCCTCGGCACGACGGGCGGCTTCAAGCTGCAGATCGAGGACCGCGCCGGCCTCGGCAATCAGACGCTCGACGAAGCGGCCAAGGCGGTTCTCGCCAAGGCCTACCAGACGCCCGAGCTGGCCGGCATCTTCTCGAGCTTCCAGATCAACGTGCCGCAGCTTTACGCCGATCTCGACCGTGCCAAAGCCGAACAGCTCGGCGTTTCTGTCACGGATGTCTTCGAAACGCTGCAGATCTATCTCGGCTCGCTCTATGTCAACGACTTCAATGCCTTCGGCCGAACCTACAGCGTCCGGGTGCAGGCGGATGCGAAGTTCCGCGCCAAGCCGGAAGATATCGGCCAGCTGAAGGTCCGCTCGCAATCCGGCCAGATGATCCCGCTTTCGGCTCTCCTGAAGGTCGACGCCCAGACCGGGCCGGAACGCACGACGCGCTATAACGGCTTTCTCGCCGCGGATATCAATGGCGGTCCTGCCCCCGGCTTTTCGTCGGGCCAAGCGCAGGAGGCGATAACCAAGATCCTCACCGACACGCTGCCATCCGGTATCGAGTTCGAATGGACGGATCTGACCTACCAGCAGATCCTGGCCGGCAATTCGAGCGTGGTCGTCTTCCCGCTAGCCCTGCTGCTCGTCTACCTGGTGCTGGCGGCGCAGTATGAAAGCCTCGTCCTGCCGCTGGCGATCATCATGATCGTGCCGATGGGCGTGCTGGCGGCGCTGACGGGGGTCTGGCTGACCGGAGGCGACAACAACATCTTCACGCAGATCGGCCTGGTGGTGCTGGTGGGGCTCTCGGCGAAGAATGCGATCCTGATCGTAGAGTTCGCCCGCGAGCTGGAATTCGAAGGGCGCACGCCCTTCCAGGCGGCCGTCGAGGCAAGCCGCTTGCGTCTGCGCCCGATCCTGATGACCTCCATGGCCTTCATCATGGGCGTGGTGCCGCTGGTGCTTTCGACCGGCGCCGGGGCGGAAATGCGCACCGCCATGGGCATCGCCGTCTTTTCCGGCATGATCGGGGTGACCTTCTTCGGCATCTTCATGACCCCGGTCTTCTACATGCTCGCCCGCTTGCTGACCGGCAGCCGCCCCTTGCGGCAGCACGGTGCGGAGGCCGCCGCTCCGGCTCTCTCTCCAGCGGAGTAGGCTGGCCTCCAGTCGCGCGGGCTCTTCCACCGGAGCCCGCGCGGCGACCCCGTTTGGGGTTTGCCATTCGAGGTTGCCTGGGGCAGTTATCGCTCGGTCCGAGCGCGCCGCTGTTGTCTCAACCATGCATCACCCAAAAGGGTTTCGCGACGCGGACAGCAGACTTATCGTGACCGGCTTGCTGCCCGAGGGTCCGTTCTCCGTCTTGGCTTAGCGTGTTGCCTGAGACCTGACGCTCAGCTTGTTTCCATCGGGATCGCGGAGATAGGCGACAAAGGCGCCGTTGGGGCGCTCGTTGGGCGGGGTCTCGATCGAGGTGCCGCCATGTGCGGTGCCGGCCTCGTGCCAGGCGAGCACATGGGCCGGACTGTCGGCGGCGATGCCGATCGTACCGCCATTGGCATGGGTTGCCGGATTGCCGTCGATCGGCGTCGTGATCATCAGCCGGCCACCCTTGTGCAGATAGATGAGCCTGCCCCGCTCATCCATCTCCCCAACGTCGCCTCCCAGTGCCTTGAAGGTCGCGTCGTAGAACTGACGGGCCTGCTCCAGGTCGTTGCTGCCAATCATGATATGCGTGAACATGCTGGTTCCTCTTCGAACGTGTGCGCCGCTGCGGTGTCTATCATGACGGCATGCGCCACAATTTTGGAAGGGCGCTCCATACCTAAGCGCGCTCGACGCCGCAGGTCCGCGCAGCGTCAGTATTGCGTGAAATCTCCGGTTTCCGATTGCAGAAGCGTCAGCGGATAGCGCAGCGGATGATGCACGAGGGCCGTCATGTTGACCGGCCGGTTGCGGTCGTCAAACGCGATCTGATCGACCGTGAGCACGGCAGCGGGGGGCGACAATTGCAAGGTCGCCGCCTCGCTGTCGGTTGCGAGCCGGGCGCTGAGCGTCGTCTGCCCGCGTCTGGGAACGATGTGGTAGCGTTCGCGCAGCTCCTCATAGAGCGAGCGATTGCCCGTCTGCCAGTCGAGGTTCAGAAGGCCGGGCACGCGCACGGCCGGGATCCAGTCTGTCTGGATGACGACAGGGACCGCGTCGAGCAGGCGCAGCCGTGAAAGAAGCACCACTTCCGCGCCGGGACCGAGAAACAGAGGGCGGCTGATCTCGGGGGGCGCAGGCACCAGGCGGGCATCGAGCAGGTGCTGGCCGGGCGTACGACCATTGGCGAGCGCGATGCTGGTGAAGCTCTTGAGAACCTGCAGCTCGAAACTTCCGCCACGCTGGGTGACGTAAAGCCCCTTTCCCGGCTGGCTGTGCACCACGCCCTGCTGCATCAATTCGCGGATGGCATGGCGGATCGTAATGCGGCTGACGGCATAGAGATCCACCAGTTCGCGCTCGGAAGGCAGCTTGCCGCGCAGTGGCAGTCTGCCATTGTTGATCGCCGCCAGCAGCGCCTCATAGACCTGCTTGTGCAGTGGACGCGGATCGGCCCGGTCCACAGCACCCCGTGCCGCCACCCATGCGTCGTCTGCCTCGCGCACCGTCACGTCCGTTCTTCCTCGGCCCACGTCCCGTCCCCGCAACCCTTACCTAAAATTCCTGACTCTGTCAGTTGACATGACTGGTCATAACCAGCTTCATTGCCTTCAAGCGAACCGAAGAGTTCCGCAGACGTCAGATCTATCATAATTGAGGGAACGATCATGTCTTGGAAGAGCCTTGCCACTATTGCTGTATCCGCCGTTCTTTGGAGCGGAGCGGCTCATGCGGAAACGATTTCCGTCTTCTGCGCGCCGACGGAGTTCGAACTGTGCAGCAGCGTTGCCGATGCCTGGAAGGAGAAGACGGGCAACGAAGCGAAAATCAACAAGATGCCCGCCTTGCTGGATGACGCCATTCCGATCTACCAGCAGCTGCTCGCAGCGAAATCGACCGATATCGACGTGCTGTTTCTCGATGTCATCTGGCTCGGCATGTTCAAGAATGGCCTGCTCGACCTGAAGACCGCCATTCCGCAAGCCGATCAGGACAAGCATTTCGCCTCCACGCTGAATGCCGCGAAGCTGGATGGAAATCTGGTTGCCATGCCCGCCTACATGGATGTCGGGCTGATGTTCTACCGCAAGGATCTTCTGGAAAAATACGGCAAGCCGCAACCCAAGACTTGGGACGAACTGGCCGCCACGGCCAAGGAGATCCAGGACAAGGAACGCGCCGCCGGCAAAGGCGAAATGTGGGGCTATGTCTGGCAGGCAAAGAGCTATGAAGGCCTGACCTGCGACGCCATCGAACTGATCGCCTCAAACGGCGGCGGCACGATCATTGCCGACGACGGCAAGGTGACGATCGACAATCCCAAGGCGGCCGAGGCAATCGAAAAGGCCAAGGGCTGGATCGGCACGATCAGCCCTGAGGGCACGCTCAATTACGATGAGGAAGCCTCCCGCGCGGTGTTCGAATCCGGCAATGCCGTTTTCCATCGCAACTGGCCCTATGTCTGGGGCTCCTCGCACAAGGAAGGCAGCGCCGTCATCGACAAGGTCGGCGTGATGCCGCTGCCGGTCGGCAGCATCGGCCAGAAGTCCAGCGGCTGCCTGGGTCCGATGTATTACGGCGTATCCAAATACAGCGCCAAGCCGAACGTCGCGGCCGATTTCGTCAACTTCATCACCGGCCCCGACATGCAGAAGAAGCGGGCGCTGAAGGATGCCGTCAATCCATCCATCCCGGCGCTTTACAACGATGCCGAGGTGCTGGCGACCATTCCCTTCCTGAAGGACAACCAGCAGGCCTTTGCCGACAGTGCGGTGCGTCCGTCCGGCTATACCGGTACCAGCTACAACCGCGTGTCCCAGGCCTTCTACCGGTCGGTTCACGACATGCTCTCGGGAAGCGGCGACATCAAGTCGGGGTTGAAGACCCTGGCGGCACGGCTGGAAAAGCTGAAAGAAAGCCGTTGAACCTGGCCTGATCGCAGGCCGCCGGTCTTCTGCGGCAGGAGACCGGCGGCCGTGCTCCGCCTCGACGCGTCGCGCCGCCGGCCAGAGAGGCGTGCCCTGTATCGTCCCAAGCCCAGGTGAACAATGGCATCGGTTTCCCTTCAGTCCGTGTCGAAGAATTTCGGCACCCACGCGGTTATTCATGCCGTCGATCTGCAGATCGAAGACGGTGAATTCGTGGTTTTCGTCGGTCCCTCGGGATGCGGCAAATCCACCCTTTTGCGCATCGTCGCCGGCCTCGTCGCGCCCTCCAATGGCGTTGTGGCGATCGGCGGTGAAGACGTGACGGAGGTTCCTGCCTCACGCCGGGGCGTTGCCTTCGTCTTTCAGTCTTATGCGCTCTATCCGCATATGAGCGTGGCCCGCAATATCGGCTTTGCCCTGGAAACGCTGGGTCTGGCGAAGGATGTGGTCAACCAGAAGGTCCTGGCCGTCGCGCGCATGCTCAAGGTCGACCATCTCATGGATCGCCGGCCCCGCGAGTTGTCCGGCGGCCAGCGCCAGCGCGTGGCGATCGGCAGGGCGCTGGTGCGCCAGCCCGAGATCTTCCTCTTCGACGAGCCCCTGTCCAACCTTGATTCCGACCTGCGCATGGAGATGCGCCTGGAAATCGCCAGGCTGCACAAGGACGTCAAGACAACGATGATCTATGTCACCCATGACCAGTCCGAAGCGATGACGCTTGCCGACCGGATCGTCGTTCTGAACCAAGGGCGGATCGAGCAGGTCGGAACGCCGCGAGAGCTCTATCACGCCCCGGACAATCGCTTCGTCGCAGGCTTCATCGGCAGCCCCCGCATGAACTTCATGTCTGTCTCCTCGCATATGGCAGCCGATGGACCGCAGATCGCAGGGGCGGGGCATCTCATCCTGGCGCTCGATGCCAGCGCCGATGAAACCCCCGTGGCCGAGATCGGCATCCGTCCGGAAAATCTGCGTCTGGTGGACCAAGAGGAAGGGCGTATCCGCTGCATTCTGGAGCGCGTCGAGGATCTGGGCCATGAGCATTTCGGCTATTGCCGGATCAGCGACGACACGGTCTGGGTCATTCGGCTGCCGCAGGCCCCTTTGCCTGACAGGATCGGCAAGCCGGCGGGACTGGATTTTCCCGCCTCGGCGGTCTTTGCCTTTGCCGCCGATGGCCGGCGCATTCTTTCTGCCGGGCTGAAAGACCAGGCCGGGGAGGCTTCCCTGCCATGAGCGCCAAACTTGCTCGCCGCGATCACCGGGCGGCCTGGCTCTTTCTTCTGCCGGTGACTGCCGTCATCCTGCTGGTTGCCGTCTGGCCGCTCGCTCGAACCTTCTATTTCTCCTTCACCAATGCTTATCTCGATGACCCCTCGGCCTATTCGATCGTCGGCTTCGACAATTTCATCGAGGTGGTGACGGATCATAGCTGGTGGATCGCGGTCAAGAACACGCTGGTCTTCACCGTGATTTCGGTCGCCATCGAAACGGTTCTCGGCCTGGCGATCGCCTTGCTGTTGAACTCGGCCATTCCCGGACGCGGGCTGGCGCGCGCCGCCATTCTGGTGCCCTGGGCCATTCCCGTGGTGGTCGCCACCAAAATGTGGGAATGGATGCTCAACGATCAGTTCGGCGTCATCAACAAGATCTTGTCCGGGCTCGGCCTCGTCGATCACGGCATTGCCTGGACTGCCAGCAGCTCGCTGATCATGGGCGTGGTGATCTTCGTCGATGTCTGGATGACGACGCCCTTCATGGTGCTGCTGATCCTGGCCGGATTGCAGCTGATTTCGCCGGAGATTTTCGAAGCGGCTGAGGTCGACGGCATACCGGCCTGGAAACGCTTCTGGTCGATCACGCTGCCCATGCTGCGTCCGGCTATCGGCGTTGCCGTGCTGTTTCGCGTTCTGGATGCCCTGCGTATGTTCGATCTGGCCTATGTGCTCGCCGCCAGCAATGAAAACGTCATGACGGTGTCGATCTATGCACGCGACAGGCTGATCAGCTTCCAGGAGCTCGGTGTCGGCTCGGCGGCCTCGACCTGGGTCTTCCTGCTGGTCGCGCTGGTGGCCATCATCATCATCGGGGTCCTGCGACTCGACAGGGCGACGGGGGCCTGAGCCATGCAAAACGCCATTGTGCAACGATCACCGCGCAGGCTTTCGTCCTTGTACCGGACGAAACGGCGGATCGTACGCGGTCTGCAGATTTTCGCGCTGCTGCTCGTGCTGGTCTACACGCTCTTTCCCTATTACTGGGCTTTCGTCTCCTCCACCAAGCAGGGCGCTGCGCTTTATCGTTCGGCGCTGCTGCCGGCGCTGGATTTCACCTATTACCGGCAGCTGATCGACAATCCCATTTTCATGGGGTCGCTCGTCAATTCGGCCTATGTCGCAGTGTCCACGACATTTCTATCTCTCGTGATCGGCGTCTCGGCGGCTTACGCCCTCGGCCGGATCGACTTTCCGCAGCGCCGCGCCATGCTGATGATCGTGCTGATGATCTCGATCTTCCCGCAGGTCGTCGTCCTGTCGGGCCTGTTCGAGCTCATCAACTGGATGGGCCTCTTCAACCGGCCGAGCGCGCTGATCCTCACCTATCTGCTGTCGACCGTGCCGTTTACGACATGGATCCTCACCACCTTCATCCGAGAATTTCCGCGTGAGCTGGAAGAGGCCGCCATCATCGACGGCTGCTCGCATTTCCGTATTCTGACCCGGATTCTGCTGCCCTTGATGGGCCCGTCTCTGGCAAGCACCGGCATTCTCGCCTTCATTCTCGCCTGGAACGAATTCCTGTTCGCGCTGACATTCACGCTGACGGATGAAAACCGCACCGTGCCGGTGGCCATCGGTCTGATTGCCGGCACCAGCCGATTTGAATATCCCTTCGGGCAGATCATGGCGGCCTCCGTCACCGTGACCCTGCCTCTTATCGCCGTCGTGCTTGTGTTCCAGCGTCGCATCGTCGCCGGGCTCACCGCCGGTGCCGTGAAGGGCTGAAGACAAAGGAACAGACCATGGATATGCTCGTCAAACTTTACGACTTGAAACGCGATCCGGCCCTGGACAGCCGCATGGCGCAGCAGGGGGTCACGATCCGGCGGGTACTGGCGCCCGAACTGCCGGCGCTGACGGCGTGGATCCAGCCCCGCTTCGGCGCCGGCTGGGCGGCGGAAGCCACCGTTGCAACCATGCGCCAGCCAACCACCTGTTTCATCGCCGTCAAGAACGAGACGCTGATCGGCTTTGCCTGCCATGAGGCGACCGCCAAGGGCTTCTTCGGCCCGACCGGTGTCGATCAGACCGCGCGCGGACAGGGCGTCGGCCAGGCTCTGCTGCTCGAAACGCTGCTCGATATGCATGCTCAAGGCTATGCCTATGGGGTCATCGGCGGGGCGGGTCCGATGGAGTTCTATCGCCGAAGCGTCGGCGCCATTCCGATCGAGGGGTCGGTCCCTGGCATCTATCGCGGGATGTTGCCCCTGGCGCAGCCGACCGAAATATCCGGCTGATCCCGCGCGGAGTGATGTTCTTAGGCGCTGTGGAACACGGCCGTCTGGCGAAGGCCTCGCTCCCTCGCCACCCTGTGGCGTGCGGCATCCAGGGTCAGTGGGCGGTCGAAGAGATAGCCCTGACCCAGGACAGAGCCGGCCTCGCGGACGAGGTCGAGTTGTTCCTGCGTCTCCACCCCTTCGGCCACGACTAAGAGATCCATCTGGCGCCCGAGATCGCCAATGGCTCTGACGATCTTGGCGCTATCGCTGTTCTTGTCGCCGATCTGGCGCAGGAAGGATTGGTCGATCTTGAGCTTGTCGAAGGGAAAGCGCCGGAGATAGCTGAGGGAGGCGTATCCCGTGCCGAAATCGTCGAGGGCGATGCGGCAGCCCAGCCGCTTCAATGCGTGCAGGACCGAAAGCGCTGAGGTGTCATTGTCGATCAGCGTGCTTTCGGTGATCTCGATCACCAGCCGGCGCGGGTTGACGGCGTGGGCGGCGATGCTGTCGGTCACCACGGCGATCAACGACATGTCGGTCAGTTGCCGCGCCGAGACGTTGACGGAAATGAACAGGTCCTCTGGCCATTGCGCGGCAGCGCGGCAGGCCTGTTCGATCACCCAGGCGCCGATCGCTTCGATCTGCCCGCTCTTTTCCGCGAGATCGATGAATTCGCTAGGCGGCACCAGATCCAGCTCCGGATGGTGCCATCGCAGCAGGGCTTCGAAGCCGCTGGTGTTTCCACTGACGGTGCAGACGATGGGCTGGAAGAGCAGGAACAGCTCGTTGCGGCGAATGGCACCGCGCAGATCGTTCATCAGTCGCTGACGGCGCAGGAGGTCGTCGCGCATCGAGGGGACAAAGACCCGATATTGGCCGCGGCCTTCCGATTTTGCCCGATAGAGCGCGAGATCGGCATGGTTGAACAGCATGGACCGTTCCGCCGCGCCGCTGCCGATGCACATGCCGATCGTCACGCTGACATCGATCTCACGCTCGTCGACGATCACGCTCTCCGTCATCGACTGGATGATCATGTCCGCCGCGCGCCGGCTGCGTTCCTCCGCGTCGCGTCCGCAATAAAGGAGCGCGAATTCATCGCCGCCGATGCGCGCAATCGCCGTGGCATCAGGTGCACAAATCGTCAGGCGCTCGGCAAGCTTGGCGAGCAGAAGATCACCGACATCATGGCCGAGCGTGTCGTTGAGCGCCTTGAAGTGGTCGACATCGACGAGGAGGACGCCCATCACATCGTCCTTGGCCCCGGTTACAGCGGCATTAAAGCCGAGACGGTTGGCAAGGCCCGTGAGATTGTCCAGACGCACGACGGCATCCAGCTTGCGATTCTGATGCGATACAAAAGCAACGAGAACCGCACCGAAGAGAACCAGCGCCAGGATCACGATGCAAAGCGCGGCAAAGATATATTGTAGGTGAACCTGATTTTCGAGGACGATGTCGCCGCTTTGCGAATGGGCGCGCGATGCAATGCGCAGGCAGGGTGAGATCAGGGGGGCGATCCCCTGCAGGACCGCGCGTGCGGCATCCGGCTGTGGACGAGCGCCGAAGCCGTCCGGGATGCTGGCCAGCAAAGCCTGCAATCTGGCCACGAAGGCTTTATGCTCGGCATCGCGGATATCCTCGCGCGCCGCGCTGATCTGCGAGCGGTTCTTCAGGATGTTCAGCCGCAAATCGATTGGCCTTGCATCCCCGCTGACCAGGAAGTCCTGCACGACGGACTGAAATCGCAAGAGCTCGATTGCCGTCTGCGACAGGTCAAAGGCGTCGTTGTAGCGCGAGGCCTTCATGATCCGCTCTTGATATTGAACGGCAAGCAGCGAGCAGATGATGGCCGAAACGGCCAGCGCGGCCGTGATCAGGACCAGGGGCACACGGATCTGTCGCAGGGGTCCGGGCAGCTCGCTCGACGCGCGGACAATCATTCGACAATATCGATTTCGGTCAGCTGCCAGACCGCGCGGCTGTAATAGGACTGGTGCTGGAGCTCGCTGCGCGCGTCGAAGGGAAAGATCAGGAAGACTGGGCCCTTGTCGCTGATGGGGAGCGGCACGCCATTCTGACGGGTCGCGAGCAGCGCATCTCCAGCCAGCAGGTCGCTCACCTCCGCGTCCACGACATAGTCATTAAGCGCCACCAGGCGGATCTTTCGCGGTGAGACATGCGCCGCCTCGAAATAGGCGCTCAACGCAGTGCCCGAGAATTCGACCACACCCTTATGCCATGGCGTAGAGGTCTTGAACTTGCTCTGCGGAAGCGTATCGAGACTTGCCAGCGATTGCTCGCTCAGCACTTCGCCTTGCGGCCCGCGTAGGGAAAGGATGGGCGCATCCGCAGCGATGGCGCCTGCGTCCCCGGACCCGAACCCTGCGGCAAGCGCACAGCCAAGCACAAACGTTCTGCGGTCCAGCATGTCTTGTCTTTCAATGTTATTGGCAGCTTGCGGATTGGCCGCTCTGGCTGACGCAGCCGTCTCCGAACGGATCGGCTCGACATTCCGGCTGCGTTTCACATCATTGCGGTTGCACGAAAAGAAAGGATATATTGCCAGACTTGCATGAATCATTGCTGCGCCTGAGAGACTGCAACAAATATATATTCACAGGTTAATATTGAATGAAATCTTTTATTCGGAAATATGAATATTTTTGTCAAATTGCAGTTCGTTGCCGGACCGCATATCAAGATGAAAAGGAAGTCAGTTCTGTTCGTCCGAACTGACAATGCATCAACGAATACGACGTCAATCCGGCTCGATCTGTTTCAACACCATCATGAGCGATTGGCCGATCTCGGTGCCCGGTATTCCGAGACCTTGAACGCTGCTCATATGGTTCTGGCCCGTAAACGAAAGGGAGCGAACCTTGACGGTCTGGCTCTGGAGCAGCTTTGCAAACTGCCTCGCCTGATCGTGGAAGGGTGGCGTCTCGTCTGCGCCAATGGCCAGGATGACCTCGCAGGCCGGATCATAGGCCTGCATCAGGGGCGTGAAGCGGCGCACTTCCTCATCCGTCAGTCCAATCTCGGCTGCGAGAAAGGAGCTTTGCAGCGGTTTCAGATCGTATAATCCGCCAAGCAGAAATGCCGTCTTGGCGCCCGGATGCGGCCTGTCCTCATGCAGCAGAAAGCTCGCGAGATGCGCACCGGCCGAGTGCCCGCTCACACTCAGCCGATGCGGATCGCCACCATGGCTGGCGATGGTGTCTGTGACCCATCGAGCAGCCTGGCGGGTCTGGTCGACGAGCACCTCCAGCCTGACGGTCGGCATGAGCGCATAATCGATGATGACGGCAATGGCACCTGCAGCGGTGATGGCTTGCGCTATGTAGGAATAGTCGCGCTTCGAAAACATCCGCCAGTAGCCGCCGTGGATGAACAGATGCACAGGCAGATTCCGGCGAGGCCCCTGCGGAAAGAAGAGGTCGAGCGTCTCGCCGGGCCCTTCGCCGTAGCGGATATCGCCAATCATCGGGATATCACGCCGCGCCGCCGCACTGCGTCGAACGATATCGCCGACGATATCGTCAAAGTTTTCGACATGGCTTCTGATGTGGAACGGATCGCCGTCCATGGCTTGTCTCGTCAAAAGCTGGTGGCCACGTATTTGGCTTCCATGAACTCCAGAATGCCGTGACGCTGTCCGCCCTCGCGGCCGAGGCCGCTTTGCTTGACACCGCCGAACGGCGCCGCAGGATCCGACACCAGGCCCCGGTTGAGGCCGATCATGCCAGCTTCGATCCTGGAGGCGACGCGCAGGCCGCGTGCGATATCACGGGTATACACATAAGCCGCCAGGCCGTACTCAGTCGCATTTGCCAGACGAACGAGTTCCTCTTCATCGGCAAAGCGATAGAGCGGCGCCACGGGCCCGAAAATCTCCTCGCTTGCCATTTCTGCCTCCGGGGAGACGTCGGCAAGCACCGTCGGCGGATAGAAGAATCCCTTGCCCTCCGGCACGTCGCCACCGCAGAGCACCGTCGCACCACGTGTTTTTGCGTCGAGCACGAGCCTGTCGATCTTGTCCACGGCCTTGCGGGTGATCATCGGTCCGCACTCCGTCTGCTCGGAAGCGCCGGCGCCAATGCGCAAGGCCTGCATGCGGCGCGTCAGGCCGTCTGCGAAAGCCTCGTAGAGCCCGTTTTGCACATAGATGCGGTTGGCTGCCGTGCAGGCTTCGCCGGCGTTGCGCATCTTGGCGACCATCAGGCCATCCAGAGCGGCTTCGAGGTCGGCATCATCGAAGACGATGAAGGGCGCGTTGCCGCCAAGCTCCATGGAGCAGGAGATCACGTGCTTGGCCGCCTCTGCCAGCAGCGCCCGGCCGACGCCGGTCGAGCCGGTAAAGGAGAGCTTGCGCACGCGGGGATCCGCGAGGATGGCCGAGGTCATCGCGCCGGGGTCCGTCGTCGTCAACACATTGACGACGCCGGCGGGAACGCCCGCCTCCTCGTAGAGCGATGCCAGGGCGAAAGCCGTCAGAGGCGTTTCGCTCGCGGGCTTCAGGATGACGGTGCAGCCCGCCGCCAATGCCGGCGCGATCTTGCGCGTGGCCATTGCGGCCGGAAAATTCCAAGGCGTGATCAGCAGACAGATGCCGATCGGTTGGTAATCGACGATGATCCGGTTGGTCCCGGCCGGCGCCAGGGCATATTCGCCGCTGATGCGAACGGCCTCCTCGGCATTCCAACGGAAGAACTCGGCGGCATAGGCCACTTCGCCTCGCGCATCCTTGAGCGCCTTGCCATTCTCCAGCGAGATGAGGGTTGCCAGCATATCCGCGCGCTCGATCATCAGGTCGAAGCAGCGGCGCAGGATCTCGGAGCGTTTGCGCGGCGGTGTTGCCTGCCAGGCCGGTGCCGCCGACGCGGCGGCCTCCACGGCCTTCGCCACGTCCTCAGCCGTCGCATCCGGCACGGCCGCGAGCACGGCCTCGGTGGAGGGATCGACAACGGGGATCGTGCGGCCGGAGCTGGAGGGCAGCCATGTTCCGCCGACATAGAGGCCGCGCGCGGCCGCCGCGATATCGGGCATGTCCGGCATGGAATGGAGTGCGGTTTGAGCAAGGGTCATCGTGATATCCTGGATTAGATGGCACTGGCGGCGAGATCGCCGTCATAGGCGGCCTTCACCAGCCGCTTCATGGCGTCGAGATCGAAAGGGCGGGGGTTGTTCTTGATCAGCCGGTCGATGCCGAAGGCTTGTTCGGCGGTCCATTCGATCTGGTCCGCGCCCAGGCCGAGAGCCTGCAAGGTGGGCGTGATGCCGATCGCCTCGAACAGGCGGCGCACTTCCTCGATGGCCGCCTTCGCCAGCTGTTCGACACTGCGCCCGTTCGGCGCAATGCCGAGCGCCAATGCGATCTCGGCAAGCTCGGGCGCTGCGTTCGCGCTGTTATAGCTCATAACATAGGGCATGAGCGTCGCGACACCGAGGCCGTGCGCCGTGTGGGTCAGCGCGCCGGCTGGATACTGGATGGCATGGGCGGCGGCCGTGCCGGCGGTGCCGAAGGCGCAGCCAGCGGCCAGCGCGCCCATCATCACCTCGCCGCGTGCCTCCTCATCGAACCCATCACGATAGGCCTTCTCCAGGCTGCGGCCGAGAAGCCTGATGGCCAGCAGCGCATAGTGATCGGTCAAGGCGCTCTTGCCGATAAAGACATGGTTCTGCGCCAGCA
This sequence comes from Xaviernesmea oryzae, assembly GCF_900109605.1. Taxonomy (GTDB): domain Bacteria; phylum Pseudomonadota; class Alphaproteobacteria; order Rhizobiales; family Rhizobiaceae; genus Xaviernesmea; species Xaviernesmea oryzae. Next base: position 151,144 of record NZ_FOAM01000007.1, read on the forward strand.
GCGGATCGGTGCCGCGCCGTGCGGCGGTAAAGGCTTCGATCGCATGGGTCAGGGCATCGGCGCCGGCTGCCGCAGTCAGTCCCTGCGGGCAGGACATGGTCAGGTCCGGATCGCAGATCGCGGTGGTGGCGATCAGATAGGGGCTGGAGATGCCAACCTTGAGCGTGCGGTCGGGATCGGTGATGACCGCCACCGGCGTGACCTCGGACCCGGTCCCCGCCGTGGTGGGAATGGCAATGATGGGCAGAGTCGGGCCGGGAACCTTGAACTCGCCATAGTAATCCTGAAGCCGCCCGCCATGGGTGAGGAGCAGGGCCGCGCATTTCGCCATGTCGAGGCAACTGCCGCCGCCAAGGCCAATGACCATATCGGGCTTGAAGCCGCGCGCATCCTCCACGCAGGCGGCGACCGAATCGCGCGGCACGTCGGGCAACACCCCGTCATGCACCAGAATATCGACCGATGCCGCACGCAACGCCGCGATCATCTGCGCGAAGACCGGGGTCTGCGCAAAGCGCTGGTCCGTGCAGACCAAGGCCCTCGAGCCCAATCGCGCGGCCACCTTGGGCAGGGCATGGCGATGCCCTTTGCCGAACAGGATTTCATGCGGCAGCCGGATCGCGGCGAACTGGGTCATGTCTGGTTTCCTTTAAGGAGCACTGTGTCGTTTGCCCGGCCGCGCATGCTCTGCCCGAGTGGCGAAGGGCGCGGACGAAAGCCGATCCGTTGTGGCGGCTGGCGAGTGTCACGGCGGCGTGACCTCTTCCAATGGTAAGAAATAACGAACTTATGTGGGTGTGGCCGACAGGCGTGAAGCTTGCCTCTGTAAGCGCCATTCAAAGCCAGAATTACGCAACCGCGCGCGGACATCGAACCGGACATGCGCGATACCCTGCATGTATCGCGCTGTAATAGCTGCTTTTTTCGAGACGATATAAAATCGTATAGGATATAGGATTGCATGACAGTAAGCATCGTGTTACGTCTTGTTCATGTCAAGAGGCAAAGCAATGCAGAGCAGAATATCCCAGCGGCTCGATACCGCAGCGCAATCCGGAACGGCGATCCAGAGGTCTACGAGCCTCGCAGGCGACGTCTATGACGCCATCTTCGCGCAGCTGATGTCGCTGAAGATCGCCCCGGGCGCACGCATCACCGTCGACAATCTGGTGAAGGAATTCAGCGTTTCCCATACGCCGATCCGCGAGGCACTCGGCCGTTTGGAAGGCGAGGGGCTGGTGATCAAGACGCATCTGATCGGCTACAGCGCCGCACCGCAGATCTCCCGCCGTCGCTTCGATGAACTCTACGAATTGCGCCTGCTGTTGGAACCGGATGGCGCGGCGAAGGCGGTCGCCGCGATGAACGAGGAGAGTCTTGCGGCTCTGCGCGAGGCCGCAGGCGTCATGAGCCGGGGCGGCGCCGACGACCGGCTGCGCTATTCCACTTTCGCGCGTCAGGACAGCATCTTTCACGATATGATCATGCAGCTGGCGGGCAACGAACTCATTCGCCAGACGCTGAACCATCAGCACACGCACTTCCATATTTTCCGCCTGATGTTCCATGCGCGTGTGACCGAGGAGGCGCTGGACGAGCACCAGGCCCTTCTGGAGGCATTTGCCAACGCCGACCCTGCCGCCGCGGCGCGCGCCATGCGTCTGCATATCGAACATTCCAGGGATCGGCTCCTGCCGGCCTTCGACTGAGGATTTGCGGATGTCCACCATGTCGTCTGCCGGGCGCACGCGGATCGAGATTGCGCAGGTCCATGGGGCCGCTGCCCCCGCGCCGGTGCTTCGCGCCATCGGCCTCGGCAAGGTCTATGGCACCGTCACCGTGCTGACCGATATCAGCCTCGATATTCTGCCCGGCGAAATTCACGCCGTGATCGGCGAGAATGGTGCCGGCAAGTCGACCTTCATGCGCCTTCTGTCTGGCTACGCCGCGCCGAGCGCCGGCACGCTTGAGATGAACGGCGCAGCGACCGCATTTTCGAAGCCGGAGCAGGCGCAGAAAGCGGGCATCGTGCTCGTCCATCAGGAAATCCTGCTGGCCGATGGCCTGAGCGTTGCCGAGAACCTGTTCCTCGGACGCGAACTGATGCGCCATGGCATTGTCGACGACCGGTCGATGCTGCGTCTTGCGGCCGAAAAGCTGGCCGAACTCGGCTGCTTCGTTTCGCCACGGGCCCTGGTGCGCACGATTTCGCTTGCCGACCGGCAGCTCGTCCAGATCGCCCGCGCGCTGCTGGACGATTACCGGCTGGTGATTTTCGACGAACCGACGGCGGTTCTGACGGGCGGTGAGGTGGAGCGGCTGCTGTCCATCATCCTGCGGCTGAAGGAACGGGGCATCGCCATCCTCTATATCAGCCATCGGCTGGACGAGGTGCAGCGGCTGGCCGACAAGGTGACCGTGCTGCGCGACGGCAAGATGATCGGCACCTATCCGGGCCGCAACCTGTCCCAGCTTGATATGGCCAAGCTGATGGTCGGGCGCGATCTGGCGGCGATGTATCCGGAGCGGAAGCCCAAAGCGCTCGGCGAGGCCATGCTGGAGGTGCGCGATGTCAGCGTGGCCGGCTGCGTGCACGATGTGTCGTTTTCGGCGCGTAAGGGCGAAATCCTGGGCTTCGCGGGGATGATCGGGGCGGGCCGCACCGAGCTGTTCGAAGGGATTACAGGCCTGTGCCCCTCTACGGGAACCATCCTTTTGGAAGGGCGGCCGCTTGTGTTGCGTGGCCCACGGGCGGCGATGGATGCCGGGATCGGCTATCTGACGGAGGATCGCAAGGGCAAGGGCCTGCTTCTCAACGAGCGCCTTGCGCCCAATCTGACGCTGGCGGCGCTGAACCGCTTTCATCCCGGCTTGATGATGCATCGCCGCCGCGAGCAGGCGGCGCTGAGCGAGGCCGTGTCCGACTACGACATCCGGCTGAAGAGCCTCGGGGTCAATGCCGGCCATCTCTCCGGCGGCAACCAGCAAAAGCTGCTTCTCGCCAAGATCCTGCTCACACAGCCGTCCGTCGTCATCATCGACGAACCGACGCGCGGCATCGACATCGCCAACAAGGCGCAGATCTACGCCTTCATCCATCAGCTGGTCGAAGAGGGCCGCACCTGCATCGTCATCTCCTCGGAGATGCAGGAACTGATCGGCATATGCGATCGCATCCTGGTGATGCGTCAGGGCCGCATCGCGGGCGAGGTGACGGGCGAGCGGATGACCGAACATGACATTGCGCTTCTGGCGACGACCGATGGGACGGTTGCGCTGGATGAGGGAGGAAGACGATGACTGTGATGACGGATATGGCTGTGCCTCGGCCGCAGCGCGACTGGAATTTCAGCTGGACGGATGTCGGCCCGTTCCTCGCCCTTGTGGCGCTTTTGATGATCGGCTTTGCCATCAACCCGGACTTCCTGTCCGGTACCAATCTCGCCAATGTCATCACGCGCAGCGCCTTCATCGCCATCATCGCGGTCGGCGCCACCTTCGTGATCTCTTCCGGAGGGCTCGACCTCTCGGTGGGCTCGATGGCTGCCTTCATCACGGGCATCACCATCATGTTCATGAACGCCATGGCGCCGGCCTGGGGCGCCATGGCCATTCCCATGGGCATGGCCGTTGCCATCGGCGTCGGTCTGCTCTGCGGGCTGATGAACGGGCTGATCGTCACGGTGGGCAAGATCGAACCCTTCATCGCCACGCTCGGCACCATGGGCATCTTCCGCGCGCTGATCACCTATATGTCGGATGGCGGTACGATCCCGATCGACAGAACCCTGCGCGATGCCTACCGACCGGTCTATTTCGGCACCGTCGGCGGCATTCCCTATCCCATCCTGATCTCGATCGCGGTTGCGGCCGTTGCTTCCATCGCTCTCTACAAGATGAAATACGGACGCAAATGCGCGGCTGTTGGGGCGAATGAGGATGTTGCCCGCTATTCCGGCATTTCGGTTATTTCCACCAGGACGATCGCCTACGCCATCCAGGGTGCCTGCGTCGCAATTGCCGCCATCTGCTACGTACCGCGTCTGGGTGCGGCAACGCCCACCACCGGCGTGCTCTGGGAGCTGCAGGTCATCACGGCGGTCGTCATCGGCGGCACGGCCCTTCGCGGCGGCAAGGGTCACATCTGGGGAACCGTTGCCGGCGCCGTGATCCTGGAGCTGATCGCCAATCTGATGGTGCTCTCCGACTTCGTCTCCGAATACCTCGTCGCCGGTGTCCAGGGCGTCATCATCATCATCGCCATGCTCATCCAGAGGTTCTCGAAGTAATCCGCTGCCGGACCGGCGGGTGTGTGTTCTCAGGTCCGAATTGGGAGGAACCAATGTTGACAAGAAAAAGGATCGCGGCACTGGCCGTGACGTCGCTGCTGCTGGCAGGTCACGCCGTTGCTGCAGACAAGAAGGTGGTCGCCGTATCGATCCCGGCGGCCGATCACGGCTGGACCGCCGGCATCGTCTATCATGCACAGGCCGCCGCCAAGGAAATCAATGCCGCATTTCCCAATGTGGACGTGGTTGTCAAGACCTCGCCATCGGCCACTGCGCAGGTCAGCGCGCTTGAGGATCTCTCCGCAGGGCGCAAGCTCGATGCCCTCGTCATCCTGCCGCATACGTCGGAGGAGCTGACGACGCCGGTCAAGGCGGTCAAGGATGCCGGCACCTTTGTCACCGTGGTGGACCGCGGCCTGAACGACCCGTCGATCCAGGACCTCTATCTCGCCGGCGACAATATCGCGGTTGGGCGCAACACCGCGAAATACATGATCGACAAGCTCGGCGGCAAAGGCAATCTGGTCGTGCTGCGCGGCATTCCCACCGTGATCGACGACGAGCGCATCAAAGGCTTTCAGGATGCGATCAAGGGAACCGAGCTCAAGGTGCTGGACATCCAGTATGCCAACTGGAACAGCGACGATGCCTTCAAGCTGATGCAGGACTATCTGGCGAAATATCCGCAGATCGATGCCGTCTGGGCCAATGACGACGACATGCTGCTCGGCGTTCTCGAGGCGGTCAAGGAGTCGGGCCGTAAGGACATCAAGCTCGCGCTCGGCGGCAACGGGATGAAGGACATCGTCAAGAAGGTTATCGATGGCGATGCCATGACGCCGGTCGAAACGCCCTATCCGCCGGCCATGATCAAGACGGCGATCTACATGACCGTCGCCAATCTCATCGGCCAGGCGCCGATCCGCGGCAATGTGAAGCTCGACGCGCCGCTCATCACCCAGGAAAACGCCCAGGAATACTACTTTCCGGACTCACCTTTCTGATCAACGCACGGGGCGCGCGCGCGCGTGCTGTCCGCCCCGTTCCACCTATCACGCCCCATACGTTACGCCTTGAGGAATGGATATCATGCCAGGCAAAAAGATTCTGATGCTGACCGGTGAGTTTACCGAGGAATATGAGATTTTCGTCTTTCAGCAGGCGATGGAAGCGGTGGGGCATACGGTGCATGTCATCTGCCCGGACAAGAAGGCTGGCGACCTGATCAAGACGTCGCTTCACGATTTCGAGGGCGACCAGACCTATACCGAGAAGCTCGGCCACTTCTTCACGATCAACAAGACCTTTTCCGAAGCCGAGGCGCAGCTGGACCAATATCATGCCGTCTACGCTGCAGGCGGCCGCGGCCCGGAATATATCCGCACCGACAAGCGGGTGCAGGCAATCGTCCGGCATTTCCACGAAGCCCAGAAGCCGATCTTCACGATCTGCCACGGCGTGCAGATCCTGATTGCGGTCGATGGCGTGGTTCGCGGGAAGCGCGTCGGTGCGCTGGCGGCTTGCGAGCCCGAGGTGACGCTAGCCGGCGGCACCTATGTCGATCTTTCGCCGACCGAGGCGCTGGTGGACGGCACCATGGTCTCAGGCAAGGGATGGACGGCGCTCGCCGCCTTCATCCGGGAATGCCTGAAGGTGCTGGGCACGGAGATCACGCACCGCTGAACGATGGCCTGGCGTGCGAGCGCCAGCTTCTCTTTGCGGGTCAGGCCGGGACAGCATGGGTCCCGGCTTGTTTGTGCGCAGCGCCGGCGCGCCGGCGCCTATGGGAACTTCAGGCTCTTGCGCACGTTCTCACGAACGCCAGCACAGGAGGAACACATGGCTCACACGCAAGACGATCAGGACAAGGTGTGGGAGCTTGCAAAGGACATTGGCTTTTGCATGCTGACGACCCAATCCGGCAACGATCTTCGCGCTCGGCCGATGTCGGCTCAAGGAGAGCGGGACGAGCACGCCTTCTACTTCCTGACGGATGTGAACAGCCACAAGGACGAGGAAATCGCGCAGCATCCTGCGGTCTGCCTGGCCTTTGCAAATCCGAAAGGCCAGAAATACGTCTCGATCTCCGGCACCGCCGAGATCCAGAACGACCGCGAGAAAATCAAGGAGCTGTTCGCCTTTCCGGCCAAGGCATGGTGGGACAGCGCCGACGATCCGTCGATCCGTATCTTGAAGGTAACGCCGTCCTTCGCCGAATACTGGGACAGCCCCGGTACGGTCATCAGCTATATCAAGATGGCTGCCGCAGCCGCCAGCAGCACCAAGCCTGACGTGGGCGAAAACGCGTCCGTGAAGCTCTGAGCATCTCAGCGAGCGTGAGCGGAGCCAGCGGCTTCGCTCCGCACTTGCTTTGCAGCCACCTAACACCCTTGCTTTCGCCTCGCTTGCCAAAGCTCCGTCAACGGAGCGCGCGCCGCTGCTTTTGGCAGCCAGGATCATCGCCCTCGCTCCGCAGCTCGCCATCTCTTCGCTCGGCGCCACCAGTTCGAATGCGTCTGCCATGAGAGGGCGCTGGAACGCAGGGACGCTTTGTCTGTTGGACCTCAGGTCAACAGCAAGGAGCGCTTCCATGAGCGATAAGGATCCAAAGGGCGACAACACCAGCGGCGGCGGCCATCTCGGCGGCACGCATCTCGGCCAGTCTCCCGATGCGAAGACAGTCTCGACGACGGAGAAAAAAGGCGACAAGGCCCGCCCGAACGACGGGAAAAACTGACGCCTGTCATTTCAGACCCATCCACGGATGACACATATTCCGCTATCGCAGCAGGCTGATGATACGCCCATCGGCCTGCCCGCTTCCGTCACCGATAGCGAGCCCCCGGTATGCCTGGCGCCAGAACAAGCTGGCGTTGACGTATCGACAGCCGATAACGCAATCATCCCAATGCATTGAAGCCAAGCGTGATCGATCCGTGGCTTCGTTTCTGCCCCAAGCGCACACTTTGGTCACTACAGGGCGGGTGTTCGACGATTCTACTGAAAGGCCGTTTCGAAGAAGCTTCTGAGCTTGCGCGAATGCAGCTTTTCCGGCGGCATGGCCGCGAGCTTCTGCAGCGCACGAATGCCGATCTGCAAATGCTGGCTCACCTGGTTCTTGTAGAAGGCGGTGGCCATGCCTGGCAGCTTCAGCTCGCCATGCAACGGCTTGTCGGAGACGCAAAGCAGGGTTCCGTAAGGCACGCGGAAGCGGAAGCCATTGGCGGCGATGGTGGCCGATTCCATGTCCAGCGCGATGGCACGCGATTGGGACAGGCGCTTCACCGGCCCGCGCTGGTCGCGCAGCTCCCAGTTCCGGTTGTCGATGGTGGCCACCGTGCCCGTGCGCATGATCCGCTTGAGGTCGTAGCCCTCATAACCGGTCAGCTCCGCCACCGCATCCTGCAGCGCCACCTGTACTTCGGCCAGAGCTGGGATCGGCACCCAGACGGGCAGATCGTCGTCCAGAACATGGTCCTCGCGCACATAGGCATGCGCCAGCACATAATCGCCCAGCGCCTGGCTGTTGCGCAGGCCGGCGCAATGACCGAGCATCAGCCAGGCATGTGGCCGCAGCACGGCGATGTGATCGGTGATCGTTTTGGCGTTGGACGGGCCGACGCCGATATTGACGACGGTGATGCCGCCATGGCCCTTGCGCTTCAGGTGGTAGGCCGGCATCTGCGGCAGGCGGGCCAGCGCCAGATCGGTTTCCGGTCTGTCGGATCCGGCATGGGTGACAATGTTGCCCGGCTCGACAAAGGCCGTATAGCCATTGCCGCCCTCGGCCATCTGCCCGCGCGCCCAGGCGCAGAATTCATCGATGTAGAACTGGTAGTTCGTAAACAGCACGAAGTTCTGGAAATGCGTGGCGCTCGTGGCCGTGTAGTGGGACAGCCGCGCCAGCGAATAATCGATGCGCTGCGCGGTGAACGGCCCGAGCGGGAAGGGCTCGCCGGGGCCGGGCTCATAGGAGCCGTTGGCGATCTCGTCATCCGTCGTCGTCAGATCCGGTGCATCGAAGAGATCGCGCAGCGGCACTTCGATGTTCTCGGCAAGCGCCGCCTCGACATGAGCGCCCTCGCCAAAGGCAAAGTGCAAGGGGATCGGCGTGGAGGACTCCGACACGGTGATCGCAACATTGTGGTTGCGGATCAGATGGCCCAGCTGTTCCTTCAGATAGTGCCGGAACAGGGTCGGGCGCGTGATCGTCGTCGTATAGACGCCCGGCGCGCTGACATAGCCATAGGACAGGCGCGAGTCGACATGGCCATAGCTTGTCGTCTCGATGCTCACCTGGGGATAGCAGGCCCGATAGCGGGTCGTCGCATGGCCACTCTTTCCCAGTGCCACGAAGGCATCGGTCAGGAAGGTGGCGTTGCGATTGTAGAGCGCTTCGAGTGCGTCCACCGCCGCGACCGGGTCGTCGAAGGTCTGGGGCGCGAAGGGCTCCGGCGTGGTGAGCGCCAGTGAAGAGGCGGGGAGGATTCGTGCGTTCATGCGGCATTATAGGTCGCCGCTTTTGACAAGCAAACGACAAGATAGGCCTGATCGCCGCATCCGTGCATTTTACATGATCAAGGCAGAATGTCAGAGCCTTACGGGAACCCGACCGGCGCCAGGATGTTCGAGCAAGCCGGACGCCGGCTCACCCAGTCAGCTCATCGCCTGGCGCTGCAGCGTGACGAAGAGCACGAGCCCGGCCCCGTTGCCGAGCTTGTTGGTGTCGGAGCCGGCCGCCGCAAGGGCCCCAAGCGGACCGGCGATCAGCACCGCGAGAAGAAAGGCGCGCATCGTAGTCTCAAGCGAGGGCATGACGAACATGGCCGGTCTCCTGCAAAAGAGAGGAAGATCCCGCTGTTACAGCTTGGCTTCGTCTAGGGTGCGCAGGCGCGCCTGGCAGAACTGAGCCGTATGTGCAGTGCAGTCGGCCAGACCGTTGGTGGCTTCGCGGCGGCGCTCGGTATCGGCGCTGACGGCAACCGCCAGCGACATGGCGAAAGCAACCATGAGCATGCTGATGATGGTGAGGCGGCGAGCGAGGATATCCATGGTGACGGTCCTGAGGTTGGTTCAATTTGAACCGGTTGAAATCGATGATGCCGTTTTAGCGGCAGCAAACTGAATGCCTCCTGAGACCGCGGTTCATCTCCCGTTCATCTTCGTTCAGCCTGTGGATAAGATTTGGAAAGGCTGTCCGCCACGAACAAGCGCCACGTGAGCCTCCATCAAGCAGTGCTTGTTTCGCGATATGGTTGTATATTTTAGTGGCTGGCGGCGTGCAGGAAAGGTTAAGTCCTTCTTCGCACATGCAAAAATTTTCGCCTGGTCATGGTTCGCGCGAACCGGCTCTTGGAGAAGGCTTGTCTCGACCGTCACTCCCGTAGACGCGCAGCCATCCTCGTGCCTGTCAAAGGCGCGTCCAAGCCTGTGGGAACCCGCTGAACGATCCACATCAAGCTGGAAAATTCGAGGTTTCCTGAACGGCCGCGTTCACCAAGCTTGCTACAGGCGGGTCATCCACTTAGGGCGGATGGAATCGCTTGTTCCTGCAGACGGGCTGCGCGCATGCGGTCTCTCCCCGGCATCGCCGGGGGATAGTCCGGCCTCTCACCGCATTCGTCCCTGGATCTAAAGGGCGACCCGAGCGTGAGGTCCCTACCTGTCTCCGATGGCGAAAGAGCCGCCGCTTACAGCTTCGTCCAGGTCTGGGAGCGGCAGAAGACCTTCATCACGCAGCCCTGCAGTTTCATCGAGCCGCCGGTAAGGGCGGCCGAGCCGCTATAGGTCTTGTCGTTGCTCGGATCGGTGATCTCGCCGGTATAGGCAGACCCGGCCCCCGACAGTGTGCCGATGATCTTGCCCGCATGTTTTCCGGTCTTCAGCGTAATACAGTAATTGCCGCCGCATGAGGCGATTGCCGCCGTCTCGCCGCTTTGGGTCTTCCAGCTGCCGACGATCGGCTCGGCGGCAAGAGCGCTTGAGCCGAGCGTGAGCCCCAGAACAAGCGCCGACAGCCGACGGGTGTTGTGCAAACCTGTCATGTCATTCTCCTCCTCTTGCGGCCCAGCCATCCGGCGCACCGTCGCGCCGTGAGATGGCCGGCCATCCTCTTCCCATGGTCTGGCATTGTGACAACCAGGGCCATTTCGCAACATGCCCCCACGCCAGCGTCTTAAGGCGCGACCGCGCGATGTCTCCTCCCGAAGCAGGGCGAGTTTACGCGCACGTAAACGTAAATCAATGGGCGAAAGACGCAGCGGCGATGAGGCGTGAAAAATGCGGGGCGTTTTCCCGCCGCCGTGTCGCATGGTTAGCACTTCGTTGAAGCCGGGGGTTGCGTGCGTCCCATCGAGAATGGCGAAACGGCAATGCTTATCGCCATTTGCATCCTTAACAAAATCAGCCGTTTACAAACAATTTGCGCTTTATTTGCCGCCAATTAAGCACGCATTTTAAGCGTGCATTGAAGGGGCGGGGCTACAGTCGGGGCATCCAACGAGCAGGCAAAACCTGCCGGACCTTATCGCTCACGGCACCAGAGAGAGCCGGGTGGAAAGGGGCCCATGAGGGGCCGGCAAACACGGGATGTCACGGGACGCAAAGCGCAGCGCAATCGCCGCTCTCACGCTTTAAGTCTTTGTTTTAACGCATGTCGCACCGCAAGCCGAAACGCATCTTGCACGGCATGCCTTAGACCACTCGGCACAAGGGACAAAACCATGGCTCGCTTCGATCTCGACACCAATTCCAACGCACCGATCAGCGGCGAAAGCCGTGCGGAAGTCTTCTGCGAAATGGGGCTGATGTATGCCACCGGCCGCGGCTGCGACATCGACCTCGTTTCCGCCCATAAGTGGCTGAACATTGCCGCCATCCGTGGCTGCGAACGCGCCGCCCTGCTGCGCACCGAACTCGCGTCCTCCATGTCGAAGATGGAACTGGCCTCCGCGCTGCGCGCCGCGCGCGAATGGATGACCCGGCACTGATCGGCCACAAGGCTAGCGAAGAGCCTCAGGCGAGAGCCTTGAGCACCTGCGGCAGCGCGTCCTCAAGCAGCGCCATCTCGGCCTCCGGGCCGGTGGAGATGCGGATGCAGCGGTTCAGCGGCGCTACGCCCGGCATGCGGATGAAGACGCCGTGATCGGCCATCAGGCGGTCGACGATGGCGCGGGCATGGCCCTCATCGCGGCCCGTATCGATCGCCACGAAATTGGTTGCCGATGGCAGGGCCACAAGCCCACAGGCCGAGGCGATCCGTCCGATCCTCTCGCGTGAGGCATCAATGCGCGTCAGCACGGTCTGCAGATAGGCCTGGTCCGCCAAGGCGGCCAAGGCACCCGCTGTCGCCACGCGGTTCATGCCAAAATGATTGCGGATCTTGTCGAAGGCGGCGGCGTTGTCCGGCGTTGAAATGACATAGCCGACCCTTGCCCCGGCAAGGCCATAGGCCTTGGAGAAGGTACGCGTGCGCATCACATTCGGCCGCTCGATCAGCCGGTCAATGGCCGGCAGGGTCCCCTCGGGTGCCGTCTCGCCATAGGCCTCGTCCAGGACCAGCAGTGTCGTCTCCGGCAAGGCGTCGGCGAAATCCGCCACCCGCGCGGCCGGCCACCAGCTGCCCATGGGGTTGTCCGGATTGGCCAGATAGACCAACGGCGCATCCTCGCGCCTGACGGCGTCCAACAGCGCGTCGAGATCCTCACGGTCGTTATGATAGGGCACGGTGACAAGGCGTCCGCCATGGCCTGTGACGTGGTAGTTGAAAGTCGGATAGGCGCCAAGCGAGGTGACCACCGGCTGGCCGGGTGCAACCGTCAGCCGAACGATCTGGCCGAGCAGCGCATCGATGCCTTCGCCGATCGCCAGATGGGCGGAGGTGACGCCAAGATCGGCGGCAAGGGCCTGCTTTAGCGCCACATTTTCCGGGTCGTTATACTGCCAGATGCCTTCGGCCGCGTCGCGCATTGCCGCAAGCACGGAAGGGGCCGGGCCGAATCCACTTTCATTCGCGCCGATGCGCGCCGCCACCTTGCGGCCAAGCCGGCGCTCCAGCGCTTCCGGCCCGACAAAGGGCACGCTGGCTGGCAGGCTTTGGGCTAGAGGGGTAAAGCGCGAAAAAGCAGACATGGCAGGCGGAATCTCCGGAAACGGCTGGCGATGCGGTTCGCAGGGCGGGAGACCGTTATCCGGCATTTTTCCATCGGGAGCAATTGCGCTTCACGCCTATGGCACGCGCCCTTATAATGGATTACGAGAGCGCGGCCAGGCCTTATAGGATTGATTTCTCTTACGCATCCGCCCCGATCAGGCGCACGGCATAGGCACCGATGCCGGCCGAGACCGCCGTCAGCACCGTGCCCCAGCCCATGTCGACGAAGGACATCAGCACGGGCCAGCCCTTCAGCGTCGAGAGATTGGTCATGTCATAGGTGCCGTAGGCGGCAAGGCCGAGAATGGCGCCGTAGCCCATGGCGACCAGCACCGAGCCGCTGCGCAGGCCGGGCATGACGGCGAGCACGACGATGGCGACGGCAAAGAACAGATAGAACACGGCGGCCGCGACGAAATTCGGCTGCGGCAGCATGAGTTCGCCCAGCTGGTCACGATAGAAGGTGCGGGCCACGACGCCGAGCCAGACGGCATCGATGGCGAGGAAGGCGATCAGCGTGGCGGCATAGGCGGTAAGGGCGGCTTTCATCGACGGCTCCTGGGGCTTGCCGCGCGCGGTGGGCAGCATTGCGGGGAAGGCGAGGCGCGCATGCAACATGCGCGATCTCGCTCCTTACGCCGCCCTGCCGGTCCTGGATTTGCGGGCTCGCCCAATTCTCCGCGCGTCTTCAGCCCCAAGGCTGATGACGCTGTCAGCGCGCCCGCCCTGGATAATCATCCGGCAGGAGAAAGGGAAAAGGCCCCGGTGCCCGGTCGACCTTGGCCGTGTGGGTTACGAAGCGGCCCTTGTCGAGCCAGTGCAGCAGCAATTCCGGCGGCTCCAGCATGAAGCAGGAGGGTGCGTCCGGGCGGATATCGAGCGTCACCTGATGGCCGACCAAAGGTGCGATCTGGCAGAGCGTGCCGGCGAAGAGAAGCTGAATGGCGCGGTGGACATGGCCGCACAGCACGCGCTGCACCTGACTATGGCGCGCGATCACGTCCGCCAGCAGGCCGCTGCCGGTGAACAGCCGCGCCCGATCTATATGACCGATGCCCGTGTCGAAGGGCGGATGATGCAGCATCACCCGCGTCGGCGCCTCCGGCCGTTTGCCAAGCGCGGTATGGAGGGCGATGAGCATCTCGTCCAGCAATAGAACACGCGGCTCGTTGCGAGTGTGCGGACAAGTGCCGTGCGCTGCCGCTCGCCGCCGGAGAGCTGGCGGCGCGCCGGGTGCCGAAATCCTTGAGGCCGACGGAGGCAAGCGGGCACTCCACCTCCCTGCACGCGCATTTGTCGGTATGCGTCGGATCTTCAAGCCACAGCCGACATTCTCCGCCACCGTCATATTGGCAAACAGCGCATAGGACTGGAAGACCCTGTCCACCTGCCGCCGCTCCACCTGGAGGGCTGCCCATTTTCGGTAGTGATCTGGGCGATTGCCTGGCCAGAATTCTTATTGTCGTCGGGAATTTCGACGCAGAGATCGGTCTTGATGGTCTTCAGCACCTCGCCCCCAGGGCCTATTTCGGCGGAAAATTACGGCAGATGGCGTCAGTCGCACGGGCGGGATCGGATAGGGTGAGGCGGCTTTCGGTCGCTGAAGGCGTGATCGGCTGGGCGTTCGAACGTAAACCTAGGCGTCGCCGCCTTGATCCAGGCCATAGATCTCGCCCGTGAGCCAGGCCGGCCAGTCTCGCTCGAAGAAGGATTTGGCAGCCTCGTCAAAACGACGGTTGGGGCGGGTCGTGATGGAGAAGATATCGCCGTCATAATGCAAGACGATCTGTTCCTGCCGATGCGCGTCCTGCTCCTTGCGAAAGCGAAAGTTCTCGAGTGGACCGGATCGGGCCTGTGGCAGACAGTCGCCGAGCGGATCGCAAATCGCACGCGCGCCACGGCTGCCGCCGCCCTGGCGGATGAAGTGATCGAGCGCCGCCAGCACCGCTTCCGACGCCAGCGCCATCTGCCGCCACTGGAGAACCCGTCCGATCTCCGCCGCCCGCTCGAAGGCGAGGCCCTTCTCCCGGATCTCGGCATTCAGTTGCCGGGCCTCGCGCAGCGCGGCGGAAACGCGATCGGGAAAGCAGATTAGCCCCGCCTCGTCGCTCATGCGCGCTTGCACGGCATGGCGCACGCTTCTTACGTCCAGGCCGCCATCCGGCTGGAGAAGAGTGAGGCTGTCTTTTATGGCTTGGTCTGCCGCGGCTGATGGACCACGATGCGGTGCCTGGCGGGCAAGGCCGCTGGCATCGATATGCTCCGCCACGCGGGTGCCGAAGACCTGGCCGGCATTGAGCGCCGCACCGCCCGGTCGCGTGACGCCATGGGTGCCGGCCGCCTCACCGACGGCATAGCATCCGGCAAGGCTGCTGCGGCCCCAGATATCGACCATCACGCCGCCATTCATATGCTGGTTGTTGACGGCGAATTCGAGCGGGGAGCGGGCAATGTCGACCTTGTAGCGGCGGTAAAGCTCGATCGCGAGCGGGTTCATATGGGCAAGCCGCTCAATCGGCAGTGCCTGTTTGGCACCAGCCTTGCCGAGATAGGTTTTGACGTCCTCGTCCAGCCGGTCGAGCGAGAAGGGGAGGTCGCCGGGCACGGCTAAGGGGTTGCGGTTGAAATCCATGAACACCCGCCGCCCGGCCGCGCTCTCGCGCACGATTGCCAGATCGACCAGGCTGGAGCCGAAATCCAGCATCCGCTCCGAATGGAAGGGCCATTGATAGCCCTTGCGGAAGATGTTCGAGGCCATCTCCTGGGTGGAGCGGTAGATCTCGCCAAGGAAGTGATGCTCCACGCCAGCGCTGTCGACCGAATAGATATGCGGGATCGCCTGAACGTAGGTGCCGGAGAGATTCCAGGGAAATCCCTCCCGGCGCGTGCCGATGCCGAATTGGCTTTCCGTCAGATTGACCAGGGCGATACCGGCTTCCAGCGCCAGGCCAAGCGAGCCGAAGCAGCCATTCGGATAGACACTGTCGCGATAAAGCTCGCCCGGGCCGCCGGCGGCGAGGATCAGCGTGTCACAGACAAAAAGGGTCAGGCCATAGGGATTGTCGTGCGTCCGCTCATGCGGGCGAACCGCCAAGAGCCCGGCGATGCGGCGCTGCGCGCCATCGCCCTCGGTCAGGAGCTTGACTGCCGTCGTATGGTTGAAGAGCGGGATGGCGAGCCGCAGCGCCTCCTGCCCGAGCACCTTCACCATCAGCCGCGAGGTGCGCGGGCCGCAGCTGGTTGCCCGGCCCACCTCGTCATGATCGGTCTGGTAGCGCAGGGTGGCGCCGAGCGCATTCTGCGGCAAGGGCAGGCCGAGAAACTGCAACGAGGCCATCATCCGGGCGGAGCCGACGGCCTCGACATAGGCCGTATCCTCGTCCATGGCGCCGCCGGCCCGGATGGCGCGGGCCATCGCCTTGAAATTATCGCCCTGATCGGCCGTGTTGGCAGTGTGCAGCGTCTGCTTGTCGGAGCCGGAACAGGCCGAGGTACCGCCCCAGGCGCTCTGGCTGACGATCAGCACGTCATTGTCCCGGCGCTTCAGCTCGACGGCGGCCCGCAGACCTGCCGCGCCGGAACCGATGACGACGCAGCCCGCACGATAGACCGGCACCGCGAAGCCGGAAAGCCGCATCGTCTCCTCAGCCGGCGCCACTGGGGCAAGCTTGGGCATGTCGACATCGGTCAGGGCGTCGAGAATGGATTGCGGCACGCCTGATGTCATGGATCGGATCTCCTGCGGTTTGTTTGGCGTGGCGCTCGGCCTGGGTTCACTTAGGCGCGGGCGTTGCGGAGAAGCCCCCTCACCCTGCCCTCTCCCCCAGGGGAGAGGAGGCCAGTGGCCCACGCCAAGCCCCGAATGGGGCAGGGCCTCAGTCTCTTCTCCGCGAGGCGAAAGCAGGCATCTGCCTCAAGCACGATCGGGTTGAGCCGTGGTCGGGCGTTTGCATCATGGTCTCTTCTCCCCATCGGGGAGAAGGTACCGGCAGGCGGATGAGGGGCCTGCGCTTTGCCCCTTCTATCCGTCTCGCCACCACCCTCAGGTGCTGGGAATCTCCACCCAGCGCTTCAGGCGCGAGGACTCCATGCAGGCATCGACGATCTGGCAGATATGATGGCCGTTCTCGAAGGTCGGCCACATCGGTGTCTTGGTGGTGATCGAGCGGATGACCTCGGCCGCCTCGATGATCTTGCTCTCATTATAGCCGAGGCCGAAATTCGGCAGCGGCAGGAAAGCGCGGTAGGACGGGTGCTCCGGCCCGACATCGATGGCGCGGAAGCCGGCGCGGCCTGGCCTGTCCTCATGGCTGTAGAAGCGCAGGCGGTTTACCTCGTCATAATCATAGGCGAGGCTGCCCTTGGTGCCGTAGATCTCATAGGTCTGACGGAATTTGCGGCCCGTGGCGGTGCGGCTGAAATCAACGAGACCGGCGGCGCCGTTCTCGAAGCGGCAGAGGAGATTGGTGGCGTCGGGATTGGTCACCTCCGCCCAGCGCTCCTCGCCCGTCAGCTCCGTCTGTCCGCCGATGGCGAGACCATCGACGACCGGGCGCTTCGGCGTGAGGATGAGGTTATCGGCAATCAGGGCGCTGACCCGCCCGACCAGGAATTCCATGAAGCTGAAGACATGCGAGCCGGTATCGCCGACAATACCGGTCGGCGCCAGATCGCCATCGGCGCGCCACATGAAGGGCGCCAGCGGATCGCCGAACACATCGATATGCTGGCAGCCCTTGAACATCTTGATCTCGCCGATCTCTCCCGCCTCGATGATCTCCTTGGCGAGGTCGTGAACCGGATTGCGCGGAAAGGCATGGCCGACGCGGGTGATGACCCCCTGTTCACGCGCGAGATCGGCCAGTACACGCGCTTCCGCCGCCGTATTGGCCAGCGGCTTCTCGCAGAAGACGTGCTTGCCCGCCTTCAGGCCTGCCTCAGCCACCTCGAAATGCAGGTTGTCGGGCAGGCAGATGTCGATGAGGTCGATCTCGGGATCGTTCACCACTTGGCGCCAATCCTGCAGGATTTTGGCGCCGGGCGCGCGGCGCGCCAGATCATCCGCCCTTGCGGGATCGCGATCGACGATCGCCACCACCCGCGCCGTGCCGTGCGAGGTGCCGAAGAAATGCGGGAAGGTCTGGAAGGCCATGGTGTGGATCCTGCCCATCCAGCCCGAACCGCCGAGCACGGCCACTTTGACATCGGTCATCATCGTCTCCTGAGTGTGCCGGCTTTCCGTCACGCCTGTCTCGGCATCAACGGATATGGGCGCGGGCGCGCGGGCGGCTGTCGTTGCGCTCATGCGCGAAAATCGCACTTGGCAGGGGCGGCAGGTCGCGAATGATGTCCGCGCCCTTTTCGCCCACCATGATCGTCGGCGCATTAGTGTTGCTGGAGGTCACGCGCGGCATAACCGACGAGTCGCAGACACGCAGACCTTCCAGCCCGTGGACCTTGAGGTCGAGCCCGACCACTGCCTCCGGCCCCGTGCCCATCTTGCAGGTGCCGACGGGGTGATGGTCGGTCTTGGCATTGGCGCAGCCATAGTCGAACAGCTGCTCATCGGTCCGGATATCAGGCCCCGGCAGGCGCTCGGCCAGGACGAAGGGCTTCAGCGCCGCCTGCTGCATGATCTCGCGGGCGATCTTCAGGCCTTCGAGCGACATTTTCCGGTCATGCGGGTCGGCCCAGTAGTTGGGGTCGATCAAGGGGGCGGCGGCCGGATCGGCGGAGGCAAGGCGCACCGTGCCGCGCGAACGGGGATGCAGATAGGCCGAATTCAGCGTCACGCCGGCATTTTTCAGCTTCTCGACGCCCGCTTCGATGCCGGAGCCGAGGCCGAGATGGAACTGGATATCGGGCGAGCGGGCATCGGGATCGGCATACCAGAAGCCGCCGGTCTCGAAGAGCGAGGAGGCGACCGGGCCCGAGCGGAACAGCAGATATTCCAGCCCCGCCCAGAGCGTGCGGTGCAGCTTGGCGACGCTGTCATAGGTGTGGTCGCCGGTGCATTCGGCAATCACGAAGAGATCGAGGTGATCCTGCAGATTGCCGCCGACGCCGGGCAGATCATGCAGAACCTTGACGCCGGCGGACCGCAGATGGTCGGCCGGGCCGATGCCCGATTGCAGAAGCAGCTTGGGCGAACCGATGGCCCCGGAGGAGACCAGAACCTCCCGCTCGGCCCGGATGATCTCGCTGCCGCCCTTTCCGGCGATCTCGACGCCGACGGCGCGCTTTCCTTCCAGGACAATACGCGTCACCTGCGCATTCAGCCGCACGGTCAGGTTCTTGCGGTCCTTGATCGGCGCGAGATAGGCGAGCGAGGCCGAGGAGCGGCGGCGGTTGCGCTGGGTGAGCTGGTAGAAGCCGACACCGGCCTGCTGGCGTCCGTTGAAATCGGGATTGTAGGGGATGCCGAGTTCCTGGCCGGCGCGGATATAGGCATCGCAGATCGGCAGGGCCGAGACCGGCATCGAGACGCCGAGCGGGCCGCCATAGGCGTGATAGTCGTCGGCGAAGCGCTGGTTATCCTCTGCCCGCTTGAAATAGGGCAGAATGGAGCGGTAGTCCCAGCCGGTGCAGCCCTCCTCATCGGCCCATAGGTCGTAATCGGCGGCGTTGCCGCGGGCATAGAGCTGGGCGTTGATCGAGGAGCCGCCGCCGACCACCTTGGCTTGGGTATAGCGCAGCACCCGGCCCTTCATGTGCTTTTGCGGCACGGTCTGCCAACCCCAGCTGGCGACGCCCTTGGTCATCTTGGCGAAGCCGGCCGGCATATGGAACAGCGGATGACGGTCACCGCCGCCTGCCTCCAGAAGCAGGACCTTCACGGTCGGATCTTCGCTCAGCCGGTTGGCGAGCACGCAGCCCGCCGGCCCGGCCCCCGTGATGATGTAATCGAAATGCATATCCGCTGTCCTATCGAAGGCAGGAAAGGCTGAAGGAAAGGGCCGCCGCGCTCATGATCGAAGCTCCGTGGCGGCGATGTAGTCGGCCACGCGCAGCGCCTGGCTCGCCACGGTCAGCGCCGGGTTCACGGCTGCCGAGGTGGGCAGGAAGCTTGCGTCGACCACGAAGAGATTTCGATGGTCGAAGGCACGGCAGTAGATGTCGAGCGGTGCGGCTGCCGGATCGAGACCGATCCGCACGGTTCCGCATTGATGCGACGGCGTGCGCTTGTCGAAGGGCTTCGCCAGCACGACCGGGAAGCCGATGGACTTCAGGATGGCCTTGAGCTTGGCGACCAGCGCCAGATGCGCATCCCAGTTCGTGCGCCGCCATTGCAGGATCACCCGCTCGCCATCGACCATGACCCGGCTGTCGGGATGCGGGATATCCTCGCTCATGGCATAGAAGTCGATCGCGTGCCGGGCGAAGAGATCGAGCGCCCATTGCGGCACATGTGGCAGCGTGCCCTTGAGGATGGTGCCCGAGATGCGCCCGAGAAGCTGCACATTGCCGAGCGGCGGGCCTCCGTGACCGTCACTCAGATAGAAATCGTTGAAGGCAAAGGTCTTCTGATAGATCGACGTGTTGTTGAAGCGTGGCGAAAGGCCGATCACGGCGCTCGAATTGTGGTTCATGAAGTTCCGCCCGACCTGGTCGGAGGAATTGGCAAGCCCCTTGGGATAGCGGCTGTTGGCCGAGCGCAGCAGCAGCACGGCCGACTGCACGGCGCCGGCCGAAAGAATGACCAGGTTTGGCGACAGGATCTCGGTTGCGCCATCCTTGAGATAGACGATCCTGTTGATCCTGCCGTCGTCGCCGGTCTCCAGCCGGATGACGCGCGAGCCGGTCTGCAGGCGGACATTGGGATGGCGCATGGCCAGCGCCAGGGCCGCCGTCTCGGCATCCATCTTGCCATCCTTGGAATTGGGATGCGCATCCCAGGGCGTCCTGGCCTTGGCCAGCCAGCGCTCGATATCGACGCCGAGCGGCAGGGAGGCCGGATGCAGGCCCGCGCGCTTCAGCCGCGCTTTGACATCGGCAATCGGCGGTTCGTCCGGTACCGGCGGATAGGGATAGGCCTGGGAATGATGCGGCTCGGTCGGGTCCTCGCCCAGCGCCCCGCGCACATTGTAAAGCTGCTCCGCCCGGCTGTACCAGGGCTCCAGCTCCTCATAAGGAAAGGGCCAGGCGGGGGACACGCCTTCCGCGTGCTGGATGACGCCGAAATCCTCCTCGCGGTAACGCGTCAGCACCGCGCCATAGAATTTCGAATTGCCGCCGACATAATAATAGTTGCCGGGGTTGAAGCCGGCGCCATCGGCCTCGTACCAGGTCTCCTTGGGCCTGAAATGGCCGTTCTGGAAGATCGCGCGCTGGTCTCGGTTGACGGGCAGATCGGCGATGTGATCGCCGGCCTCCAGGATCAGGATCTCGGCTCCCGTCGCGGCCAGGCCGGCCGCAATGGTGGCGCCGCCGATGCCGGAGCCGATGATGACGATGTCAGCTGTGGTCGTCATGGCGGTCTCGTCTTACGCGATACGCGCTTGCGTCTGCGGATCGAAGAACACCGCCTTGTCCAGGTTGAAGGCGAGGCGGGCCATTTCACCGGCGCGGATGCGGGCATCCGCCCTGAGACGCGCGACCACCTCGCGGCCGCCGAGCTTCGTCACCGCGAAGGTGTCGGAGCCGGCAGGCTCGACCACGTCGATCAGGCAATCATTCTCGCAGAGGAACTGGGCGTGCCGGTCGGCGCCTTCCGGATCTGTCAGCGCTTCCGGCCGAATGCCGAAAACGACCTCGCGATTTTCATAGGGTGCGAGCGACGACATGGCGGCGGCAACGGGCAGGCGGATCGCCTCACCGCCGGCGCGCTCCAGCGCTACGGCCAGGCCGTTCGGCTCGCGCGTGATCCGGCCGGAGAGCAGGTTCATCGCCGGCGAGCCCATGAAATCGGCCACGAACATGTTGGCGGGGTTGTTGTAGATTTCCGCCGGCGTGCCGAATTGCTGGACGATGCCCTCCTTCATCACCGCGATCTTGGTCGCCAGCGTCATGGCCTCGATCTGGTCGTGGGTGACATAGACGATGGTCTTGCCGGTGGTCTGGTGCAGACGCTTGATCTCGGTGCGCATGTCGACGCGCAGCTTTGCATCGAGGTTGGAGAGCGGTTCGTCGAACAGGAAGAGCTTGGGATCGCGCACCAGGGCCCTGCCCATGGCGACGCGCTGGCGCTGGCCGCCGGAGAGCTGGCTGGGCTTGCGGTCGAGTAGATGGCCGATCTGCAGCACCTTGGCGACCTTGTCGATCGCCAGCTTGCGCTCGTCCGCTGGCACGCCGCGCATCTCCATGCCGAAGGCGATGTTTCCCGCCACCGTCATGTTCGGATAGAGCGCATAGCTCTGGAACACCATGGCGATATCGCGCTTGGAGGGATGCAGCTCGGCGATGCTGCGCTCGTCCACCTTGATGTCGCCCTCGGTGATCGTTTCCAGGCCGGCGATGGTGTTGAGCAGCGTGGACTTGCCGCAGCCGGAGGGGCCGACCAGCACGAGAAAGCCGCCCTTGTCCAGTTCGATGTCGATGCCCTTGAGGATCTCGAGCGCGCCATAGCGCTTTCTCAGGCCAGAAATATGCAGAAAGGCCATGGCTTTATCCTTTGACGGCGCCCGCCATCAGACCGCGAACGAAATAGCGGCCGGCGACGATGTAGACGAGGAGGGTTGGCATGGCGGCGATCATCGCGGCGGCCATGTTGACGTTGTATTCCACCACCCCGGTCGAGGTGTTGACGACGTTGTTCAGCGCCACCGTCATCGGCATGGACTCGCCCGATCCGGCATAGGCCGAGGCGAACAGGAAGTCGTTCCAGATATTGGTGAACTGATAGATCACGGTGACGACGATGATCGGCAGCGAATTGGGCAGCATGATCCGCCGGAAGATCTGGAAGAAGCTGGCGCCATCGACCTGGGCGGCGCGCACCAGCTCATTGGGAAAGGCTTCGTAATAATTGCGGAAGAACAGCGTGGTGAAGCCGAGCCCGTAGATCACATGAACGATCACCAGATTGACCGTGGGATTGCCGAGGCCGAAGGACAGGCCGACTTGATCCTGCAGTGTGACCCCCAAGCGGCCGAGGCTGCCGAGGATGGTCGCCATCGGCAAAAGCACGGACTGGAAGGGAATGAAGCAGGCAAACAGCATCAGTCCGAAGACCAGCGTGTGGCCGGGAAAGCGCCATTTGGTCAGCACATAGCCGTTCAGCGCGCCGAGGATGGTGGAGATGGCCACGGCCGGAACCACCATCTTCAACGAGTTCCAGAAATAGCCCTTGATGCCGGCGCAGGTGAGCCCGACGCAGGTCTCGCCCCAGGCCTTGAGCCAGGGATCGATGGTCGGCGCCTGGGGCAAGGAGAGCATGTTGCCGTTCTGGATCTCGTCCATGGTCTTGAACGAGGTGACCAGCATGACGAAGAGCGGCATCAGGTAGAGGATGGCGAAGAGGATCAGCAGGCCATAGATGGCGATCCGGCCGATCCAGCGGTTGTTCTGGCCATGCGAGAGGGCGGCGGCGCTCATCGTGCCTTCTCCTTCAGCTCGGAATAGAGATAGGGAACGATGATGGCGGAGATCGTCATCAGCATGATGATCGCGCTGGCCGAGCCGACGGCCATTTCGTTGCGCTTGAAGGTGTATTCATACATGAAGTTGGACGGCAGCCAGGCCGAGCCGCCGGGCCCGCCCGAGGTCAGCGCCACCACGAGATCGTAGGACTTGATCGCCATATGGGCGAGCACGATGAAGGCGGAGAGAAAGACCGGGCGCAAGAGCGGGATGATGATGCGGCGATAGAGCTGGCCGGTCGTCGCGCCATCGATCTGCGCGGCCTTCATGATCTCGCTGTCGATGCCGCGAAGGCCCGCCAGGAACATGGCCATGACGAAGCCGGAGGCCTGCCAGACGCCGGCGATCACCACGGTGTAGATCACATAGTCCTTGTTCTTGATCCAGTCGAAGTGGAAGCTCGTCCAGCCGAAGTGATGCAGCGTCTGCTCCAGCCCGAGGCCCGGATCGAGAAACCATTTCCACGCCACGCCCGTGACGATGAAGGACAGCGCCATCGGATAGAGGAAGATCGGCCGGAGCACGCCTTCGCCGCGGATCTTCTGGTCCATCAGGATCGCCAGGAACAGGCCGAGCGCCAGGCAGATGCCGACATAGAGGAAGCCGAAGATCGCCATATTGGTGATCGACGTGTACCAGGAAGAGGGCGGATCGCTCTCGAAGGTCCAGCGCCAGAGCCGCTGATAGGCCCGCGCACCCGTCAGCGCATAGGACGGGAAGGTCTTGGAATTGGTGAAGGAAAGATAGGCCGTCCAGGCGATGAAGCCATAGACGAAGACCACGGTGATCGCGAAGCTCGGGGCGAGCACGATCTGCGGCAGGACGTTCTGCAGCCGCGCACGGATCGGCGTGGACTTGGCGGGAGTAAGGATCGGTTCGGTGGTCGCGACGCTGCTCATGGTCTGTCCCTTTCCAAGGGTGTCGTCTGCCCTTTCCGCTCCGGCAAGCCGAAGCGGAAAGGGATTTGCCGGCGGCGCGTCTATCGGGCGTCGTCGATGGCCTGGACGAGCTGGGTCACGGCCTCCTCGGAGGTCTTGATCTGGCCGTGGACGAATTTGGAGACCACGTCCTTATAGGCGTTGGCGATGGCAGGCGGTGCGCCATAGCCCTGCGCCAGCGAGCCGAACAGCGTGCCCTTCTCATTGGCGGCCTTGAGATCGGCGATGCCCTTCTTGCCGCAGGCATCGAAAGCCGTGTCGGGAACGTCGGTGCGGGCGGGAACGGAGCCCTTGACCACGTTGAAGGCCGACTGGAAGCTCTTCGACAGCGTGGCGGTCGCGAGCGCCACCTGCGCAGCCTTGCGGTCCTTCGGCACGTTGAACATGCCGAACATGTCGGAGTTGTAGATCACGCTGCCTTCGGTGCCGGGGAAGCGGTAGCAGAGGAAGTCGGTATCCGGCTTCTTCTTGGCGGCGACGAATTCACCCTTGGCCCAGTCGCCCATCACCTGAACCAGCGCATCGCCCTTGATGACCATGGCGGTGGCGAGGTTCCAGTCCCGGCCGGAATAGTTGGGATCGACATATTTGACGATCGTCGCCAGGTTGTCGAAGGCCTTCTTCATCGTGTCGGACTTCAGCGAGGCTTCGTCGAGGTCGTTGAAGGCCTTCTTGTAGAATTCCGGGCCGCCGGTGGATTCAACGATCGAGTCGAACATGGTGGCTTCCTGCCAGCTCTGGCCGCCCAGCGCCAAAGGCGTGACGCCAGCCGCCTTGGCCTTGTCGAGCAGCGCGATCAGCTCCTCGAAGGTCTTGGGCTGGGTGCCGCCGATCTTGTCCATCACCGCCTTGTTGATCCACAGCCAGTTGACCGAGTGGACGTTGACGGGCGCGGCCACCCACTTGCCCTCGTAGACCGAGAATTTCTGCAGTGCCGCCGGAACGGCCTTGTCCCAGCCTTCCTTCTTCGCCGCTTCCGTCAGGTCGCCCATGACGCCGGCCTGGGCGTAATCGAGCACGGTATAGCCCAGCATCTGCGAGGCGGTCGGGTAATTGCCGGCCGCAACCATGGCCTTGAGCGCCGTCATAGCCGCATCGCCGCCGCCGCCGGCCACCGGCACGTCCTTCCAGGCATAGCCTTCCTTGGCCAGGTCCTGCTTCAGCACGTTCAGCGCCGCAGCCTCGCCACCCGAGGTCCACCAGTGCAGCATCTGCACTTCCTTGTCGGCGGCGCCGGCCGTCGTCGTCAGACCGGTCAGGGCCAGTCCGCTCAAGGCCAATGCGGCGATCGCGGTCGATGTCATCAATTTACGCATGCTGTTCCTCCCAGTGCATGTTTCCATCGGTGTGGGCCCGTCCCGTCACCGACCAGCCGTCCTCCTCAGACGGTGTCTCCTCACCCCTTCGGCGCCGCCGTTCCAAGACAGGCGCTTCGGGTCCTTACCTCCAGGTCTGGTCTTTCGGCATGATCCGGCCGCTCCTCGTCCGGCCGGGTCCGCGCCTCAGGCCAGTTTGTCCGCCTTCGGCATCCACCAGCTCGTGCGGGCGCCGATATGCATGTTGAGCGTCTTGGTTTCGGTGTAGTCCTCGACGGCATGACGGCCGAGTTCGCGGCCGAGGCCGGACTGCTTGGTGCCGCCGAAGGGCAATTCCGAGGCGCCGTCCATGAAGGTGTTCATCCAGACGGTGCCGGCGCGCACGCGCCGGCCGATGGTCAGGCAAGTGTCGAAATCGCGGCTCCAGACACCTGCCGACAGGCCATAATCGATGGAGTTAGCGATCTCGATCGCCTCGGCCGTGGTCTCGAAGGTCAATACCGAGAGAACGGGGCCGAACACCTCCTCGCGGGCAACCGCCATGCCCGGCGTCACGCCGTCCAGGATCGTCGGCGCCATGAACTGGCCCATGCCGAAATCGAGCGGCTCGCCGCCATGGGCGATCCGCGCGCCGGCGCCGGCCGCGCCATCGAGATAGGCAGTGATCTTGTCGAGATGCTGCGGCGTGATGATCGCGCCGACCTGGGTCGATGGGTCGAGCGGATCGCCGACCTTGACGTCACGCGCGAGCGCGGCCACGCGGCGGACCACATCCTCGGCAATGCTCTTGTGCAGGATCAGCCGGGAGCCGGCATTGCAGCACTCGCCGGCATTGAAATAAGCGCCGAAGACGGCGGCATCGATGAAGGCGTCGAGATCCGCATCGGGAAAAACGATTTGCGGGTTCTTGCCGCCGAGTTCCAGCGACACCTTCTTCAAAGTCTGGGCAGCATTGGTCATTGTCAACTTACCGACGCCGGTCGAGCCGGTGAAGGAGACCATGTCGACCTCGGGATGGGCGGTCATGACGGCGCCCACCGCAGGCCCCGTGCCGGTGACGATGTTGACCGCGCCCTTGGGAAGGCCCGCCTCCTCCAGGATCTCGCCCAGAAGCAGCGTCGAGCCGGAGGTGAGTTCCGAGGGTTTGACGACCGTGGTGCAGCCGGCGGCGAGCGCGAAGGGCAGCTTCTGGCTGACGATCAGGAAGGGGAAGTTCCACGGCGTGATGATCGAGACCACGCCGATGGCCTCGCGCAGCACGACGCCCAGCGTGCTGTCGCCCAGCGTGTTGTAGCTTTCGCCATGCAGATCGCGGGCCAGCGCCGCGGCATAGCGCCAGATATCGACCGCACCGGCGATTTCGCCGCGCACCTGCGTGATCGGCTTGCCGGCCTCGATCGCGTCGAGATAGGCGAGTTCCTCGGCGCGCGCGGAAATCAGCTGTGCTGCCTTCAAGATGACGCCCGAGCGCTCGGATGCCGTCATGCGCGGCCATGGGCCGTGATCGAAAGCCCGGCGTGCGGCGGCAATCGCCCGTTCGGCATCGGCGGAGGTGCCGGCCGGATAGCGGCTGACGACGACGCCGTGGCTCGGCGCCACGCGCTCGATGGGCTGGCCCTCGCCAGCTTCCCAGCGCCCGTCGATCAGCATCTTGAAATCGCGTGCGGTGTGGTTCGCCAAAGCCTTCGGCGCGACCAGAACTGTCATGACCATTCTCCCTTGAATTCGGCGGCGCGCTTCTCAGTAAAGGCGGCGACGCCTTCCTTGAGGTCGCCGGTCTTGGCGGCCAGGATCGAGCCCAGGGCTTCGACGGCCGTGCCATTGTCCTCGCCGCTGGCGCTTGCGATCATCAGCTTGACGATCTCGTTGGCGGCGGGTCCCCGCGCGGCGATCCGCGCCGCCTGATCCTTGGCGGCCTGAACGGCCTGACCAGTCGGCACGACGGCATCGACGAGACCCAGCCCATGGGCCTGCTCGGCCGAAAAGACCTCGCCGCCCAGCGCCATGCGCCGCACGGCCTGCGCGCCGAAGCGCTTGACCAGCCGCTGCGTGCCGGACCAGCCGGGAACCATGCCAAGGCCGGTCTCCGGCAGGCCGATCTTGATGTGTTCCTCGGCGATGCGGATATCGGCCACGCCGGCCAGTTCCAGCCCGCCGCCGAGCGCATGGCCGTTCAGCGCGGCGATCAGCGGCATGCGCAGGGTCGCCAGCCGCTCGAACACGCGATGGCCATGGCGTACCCAAGCATGTCCAAACTCCTCCGGCCGCATGCCGCCCCAGGCCTTGATGTCGCCGCCTGCCGAAAAGCCCTTTCCTTCGCCGGTGAGAATCGCAACCCGCACCCGGCCATCGGCTTCGACGGCATCGGCCGCGTCCTGCAATGCCTTGAGCATGTCGAGGTCGAGGGCGTTCAGCTTCTCCGGCCGCACGAGCGTGAGAAGGGCGATCGGTCCTTCAATGTCGATCCTGACGCTTCCGCTAGGCATGGACGGCGCCCTCTAGACCCTTGGCCAGAACACGGGCCGGTTTTTGCGGCAGCGTCAGGCCGAGATTATCTTTAGAAAACAGCCTGGCATCCATGACCATGAGGGCATCCGCCACACGGAGCGGGAATTCCGACTGGTCGAGGATGTCACGCTGGAGGTCGATCCCTGGCGCGATCTCCGTCAGCAGGATGCCCTCGGGCGTCAGCTTCATCACGCAGCGCTCGGTTACATAGGTGATGTCCTGTCCCTGCTCGATGGCGCGCCGGCCGGAGAAGGTGATGTGTTCGACCGCATTGACCAGCTTCTTCAGCTTGCCTTCCTTTTCGATCACCAGCCGGCCATCGACGATGTCGAGCCTGGCGCCGGCATTGAACATGCCGGAGAAGACGATCTTGCGGGCGCGTGCGGTGATATCGACAAAGCCGCCGGCGCCGGCTGTCACATGCGGGCGGAAGGAGAGCTTGGAGACGTTGACCGACCCATCTCGGCCGATTTCCAGGAAAGACAGCAGCGAGGCATCGAAGCCCGCGCCCTGGAAATAGGTGAACTGATAGGGCGAGGGCATATAGGCATCGGCATTGGAGGCGCAGCCGAAGGCGAAATCGAGCAGCGGCACGCCGCCGACGGCGCCCTGTTCGATGACCCAGGTGATCGACCCGTGCAGGCCTTCCTCCAGCAGGATACGCGGCACATTGGCCGAGATGCCAAAGCCCAGATTGACGCAGCTGCCGGCCTCGAGTTCCTGCGCGACACGCCGGGCGATGACCTTCTGGATGTTGAAATCGGGCACGTCGAAACTGTCGAGCGGGTGAAAGATCTCGCCCGAAATCGCCGGATCGTAGAGCGTCTGCGTGGTCTGCTTCTGATCGGGATCGGTGACGATATAGTCCACCAGCATGCCGGGCACGCGCACATCGTGCGGCCGCAGCGAGCCCTGCTTGGTGATGCGCTTGACCTGGGCGATGACGATGCCGCCATTGTTGCGCGCGGCCAGCGCCTGATCGAGGCCGCCGAGATAGGCGCCTTCATGCTCATAGGTCAGGTTGCCGCGCTCGTCTGCGGTGGTGGCGCGGATGATGGCGACCTGCGGCACGATGGCGGGGAAGAACAGATAGTCCTCGCCCTCGAAATTCACCCGCTTGACCACCGGTTCTCCGGCGCCGAGCGCGTTCATCGCGCAGCCCTGGCGGGCGGGATCGACGAAGGTGTCGAGACCAACCTTGGTCAGTACGCCGGGCCGCTTGGCCGCCGCCTCGCGATGCATGTCGAACATGATGCCGGAGGGGATGTTATAGGCGGAAATTTCGTTGCCCGTGATCATCTGCCAGATCAGCGGCGGCTCGGCGCTCGACGGACCGGAGGGATAGGAGCCGCCGAGGATCTTCTTCAACAGGCCCTTGCGCGCGATATGGTCGACGCCCTTGATGCCGCTCATGTCGCCAGCGGCGATCGGATGCAGCGTGGTGATCTCCCGGGGATGACCGGTCTCTTCGAAGCGCGCGCCGATTGCCTTCAGCATCAGGTCCGGGCAGCCGAGGCCGCTGGACGAGGAGACGGACACAATGGCCCCGTCGGGGATGAGGGCTGCGGCTTGCGCTGGCGTGATGTGCTTGCTCATGGTCGTTCATAGTTCCGATTCAAAGGTCAGACCGCCTGCGGCGCGGCAGGCGGGGCGCCCTCCCGGGAGGCGCCGCAGCTTTCGCGCACCACCAGGCGGACGGAGGAGACGATGGTTTCCGGCTCGGGCTTGCCGGCGCTGATCTGCTTGAGCAGCAGCTGCGCGCCCCGGCGGCCCATGCCCTGCGGGTCGACGGAGACGGTGGTAAGCGCCGGCACCGCCGTCTTCGCTTCGATCACGTCGTCAAAGCCCACAAGAGCGAAATCCTTGCCCGGCTCGATGCCCCTGGCCCGCAGCCCGTCGCAGGCGCCAAAGGCCACGGCATCGTTGAAGCAGATCGCGGCCGTCGGCTTGTCGGCGATCATCAAGGCCTGCCCGATGGCCTCCAGCCCGCCCGCGCGCGAAGGTGCGGCATCGACGATCAAGGTCTCGTCCGCCGGCAGCTGGCAGCCGGCGATGGCGTCGCGATAGCCGTCGAGACGCTCCTTGAAGACGGCCGTGTCGCCAAACCCGCCGAGAAAGGCGATGCGGCGGTGGCCGAGCGAGACCAGATGGCGCACGGCCGCGAAGACACCGTCGTGATTGTCCGAGACGATGGCCGATACTTTCGCGCCCGGCACATTGCGCACGGCCACGACCACCGGAATGCCGGCCGAGACGAGCGGCTTGAGATCCGCCGCCTTGGTGCCGCGCGCCGGCGAGAGAATGAGACCGGAAATGCCATGCTCGCGCATGGAAGCGATGACCTCGCGCTGCCGGTCGAGGCTCTCGCTGGTATTGGACAAAAACTGGACGAAGCCGGCGGACTGCACGACCATGTCGACGCCCACGGCAAGCTCGGCGAAGAAGCCATTGGTCAGATCGTTGACGACGACGCCGATGATCTTCGAGTTCGCACCGGCCTGGCGCAGATTGGCCGCCCCGCGATTATAGACATAGCCGAGGTCGCGCATGACGGCACTGACCTTGGTGCGCGTCACGTCATTGACGAGTGACGAGCCCTGCAGCACCAGCGAAACCGTGGACTTGGACACGCCGGCAGCCTTGGCGATATCGACGACGGTAACCCGTGCCTTTCCCATAGCCTTCCTCCCCAGCGTTGCTCCCGCCGACATCTCTATTGGAACGTTCCAAAATGGCAAGCGGGAAATTATGTTGATAAGCCTCTTGTCTCGCAAATGAGATTTAACATGCTGATATTGATGATAAAAAAATACGACGTCCCACCGAAATATCGCGTTCAACAATTCCTAATATTTGGACCGTTCCAAATTTGGTAAAAGCGGCGCGTGTAGGGAGATGCATGCCGCGCCATTTTCAGGCGAGTTCTCGCATATCGATACAGAGTTGTCGGTAAGAATGGACTTTTGCTTGCGCCGAACCCGCGCGGCAGCGTCCTGGCTGAATAAGGCAGAGTTTTTCCGAAGGAATGGGCGCGCCATTCGCTGCCTTGGCGGCGAAAAGGGAATGGCGTTCCTATGGGCGTGTCCTCAAAGCGAGGCGGGAGTCTTTCCCTCGGCGATGCGGCCATGCTGGCGCAGGACCAGAGCCACGGCGCCCATAACGGTATCGTCATTGCCGAGAAAACGTGCCACGGCGAGGCGGGGCGTTTGCAGGCCCGGAAGATCCGGCTGCGGCAGCATCGTCCGGCGGAAGCTTCGCTCCAACGGCTCCAGAAAGGACGGTCCGATCGTCGCGAGCTTACCGGCGATGATGAAGAGCGGCGGATTGATCATGGTCGCGGTCATGCCCATGCCCCATCCGGCCTTGGTTGCCGCATCCTCCACCAACCGTCGATAGCCGATGCGCCCTTCACGCGCCCGGTCGATGAATTGCTCGATCGTCACGGGCCCGCCGCTCAGCTCTTCGGCATGGCGCAGAAGATAATAGCCGCCGACATAAGTCTGCAGACAGCCGCGATTGCCGCAGCGGCAATAACGCCCCTCGGGCTCCAGCACCACATGGCCGAATTCTGCCGCACTCCCGCTGACCCCGCGAAGCACCGTGCCGTCGCGCACGATGGCGCCGCCCACGCCGAGATCGAACTTGTAGAGCACGAAGTCGCTTTCACCGACGGCCGCGCCCCAGGTCATTTCCGCCAGGGCGCCGCAATGGCTTTCGTTTTCGGCATGCAGCGGACAATCCAGCCGTTTGGAAAAGATCTCCGCGAGATCGACGCCGGCCCAGCCGGGAAGGATGTCGCCGTTCAAGACGCGGCCGCCATAACTCAGCGGTGCGGAAATGGCGACCCCGACGCCGAGAAGATCGCCGATCGCCAGGCCCAGTGGCGCGCATTGCGTCTGCAGGCTCTCGCGCACTTGGTCTGCGGCCTCTTCCGGCGTGTAATCGCGCCGGATCGGGATCCAGACATCGGAGAGCACCGCATGGGTCATGTCGCAGATGACGATGCGGATTTCGCCAAGTCCGAGAAGCACGCCGGCGCAGCGGCCCGATGCTGGATTGAGCGAGAGCAATTGCGAGGGCCGGCCCTGCCCATTCGTCTTGGCTTCGACATCGAGCACCGCGCCCGCATCGCGCAGATCGCTCAACACCGCCGAAATGGTGGAGCGCCCGAGTCCGGTCGATTTTGCCAGCTGGCCGGCCGTGGCCGCGCCAAAGGCCGCCAGTCCCCTGACAATGCGCCCGGCGGGGGATTCCCGGTCAAAAAACAGATTGTTGATGTTCTTCATCGCCCACCTCGCCGGATGCGTTCTCGCGTGGTTGTGGTCCCCTGTCAATTTTTTTCATTTTACGCTGCTTTGCACAAAGGGCACTGCAGCATTAAGTTCATATGGAAATTATAGCCTGTCATATGGCGTAAATTTCACTGTAATAATTTCTATTATGAAAAAATGGTTGACCTTCGTCAGCGTCTTTGGTTCATTGCGGCCAGCGGAAGAGGACCGCATCAGGGAGGCTTCGATGACAATGACCAAGAGATGGAAAACCGCGCTTTCGGCACTGGCGGTTTCGGCAGGCATGGCGGCGGGCACGGCTCAGGCCGGCGAGGTGAAGATCTGGACGCTCACCTTCGACAACAACTCCGCCAATATTGCCTGGGACAAGACGATCAAGGAATTCGAGGCGGCCAATCCGGGTATCACGGTTACGCGTGAAGGCCGTTCGGTGGACGAGCACAAGGCGGCGCTGCGCGTTGCCGCCCAGTCCAGCCAGGGTCCGGATATCTATTTCATGTGGGCGGGTCTCGGCCTGGGTGGAGAGTTCGTCAAGGCGGGCCTCTCCAAGCCGCTCGACGCCTACTACACCCAGTACGACTGGGACAAGCGCATCGTCGGCACGGCCGGCAGCTTCTCCAAGCTCTATCCGGGTGGCCGTCACGGCGTGCCCTACACCTTCCATGGTGAAGCGATCTATTACAACAAGGCGCTCTTCCAGAAGGCCGGCATCACCGAGCTGCCGAAGAGCTATGACGAACTGAAGGCCGTCGCCGCAAAGCTGAAAGAAGCCGGCATCACCCCGATGACCTTCGGCGGCACGGTCAACTGGCACCTCATGCGGCTGATGGACGTGATCCTGGAAGCCAAATGCGGCGCCGAGAAGCATGACCAGCTGATGGACATGAAGCTTGACTGGGGCACGGAAGCCTGCGCCACCGCAAGCTTCGAGGAGCTGGCCGACTGGTCGCAGAACTACATTCTCAAGCCCTTCATGGGCATCGATAATTCGCAGAGCTTCAACCTCTTCCTCGCCAACCGCGCCGCCATGATGGTGGAAGGTGACTGGCTCGTCGGTCAGCTTTCGGACGCCAAAAAGATCGACAATTTCGATCTCTTCCCTGTGCCAACCGGCACGGACCGGCTCTACGGCTTTGCCGAATATCTCTATGTCTCGTCCAAGAGCGCCAATCCGGACGATGCGGCGAAATTCCTGGACTATCTGCTTTCCGACAAGGTGCAGCAGGAAAATCTCGGCGCCTTCGGCTCGATCTCCGTCAATTCCAATGTCAAATATGCCAATATCTCGGCGCTTGATCAGAAGTGGCTGGATATCTTCGGCAAGTATACGAAGATCTATGTGAATGGCGACCAGGCCTTTCCGCTTGATGTCACGACCGAATATTGGCGCGTGATCAACGAAGTCGCGTCCGGTAACCTCAAGGGCGCCGAGGCGGGCAAGACATTGCAGACCTTCATCTCCAACCGCGGATAAACCGAGCGGAGGGGCGCCGCATAAAAGCGGCGCCCTCGTCTGCCGGGTTCGGATCTCTCCATGCCCCAAGCAAGCCAGTCTGCGCGGCCCGAGCGGCAGGGCTATGTCCTGCTCGCGCCCGCCTTGATCGTCTATCTGCTCTTTGCCGTCTACCCGATGATCGACGTCATCCGGATGTCCTTTTCCTCGTGGAACGGCCTGAGCCCGGAGGCGCGTTTCGTCGGCTTGGCCAATTACCGCGCCATCGTCACGCAGGATCCGGTCTTCTGGGGCGCGCTGCGCAACACGATCTGGTGGACGGCGCTGGCGGTCATTCTGCCCAATCTCATCAGCTTCGGCCTGGCGCTGGCGCTGAACCAGAACATTCCCGGCAAGTCCAGCCTCCGGGTGGTCTTCTACCTGCCCGTGATCATCGCCTCGATTGCCGTCGCGACGATCTGGAAGTGGATGTACGACCCGTTTTTCGGGCTCTTCAACAACCTCTTGATGCAGATGGGGCTCGACGGCTGGATTCTCGACTGGCTGGGCGATCGCAAGGTTGCGCTCTGGTCCGTCTTCGTCGCCCATGTCTGGCAGTCGGTCGGCTTTTCCATGGTGCTGTTCCTGGCTGGGCTGCAGGGCGTGTCGGCCACGCTCGTGGAGGCCGCGCGGATCGACGGTGCGGGACGCTGGGGCGTCTTCCGCTATGTCACGCTGCCAGCGCTGAAGCCAACCATGATGGTGGTCTTCGTTCTCTCGCTGATCAACTCGCTGAAAGCCTTCGACATCGTCTACGGCATGACCGGCGGCGGGCCGGCGCAATCGACGCAGATGCTGGCCATGTGGGCCTATACCCAGTCCATGCAGCTCGGCGTGTTCGGGCGCGGCGCGGCCGTCTCGGTGGTGCTTCTCTTGATCACGCTGGTGATCGTGCTGCCTTACATCCGCTGGATGTTCCGTCGCGAGGAGATGGCCCGATGACGCTGTTTTCCCAAGCCTTCCGGCGGGTCGGCTCGGCCAAGGTCGATCCCGTCCTCGTCGCGCTGTGGATCTCGCTGATCCTCTTGGCGCTGATCTGGATCACGCCCTTCGTCTTCATCGTCTTCACCGCGCTGAAGTCGAACGCGACGGTGATGGGGGCCAGCGCCTTCATGCCGCCGACGGAGCTGGCCTTCGAGAACTTTGCCGCCGCCTGGCGCCGGGGCAATTTCTCCACCACCGCGTTCAACGGCGTGGTGATCACGGTGATCAAGGTGCCGCTCGGCCTGTTCATCTCCGCCATGGCGGCCTATGCGCTGGCCAAGGTGCCGATGCGCATGAACAAGGCGCTGTTCGCGCTGTTCCTGTTCGGCACCATGCTGCCGTTTCAGGTGATGCTGGCGCCGATCTTCCGCCAGGTCAACGCCTTCGGCCTGATCAACACCTATCCCGGCATCATCCTGCCCTATCTCGCCTTCGGCATTCCCTATCAGGTCTTCATTCTCTACGGCTTCTTTTCGGCCGTGCCGAAGGAGCTGTCGGAAGCCGCGCGCATCGATGGCGCCTCGCACTTCACCATCTTCCGGCGGATCTTCCTGCCCATCTCGCTTCCCGTGCTTTCAGCGCTGCTGATCCTCGATTTCGTCGCGACCTGGAACGAATTCGCCATGGCGCTGGTGATTCTGCAGGACCCGAAGATGTGGACGCTGCCGCTCGGGCTGATGAGCTTCCAGAGCCAGTTTTCCAGCGATTATGGCGAGCTCAACGCCGCGATCATTATGACCGTGCTGCCGGCCGCCCTCGTCTATCTCATGTTCCAACGTTATTTCGTCGCCGGTTTGACCTCCGGGGCGGTCAAGGAATGACCATGACGCATCTCTACGACATTTTCGAACTCCGCCTGACGGCCGAGGTCCCCGGCAATCCCTATCTCGATGTCCGCCTGCATGCGCAGTTCCGCCAGGGCAATCGCAGCGTCCGCGTCACGGGGTTTCACGATGGCGGCGACAGCTTCGTCCTGCGCTTCATGCCGGACACTGCGGGCGAATGGAGCTACACGACCACCTCCAACATCGAGGCCCTTGACGGCAAGACGGGCGAGCTCACGGTGACGGCGGCGCGCCCGGGCGTTCACGGCCCGGTGCATGTGCGCAATCGCTTCCACTTCGCCTATGCCGATGGCACGCCCTATTTCCCCTTCGGCACCACCTGCTATGCCTGGACCCACCAGCCGCTCGCCATGCAGGAGCAGACGCTAGAGAGCCTGGCGAAAACCGGCTTCAACAAGATCCGCATGGCGGTCTTTCCGAAGGATTACCCCTTCAACACCAACGAGCCGCTGCAGCCGATCTTCCTGCCCGATGGCCAGGGCGGGCTCGATTTCGACCGGCCCAACCCCGAAGCCTTCCGCCATCTGGAGCAGCAGATCAGCCGCCTGGCCGATCTCGGCATCGAGGCGGATGTGATCCTCTTCCATCCCTACGACCGCTGGGGCTATGCCACGATGAGCGAGGCTCAGAACCTGCGCTATGTCGAATATGTCGCGGCCCGGCTATCGGCCCATCGCAATGTCTGGTGGGCGCTCGCCAATGAATATGACTTCCTGCTCGACACGATCCCGGTCGAGACTTGGGACCGTTTCTGCCATATCCTGGAGGAGAACGACCCGGCGCAGCATTTGCGCTCGATCCACAATGGCGATCAGAACATGAATTTCGATCACCGCAAGCCGTGGATCACCCATGTCTGCATCCAGAACTGGGACGTGAAGCGCACGCCCGAATGGCGCGTCGCTTATGGCAAGCCCGTCGTCAATGACGAGCCGGAATATGAAGGCAACATCATCTACAACTGGGGCAACATTACCGCGCAGGAGCTGGTGCATCGCTTCTGGACGACCGTCATGCGCGGGGGCTATGCCGGCCATGGCGAAACCTATGCCGATCCCGACGACCTGATCTGGTGGGCCAAGGGTGGCCAGCTGCATGGCGAAAGCTGGAAGCGCATCGCCTTCCTGCTTCAACTGATGCAGCAGGACACATTGCAGGGCCTGGAGCCCATGGGCATGAACGACGAATGGCCCTGGAGCCGCATATCCGGCGCGCGCGATCTGGGCGGCAAGGTCTCCTTCATCTATTTTGGCGAGCACCAGCCCGACCAGTGGACGACGGGGCTGCCCACCGAAGACGGCGTCTATGAGATCGATCTGATCGACACATGGGCCATGACCGTCGCCCCGGCAGAGCGGATCGCGGCGTTCGTCCCGCATCCACAGCGCCACGGCAGCATCACGCGTGGTGGCCGTGCGGACGCGGCCTTCGGCATCAAGCTGCCGGGCCGCCCGCATCTCGCCCTTCGTATCCGCAAGCTGGATTGAGGTTCGCCATGGCATCGGTCGATATTTCTGGTGTGAAAAAATCCTATGGCGCCGTCGCGGTCATGCATGGCGTCGACGTTGCCATCGGCGATGGCGAATTCGTCATCCTCGTCGGCCCGTCCGGCTGCGGAAAATCCACGCTGCTGCGCATGGTCGCCGGGCTGGAGACCGTGACCGGCGGCCAGATCGCCATTGACGGGCGCCGCGTCAACGAGCTCGAGCCCAAGGACCGGGACATCGCCATGGTGTTCCAGAATTACGCGCTCTATCCGCAGATGACCGTGGCGCAGAACATGGGCTTCGCCCTGGAGCTGGCCGGGCGCAGCAAGGCTGAGATCAAGGCGGAGGTGGACAAGGCTGCCGAAATCCTGTCGCTCACCGCCCTGCTCGATCGAAAGCCCGGACAACTCTCCGGCGGCCAGCGCCAGCGCGTGGCCATGGGGCGGGCCATCGTGCGCCATCCCAAGGTCTTTCTCTTCGATGAGCCGCTCTCCAATCTCGACGCCAAGCTGCGCGTCAAGATGCGCGCGGAAATCAAGGCACTGCACCAGCGGCTTAAGTCCACCATCATCTATGTCACGCACGACCAGATTGAGGCCATGACCATGGCCGACAAGATCGTGGTGATGAATGCCGGCCGGGTCGAGCAGATCGGCACGCCGCTGGAACTTTACGACAATCCTGCCAATCTCTTCGTCGCCACCTTCATGGGCAGCCCGGCGATGAATATTCTGCCGGCGGTGACCCAGGCGGGCGCGGTGCTGGTGGCAGGGGTGGCGACCCTGCCGATTGTCGTGAGTGTACCCCCCGGTACGAAGATTGCTTATGGCATCCGCCCCGACGAGATCACCATCGACCCGGAGAGCCCTGTAAAGGCCGAGGTGGTCGTGGTCGAGCCCACCGGCTCGGAAACCCACATCACGGCCCGGCTGGCCGGCCATGAGATCACGCTCATCTCCAAGGCTCGCGTGGCGCTGGCGCCCGGCGACCAGATCGGCCTGTCTTTCAGCCCGAACAAGCACCACCTCTTCGACGATGCTACGGGACGCAGGCTGGAGGCATCGGGTGGCATGGCCGCCTGATGACCGACGCGCCGGCTGCTTGGCAGGAGGCCGGTAGCGGCAACACGAGAAGGCGGTACTGCGCGCGCCTGGAGCACACGCTCGTGCTGATCAACGCTGACCGGACAAAGCGGGAATGAGACGGTCGGCGCGCAGCCGTTCGAAGAGCGCGAAGAAGGCGTCATCGGTCGGCTGATAGGCGGTGAAGCCGAGCCGTCGGCTCTTGCTCATATCCGTGACCACCTCGATTGGCCGGCCAAGGTCCGCATCGGTATGCCAAGGCGAGGCGAGGCGATCGAGATCGGGCTCGACCAGCTGCTCGCGCCGGGCGATCTCGCGCCACAATTCGGCGTCGCCCGCCATCTGCGTGGCAAGCGGACGGACGGTGCCGTCGAACGGCACGGCGTCCAGGCCAAACCACGCGGCAATGCGGCCCCACATCCATTGCCAGCGAAAGACATCGCCATTGACGATGTTGAAGGCCTCGTCATGCGCTGCGTCCGTTTCCACGGCCCAGAGCAGATGACGGGCCAGCTGGCGGGCATCGGTCATATCGGTCAGACCGGACCATTGTGCCTGTGACCCGGGGAAAGTGAAGGGACGACCCGTTTCCCGGCAGAGGGTTGCATAGACGGCAAGGGTCGTGCCCATGTTCATCGCATTGCCGACGGCAAGCCCGATCACCGTGTGAGGGCGATGGACGCTCCAGCTGAAGCCATCGCGTTCGGCAGCGGCAAACAGCGCATCCTCCTGCGCATAGTAGAAATTCTCGACATCGAGCCGGCCCTGCTCCTCGCGAAACGGGGTCTGCGGCAGTGCGCCCTTTCCATAGGCTTCGAACGGGCCGAGATAATGTTTGAGGCCGGTGACGAGCGCGACATGGCGTGTCCGGTTCGGCTTCGGCAGGCCATCGAGCAGGTTGCGCACCATGGCCGAGTTGACACGGATATTCTCCGCCTCGCTGTCCTGGCGCAGCCAGGTGGTGATGAACACCGCATCCGGGTCGATATGGCGCAGTGCATCCGCAGTTGCCGCGGCATCCTGCAGATCGGCGACGACCGGCTGCAAGCCGGATTGGGTGACCGGCCGGCGCGCAAGACCATGCACCCGCCAGCCCTGTTCGCTCAGGAGCGCTGTTGTCGCGCTGCCGACGATTCCGCTCGCGCCGACCACCAATGCTGTCTTCGTCATGCTCAATCCGCCTGTGTCTTCACGGTTGTCTCGGTGCGCATGCCAGCAAAGGGCACGGCGCTTCCAGACCAAGAAGCTAGGGCTCCATTCGGAGATATCGATGATTTTCCGGGTAAAGGCGGCTGTCGGCGCGCTGCAGAGGCTGCGCTGAACAAGCCTTAGGATGACATCAGGGTCGTTTGCTTCGTCGTCGGGCAGGGCGTGGCCGGGCGGGCGATCAGGCCGTGCACGTCTTCGGCCGGGACGGGGCGCGCGACGTGATAACCCTGAATATAGGTGCATCCGAGATCGCGCAGAATGCGCATCTGCTCGGCGTTCTCCACGCCTTCGGCCACGCAGGCGATGCACAGATTGCCACAGAGGGAGATGATGCCGGAGACGATGTTGCGGCTGGTCTCGTCCTCTGCCAGATCGGTGATGAACCGTCTGTCGATCTTGACCTTGTCGAGCGGAAGCTGATGCAGATGGCTCATGCTTGAAAAGCCGGTTCCGAAATCATCCAGGGCGATCTCGATGCCGGATCTGCGCGCCGCGTCCAACTGGCGCCGCGATCCGGTGAAATCGGACAGCACCGCTGTTTCGGTGATCTCGAAAATCAAGCGGTTTGCCGGCACTGACGATCCGGCGACAAGACGAAGCAGCTCCTCCATGAAGGCCTTGTCGGCCACATCCGTCGCCGAAATGTTGATGGAGACCTTCAGACTGCCAGGCCAGAGCCGCATATTTTCAAGCGTGCGCGTCAGGATCTGCTTGGTCAGTGCCTGTATCAGGCCCAGCTTTTCCGCGTGTTTGATGAAGACATCGGGCGGTACGACACCGAGATTCGGATCCGTCCAGCGGCACAGGCATTCAAACGCGATGATCTCGCCCGTGTCCGAACCGATGATCGGCTGATAGACGGGGTAGAGGGCGGCCTGGGAGACCGCCCGCCGCAGGGCCTGCTCCAATTGCGATTGCCAGGCACGCAGCCGCTCCAGTTCGCGGTTGAAGACGACACACCGGTTGCTGCCTTCCGCGCTGCCATGGCGGAGCGCGTATTCCGCAAGCGTGAAGACCGTATCGACATCGCGGGAATTCTCCGGATAGCTGGCAAAGCCGACAGAGCAGCCCACTGCCGCGCGAATATCCTCGACCGGGATGGGTTGTTCGAAGGCCGCCTTCAGCCGATCGCCGATCGCTATCATCTCTTCCGGAGCGAGCGGATCGAAGATCACAAGGGCAAATTCATGGCCACCGACGCGACAGAGCGCTGCACTTGCGGGAATGACGCGCCTGATCCGCTTGACCGCTTCCTTAAGCACGGCGTCGCCGACCTGATGGCCATGATGCTCGTTGACCGTGCGAAAGCCATCGATATCCATGATGCCGATGGCGAGCGATATCCGGTCGGCATCGCGCTTGTTGCTCCAGTCCCGGCACTGCTGAATGAAGTAGCGCCTGTTGTGCAGACCCGTAAGCTCGTCGACGCTGGCCAGCCGAACATTCTCCGACGCCAGGAACTCGACCTTGACGCGCGCTTCGATCAGCCGTCGGAAATCGTGCTGGTAGCTGAACATCGATACGACCATGGTACAGGCCATTACCAGGGCCAGGATGCCGGCAGCCTTTGCGCCCGGCAAGCCAAGCTCGATGAACATCCAGGTACAGGGTACCGTCGTCAGGCAGATGACGATCACGGACATCAACCGGATATGCATGGTGCAGACGAAACAGCAGATGCCGACGCCGAAGATGCTGAAAGCCAGGTAGAGCCGCATGCCCTGATCGGATTCAAGGTAGAGCGAGACGTCGTTGACGATGCTGACGAAGCCACCGATCACGCAGATGATCATGCTGACCATCATCCGGCGCAAGGCGGCGTCGCGATCGATCGCGTCGTCGCCATGCCGGATCCACCAGGTCGCCGTGAGAAAGGCTGTCATGCAGACGCCGACTTCGATGGCGCCTGCGGAAGACAGCAGCGTCAGTTCGTCCAGCATGAAAAATTCGATCATGCTCGACGCGACAAGGCACGCCAGCAGCATCGGCATTTTCGCAGCGAAAGACCGATATTGGGCGATGCGAAAATAGTCGTCCTGCACTGACGTCATGAAGGCATCCGGAGCCGGAACAAAATGGGTGTCAGCAACGGCCAACAGGCGACATCAGCTGCTCTTGTATTTGTCAATATATGTCTAAAGGTCTTAATTCTTTGCTGAGGCGCAAGGTTGCATCTGCGCTGCATAAGCGACGGCTTAGCCAATAATGCTTTCGGTTGCTTAAAATATAGTGTTCGCACGTTGATTGCACTTCGCCTGAGGCAAGCAGGCGTCTCGGACACGTTAGCTGGCAGCAACGTGGGGATCTGCGACCGCGTTCCGCCCGATCGTCAGCCCTGTTTCCGTCGACCATCACAACCCGCGGTTCATCGAGCGATGCAACCGACTTCGCCCGATGGTTCTCTCCTGCATATTTCTTTGGTCACAGGGAATAAGAGCCGATACCGTGGTGTTGTTCTCCTATCCGGCGGCAATCGCCGCCCG
Organism: Xaviernesmea oryzae; assembly: GCF_900109605.1. Taxonomy (GTDB): domain Bacteria; phylum Pseudomonadota; class Alphaproteobacteria; order Rhizobiales; family Rhizobiaceae; genus Xaviernesmea; species Xaviernesmea oryzae. Next base: position 192,799 of record NZ_FOAM01000007.1, read on the forward strand.
CAGCACAGGATAGGCCTCATGAAGACCGTCGCTTGGACATCCGCCATCGCTCTTACCATCGCCATGGCCACGCCTGTTATTCCGGCGCAACCAGCCTTTGCCGCGCAGGCCATCGCACATTACAGGATCGATCCCGCCTCTCATATCGGCTTTCATGTCGAGCAGGTGAGCGGTGGCGCGATCAACGGCAGCATTCCCGTCGCCTCGGGTCATTTCGAGATCAATGCCCAGGACCTTGCACATTCCTCGGTGACGATCGAACTCAGTCCCGGCGGTGTTGCCACCGGCCAGCCACGCATCGACGCCTTCCTGCGGTCCAACGCCGTGTTCGATACGCAAACCTATCCGGCAATTACATTCACCTCCACCAATGTCGTACCAACCGGGCCGAAGAGTGCCACGATCACCGGCGCATTGACGGCGCGGGGCAAGTCGCGGCCTGAAACCTTCCAGGCGGCGTTTTCGAAAGAAAACGGCAACCGAATGAGCTTCCACGTCACGGGCGATATACCACGCCTGCCTTACGGCATGGGCGTCGGCGTCCCGATCTATTCGAATGTCGTCAGCTTCGACATGCAGTTGGAAGGCGTGCGCGAGTAGTCGCGTCGATATCTCGTGAAAGCGCGAAAGCATAGCGGGATGGCAAGACAGAAAACTCTTCGCCAAGGCCGAAGCCGATCACGCCGCCAGGACATGACAAGGACCATCACATGATCAGCCTGCGCAACACGGCCACGGCCTATGGCCTTGTCAGCCGCTGCCTTCATTGGAGCGTCGCTCTTCTGTTCATCGGCCAGATCGCGCTCGGCTGGTTGACGCAGGTGTTCAGCGATCAGCCCGTGCTGCAATTCGATCTCTACCAGCTGCATAAGTCGGTCGGCTTCCTGATCCTCGCTCTGGCGCTCATCCGCCTTGCCTGGTCGCTGTTCGGTCGCTCGCCGCATGCGGGTGCTGTTGCAAGTGCCGTTGAAAGGCTGCTGGCGCGCTTTGCGCACAGGGTCTTGCTGCTGCTGACCGTCGCCGTGCCGCTGGCGGGCTGGGCGATCGCCTCCGCCTCGCCCCTTGGCGTTCCGAGCTATGTCTTCGATCTCGTGGTCGTGCCGAACCTGCCTCTACCGGTATCGGATGCGGCCGAAGCCTTCTGGTCGCACATCCATGCCTGGCTGGCCTATGGCGCCGCCGGTCTGGTGTCGATCCATGCCGCTGCCGCGCTCTTCCACGCGTTTCGCAGGGGCCGCACGTCCCTTCATGGTATGCTGCCGCAGAGGCGATAGCGCCAAACGCAAGCAAGGTTTGAGATCGCTGTCTTCAGCCTATTGGGCGAAAGAGGCCCAGCAGTTCCGCCATGCGGATCAGATCGGCCGCCGTATCGGCCTCCATCTTGCGCATGGCATGGCCGCGATGGACCTTGACAGTGATTTCGCTGAGGCCGAGTTCACCGGCGATCTGCTTGTTCAGCCGCCCCAGAACGACCAGCGCCATGACTTCGCGCTCGCGGCTGGTCAGCGTCTGGTAGCGCGCGCGCAGGCTGGCCAGCACGTCATCCTCGATCCGGCGCGCGCCATCGGCCGCCAGGGCATGACGAATGGCATCCAGCAGATCCTGTTCGCGAAAGGGTTTCAGCAGAAATTCGCTCGCGCCCGCCTTCATTGCCCGCACCGACATGGGCACATCGCCATGGCCTGAAAGGAAAATGATCGGCACGCGCAGACCCTGGCGCACCAGCTCATCCTGAAAATCGAGGCCGTTGGCGTCCGGCATGCGGATATCGAGCACCAGGCAGCTCGGCCGGGAAAGCGGCAGCGCGGCAAGGAAATCGCGTGTCGAGGCAAAGCAGGCGGTGCGATAGCCGACCGAGCGCAGCAGGCTATCCAGCCCATCGCGCACAGACGCATCGTCATCGACCACATAGACCGTCTGTGTGTCCACTCGATCCTCGCTCATCTGGCCTCAGCTTTCTGTAAAGCCTGGCCTGTACCGGGTGCTTGCCGGTCATGCCCTCCGTGAGCATCATCGTCGGTTGGGTCAGGCGTCGGCTTGGCAGCCGCCGGCAGGGTAAAGCCGAAGTCGGCGCCGGTAGGATAGTTGGGGGCGGCATAGATTTGTCCGCCATGGGCCTCGACGATCGAGCGGCTGATGGCCAAGCCCATGCCCATGCCATGCGCCTTGGTGGAAAAGAAGGCCTCGAACAGCCGGCTCTGCGCCTCTGCCGAAACGCCACTACCGGTGTCGCGCACGCTCACCGTCACGCTCGCCCCATTGGCAGCGGTGCTGACAAGGAGATCGCGCACGTCCGCCGGCGTCTCCGCCATGGCGTCTGCGGCGTTGAGCACGAAGTTCAACACAATCTGCTGCAACTGAACCCTGTCGCCGCTGACGGCAGGCAGGTCGTCGGCGAGTTCGGTGCGCAGGGCAATGTCGTGGCGGCGCAACTCGCCACGCATCAGCGCCAGCGCCTCGGCCACCGTTTCGCTCAGGTCGAGCGGCTCGTGCCGAGGCTCGGCGCGCGCCACCAGGCGGCGCACCCGCGCCACCACCTCGCCGGCGCGCTCGGCATCGCCGACGATCCGGCGCAGGGCTTGGCGCGCTTCGTGCTCGTTGGGCGGGCTGGCGGAAAGCCAGCGCAGCGCCGCATGGCCATGCGCGGCGATCGCGGTGACCGGCTGGCTGACCTCATGGGCGATGGAGGCGCTGAGTTCGCCCATCAGCACGATGCGCGACATGCGCGCGAGCTCGCCTTGCGCCCGCCGCGATGCCGCCTGCAGCCGCTCCAGCCGCATGGCGAGCCAGGTGCTGGCGCCGATGGCCAGAAGGCTCAGCGCCGCATTGGCCAGCCCTGCTTCCTGGCTGCCATGCGGGGTCAAGGCATAGCTCGTCACCGTCAGGGCCACGCATCCCACGGCAACCGCCAGAATGGCGCCCACCCGGCCAGTGCGCACCGCCATGAGGATCACCACGACATGGAGTACGGCAAAGGCGATCTCGCGCTTCGTGACGGTATCCGCGATGAAGATCAGGCAAGCCAGGACGAAGATGGCGCACCACAGGAGCGGTGCTTCGGCCAGATAGCGAAAAAATGTCGGTCTCGCTGCGCGCATCCTACCTGAGGTCCGTCCTGACATGCCTTGTCTAGCTGTGCGGGGTAGGCGGAAAAAGATCAAGCCAAGCCCTTAGGATGGGAGCGATCCGGTCGGGGCCGCCGACTGACGGTCCCGCCCCTGATTGCCCGATACTCAGCTCGGGTTTTCCAGCGTGAACAGGTCGGAATGTTCGTCATAGGCGAAATATTCCCCATAGCGAGCCCAGTTGGTCACCGCCTTCAGCGTGCCGGCGGCATAGTCTTCCGACATGTGATCTTCCAGCTCGTCGCGGAAACGGCTGGCCGGCGCCCGGTGGGTCGGCCGCTCGTCGAGGATGCGGCGGATATGGGCGGCGAGCGGCACGTAGGATGCCAGATGCTGGGCGAACAGCCGCTTGCGCTCGTCCACGTCGCTGTCGGAAAAGCGCAGGCCTGCGGGGGTGAGCCGGATGTCGCCGCCTTCCAACTCGGCAAAGCGCAGCAATTGCAGCGTCTCGGCCACGGGAAAGAGGTCGTCGATGCCCAGATGCAGGCTGGCGGCGAGCGGCGGCAGGTCGGCCTTGCCGCGATAGGGATCGCCCGCCAGCGCCTCGATCATGCCGGACATCAGATTGGTCGAGACCCTCGGCAGTTCCATGGCGATGCCGGTGCCGGGAAACAGCCCGTCGCGCGTCGGCTGCGTCCCCTTCTTCGCGGTCATGCGCTGATAGATATCCTCCACCAGTACACGGAAGGCCGGGTCCAGCCGGTTGCGTGGCTGCGGCAGGTCCACGCGGATCTCGGCGATCACATGGCCGGGATTGGAGCCGAAGATCAGGATCCGGTCGCACATGAGCACGGCCTCCTCGATATTGTGGGTGACGATCAGGATCGACTCGATCGGCATGCGCCCCTCGCACCAGAGATCGAGCAGGTCGGTGCGCAGGGTTTCGGCGGTGAGCACGTCGAGTGCGGAAAAGGGCTCGTCCATCAAGAGCACCTTGGGATGCACGACGAGCGCGCGGGCGAGCCCGACACGCTGGCGCATGCCGCCCGACAGCTCCTTCGGATAGGCGCTTTCGAAGCCGTCGAGGCCGATCAGGTCGATGGCGGCGAGCGCCCGCTTGCGCCGCTCGGCCGCATTGACGCCCTGGGCTTCCAGGCCAACCTCGACATTCTGCAGCACGGTCAGCCAGGGAAAGAGTGCAAAGCTCTGGAAGACGACGGAAACGCCATCCGTCGGCCCGTCGACAGGGCGGCCCTGGAAGAACACCTCGCCCTCGCTCGGGCGCAGCAGGCCGGCAATGGCGCGCAGAAGCGTGGACTTGCCGGAGCCGGAGCGGCCGAGCAGGCCGATAACCTCGCCGGGCTTCAGCGAGAGATCCACCTGATCGAGCACGACGAGTGAGCCGGACGTACCCTTGTCATAGACTTGGCGAACCTTGCGGACTTCGACGAGTGGGGTGGCGGTCGCGGTAAGGGTGGCGGGAGCGAGGGTGTCCATGGATTGAACTCCTGGTAGAACGGGGCGAGAGCTGCGGGCTGGCATCAGTTGATGCGCATGCGCTTTTCGGCAAAGACGGTGAGCGGGCGCCAGAGCGCGCGGTTGAACAGGGTGACGAACAGCGACATGACGGCGATGCCGAGGATGACGCGCGGGAAGTCTCCGGCCTCCGTGGCCTTGGCGATATAGGCGCCGAGCCCGAAGGCCTCGAGCTTGGTGTCGCCCCAATTGGCGACTTCGGCGACGATGCTGGCATTCCAAGAGCCGCCCGAGGCCGTCAGCGCCCCCGTGATGTAATAGGGGAAGATGCCGGGCAGGATGACGCGGCGCCACCAGGTGAAGCCGCCGAGGCGATAGACGGCGGCGGCCTCCCGCAGATCGGTCGGGAAGGCGCTGGCGCCGGCGATCACGTTGAAGAGAATGTACCATTGCGTGCCCAGCACCATCAGCGGCGAGAGCCAGATGTTCGGGCTCGCGCCCGTGGCGACGATGGCGAGCACCGCGACCGGGAAGAGCACATTGGCCGGAAAAGCCGCCAGGAACTGCGCCACCGGCTGGACCCGCTCGGCCACCTTCGGGCGCAGGCCGATCCAGACGCCGAGCGGCACCCAGACGAGGCTGGCGAGCGCGATCAGCACGATGACCCGAACAAGCGTCGCCAGATCGCCGGCAAAGGCCTCGCCGAGATCCGCCCAGCCGAGGCTGGCGCTGACATAGGTGACAAGGCGCCAGACGCCCCAGGCGCCGATGGCGGCCACGGCGCCAATCCACAGCACATCCATCACACGGGACAGGTCCCGGCTCTGGCGCTCCACCATGGCGGGCAGGCGCGGGCTCGGCAGGCGCAGCATCAGCACGCGGTCCCACAGGCTCGCAAGCGGCGCGGTGAGCTTGCGCAGCAGCCGGGTGCGGCGTACGAGATCATAGACCCAGGAGCCCGGCCGCTGGCCGCTGGCCGTCTGCTCGAAGCGGAACTTGTCGGCCCAAGCGACGATGGGACGGAAGATCAACTGATCATAGAGCAGGATGACGACGCCCATGGTGAGGACGGCCCAGACCACCGCCGTCACATCCTGCCGGTCGATGGCCACGGCCAGCCAGGAGCCGAGGCCCGGCAGCTGCACAGTGGTGTTGCCGACGGTGATCGCCTCGGATGCGACCACGAAGAACCAGCCGCCGGACATCGACATCATCGTGTTCCAGACCAGGCCCGGCGCGGCAAAGGGTGCCTCCAGCCGCCAGAAGCGCTGCCAGGCCGACAGGCGGAAGCCCCGGCAAACCTCGTCCAGATCGCGCGGCGCGGTGCGCAGCGATTGGTAGAAAGAAAAGGTCATGTTCCAGGCCTGGCTGGTGAACAGCGCGAAGATCGAGGCGCATTCCGCCCCCATCTGGCTGTCGGGAAACAGGCCGATGAAAAAGGTGACCGTGAAGGTGAGGAAGCCGAGCACGGGCACCGACTGGAGAATGTCGAGCGCCGGCACGATCAGCATTTCCGCCCGGCGGCTCTTGGCGGCGAGCGTCGCGACGACGAAGGTGAAAAGCAGCGAGGCGAGGATGGCCGCGACCATGCGTAGCGTGGTGCGCAGCGCATATTCCGGCAGGCGGGCGGGATCGAGCACGATCGGATCGCCCGCCAGCACGGTCATCGGCGCGCGCATTTCGGCAAGGCCATGGGCAGCCAGTGTGCCGAGCGCCACGAGAAAGGCAATGGCGATGAGATCGTAAAGATTGGGCAGGCGCCGGCTGGAAGACAGCGCTGCCATATCCCGCTGGGCGGGACGGTCGATGGAGTGAAACACCATGAGGGGCACCTCGTGGGACGCGGGGGGAGGGGTTGTAACAGGCATCCGCCTGCGGGCGGTGAGGGCAGGACGAAACGGCAAAGCACGAGGCTCGCCGAGGCCCCCGCCCAGACCGGCGGATGGGCCGCTTGGGCAGGGCAAGGCGCGGGCGATGCTCTCCGCCGCCAGGCCGAGAGCGGTTGCGGATCAGGCCGCTTGCCGCAGCTGCGTCGGTGCTTGCATCTGCGCAGACGGAGACAGAGAATCCTGATTCTCTGCCGCATCCGCAAGAGCCCAGCGGCACTCCAAGCGGCCGGTGGCGGGGTCGATCTGCCAGCGGGCAACGAGTGCAGGGCGCTGCGGTCCGGCTTTGCAGGCGGCAGCGGCAATCGGGGCGAAAGATGCGGCGGGGCGGCCGCGCAGGAAGAGGGTGATGGTCATGGCTCACCTCATGGGGACCGCGCGGCGCGATCCCGGTGAGCCAAAGGCAGAAAGCCTCAGGCAGCGCGGGGCAGGCCGGAAACGGTCGATGACGGGATCGTTTTGGAAACCGTCCGGCTGGCATTTGCCAGGCGCGGACGGCGGCGAGTGTCGCTGTCCATTTGCATGTCTTGAAAGGTTGATCGGGCGTCGCAGGCGGCTCGGCCCTGACGACATGGCCCTCATCTCACAAGCGCGGCTGGCGATCAATCGCGCCTTGGTACAGCGCGATTATACCAAGGTATCGGTCGTGGACCGCGCGTCCTTTTTCACGCCGAAACGGGTCTAGCTGGGGCTCGACAAGGCACCTGTCCGGCCCATATGCCGAGAGGTACATGGGTGAGCGGCGGTATCTGTGGCGGTGCTTGGCCTGTCGGGGAGACGCTATGAAGCCGCTTCACCTCATCCGATGTCCCGCGCTGGCGCATCGGTCCTAGGCTTCCTGTCGATGGAGGATTGACTGCATGTCTTCACGCGAAACTGATGCCCTGCCTGCGGGTGCGTGCGCCATCCGCCCCGGCCTCTCGGTGGTGGCGATGGGGGTTAGCGGCTGCGGCAAGAGTTCGATCGGCCTTGGCCTTTCGGCGCGAAGCGGTCTAGCCTTCATCGAAGGCGACCGGCTGCATCCGAAGGCCAATGTCGAGAAGATGGCGGCGGGCATCGCCTTGACGGACGAGGATCGCTGGCCCTGGCTGGACAAGATCGGCGCCGAGATCGCCGCGGCCCATGCGGATGGCAAGGCCATCATCGTCGCCTGCTCGGCCCTCAAGCGCAGCTATCGCGACCGGCTGCGCGCGGCCGCCTCCGGCGCGCTCGCTTTCGTTTATCTGGAAGGGTCGGTCGAGCTGCTGAAGCGGCGCATGGGCGCGCGCACGGGTCACTTCATGCCGGTCTCGCTGCTGGAAAGCCAGTTGAAGACGCTGGAGGTTCCGACCGGCGAGCCGAATGTGGTGACGGTCGCCATCGATGCCTCGATCGATGAGATCGTCGCGCGCGCCTGCGAGGGGCTCACCAGGCTTTAAGTCTGTCACAAGGGTTCAGACCTACGCTTGATGGGCCGGCCGGCGCGGCGCCGGAGCATCGGCCCGCGCGGCATGCCAGACGGCAGCGGCCTCGCCCGCGAGCAGCCGCAAACTGCGCAGGGCCTCGGCATGGTGGCTTTCCTGCCGGTGCCAGCGGCGCGGAATGCCGCCGAGATCGTGCAGCGCCACTTCAGCCGCGATGCTGGACAGGCCCGCGGCGCGGCGGGTGGCCTCGATCACCTCGGCGCTTTCGCCACGGCGCACGGCATCGAGATAGGCACCGTTGGCCTTGAGGCCCTGCGCGATCAGTTGCGGCAGCGAGGGGCCACGATCCGGCCAGAGCGCCAGCACACAGAACAGCGCGGCAAAGCTTCCGAGCAGATTGTCGAGAATGCGCGCCGAGGCACTGCCGGCGCCTGGCTGCAGCAGTTCGGTCACCAGGATGAACAGCATGGTCAGCGTGACGACGAAGATCGTGTAGTTGACCGTGCGCAGCGCAATGGTCAGCCCTGCCAGCGGCAGGGCAATCAGCGCCAGTATGGGTGGCGCTGCTGCGAGGTGCAGAAGGCCAAGGGCCGCCGCGCCGCCGAGGAGACTGCCGAAGATCCGCTCCAGGCTGCGGGTCCAGGTGGTGCGCGCTGCCGATTGCATCACCACCACCGTGGCCATTATCGCCCAATAGGGATAGCCAAGGCCGAGGCTGAGCGCGACATACCGCACGATCGCGACGCTGACTGCTTGGCGCAGGGCCTGGCGCAGGCCGGCTTGAAGCGAGGGGAGCGGCGGTGCGGCCAGCAGCGGCGGCTCTGCGGGCGACGCGGCCCTTGCCAAGGGCGCAAGCGCCGCGTCGACGGCGCTGAGTACGCCCCGGATCGTCGGCTCTTCCATGGCGGCCCTGCCACGGGCAAGCCGCGTGAGCCGCCGTGCCAGCAGTGCCCGCGTCCCCGGCACCTCGGCTACCGTCATGCGGGCGGCCATCAGGGCATTGCGCAGAACCTTGGCGCTGGCGATCCGCTCTTCCGCCGAGCCGATATCGGTGATGAAGGCATGTTCCAGCGCGATGAGCGCGTTGAAGCACGCCTCAGCCTCCCGCAGATGCAGGCAGAAATGCGCGACTTCGGCCTGCGCATCGCCCTCGTAGCGGCTGATGAGGACACGCAGCCGCTCAATGGCGATACGGATGGAGCGGCGATGCGCGGCATGTTCGGGATGCCAGAGCCGATCGCGATGCGGGCGGATGCCGGTGGCGGCGAGATCGAAGGCCATGTCGCTCAGCCGGGCGAACATGGCCACGCTGTCCTGGCGAAGGGCGAGCACCGGGTCGATGCGCCAGAGCCGCGCGATCACCAGACTGGCCCAGAGCCCGCCGGAGAGGAAGGCCAGCGCCAGCACCATGGCGCCTTCCGCCGACGCCGGAAAACCGACGGCGACGACCGCGACGACGGCCAGAAGCGTGGCCAGCATCTGCGAATGTGCCAGGCGGATCGGGAGAAGGATCGACAGGAAGACCAGCATCGGCCCGGCCAGCATGGCCGGCACCGTGCCGAGCGAGGCGGCCCAGGCGCCCAGAAAGGCAACGACGGCGCCGGCGAAGCAAAAGACCAGCAGCAAGCGATGGCGCAGCCGCGAGGGCCCAGCGATATCCGAGAGGCAGAGCCAGAAGGCGGCAAAGATCGCCCAGCTGAGTCTGTGCTCGCCGAGAATGAGGATCAGCGCCAGGGGAAGAGCGACGATCAAGGCCGCTCGCGCGCCCTCCTGCAAGGCAAAATGTTCCGGCGTCAGGCCGAAGGAACGCAGCTCCAGCCAGCGTCCGACCCGCCGCAGCCAGGCCGCCGCACCGCCGGCCCCGCCCGGACGGCTGGCCTCGGCCACCTGATAGGACGCATCCGCCGCACGGATCAGCCGCGCCAGCCGTTTCGCTCTGCCCTCCGTGCCGTCGTCCACCATCCTTTGCGATCTCCTGTGTGCGGCCGGTGAGAACAGCTATTCCACTTGTGCCCGACTGTGGTCGCGAGCGTCGTGGCAAACCGCCGTGACGCGTGGGCAGCGTGTTTGCCCATGCGGCCTTCAAAGCTTTAGCGCATCCCGAACCGATCTCCTCGCCCACAAATGCACGGCAGCCATTCGGCTGGAGAAAGCCAGCGGTGAACGAAAATTGGTATGACCAATAGAGTATTTGACATTCTCGATCATGTCCGACATCAAGAAATAATCGCATTATGAGCCAGGGGGATCAAATTGGTAGGACCATTAAGGGCTGACCGATCCAAAAGACAGACAAGATAGACAGGACGAGTATGGGGCCGTTGGCCAATCAGATCGAGACGATGCTGCGAGAGCAGGCTCTTGCGCCAGGCGTGCGCCTACCGGGCGAGCGGCAGCTGGCGGCCGACCTTGGCGTATCCCGCTCCAGCCTGCGTGAAGCTCTGCGTGAACTGATCAGCCATGGCCGCCTCACAAGCCGGCAGGGCGGCGGCACATTCGTCGCCGCAGAGAAATTCCCAGAACCCACGATCGTTACGCCGGCCTCCGCCTCGCCGATCTCGGCCGCGCTCGCGCCGCTTTCATCCCTCGCGGAAGGCGAGCCGGGCTATTGGCTGGATGTCATGGAACTGCGCCGCTCGCTGGAAGGCGATGCGGCGGCACTCGCCGCCGAACGGGCGACGCCCGGCGATCACGCCCGGCTGAAGGCGGCGCTTGCTCATGTGATGGCGCCCCGACCGGAAGCGCCGCATGCCCAGGCCGAGGCCGATGCGGCCTTTCACATGACGGTTGCCGAGGCCTCGCACAACATCGTCCTGCGCCAGGTCATGGCCGGCCTGTTCGACCTGTTGCGGGCCAGCATCTCCGAAAGCCTGCAGGCGCTTTATCGTGCGCCGGCCAGTGCCGAGCCGCTGGCGCGCCAGCATCACGCCATTGTCAAGGCCATTCTGGCCGGGGACGGCCCATGCGCCCGCGCCGCCGCGCTCGATCATCTCGATCATGTCGCCACCCAGCTGCGGCCGCTGGCCGAGGCGGCTGCCCGCCACCGCCGCGCCGCCATGGCGCTGACAGACCATCGCCTTCGTGCACACGCCGCCCCTGACGGCGCGGCCTCGTCGTCCACCCCGTTACAGGACCCGCTCATCCCATGATCATCTCATCCGCCAGCGATTATCGCGAAGCCGCTCGCCGCCGCCTGCCGCCCTTCCTGTTTCACTATCTCGATGGTGGCGCCTATGCCGAACATACGCTCAAACGCAACGTCAGCGATCTCAGCGATCTCGCTTTGCGCCAACGCGTGCTGAAGAGTGTCGGCGAGGTCGATTTGAGTGCCAAGCTCTTCGGTGAGGCGCTGGATATGCCGGTGGCGCTGGCGCCGGTTGGCCTGACCGGCATGTATGCCCGGCGGGGCGAGGTGCAGGCCGCGCGCGCCGCGACCGCGCGGGCCATTCCCTTCACGCTGTCCACCGTCTCCGTCTGCCCGATCGAGGAGGTGCAGAGCCAGGTCGGCCGGCCGATCTGGTTCCAGCTTTATGTGCTGAAGGACCGCGGCTTTATGAAGAATGCGCTGGAGCGCGCCTGGGCCGCCGGCATCCGCACGCTGGTCTTCACCGTCGACATGCCGGTGCCAGGCGCACGCTATCGTGACGCTCATTCCGGCATGTCAGGCCCGAACGCAGCCTTTCGCCGGATGCTGCAAGCTTTTGCCCATCCCGCCTGGGCGCTCGATGTCGGCCTGCGCGGCCGCCCGCACGATCTCGGCAATATCTCCGCCTATCGTGGGCAGCCGACCAATCTCGCCGACTATATTGGCTGGCTCGGCGCCAATTTCGATCCCTCGATCGGCTGGAAGGATCTGGAATGGATCCGCGAGACCTGGAAGGGACCGATGATCATCAAGGGCATTCTCGATGCGGAGGATGCGCGCGAGGCCGTGCGTTTCGGCGCCGACGGCATCGTCGTCTCCAACCATGGTGGCCGGCAGCTGGATGGCGTGCTGTCATCCGCCCGGGCGCTCCCGTCGATTGCCGATGCGGTCAAAGGGGATCTGACCATCCTCGCCGATTCCGGCATCCGCTCCGGTCTCGATGTTGTCCGGATGATCGCGCAGGGCGCCGACGGCGTTCTTCTCGGCCGCGCCTTCGTCTATGCGCTGGCCACCGCCGGCCAAGCCGGTGTGGAGAACCTGCTCGATATCATCGCCAAGGAAATGCGTGTCGCAATGACACTGACCGGCGCGCGTCGATTGTCGGAGATCACGCGTGACAGTCTCGTGCGGGCGTTGGCGGAGATGCCGGTCTCGGCCCATGGTCCTGCCTCCGCCAACCGCGCCAATGGCGGAGAAGGCGATGCGCGCGATCTGGTCGATGACGCACCAGCCTCCGTCTCTGTCCCTTCGTAAGGTCCGGGAAGCTGATGGCGCGGCTCGGGCTTGCCTGGCCGCTTCGTCTCAGGCGCTGATGGCCACGCGGTTGCGGCCGAGATGCTTGCTGCGATAGAGCGCGGCGTCGGCGCGGCCGACCAGCTCGTCGGCGCTCTCCTGCGGTGCGAGCATAGCCGTGCCAAAGGAGCAGGTGCGACAGCCCACCACCGGCAGCGGCGTCTGCGCGATGCGCAGCCGGATCGTTTCGGCGATGTCACGCGCTGCCTCAAGCTCGGTTGCGGGGCAGATCAGCATGAACTCCTCGCCACCCCAGCGCCCCAGCGTATCCCGTGGCCGCAGATCCTGGCGCAGGATCTCGGCAAAGGCAACGAGCACGGCATCGCCCAATTTGTGGCCGTGCCGGTCGTTGATCGCCTTGAAATGATCGATGTCGCCGAGGATCACGCTGAGCGCCGTGCCCTCGCGCCTGGCTTTGGCGATTTCGCGGTCCAAAGCCTCGTCCAGCCGGCGCCGATTGGCAAGGCCGGTCAGCAGATCGGTCTCGGCAAGGCGCTTCAGCTCCTGCGTGCGCTCGCTCACCTTGGTCAGCAGCGTGCTGTTCATCTCGCGCATGCTTTCGATCAGCACGTCGTTTTCGGCGAAGGCGCCTCGCAGCCGCTCAACGGTTTTGTTCAGCGTTGCGGCCAGCGCATGCAGCTCGGTCTGTCCACCGGCGGTCAAAACAAGCGGTTTGCCGGCGAGCTTGTCTGCGTCGATGTCGCGAACGAAAGCGTCGATCTGCGCCAGCGGCCGCCCGACCATGCGGCGGATGACATAGGCGAACATCACGCCGAGGATGAGGATCTTCACCAGCGAATTGACGAGGATGATCGCCACGGTGCGCTTGAGATGGTCGACGATCAGCGCGCGGTCGGAATAGACGGTAAAGCTGCCGACAGGATGCCGGCCGCCGTTTTCATCGACGTAAACAAGCGGGAAGCGCCGGGAAAAGGGCGCGCCGAACCACGGGTTGGTGCTTGGTGACAAGGTCCCGTCGCGGCCGACATTCCAGCTTTCGCCTGTTTCGCCGGCAATGCGGCCGACGGCGCCCATGCGCAGGTCGCGGTCGTCCTTGACCTCGACGCCGGTGACGATGGTGATCTGCTCCATGCCGGCCAGGATGCCCTTCAGCGCATCCGTGTTGAAGCGCCAGAGCGCATCAGTCAGGCCTGGGCTGAAGGTTCGGCCGAGATTGCCAACGTCCTCGGCGAGCTTTTGCGTGACCATGCGATATTCATAGACGAGCTGCACGCCGGTGAGCAGGACGGCGACCACGAAATAGCCGGCCAGGATCGTCCAGATAAGCCGTGGCGCCAAGCGGGCGCGGCTGGACTTGGTCGATGCGCCGACCTTATCGGATAACCCGCCTGAATGTCGCGATGGAGGAAGCCGGCTCACGGGCGCCTCACGGAGTTGCCAGGAAGGTGGTGTCGTAGACCGCGCGGATCTTGGGCCTGTCCTGAGGCGCGCTCCAGGCTTCCACGATCGTGCGGTAGGCGTCCGTCGGGCGCTCCGTTTCGAGGATCGCATCGATGCGCTGGACGGCGTTGCGCCCCTCGGGTGTCGCAGCGCACATGACACGCGGAAAGACCGGCTCGATCGATTCCTCGATGAGAAGAAGCGCGAAGGCATCGGCCTGGCCGAGACGCTCGGCATAATAGCCGGCAATGTTGCTGTAATCGATCAGATAGTCCAGCCTGCCGGTCAGCAGCATGCGGAAGGCCTCGCCAAAGTCCGAATGCTGCTCCTTGACGGGATAGCGTTGCAGCAGCGCGTCGATCGTCGGGCCCAGGGAACGGTTGCGCAGCAGGCTCGTCTTCAGGTCGTGGTGATCGCGTAACACATTCGTCAGCGAGAGTGGTCCGAGTGCCTGGAAGCGCGGCAGCGCCTGCCGGTTGATGATGATGCGCAGCGGATAGAACATTGCTACGGGTCGTGAAAAGACCGCGAAGGTCTCGCGCTCCGGTGTCTTCACCCCACCGACGAAACACCAGTTCGCGCCCGATTTCATGGCGCTGACGATGCGCGGAAACGGCGCTTCAAGAATTGTTTGCGGCAGGTCAGACAGCCGTTCGCTCAGAATATGGCGGATCCGGTCGAAAATGCCCCTGTCGGTGTCGGGCCCCTCGCGCATCATGAAGGGCGCTGCATCATAGATCGCCCAGGTCAGCGGGCTGCTCTCTGCCTGCGCCGACGCGGGGCCGGGCAGGACGAGAGCCGACAAGATCGCGGCCAGCGCATAGGGCAGGAAGACATGCCTCAAGGCCTCCCCTCCCATGCAGGAGCGAGCGACGAGGCGCCATGCAAAAAGCGCAGCGGAAGGGGACGGGCGACCCAGGTCGGTATATTGATATGATCGAATAGGCGACGAGAATCTGTAAGGACGAGTGAACGCAATGCGCATAACGCAGACACCGCACCCATCGCTCAACCCCCATATTTAAGCCGACAGTGTCATTATGGGTCGAAGTGTACATATCTGATTAACACGCGACGCGTTCTATTGCCGAGGCTAACAACCTGTTTCGGCTTCAAACCCATTACGGACAGCGTTGCGCCAAGTGCGCATCGCGCTCAGGAAACTCATCTCATCCTGTAAATAATTGTTTTGAAAAGACAAAAGCAAACGGATTGCGGCGTGAGCTATTTCACGCCTCGTGCTTTTGCCCTGTCGCTTCGTCTGGCGGATTGATGACCAAGCGTTGCAAAAGCGATGCATTGCCGGAACGGTACCCGATATACCGTACGCAATGTTAGCTAATGCGCACTGAAGTCATGGGCGATGCAGGTTTAACAGACCCTGACCATGGCATCCGACTTCGCAAGCCGACCGATGCTGCCGGATGGAGTCGATCTGCGCAGGGGCATGAGAGTGTGCCGCGGATCCCTCCGCCGCCGAAATCGTCCTTCCGGCGGCGGTCCGGGCCTATCGCCAGCCGAGCGCCGGCGCCACGTGCTTGAGGATCGCCTCGATCACATGGGCGTTGTATTCCACGCCGAGCTGGTTCGGCACGGTCAAAAGCAGCGTGTCGGCCTCCGCGATCGCTTCGTCGGCGGCCAGTTGACGCACGAGCTGGTCCGGCTCTGCGGCATAGGAACGCCCGAAGATCGCCCGCGTGCTGGCGTCGATATAGCCGATCGAGTCCGCTTCCTTGCCGCTCTGGCCGAAATAGGCGTGGTCGCGTTCGTCCACCAGGGCGAAGATGCTGCGGCTCACCGACACGCGCGGGCTGCGCTGGTGGCCTGCCGCCTTCCAGGCTTCACGATAAGCGCGGATCTGGGCGGCCTGCTGCACATGGAACGGCTCGCCGGTCTCGTCGTCCTTCAGGGTCGAGCTCTGCAGGTTCATGCCCATCTCGGCGGCCCAGACGGCGGTCTTGTTGGAGCCTGCGCCCCACCAGATGCGCTCGCGCAACCCTTCGGAAGAGGGCTCCAGCCGCAGCAGGCCCGGTGGGTTGGGAAACATCGGGCGCGGATTGGGCTCGGCAAAACCTTCACCCTTCAGGGCCTGAAGAAAGACCTCTGTATGGCGGCGGCCCATGTCGGCATCGCTCGTGCCCTCTTCCGGCTGATAGCCGAAATAGCGCCAGCCATCGATGACTTGCTCCGGCGATCCCCGGCTCAGGCCCAGTTGCAGCCGCCCGCCGGAAATCAGATCTGCCGCGCCGGCATCCTCGGCCATGTAGAGCGGGTTTTCATAGCGCATGTCGATGACGGCCGTGCCGATCTCGATCCGGCTGGTCTTTGCGCCGACGGCCGACAGCAGCGGAAAGGGCGAGGCGAGCTGGCGGGCGAAATGATGGACACGGAAATAGGCGCCATCCGCGCCGAGCTCTTCGGCCGCAACGGCCAGATCGATCGATTGCAGCAGCGCGTCCGCAGCCGTGCGCGTGCCCGAATGCGGCGAGGGCGACCAATGGCCGAAGGAGAGGAAACCGATTTTCTTCATGATGCGTCACATTCCTGTCTCGGCTCGCGTTCGCGCCGTCCTGTCTTGCTTTGGCAATAACATGAGGATGCGCTGGGCGGAGCGGAAGGGCGGGAAACACAGTGTTCAGCAAAGCATGCCCGCGGCCGCCGGACGCCACCCCGCCCGCCGCGCGGTGATCATCCCCACCGCGCCCCGGACCGCCATGGCCGTCGATCCGGCGCGCGGCCCTTTCGGGCGAGCCGAAAGCCATTGCAACAGGACGCGCAAGGCCAGGAGCTGGGCAGGGATCAGATCGCGATCGAGGATGTCTCGAAACCTGATCCAGGACGCAGGATGCACAAATCAAACGCTATGATCCTGTCATCGTTTCACCATCGACCCTATGGAAAATCCTGATGAAAAACTGGAGACACAGTCTCGCCGCCCTCTTGCTCCTCGCCTCGGCCTTGCCGGCGCTGGCCGCCGAGCAGGTCGGTGTCCGACAAATCGAAGTCCAGTCGCCAGCCCGCGGCAAAGCCTTGTCCGTCACCATTTGGTATCCGGCCGAAGCCGGGGGCGCCGAAACGCTGGTGGGAAACAGCAGAATATTTGAGGGAACGTCGGCCTTTGTCGGTGCCAGCCCCGCCACAGGCCGACATCCGCTGATCCTCCTCTCTCACGGATCGGGCGCCAGGGTGGAAACCATGGCCTGGCTTGCCAAGCCCCTGGTCGAGGCTGGCTTTATCGTTGTTGGTCCCAATCATCCGGGCACAACCAGCGGGGATTCGACGCCGGCGGATACGCCCAAACTATGGGAGCGGACAGAGGATCTTTCGCGCGTTCTCACCGCGCTGAGCGCTGATCTGCAATGGCATCCCTTCATCAATCCCGATCAGGTCGGCGCCCTCGGCTTTTCACTCGGGGGTGCGGCAGTGCTCGATCTGGTGGGTGGACGCGTCAACCTTGAAGCCTATGCGCGCTATTGCGAGGCTTTTCCCGACATGGCCGACTGCGTCTGGTTTGCCGGACGCCGCGGCTTTGTCAGCGGCGCGCAAGTGGCTGTTGAACCGCTTGATCTGCGCACGGTCGACAGGACACGTTACGAGCAGTCAAACCGGGATGCCCGGGTGCGCTTTGCCGTGCTCGTCGATCCCTCCATGGCGCAGGCTTTCGATTCGCAGAGCTTGAAAGCTATCGACATTCCCCTGCTCTTCGTCAATCAGGGCGAAGCCGGCAAGGTTCCTGTCTCGGTCGCGGCGGACGATCTCGTCAGGCTTACCCCGCGCGGATCGCTGATCCATATCCCGCAGGCCGTTCACTTCAGCTTTCTGCCAGAGTGCAAGCCGGACGGCGCCAAAATCCTGCGATCGCTGGGCGACCCCGATGGCCTATGCGGCGACGGCGGGATGCGCCCGCGCTCCGACATTCACGCGGAACTGGCGGATCGCGTCACGCAGTCCTTCATCCGGCAATTCGACGGCCAGCGATAGGGCGAGGAGCGGGCTGCAAATCGCACAGATCGCGCCCCGCCTCACCGATTCTCCGCGCCTGCCTCCGCTTCCGCCAGCAGCTTCTCCTGCACGCCGTAGCGGCTGGCGGCGGCAGCGCCGGTCGTATCGGCTGCCACCTCGCCGCCGCGCATCACAACGGCGTTGGAGGCCAGCTGCAGGCCCGCCTCGCGCAGCGCCGGCAACAGCCGCTTCATCGCCGCGCGCTGGATCAGCGTCGGCTTGCCCGGCCGGCAGGTGAATTTTAGCAGGCTGCTGCAAACGCTGTCGTTTTGCAGCAGCCTGCTAATGCATGTTCCCGGCCGATGACAACAGGCGCCTTGTCAGGCCGTGAGCCTCAGCGTCGCTGCGGACCGGTGACCGAGCCACGCACGATGAGATCCGGCATGATCAGGATCTCACGCGGCGGTTCCGGCGGCGCATCGAGCGATTGCAAAAGCAGCGCCATGGCCTGGCGGCCAATGGCCGAGCGTGGCTGGCGGACGGTGGTCAGCGGCGGATGGACGTAGGTTGCCTGGGGAATGTCATCGAAGCCGATCACCGACATGTCGCGCGGCAGCTCGTAGCCGCGCGCCGAAAGACCGTTGACCACGCCGATGGCGGTGGCGTCATTGACGCACATGAAGGCAGTCGGCGCGTCGCCGCGCATGAAGATCTGCTCCAGCGCCAGCCGGCCGCTTTCGATCGTGCCGTCGCCTTCCAGCACCATGCGGTCGCTGGCCGGGATGCGGGCGGCATCCAGCGCCAGTTCGAAGCCTTTGAGGCGCCGCTGATGGCCGAGCTTGGTGCGCGACTCGCCGATGAAGGCGATGCGGCGATGGCCGGCCGAAAGCAGATGTTCCGCCGCCTTGCGCGCCCCGGCCAGATCGTCCACGCCGACATAGGAAACACGGCCATTGAAGACCGGCTCGAACAGGCCGACGGTCGGCGGCAGACGCTCCGTCATCATCTGGTGGCCGAAGGGCGCATGGCCGGTGAAGAGCAGCAGGCCGGCCGCCTGGTTGGAGTTGAGGAACTTCAGATAGTCGAGCCCGCGTTCCGGGTCGTTCTGCGTATGGCCGATCAGCACGCCATAGCCATGCGCCCGCGCCTCGTTTTCCAGCCCGACGAGAATGCTGGAGAAATTCGGGTCGCCAATGTCGGGCGCCAGCACCAGGATCATGTTGGACCGGCCCATGCGCAGCGACCGCGCCATGGCATTGGTCGTGTAGCCGGTGATGGCAATGGCCTGGTTGACGCGCTGGCGGGTGGAGGTCGCGACCTTTTCCGGCGTGTGAATAGCGCGGCTGACCGTGGCGATCGACACATCCGCCATCCGCGCGACATCCTCGATCGTCGCCGTCGAGGTGGCCTGCAGGCTCGCCGCAGATGGGAAGGGTGTGGGGCGGGAAGGCATATCAGGCGGTTGGGTCATGAGCTTTCGGCCCGCCTTCGCTTCTGGTCGGTGCCGGTCCGGCGAGACGCCGCAGCCAGGCAGGAGACAATGAAGAGGGCAGGGGCGTTTCGCCGGTCCGGCCGCCATCTTCCTCCAGGGAATCGCGCGCGAAGATTAGCGCCTACTCAGGCGTCAGGTAAAGCGGGGTCTGCCCCGGATATCCCATGTTTTATCGACTGTGTAAACCTTTACATCGGTCATGTAAAGGTTTACACAGTCGATGCAGCGGTGGAGGCCGCGGGGAGGAACAGCATGAGCGAGCCAGCGGCCGGGCCGGGTCATTCCCTGCTTGCGGCAGAGCGTATTTCCAAGAGTTTCGGCGAAGTCCAGGTGCTGTTCAGCGTCGATTTCGACGTGCGCCCGGGCGAGGTTCATGCGCTGATGGGGGAAAACGGCGCCGGCAAATCGACGCTGGTGAAGATCCTCTCCGGCTTCGAGCGGCCAAGCGCCGGCCGTATCCTGATCGATGGCCAACCGGTGACCTTGCCACAGAACGGCGCGGCCGAAGCGCTCGGCATCGTGCTGATCCACCAGGAATTCAATCTCGCAGATCATCTGACCGTCGCGGAAAGCCTGTTCCTCGGCCGCGAGATCGGCCGCTTCGGTGTGCTTGACCGCAAGACCATGCGTGCGGAAACCCGCCGGGTTCTGGACGAGCTGGGTGCGCGCATCGACGAGAACGCGCTGATCTCCTCGCTCGCCGTGGCCGACAAGCAGATGGTCGAAATCGCCAAGGCGATCAGCCGCCGCGCGCGCATCATCTTCATGGACGAGCCGACCGCCGTGCTGTCGCGCGAGGAGACCGCGCTTCTGTTCAAGCAGGTGCGGCGGCTGAAGGCGCAAGGGGTCAGTTTCGTCTTTGTCTCGCACAAGCTGGACGAGGTGATGGAAATCACCGACCGCGTCACTGTGCTGCGCGACGGACAGTGGGTGAAGACCGCGCCGACGTCCGATCTCGATGGAGAGGCGATCGCCCAGCTGATGGTCGGCCGCGAACTTTCCAGCCTCTATCCCGCCAAGGACGAGCCGGATGTGGATGAAAATGTCGTGCTCTCGGTCAAGGGGCTGACGACGGCCTATGTCAAGGATGTCAGCTTCGAGCTGCGCAAAGGCGAGGTGCTCGGCTTTTCCGGGCTGATCGGCTCCGGCCGGACAGAGCTGATGGAGGCCGTCGCCGGCCTGCGCCCGCGTCTCTCTGGCGAGGTGCTGTTGCATGGCGCGCCGCTTGCGCCGCTGGCCTTCCGAGAGGCCAATGGCCGCGGCCTCGCCTATATGACCAAGGACCGCAAGGGCAAGGGCCTGCTCCTGGACGAAGGCATGACGGCGAACCTGACGCTGCAGTCGATCGACCGGCATGTGCGCCACCACTATCTCGATCCGGCTTCCGAGGCGCGCGCCATGGCCCGCGCCAAGCGCCGCTTCGACATTCGCGTGCGTGACGACAAGGTGCGCGCCGGCCGCATGTCCGGCGGCAACCAGCAGAAGCTTCTGCTGGCCAAGATCATGGAAACCGAGCCCGACGTCATCATCATCGATGAGCCGACACGCGGTATCGACGTCGGCACCAAGCAGCAGATCTACCATTTCATCGCCGCGCTCGCCCGCGAGGGACGCTCGATCATCGTCATTTCCTCGGAGATGCCCGAGGTGATCGGCCTGTGCACCCGCGTCGCGGTGATGCGCGAGGGCGAGCTGGTTGGTCTCCTGGAGGGCGAAGAGGTCAGCGAGCAGGTGATCATGCGCTACGCCGCCGGGCTGAAGCGGCGCGAAGCGGCCGCCTGACCCGTCGCGCGGGCAAGACAGTGTGCGGGGCATGAACAAGACCAACGGAAGGGGACGCCGCGTGCGTTCGGGGAGAGCAGGACCATGGCAGCGGACACGGAAATGAGCGGCACGGTGCGCGCGCGCAGAAGCTGGCGGGATGTCGATCTCAGGGCCGTCGCTCCTTTCGTGGCGCTGGCGCTGCTGATCCTCATCGGCGCGCTGGTGAACCCGAACTTCATCGGCATCACCAATCTCGCCAATGTCGCCACCCGTGCCGCCTTCATCGCCCTGATTGCGGTGGGCGCCACCTTCGTCATTTCATCGGGCGATCTTGACCTGTCGGTCGGCTCGATGGTCGCCTTCGTCGCCAGCCTGATGATCCTGTTCATGAATTCGGGCGCGATTGCCGATCCGGGGATGATGATCGCGGCCGCCATCCTTCTGGCGCTGGTCGTCGGCTCGCTGTGCGGCCTGGCCAACGGCCTGATCACGACGGTCGGGCGCATCGAGCCCTTCATCGCCACGCTTGGCACCATGGGCATCTATCGCGGATTGACCACCTGGCTCTCGCAGGGCGGGGCGATTACCCTGCGCTCGCCGGAGCAGCAGGCGCTCTATCGTCCGGCCTATTTCGGCTCGATCCTCGGCGTGCCCGTGCCCATCCTCGTCGTCTTCCTGGTCACCGCTATTGCCGCCTTCGTGCTCTACCGCACACGCTATGGCCGGCATGTCACCGCTGTCGGTTCCAACCGCGATGTCGCGCGCTATTCCGGCATTGCCGTGGACCGCGTGCGCATCGCCGCCTTCGTCATCCAGGGCGTCTGCGTCGCGATTGCCGTCATGCTCTACGTGCCGCGTCTCGGTTCCACTTCCGCGACAACGGGCATTCTCTGGGAGCTGCAGGCGATCACGGCCGTCGTCGTCGGCGGAACGGCGCTGAAAGGCGGGGCAGGGCGCGTCTGGGGCACGATCTGCGGCGCCTTCATTCTGGAGCTGGTCGGCAACATCATGCTGCTCTCCAACTTCATCAGCGAATATCTGATCGGCGCCATCCAGGGCACGATCATCATCATCGCCATGCTCGTCCAGCGCTCGCTGGCCCGCAAGGCGTGACCCCGCGCGGGGCTTTCGGAGGGGAGCCCCGTGTTTCAAGGCAAGGCCTGCAAGGCCGATATCGTTCACTTCCAGGGAGGAACCTATGCATAAGAAACTGATGCTGCTGGCCGCGACCATGACGGCGCTGGCCGGCTTGAGCGCCAATGTGTTCGCTGCCGATGCCAAGACCATCGGCGTATCGATCCCGGCCGCCGACCATGGCTGGACCTCGGGTGTCGTCTATCATGCGCAGCGCGTGGCCGATCTCCTGATGAAGGAGCATGAGGGCCTGAAGGTCATCGTCAAGACCTCGCCGGATCCGGCCAGCCAAGCCAATGCCGTGCAGGATCTCGAAACCCAGGGCATCGACGCGCTCGTGATCCTGCCGACCGATCCGGATCCGCTCGTCAACGCCATCAAGGAAGTCAAGGGCAAGGGCACCTTCGTCTCGATCGTCGACCGTGCGCCGTCCGTCAACGACAACAGCGTGCGCGACCTCTATGTCGCCGGCAACAATCCGGCACTGGGCGAAGTCGCCGGCCAGTACATCAAGGACACCTCGCCCGAGGCCAAGGTCGTCGTGATCCGAGGCCTGCCGATCCCGATCGACCAGCAGCGCCAGGACGGCTTCGACAAGGCCATTGCCGGCTCCAAGGTTCAGGTCCTCGACCGCCAGTTCGGCAACTGGAACCGCGACGACGCCTTCCGCGTCATGCAGGACTTCCTGACGAAGTATCCGGCGATCGACGTCGTCTGGTGCCAGGATGACGACATGGCTGTCGGCGTTCTCCAGGCGATCGAACAGGCCAAGCGCACGGATATCAAATATGTCGTCGGCGGCGCCGGCTCTAAGGACATGATCAAGAAGGTCATGGACGGCGACAAGATGATCCCTGTCGACGTGCTCTATCCGCCGTCAATGGTCGGCACCGCGATGGAACTGACGGCTGCCGCGCTCTATGACCAGATCCCGGCGCACGGCACCTACACGCTCGACGCCACGCTGGTGACCAAGGACAACGCCAAGAACTACTACTTCCCCGACTCGCCCTTCTGAGGCGGCAATCATACCGGCACCGTGCGTCGCGAGATGCACGGTGCTGTTTCGGCGAACTCCGACTTGGCGCTGTGATAAGCGAGCGCCAATAGGCCGAACACCACTTACGCCCGCGCTAGAAGTCGGGGCGCAGGGAAAGAACCTTCGTCCGTAGCGTCGGCGGCAGTCGGCCGACGACCGGTCCTTTATTATCCCGAGGACGGCGTCCGAAGAACTCG
Organism: Xaviernesmea oryzae; assembly: GCF_900109605.1. Lineage (GTDB taxonomy): Bacteria > Pseudomonadota > Alphaproteobacteria > Rhizobiales > Rhizobiaceae > Xaviernesmea > Xaviernesmea oryzae. The sequence continues at coordinate 216,036 of NZ_FOAM01000007.1, forward strand.
GCATCCAGGGCAAGCCGGTGGTCCGGCCGGTGACGACGAGGGTCTCAAGGTATAAGCCGCATTCGCCCATTTGCACGGGATCGTCGATGATGAAACTGTACCGATCCAATCTATCGATCTGCTTGGTGCAATAAAGCACCTGAACCCAAGGTATGTTCTCCTTGGTCATCAAGATTTCGCGATGGCTAGCCTGCCTTACGATGCAGGGCCGAAAATCCCCAGGGGAAGACGGCTTTTCGATAAAGGGAAAGGCGCACCAAACAAAATCCCACCTCGAAGGAAGTGGGATCATGGACGTGTCAAAGCAATCGCTAGGCTTCACCGCAGTTCGGCCAGATCAAGCGGCCACAGGCTTGAAATCACCGAGCGGACCGAGTTCTTCCTCGAAATAGCCCTCAAGCTTGTCGAAATAGTCCGGATCATAGTCGGGGCCGCAGCGGTTTTCGCGCTGCCATGCAAGCGTGCTTTCATCCGTCTTAGTCGTGGCGACTGTTTTCGAATGACGAGCCTTGCTGGATCCGGAATAAGAAGGTCGAGCCTTTGCCTTTGATCCGACCATGTCAATCTCCGCCTCTGTCCATAAGGGCAGCCGATCGAGGCTGCCGATAGGTCTATCTGGGCGGTTCCATCTCGAACGCCATTATCTCCCGTGGAGACCTGCGCATGCACCGCTCGAACATGCTCAGAAGATCGTCATTTCGCCAGGCTTTGTCAATGTCGCGCAGCCCATAAGGGTACTCTACCGCCGCCCCTTCGCCCGCGTTGCCAGCACATTGCGGATGGAGAAGCTCGAATGGATGCGTAAGACGCCCGGGAGGGCGGAGAGGATCTCCTTGTGGATGCGCTCGAAGGCGCCGGCGTTGTCCACCTCCACCTTCAGCAGATAATCCGATCCGCCGGTCATCAGATAGCATTCCTGGATTTCCGGATGCCGGCGCACCGCCGCCTCGAAGCGATTGAGATACTCCTCCGTCTGCCGCTCCAGCGTGATGTTGACGATCACCGCGATCGCCTGAGCCGATTGGCCGGGATCGATGAGCGCCGTATAGCCCCGGATCACCCCCTGTTCTTCCAGAATGCGAATGCGCCTGAGGCAGGCCGACGGCGAGAGCCCGACTTCGGCGGCAAGTGCTGCGTTGCTCATGCGCGCATTGAGCCGCAGAAGGCGCAGGAGATTGCGGTCGATAGCGTCAAGCGCGCTCATGCGAAACATTCCAATTCATCGTGATATCTTCGAATAAAACATCTTTCTTCGCATAATCAATCAATGATCCCGCGAACATTCTCCGATCCTTTCAATATCATTCCCTGAAAATAAAGGGGTTCGGACATGGATGGGATCATGCGGCAGGACCGGATGAGCGAGATGGCGCGCGCGGGGGCCGCGCCTGGCATTCTCACGATCGATGTCGGCGCGCTCAAGCGCAATCATCGCCTGCTGGCCGAGGGCGTGTCGCCCGCCGCACGCGCGGCTGTGTTGAAGGCAGATGCCTGTAAAATCTTCACCCGGCTGGGTCACCGCTACCCCCGGATTTACCGCTGACTGCTCTTCGTCTTCAGCCTCCGTCATCTTGGCGGCGCCGCGCCGCATCGTTCCTTCCCTCACGCGAGACACGCTCATGAAAGTCATCGTTCTCGGCGCCGGCGTCATCGGCGTCACCACCGCCTATCAGCTTGCCCGCGCCGGCCATGATGTCACGGTCATCGACCGCCAGCCGGCGGCCGCGCTGGAGACGAGCTTTGCCAACGCCGGTGAAGTGTCGTTTGGCTATTGCTCGCCTTGGGCCGCGCCGGGAATTCCGATGAAGGCCCTGAAATGGCTGTTCATGGAGCATGCGCCGCTCATTCTCCGGCCGAAGCTCGATCGCGCCATGCTGTCTTGGATGGTGCGCATGCTGTCCAACTGCACCAGCGCGCGCTATGCGTTGAACAAGAGCCGCATGCTGCGGCTCGCCGATTACAGCCGGCAGTCGCTGGCCGCGCTGCGGGCTGAGACGGGCATTGCCTACGACGAGCGCATGCAGGGCACGCTGCAGCTGTTTCGCACCACCCAGCAGCTCGAAGCCTCCGCCAAAGACGTCAAGGCGCTGGCCGCCGATGGCATTCCCTATGAGGTGCTCGATCCCGCAGCCTGTGTGCGCGTCGAGCCGGCGCTTGGCCATGTGCGCGAAAAGATCGTCGGCGGCCTGCTGACGCCGGCGGACGAAACCGGCGACTGCTTCAAATTCACCCAGGCTTTGACGGCCAAGGCCGAGGCTTTGGGGGTCACCTTTCTCTGGAACACGGCCATCAACGGCCTCGATGCCGAAGCGGGCAAAATTCGCGCGGTGATGACGGCGAGGGGGCGGATGGCGGCGGATGCCGTTGTCGTGGCGCTCGGCAGCTATTCGCCGCTGCTCGTCGCGCCGCTCGGCATCAGCCTGCCGGTCTATCCGGTCAAAGGCTATTCGCTGACGCTGCCGATCATCGATGCCGCGCGTGCGCCGGAATCCACCGTGATGGACGAGACCTATAAGATCGCCATCACCCGGCTGGGCGAGCGTATCCGCGTGGGCGGCATGGCGGAAATTTCGGGCTATACCAACGATCTCGCCCCGGCCCGGCGGCGCACGCTCGAACATTCGGTTACCGATCTCTTCCCCGGCGGCGATGTGAGCCGGGCGAGCTTCTGGTCCGGCCTCAGGCCGATGACGCCGGACGGCACGCCGGTGATTGGCCCGACCAAGGTGCAAGGCCTGTTTCTCAACACCGGCCACGGCACGCTGGGCTGGACCATGAGCACGGGCTCGGCCCGGGTGATCAGCGATCTCGTCTCAGGCCGCAAACCCGAAATCGACGCGACCGACCTGGCAATCGCGCGCTATTGAGCGCGACCAGCCCGCGCCGCTCGCTCGATTGTGGTGATCCTGACGTTCCACTGTAGTGAAACGTCAGGAGAGCTCTCAACCGCCCGGCGTCGGGTTCTTGGCGGCGCGGGCTTCGGCCAGGCCCTTGATCGCATCGCGATTGCCCGTGGCGGCGACGCTTTCGAAGATCTGGATCGCCTGGCTGTAACGTTTCATCGACATGTATGCATAGCCGCGCAGCACCATCAGGTCGGCGCGCTCCGGTGCCAGCTCGGCGCGGCGGTCGAGGAGCAGCAGCGCTTCGGTGTAGCGCTTGGCCTGGAAGGCGGAGAGTGCACGATTGGTCAAGAGCGCCACCTGCAACTCTGCGGCCTTGTGCTGGTCCATCTGCCCGCGCGTGGCAGCGGCAGCGGCATTTTCCGTCAGGCCAAGGCGCAGGAAGGCGAGGCTCTGGCCATAGGCGGCATCACCGCGCGTCTTGCGGTCGCCGCTCTTCAACGCCGCATCGAAGGCGCGGCTCGCTTCGGCCGGACGGTTGAGCTCCATCAGGCACCAGCCGCGTTGCAGCGCTGCTGGTGGTGAAAGCGTCGTGGCATCGACCGTGTTCGTGCAGTTGCGCTTGCCGGCACTGCTGCTGCGCGCCTTGGCGGCGCGGCGCGGCGGCGCGGCTTCGACAGGCGCCTGCGCATAGGCAAGCTCCATTGCCGATGCCGCTGCCGTGGGCGCAGCCGGCTGGGCAGCGGCGATAGCCGGCGTGCCGGCTGCGGCCTGGCTGTGGACAGGCGCTGCGCCGATCGGCGCAACGACATCGATCGCCTGTACCGATTGCGGCGCGGCCTGCGACGCCTGGACAGGCGCGAACATCTCGGAAAGGGCAACGGGCACGGCTTGGCCGGTAGGCGCGGCCTGCGCCGGCGTCTCCGTGCGGCCAGCGGCCTTGCCAAGCGTGGCGATGCGCGGCGAGCGGCCAGCCCAATCGGCCTGAAGCCGGGCAACGACTGCTGGCATCTTGAGCTCGCGTGCCGTCAATACCAGGCCGAAGGCAGCCGGTTCGCTATCGCGCTTCCAGGCCAGCGCCGTGGCGAACCATTGCAGGGCCAGCTGCGGCTGGCGGAAGGTGCGCGCATACCAGCCGAACTGTTCGGCAAGCCCGGCATCCTGAGCTTCGGCAGCCTCCCGGCCCATGCGCGCCAGAACCTCCGGCGGCAGCACAACGGGCGGATCGAGCGCCAGCACGTTGGCAGCGGCCGCCAGATAGGTCTTGTGCGCATCATCGGATTCGGCGCGCCAGCGGTACAGCGTGTCTTCCGCTTCCGCCGGGGATTTGCGGGCGATCAGGGTCAGGGCGAGGCCCTGCGCTGCTTCGGCCGTATCCTCGGTGGCGCGCGCCTTGCGGAACCAGGATTCGGCCTGCACCATCTTCTGGCGACGCTCGTGATACCAGCCGAGCAACAGCGCATCGGATGCGCGGTGCTCGGTTTCGGCGAGCGTCTCCATCCGCGAGACATAGTCCTGCGGCACGGTAGCCGTGGCATCCTTGGCGGCAACGGACATGAATTGGCGGGCCAGATCATTGCGCACGCTGTCGAATTCGCCCTTGCCGGAGGCATCGCGGCGCTCCAGCGTCAGGAGATCGGCGATGGTAGCCGGCGGTAGCAGCAAGGCAGCCTTCTGGACAGTGGCGCTACGCTCGGCCGGCTTGTCGCACTGGGTCAAAATGTAACGATATGCGTCTTCGGCGCGCTGCGTCCGGTCCGTCTTGGCGAAGGCTTCCGCCACCCGCCAGAGGCTGTCCATGTCTGCGCAGACCAGCAGCTGGGGATGAGAGGCGCCTTCTTCGATGACCTGATCGTAGCGCTTGTCTGTCGAGGCCGCGATCAGGCGTTCGCGTGCGTCGGCGAGATCCAGGAGTTCCGTCAGCTTGGCCGGCGGTTGCCAGCTGGCATCCTTCTCCTGGCGCATGGCGATCGCCTTGCGGACGAGATCGACGCGGCCGGTGCCGAGCAGCTTCCACATCTGCTCCAGCCCGGCATCGACATTGGCGCGGGGAACGAGCGGATCGGCAGGCGGCTCCCAAGCGGGATACAGCGCCTTCAAGCGGGCGATTTCCGCCTGAAGCCTTTGCGTGTCGCCCTGCTGGGCGAAAAAGCGCAGAGCGCTCTCATCCACCAGCGGCGCCGGCGCCATGTCCACGTCGATCAGCGGATCGACGTTTGCGGCATGGGCATCCGCGCCGTCCGTGTCGTTTTTGACCGGCACGGCGGGTGCTTCCGGCTCCACGACCGGCGGCAAAATTACAGGGGCCGGCGCGTCTGTCGCGCTCAGCGTCACCGGCGGCGGCGCGCTTTCCGCCACTTCTATCTGGCCCAGGCGGGACGCCTGCGCGGGTTGAAGCGCCGTGGTCGCGGCCAGGCGCTGCAGGCTGCCGGTGACGAGCGCGTCATCCGGCATCATCTGGCCGGTTAGGGCGGTCGGGCCGCTCGTCTCGGCCGTCCGGTGGCCGAGATTGAAGCCGATGGCGGCAAAGAGCGCTGACGACAGCAGGAAATAGGCTGACCTATGCATGGGCATCTCCCGTCGGGAAGGGCTTGCGGGCGGCGCGGCCAAGCGAGGCGGCCGTGCCACGGCTTCGCAGGCGAAGCGTTAGAAAAGAAGGATCGCGCATCAGTGCCGCCGTCCCACACCGCGCAGAAGCAGCGTGGTGATCAGGCCGAGCGCGGCGAAGGCGACCAGGAAGAGCAGGGCGAAAGACAGGATGTTCGTGGACATCCAGTTGGCGGCAATCAGGCGCCAGCCGGTAATCGAGAAGGGCTGCGTGCTGGCCAGCACCACCTTGCGCGGCGCCACCGTCTCCATCAGTGCGCGGCGGCTGTCATAGGCGGCGATGCGTCCGTTGACGCGGCTCCAGGTGCCGGGCTCGATCAGCGTGGAGAGACCCTTCTCAAGCGCTGCGGGGGTGGGTGCCGTCGCCAGCGTCCAGGTGCCCTTTCCGTCGGGCGCTTCCATCTGCGCCAGCAGAATGTCGGCGGCACCAGGCGGCTGGTAGCGGAGGTCTTCGCGCGGAAGCACGGCGAGCGAGGCGAGCGACAGGTCGAAATTGCGCCGCAGCCAGCCGTCGACGGTTTCGGCCCGATCCATCCAGCTGCCGTTCGACACCTTGCCGCGCCAGCTGTCGATGGCGTTGGCCGTACCGTCGGTCGGTTGCGCCTTGCCGCCTGCCCAGGCCGTGCCGGCCGCAGGGGCGAGGCCCATTTGCGCAACGAGCGGTGGCGGCAGCTGCGGCAGGGCGCCGACGACGAGTGCGTCGCGGCCCTCCAGCGCATTGGCAGCGCCCACGGTTTCGACCGGGAATGCATGGCCGGCGGCCGCGCTCAGCTGGCCCACCAGCGTTGCGGCGGCAGAGAGCGTTTCCGGGCTCGGCCGGTCGACATAAAGGGCAGTCGGCCGTGGCTGGGTCTCGCCATAGGGCGCGCCCATGCCGGCCGTTGCGGCCAGGTTGGGCCAGTTCGCGGCGCGACCGAAGTCCGGCATGCGGAATTCGCTCGTATCGAATAGCGCGAAGCGCGGCGTCGTCTGCGCGGGCGTGCCGGTGGAGCAGACATCGTCTTGATCGGTCAGCAGCACCGCTTCGATCGCCACCGTATTCAGGCCGGGGACGAAGTGGCGCATGGTCACGCGGATCGGCACATGGCGCAGAAGGCCCCCGCCCTGGGTCGTCAGCGGCGCGGTGGTGGCGATGTTGCCATTGACATAGATGTTGATCCGGCTGCCGGGCAGGACATTGGCGGCATAGGCGGCATCGAGCAGCAGCTCGGCCTCGCCATAGGCGCTGGCGTAGAAATCGTACGGCAGGCCGACCGTGAAGTCGGTGCGCAGCCTGCGGCCTGAAAATTCCGTGGTGGCAATGCCGAGGCGCGACAGCGGCAGGGCGGTCTTGCCGGTGATGACAGGCGCGTTGGGCAGGCGCCAGCTGGCGGTCGACAGGCTGTGTCGCTCACCCTCGGATTGTGCCTGCGTGGCCAGCCGTTCGGTGGCCGCCTGCACCGCCTGCGGCGTCGGCCCGCTGACGACGAGCGCGCTGGCCGGGCTTTCCGGCAGCGGCATGAAGGCGAGCGTCGGCGCGGTCGCTGCTTCGGGTGGCAGGCCGGGCGCAAGTTTTGCCAATTCGCTCTGCGTGCCGAGCAGCACGGTCAGGCCGCCGGCCCCCTGGCTCCGCGGCAGCGCGCTCTGCACGGTGAAGGCCTGGCCACCCATGCGCAGAGCCAGCCCTTGGGCCACACGCATGAGCCCATCGGCCCGGCTGGGATTGCCCAAGGCGGGCGCGACGATGGTGATCTTGGTATGGCCCGTCTGGTCCGGACTGACGGCAGCCAGATCCTCCAGCCGCAGAAGCCGCCCAGCCACCGGCGTGGAGAAGCCGATGAAGCTCTGATCCGGCTGAATGTCGGTCCAAAGGTCGAAGGTAGACTGGACGGTGCAATCCGTGCGGTGGCGCTGCGTGCCCGTAAGCGTCACGATATTCGGCCCGGCCTGCATGAGCCCTGCGGGCAGCGGCAGGGCCAGGTTGACGACGCCCTCGGGCGCGGCGATCGGGGTGTCGCCCACCTGCACATTGTTGATGCTCAGGGACAGGCGTGAGTTTTCCGGCGCCACGACGATCGCGTTCTGATAGGCGAGCGTGATGGAGTTGGCGGCTGCGGCCTGCTCGGCCGTCAGCGTCACCGTGAAGCTGCGCTGGTCCTGCTCGCCCGCCAGGCGCAGCGTGCCTTGCGGAAGAAAGGGCCGGCGCGTGCCGCGCGGATCCAGAACGGGCGCGGCCGGCGCAGGCGCGACGAAGGCCTTCGCCGCAGGCTTGGCATCCGGCTTGCGTTCGCCGGACATGTCAAAGGGCGTCGCTTCCTGGGCCGCCAGCGTGGCAGGCAGGGCAGCAGCGAAGAGGCAGGCGAGAAGGGTGCGCTTCATGGGGATCACCGTGCCTTTGCCGCCACGACAGGCATTTTCGGGCGGATCGTGCCGAAGCCGCGCGTGAAGTAGTAGAGACCGCGGCCCGTCTGGTAGAGCGCAATGCCGAGGAAACTGATGGTGCCGCGGATGAGGCCCGGATTTTTCCGCCTGCCCATCTGGAATTCGCTCCATTGCGAGGAATTGACGAACATCAGATCGGCGATCAGGCGGTGGTCCATGGCAGATTGCGGCGCAAAGGTGCAACCAAGGCTGATGGATTCACCCTCGCCCTTGCTGCTGCGGACGATATTGACCGACATGGTGTCCGGCACGCCCTCGCTGTAGGGAATGACGCGGATCTTCTCCAGGCCGCCGGTCGCAAGCGGCTTCAAGGTCTTGTCGTAGACATGGACCAGCATGCCATTGACGGACACGTTCTCGATGACGGCGGGGTACCAGGTCTCGCCGACCTGGAACTCGCAGCGGCGCTTGACCTTGACGCGGCGGGCGGCCGACTTGTCGCCCCGCTCCGTGACGGCGCCGAGCGCGCAGCCGGCGAAGATCAGGTTCAGCAGGTTCCAGCCGCCGACGACGAGCGTCACATCGGCCTTGGCCGGTTCGGCATAGTAGCGATAGACGACCATCACCATGGCGGCGATCAGCACAGCGAAGATGATGAAGAACGGCAGGGCGATTTCCGACAGGCGGCTCTCGGCAATCGACTCATCCTTCGCGGTCACCTTGAAGGTCGGCTTGCTGGGATTGAGCAGCACCGAGATCACGGCGGGAAGCAGGTGGATCGTATGAGCATATTCATAAAGCTCGGAGATCCAGGGCCAGCGATAGCGGCCGTAGAGATAGTTCTGCATCAGCAGGTTCACGAGCATGTACGTCATCGTATAGGCGAAGAACTCGCCGCCGGACCCGACGAAGATTTCCAGATCGAAGAAGAGGTAGAACAGCGGCGCGATGAGGAACATCATGCGCGGGAAAGGGAACAGCCAGAACAGCGTCGACGACATGTAGCAAAGCCGCTGGGCAAGCGTCAGGCCGCTCTTGAAGATCGGCAGGCGAAAGATGAGGATCTGCATCATGCCCTGGGCCCAGCGCGAGCGCTGGCCGATGAAGCTGGCGAAGGTGGCCGGCTGGAGGCCGGCGATCAGCGGCTTGTCGACATAGACGCTGTTCCAGCCGCGCGAATGCAAGGCGAGAGCGGTCTCGCAATCCTCGGTGATGCTGATGCCGGAGAAGCCATCGGTTTCCTCCAGCGCCTGGCGCCGGAGAATGGCGGCCGAGCCGCAGAAGAACGAGGCGTTCCACTTGTCCAGGCCGCGCTGGATCAGGCCGTAGAACATTTCGTTTTCGCTCGGCATATGGCCGAAGGTGTTGAGATTGCGCTCGATCGGATCGGGGTTGAGGAAGAAGTGAGGCGTCTGCACCAGGAAGAGGCGCGGGTCCTCCTCGAAATACCCGACCGTCTCCTGCAGGAAATCGCGCGCCGGAGCGTGGTCGGCGTCGAAGACCACGACCAGCTCGCCCTTGGAATGTTTGAGGCCGTTGTTGAGGTTGCCGGCCTTGGCATGTTCGTTACGCTCGCGCGTGAGATAGTTGACGCCCAGATCGGCGGCGAGCTTGCTCAGTTCGGCATAGCGCCGCTCGGCGGCTTTTGCGGAAGGTACGTCGGACACCGAGCGCTTCTGAACCGTGCCGCCATCGTCAAGCAGCCAGATCGTCAGCTTTTCAGCCGGGTAGTCCATGTTCTTGGCGGCCGCTAGCGTGTTGGCGAGCAGCTGGGCATCCTCGTTATAGGTCGGCACGAAAACGTCGACATGCGGCTGATAGGCCGTGTTGGCCGTGCGCTTCTTCTTCTCCGGCAGCGGCATGGAGACGAGGAACAGGCTGAGCGCCAGCATGGCGACGCTGTACATCTCCACGAGATAGAGCAGGAAGCCGGGAATGAAGTTCTCAAGCTGGTTCACCGGCGGCAGCGTATTGGTCGTGCGCCAGTAGACATAGCGCAGCACGATCGCCGTGCCGAAGCCCAGCCCGATCAGCCGCCAGTTTCCTTCCGCCTTGCAGACCTTCAGCACCGCGAGCAGCGCCATGCAGCAGAAGGCCGCGACCAGATGGGTCGACAGGCTTACCGGCAGTGTCACCAGCGTGAGCACGAACAGGGACACGAGCATCCAGATGAAAATGGTGACCGCCTTGGCCATGAGCTTGGGTTTCCTGTTCGCAGATCCGCGGAAGATTGATCGCCGCATTGCAGGGCCGACCAGCGATCGCCGGAGCCTGCGTTGCGTCAGCATTGAGGCACGCAGACATTGAAATTTGGTTGTACCGCACCCAGGACTCGCGAATTTCTGAAAGTATTTGCTTTCAGAAGGTGCCTGGAGGCGGGATTTTCTTAAGGGCCGGCACAGGCGGCGCCGGTGATGGCGCAAGGGGCGGCCGGAATGACGGGTGCCGCCGGGATGACGGGCGCGGCTGCCGGCGAGCCCATGGACACACTCGGTGCCGGCGGATTGGTCGAGATGCCGACAGTGCGCGCTTCTGCCGCCTTGTCGGCCGGCTGCGGCAGAATGGGCGCGGGAATGGTGACGGCGGGCAGAGCGGTGGCGGCAGGGGGCGCCAGCACCGGCAGAGCGGTTTCACTCATCCGGGCTGCCGGCTGTTGCAGCGCTGCCGGCTCCGTCACGCCGCTATCGACCGGTGCGGCGATGGCGGCGATGCGAGCGCGGCGGCGGGGGGCAGCCGCAGGCTCCGGCGAGACGGCACTGTCGCCTGCGGGCAGACTGTAGATCGGCTTGCCCACCTGGCCGATGCGCGGATCGGGCGCGGGCAATGGGCCATAGGGGTTCCAGCGCGGATGAGCGAAGCCGCCAGCCAGCGTGTAGTGATACATGACCGAAAGAAGCCCGGCGCGCGAGCCGTTGCGCTCGCAGAGCCGCAGCCGGGTACGGATCATGCCGAGATCGTTGACGGCATTGCGCGCATGTTCAGACGAGCTGATCTGCTGCCAGGCATAGAGGCAGGCATCGCCGCTGCGGCTGTCGACGCCATAGGCGTAGGCAAAGGCGCCATAGCCGTTCTGCTGGTAGGTGGCGGCGATGCTCATGCGCATGTTCGGGAACTGGGCGCGCAGGTCGCGTGCCATGCTTGCCGTGGTAAAGCCTGACAGCGACAGGCTTTCGCCCCCGGCAAAGCCAGACGCGGCCGGGCCGAAGAATTGCACCTTGAGATAGTTCTCGCCCGGCGTCGCCGTCGAGGTTTCGAGCAGAATGTCCTGCTGAACCGCATTGGAATAGTTACGCTCGACGACGCTGACGATCGACGGACCTCCCGGCGGCGGAAAGGCCATGGCCTTCTCGCGGGCGACCTCGGTCGGTGCGGCGTTCATCTTCAGCCCGCCGGGCGTGCCGCAGGCGGAAAGCGTAACCGATATCAACCCCAGCAGCATCGGGCTGAGCAGGGCGGTCTGAAGATTTTGACGGCTTTTCTGACGACTCACGAAGCTCACCCACCAGAGAATCAGGTTCTTTGAGGGTGATTTTCGATTTTTATGGTTAACAGATTCTTACCCGCACCCTGCTGGCGGTCATGTTTTCTTAACGATCAGGGAAAACCGTATGCTCACTTAAGTTTCGGGCAAGATCGATCTCCGCCGCTCGTCTACCGAGCAAAACGCCCTTCTCCCGCGCCTAAACTCGCTCTTTCGCGCATCACGAGGCAGACCATCTGCCTCGTGCCACATCCGTGCACCCGTCGTCTGCGTATCCGGGTGTGTTCCGCTCGCCTCAGCCCAGCGAGCCGGCCGGTGCCGGCGAGGCGGCCAGGGAGGGAGAGGTCGGCTGCGTGGCGCCAGCCTTCTTGTCGCGGCTGACATTGCGCGCTGCCTCGATGCCCTTGGGAAAGCCGCTGCGATCGCCATAGTCGCGGCCGCGCCCGGATGGGCGGGCCCGCTCACTGGCCAGTGCCTTGGCCACCATGACATCGACAAGGGTGATGCCGACGACCATCGCCAGAGCGGCGGCGGCATTGCCGCGGCGATAATTGTCGGGCCGCAGCGCCGCCATCAGCACGGCGATATCGAGCCCGTCACCGGCCACGCGCGATTTGACCCCCATCTCCTTTTCGGTCGAAAGCGTCATCATGCCGCTGAAGATTTCGCGCAGGCCGACAGCGCGGATCAGCGGCGCGTGGCCATACAGCCCGAGCCCCCGCGACAGCCGACGGGCGGCGAAGAGCTCGGTCAGCCCGAGCCCGATCGAGAACCAGCCAAGCCCCTTGGCAAGCCGTTCCGCGCCCGTTTGCGCGGTCGGACCTGTGGAGAGGATCTTCGGATCGCCCTTGGGGCGGGTGAGATTGGACAGGAAGGCCATGGTCTTCTCTCCTCAGGGCTTGAGCACGACTTTAATGCAGTTGTCCTGCTTGTTGCGGAATATCTTGTACATCTCGGGCCCCTCCTCCAGTTTGGTGGTGTGGGTGATGACGAAGGACGGGTCGATCTGCCCCTCCTCGATGCGCCGGACGAGGTCTGCCGCAAAGCGGTTCACATGGGTCTGGCCCATGCGGAAGGTCAGCCCCTTGTTCATCGCCGCGCCCATCGGGATCTTGTCCACCAGGCCGGAATAGACGCCGGGAATGGAGACGATGCCGCCAGGGCGGCAGACATAGATGATCTCGCGCAGCACATGCGGCCGGTCGTTCTCCATCATCACCATTTGCTTGGCGCGGTCGAGAAAGCTGTCGGGATGGCTTATCGAGACGTGGCTTTCCAGGCCGACCGCGTCGATGCACTTTTCCGGCCCCTTGCCCGCCGTCAGTTGCTTCAAGCGTTCGAGAACGCTTTCTTCGCGGAAGTTGATCGGAATGGCGCCGCCGGCCTCGGCCATGGACAGGCGCTCCTCCAGGCAGTCGATGGCGATCACCTGCCTGGCGCCGAGCAGGATTGCGCTACGGATCGCCATCTGACCCACAGGACCGCAGCCCCAAATCGCCACCGTATCGGTCGGCTCGATGTCGCAATGGACGGCAGCCTGCCAGCCGGTCGGCAGGATATCGCTCAAAAACAGCGCCTGCTCGTCACTCATGCTGTCGGGCACCTTGATGTGGGTGCTGTCGGCATAGGGTACGCGCAGATATTCCGCCTGGCCGCCGGGATAGCCGCCGGTCAGATGGGTGTAGCCGAACAGGCCGGCCGTGGTGTGGCCGAAGACCTTTTCGGCCAGATCCTTGCGCCGGTTGGTGCGCTCGCAGACGGAGAAATTGCCGCGTTTGCACTGGTCGCATTCGCCGCAGGTGATGGTGAAGGGAATGACGACGCGGTCGCCCTTCTTCAGCTTGCCGTTGACGCCGGAGCCGACCTCCACGACTTCGCCCATGGTCTCATGGCCCATGATGTCGCCAGGCATCATGCCCGGAACGAAATTGTGGAAGAGATGCAGGTCGGAGCCGCAGATGGCGCAGCTCGTCACCTTGATGATCGCGTCGCGGGGATGTTCGATCTCCGGATCGGACACCGAATCGCAGCGTATGTCTTCCTTGCCGTGCCAGACGAGTGCGCGCATGGAAAGCCTCCGGTTTGGTCTCATCGGTGCCGATGGCGGCCGTCGCGGCGGGTGCGTGAAAACATGCGGATGCGCACCAGCCCGCCGCCATGGCGGGACTGAGCGAACATGCGGGATGTCGAGAGGTTGCACGCGCAAGCGATGTTTTCTGCCGCGCTGACCAAGTCGTGAATGCCGCCTGTCAACCCATGGCTCGCGCGCGGGCGGCGTTCGTGCGGCTCAGACGGCGGCCTGCCGCTCCGCCAGCATGGCCACCAGCACGTCGGACTGCGAGAGGATGCCGACCAGCCGGCCGGTCTCGCCCGTGACGGGGAGATAATGCAGCCCCGCCTCGGCAAACAGCACGATTGCTTCGACGATTGCCATATCGGGCGTCACCGTGGTCACGGGCGTCGTCATGATGTCCTTTGCCGTGCCGTTGGGTGCGCTGGCGCCCTTCGATGCCAAGGCCAGCCGCTGCCCGAAGCCGATGCCTGGTTTGCCGCCGCGCCAGTCCGCCCGGTCGAGTAGATCCGTCTGGGTGACGATGCCGAGGATATAGGCGTGGTCGTCGGTGACGGGCAGCGCCTTGATATGATGGAAACGCATGAGGCGGTGCACCTCGGACAGCGCTGTGTCGGGGGCCACGCCGACCACATCGCGCGACATCACCTGGCCGCAGCGCGTCTGCCCACTTCGCCGCCGCAGGGCCTTTAGCTCCGTACGCCGGAGGATCGTTTCGAGATCCTCGCGGTTCACGTCCAGAAACTGGCCATAGTCCTCGATGGCCGCATCGAGATCGTCTGAGGTGAAGCCGATCCGCTCGAAGGCCGGCGGGTCCTGCGTCTGGTGAGGGGTGCGGGCCGGTCGTGGCGCGTGCGGATAAACCCGGCCCGCGAGCCTGTTATAGGCGAGCGCGGCGGCCAGCAGGATGAGCGAATTGCCCAGCACCGGCCAGATCACGAAGCCAAAGCCGAGCCCGTGAATGGCCGGCCCGCCGAGAACGGCCGTCAGCGCCACGGCGCCGCTTGGCGGGTGCAGGCAGCGCAGCGCCATCATCGCCGCAATCGCCAGGCCGATCGCCAGTGCCGCAGCCGGCAGCGGCGCCGGCACGAAGAGCGCCACCGTCACGCCGATGAGCGCGGCGGAAAGATTGCCGGCGAGAAGGTTCCATGGCTGGGCGAGCGGGCTCGATGGCACGGCGAAGAGCAGCACGGCCGAGGCGCCCATCGGGGGGATCAGCGCCGGCAAGACCTCGCCGCCGATCTGGCGGCCGATCACCCCGGTGAGCAGGATGCCGACCAACGCGCCGAGGCCGGAGCGCAGGATCTCTGCCCGTGCGGTGGCGCTGCCTGAGGGGCCGAAGCCGCCAAGCCAAGAGCGCCATCCCTTTGAACTGTCCTGACCGCTCATCCACGTGCTCCCTGAGCCAGCGCGGCAGATCCCGTTTGCCATGCGTCAGGCAGCGGGTAGCGCCGATGACAGGCTGCGCGCAAGTGCAAATTTTTGGCGGGCGGCCGGGCTTGCGCGCCTGTGTCAGACCCCCTTCGGCTGCGGCCACTGCTTGACCCCGCCCGTCCAGTCCTCGAAGAGCTTGGACAGGCGCAGAACCAGGAGGTCGTCGAAGCGGGGGCCGACGATCTGCAGGCCGATCGGCAGGCCGGAGGCCGAGAAGCCGCAATTGATCGAGGCGGCCGGCTGCTCCGACATGTTCCAGGGCACGGTGAAGGCGATATGCTCGAAGGGGCGTTCCGGGTCGTTGGTGGGCGATGCCCAGTCGGCCGGATAGGAAACGACCGGATTGGTTGGCGACAGCACGACATCGACCGTTTGGAACAGTGCGCCGCAGGTCTTGCGCATCTCGATGGTCTGGCCGAAGCCTTGAACGGCCTGTACCCCGGTTACATCGGCCCCTTTCTCCGCCCAATGGTAGATATAGGGCAGGATCTTTTCGCGGCGTTCGGCCGGCAGCTTCTCGATATCGCCCCAGAATTTCGCCCGCCAGAAGACGTCCAGCCCATCCAGCATGGCGCGGCTCAGGACCGGGCCGACCTCGGTGACGATGGCGCCGGCATCCTCGAAGCGGCGGGCGGCGGACAGCACGGCGTCGCGGATCTCCGGCTCGCAAGCAAGGCCGCAGCCGGCATCCAGCATCACGCCGATGCGCAGGCCCTTCACATCCAGATCGAAATCGAGCCAGTCCAGATCGTTGGGCGGCAGGCTGGTGCCGTCGCGCCAGTCGGGCCGCGAGAGGGTGGCCATCGCGTAAGCGGCGTCTTCCACGCGGCGCGTCATCGGCCCGGCGCAGCGGCCGACATAATAGGGGTCTACGGGAATGCGGCCATGGCTGGGCTTGAAGCCGAAGAGGCCGGTCCAGCCGGCGGGCAGGCGGACGGAGCCGCCAATATCCGTGCCGATATGCAAGGGGCCATAGCCGGCCGCGCCCGCAGCCGCCGCGCCCGCGCTGGAGCCGCCAGGGTTCTGCGTCACGTCCCAGGGATTGCGGCTCAAGGGGTGGAAGCTCGACAGGCCGGAGGAGAGCATGCCGTAATCCGGGCAGGTGGTCTTGGCGAAGATCACCGCGCCATCCTCACGCAGCCGCGCGGCAATCGGCGCATCGGCCGCCGCCGGCACCAGCTCCACCGCCGCCGTGCCCAGCGGTACCGGCGTGCCCTTGGTGGCGATCAGCTCCTTCAGCGTTGTCGGCACGCCATCGAGCGGGCCGAGCGGCGCGCCCTGCGCCCAGCGCGCCTCAGATGCCTTTGCCATGTCGCGCGCGCCCTCGGGGTCATAGGCATAGAGCGCGGCAATTTCGGGCTCGAAGGTGGCGATCCGCGCTTCCACCGCGTCCCACATCTCGCGCGGGGAAACGCGCTTGCTCCGGTAGGCGGCGACGAGGTCCGGGATCGAAAGGTCGAGAAGATCGGTCATAAGGTCGGTCATGGGCAGATATCCGGCAAGGCTGGTCCGAAACCGCTGGGCCAAGAGGCCAAAGGCGGTTTCGTCAAATCAAATCATCAAGTGGGCAAGGCGGCGCCGCAGGCGTCGTCTCACGGTTCTTCGGCAAGCATGGTCTCGGCATGGTGGCAGGCGGCCTGGCGGCCGGGCAGCACGCTGCGCAGCGCCGGCACCTCGCTGGCGCAGCGCGGGCTGGCCAGCCGACAGCGCGGCAGGAAGGCGCAGCCCTGGCCGGGCTCGGCTTTCAGGGGCTGGCTGGTCTTCGGTTCCGCGCGCGGCGGCCGGCCGAATTTGGTGACGGACGGCTCGGCCTCGGCCAGAACCTGCGTATAGGGATGCAGCGGCCGCTCGAACACCGCGCGCGCCGGGCCGCTTTCGACCAGCCGGCCGCGATACATCACGCCCACCTGATCGGCCACTGCATCGACCACGGCGAGGTTGTGGGTGATGAACAGGAAGGTGACGCCGCGCTCGCGCTTCAGCCGGGTGATCAGGTTCAAGACCTGCGCCTGCACCGAGAGATCGAGCGCGGAGACCGCCTCGTCGGCCACGACCAGCTTCGGCTCGGTGATCAGCGCGCGGGCAATGGCGATGCGCTGGCGCTGGCCGCCGGAAAATTCATGCGGGAAACGATCGGCCTGGGCGGCAGTCAGCCCCACCGCCTCCAGCAGCGCCATCACCCGGTCGCGCTTTTCCTGCCGCGAGGGTTTTACCTCCAGCACATGCAGCGGCTCGGCGACGATGCGCGCGACGCGCTGGCGCGGATCGAGCGAGCCGAACGGATCCTGAAACACCATCTGGAAATCGCGCCGCTTGCGCATGAGATCCTTCGGCGAAAGCTGAAACAGCGGTTCGCCGTCAAACAGCACATCGCCCGAAGTCGGCTTGTCCAGCGCCATGAGGATGCGGGCGAGCGTCGATTTTCCGCAGCCGGATTCGCCGACGATGCCGTGGATCGTGCCAGCCTCGACCGTCATGGTGAGATCGTCGAGCGCGCGCGTCAGGCTCGGCTTGGCGAAGAGGCCGCCGCCGGCATAGTCGCGCGTCAGGCGGCGGATATCGATGAGCGGCGTCTTCATGCGCTGACCTCCTCGCCCGCGCGAATACAGCGCACGCCCCGGCCGGGCAGGGGGCTCGTCCAGGCAGGCTCGCCGGCTTGGCAGGCGGCGACGACATCGAGACAGCGGTCGGAAAAGACGCAGCCGGCCGGCAGGCGGGCGAAGCCCGGAACGGAGCCGGGGATCGTCTCCAGCGGTCCGTCATCGGCGCGCCGGCGCGGCACGGCCCGTAGCAGGCCTTTGGTATAGGGGTTCAGGGGCCCGGTCAGCACGGCGCGGGTCGCCCCTTCCTCCATCCGCCGGCCGGCATAAAGCACAAGCGTGCGGGCGCACATGCGGGCGATGACGCCGAGATCATGGCTGATCAGCATCAGCGCCATGCTCTCGCGCTGGCAGAGATCGTCGAGGATCTCCAGCACCTCGGCCTGAACGGTGACGTCGAGCGCGGTGGTCGGCTCGTCGGCGATCATCAGCGCTGGGCGCATGGCGACCGCAATGGCGATGCCGACGCGCTGGCGCTGGCCGCCCGACATCTGATGCGGATAGGCCGAGGCGCGGGCCTTGGGATCGGGAATGCGGACCCGGTCGAGCAGCTCCACGGCCCTGTCCCGCGCCGCGTTCCAGGAAAGCTTTTCATGGCGCACCAGCCCTTCGGCAATCTGGTCGCCCACGGTCATGGCCGGGTTCAGCGCCGTCATCGGCTCCTGAAAGATCATGCCGATCCGACGGCCCCTGATCTCGCTCATGCCGTCATCGTCCAGCGACAGGAGATCGCGCCCTTCAAAGAGAATGCGGCCGGACACGACAGCGGCGGGCGGGAGCAGGCCCATCACGGCCAGCGACAGCAGCGATTTGCCGGAGCCGCTTTCTCCGACGATGCCCACCGTATCGCCGGCCTGAAGCGTCAGGGAGAGATCGTTGACGATCGGCAGCCTGCCGCCGCGGGCCAAGCGCATGGCAATGTTGAGCCCTTGAATATCGAGCAGAGGCGCGGACATCAGGAGCGTCCTTTCTCGCGCGGGTCGAGCAGGTCGCGCAGACCGTCGCCCAGCATGTTGAAGCCGAAGACGGTGAGCGCGATGGCGAGCCCCGGCATGAGCGCCAGCCAGGGGGCGGTTCCCAGATAGGTCTGGCTATCGGCCAGCATCCGGCCCCAGGTGGGCGCCGGCGGCGCCATGCCCAGCCCGAGGAAGCTCAGGCCCGCTTCGGTGAGGATGGCAAGGCCGAGCTGGATTGCCACCTGCACGATGATCTGGTTGGCGATATTCGGCAGCACATGTTCGACCGTGATCAGGGCGCGGCCCTTGCCGGCGCTCATCGCCGCCAGAACATAATCGCGCGCCCAGACCTGGGCGGCCGCGCCGGCCGTGATGCGGGCAAAGACCGGCACCATGAAGACGGCGATGGCGATGATCGCCGTGCCGCGCCCCGTGCCCAGCAGCGCGCCCAGCATCATGGCCGAGAGCACGGGCGGAAAAGCGAAGATCACGTCATTGGCGCGCATGCTGATGGCTTCGAACAGGCCGCGCCGGGCGGCGGCCGTCACCCCCAGCGCCGTGCCGGCGGCAGCGCCGAGAAGAACGGCGCTGACGGCGATCGACAGCGAATTCCAGGCGCCGGCCATCAGCATCGAGGCGATATCGCGACCGAGATGATCCGTGCCGAACAGGCCCTTTTCCAGCGGCGCCTTCAGCTTCATGACGATCTGCATCTTGGTCGGCGGCAGCGGCGTCCAGACCAGCGAGAGGAGCGCGACCGAGAAGAGAAACAGCACGATGGCGCCGCCGATCACAAGGTTCGGCCGCAGAGGTGGGCGCTGGCGGGCGGCGGGCGCGTGCGGCAAGTCAGGGGCGCTCATCGGCTGGCCTCCCGCAGGCGCGGATCAAGGATCAGATAGGACATGTCCACCAGGAAATTGACGAGAATGACGAGGCCGGCGAAGAACATCACCACATCCTGCATCACCACCAGATCGCGCTGGGTCAGTGCCTGATAGGCAAGGCGGCCGAGACCCGGCAGGTTGAAGACGTTTTCGATCAGCACGGCGCCGGCGATCAGAAAGGTGAATTGCAGGCCGAGAATGGTGACGACAGGCACCAGCGCATTGCGCACCGCATGGCGCCAGAGGGTCACACGCTTTGGAAGCCCCTTGGCGCGGGCGGTGCGCACGAAATCCTCGCCCAACACTTCGGCAACGGCGGAGCGGGTGACGCGGGTGAGCACGCCGGCCTGTTGCAGCGCCAGCGCGATGGCCGGCAGAACCAGCGCCTGCAGCGCCGGGCCGAAGCCCGCCTGCCAGCCGGGGAAGCCGCCGGAAGGCATCACGCCGAGCTTGACCGCGAAGACGAGGGCCAGCAGCAGCCCGACCCAGAAGCCGGGCACGGCGATGAACAGCTGCGAAACGAAGCCGGCTATATAATCAACCGGCCCGTTGCGCTTTGCCGCCGAGAGCACGCCGAGCGGCAGGGCGATGGCGACCGAAAGCAGGATGGCGATGAAGGCGAGCGGCAGTGTCACGGCCAGCCGCTCGCCGATCAGCCCGGCCACCGGCACGCCATAGGTGATGGAGGTGCCGAGATCGCCCGAGGCCAGCCCGCCGATCCATTGGAGATAGCGCACCAGCATCGGCTGATCCAATCCAAGCTCTTGACGCAGCGCGGCCAGCGTATCGGCACTGGCCGAAGTGCCGAGCATGATGGCGGCGGGATCGCCAGGCAGAACCTGCATCACAAGGAAGATCAGGCCGGAAACGGCGAGAAGCGTGAGAAACAGGCTGGCCGACCGGCGCAGGAGAAGGGCGGTCATGGATCATCCTTGACGAGATGGTGCCGTTTGCGGCGGCGGTGCCGAATGGTTTGCGAGGGGCGAGGTGGGGCGTGGGGTCGATAAGAAAGCCTACGCCAGTCGGGCCGAGACTGCGGCGCGGGCCCCCTCATCTGCCTGCCGGCATCTTCTCCCCGAGGGGAGAAGAGACTTGGAGCGGGCGCCGCGCCTTGTCATAGACTGGAAAACCAGTAGCTCTAGGCACGGCGCAGGGATCTGGCACTGGCCTCCTCTCCCCATCGGGGAGAGGGCAGGGTGAGGGGGCAATGCTCTCTCAGGTCAAGCGGGCGAACTTTCCAACCCAAGCCGCGATCATGGCAAGCCCGCTCACTCCTCCCAATGCACCTCGGTCAGCACATTGGCGGGGATCGGCTCGTTTTCCCAAAGGCCCTTGAGCTTGGCATTCCAGACACCGAGCTTCGGCAGCACGAAGAGATAAAGCGCCGGCACATCATCCGCGAGGATGGTCTGCGCCTCGCCATAGAGCTTGTCCTGCTCGGCCGCATCCGTCGTCTGCTCGATCTTGTCGAGAACCGCGTTGTAGGCCGGGTTCTTGTAGTTGAAGTAGTAGGGATCGCGGGCGTAGATATCGAGGTCCATCGGCTCGGCATGGGCGACGATGGTCATGTCGTAATCCGTGGACTTGAACACGTCCTGCACCCATTTCGCCGGAAATTCCGTGGGCTCGATGGTCATGGTCACGCCGATTTCGGCGAACATGGCCTGCAGGATCTCCGCCGAGCGCGGGGCATAGGGCATTTGCGGCGTCTTGATGGTGAAGGAGAAGCCGTTGGGATAGCCGGCCTCCGCCAGCAGCGCCTTGGCCTTTGCCGGGTCATAAGCGTGAACGCCCGTTGTATCGATATAGCCGCGATCGTTCGGCGTATAATGGCTGCCGATCGCCTGGCCGAGGCCGGACCAGGCGCCCTCGATCACGGTCGCGCGGTCCACCGCCATCATCAGCGCCTGACGCACGCGCTTGTCGCTGAAGGGCTTGCGGGCGTTGTTCATGCCGGCCACCACCTTCAGCTCGGTATTGCCGATGACGGTCGCGATCTTCGGATCGTCCTTGAAGCTTGCGATCAGCTCCGGCGCGGTGAATTCGGGAAAGGCATCGACATCGCCCGATTTCAGCGCCGCCGCCTGGGCCTGCGGATCGCCGATGAAGCGGAAGGTGACCTTATCGAGCCCGAGCTTGACGTCCTTGTTCCAGTAAGCCGGATTGGCGGCCAGCTCCACACGGTCGCCCTTGGCCCAGCTGACGAATTTGAACGGGCCGGTGCCGATCGGCGTGGTCTTGTCATTGACCGAGCTTTTCGGGCCGACCATGACGGAGGCTGGCCAGCCGAGCCAGGAAAGCAGGCTGCTGTTGCGCGTCTTCAGCTTCAGAACGAGGGTGTTGGCGTCGGGTGTTTCCACCGTGTCGATGGCGGCGAAGAAGCGCTTCTGCGGATTGACCGAATCCGTGCCGCGCGCCCGGTCGAGCGAGAATTTCGCCGCTTCGCTGTTGAAGGGCTGGCCGTCATGGAACGTCACGCCCTCGCGCAGATGGAAAGTATAGGTCAGCCCATCAGGCGAAATTTCCCAGCTCTTGGCCAGTTGCGGCACGATCTTGCCGGTGCGGTCGATGGCGACGAGGCCTTCGAAGATGTTCTGCCAGGTGACCTGGCCGATGGCGACAGGCGCGGCGATGGTGGGGTCGAGGCCCTGCGGCTCCGGGTTCATGCCCAGCACCAGGCTGGTCTTCGGCGCGGCTAGAGCGCTTCCGGCGCCAAGCGGCAGGGCAAGCGCGGCGGAGAGGGTAAAGGCAGCCGCAAGCAACCGCCGGCGGAGGATGGAAACAGGCTTGGTCATGCAAATTCCCCTTGCAAAACGCCTCTTTCGAGGCTGGCCGATCTAACGCCGGTCCTTGGATGGACCGGAGAGTTTCATGAAACTTGCGCGCACACAATTCGTCTTTTTGTGTTCCCCGTGTAGCAGAAAACGATGCACTCAGCCGCTGGAGCCTGCCCGCGTGAAGCTCTCGCGCAGAAAGCGGTCGATATGGTCGAGCAGCTTGGTGGCGGCGAAGGGCAATTGCCGCTCGGTGGCGACCGAAAGCGTCAGCGGCGTCTTCAGCGCCCGGCCTTCCACCAGCGGGCGAGCCACCAGCTGGCCGAGCCGGCATTCGCGCTGCACGGTGAAGGCCGGCAGCAGCGTCACCGCGACGCCGCTCAAGACAAGCTCTTTCAGCATTTCCAACGAGCCGGTGACGAAGACCGGATCGAGCGGCAGTCCTGCGGCGGCAAACAAAGCGTCGAAAGCCTGGCGCGCGCCGAAGCCACGATCGGGCAGGGCGAGTGGATGGCGCGCCAGCTCGGCCACGCTGACCTCGGCCAAGGCAGCGAGCGGATGGTCCGATGCGGCCACCAGCTCATAAACGATCTCGGCCTTCAGCCGCACCTTGGTGCCGGGATGCGGCTCGGAAAACAGGGTGACGGCAATATCGGCTTCGGCTGAAACCAGCGCCTCGACCGACTGGCGGGCACTGGTGGCGGCGATCTCGAAGCGGATGCCGGGAAAGCGGCTGCTGAAATCGGCGAGCGCCGGCGCGAGCAGGCTTGCCACCACCGCGCCGCTGGCATGGATCACCACCCGCCCACGCTTCAACCCTTCGAGATCGTCGATCAGCTGGCGGACATTGTCGAGCTCGCGCAGCGTCCGTCCCGCCCGCTCCGCCAGAAGCTCGCCCGCTGCCGTCAGTCGGATGCCGCGCGCCGAACGCTCCAGCAGCGGCGTGCCGAAATAGTGTTCGAGCTGGTCGATCTGCCGCGACAAGGCGGTTGGCGCCACGTTCAGCCGCTCGGCCGCCGCCCGCAAGGACCGCGCCCGCACCACCTCGTCGAAATAGATCAGCGCCCGGACCTGCATCCATGCCCCCTGCCGATGCTTCTCCCGAAGATGCGGGAGATATTATGCATAGCGCATGAATGCGCGCGGGGGGAGGGGCTGACACGCCAAGTCCTGAGGCTGAATCTAAACCATGCCTCCGGTGACGCGCAGCCTTATGAACCCGTGGTCTGGCTGGTGGCGGGGCTTGTCCTATATGCGTCGCTTACATTTAGTCTCAGACGCGCAACCCGAGCAGGCCGTTGCAATCAAGCGGCTCCGCGTGGGCGGCCCCGGAAAAATGAAGGAGACGTGACCATGCGCAGTGCGGTTCATGACCGGTTCGGCGATCCGGCGGAGGTCTTGATGGCGGCGGACTGCGACCGTCCGATGCCTGCTGACGGCGAAGTGCGGGTGCGCATGCATCTTTCGCCGATCCACAATCACGATCTCTGGACGGTGCGCGGGTCCTACGGCATCAAGCCGCCGCTGCCGGCCATTGGCGGGAGCGAGGCCGTGGGCACTGTGGACGCCGTGGGGCCCGGCGTCGATTCGGGTCTTATCGGCCGGCGTGTGGCGGCGGCGGGCCTGCGCGGCAGCTGGGCCGAGTTCTTCGTGGCGCCGGCAAAGGCTCTTGTGCCGTTGCCCGATGCGATTTCCGACGAGGCCGGGGCGCAGTTGATCGCCATGCCCTTCAGCGCGCTGTCGCTTCTGGAATTTCTGGCGGTGCAGCCGGGTGACTGGGTCGTGCAGAACACCGCCAATGGTGCTGTGGGCAAGGTGGTGGCGATGGTGGCGGCCGCGCGCGGCATCCACACGGTCAATCTGGTTCGGCGCGACGAAGGCGTGGCTGAACTGGCGGCGCTCGGCATCGACCATGCCGTTTCCACCGCCACTGCAGGATGGCAAGACAGGGTGCGTGCACTCACTGGAGATCAGGGCGCACGCGCTGCTGTCGATTCGATTGGTGGCGCGGCCTCCAGCGATCTTGCCGACCTCCTTGGCGAAAACGGCCTCCTCGTCTCCTTCGGTTCGATGACCGGAGAGCCGATGCAGATCCCTTCCGGCTCCGTGATCTTCAAGCAATTGACGATCAAGGGCTTTTGGGGCTCGAAGGTCTCTGCCGCCATGGCGCCCGAGGATAAGGCGCGGCTGATGGGCGAGCTGATCCGGCTGGTCGGCGAAGGGCGCATCATACTGCCGGTCGAGGCGGTCTTCTCGCTCAACGAGATTGGCGAAGCGGTGGCGGCTTCGCTCGCCGCCGGTAAGGCTGGAAAGGTGCTGTTGAAACCCTGAGCCGGCTGCGCCTGCAGAAGCGGCCTTGACGACGCCGCAAAGCCGGCTCTACACTCCACGCATTCACCAGGGGTGTCCCGCAAGGGGCTGAGATTCCGCTGGGCTTTGCCTGATGAGGGCAAGCAGCGCGGTGACCCGTTGAACCTGATCCAGTTCATACTGGCGTAGGGACGGTGCGAGCGCGGCGGGCGTGCCCTCTTTTCGGGGTGCGATCAGACGAATCTCCCGCGTTTTTCCATCATTCCGGCTGACGTGACTGGGTCTCCAACCTTAAAAACTTGGAGCTCCACGATGAATATCGCCCCGCAATTTCCCCGCCCCGAGGTCACCACCGGGCCGCTGCCCGCCTCCACCAAGATCTTCGTTCCCGGCGAGATCCACCCCGAGATCCGCGTGCCGCTGCGCCAGATCGCGCTGCATCCGACCTCCGGCGAGCCGCCGGTCAATGTCTATGACGCCTCCGGCCCCTATACCGATCCGGCTGCCACCATCGCCATCGACCAGGGTCTGGCCCGGCTGCGCCGGGACTGGATCCTCGCGCGCGGCGATGTCGAGGCTTATGACGGCCGGCGGGTCAAGCCGGAGGACAATGGCTTCGTCAGCGGCGACAAGCTGACGCCGGAATTTCCCGTGCGCCATCAGCCGCTGCGCGCCCGGGACGGCAAGGCCGTCACCCAGCTGGCTTATGCCCGCGCCGGCATCATCACGCCTGAGATGGAATATATCGCCATCCGCGAAAACCTCGGCCGCAAGGCGGCGAAAGAGGCGCTGGAGCGCGACGGGGAGAGCTTCGGCGCGCACATCCCGGATTATGTGACGCCTGATTTCGTGCGCCGGGAAGTCGCCGCCGGCCGCGCCATCATCCCCGCCAATATCAACCATCCCGAATCCGAGCCGATGATCATCGGCCGCAATTTCCTGGTGAAGATCAACGCCAATATCGGCAATTCCGCCGTCACCTCCTCCATGGCCGAGGAAGTCGAGAAGATGGTCTGGGCGATCCGCTGGGGTGCGGATACGGTGATGGATCTGTCCACTGGCCGCAACATCCACAATATCCGCGACTGGATCCTGCGCAATTCGCCTGTTCCGATCGGCACCGTGCCGCTCTATCAGGCGCTGGAAAAGGTCAATGGCATTGCCGAGGATCTGACCTGGGAGGTGTTCCGCGACACGCTGATCGAGCAGGCCGAACAGGGCGTCGACTATTTCACCATCCATGCCGGCGTGCGGCTCGCCTATATTCCGCTCACCGTCAGCCGCGTCACCGGCATTGTCTCGCGCGGCGGCTCGATCATGGCCAAGTGGTGTCTTCATCACCACAAGGAGAGCTTCCTTTACGAGCATTTCGAGGAGATCTGCGACATCTGCCGCGCCTATGACGTCTCCTTCTCGCTGGGCGATGGCCTGCGCCCCGGCTCGATCGCGGACGCCAATGACCGTGCGCAATTCGCCGAGCTGGAAACGCTGGGCGAGCTGACGCAGATTGCCTGGGCGAAAGACTGCCAGGTGATGATCGAAGGCCCCGGCCATGTTCCCATGCACAAAATCAAGGAGAACATGGACAAGCAGCTGAAGACCTGCGGCGAGGCGCCCTTCTATACGCTGGGGCCGCTGACCACCGATATCGCGCCGGGCTATGACCACATCACCTCCGGCATCGGGGCGGCGATGATCGGCTGGTTCGGTACGGCCATGCTCTGCTATGTCACGCCGAAGGAGCATCTGGGCCTGCCGGATCGCGACGACGTGAAGACCGGCGTCATCACCTATAAGATCGCGGCCCATGCCGCCGATCTCGCCAAGGGCCACCCGGCCGCGCAACTGCGCGATGACGCCCTGTCGCGCGCCCGCTTCGAGTTCCGCTGGGAGGATCAGTTCAACCTGTCGCTCGATCCGGAAACGGCACGGTCCTTCCATGACGAGACCCTGCCCAAGGAGGCGCACAAGGTCGCGCATTTCTGCTCGATGTGCGGACCGAAATTCTGCTCCATGCGCATCTCCCACGACATCCGCGCCGAGGCGCAGAAGGAGGGCATGGAGGCCATGGCGGCGAAATATCGCGAGGGCGGCGACCTTTATATGAAGGTCGAGGACTGATGCGCATCCTGGTCAAGGGCGCGGGCGTCGGCGGACTCGCCGCCGCCTTCGCGCTTCACCGTGCCGGCCATCGGGTCACGCTCTGCGAGAAGGCGCCCGGCCTCGGCGCCGGCGCTTCCTGGCTTGCCGGCGGCATGCTCGCGCCTTTTTGCGAGCGCGAAAGCGCTGAGGAACGGGTGCTGACCGAAGGGCTGCGGGCGGCCGACTGGTGGGAGGCGGCCGTGCCCGGCGCGGTGACGCGGGCGGGGACGCTCGTCGTGGCGCCGGAGCGCGACATGAGCGAGCTCGACCGCTTCGCCCGGCGCACGCGCGGCTATGAATGGCTGGATGCCGATGGCATCGCGGCGCTGGAGCCGGCGCTTTCCGGACGGTTCCGCAGGGCCCTGTTCTTCCGCGAGGAGGCGCATCTCGATCCCCGCCGCGTGATGACGACGCTGACGGAGCGGCTGGGTGCGGAGGGCGTCTCGGTCCGTTTAGGTGCTGCCGCCATGGAAGATGGTTTCGACCGGGTGGTGGACTGCACCGGCGCGGCCAGGCGCGGCGATCTTGCCCGGCTCAGGGCCGTGCGCGGCGAGATGCTGCATCTGGAAACCGATGAGGTGACGTTGTCGCGCCCCGTGCGCCTCCTGCATCCACGCCATCCGCTCTATGTCGTGCCGCGCGGCGAGGGGCGCTTCATGGTCGGGGCCACCATGATCGAGAGCGAGACCGAAGGGCTTGTCAGCACCCGCTCGGTGATGGAGCTTTTGAACGCCGCCTATGCGCTGCATCCCGCCTTTGGCGAGGCGCATCTGGCCGAGGCCGCAGCCGGCCTGCGCCCGGCCTTTCCCGACAATCTCCCCGACATCCATGAGGAGGGTCGCATGCTCTTCCTCAATGGCTTCTACCGCCATGGCTTTCTCCTCGCGCCCTCCATGGCCGAGGCGCTGGTCGCGCGGCTGGCCGAAGCCTCGTCGCCCATTCTTTCGAAAGGAGCTGTCGCATGAGACTGATCGTCAATGGCGAGCCCGAAAGCCTCGATGTCGCCACGCTGACCGAGCTGCTCGCCCAACTCGACTATGAGGGCGATTGGCTGGCCACCGCCGTCAATGGCGAGCTTGTCCATCGCGAGGAGCGTCCCGTCTTCACGCTCAACGACGGCGACCGGATCGAGATCCTCTCGCCCATGCAGGGAGGCTGACGAGGATGTTCACGCTATACGATACGACGCTCTCATCCCGCCTGCTGCTCGGCACGGCCCGCTATCCCTCGCCGGCCATCCTCGAAGAGGCGGTCAGGCGCTCCGGCGCCGGCATCCTAACCGTGTCGCTGCGCCGAGAGCTGGCCGGCGCCAAGGGCGACAAGAGCCGGGGCGGGGCGTTTTTCGAGATGATCAAGGCGCTTGGCGTGCGTGTGCTGCCGAACACTGCCGGCTGCCATTCGGTGCAGGAGGCGGTGCTGACGGCGAAGATGGCGCGCGAGGTTTTCGCCACCGACTGGGTGAAGCTGGAGGTGATCGGCCATCACGACACGCTGCAGCCGGATGTCTTCGCGCTGGTCGAGGCCGCCCGTATCCTCACCGCCGAGGGCTTCAAGGTCTTCCCCTATACGACGGAGGATCTCGTGGTCGGCGAAAAGCTGCTGGAGGCCGGCTGCAAGGTGCTGATGCCCTGGTGCGCGCCGATCGGCTCGGCCATGGGGCCGGTCAATCCCGCCGCGCTCAAGGCCTATCGCGCCGCCTTTTCGGACGTGCCGTTGATCGTCGATGCCGGCATCGGCCGGCCCTCGCATGCCACCGCCGTGATGGAACTCGGCTTCGATGCGGTGCTGCTCAACACCGCGGTTTCAGGCGCCGGCGATCCCGCTGCGATGGCGCAAGCCTTCGGCCAGGCGATTGCCGCCGGCCGCACGGCCTATCTCGCCGATCCGCTGGAGCCGCGCGACATGGCCGTGCCCTCGACGCCCGTCATCGGCAAGGCCGTCTTCGACATGGCTCCGGCCGCAGCCTCGGGAAGGGCATAGCATGAGGCTCGACCCCTTCTACCTCATCGTCGACAGCGCCGACTGGATCGACCGGCTGATCCCGCTCGGGGTCAAGCTGGTGCAACTGCGCATCAAGGATCGTTCAGACAGCGAGATCGCCGCCGAGATCCGCCGCGCCAAGGCGACCTGCGCCGCCCATGGCGCCACGCTCGTCATCAACGACTATTGGCGGCTGGCCATCGAAGAGGGCTGCGATTGGCTGCATCTCGGGCAGGAGGATCTGGCCGAGGCCGATCTTTCCGCCATCCGCGCGGCCGGGCTGAAGCTCGGCCTCTCCACCCATGATCCCGCCGAGCTATCCACGGCGCTCGCTGCCGAGCCCGATTATGTCGCGCTCGGCCCCGTCTATCCGACCATTCTGAAGGCCATGCGCTGGGCGCCGCAGGGCCTGGACCGTATTTCCGAGTGGAAGGCGGCGGCAGGTGACGTGCCGCTGGTGGCGATCGGCGGTCTCACGGTCGAGCGGCTGCCCGGCGTCTTCGCGCAAGGCGCCGACAGCGCCGCCGTCGTCACCGACATCACCCGTAATGCCGATCCGGAAGGCCGGACGCGGCAATGGATCGCCGCGACGGCCGGCCAGCGCGGGCGCGGCGCCTGACGTGAAACCAACCGATGGGTCATCATGAGCGAGCCGGGCAAGACGCGGGAAGAGGGCAAGGCCGGAATGGCGCGCAGAGCGACGTCCTCTGAAGACACGATCACGCGGGCTTACGGTGGACAAGGCCGGCCGGCCCCACGCGTGTTGGTCATCGCCGGCGCCGATTCTTCGGGCGGCGCAGGCGTGGCGCGCGATCTCGAAACGCTTTCCGCCTTCGGCGTCCGCGCCTGCCTGGCGGTGACGGCGGTGACCGCGCAGACCCATCGAGAGGTCACGGAGATCAGCGCCGTCGCGCCCGCTCTGGTGGCCGAGCAGATGCGCACGGCCTTTGCCGCTGACGCCGTGCATGCCGTCAAGATCGGCATGCTCGCCACATCAGGGACCGTGGCCGCCGTCGCCGATGCGCTCGATGCCTGGCC
The DNA here is from genome assembly GCF_900109605.1 of Xaviernesmea oryzae. Lineage (GTDB taxonomy): Bacteria > Pseudomonadota > Alphaproteobacteria > Rhizobiales > Rhizobiaceae > Xaviernesmea > Xaviernesmea oryzae. The sequence goes on from NZ_FOAM01000007.1 coordinate 245,517, forward strand.
CGATGTGCCCGTGGTGCTCGATCCCGTGATTGCCAGTTCCTCCGGCAGGCTGCTGCTCAGCGAGGATGGCTTGGCCACCTTGCTGCAACGCCTGCTGCCGCGCGCGACCTTGGTCACCCCCAACCTGCCGGAGCTTGGGCTCCTGGCTGCGGGGCTTGCCGCCGCGCCGGATGCCTCCCGATCCGCACCGAAGGGCGCTCCCGCCGCGCGCGAAAATGCCGCCGGCCTGCAGGGCGTAAGCGCCGCCATCGCCTCGCCCGCCGCGAGGCTCCTTGCCCATGGCGCAGCAGCGCTGCTGGTCAAAGGCGGGCATGACGAAGGCGATGAGGCGATTGACTGCCTGTTGCGCACTGGCCAGCCGGCACAGCGCTTTGCCAGCGCCCGCCTGCCCGTCAGCCTGCGCGGCACCGGCTGCATGCTGGCAAGCGCGATTGCGGCCGGCCTTGCGCGGAGCGAGGATCTCACGGATGCTGTTTCGCAAGGAAAGGCCTATCTGACGCGGCGCTTCGAGGTGGCGGAAAACCTGTGCGTCTGACATGCGGGAGTGAAGACATGAGCCCCCAAGAGCATCTCAAGCATTACGAATCCCTGCTGGCGCAGCGCCGCTTCGAGGTCATCGCTCCCTTGATCTCGGAGCAGGCGATCTTCTGGTTCAATGACGGCACCCATCGCGGTCTTGCCGAAATTCGCGCCGCTTTCGAGCGCACGTGGATGGCCTTCCCAGACGAGGTTTACTGGCTCGAAAATATCGAATGGATTGCGCTCAGCGATATCGCCGCGAGCTGCGCCTATCATTTCAGATGGTCCGCCAGCCGTGATGGCCGGCGCCTGGAAGGCGGCGGTCGCGGAACGACGGTGCTTAGGGTCGAGGACGGAGGATGGAAAACCATCCATGAACACTTGAGCAGGTTTCCGCAGGTTTAGGCATGCAATATCTTGAGCCCCGCGCCCAGCGCATGGCTGCACTGCAGCAAACTGTCTATCTCGCACTTCTTAAACCGATTATAACCACATCCATCGAAGCGTTACACCTCCTCCTCCCGTGACGCTTCGAGATGTCGACGACCATCTCCTCCTCCCATTGGTTCGTCGGCCCCAGAACGGCAGCATCCTCCTCCCGCTGACCGTTCACCTTTCGGAAAGCCTGCCGCACCTCCTCCCGCGGCAGGCTTTTCCATTTTCAGCGCGTTCCCGTTCGGCTCTTGGCCATCTCTCCTTCGGCGCGGATCAAGCCTGCTTGACCACGCGTGCGGTCTGCGAGCCCGGTGCGGGTTTCGCGTTGCGTTTGCGGGGAATGAGCGGCCGCGCGGCGCGGTAGAGCAGCAGGATCAGGATCAGCCCGATATAGATCGCCTGTTCGGGCGAAAGCACCTTGGTGGACAGGGCATAGTGCAGGAGCGCGCTCGCCGCCGCCAGGTAGATGAGTCGATGCAGGAGGGTCCAATTGCGCCCGAGCTTTCGGATCGACAGACGGTTCGACGTTACTGCCAGCGGCACAAGCATGACGAAAGCGGCCATGCCGAACATGATGAAGGGCCGCTTCAGCACGTCCTGCAGCACCACGGCGAGATCCAGCGCTTGGTCGAGCACCATATAGACGGTCAGGTGAAAGGCAACATAGTAGAAACAGAGTAGGCCCAGCGCCCGGCGATAGGCGATCAGGTTGATGCGGAAAAGCTCGCGCAGAGGCGTCACCGCCAGCGTTAGAATGAGAAGGCGCAGCGCCCAGAGGCCAAGCGTCTTCTCGAAGCTTTTCACCGGATCTGCGCCGAGCCCGCCGGTCGCGCCCTGGTAGAAGGCCCAGACAGCTGGCAGAAGACCAAGCCCATAGAGCGCCCAGATCAGGCCCGGCTGCCAGCGTTTGAACAGGCTTTGCGATGCTGCCGCCATCAGAAATTCGCCTTGAGATCCATGCCGCTGTAGAGGCTTGCCACCTGGTCGGCATAGCCGTTGAAGGGCAGGGTGGGATGGCGGCTGGCGCCGAAGAAGCCGCCTTCGCCGATCTTGCGCTCGGTCGCCTGGCTCCAGCGCGGATGGTCGACCGCCGGATTCACATTGGCATAGAAGCCGTATTCCTGCGGATTGGCGGCCTGCCAGGTGTTCATGGGCTGCTTGTCGGTAAGCGTGATGCGCACGATCGATTTGATGCCCTTGAAGCCGTATTTCCACGGCACCACCAGCCGGATCGGGGCGCCATTCTGGTTCGGCAGCGTCTCGCCGTACAGACCGACGGCCAGTAGTGTCAGCGGATGGCGCGCCTCGTCGAGTCTCAGACCCTCGACATAAGGCCAGGGAAGCGACTGGAACAGGCTGTTCTGCCCCGGCATTTCCGCCGGGCGGACAATGGTCTCAAAAGCGACGAACTTGGCCGAGCCCAAGGGCTCGACCTTGTCGAGAAGGGCGGCCAGCGGGAAGCCGTCCCACGGGATCACCATCGACCATGCCTCGACGCAGCGCATGCGATAGATCCGCTCCTCGACCGGGAAGGCCTTGATGAGTGCGTCGATATCAAAGGTCTGTGGCTTGGCCACCATACCATCCACCGCCACCGTCCAGGGGCGTGGCTTAAAATCACCCGACAGGGCGGCTGGATCCGCCTTGTCGAGCCCGAATTCGTAGAAGTTATTGTAGGTGGTCACGTCTTTCCGGGGCGTGACCTTGTCCTCGACCTTATAGGCGCTGGGCACAGTGGTGAGTGTCTCTGCCCGTGCGGCGGGCGGGCGCAAAAACGCCGCAAGCGTACCGGCGGCGCCGGCAGCCATCAGGCCGCGACGCGAAAGATAGGCCGTCTTCGGCGTGATCTCGCTGGCGGGAATGATCGGGGGGCGAAAAGCCGGCATGGTCAGGCGTCCTTTCTGAAAGGCTCCGGATGACGCGTCTTTGCGGCAGACGCTGGCACCGGATCTGCGAAAACCGATAGGCCCGCGGCGCCCGCACGAAAAGCCAAGTCTTCGTGAGCAGCGCCTGATCGATCGCCTAGCGCTTGGGGCGGACGGGGATCGTCCGCCTCATGCAACGCTATACGCGGAGACGGCGCATCCGGTTTCACGGCATGTGTGTGCGAAGGCTGAGAGCGAGACACCTCCATCATAGTCCGCGCTACGGTCACGGTCTGCTGCTTCGCCGCCATGCGGATGCCGCGCCCAGCGGCAACCATGATCTGCCGTTGCGGAGAGCAAGAGCATCTAGGGATGAAAGGGCGTGATCGTGCCCAACACGCTCAGGCTGAAGGTGAAGATGATCATCCTAACGAGACAATTCGTCCGCGTCTTCCTCGGTTATCGTGGATGCGCGCATTCTTATATCCAGGCGATCTCTCGCGCACCGCCATCTTTGTTCCTGGCGAATGCTGCGCGCTCCCATAGATAGGCTGCAAGGCCGTAGCTTGGATGGAGGAAAAAACATGAAACCCTTGAACGACACCGTGTCCGTCGTCACCGGCGCGGGCCGGGGCATTGGACGGGAAATCGCGTTGCATCAGGCGCGGGCTGGTGCACAGGTGGCGCTGATGTCGCGCACGCAAAGCGAAATCGACGAAACCGCGCGGATGATCGAAGCCGAAGGCGGAATTGCCCTCGCGCTGGCGCTGGATGTGGCGGATGGTGCGAGTGTCGAGAAAGGCCTTGCGCGCGTGGTGGAGGGCCTGGGCCCGATCGACCTGCTCGTCAACAATCACGGCGCCTTCAGGGCCTTCGGCCCGATCTGGGACTGCGACCCGGAGACCTGGTGGGGCGATGTCGAGATCAACCTGCGGGGAACCTTCAATACCTGCCGCGTGGTGGCGCCTGCCATGCGGGAGCGCGCGCGCGGCCGGATCGTCAATCTCGTCGGCGGCGGCACGGGCAACAGCTTTCCCCATGGCTCCGGCTATGCGGCGAGCAAGGCGGCCATCATGCGGCTGACCGAATGCCTCGATGACACGACCCGCGATGTTGGCGTCTATGCCTTCGCAGTCGATCCCGGCCTCGTGCGCACGCAGATGACCGAGTTGCAGCTGAATTCAGAAGCCGGCAAGACCTTCCTGCCCGGCATTCAGGATCTCTTCGCCGAGGGCGTGAACATACCGCCCGCGCGCGCCGCCGCGCTGATCGCCGATATCGCGGCCGGCCGCTTCGATGCGCTGCATGGCCGCCTGTTGCGCGGGGTCGATGATCGCGATGCGCTGGAGCAGGAGATGGACCGTGTGGTCGAAACCGACGGCCGCGCCTTGCGCTTCACCGGGTTGACACAGCCGAAGCTTTAAGCCGCGCCGCTTTCTGAAATTATCCGGCTGAAACGCATGACGATATCGGCATAAGCCTCAGCATTCTTGCCGGATCCGTTGTAGGCTCGAATTGTCTGCCTAAGGTCGCTAGGATACTTTTGTCTCTTCGAGTCAAGTTCTTGAAATAGGCGATCAAGGCAGGCGTTGAGGTCGCCCCAGAGGCCGGTCCGAGATGGATCGGCCGTCCTGTCGTCTGGCGTCGCACGCCAAAATTGTTCGTCATTGCGAATGTGCTGGAGATCGTACTGGAAAATGCCGTAGCCGTAATATAGCTGCCCGGTTGGCTTCAGCCCGCGCGCGGTTCTCGATGCGTCGCTCGCCTCGATTAAAGCTTGGGCGAGATGACCAACCCTACTATCCTCAATGAAAGCGCGCGTGTCGCGAGGGAACGCTCGACGCGGTGTGTTGTTGTCCAAAACCATCAGACGCAGGATATCAGACGGCGTGTATCGCTTTCTCAAGCTCTTGGTATACCATGCATATCCGCTTTCCTGACAAGCGATCGCACAGACCAACGCCGGAGAATAGTGCGAATTGCGGGTCCTTTCTATGATCGACGGACCAAAATTCGTCATCAGCCATCGCGCCGCGGCAGGCACCAGCCGATCATCGAGGCTTGGGCTCATTTGCCAAGCGCGCACCGGTGTGCTGCTCTGGCAGAGAGCAAGGCCGGATGCGGTTGCGACGGCAAAAAATTGCCGGCGGCTCAAATCAGACGTCATAAGGCTCCTCCTAGTTCCTCTATACGTCATGATTGCATAAAGCTATTTTTAATCAACCTGTCTGTCACCTGCGGATGCTGTCGCCTTCCTGTCGGCTTCGCCTAAAGAAGGGCTGCGCGCTTCACGCCGCCCATCGCGCGCCTTGCGCGCCGTTCTCCAGCCGGAAGCGGGACAGAAGACTGTTGAGCGTGACGATATCCTGAGCAAGCTGCTGCGTTGCCGCGCTTGCCTCTTCGGCCATGGCGGCGTTCTGCTGGGTCATCTTGTCGAGCGCATTGACCGAGCCGTTGATGGAGCCGAGAGAAGCGGACTGGTCTTGGCTGGCGGACGCCATCTGGTCGACCTGGCCGGCGATCTCGATGATCTGATCGGCAATCTCGGTCACGGCAAGGCCGGTATCCTCGACGAAATGCGACCCGGCGGCCACCTCTTCGGTGGAGCGGCGGATCAATTCGCCGATTTCCTTGGCGGCCTGGGCAGAGCGCTGGGCGAGATCGCGTACCTCCTGAGCGACGACAGCAAAGCCCTTGCCGGCTTCGCCCGCGCGCGCGGCCTCGACGCCAGCATTGAGTGCGAGCAGATTGGTCTGGAAGGCGATCTGGTCGATGACGCTGATGATCTGGCCAATCTTCTGCGAGGCATCTTGGATGCGCTGCATGGCATCCACCGCCTTGCGCACGGTGGTGGCAGAGCTGCCGGCCTTGCTGCGCGCCTGCTGCACGATGCTGCGGACATCATTGGCGCGCATGGCGGCGGTGCCGATCAAGGCGGAGGTTTCCGACAGCGTGGCCGAGGCTTCCTCCAGCGCTGCGGCCTGCTGTTCGGTGCGCCGGGCGAGATCGTCCACCGAGCCCGCCATCTGCTGGCCATTGTCCTGGATCGCGCCGGTCAGCCCCATCACCTCGGCAAGCGTTTCGCGCAGGCCGGCCACGGAGGCGTTGAAATCATGGCGCAGCCGGTCCAGATGCGGCGCAAAGGGTGTGTCGATGCTGAAGCTGATATCGCCACGCGACAGGCGCGACAGCGCGTCGGCCAGTGTCTCGACGACGAACTGGCTCTGGCGCGCGGCTTCCTGCCGTTCGGCCTCGTTGCGCTGGCGCTCGGCGTCGCCCTGCCGGCGGCTGCGCTCGGCTTCCTCTTCGATCGACAGCTTGGCGATGGCGCTCTGCTTGAAGATGGAAAGCGCGCGGGCCATGTCGCCGATCTCATCGGCGCGGCTTTCGCCTGTGACATCCGTCTCCAGCGCGCCATCGGCCAGGCGGCGCATGGTGGCGGTGATCTGGCCGATCGGCCCTTTGAGCGTCATCACCAGAATGCCGCCGGCCAGCATGGCGATCAGCATGCCGGCGATCATCGCGCCGACCGAGATGGAATTGGCCTGGTCGCGCTCGGCGCCCGCGCTCTGCTTCTGGCTTTCGGCGAATTGCGACAGCAGGCCCCAGAGCTGGTCGATCTTGGCGGCGGCGACAGTAAATTCCGCCTGTCGCTTGGCAACGAGATCGACGATCGTGCGGGCATTGGTCGAAAGCGCACCCAGCGCGTCCTTGGCCTGGGCGGGCATGGTCGAAAGTGTCTTGTCATCCGGCAGGGCCGTGGCCAGGCCGGAGAGCGCCTGACCGTAGCTGTAGAGCGCCTGGTCGATCAGCTTGGCATTCGCCTCGTCGGGCTTTGCGCCCAGTTCGGCGAAGAGCACGCGGATCTGGTTGGCGTTGCCGACGATGCCGCGCAGCTTGTTGCCGACATTGTCGGCCTTGGCGATCTGCGCCTCGGCGGCGGCCAGGTCGCCGACGGCCTTCATCAGCGTCTGGTCGGCCAGTTCCTTGACGGCACGCGCCGCGGAGCGCGCTTCGGCGGCGCCATCGCTCAGGTCGTGCGGGGTCGAAGGATCTGCCTTATAGGCGTCGGCGCCGCGCGCAAGGGTGGCGAGCGCTGCCTCCAGCCTTTGCACAGGCGCCGGCTGGTCGGGTGAAAGGCTGTCCTTAGCCGCGGTCAGGGCCTCCTGCGCGGCCGGCAGGCCGGCATCGATCGCCTTGACCTGGGCATCCGGGCCCTGAACCAGGGTAACGGCCTGCGCGAAAGTCTCGCTCTTGTCAGCCAGGGCGGCAATGGTCAGGGCCAGCTTCAGGCCGCTCTTTGCCTTCTTTTCCACCTGCTTGGCCGCGCCCAGCAAAACGAACGCCTGCTTGCCGACGGCGGCCTGCAATGCGATCAGCGCATCGAGCTTGGTGTTGACGTCGGCCCCGGCCGCCTCTCGCGCCTGATGCAGGCTCCAAAGCTGGTCGATATTGGTAAAAAGCGTATCCGACTGCGCTGCGACATCATCTAGGGCTGCGACATCCGTCTGGGCCCGCATGGCATCGGCCATATGCTTGAGGTCGGCAATCTGCGCCGAGAGCGCGGCGCGCGCGGCCTCGTGCGTTTCCGGCGCGGGCTGCATCAGGAAGCGGGACATGCCGGAATAGACCTGCTTGAAGCCGGTGAGCGCCTGCATGATGCCGTTTGAAATCTCCATCCGGCCCTGAAGCTGGCCGGAAATGTAAAGCCCGGTCAGGCCGACGGCGGCGATACTCAGGACGAAGGGCGCCACCAGAACGAGAACCTTGGTCTGGATCCTGATCCGCGACATCAGACGGTCGATCATGCTTATCCCCCAACCGCCATCCCGTGGGCGGGCTACTTTGTGCGCGAAGCTTGACGGAAGATGTTTAAAGCACGGTGAAGCCGGTTAGAGGTTTATCGCGGGCGTTCTGAAAGAAGCTCGGCCAAATCGGGCGCGTGCGCTCTTGTTCGGGCTACCTGCAGTAGCGATAGTCCGCCTTGCGCTGGAGAACGTCGAGATGCAGGTGGTCTTCATGGGCCTCGTCGCTACCGGGGTCGAGCACCGTTTCGAAATAGAGGCATCCGGTGGCCGTGACCGCGCGCTGGAAGGCGCCGGTCAGGGTGCCGTCCTCGTCGCGCGGCTGGATGGCAATGGTCTGGCCGTTGCGGAAGCTGAAGGAGGCGATATCGATGGCATTGCCCCGCGCATGTTCGGAGATCTTGCCGGTGGCGGCATTGTTGCGCAGGCGGCAGACATAGCTCGACGCCTGATTGAGCCGCGTCAGCGCTCCATCTTCCGACATGGCCACCTTGGCGGCGGGCTGAACCGACTCCTTCACCCAGCGGGCCAGCTCGAGTGCCGCCTCGCAGCGCAGGGTGGCCGCCGGCGCCACCTCCACCCCTGGGAGGATGGCGGTCACCGAAATCGGCCGGTCGATGCCGCATCCCTTGCCATCGTCGATGCGCGGCCGTTCCTCGAACTGCGCGCCGATCGCCTTGAGATCGGTGAGGCACTGGGCATAGGAGGCGGGATCCTCCGGCGCAACCGTCAGAACCGGCTGCGCGGGCTCAGGCGCCTTGCCCTCTTTTTGGGGCGGAGCGCTTGCGTCGGGCGTAGCATCATCCTGAACCTTTGTCTTCTCAGGAGAGGTTGGTGCTTGCTCCTTTGAAGCATCTGGCGGCGTCTTCTTTGCGGGATCTTCGGGCTCGGCGGGCAGCGGCGTCGGCGCATCCGGCGCAGCGCCCTGGGGAGCAGGCGGTTTATCCTTCGGCTTGGGCACGTCGGCCGGGGCCGGTGCAGCCTTGTCGCCCGGCGGCGATGCGGGCTGTGCCTGCGGTGCCGAAGGCTTTTCAGCCGGCAGGGGCACGTTTTCGGGAAGTGCGGCGGCGGCCAGAAGCAGAAGACCTGGCAAAAGCAGGAAATGATGTCGCATGATGGTCCCCTCCTGATCCCGGCGCGGCGGCATAGGCCTCTTCGGCATGCTTTCGCGGCGGCTTGTTGAGCATCAACTAGGGCTGCCGTGCCGGCGGGCGAGGTCCAAAACGCGCCGAGCAAAGGCATCGCCAGCGCGAGCTTGGTGCAGGGATCTGTGCATGGCGGAGCACTGGCCTTGCCAGCCTAAGCGACCCGCGCCATGAAGAACCATGTTTCAGCCGATGGTCGGCACGCTTGCCTCGGCCGGGCACTCGACGGCGGCCTCCGGTGCCGGATATTTAGCTTTGTCGCCCGGGTGCACCTTTCGCTGGACGTCTTATTTTATCGTGCTTGTTTTATGATGCCTTTGCAGAAGGAGGCTCCATGAAGCCTGTTGGCTCGCCCCGATCGTCCCCTCGCGCCGCTGTGCAGGACGGCGTCTACAAACAGGTGCGCCAGGCGTTGATGTGGGGCGAGTTCGAGCCCGGAAAGCTCATCACCCTGCAATCGCTGGCCGATACGTTCGGCACCAGCCTGATGCCTGTGCGCGAGGCGCTGCGGCGGCTGGCGGCGGAAACGGGGCTGGAGGTGGCGCGCGGCGGATCGGCCCGCGTGCCGGCGATATCGCGCCAGCGCTTGGACGATCTCTGCCAGACTCGAAAGGCCTTGGAAGGCCTGGCAGCCGAATGCGCAGCGGCGCGCATGAGTGGCGAGGAGATCGAGGCCTGCCGCGACATTGCTCGCGAGCATGAGCGACTGGGGCGCAATGGCGAGGTCTATGCCATGCTGCGCCACAACCAGGCCTTTCACTTCGCCATCTATGAAAAAGCTGGCTCCGACGTGCTGCCACCGCTGATCGAAATGCTCTGGCTGCGCTTTGGCCCCTATATGCGGCTTCTGTCCGATCTCGTGCGCGCGCAAATGGCCGAGGGGTCGCTGCCGGATTATTCCACGCAGCATTTTGCGCTCGTCGATGCGCTCTCCCGCCGCGACGGGCCGGCCGCGCGGGCCGCCATGGTGGCTGATATCGAGGCCACGCAGGCGCTGCTGCGCGGCCTGTGCCCCGCCTGAGCAAAAGGGCGCACAGCAGCGACGTGTGCGAGCCCTAAAGACTGCCGAAGAACCGCTGCAGCCGGTCCATCGCCTCGGAAATGCGCTCGATCGACTGTGATCCGAAACAAACGCGCAGGTGCCCTTCGCCGGCCTGGCCATAGAAGCTGCCGGCCTCGACTACCACCTCGGCCTTGTCGAGGATCATCTCCGCCAGCGTTTGCGCCGGAATGCCGGTCCCGGTGATATCGGGAAACGCATAAATCGTGCCTTCCGGCCAGGCACAGGTGACGCCGGCCATCTGGTTGAGCCGGGTGACGACGAGATCGCGCTTGGCCTTGTCCTCGGCCACCAGATCCGCCAGCACCTCCGCCGGCCCGGTGACAGCGGCCAGCGCGCCTGCCTGGATGAAGGTGTTGACATGCGTCACGTCGCTTGTCGTGATCTTGAGAATGCCTGGGATCATCGCAGCCGGTGCGGCGAGATAGCCGATGCGCCACCCATCCATGGCGAAGCTCTTGGTGAAGGCGAACATGGAGATCGTGCGCTCGCCCATGCCCGGCAGCGAGGCGATCGAGATATGTTCGGCCTTGTCGAACAGGATGTCCTCGTAGACCTCGTCGGAGAGCACGACAAGATCGTGGCGGATGGCGAGGGCCGCCAGCCCCTCCAGCTCGGCCCGGCCATAGACACGGCCCGTCGGGTTGCACGGGTTGACCAGCGCGATCGCCTTGGTGCGCGGCGTGATCTTCGCCTCGATCAGATCGGGGTTGATCGAGAAACCGTTTATCGCGTCGAGCGGCGCGAAGACCGGCACGCCACCGGCAAGCTCGATCTTGCCCAGATGCTGGGGGTAATAGGGTTCGAGCAGGATCACCTCGTCGCCCGGATCGATCACGGTCATGATGGCGGCATAGGAGGCATGGGTCAGGCCATTGGTGACGACGATCTCGTTCGCGGTCACGTCGAGCCTGTTTTTCTCCTGAAGCCGCTTGGCCAAGGCTTCCCGCAGCGCCGGAATGCCCTGGAAATGCGAATAATGCACCTGGCCGGCCATCAGCGCATCCACGGTTGCCTGTTTGACGGCCAGCGGCGTGTCGGCATGGGGGCTGCCGAGCTCCATGTGGATGAGGTCGCGGCCGGGGCCATCCACCGTCAGGGCCTTGGCGAACATGCCATAGGATTTCTTCGAGCCGGAGGTGATGCGTTTGGCGAGATAGGTCATGGGACTGGTCTTTCGAAGAGAGGCCCCGGCCGAGCGTGTGGGCTCAGCCTTGGCGGGTCATGCGATGCGGGTCAGGCGATCCTTCAGCCGCGCCTGGATCAGCGCGGCGGAGGCAACAAGCGGCGTGAGGCGGTGAAAGGGCAGGGCGCTGGCTTGCCGCAGCGGAATGGGCTGACTTTCCAGAGGCGCGCCGAGCGCGCAGCCAGCGAGCACGCGGCCCAGCTGGGCGGTCATGGCGATGCCACGCCCGTTGCAGCCGATGCCGCCGAAAAAGCCCTCGCCGAAGCGATAGAGCCGGGGCAGGAAGTCCGGCGTCATGATGGCCGTGCCGGTCCAGGCGGCGGCCAGACCCGGCGTGGCCGGCAGGCCAAGCTCTGCCGCCAGACGGCTAGCGACATGGCGGCCGACACGGCTCAGCGCGCCGACCGGATTGACGGCCATGCCACCGCTGATCAGCCGGTTCTCCCGGTCGAGCCGGTAGGTGAAGAGGTTCTGCCGGGTGTCGCCGACGGGCAGGCGGTGCGGCGCGATGCGCGCCACCACCGTCGCATCGACCGGGCGCGTGGCGACCTGATAGACGCGCAGCGGTACGCCGGTGCGGCCCATGCGCCCGGCAATGCCCTGGTTGAAGGCATTGGTGGCGAGGATCACGCTGTCGGCGGTGATCTGACTGGTGCCCGCCGTCACCCGCCAGCCTGTGCCGGCGCGGTCGACGGCGGTGACGCTGGTATGCTCGCACAGCTGGCCGCCATGCCGGGTCAGCGCGGCTGCCAGGCCGAACAGATAGTTCAAGGGATGGATCGTTCCGCCCGAACGGTCGATCAGCCCGCCGCTGTAAAGGCTCATACCGGTTTCAGCGGCGACCTCGGCGGCCGAGAGCGCCTCCACCGGCCGCCCCAAGGCCTGCCAGGCCTGAGCGCGGGCCTGAAGAAGGCGGGCCATGGCATCACCATAGGCCGGTTGCAGCCAGCCTGTCTGCGCGCCGTCGCAGTCGATGCCTTCTTCAGCAATGGTGGCGAACACGGCATCGCCGCCCGCGCCGACCAGCGACAGCAGGGCATCCGCTTTGTCATTGCCAAGCCGGGCGCGCACGGCGGCAGGGTCGGCCTTGGCGAAATTCGGCACGACGAAGCCGGCATTGGTGCCGCTCGCGCCCGCGCCGAGCCTGCCGGCTTCCAGCACCACGACGCTGCGCCCGGCGCGCGCCAGATGCAGCGCGGCGGTGAGCCCGGTAAAACCGGCGCCGATGATCACGCTATCGCAGCGGCTGGGTAGGCCTGTGGTCGTGTAATCGGGGCGGGGATGGGACGTTAGCGTCCAAAGCGTCTGCATGAAGAACCGATGGAAAGTCGCCGGAGGCTCCAGCGAAATGGGGCGGCGAGCCGCTTTTGCTTCCGGCCGCATTGGAGCGCCAAGCCCGCTGTGCGGGCCTGGCAAAGCGCGAGGGAAAACCGCGCCGTTCGTTCGCGTCACCCTTCGGCTTGAGCCGAGGATCCATCTTTCAGGGATCGATGGACCGCCGGGTCGGGCCCGATCGTGACAGGGAACCGCTTGGCAGTCCTCTGCCAGCCGGTCGAACCGCGCCCGCCGCATGGTCAGGCTGTGCCCGGAGCAAGCCGGGCATGCCCGGTAAAGAGCGGCCCGGCGGCGCGTCTTACTTCACGGTCGCCATGATCTTGCCGACCTCGTCGGCGCTCATCTCGCCTGCTGTTTCCACCTTGCCATCGGCAATCTTCCAAAGGCGGAAGGGGCCGGTGATGTCGCCATACTGATCGAACTGAACCGGACCGATAACGCCCTCGTAGCGGATCGGCTTGCCTTCGCCGATCAGCTTCAGCGCCTTGGCGAATTCTTCCTTGCCGGCATAGATCGGCTCGCCCTTCGCATCGGTGACCTTGTAGATCGCCTCGCGGATCTTGGCGGGATCTTCCGAACCGGCAGCGGCGATGGCGAGACCGGCGATGGCGCCGGCGTCATAGGCGCGGTCGGCCGCCGGGTTCGAGGGCTCGATGCCGCCGGAGAAGCTCTTGTAGTTGGCGTTGAAATATTCGGTCGACTTGGTCGGGCTGGTGCCGGACGAGGTGCCGTAGGCGCCGTTCAGATAGTCCGCACCGACAGAGTCGATGAAGTCAGGGCTGTTCATGCCGTCGTTCAGCAGGAATTTCTGCACGCCGCCCTGCGAGATCCACGTGCGGGCGATGGTCGCGCCATCGACGGGATAGCTGATCAGATAGAGCGCATCCGGCGCGCCGTTCATGGCGGCGGTTACCTCGGACTGATAGCTCGACTGCTTCTCGTTGTAGGGCGTGACGGAAACGACCTCGCCGCCCATCGCCTTGTAGGCGCGCGAGAACTCCTTGAACATGTTCACGCCGAAGTCATTGTTGACATGGATGACGGCGAGCTTCTTGAAACCCTGGTCGATCGCATATTTGGCCGCCGCGATACCCTGCAGCGCATCCGAGGTGATGGTGCGGAAGAAAATGCCGTTGGTCTTGCCTTCACGGCCGAGCGTGGTCAGCGTCGGCGAGGAGGAGGCGGGCGAGATCTGCACCACCTTGGCCGGGGCGGTGACGGATGTGAGGATCGGGATCGAGACCGAGGAGATGATCCCGCCGATGACCACGGGCACCTTTTTGACCTGGACAAGCTGCGTGGCCGCATCGACGGCGACGTTGCCTTGGCTCTGGCTGTCGCGGGTGTCGGTGGTCAGCGTGCAGCCGCGCACGCCGCCGGCCTTGTTGATATCGTCGAAGGCCATTTCGACCGATTTGGCGCCGGCCTTGCCATACTCACCGGCCGGGCCGGTGAGCTCCATGACGAGGCCGACGGTGATCTTGCAATCCGCAGCCGTTGCGGGCGCTGTGTAAGCAGCGGCAATCGCGATGGCGGCGGTCGCGGTCAGGCTAAGAGACTTCATGCGGCAGTTCCCCTTTTGTGGTGGTTTCTTGAAATGGCCCTGTCGGCGGGCGTGATGTGTCAGTGGCGCCCATCGTTCAAATTGTAATGCATGATCGAGCCGTGACGGCCCGTGCGGTCGCGCTCCAGCGTGTAGACATCGCCTTCGAGCCCTTGGCTCACGGCGATGACGGCGTCGATTTCGGCAAGATCGTCGGCCCCAAGCGCGATTTCCATGATGCGGGCATTGGCGAGCGCATGGGTCTGGTTGCGCGCGCCGACGATGACGGCGCCGACCTGCGGCTGGCGCAGCGTCCAGGCGCTGGCAATGGTGGCGATATCGCAGCCATGGCGGTCTGCGACCCGGCGCAGTGCGCCAAGCAGGGTCTGAAACAGGTCCCAGCCGCCGAAATCGTCGATGACAAGCTTGTATTTGACGAGCGAGCGGTTTTCGAGCGGCATTTCCGGCTGGGTAACGCCGAGCCATTTGTCGCTGAGGAAGCCGCCGGCGACCGAGCCGTAGCAGAGGAAGGTCAAGCCCTTCTCGGCGGCGAGCTGCGCCAGATGGCGGCTCGGTCGCTGGTCGAGCACCGAATATTGCAGCTGCTGGCTTACCAGCGGAATGCCGGCCTTCAGGATCTCGGCAATGTGCGGCGTGTCGAAATTGGTTGTGCCGACATGGCGGACCTTGCCTTCGCGCCGCAGCTCGTCCAGCCAGGACAGCGCGTCGAGATAGCCCGGCAAAGCATAGTCCCACCAATGGAACTGGACGAGATCCAGCCTGTCGGTCTTCAGCCGGACGAGCGATTGGTCGACGATGCCGGCAATATAGGCGCGGCTGATGGTGGCGAGCTTGTCGAGATCGGGCACCAGCTTGGTGTGCACCTTCATGCCAGCCGCCACCTCCGCCCCGCGCGTCTTGTGCAGACGCTCGCGTGCCTGGCCGATCAGGTCCTCGACGCCGGTATAGATGTCGGCGCAGTCATAGGTGGTGATGCCCGCATCGAAAGCGGCAATCAGATCGTCGACCGCCTGCGTCCGGTCGATCGCACCATGGCCACCGGCCAGCTGCCAGCCGCCGCGAATGACGCGGGAGATGCGATAGCCGGGGGCGAGGGTAAAGCTCTTGTCGGTCATGTCACTCTCTTCAGGGCGCGTCTGTCGATGCAGCATCCGAGGATGCCAAAGGCACTGCCGTGGTCGCCGCATGGCTGAAACGGCGTTTGCCGAGCCGAACGATTTTCAGCCGGCTGGCGCAGTTCGGATCGGGGCAGGCGATCTCGGCATCCGAGGTCATCCAGTCGTTGCGATGGGTTTCGCGCTGCTTGGCGGCGAGCAGCGGCAGCACGGCGGCGATGGAATAGATGGAGAAGCCCTGGCCGGGTGGCAGGCGTAGCATCTCGCCCTGCAGCTCGAAATGATCGCCGGGCTTGGCCCCGCAATAGATCGGCTTGCCCTCCGGGATCACGGCTTCGACGCGTAGGTCATAGAGTTCGAAAAAATCGTCATGTTCCGCCATGCTCAAGCATCCTTGCGGGCAAAGGTCACCTCGCAGGCGCCGCTGCGGCGGATGGCGTTGCAGGCGGCGGCGAGCGCCGGAAGGTCGGCTGCGGCCACCTGCGCCACCACGCTACCGGCAAGCCAGCCGATGGGAAACAGCATGCGTGCGCCCGGCCCATAGAACAGGCCGATATCGAAGATCGGGTCCGGATTGCCGCCCCACATGCGCGCAGGCACATAGGCGAGTACGATATCGCCAGGCTGCGGGTTCAGCGTCGCGTTCTCGGGCGGCAGCGGCTTGGCATAATCGGCACCGGCAAGGTGTGCGGCGGGAACCGGACAGGAAATTTCCGGGCCCGTCCACATGGCATGCAGGCCCGGCACCACCCGAGGGCTTTCGAGATAGGACCAGAGGAAGGCGGCATTTTCGGGCGCCTTGCCGTCCAGCAGCGGGGCGGCCAGATCGAGGCCGGAGCGGGGCTCGCGGATGGTGATGATGCGGGGTGCGGTCAAGCGTCCTGTCCTTCCTATGGGTCTTATGCCGCCGTCAGGCGTTGGCGCAGCGTCGTGAAGGGCCGGCTGATATCGGCGATCAGCGCCGCACGGGCGCGCCCGGCATCGCCAGCTTCCAGCGCTTCGACGATCGTGCGGTGATAATGGGTGGTGTCGGCCTCGCCGGTGGCGCTAAAGGCAAGCGCGGCCGCACGAATACAGGGGCCGGACTGCAGCCACAGGCTCTCGATCACCGGCATCAGCACAGCCGAGCCGCAATGACGGTAGATCTCGAAATGGAAACGATGGTTGAGCGTCATTTCCCGGTCGAAATCCTCGCGCTCGGCTTGGTCGCGTACGCTGTCCCATTCGCTGAGAATGGCCCGGATTGCGGCAGTGCCCCGCGCTTCGATACGCTCGGCCGCCAGCGCAATGGCCTCGCCCTCGATCATGGCCCGGGCGCGCAGCAGGTCATCCAGCCGCGCCAGCGTCACAGGCGGCACGCGCACCGACCGGTTGGGCAAGGCTTCCAACGCGTTTTCGCTGACCAGACGGCCGATCGCCTCGCGAACCGGCATGGTGGACGTCTGCAATTGATCGGCGAGCGCGCGGATCGTCAGCACGGTGCCGGGCTCGATCAGCCCCGACACCAGCGCGCGGCGCAGTTCGCCATAAACGCGGTCCTGCACGGTTTCGCGCTCGACAGGCACGAAAACCGGGCCTTCCTCGACACTCTCGCGTGGGGCTGCGACAAATTCCATCTTTGGCGATCTTTCCTCTTGCGGGATGATTTAAGCCTCAATAATTTGATCAAAGCAAGTGTGATCACAGATCAAAAAATAAAAATAAGCTTCGAGGGGTTTCGAGCATGACCACAGCCGATGCGGGCCCGCCGCCCGTGCTCAGCGTGCGCCAGGTGTCCAAGCGTTACGGCGGACTGACGGCTGTCGACGCCATGTCGTTCGAGGTGAGGCCGGGGGAGATCTTAGGCCTGATCGGCCCGAACGGTGCGGGAAAGACGACCATGTTCGACCTGGTCGCCGGCAGCGTGGCTCCGAGCTCCGGGCAGATCCTGATCGGCAAGGATGACGTCTCGCGCGAATCCGCCCATCGCCGGATCGGCCGCGGGCTGGCCCGGACCTTCCAGATCCCAAAGCCGTTTCCCGAACTCTCCCTGCTGGAAAATGTGCTGCTGGCGCGGCAGGGCCAGGCCGGAGAGCAGCTCTTCGCCAATTTCCTGATGCCAGGCCGAGTACGGGCGCAGGAGGCGGCGGCGCGCGAGAAGGCCATGGAGCTTCTCGATTTCGTGCTGTTGAAGCGGCTGGCGCATGAGCCTGCGCGGGTGCTCTCCGGCGGCCAGCGCAAGCTTCTGGAACTCGCACGCGTGATGATGGCGGAGCCGGCGATCATTCTTCTGGACGAACCGGCGGCCGGTGTGAATGCCAGCCTGCTCGAGGTGATCATCGACCGTATCCGCGCCATCAACGAGACCGGCGTCACCTTCCTCCTGATCGAGCACAATATCGATATGGTCAGCCGCCTCTGCCACCGCGTGCTGGTGATGGCGAGCGGACAATTGCTCTGCGAAGGCACACCCGACGCCGTCAGCCAGGATCCGCGCGTGATTGAGGCCTATCTCGGAGGCGCGGCATGACCAGGACCGTTTTGAGCGTGACCGATCTCGTCGCCGGCTATGAGCCCGGCGTGCCGATCGTGCGCGGCGCAAGCCTGACGGTGCGCGAGGGCGAAATCGTCGTGGTGCTCGGCCCCAATGGGGCGGGCAAGTCGAGTTTCATCAAGGCGATCGCCGGGCTTGTGCCGATTTTTTCCGGGACGGTGATGCTGGATGACGAGGAGATCACCAAGGTGCCCGCCCATCAGTTGGTGCGCCGGGGCCTCGCCTTCGTGCCGCAGACGGAAAACATCTTTCCGCTGATGAGCGTGGAGGACAATCTGAAGGTGGCGGGCGGCATGCTCGACCGGCGTGATATGACCGGCCGGATCGAAGAGATGTATGGGCTTTTCCCCGATCTCAGGGACAAGCGCCGCATTGCCGCCGGCAATCTTTCCGGCGGGCAGCGGCAGATGGTGGCTGTCGCCCGCGCCCTGATGGTGCGGCCCAAGCTCCTGGTGCTGGACGAGCCGTCCGCCGGCCTCTCGCCGAAATTCGTTTCCATGGTCTTCCACATGCTAGCCGATATCCGCAAGGCCGGCGTGACCATTCTCCTCGTGGAGCAGAATGCGAAAGCGGCGCTGGCCATCGGCGACCGGGCCTGCGTGCTGGTCGAAGGGCGCAATGCGCATGAGGGCAGGGCGGATGCATTGTGGGACGATCCCGTGGTGGCCGAGCTCTATCTTGGCCGCCGCCATGCGGCCGGACCATCCGCATCTGACAAGCCCATGCCGGAGGCCCAGCCATGAATCCGCAATTTCTCATCGATGGCTTGCTCACCGGCTCGATGATCGGGCTCGGCGCCATCGGCGTTACGCTGACCTATTCGATCCTGCGCTTTTCCAATTTCGCCCATGGCGATCTCATGGCCTGGGGCACCTATGCGACGCTCCTGATCGTCGGCGCCATCACCGCGCTGTTCGGCAAGGTCGCGCCCTTTTCGCCGCTGTCCTTCGGCTGGCCGCTGATGCTCGCGCTCGCGCTCGCCATGGTGGTGACGGGCGGACTGGCGCTGCTGCTCGACCGCATCCTTTTTTCCCGCCTGCGCGCCAAGGGGCAGATGATCATCGTCGTCATGGCCAGTTTCGGCGCCTCCATGGCGCTGCGCAACATGCTGGAATTTCTCTTCACCTCGCGGCCTGCCTATTTCAGCCGCGCGATCCAGATTGCCATGCCTGTCGGCTTCGGCCTGCGCATTACGCCCGACCAGATCGCGCTTCTCATCCTGACCGCCGTTCTGGTCACCTTAGTGCATCTGATCATGACGCGGAGCCGCATCGGGCGGGAAATGCGGGCCGTCAGCCAGAACCCGGCGCTCGCGCGCGTCGCCGGCATCGATGTCGCGCGCGTGGTGCGCTTCACCTGGCTGATCGGGGGGGCTTTGGCCTGTGTGGCCGGCGTGATGATCGGCGTGCTCGTGCAGATCCGCCCGCTGATGGGCTTCGACATGCTGCTGCCGATCTTCGCGGCCGCCATTCTCGGCGGCATCGGCTCCGTGCCGGGGGCGGTGCTCGGCGGGCTGATCATCGGCCTCAGCGAGGCGGCGGCGGTGCAGATCGTCGGCGCGGAATGGCGCGCGGCCGTGGCCTTCCTCATTCTCATGGCGGTGCTCTTCATCCGGCCGATCGGCCTCTTCGGCGTGAAGGAACGATAATGGAACTCCTGTCTTACGCGGCTTTCTTCCTGACCACGGCGCTGGTTTTCGCGTTGATCACGCTGGGGCTGAACCTGCAATGGGGGCTCACCGGCCTGTTCAATGTCGGCGTCGCCGGCTTCGTCGCGGTCGGCGCTTATGTTTCGGCCATTCTGACGACGCCGGACGATGCCGCGCGCATTGGCGGTTTTGCCCTGCCGCTGCCGCTTGGCTGGCTGGCGGCCATGCTGGCTGCCGGCCTTGTCGCGGCCATTGTCGGCGTGGCGACCCTTCGGCTGAAATCCGACTATCTGGCGATTACCACCTTCGGCGTGGCCGTCGTGGTGCAGCTCGTGGCGCTCAACGCTCAGGGCCTGACCGGGGGCCCTTTCGGCATCGGCTTCATTCCGCGTCCCTTCGCTACGCTGGCCGAGACGCCGTTGATCTTCAACCTCGCCAATCTCGCCGTGGTCGCGCTCGTCACATTGCTGGTCTATCTGGCGCTGGAGCATCTGGCGAAGAGCCCCTGGGGCCGGGTGCTCAAGGCCCTGCGCGAGGATGAACGTGCGGCGATTTCGCTGGGCAAAAGCGCCCGCTTCTACCGTGTGCAGGCCTTCGCGCTCGGTGGAGCGGTCATGGGGCTGGCTGGCGCGGTTCAGGCGCATTTCATCGGCTTCATCGCCCCGGAAAACTATCTGCCGACGCTGACCTTCCAGGTCTGGACCATGCTGATCGTCGGCGGCTCCGGCTCCAATCGCGGTGCCGTGCTCGGTTCCATTCTGGTCTGGGCCATCTGGGTCGGCTCCGGCACCTTCGTCGCTGCCTTCGTGCCCACCGATCAGCAAGCCCGCGCCGCGGCCCTGCAGATTGTCGCCATCGGCGTCATGCTCTGCCTCATCCTCCTGCTCCGCCCCTCTGGCCTGCTCCGGGCGCGGGTGCCGCGGGAGGGATGAGTGTCTCGCCATTCGCTTGTGCTTGCGCTATCATGAGCAAATGCTGAACATGACCACGACTGGTGGCGACTGACATGAGGACGGCCATGAACGACTATGTCGATGTTCTGGAAGATTGGCATCCAGCGCCTGTCGCTCGGGAGCGCGTCGAAGCGCAGACGCAAGCATGGCTGAGCGCTGTCGATGCCTTGTTCGCGCAGATCAGCGCTTGGGCAAGGGGTCATGGCTGGCACGTTGATCCCGACGGAAGCACAATGCTGGACGAGGAAATGATGCAGGCGGCCGCCGTCGAGGCGACGGCTCAGCCGGTTCTGCGCATAGAGAAAGATGGCCTTTTTGCATTGTTCAAGCCGAAGAGCCCTTGGGTGATCGGCGCGCGGGGCCGTATCGACCTCTACACGTCCGCGAACGTGTTCCTGCTTCTTGATCTCGGCCCACAGGACGGGGACGCCGAGTGGCATCTGCTGCATCCAACCAAACAGGACCGTGGCGTTCCCTTCACGCCGGAGCTGATTGGCACTCTGGTGTAGCATGCGGCATTTGCCCGAACTTGAAGCCGGATATGATTGGTTCTTCAATCAATATAGGATTGAGGCTGAGCGCTGCACCAGTCGAGGCGATGTTGAAGGCATTGAGAGACTGGATGCAAAAAGGGATGTCTTGGAACGCAGCATCTTGGTGCTGATGTTCGGACAGTTCGAACAGGCGGTGAACAGGACGTTCGAGGCGGCGCTCGAGAGCCGCCTCAGCAATCCCGACTGGCGCCATCGACGCGGATGGGACATTTCAGCTCTGAGAGGACGTAAAGTTGCCTTCGAGACGAAGCTTGCTCTCGTTCTCGACAGCCGGCATCCCGCCTTCTCCGAGATCATGAGGACCTATGCCATCCGCAATCATTGCGCTCACGGCGGCATGAGCCAAGCTATTGGTTCGATTGGTGCTCTGCTTGCCAATCTTTACAGCTGGAGAGTCCTTTTAACGCACTGAGTTCTGTTTAAGTGCTCTCGCTTTCCTGCGTCTTGCTGATCGATTCACGCACGACCCCATAGGTGCTGCCCCAGCGGTCGGTCATGTCGCAGCGGATGTCCCAGAGTTCCGGGAAGAAGCGGTGGCGGGCGCCGGCCTGGAGGAGGTCGACGGGGCGGCCCTTCAGTGAGCGCGAGCCCAACCCGATCGAGCGGTGGATCAGATAGACGTGATGGGCGCGGAATTTCTGAAACAGCTCGTCATATTCGATCAGCGCTTCGGCCACGACATAGCTATCGCCATGATCATAGCTGTTGTCATAGATATCGGCCACCGTCAGGCCGGGACGATCGAGATAATGCGTCTTGAAGCTCTGCCAGATGTCGCCGGGCATCCGTAGCAGCAGTTTGAAGCCCGGTGATTCCTGCCCCGATCCATTGCCGAGCTGAAGACGGATTTCCTGATATTCGCGCGGAGACATGGTTTCCAGCAGGCTGAGCTGGCTGGTCATCATCCGCATGAGCTGGTGCACGCGCCCCATCAGCGTCACGACCCGGTGGGTGTGCCGCTGCTCCATATGGTCCATGACCTCCACCAGCGTATAGGCCATGAGCTTCATCCAGAGCTCTTCCACTTGGTGGACGATCTGGAACTGCAGTTCATCGGCGTTCGCCATATCGGCAAGCGGCTTCTGACAGGCCAGCAGTCTATCGACCTGCAGATAGACGCCGTAGTCCAGCATGACAGGCGTCTCGATCTTCTCGTGATAGGGCGTCTTGTCCATCGCGCGGTCCCCTTTTTGATCAAAGAATTTGGTGGGATGCAGTCTAACGCAGCAGTGCGCGAACATTGTTTTCGATCGATAGGTGACATGCGTATTTCGGAGTATGATGTCATCTTGATCCGCTCAAAGGGAGAACGAATGCCCATAGATCAGCTTGACCGAAAGATCATCCGACTTCTGGAGGGTGATGCGCGCATGTCCTTTGCCGAACTGGCGGAGGCTGTCGGCCTGTCGAAAACGCCTTGCTGGAAGAGGGTGAAGGCGCTGGAGGAAGCAGGACTGATCACCGGCTATCGCACGCTGATCGACGCGGCGGCGCTCGGCTTCGGATTGGAGGCCTTCGTGCAGGTGAGCCTGCAGCCGGAAACCTCGGACGCTTTCGAGGCGGCCGTGCGTCGACATCCGCTGATCCGCCGCTGTCATGCCACCACCGGCGAGGCGGACTATCTTCTGGAGATCATGGCTGTCAGCATGAGCCAGCTGGACGCGTTGCTTCGCCAGGAGATTTCACGCCTGCCTGGCGTGCGCCGAACGGTGACGTCGATGATGACGCGTGCCATCAAACGCGACACCTCCATGGCGGAAGCCTGCCTGCACGCCGCTATCTAGAACAGGCCGCAAATGCTCCGGCCTGTCGCCCGCGCGAGCGGCGAGAGGTCAATGTCGGGCTCACTCTCGGCGCGACCCCGTCGATCTTGCATGACGGTGCGCGCGGTACAGCGTCGAGAGCGACAGGGCAAGCAGCAGTGCTGCGGCCACAAGCATCAGGATGCCGCCGGCGGATTCATAAACCAGCACGCCGAAAAAGCCGCCGACGAGGAAGGCGAGGATGGTGTAAACATGCAGCCGGAGCTTGGACATGTTGTCCGCCGGGTCTCCCATCCCCTCCTTGCCGCGCAGGATATCCATGGCCACGCCGAGTTCGATGCCGATATCCGTGGCCATGCCGGAGACATGGGTGGTCCGCACGCGGGCATCGGAGATCCGCGTCACCGTGGCATTCTGCAGACCCATCAAAAAGGCGAGACCGAGAACGAGCAGGGTGGCGCGCGAAGGTGCGGTCATCAGCAGATCGGCCAAGCCAAGTGGCAGGAGCAGCAGCGCCTCGGCCAGGATGCAATAGGCATAGATGCCGTTGATGCCCCGCCGCCGGCCGACATTGATGATCAGCGAGGAGACGGTTGCGCCGAGGATAAAGGTGGCCACAATCGCCAGATAGAACAGGCTGGCGGCCATATGGCCCGTTGCAAGCTTGTCGGAGAGCGCGGAAACATTCCCGGTCATGTTGGCAGCAAAGAAGCCGACGGCGTAGAAGGCGGCACCGTTCAAGGCGCCCGCGACGCCGGCCAGGCAGCAGGCAAGATGCACATTGATTCGCTCGTTGCGTGATGCGCCTTGATGGATCAGCATGAGCCGCGACCTTCGATGCGCAAAGCGGGCCGCGGTTTTTCCGATCCGGCCAGCACGGCCGGATGCTGGCGACAGGGCGCCGTCCGGCTCCTTAAGACATATGGCGCGAAATAGCGCGGCATGGTGTTCAGCTCGTCAGTGATTTCGCGGTGCCGCGTTTCGTCCTTCGCAGACTTATGACAGCGCGCCTTTCGGAAGGCCGCCAGCTATCGGCGCAGGATGGGACAATCGGCTTACCTCAGCCTTGCCATGCAGGAAAAACAAAGGGTCAACTGCTGTCGCGTACGATCAGCTCGAAGCCGAGATCGAGCCTTGTATCGGCCGGTTTCTCTCCCTCGATCAGGGCAAGCAGGCGCAAGGCCGCGCAGCGGCCGATCTCGGCACGCGGCGTGCGCACGGAGGTCAGCCGTGGCAGGATCTGGTCAGCCCCCGGCAGATCGTTGAAGCCGACAAAGGCGATGGTCTCAGGCACACGCACACCCTGTCGCAGCGCCTCGAACGAGGCACCAAAGGCAAGGTCGTCATTGCAGAAGAAGATCGCGTCGATGCCGGGATCGGTTTGGCGCAGCGCGCTGAACTGTGCTGCGCCAAGGGCGATGGAGGAGGGCTCTGGCGTCATGATCTCAAGAGCCGGCGGAAAGCCAGCCTCGACAAGCGCCCGCTGAAACCCATCGCGGCGCTGAAGCAAGCGCCGGTCGAGCTGCGCGCCGAAGAATGCAAAGTGTCTGCGGCCGCGCTCGATCAGGTGGCGGGCGACCGCCGCACCAGCCGCTTCCTGCGAGAAGCCGACCGAGGCGACGTCGGCTGTCTCCGCCAGCTCCATCATGTGGATGCGCGGCAGGCCGCAATCGGCCAAGAGCCGCGCCGAGACCTCGCTTTGCCCAAAGCCCGTGACGAGAATGCCGCAGGGCTGATAGGCGAGATAGTTGCGGATCAGCCGCTCCTCCTCGGCCTGATCGTAATGATAGTGACCCATCAGCGCTTCGAAGCCACGCGCGCTCAGCACCTGCTCGATCATTTCGAACATCTCGATGAAGAGCTGGTTGGTCAAAGCCGGGATCAGCACCATCACAGAGCGGCTGCGGGCCGAGGCCAGCGTGCGCGCCGCCGGATTGGGCACATAGCCGAGCAATTTCGCGGCTTTCCGTACGCGTTCCACCAGGTCCGGATCGACACTCGGGACGGCCCGGAGCGCCCTTGAGGCCGTGATCGGCGAGACACCCGCCTTCGCCGCGACTTCCGCCAGGGTCGGCAGACCCGTGCCTCTGCTTCGCATTTTCGCCATGACATTGCCTCCCACCTTGCACAACGTAGCACAACCTCGTAAGACAGCGCTATCTCGCATGTTGGAGCTGTGCGAGGATTTGGAGGCGCCGAGATTGGCCTAAGCAAGGTCCAAGCTGGTTGTCCGGACCTCAAGCGGCAAGCCGCCCATTGCCCGCTTGCCAGCGAGGACTGGCAGCGGCGATCTTTTTGACGAGGCTGAGACAGCGCTGTCTCAGATTAAGGAGGAGGAGATGACGATGCCAGCTTTGGTGGTGATGGGCGTGGCCGGCTGCGGCAAGAGCAGTGTTGCGCAAGCCATTGCGGACGCAATCGGCGGCACGCTGATCGAGGGCGACGCCTATCACTCGGACGACAATGTCGCGAAGATGAGCGCTGGCGAGCCGCTGACCGATGAGGATCGGGCGGGCTGGCTCGCGCGGCTTGCCGCTTTGCTTGCCGAGGACATTGCGCACGGCCGTGTTCCGGTCCTGGCCTGTTCGGCGCTGAAGGCACGCTACCGAGATGTGCTGCGCGGCGGCGCACAGGGCCTTGGCTTCGTCTTTCTGGATCTCACCCGTGAAGCCGCAGCCGCCCGCGTGGCGGCGCGGCCGCATCACTTCATGCCTGCAAGTCTGATCGACAGCCAGTTTGCTGCGCTTGAGCGTCCGTCGGATGAAGCTTGTGTGTTCACCGCCGATGCGACGCTGCCCATTGCCGACATTGCCGCGCAGGCCGTGCGCTGGATGCAGCAGATGCCCGGTTGGCCGACACAGTCGGCCGACATGCCGAAAGCTTTGAGCGCCTGACCTGCAAGGATCTCGGTGCGTCGTGACGGACGCGCCGTAACACCTGTCCGGCAAGAATCCACCTGTGGCCGGAAGACAGTCGCGTCTTAAACCGCATCGGATGCTTCATCACCATAAGCGGACGCTCAGCGCGTGCCTGCCTGACTAGCAAGGCGAGGGCTTCGATCGTGTCAGGCAGCCTGCGCACTCCGGTCTCGTTTGTCACCGTGCCGCGCTTTCGACTTTGATCTTCCGGGAGGCTGGCCCAGTTCTCCCCTTCATCGAGTTTCACCCAGGGAGGGTTCCATGCTCGGAATATCGCGGGAGGCATATTTGCTTCTCGATGCGGCCGTGACCATTGTCGGCCTCATTCTTCTCATCACCCGTTTCAAGGTGCATCCCTTCATTGCGCTGACCGTGGCCGCGGGCTTTCTCGGCCTGACCTCGGGCATGGCGACGGAAACGGTGATGAAATCCTTCCAGACCGGCTTTGGCGATGTGCTCGGCTTTGTCGGCATCGTCTTGGGCCTCGGCACCATGCTGGGCAAGCTGATGGCGGAGTCAGGCGGCGCGGACCAGATCGCCCAGACGCTGATCCGCACCTTCGGACGCGAGCGTGTCCACTGGGCGATGATGCTGGCGGCGTTCCTCGTCGGCCTGCCGCTGTTCTTCGAGATCGGTTTCGTCCTTCTCGTGCCGCTGGTCTATATCGTCGCACGCCGCTCCGGCGTCTCGCTGGTCAAAGTCGGCGTGCCGCTTCTCGCCGGTCTTTCGGTCGTGCATGCGCTGGTGCCGCCGCATCCGGGCCCGCTGCTGGCCATCAGCGTCTTCGGCGCCGATATCGGCAAGACGATCTTCTACGGCTTGATCGTCGGCCTGCCGACGGCGGCCATTGCCGGCCCGATCTTCGCGTCCTTGATCTCCAAGCATATTCCCGGCACCGCCTCTCCCGAACTGATGCGCCAGTTCGTGCGTGAGGACGAGGCCGAACACCTTCCGAGCTTCGCCTCCACCATGGGCACGATTCTGCTGCCTGTCTTCCTGATGCTGCTAAAGGCGCTGGCGGATATTTCCCTGCCGGATCACCACTCCATTCGCGTCTGGATGGATCTGATCGGCCATCCGATCACCGCGCTGCTGCTGGCGCTGCTTCTCGGCTTCTACACCTTCGGCACCGCCGTCGGCATGACCAAGGATCGGATGCTTGGCCTTTTGAACGACAGCCTGACGCCCGTCGCCTCCATCATCCTGATCGTCGGTGCCGGCGGCGGCTTCAAGCAGATGCTGATCGCCAGCGGCGTCGGCGACATCATCGGCAAGATGGCGGTGCAGGCGCAGCTTTCGCCGATCGTTCTCGCCTGGCTGGTGGCCGCCGTTATCCGCATCGCCACCGGCTCCGCCACGGTTGCGACCATCACGGGCGCCGGCATCGTCGTGCCCGTGGTCTCGCTCGTGCCCGGCGTCAATCGCGAGCTGCTGGTGCTCGCCACCGGGGCCGGCTCGGTGATCTTCAGCCATGTGAACGATGCCGGCTTCTGGCTGGTGAAGCAATATTTCAACATGACGGTCGCCGAAACCTTCAAGACCTGGACCGCACTCGAAACGATCATCTCCGTCGTCGGCCTGGGCCTCATCCTGCTGCTCGGGACCGTCGTCTGAAAGCACGCGGTATCACGGCCGCGGGACGACATAATCTGGCCCGCGCGCCTGTCGCGCGGGCCAGTGCGCGTTCAAGGCAGGCGTCGCGATTGCCTGACGCTCTGATGCGCCGGTTCCAAAAGCTCTTTGGTTTTTGGATTGCGCTTCCTCCAAAACCTCTGGAAAGGAAAATCCCTTTCTCGCTCCGCTCTATATCTATTGAAAATATAGATAATGTGGTTGAACCCTTGGAGGCGAGAATGAGCGGGACGACGATCGGTGGCTGGTTTCAGCGGCGCGACATTTTGAAATGGTCGGCGGCGGCCGGCGTGGCCGCGGCGGGCACGACGCTGCTCTCCGGCACCATGGCCTTCGCCGAGGAGGGCTCGCTCAAAGGCAAGCGCATCGGCATCAGCACCGCCGGCACCGATCATTTCTTCGATCTCCAGGCCTATAATGCCCAGATCGACGAGGTGAAGCGCCTGGGCGGCGAGCCGATCGCGGTGGATGCCGGCCGCAATGACGGCAAGCTGGTGGCGCAGCTGCAGACGCTGATCGCCCAGAAGCCCGACGCGATCGTGCAGTTGCTCGGCACGGTTTCGGTCATTGACCCCTGGCTGAAGAAGGCGCACGATGCGGGGATCCCTGTGCTGACCATCGATGTCGGCTCCAGCCATTCGCTGAACAATTCCACCTCGGACAATTGGGGCATCGGCAAGGATCTGGCGCTGCAGCTCGTGTCCGATATCGGCGGCGAAGGCAATATCGTTGTCTTCAACGGCTTTTACGGCGTCACCCCCTGCGCCATCCGCTATGACCAGCTGGTCAATGTCGTCAAATACTATCCGAAGGTGAAGATCCTGCAGCCCGAACTGCGCGATGTCATCCCCAACACCGTGCAGGATGCCTTCTCCCAGATCACCGCCATTCTCAACAAATATCCCGAGAAGGGCTCGATCAAGGCCATCTGGTCGGCCTGGGACGTGCCACAGCTCGGCGCCACGCAGGCGCTCGTCGCTGCCGGCCGGACAGAAATCAAGACCTATGGCGTCGATGGTAGCCCGGAAGTGCTGCAGCTAGTGGCCGATGCCAACTCGCCGGCCGCAGCCGATGTGGCGCAGCAGCCGGCCGAACTCGGCCGCACCGCCATCCGCAACGTCGCCAAGCTGCTCGCCGGCCAGACCTTGCCGCGTGAAAGCTACGTGCCCGCGCTGATCGCCAACAAGGCCAATGTCGGCGAGGTCACGAAGAAGCTCGGCATCGGCTGATCCTCCCCAGGCCGATGCGTCAAGACCGCGGTGGCCTCAGCGTGAAGCGCGCCCGCCGCGGTCCATTATTCCACTCTTCCGGCGACCTCTCATGATCCAGCAATCGACCCAGCCCATTATCCATTTCCAGGGGATCGAGAAAAGTTTCGGCGGCGCCAAGGCGCTTTCGGATGTGTCGCTGACTGTGCATCGGGGCACGGTTCATGGCCTCGTCGGCCAGAATGGCGCGGGAAAATCCACCCTAATCAAGCTTCTGGCGGGGCTGCATCGCCCTGACGCCGGCCAAGTCGAGATCGACGGCGAGGCCTACGATCATTTGACGCCGCATCTGGTGGAAAGCCTCGGCATTCACTTCATCCATCAAGACCGGCTGCTGGTGCCGAGCTTCACGGTGGGCGAAGCGCTGTTTCTAGGGCGCGAGCCGCGCATCCCCGGCACGCCGTTTCTCGACCGCCGCCAGATGCAGCGTCGCGCACAGGAGGTGCTGCAGCGCTATTTCGGGCTGAGCCTGCCCAATTCGGCGCTGATCAGCCAGCTCTCCACGGCCGAGAAGCAGATCGTCCAGATTACACGCGCGCTGCTCGACCGCCCAAAAATCCTGGTGTTCGACGAGCCGACGGCGGCTCTGGTCAAGCGCGAGGCCGATTTGCTCTTCACGCTGATCCGCCGCTTGCGCGATGAGGGCATCACCATTCTCTATATTTCCCATTATCTGCAGGAGATCGAGGCGCTCTGCGACGTCGTCACGGTTTTGCGCAATGGCCGCCACGTGGCGACGAAGCCGATTGCCGAAACCTCGGCGGCCGAAATCGCCGGGCTGATGGTCAATCGCGATATTGGCGACCTCTTTCCGATCCGGGAAAAGAGCCCGGGTGCGGCGCTGCTTACAGTCGAAGGGCTGAGCGCGACGGGACGTTATCGCAATGTCGGCTTTACCCTCTACCGGGGCGAGGTGCTGGGCCTGACCGGTCTCCTCGGCTCGGGCGCCAAGGATGTGCTGCGCACGCTGTTTGGTCTGGAGACGGCGGAGGAGGGCACTGTCACCGTCGCGGAGCAGGCGCCGTGGCGGGCAAGCCCGGTGCAGGCGGCGCGCCGCAAGCTTGCGCTTGTGCCGGAGGATCGTCGCCGCCACGGCGTGGCGCTGGATCTTTCCGTCAGCGAAAACACCACACTGGCTAGCCTCCCGCGCTTCACCCGCCTGGGCCTGGTCGACCGGGCGAGCGAGGCGGCCGAGGCGGACCGGCTGATCACCCGCCTGCAGATCAAGACGGCGGGACGCGAAGCGCTCCTGCGCACGCTGTCCGGCGGTAACCAGCAGAAGGTGGCGATCGCCAAGTGGCTGAGCCGGCACTCCGATATCTATCTGCTGGATGAGCCCACGGTGGGCGTCGACATCGCCGCCAAGGTGGAGATCTATGCCCTGATTGCCGAACTGGCGGAAAAGGGGGCCGGCATCATCGTTCTCTCTTCCGACCTGCCGGAACTGATCGGGTTGACCGACCGCATTCTCATCTTCTTCCGGGGCGAGATCGCGCGCGAGGTGGTGTCGGACACCATCACCGAAGACGCGCTGCTGGCCGAAGTGACCGGATCCTCGGAGGCCACCCGCTATGTTGGTTGATACCGCCCTTCTCGTTCCCGCATCGGCGCGGGCGGACACGCCGTCTCCCCAAAAGACCACGGTCTCGCAGGGCTTGGCAGGCATCGCCCTGCGCGGCGGCGCGCTCGCTGTTTTCGTAACGGTGTTCGTCCTCTTTGCGTTTGCGTCGCCGATCTTCCTGACGCCCTTCAATCTCGGAAACATTCTCGCGCAGTCGGCGATTTCAGGCGTTCTGGCCATCGGCCTGACGGTGGTGATCATCGCCGGCGGTGGCAATGTCGTCAGCGGCGGCATCGATCTGTCGCTTGCCGCGAATATGGGCCTGAGCGCTGCCGTCTATGCGGCGCTGTCGCAGGCTGGGCAGGTCGATGGCGTCGCGGTCCTCGCGGCTCTTGGCACAGGCCTTGCCATTGGCGCGGTCAATGCGCTTGCCGTGACCTGGGCGCGCATCGTGCCGCTGCTTGCGACGCTGGCGGTGATGAACGTCGTCGGCGGGCTGGAACTGGTTCTGACCCAGAATACGGTCATCCCCGCCATCACCCCGCTTCTGGAAAGCTTGTCCGGCTCCGGGCCCTTCGGCATCCCCGCTCTGGCTTATGTCCTGCTCGGCTTCGCGCTGATCACCGCGGTCGTGGTGCAGGCCACGCCTCTGGGACTGCGGCTCTATGCCGTCGGCGAATTTCCCGAGGCCGCGCGCGCGTCCGGCTTGGCGCTGAAGCGGTTCATCGCCGGTTCCTTCCTGTTCAGCGGGCTTTCCGGCGGTATCGCCGGCATTCTCTCGGCCGCCTATCTCTCGGGCTCGACCACAGGGGCCGGCGAATTGCTGCTGCCGGTCGTCGTCACCGCGCTGCTCGGCCAGGTCTTCTCCCGCCGCCTGGTGCCGACGATCACCGGCACGCTGCTCTCGGCGCTGTTCGTCGGCGTCCTGATCAATGGCTTTCAGCTGCTCAACCTGTCTAGCACGCTGGTCAGCGGCATTCAGGGGCTTTTGATCCTGCTTGTCGTCTCCGCCACCACGCTGCTGCGCCCGAAGGAGGGCTGATCCGATGAGCGCCGTTCCCGCCCTTGGCGCCGAGCGCCGGCTGGTTGAGGCCGCCAGCCGACTGGCCTTGCCGGTTGCGCTTGTGGCCGTCTTCCTGTTGTTTTCCGCGCTTGCGCCCGGTTTTCTCGCTGCCGCCAATCTGCAGAGCGTGCTGGTCAATAATTTCACGCTGCTGTCGATCGTCGCCGTGGCCATGACCTTTGCCGTTTCGGCCGGCGGCATCGATCTCTCGGTCGGCACTGCGGTGGATTTTGCCAGTTTCGCCTTCGTCTCGCTGGTGCTGGCCGGCCAGCCCGTGCCGCTGGCGCTTGCCGCGGGTCTGGGCGGCGGCGCTGTTGTCGGCCTGTTCAATGCCGTGCTGATCGCCGGCATCGGCATCTCGCCCTTCCTGGCCACGCTCGGCACGCTGTTTATCGGCCGCAGCGTGCAGCAGCTTTTGACCAATGGCGGGAATCCCGTCTATCTGCCGCCGGCCGGCGTGCCGGAGAGCTTTCACCTGCTCGGTCGCGGCAGCCTTGCCGGCCTGCCCGTGCCGCTTCTGATCGCCGCGCTGGTGATCGCGCTCGCCGCCGTGATCCTCGCCCGCAGCCGGTTCGGACGCGTGGTGACGGCGGTCGGCATCGAGGCGGAGGTCGTGCGCTATTCCGGCCTCCCGCTCAAGGCGCATCTGGCGGCCACCTATGTGCTGGTTGCGCTGATCGCGGCTGTGGCCGGCCTGGTGCTGACCTCGACGGTAACAGTCTATATTCCCAATTCCGGCAATGCCTTCCTGCTCAACGCCATCGGCGCCGCCTTCATCGGCACGACGCTGCATCGCCACGGCCGGCCAAACATCGCCGGCACGGTGCTCGGGGTTCTGCTCTTGAGCTTGGTGGCCAATGGTCTCTTGATGAGCGGGCTGAATTTCTACTGGCAGCAGGTGGGCACGGGCCTGCTGATCTTCACCGTGTTGGCGCTGAGCTTCGCCAGCCGGAAGGTTTGACCTGCCCGCCCGACCAACACAAGACACGATACAGGGAGACACTTCATGTCGCAGGCCACTTCCCCGATCAGCCGCGCGCAACAGGCACCAAAGTCTGCGCGCATCGAAAGCGCCGAGCAGGCGCTGGCCACCGCCCGCACGCTCGCCGCCCGCTTCGCCGAAGGTGCGGCCCGGCGTGACCGCGACCGCATCCTGCCCTATGGGGAACTGGACGAACTCGCCGCCTCCGGCTTGCTCGCCATTTCCGTGCCCAAGGCCTATGGCGGCATCGGCGTGTCCAATGCGGTTCTGGGCGAGGTGATCGCCATCCTCGCGGAAGCCGATGGATCGATCGGTCAGATCCCGCAGAACCATTTCTACATTCTCGAAGCCCTGCGGCATGATGGCAGCGAGGAGCAGAAGCGCTTCTATTTCGAGCGCGCGCTGGCCGGCGATCGCTTCGGCAATGCGCTATCCGAAACCGGTACCAAGACGGTCGGCCATTACAACACGCGGATCACGGCCGATAACGAAGGCTTTCGCATCAATGGCCGCAAATCCTATTCCACCGGTGTCCTGTTTGCCGATTGGATCGTCGTCTTCGCAAAGGATGAAAGCGACGCCCTGACCATGTCCTTCCTGCCGCGCGGCACCGAGGGCATCGAGATCCTCGACGACTGGGACGGCTTCGGCCAGCGTACCACCGGCAGCGGCACGACGGTCCTCACCAATGTGCCCGTACCGGCCAGCGCCGTGGTGCGCCATCACAAGGGCTTCGAGCGGCCGGGAACGATCGGCGCTGTCGGCCAGATCCTCCATGCCGGCATCGACCTCGGCATCGCACGGGCTGCTTTCGCCGAGACGGTCAGCTTCGTGCGCACCCGCTCGCGTCCCTGGACCAATAGCGGCGTGGACAAGGCATCGGACGATCCCTTGACGGTGTCCCGCGTCGGTCAGCTGGCAATCCGCCTGGAAGCGGCCGGCGCGGTTCTCGCCGCCGCCGGCCTGAAGGTGGACCGCGCCCAAGCGGAGACGACGGAGGAAAACACCGTCGCCGCCTCGCTCAGTGTGGCCGCGGCAAAGGTGCTGACCACCGAAATCGCCCTGGAGGCCACCAATACCCTGTTCGAACTGGCCGGCACTGCCGCGACCCGCGAAGGGCTGAACCTCGACCGCCATTGGCGCAACGCCCGTACCCATACGGTGCACGATCCCGTGCGCTGGAAATATCATGTGGTCGGCAATTACCACCTGAACGACACGCCACCGCCCCGCAGCGGCGCGTTTTAAGCGCGGGGGGCGCTGATCAGGATCGAGCGAGCGCATGGGAGGTCGCCGTCGCGACGCGGAAGGGGCACGCGCCTCCGCGCCGCGATGGTATATTTGGCAGCCTTGACCGGAGCCCGTCGAGGATTGCATCTTCGTGGCTCCCGATCATCGTTGAAACGAACTGGACCATGGCACGCCGTGACGCGAAGCCGTTGAAGATCAGCAATCTGCCTTGCGGCCTTGATCCCGGCAGCTGCGGCTCCAGGCCTGTTGAGACGTTTCGGGCGTTCTGTGGACAGGCACACATAAGGCGCGCTTAAGCCATACGGTAAACGCATGCTAATCATTCTGGGCGGACTGCCGGGGTCGGGGAAAAGCACGATCGCGCATTCTTTGGCGCGCAAGACCGGCGCCTGCTATCTGCGCCTCGACACGGTGGAGCAGGCGATCAGGGCTGCCAGGCCGCCAGAGAGTAACGATGTCGGCCCAGAGGGATATATGGCGCTCTACGCGCTCGCATCGGACAATCTGCAGCTCGGGCAAAATGTCATAGTCGACTCGGTCAACGCGATCGAGGTGACGCGCAGCGCATTTCGGCGCGTTGCAACGGACGTCGGCAAGGGCTTTGTTGAAATCGAGATCATCTGCTCGGACGCCGCCACGCATCGCCAGCGCGCCGCAACGCGCATGCCCGTTTCTGACGGCCACCGCCTTCCGACCTGGGAGGAGATCCAGACCCGACGGTTTGAACGATGGTCTCCGGATCTTCGCCTGGATAGCTACGTCCTGTCTGTCGAAGAAAGCGTGAGCGAGATCATCAACCTGTTGAACGCACGGAAGGAATGATGGGGCCTCAAACGCGTCGCTCTCGTGAACGCCACGCCTCTCTTGAGCTCGGCAAGGGCCTTGGTCGCCTTCCACCTCCCTGGCTGGCGACGTCTCAGCTATAGAGGCTGACCTCGGGAATGCGGTTGTTCAGCGCGAAATCGCCGAGCTCGCGTGCCTTGTAGAACACCGGATCATGCAGGGTATGGGTGCGCACATTGCGCCAGTAGCGATCGAAACGGTGACGGCCCGCTGTGGCGCGAGCGCCCATGACCTCGAAGATCCGCGCTGTGACGTCCAGCGACACATGGGTGGCGTTGACCTTGGACTCATAGGCGGCAATTGCCGCTTCGCCCCGTTCTCGTGCCGTGACGTTCGGACGCACCAGCGCGGTCTGGACGCCAAGGGCCGCTTGATCCGCCAAGGCGGCGGCCGCCCTCAGGCTAGCGCGAAATTCGCCGATCCGTTCGAGAATGTAGGGATCCTCGGCTGCACGCTCGACGCCGGAGGTCAGCCAAGGGCGGGTGGTGGTGCGGACATAGTCGATGGCCGTCGCCAGCGCACCCTCGGCCGTGCCAAGATAGAAGTTGGCAAAGACCAGCTGGATCAAAGGTGTGTTGAAGGTCGGCTTCACGGGTGAGGGCACGTCGGCCGCCGTGGGTGCGAAGAGGAAATCGCTCTCGCTGACGGGAAAATCGCGAAATTCGACACTGCCAGAATCGGAGAGCCGCTGGCCGATATTGTCCCAATCATCATGCGCGATATAGCCTTCGCGATCCGTTGGCACGGCGAACTGGGCAATTTTGTCGCCGATAGCGGCGCTGACATTGATCCAGTCGGACAACCGCGCTGCTGTGGAAAAGGTCTTTCGACCGTTGAGGACGTAATGGTCACCACGCGGGGTGAGCGTCAGCCCCGGGTCGCGCGGATTGACGGCGGCGCCCCAGTAGAGGCTGCGCGAGACCGTGTCCTGCGCCAGCCGATGGGCCTTTTCACGATCCTCCGTTGCCCAGACCACATACTGGCTGTTGACGTAGTGATAGCCGAGCAATTGTCCGATCGAGCTTTCACCACGCGCCAGGATGCGCGTCAGCGTCAGCCCATCGACCCAATCCAGCCCGCCGCCGCCGATTTCGGACGGGTGAAGCGCATTGAGCAGACCCGAAGCCTTGAGCTCTGTGATTTCGGAAAAGGGCGGCTGACCGTCGCGGTCAAGCTCGGCGCCGCGCTTGGCAAGATCGGCCGAAATGGCTTCCGCGCGGGCGAAGAGCTGGTCGCGCTCCAGGCCGGGCAGAGAGCGAGCTGGTTCGGGCGTACGCAGGGCGTGCAGAGCGGTCATGGCGGAAGCTTTCCAGAAAGGCGGAAACGATCGGATGAATGGACTGCCGCGCAGGCAGTACTCAGGCCTCGTCCGGCCATATGGGCAACGGCCGAGCCAAGATGCCAAAAGGAGGCGCGAGCGATGAAGCCGGTCGCGGCGCGAGGTTAGGGCTGAAAGCTGCCATAGTGGCCCTGGCGATAGAGCAGCGGTGCGCCGCCCTTTACCGATACAGCCAGAACGCGGCCGATCAGGATGGCATGGCTGTGGCGCTCGATCACCTCTTCGACTTCACAGTCGATGGCCGCCAGCGCATCGGTCAACACCGGTGCGCCGCTGGCCAGCGTCGTCCATTGCGCGCCTTCATAGCGTTGCGCACCCTTCAATCCGCCCTTGCCGGCAAATCGATCGGAAATGTCCTGCTGATCCTCGCTGAGGATATTGACGCAGAAATGTCCGTGACGGGCGATGACGGGCCAGGAAGAGGAGCTGCGATTGATGTTGACGATCATCGTCGCGGGCTCCACCGACAGCGCCGTTGCGGAGGTCACCGTGGCGCCCGTGCGGTCTTCCCGCCCGGCCGTCACCACGGAGACCGTGGCCGCCACCTGCCGCATCGCGGCCTTCAGCGCTTCCGCATGGTCGGCCACGGGGGGCAGAGGCTCGGCGGGAAAGAAGAGCGGAGTAGCGAGCGTCATGGACTGTCCTTCCAGGGAGCTGGCCAAGGGGCTGGCCGAAGGGGACCGGGATTGCACGGCCTCGCGCATCGAAATCTGTGTGCTCCAGCGGGATATGCGGTTTCCGGATGTCCGGCGCAAGGACGTGGCTGGGCTCAGGTCGCGATCGCTCATGGGCGCTTTCTCCGATCAGATGAACGACAGCCTAATATCCATAAAAACTCTAGACAAAGAAGAACATGGTGGCCTGTGCCGCTTCAGGGGAATGTTCTTCCAAATTCCGGGCATTTGACGCAACGCGCGTCGGGCCGAAGCGCAGCGTATCGCTTACGCTACTCCTGTCCTTGCGCTGCGCGGAGGCCAAACATGCCCCTACCGGCCGTCCCGCACGACCTCGGCAGAGAGCGCCAGCCGACGACTTGTCTTGCAGCAGGGCACCATAGCATCATACGTGCAGCTGCGACGACCTTGGCCAGCCTCAGGCGCCTATCGTGGCGGTTTTGTCTTGTGCATCTCGTTGCACGCCCCGCTGTGCCCTCGTCCAAAGCCTCGTCTTCGATCTGGAGCCCTCATGCCGCTTGCGAGTCTCGCCATGTATGTCAGTCCTCCACCGGTGGCGCGGGCAACGGCCGCCTTCTGGCACGCCTTGTCCGCCCGCCTTCGTCAGGCCGGGCTGGACGCGCCGGAGCATATGGACGAGAGCCTGCGCTATGATCAGGCCTGGCTGCATCCGGACTTGCTGTTTGCCCAGACCTGCGGCTATCCCTATGTCAGGTATCTGCGTGGCAAGGTGCAGCTTGTGGGGACGCCGATCTATACTCTGCCGGGCTGTGACGGACCGCTGATGTGCAGCTTCATCATCGTCCAGGCGGAAGGGCCGATCCGCACCGTCAGCGATCTCAGGGATCGACGCGCGGCGATCAACGAACGCGGCAGCAATTCCGGCTATAATCTGTTCCGCGCTTTCCTGGCGCCGCATGCCGGCGGCAATCCCTTCTTCAGCGCGGTGCTCGAAACCGGCGGCCATCGCGCGAGCATCGATGCCGTGGCAAGCGGCCAGGCCGATGTCGCGGCGATCGATTGTGTAACCTTCGGCCATATCAAACGCTTCGAACCCGAGCGGGTGGCAAGCCTGCGCATCCTGGCTGAAACGGCGAAAGGCCCCGGCCTGCCCTTCATCACGGCCTCCACGACATCGCAGGAGCGGCTCGCGCAGCTGCGGCAAACTCTGAGCGAGACGATATCGGACCCGAGCTTGGCGCCGGTTTGCAAGGTGTTGTCGCTGAGCGGCATCGCCCGGCTCGACGATCGCGATTATGAGGCACTGGCGGAGATGGACAAGCAGGCCGCGCGGCTCGGCTATCCGGCAATTGTCTGATGTGCCGGCGCGAAAGCGCGCGCGATAGTCGATCAAAAGAGTAGACAAATATTTCTGCCCTTTCGATGCTTTGGCGAAGGAATTTTCTCCTTCGCTAAGGTCCGCGCCAAGCCATCCGGCGCGGCGCAAGCTTGCTCATCTCTATATTAGCGCATGTCGTGCAGGCGTGCGCAGCAGCCTTGGGCGATATGCGACAAAGCTGGGCTCCAAACGTGCGGAGCCGCTTGAACGAGCGCGACTGGCCTTGGCTGAAGGCCGCGCCTCTCATGTCGTTCGATCCCTCGCACTGTCCGATCCGCCGACCGCCATGCACAGATCCGACTTTTCACAGCAGACGAAGTCCGATGAGCTTTTACCTGTTGCCAGCATGCTTGCCGGCATCGGCCGTATCGAGTGGCAGACCGTCGGACTGGCGGCTGTCATCTATGGCGGCTTTCTGGCCGTCACCTGGTTCTGGCAGTCTCTGCCGCTCGCGCTCGTGCCGATGCTGGGTGCCTGGCTGATCGCATGGCACAGTTCGCTTCAGCATGAGGTGCTGCACGGCCATCCAACGCGCCATCGCCGTATCAACGATGCCATCGGCTGGCCGCCCCTGTCTCTTTGGCTGCCCTATGCCATCTATCGCGAAGGGCATTTGATCCACCATCGCGACGAACATCTGACCGATCCGATCGAAGATCCCGAATCAGCCTATTTCACCCGCGCTGCCTGGGATGCCATGGGCAGCTTCGGCCGCAGACTGGCGGCGTGGAACACCACCTTGCTCGGACGCCTGACGCTGGGTCCGGCGGTTATGATCGCGAATTTTCTCGCTCAGGAAGCCCATGCGATCTGGACCGGCGATCGCCAGCGGTTGCGCATCTGGCTCGTTCATCTCATGGGCTGCGCGGTGGTGCTCGCCTGGGTCACGCATGTCTGCGGCATGCCGCTCTGGCTCTTTCTTTTCGGCTTTGTCTATGCCGGTGCGGCACTGAGCCGGTTGCGGTCGTTTGCCGAGCACCGCTATGCCGACCATCACGACGAACGCACGGCCATTGTCGAAACCCGCTCGCCGCTCGGCCTTCTCTTTCTCTACAACAATCTCCACGTGCTCCATCACAAGCGCCCGGCCGTGCCGTGGTATCGCATCCCCGGGCTATACAACCGCCATCGGGATGCTCTGATGCGGCTGAATGGCGGGCTCGTCTATCAAGGCTATCTCGACGTCGCGCGCCGCTTCCTGCTCAAGCCGCATGACGACCCGCTTCATCCTCACCATCACCACGAGCCGCAATTGCCCAGCCAAGCCCCGCTGCCCGTGGAGGAGCTGGTGGAGCTGGCGCCGAGAAAGGTGGCCGGCGGACGGGGATAAGCTGGGCCCTGCGACGTCAGCGCGGATCCGGTTTTCAAATGCGCCGTCCCGGTCCATAGTCCGTCGGACATTTGGGGGCGGGACGCGGCGTCCCGTGGCACAGGCGGCGGCTTTGCCTCGAAAGGGCACCGCCGTGGATCGGGGAAAGAATGAAGACGATTCCGCAGTATAATTGGTCCGGCAGCTTCCATTACGGCTTTCGAGACTGGCACGTTCCGGCCTCGATAGAGGCGCTGCAGGAGCTGGTGGCAAAAGCGCCGCGCATCAAGGTGCTGGGCTCGCGCCATTCCTTCAACGGCATTGCCGATGGCGAAGTCGGGCTGTCGCTCAGCGCCCTGCCGCTTGATCTGGAGGTTGCGGCCGATGGCCGGAGCGTGACCATCGCCGCCCATGCCACCTATGGCCAGTTGGCCCAGCTTCTCGCTGAAAAGGGGCTGGCACTGCACAATCTCGCCTCGCTGCCGCACATCTCGATCGCCGGTGCCATCGCAACCGCCACACATGGGTCGGGTCGCCGGCAGGGCAATCTGGCCACGGCGGTCGCCGGACTGGAGATCCTGCAGGCCGATGGGCAACTGCTGCGCTTCCGGCGCGGTGAGCCGGATTTCGAGGGCGCCGTGGTCCATCTCGGCGCGCTCGGCATTCTCACGCGGGTGACGCTCGAAACCGAACCGGCCTATTCCGTCGCCCAGTCTGTCTATGAAGGGCTGTCCTGGCAGCGGATCTTCAGCGATTTCGACGCCATCATGGACACAGGCTACAGCGTCAGCATCTTCACCGATTGGGACGATCTGGGTGGCCGGATCTGGGTGAAGCGTCGGGTCCCGGCCGGGGATTTTCCCGACGAGATCGCCGGCGCGCGGCGCGTGCAGGGTAAGCGCCATGTGTTGACCGGGCTCGATCCGGCCAACACCACCGAGCAGGAAGGCCTGCCCGGCCTCTGGTCAGACCGGCTGCCGCATTTCAAGATGGGATTCTTGCCGAGCAGCGGCGAGGAGATCCAGTCCGAATTCCACATCCCTCGCCAGCATGGCGTTGCCGCCATCGAGGCGCTCGCGGGCATCAGAGCCGAGTTCGCGCATCTCGCTTATACCAGCGAGTTTCGAACCGTTGCCGCCGACCTACTCTGGCTCAGTCCGCAGTTCGAACAGGATACCGTCTCGATCCATTTCACCTGGCATCGGCGGCCACAGGAGGTTGCCGAGGCGGTGCGCCGGGTGGAGGCGGCTCTCTCCCCATTCGTCCCGCGCCCGCATTGGGGCAAGGTCTTTACCGAGGGTCGGTTTGAGGCACTCTATCCGAAACTGCCGGCGTTCCGCGCCTTGCGCGAGAGGCTGGACCCGCAGGGCAAGTTCTTCAATGCCTGGCTGGAGCGGCATATCCTCGATGCGTGAGCCGCCGGGCGTTCACGCGCGGCACATTGGAGCCTGACGCCATTGCTGTGGCGCAGGGGGCGGCATGGTCCAAAATGGAACGGGGGAGAGCCGGTCTGGCTCTCCCCCGATGTCGATGCTTCTGTCCGCAATCCTGCGGGCGGGTTCAGATGGCGCTTCGGATCCTCTCAGGCAACCGCGCGCTGCGGCGCGGCGGCGGCGGTGATGGCGGGGGCGCTGTCTGAGAAGAGGCGGGCGAGATCGATGATGATGACGAAATCGCTCGGCCGGCGCACGACGCCGCGGATGTAATCGCAGTTCCAGGCGGCGCCGATGTCGGGCGCCGTCTCGATGGCATCGTGACGGAAGGGCGTGACCTCGAAGACCTTGTCGGCGACGAGGCCCAGCGCCAGCATCTTGTCGGCGATGGGGATGTCGAGCACGAGGATGCGGGTGTGGGCGGTGCGCACGGTCTTGTCCATGCCGAGCCGGACGCGCAGATCGATGATCGGCACGCCCTGGCCGCGCACGTCACGCAGGCCGAGCAGATGCGGCGGCCCATGGGGAATGCGCGAGGGGTCCTCATAATCGAGGATTTCACGCACGACCCCGACCGGCACGGC
>NZ_FOAM01000044.1 GCF_900109605.1 Xaviernesmea oryzae
GTAAGCCCCCGGTGAGGGCCGCCTTGCGATGACGGTCTTCTGACTGGCAGTCCTAGTGGTAACGCTAGGAGTAGTCATATGACGAAGCATCCCATCGAGGTGATCACATCTGTAGAGCGCCGTCGGCGCTGGACACATGAGGACAAGGCGCGGCTCGTCGCGGCCTGCTTTGAGCCGGACGCGGTTATCTCCGAGATTGCCCGCGCGGCCGGTATCCATGTCAGTCAGTTGTTCCGCTGGCGCAAGGAGCTTTGCCAATCGGACGAACCAGCAAAACAGGCGACCACGACCTTGGTGCCGGTTATCTTATCGGATGCAGCGCAGCCCGCGTCCACAGAAGCGCCGATGACATCTCGTCGGAAGCGCAGTGATGTAACGATTGATCTGGGCCACGGTCGGCGTGTCCGCGTGGATAGCGACATCGATACCGAAGCGCTTGGCCGGATTCTCGACTGCGTGTTGGGGCTTCGATGATCCCGGTTCCGAATGGGGTGAAGGTCTGGCTGGCCACGGGCCATACCGATATGCGCAAGGGTTTCCCCGGTCTGTCGTTGATGGTTCAGGAGGCGCTGAAGCGCGACCCGATGTGTGGTCACCTGTTCGTATTCCGCGGCCGCGGCGGTGGGCTGATCAAGGTGATCTGGCATGACGGCCAGGGAGCCTGCCTGTTTACGAAGAAGCTGGAGCGCGGCCGCTTCATCTGGCCATCAGCGGCCGAAGGCACGGTGGTGATCACGCCGGCGCAACTCGGTTATCTGCTGGAAGGGATCGACTGGCGAATGCCGCAAAAGACCTGGCGGCCGACGTCGGCCGGATAAGCAAAAACGCTGGAATGACGGGGTCGAATATGATTCCATCCTGTCATGAGCAACGCGACCGAAGGGCTTCCGGACGACCTTGCCAGTGCCCTTGCGACTCTGGCCCAGGAGCGCGCTCGACGTGTCGCAGCCGAAGCGGAAGCAGCGACCGCCAAGGCTGAGGCCGCCAGCGCAAAGGCACTCTTATCGCATTCCGAGGCGCTGATCGCACGGCTGAAGCTGGAGATCGACAAGGTTCGTCGGGAACTCTACGGCAGCCGGTCCGAGCGCAAGGCGCGGCTCCTGGAGCAGATGGAACTGCAGCTCGAGGAACTGGAAGCGGACGCCGGTGAAGAT
This sequence comes from Xaviernesmea oryzae, assembly GCF_900109605.1. Taxonomy (GTDB): domain Bacteria; phylum Pseudomonadota; class Alphaproteobacteria; order Rhizobiales; family Rhizobiaceae; genus Xaviernesmea; species Xaviernesmea oryzae. Next base: position 1,155 of record NZ_FOAM01000044.1, read on the forward strand.
GAACTGGCGGCGGAGATCGCAGCCAAAGCTTCAACCGTCAAAGCCTTCGAGCGCAGGCGCCCATCACGTAAGCCCTTTCCCGAACACCTGCCACGCGAGCGCGTCGTCATCGCCGCTCCCACGAATTGCGCCTGCTGCGGATCGGCCAAACTGTCGAAGCTTGGTGATGACATCACCGAGACCTTGGAAGTCATCCCGCGTCAGTGGAAGGTCATCCAGACGGTGCGGGAGAAGTTTACCTGCCGCGAGTGTGAGAAGATCACGCAGCCACCCGCACCATTCCACGTAACGCCCCGCGGTTTTGCAGGGCCGAACCTGCTGGCAATGATCCTGTTTGCGAAGTTCGCCCAGCACCAGCCGCTCAATCGCCAGAGCGAGCGCTATGCCCATGAAGGCATCGACCTCAGCTTGTCGACGCTGGCCGACCAGGTTGGAGCATGTGCCGCGGCGCTGAAGCCGCTTCACTCTCTGATCGAAGCGCATGTCCTTGCCGCCAAGCGACTGCATGGCGACGACACGACCGTGCCGATCCTGGCCAAGGGAAAGACCGATACGGGCCGCATCTGGACCTATGTCCGGGACGATCGACCGTTCGGTGGGCTCTCACCGCCGGCCGCCCTTTACTATGCTTCGCGTGATCGACGGCAGGAGCATCCGGAACGCCACCTGAAGACCTTCACCGGTATTTTGCAGGCAGACGCCTATGGCGGCTACAATCCGCTGTTCAAGGTTGATCGCGATCCAAATCCCCTAAGGCCGGCGTTTTGCTGGGCTCACTCGCGGCGCAAGTTCTTCGTGCTCGCCGACATTGCCGCAAATGCGAAGCGTGGAAAGAACGCCGCGCCGATCTCGCCTATGGCGCTCGAAGCCGTAAAACGGATCGATGCCCTGTTCGATATCGAGCGGGAGATCAACGGGCTTGCTGCCGATCAGCGTCTGGAGCGCCGCCGCAAAGACAGTCAACCGATCGTCAGTGAACTGCACGACTGGCTTCAAACCGAGCGAGCGAAGCTGTCGCGAAGTTCTCCAGTCGCCGAGGCAATCGACTACATGCTCAAGCGTTGGGGCGGCTTCACGTCATTCCTCGAGGACGGAAGAATTTGTCTGACGAACAATGCGGCAGAGCGAGCACTCAGGGGCTTTGCGCTCGGCAGAAAATCGTGGCTCTTCGCCGGATCGGACCGCGGTGCAGATCGTGCTGCCTTCATGGCCACCTT
>NZ_FOAM01000036.1 GCF_900109605.1 Xaviernesmea oryzae
GCTGCGCCCGGCCACGGGAATGCGGCCCGCATAGGGCACCATGATGGCGCCGTCCTTGCCGATCGTCTGGTTGGGCAGGGTGACGTAATTGCCCGGGCGGCTGCCGGCATCCGACGGCACGAACAGACCACCCGACTGGCTTTCGAAGATCGAAACCTGGACGATGTCGCCGACACCGAGCGGCAGGTTGGGCGCCGGGCCGCGCCCGCCGCCAAAGCCCTTGAAGCTGTCGGCCGCCTTGACCGACTGCAACAGGCCCAGAACCGTCTTGTTGATATCGACGAGCGCATAATCCACGCCGGCGCGCCGCTCCTTGTTGGGCGAGCTCACCTTGACGGAGGCCTGCGCTTCCACCCGCTTGAAGGTCGGCCCAGCCGTCGGCGTCGACGTGCAGCCCGAAAGGGCGAGGGCGGACACACCGATCACAAGCAGAACATTGCGCATGGGCACCTTCACCGTTCATCCGTCGCCCCGCCGATCCTGCCGGATCGGGTCAAGGCCTTCATTGGTCATCAAGATCGAACACGGCGCCACCGGCGTCCTCATCGACGTCGGGGCGATATCGGCCTGTTCGGTCCACACTTTGTCAGCAATTGCTGACATTTCCGCATCATGCCCCTGTCGATCCCGACGCCGGGCCTGATGCCGCATTTCAAAATCGTCAGCCTTCCGGATCGGGCATGGCTGCCCATCCATAGGCCGACACCAAGGGAGTGGCATCTTATGGACGCCGACGAAAGAGGAAGATGAACAAGAGGTTAACCGAGCGAAGTAGGCTGCGTTAACGCCTGCTCAATTCCGACATATTCATTCAACTCTTACACGAATGGGAACAGTCGCTTCCTGCAAAAGGCGGTCATCCCCGTTATTCTCTCGCCCGGCCTATTCCTGACGACATCTCGACGTCTCTGGCTTGACAAGCCGCTTCTAAAGAGCGGCCCGCTGCGCCAGGCGCGCGTCATCGCGCATCTTTAAAGCCGTGGACGGAGGAAGGCAGCCTCTGTCCCGTTGTCTTGCAGATGCGCATCAGATTGTCGGCAATGCCCCTGGGCCCCGTTTCCCTCTCGTCAATCTTTCCTGGCGCCATCGCGGCGCCTCTTCCGCCGATGGAACCCTGTCAAATGTCCAGGGCATTGCGCGTATAGATCACAGCGTTCTGCCCAGCATCATCACCCTTGGCGGGTTTTCATGAAGTTGTAAACCAACAAAAGTCATTGCGCTCCAAAGTGCAACGGAAACCGCACTGGCCGCCAGCAGAGACTTCAATCGCCAGGTCATCGTCATAGCTGCTCCGATCTGCCCATTTTCGAGATCTACCATCGAAGAATTGACGTGTCGTAAGGCGGCACAGTAAAAACCCGCGCCGCTCGGGGCTTTGAACCAGATGGCGCCGAAATCTCTAGTTAAGGTAAGGGAATACTTAATTTTTTGCCCCTGTTTCGCGGGTCTGGCCGAGAATGGGACCCGGATCCTGGATGCCGATCCTTCCCCAGTCTGCCTCGCCCCTGGACATGCGTGGACCCGCCTGGCAAGTAAAAGGCGCCGCACCTTTGCCGGGTGCGGCGCCTTCGTCATATGCGTCAGGAATAAGTCGTCTCATCGGCCCGGCCGATGCCGGCCTTGTCATATCCGGCGCGTTTGCGGCCCAGTGGAAGCTCCGCCCTTCGCTCTTGCGCGAATCAGGCCGAGAGCGCTCGCTCCAACAGGCGCGAGAGTCTGTCGGCGAAGGCGCGCGGGTCGGCCGGCTTGTCGCCGTCGAGCACGCGGGCCTGGTCCAGCAGCAGCCTTGCGGCATCCTCGCGCAGCGACGCTTTCTCCTCACCGATGCGCGCAAGCATGGCGATCAGCGGATGATCCGGGTTCACCTCCAGGATCGGCTTGGTCGCGCCCTGAAGGCGGCCGGCATCCTGCAGGATCTTTTCCAGCTGCCGATCATAGCCATCCTCGGGCGCCACAAGGCAGACGGCGCTTTCCGTCAGGCGATCAGACGCCCTGACATCGCTGACCTCCTCGGCCAGGAGGCTGCGGGCAAGCGCGAGGAAGGCGTCGGCCTTTGGCGCCTCCTCGGCCTCGTCCTTCTTCTCGCCCGCATCGGGCAAGGGAAAGCGCTTGAGATCGGCGCCGCCTTGCGTGATCGAGCGGAAGGCCTTGTCCTTGAATTTCGGCGCGTTCATCGCCCAGAAGCTATCGACGGAATCGGTCAGCAGCAGGACTTCGATGCCGCGCGCGCGGAACCCTTCGAGCTGCGGCGAAGCCTTGATCTGATCGAGGTTGCCGCCGCTGATATAATAGATCGCGTCCTGACCATCCTTGGCGTCCCGGACATAATCATCCAGCGTGCGCAGGCCGTCCCCTGAGGCCGTGGTCTTGAAGAGCGAGAGGGCGAGAAGCTGCTCGCGCCGCTCGAAATCCTCGTAAATCCCCTCTTTGATGACGCTTCCGAACGCAGACCAGACGGTCTCATAGGCGTTGCGGTCGTTGGCAAGCTGCTTTTCCAACGCGGACAGCACGCGGTTCGTCACGCCCTTCTTGATGACCTGGAGAACCGGGCTCTCCTGAATCATCTCGCGCGAGACATTGAGAGGAAGATCGGCCGTGTCCACAAGGCCGCGGACGAAGCGCAGATAGCGCGGCAGCACGTCGGCGTCGTCGGTGATGAAGACGCGCTTGACATAGAGCTTCATCCGGCCCCGCCGATCGGGATCGAAGAGATCGAAGGGCGCGACCGTCGGCACAAAGGCGAGCGCCGTATATTCGACCCGGCCTTCCGCCCGGAAATGCACGGTGAGCGCCGGTGTGTCGTATTGGCCCGAGAGCCCGCGATAGAAGTCGTTATACTGTTCGTCGGTGATCTCGCTGCGCGCTTTGGTCCACAGCGCGGTACCATCCGTCAGCCGCGCGGGTTCCGCATCGGGTTTTTCGATCAGGTCGATCGGCACCGGAACATGGCCCGACTGCGCCTTGACGATGCGCTCCACCGTGAAGCGGCTGGCATAGGTCTTGGCCTCGTCCATCAGATGCAGCGTGATGCGCGTGCCGCGTGCAGGCGCCTCGGCCAGATCGGCGGCGCGAATGTCGAAGCTGCCCTTGCCATCCGACGACCAGATCCAGGCCTCGTCCGTGCCGGCCCGGCGCGAGACGACATCGACATGGCTGGCAACCATGAAGCAGGAATAGAAGCCAACGCCGAACTGGCCGATCAATTGGGCAGAGTCGCCCTCTGCCTTGCCGCCTTCGCTTTCCTTTTCCTCGTCGGAGCTCGCATCGCGGGCCGGTTTGCCGGCCTGCAGCCGCTCCATGAAGGCGCGGGTGCCCGAGCGGGCGATGGTGCCCAGCGCATCGATCAGCTCGGCCCGGCTCATGCCGATGCCGTTGTCCTCCACCGTAAGGCGCCGGCCTTCCTCGTCCAGCGTCAGGGCGATGCGCGCTTCGCCCTCGCCAGCGGCCAGGCCGGGTGTGGTGGTGGCTTCATAGCGCAGCTTCTCGCAGGCATCGGCCGCGTTGGAAATCAGCTCGCGCAGGAAAACGTCCTTATCGGAATAGACCGAGTGGACCATCATATGCAGCAAGCGGGAAACATCAGCCTCGAAGCTATGATGTTCGCTCGGCTTTTCTGCGGTCGCGGTGGTCATCGCCAAATCTCTCCTTGTCCAGACAATGTCGGAAATTGCGCCCGTCAGGTGGCAAGCCGGAGAGTGAAAATCAAGGCCGGCCTGTGCGGGAACCGGGCCGGTCCGCCTCTTTGGCGGGAACTTCGCCTGTGCAGATCCGGTTCAAACCCATTCATCCCCGACATGGAGAGGCCAAGATGACCCTGAGCGCAATGTTTGCAACCCATCCGACCGCCGGTTCCGCGACCGGCTTTGCGCCGCAGGAGGTTTTGCGCGCCTGTATCGAGGCTTGCACAGCCTGTGCCGAGACCTGCACCGCCTGTGCAGATGCCTGCCTTGCCGAGCCAGGTCTGGAACACTTGCGGCAATGCATTCGCCGCAATCTCGACTGTGCCGATCTTTGCCATGCCGCCGGGCGCATCGCCACACGGCAGGTGGGCGACAATGTCGAGGTCATCCGCGCGGCGGTTGCGGCCTGCATGCGCGCCTGCGAAACATGCGCTGCCGAATGCGGCGAACATGCCGGCATGCATGAGCATTGCCGTCTCTGCGCGCAGACCTGCGAATCTTGCGCCAAGGCTTGCCGCGCTGTGCTGGAGCAGGTTCACTGACGGCAGCCTATAGCAAGGCCTTCATCACGCCCGCGTCGCAACCAGGAACAGGCGCGGGAAGCGCAGCAAACGCCGGCCATCGGCGCGTGGCGGATAGGCTGCGTCGATCCGGCTGCCGTAATCCGCCAGAAAGGCGCTCTCCTGCTGCGCGCCGGCCGCCCGCAGATAGGGCCGGAGCCCCGTTCCCTTCACCCATTCGACAATTGCCGCGCCATCGGCCATCGGATGCTGATAGATCGTGTGCCAGATATCCAGCCGCTGCGAGAGTGGCGACAGACGGTCGTAATAGTCCGCCGGTGCGGGCAGGGTCGGGCGGCGCAGACCGACACAGGCTTCGGCCCAACTGCCTGATCTGGCCGTTTCCTCCATCAGGAGATGGGTCGGCTCATCGAGATTGTCCGGCATCTGAACGGCCAGCACGCCGCCTGTTGGCAGGCTTTCGAGAAGCCTTGCAAGCACGGTGAGATGATCGGGAATCCATTGGAAGACCGCATTGGCAAAGAGCAGGTCCGTGCCCGACGAGGGAGCCCAGCCGGCCAGGTCCGCCTGGAGAAATGTGATGGCGGGAAGCCGACGGCGCGCTTCCGCCAGCATATCCGCATCCGAATCCATCCCGCTCACGGCCTCCTCGCCGAAGCGCTCCACCAGAAGCGCCGTGGAGTTGCCCGGCCCGCATCCCAGATCCACCACCCGCCGCGCGGCCTTAAGCGGCACCTGCGCCAGGAGATCGCGCGCCGGACGCGTGCGCTCGTCTTCAAAGCGGAGATATTGGGTAGCGGACCAGGTCATCGGCTTTTTTCCTTCTTTCCGGTAGGCGGGCAGTGCCTGCCCGACGTGGCTCTCGCCCGTGATAGACCTGGATCGTGAAGCAAATATGCCGGCGTCGCTTCGATGAAAGTCGGCCCTAAAGTGTCACTGCGCGAGCGGAGACCGGCTTTTTCACCCCGACACCACGCCGCCGGCCTCCGTCAGGGCCTCCGGCGTGTCGATGTCGAAGAGGGCGGCGGGGCCGAGGTCGAGGTCGATGATCGGCATGCCGCTTGCCGCGATGATCCGGCGTGCGCCTTCGTCGCCGGCAAGGGTTGTGAGCAGGGGAAAGAGCGGCCGTGGCAGGATGACGGGATTGCCGGGCTTTTCCCCCGATGCGGCGCGAACCACGGCGGCACCTTGCGCTTGCTCGAAGCGGCCGAGCAGACTGTCGAGATGGGTGACAGTGATCTGGGGCATGTCCGCCAGCATGACCAGAATGCCATCCGGGTCGGCCGTGTCCAGCGCCGAGACGCCGCAGGCAAGCGACGTGCCCATGCCTTCGTGATAGTGGGGATTGTCGATCAGCCGCAGGGTGAGGCCCGTGAGGGCGGCGTGCACCGCATCGCGGCGATGACCAGTCACGACGGTCACGCCAGCAGCACGGCTTGAGAGCGCGATGTCGGCGGTCCGCCGGATCAGCGGCACGCCGTCAAACAGCGCCAGCAGCTTGTGCGAACCGCGCATCCGCCGGGCGGAGCCTGCGGCCAGAATCAGGATTTCGACCCTGAGGGCTGGCGCTTCGTCTGCCGTTTCCGCGTCCGTGTCAGGCTGATCCGTCATTCATCGTCCTGCCGTCATGACCGATGTTCTAACGTCTTCTCCCTCAAAAGCAAACCGGCAGGCGGGGATTGCGTTCCCGCCTGCCGGCCGCGTCACCTTATGGACGGATCCGCATTTGCGATATCCGGTCTTGCTTAGGGATAGATCACGCCCTTGCGCAGGATCATATTGGCGTAAAGGCGGGGCTCGCCGGTCTGGACGATGGTGTGGGCTGCCTTCACGCGGCTGTAGAAGGCGTCGCCGACGAGCGGCACGACCGTCTGGTTCGGCTCGTGGCGGGCGCAGCAGGCGATCATCTCTTCATGGACAGGATCCAGACGGTCGCGCTCCTGCTTGACGGTCGAGCGGAAGATCGCTTCCGGCACGAAATCGTCGATCGGCATGACGCTGAGGATCGCGTCGACCACGGGAACGAGGGCATGGCCATCCAGGCGGATCAGCCGGCGGGCATGTTCGAGCGCCGGATAATTGCCGTCCACCACCGCGATCTCGTCGCCATGACCCATGGCGCGGAGCGTGGCGAGCAATTCGGGGCTGAGCAGCGGATTGAGACCTTTGAGCATCAGACGGGATCCTTGAACAAGACATTGGTATCGATGAGATAGCGCGAGAAGATCGGCAGGCTGGCCCCACCGATTGCCCGCGCATGAGGTCCGACAGCGCCTTCGACGATATCGGGAAGCAGCACGCCCTGAAGGTCGAGCCGCCTGGTTTCGAGAAGCGTGGCATCCACCAGGCGCTTGCGCACCCAGGCGGGAAAGCCGCCATCGATCACGGCGGCGCTGAAATCCACGACCGAGGCCGCCGCTACGACAGCCTGGGCCAGCGCTTTGGCGGAATTGGTGATCCAGTCGCTCATCGGCTTGCCGAAATCGACCCAGTCGTCGGCCGAATACCAGAGCGGTTCAGGATCGATGCCTTCGGCTCTTAGCATTTTTTCCAAAACGAAGATCGAGGCGACTTCCAGCAACTGGCGGTTCTCGCCATTGGGGCCACGCACGGGCAGGGGCCCCAACGCGCCGGCGGTGCCCGTGCGCCCGGAAAAGACGGCCGAGTTGATAACGACGCCGCCGCCCAGGAAGGAGCCGATGAAGAAATAGACGAAATCCGGATAGGCCGGCCCCACGCCGAAGACCAGCTCGGCGCCGCAGGCCGCCGTTGCGTCATTTTGCAGATAAACGGCATGGTCGAGCCGCTGGGCGATCATCTGCTGCAGGTCGACCTCGCGCCAGCAATCCATGGCGCCTTCGGGCGCGCCGACCTCATGCGCCCAGTTCCAGAGCTCGAAGGGCGCGGCAATGCCGATCCCGGCGATGCGCCGCCGCTGGCTTTCGGACAGGCCTGCCTCGATCGCCTCGATCCCGGAGATGACGAAATCGGCGATCACCTCCGGCTGGGGATAGGCATAGGTCTGGCGCAGCTTGTGCCGGATCGTGCCGACAAAATCCATCAGCACGAGATCGGCGCTGCGCCGGCCGATCTTGACGCCGAAGGACAGCACGGCATCCGGATTGAGCCGCATGGGGATGGAGGGCTGGCCAACGCGGCCCCGCACGGCAGGGCCGCGCAGAAGCAGGCTTTCGCTCTCCAGCGCCCGCATGATCACGGAAACGGTCTGCGCGGAGAGCCCGGTGCGCCTGGCGATCTCGGCCTTGGACAATTCGCCATGCAGGCGCACGAGCGACAGCACCAGCCGCTCGTTATGGGCGCGTACACGAATTTGATTGGCGCCGCCTGCCGGGTCTAAAACCGGGGCAGCTCCGCCTGTTTTACCGGTGGCGGTGGCCGGTTCGTCGATATGAGACGACATGGTCGACTCCTCCCGTCCAGCCCACGTCCGACCTCTGGATAGCGCCCATCGATAAATAATTCAACTCGATTTATTTATTGACAAAGCGTAAGGTTCTGCTGTTAATCGGCATCGTCAGGCAAGGGCACCGGGAGGAGGCTGCTCGATCAGACGAAGGCTCGAAGCCCCGTTCCCTGCCCAACATCGGTTTTGTTGAACATTTGTTCTCTGGGAGGAGACCCATGAAGAAAGTCGCCCTTTACACCGCGCTGAGCGCACTCGCTCTGTCCGCCGCCGCTTTCGCGACGCCGGCTGCCGCTGCGGATGTCAGCGCCTGCCTGATCACCAAGACGGACACCAACCCCTTCTTCGTCAAGATGAAGGAAGGCGCGACCGCCAAGGCCAAGGAACTCGGTGTCAACCTGAAGTCCTATGCCGGCAAGATCGACGGTGACAGCGAAAGCCAGGTCGCCGCCATCGAAACCTGCATCGCCGACGGCGCCAAGGGTATCCTGATCACGGCGTCGGACACCAAGGGCATCGTTCCCACGATCGAAAAGGCCCGCCAGGCCGGCATTCTCGTGATCGCGCTCGACACGCCGCTCGATCCGATCAAGTCCGCCGACATGACCTTTGCCACCGACAACCTGCTCGCCGGCAAGCTGATCGGCCAGTGGGCCAAGGACACCCTCGGCGCCGGCGCCAAGGATGCCCGCGTGGCCTTCCTCGACCTGACGCCTGCCCAGCCGTCCGTCGACATCCTGCGCGACCAGGGCTTCATGATCGGCTTCGGCATCGACCCCAAGGACCCGAACAAGATCGGCGACGAGAACGATCCGCGCATCGTCGGTCACGACGTGACCAACGGCAATGAAGAAGGCGGCCGCCAGGCCATGGAAAACCTTCTCCAGAAGGATCCGACCATCAACGTCGTTCACACGATCAACGAGCCGGCCGCAGCCGGCGCCTATGAGGCGCTCAAGGCCGTTGGCCGCGAGAAGGACGTGCTGATCGTTTCCGTCGACGGCGGTTGCCCGGGCGTCAAGAACGTGCAGGCCGGTGCCATCGGCGCCACCTCGCAGCAGTATCCGCTGCAGATGGCCGCTCTCGGCGTCGAGGCGATCAAGAAGTTCGCCGACACCGGCGAGAAGCCGAAGGCCACCGACGGCAAGGACTTCTTCGACACCGGCGTGACGCTGGTGACCGACAAGCCGGTCTCCGGCCTGAAGTCGATCGACACGAAGGAAGGCCTCGCCAAGTGCTGGGGCTGATTATCGATGCTGGCGCGGCCATGCCGCGCCGCGTCTGATACGACATGGGGATGCCGGGCCTTCGCAAGAGGTCCGGTATCCGCCGTGGCCCGCCCGATGCGAGGCCGCAGGCATGACCCGGCCAGGGACAGGAACGCCAGCGCCCGGCGCGTCGTGGCGCAGCCCGAAAGCGCCGGATGAACCAGCCGGACGAATACTGGCATCCAGGCGCCACAGCGCAAGGCCAGACCGATTTCTTGAAAAAACAAAGGCGGAGGATGACAATGAGCGAGCCGACGGCCGCCGTGCCGCATCACGATTATGAAAAAGTAATCAAGGACAGTTCGAAAGAGGTCGCCTCCTTCGAGACCAAGCGCACAGCGCTACAGAAGCTGCAGAACTTCCTGCACACCAGCCCGTCCGCCGTCTCGCTGATCGTCCTGGTCGTGTCGGTCACGGTTTTCGGGCTGCTGCTGGGCTCGAAGTTCTTCTCGGCCTTCTCGCTGTCGCTGATCCTTCAGCAGGTCGCCATCACCGGCATCGTCGGTGCGGCGCAGTCGCTGGTTATCATGACGGCCGGTATCGATCTGTCGGTCGGCGCGATCATGGTGCTTTCCTCCGTCATCATGGGCCAATTCACCTTCCGCTATGGCCTGCCGGTGGAACTGGCGATCCTCTGCGGCTTCGTCACCGGCGCTGCATGCGGCTTCATCAACGGCATTCTCGTTTCGCGCATGAAGCTGCCGCCCTTCATCGTCACGCTGGGCATGTGGCAGATCGTGCTCGCGTCGAACTTCCTCTATTCCTCGAACGAGACCATCCCCTCGCAGCAGATCCAGGCCGATGCGCCGATCCTGCAGTTCTTCGGCAACAACATCCGGCTTGGCGGGGCGGTGCTCACCTATGGCGTCGTCGCGATGGTTCTCCTAGTCGCGCTGCTCTGGTACGTGATGAACCATACCGCCTGGGGCCGGCATCTCTATGCCGTGGGCGATGATCCGGAAGCCGCCGAACTCGCCGGCGTCAATGTCGGGCGCATGCTCACCTCGGTCTACACGCTGTCGGGCCTCATCTGCGCGCTGGCCGGCTGGGCACTGATCGGCCGCATCGGCTCGGTCTCGCCGACGGCAGGCCAGTTCGCCAATATCGAATCGATCACCGCCGTGGTGATCGGCGGCATCTCGCTCTTCGGTGGCCGGGGCTCCGTGCTCGGCATGCTGTTCGGCGCGCTCATCGTCGGTGTCTTCTCGCTCGGCCTGCGCCTGCTCGGCACCGATGTTCAATGGACCTATCTCCTCATCGGCGTGCTGATCATTGTCGCCGTCGCCGTGGACCAGTGGATCAGAAAGGCAGCTCGCTGATGGCACAGGAACCGATTCTCACCGCGCGCGGTCTCATCAAGCGCTATGGCCGCGTGACTGCCCTCAACAATGCCGATTTCGATCTGATGCCGGGCGAGATCCTCGCCGTCATCGGCGACAACGGCGCGGGCAAGTCCTCGCTGATCAAGGCACTGTCCGGCGCGATCCGGCCCGATGAGGGCGAGATCCGCATGAATGGCCAGCCGGTCAGCTTCAGCTCACCGATGGATGCCCGCAAGTCTGGCATCGAGACGGTCTATCAGACGCTGGCGCTGTCTCCCGCGCTCTCGATTGCCGACAACATGTTCCTGGGCCGCGAGATCCGCATGTCCGGCTTCATGGGCAGCGTGCTGCGTAAGCTCGACCACAAGGCTATGGAGCGGGTGGCGCGCGAAAAGCTCTCCGAGCTGGGCCTCATGACCATCCAGAACATCAACCAGGCGGTGGAAACGCTTTCGGGTGGCCAGCGCCAGGGCGTGGCGGTTGCCCGCGCGGCGGCCTTCGGCTCGAAGGTCATCATTCTCGATGAGCCGACGGCGGCACTCGGCGTCAAGGAATCGCGCAAGGTGCTGGAACTGATCCAGAGCGTGCGGTCGCGCGGCATTCCGATTGTGCTGATCTCGCACAACATGCCGCATGTCTTCGAAGTCGCGGATCGCATCCACATCCACCGGCTCGGCCGGCGGCTGGCGGTCATCAATCCGAAGGACTACTCCATGTCGGACGCCGTCGCACTGATGACCGGCGCGAAGACGCTGACGAACGAAGCGGCATAAGCGCCACTATATACATGCGTTAGAAAGCGAAACGCCGCGCATCCTTGCAGGAGGCGCGGCGTTTGCTGTTTAAGCCTGTAACGTAAGGTCTGTCAGCCGGAACCGGGATTGGTGTCAGCCTGATCGTCCGAAAGCGTGCCTGCGCCCGGCGTGCGGCTGTTGTCGGTCAGGTCGGCGCGGGCATGCGGACCGGCCGCGTGCGGCTCACTCGCTTGGGCACTGGTCTGATTCCCGCCTTTTCTGGCCTTTTCTTCAGCCCGCGCCAGCTCATGGTCGATAATCTCGGGCGATCCCTCGGCCGGATCTTCCTTGCGGGCATTGGCGTCGGCGGTCTCTGTCGGTTTCTGATTGTCCATCGAGGGCCTCCTCTTGGCAGCGGCCGGGCATGACGCGCCGGCGGCATTGAGGATCTAACCCGTCATGGCCCAAAGGGTTCCGGATCGGGCTCTGGCGCGGCTTTCTGGGAACATCTTCGCTTCGTGTTCATTAGGTCTCCCGACGTTGCTCACTCAAGGGAGATTGCCATGACTGAACTTGGACAGCCCATTCCGAAAGCACCGCTGACCGCCAACGGCACGCCGCTGGTCGATGATGCTCTCGACGCCATCGACAAGCGCGATGACGCCGCCCGTGCCGACATCGAGGCGCTCGACAAAGAGGCCCGCCGGGACGATCTGCGCAAGACCGAAAGCGAAGCAGGCTTTGGCGACCGCGCCGCCATCGACCGCGCCAATGCGCTGACGGTGATCGACGGCAACGGCGACGCATCCGGCGAGAACGCTCGTCGTGAAGCCGATCTCGCCGCCTTGCGCGAAGAGCTTGCAAATATCGCGACGACGCTCGGTCGCCTCTCCAAGGCCGCCATCAACCGCGCCGGTGAAAAGGTCGGCGAGGCCGGAACTGTCGTGCGCGACAAGGCGAAGGAGCGGCCCTACATGGCCGGCGCTCTCGTCGGCTTGGCGAGCCTCGCGGTCTATCTTGTCGCCCGTCCGCCGCGCCATGTCGGTGCTCAGCTCCAGTCGACGTCAAAAGATCTTTTTCATCGTCTGGCCGAGATGGAGCCACGCAACTTTCGTCGTCGTTCCTGGTTCTGACCCCGGGACGGCGACGCGGGGCCTGGTGAAAAGGCCTGAAAGATGTGCGCGTGCCGCCCATTGGGGATACGCCGCCCCATAAGACGTTTGACCAAGGACCCCATTTCCAAGATCGGAGAGACTGACATGGCCACCGAGAAGACCCTCAACGACCTGTTCATCGACACCCTCAAGGACATCTATTTCGCCGAGCGCCAGATTGCCCGCGCCCTGCCGAAGATGGCCCGTGCCGCTCAGTCGGAAGAGCTGAAGGCCGCCTTCCAGAAGCACAAGGAAGAAACCGAAGGCCAGATCGAGCGCCTGCAGCAGGTGTTTGAACTCGTCGGCAAGCCGGCACGCGGCAAGACCTGCGAAGCCATTCAGGGGATCATCGCCGAAGGCGAGGAAATCATCGAGGAGTACAAGGGCACTGCTGCCATTGATGCCGGCCTGATTTCTTCGGCCCAGGCCGTCGAGCATTACGAGATCGCCCGCTACGGCACGCTGAAGGCCTGGGCCCAGAAGCTCGGCATGCAGGAAGCCGTCGATCTGCTCGACGCAACGCTGCAGGAAGAGTCCGCCACCGACGAGGCACTGACCCAGCTGGCGGAAGCCTCTGTCAACGACAAGGGTCAGAAGGCGGCCTGATCGCCCCTTTCGAAGACTGCAATGAGAGAGCCGGCGGCGCGTCAGCGCCATCGGCTTTCTTTTGTTTGGCTCGACGTTTTCGCGACCAAAATTTCTCAGAGTCCCATGCGGATGCGGCTGAACAAAAGACGCAGCGACAAAAAAGGGACCGGATGCTAGGTCCTGTTGACAAAGTATGGCAGCCATATCTTAGCGGCAGCCAGGGCGAGAAATGCTGAGAAGGATTTTCGGGTCTTGTCGTATCGGGTCGCAACGCGACGGAACTGCTTGAGGCGGTTGAACATCCGCTCAATGCGGTTTCGATCCTTGTATGCCCGGAAGTCACAGGCAGGCGGGTTCTTCCGGTTGGCCTTCGGCGGAATGACTGGCCTGATCCCATGGATCAGGAGTTCCTCGCGCAGGAAATCACCGTCATATCCTTTGTCGGCGAGGAACAGTCTCGGCTTGCCGACAGGTATCGCCAGCAGGTCCGGAACGGCGTTGTAGTGCGAAGCC
>NZ_FOAM01000011.1 GCF_900109605.1 Xaviernesmea oryzae
TATGCAAGCCTCGGCGTCACCGTCACGCGCGTCATGACCGACAATGGCGCGTGCTACAAAGCCAAGGACTTTGCAAAGGCCTGCAAGGCGCTCGGGCTCAAGCATATCCGAACCAGACCCTACACGCCCAAGACCAACGGCAAAGCCGAACGCTTCATCCAGACAGCCTTGAAGGAATGGGCTTATGCTCGCGCCTATCCCTCATCCGAGCATCGAAAAATGCATCTGCCCGTGTGGAACCACATGTACAATTGGCACAGGCCACATGGCAGCCTAAAAGCGCAAACACCTATCAGTCGCCTCGGTCTCACCGGGGACAACCTCTTGAGGCTCCACAGCTAGTCGGCTTCGACCCGCTAGCGCAGCTCCGTCTCGGACATTCCGGTCCGGTTTGCCTGCCGCTCCGCCAGTTGATACAGAAGCGGTGAGGCTTCCTGGTGATTGACGCGCGGTGCATAGGACAGATAGGCAACCAGCGCGATAGCGAGGGTTGCAAGAAGTCCTGCAAGCCCGAAGATCTTCACTTCCTGATCCATGCTGTATCTCCTTCCATCACGCGACATCATGTCGTGCTATGCGAAGCCCTGGAGCTGCGCAGGATTGGATCGCGCGCTACAAATTGATGGTTCGTGCGCATAAGCGACGTGTCGGACCCTGCAGCAACGTCGACAACATCGCGGGCCGGCGAATTGTTCAACGCACCGCCATTCGCAATCGCTGCCTGTTCTCAGGCTACCGGCTGGCGGCGTTTGGCCGCCATCAACAGGTCAAGCTCCGTAGCGGAGGGGCCGAAACGTTCGTAAAGCCGGCGCGCCTCATCGACAGCCAGCCCATAGCGCGCCTGAAATTGCTCCAGCGTGCAGATTTCGCCCCGTATGGTTTTGCCCCGAACGCCCTTCAGTTCCGTCATTTCGTTGCTCCGCATGCTCATTCTGCGTCCCATCAGCCTCGTCTCGAGCGCCAACTGTTCCGGCCGGTTCATTGCCGGCATCCCGTCCCGCTTGATGAGCCGCAATCAGCGGTTCTCTGCGGGATCTGCATCGACAACGCCGTGACGAACTGCTTGTTCCCCGCGCTTTCCGGGCGTCGCTGCGGATGTTTCCAAGTGCACTGCGGGCAGAACCGATGGGTGGTGTGCCGGCTTGAAGGGGGGAGGAAACGTGTGCCGCAGTTGACAGCGCGGTCGCGCTCTGAAATGGTCCGCGCTGACCGCAAATCGCCTCGCACTGAGGCTGACAAGACAGGCGGTCATCTGGATCATGCGCCGGGTAAAGATGCCGGCCATGTGTGACCAGAGTCTCTCTTTAGACCAGTTTCCAGGCAGCCATGCAGTTTTGGATTGTGGCGGAAATGTGGTATGCGCGTAGCGCATAGCTGCAATGCAGCATTGGATGTCGCCGATGCGAGAATTTCTGTTATAGTCATACTTATCGAAGCAGCGCACCTCCTCCCGCGCAGTTTCGTCTTGTCGATGATCCATCTCCTCCTCCCAAGGATCGTCGGCCCAAGGCCTACAGACCTCCTCCTCCCGTCTGTCGGCCAGAATCAAGAGCCTGTCGCACCTCCTCCCGCGACAGGCTCTTTTTCGTTTCAGCGCATGGTTTCGAGGTTTGCGAGAGCCTGAAGGACTCTGGCTCGATGGGCGCGGCGTGCTTGAAAGCATGGCTCGGCGCGCCATATCGATGAGAACATCAGGCCGAGATGGGGATGTCGTCGGCCAATTCCGTTTCCAGCGAAATCCCCCTTCACGCCGCCTACAAGCGGGTCTCCGCAATTATTGAACTTGCGACAGCATTCTCAGCGGTTCTTGAAGAGGGTGCTGTCAGGGAGGTGACATGCCCGCTCGCACAATGATGATCGCTCTTCTCGGCTTTGTCGTCGCCGCGATCCTCAGCATTCTCGTGATCCAGCGCTTTGACAGCGGAGGCAAGGCAAAGGACACCCAGCCGCCAACCCCGCTGACGACGACGCCGGAAAAAGCCGCCGAGGAGACGAAGTAGGCAGAACTGCCGTGACTGCTTCGTTGCGACTGGCCGTGCGATGCATTGATGCATCGCGTCTTCCCGCGCAAGCTGAGGCTCATTCCATGTGGTCGTGCGACATCAGGGGGTCGCTACGGCGGTCTGTGGCGTGGGTTGCGTGCCTGCCTCCGGCGGAGTCGAGGGCTGGCTTCTAAGCGCCTTCACAGCCTCGATTACCTCCGGCACCAGCCTTGCAGCGCCTTGGTCGGAGATGTGATTGTCGTCGAAGTAGAGCATCGAGCCTGCGCCGTCGGCATTCAGGCACCGGTCTGCAAGCGGCTGATGACAGAAGGCGTCTGCCGCTTTCACCTTGCGCAGCCGGGGGTGCTGCAGGGTATCGAAGGCATCGATCACCGCCTTGTTGCGCTCGACATAGCGGGCATAGCTGGTCGTGATCAGCGGAAGCGGGTCTCCATTCATGATCATGCGCGCAACCGTATCCGGCACGTTCCAGCCGGCTTCCGGTACGGGATAGATCAGGACGACGTTCAGGCCACGGTCGAGATAGGCGCGGATATCGTCGAGATAGGCCTTGAGCACGCGCGCGCGCCGTTCTGGATCATCCTGGGCCCCCATCGAATCCCGGCGATCAAAGAGGTCGACATAGGTCGGTCGGCGATGCTCGATGCCGCCTTCGCCGTTGTCGAAGGGGCTGCCATCGACATAAAGCGACCAGCGGCTCAGCATGATCACCGTCTCGATGCCGCTGCGCGCGATGTAGTCTTCGATGCCGGTGAAGAACCGGTTGCAGCGCAGATGATATTTCGGATCCGACACCGCAAAACCCGAAAAACCGACACAGGCCGAATGGGCCATGACATAAAGTGGCTCGCCCGCGGCCGAAAAGCCGCGCAAGGCTTCGCCGGCCATGGCGCCTGCGTGGGAATCGCCAATCAGGATGGTTGGGCTCGCCGCTGTTCCAGGTGTCAGGCATGCCTTGACCGGGTGGGGAAGGGCCGCTTCTCCTTTGTCGAACAGGCATGTGCCCATCACCGGATCTGTCTTGCCGGCAGCGGCTGCCGCTTCGCGCGCGGCGGC
This sequence comes from Xaviernesmea oryzae, assembly GCF_900109605.1. Classification (GTDB taxonomy): domain Bacteria; phylum Pseudomonadota; class Alphaproteobacteria; order Rhizobiales; family Rhizobiaceae; genus Xaviernesmea; species Xaviernesmea oryzae. Next base: position 3,060 of record NZ_FOAM01000011.1, read on the forward strand.
TGGGACACGAAAAGCGAGACCTTCGCCGCTCTGTGCAACGAGCCCGATGCCGATCACCAGCGCGCCGCTTGCCGCCGTCACGCCAAGCGCCGTGACACCCGACCGGCGCGTGGGCCGCGCGCGGCTGCGGAAAGGCTGCTCTACACATCGCCAGCTGAGATAGGCCAGCACGAAGGCAAGCAGCGTCAGCAGCAGCATCCGCCCAAGCGAAGGTTCTGTCGGGCTCTGGATGCGTGCAAAGGCGAAGAGCGGCTGGTGCCAGAGATAGAGGCTGTAGCTGATCAGGCCGATGCCGGTCATTGCCTTATAGGACAGCAGCCGGGCAACCCGCGTGCCCGGTTGGGCAAAGAGAATGATCGCCAGAGCGCCCAGCACCGGCAGAAGCGCATAAAGCGAGGGAACGGGCGTGCTCGCATCATAAGCGACGACACTCACCGCAATGGCGGCAAGACCCAGCATCGCCGCCCCGTCATGACCCTTCTGATTTCGCTCGGACATCCAGAACGCCGCCAGCGCGCCGGTCAGGAGTTCCCAGGCGCGCGTGTGCGGCAGGTAGAAGGCCTCGGACGGCGCACGGCCCACGGTCCATTGCGCCAGGGCCAGACTGACGGCCGCGACCAATATGAGAATAGCCATGCGGGTCCGCGCCGGCAGCCGCCGCGTTGCCATCATGATCAGCGGGAAGAAAACATAGAATTGCTCCTCGACCGCCAGGCTCCAGGTGTGTAGCAGGGGCTGAAGCTCGGCATCGGAGGCGAAATAGCCAGTCTGAAGGGTGAAGAGGATATTGGAGACGAAGAGACAGACGGCCATCAGGCTCTTGCCGAAACTCGCCATCTGCTCCGGCAGCATGGTGATCCAGGCAAACGGCAGACAGGCGAGAATGACCAGGAAGAGTGCCGGCATGATCCGCCGGACACGCCGCTCGTAAAAGGCCAACAGGGAGAAGCCGTGCCCCCGCTCCGACGAGAGGATGATGCCGGTGATCAGGTAACCCGAGATGACGAAGAAGAGATCGACCCCGACATAGCCGCCGGAAAAGCCGGGCAGCCCTGCATGGAACAGCAGCACGGGCAGCACGGCGAGGGTGCGCAATCCGTCGATCTCGGGTCTGTGCTGCATGGGGCAGGCGGTCTCCCAAAGGTGTATACCAGGACATAGGCGGCAGGGCCGCGATGGCGGGAGGCGCCGGATACCAACATGGCCAGCCGGCAACGCATCGGTACGCGGCATCCGTCCCGCATCGAGATCGCCGGATCCTGCTATAAGACAATCCTGAAGCTGAGCACAAAAGTCTCTCCTTGCCCGAGGACAGCTCGTGCCGCATTTCCTCATCGTGTGTTGCAAAGAAGATCCGTCCGAGCTGATGAACGTCGATCTCGGCTGCGGTGTCAGGACAGCCGGGAGATAAAGGCCAGCTTCAGACCGAAGCCGATCAGCAGGATCGAAAACATGCCGCTCTGCAGCCGCTGCGTCAGGGGGTGCCTCTCCAGCCACCCTCCCAATCTCAGGCCGGCATGTGCATAGATCATATCGAAGCAAAGGCCCATGCCGACCAGGATGGCGCCGAGCAGGAAGAATTGTCCGGCAAGGCCATGGGCAGTGGACACGATGAACTGCGGCAGCAAAATCGAGCAGAAGAAAAGCGCCTTCGGGTTCATGATATTGGTGAAGAAGCCTCGGGAGACTGCGGAGGCAACATCAGTGGTGCGGCTCGCGCCCTCCGCATGCGTCGGTTCGGCATGTGTCAACGCGGATGTGCGGACCATGCGCAGGCCTAGCCAAATGAGATAGAGCGCGCCGGCGAAGCGGAGGGTGTCAAAGGCGACGGCTGATGTCTTGAGTAAGGCAGCCAGGCCACAGGCCGCGAGGCAGACATGGCCGGCGCGGGCCAATGCCAGGCCGATCGCCGTGGCGATGGCTGCGCGCCGCCCCTCGCGTGCGCTGGTTTGAAGCAGCAGCACCATATCTGCCCCAGGCGTGACATAGACCATCGCCAAGGCGGCCAAGAACAATTCCGGATCCTTCATATAAACCTCCCGCTTGCCTGTAGCAGCGTAGGATGGTTCGCCTGGGCATGTCCTTGCGAAGATGCTTCTGCTAGAAGCGATAATTGGCAGGATCTGCCACTCGTTGCCGGTTTTTTGGATGGAGATGCCGATGCGGCTGGATGGTTTGGATCGCCGGATTCTCGCGGCACTGCAGGAAGACGGGCGGTTGACCAATGTCGATCTGGCCGATCGGATCGGTTTGTCGCCGTCGCCCTGCCTGCGCCGCGTTCGCTTGCTCGAAAGCGCTGGCGTGATCAGAGGCTATCATGCGCAGCTTGATCGCAAGGAGGTGGGGCTCGGGCTAACCGTTTTCGTCAGCGTGAAGGTGGAGCGCCATCACGAGGAACCGGCGGCGCTTCTCAGTGACCAGATTCGCGCCATGCCGGAGGTGGTCTCATGCCATCTTGTCTCTGGCGAGGCGGATTTTCTGCTCCAGGTCGTCGTCCTCGACCTTCCGGCTTATGAGCAATTCCTGGTCGGCACACTGCTGCGCATGCCCGGCGTCAGGGACATCCGCAGCAATTTCGCAATCCAGACCGTGAAGGATCAAGCGCCTCTGCCGCTGGTGCATCTTCCCGTGTCGGGCGGCGAAACGGCGTGATGCCCCTGCGGTTGTCGAGGCTCTGTCTCACCGTCTTCTGACGGTCCTCAATCCCGGAACAGCTTGAAGCGTGTCGGGCGGAAGGCGATGCGATTGCCGTCACTGGCTGCGCGTTGCGGTGGCAGCTCGATTTCGACACGGGTGCGCGCGGCCCCGAGCTCGACCTCGACATGGCGGGTGCCAGCCACGCGCCGGCTCTGAACGACGATTCCGGCGAGGCATCCGCCGCAGCCATCCACCAGCTCGATATCATGCGGACGGAAGAAGAGCTTGGCCGGGCCATCGGCCTCGCCGGGAGCCGACAGGCCGATCAGCCGATCTTCGAGCCAGATCTGGCCCGCCTCGACGCGGATCGGCAGACAGTTGGACTGGCCGATGAAGCCATAGACGAAGGGCGAATTCGGCTCGTCATAGATCTCGTCGGGCGTGCCCACCTGCTCGATCCGGCCCTTGCTCATCACCACCACGCGATCGGCCAGCTCCAGCGCTTCGTCCTGGTCATGGGTGACGAAGACCGTGGTATGGCCGGTGCGGTCATGGATTTCGCGTAGCCAGCGGCGCAGCTCCTTGCGCACCTGCGCGTCCAGCGCGCCGAAGGGCTCGTCGAGCAGCAGCACGTTCGGCTCCACCGCCATGGCGCGGGCGAGCGCCACGCGCTGGCGCTGGCCGCCGGACAGCTGGGCCGGATAGCGCTTCTCCAGCCCCGAGAGCTGGACGAGATCGAGCAGATCGAGCGCGCGGCGGCGTATCTCCGCCTTGGCGGGCCGGCGGGCGGCCGGGCGGATCGTCAGGCCGAAGGCGACATTGTCCAGCACGGTCATATGGCGAAACAGCGCATAATGCTGGAAGACGAAGCCGATATTGCGTTCCTGCACGGTCTTGGAGGACGCATCGTCCTCACCGAAATAGATCGTACCGCGCGTGGGGCTCTCCAGCCCTGCGATCAACCGCAGCAGCGTGGTCTTGCCGGAGCCCGAAGGACCGAGCAGGGCGATCAGTTCACCCGAACGGATGTTGAGCGACAGGTTTTCCAGCGCCGGCAGATGGCTGAATTCCTTGCGGATGTCTTTTACGCGAACGTCCATGAATTTCGATCGAACCTGTTGAAGCGATCCTTGCGGCAGGCTGGTTTTCCGCTGGACCGAGGAAGACGTCAAGGCGCCGCCCGCCCGATCTTTATCGGGTCAGGGCGGCGCGGGGCAAATATCGTTCAATGCCGGCGGCTGGCGGCGATCTGGGCGCTGTAGCGTAGCTCCAGAAGCGACTTGATGACGAGCGTGACTAGCGCGAGCAGGGCCAGCAAGGCCGCCACGGCAAAGGCCGCGACAAAAGAATATTCATTGTAGAGGATTTCCACCTGCAGCGGCATGGTGTTGGTGACCCCGCGAATATGACCCGACACAACGGAAACGGCCCCGAACTCGCCCATGGCGCGGGCGTTGCAGAGCAGCACGCCATAGAGCAGCCCCCAACGGATGTTGGGCAGGGTGACGTACCAAAAGGTCTGCCAGCCTGAGGCCCCGAGCGACAGCGCCGCCTCTTCGTCGCTCGTGCCCTGTTCCTGCATCAGCGGAATGAGCTCGCGGGCCACGAAGGGAAAGGTGACGAACACGGTAGCGAGCACGATGCCGGGAACGGCAAACAGGATTTTGATCCCATGGCTCTGCAGCCAGGGGCCGAGAAGACTGTGGCTTGAGAAGAGCAGCACGAAGATCAGGCCGGAGACAACAGGCGAGACGGAGAAGGGCAGGTCGATCAAGGTTGTCAGGAAGGCCTTGCCCTTGAACTCGAATTTGGCGATCGCCCAGGACGCGGCGATGCCGAAGACGAGATTGAGCGGCACCGAAATGCCGGCGACCAGCAGCGTCAGCTGGATGGCCGAGAAGGTGTCCGGGTCCGACAGGGCGGAGAGAAATTCCTCCGTGCCGTTGCGAAACGCTTCGGTAAACACGACGACCAGCGGCGCGACAAGGAAGAGCGCCACGAAGAGGAGCGACAGGCCGATGATCACCACGCGTGCCGCGCGGCTTTCGGTCGTCGCAGCCCGAACGTTCGAGGATGCCGGCGCGTCGGCGGCAGAAAGACTTGCGTCAAGCGCCATAGCCGTACCTCCTCCGGCTCCAGGCCTGGATCAGATTGATGACGAGCAGCATGGCGAAGGAGATCATCAACATCAGGGCCGCAATGGCAGTGGCGGCCGGATAGTTGAATTCTTCCAGCCGGATGACGATCAGAAGCGGCGCAATCTCGGACACATAAGGCAGATTGCCGGCGATGAAGATCACCGATCCATATTCTCCGACACCGCGGGCAAGCGCCAGGGCAAACCCGGTCAGCACCGCCGGCAGCAGGCCGGGCAGCAGGATGCGGCTGACGGTCTGGAAGCGGTTGGCGCCGAGCGTGGCTGCGGCCTCTTCCACTTCGCGGTCGATCTCCTCCATAATCGGCTGCACCGTGCGCACGACAAAAGGCAGGCCAACAAAGATCAGCGCCATGACGATGCCCCAGGGCGTGAAGGCGATCTTGATGCCCAGCGGCGCCAGATGCGCACCGATCCAGCCATTGGGGGCATAGAGCGTGGTGAGTGCGATGCCGGCCACCGCCGTTGGCAGGGCAAAAGGCAGGTCGACCATGGCGTCGATGATCCGCCGGCCGGGAAAGCGATAACGAACCAGCACCCAGGCGAGCAGGACGCCGAAGACGACATTGACCAGCGCTGCCAGGAAGGCGCAGCCGAAGGAGATCCACAGCGCATGAACGGTGCGCGGATCGGCCGCCAATGACCAGAAGGTCTGCCAGCCCAGCGAACTGGAGCGCCAGGCAAGACCGGACAGCGGAATGAGGACGATAAGGGTAAGCCATGACAGCGTGACGCCGAGCGCCAGCCCGAAACCCGGGATGACGCTCGGCTGCCGAAATTGCCAGCCTCGATCAGAGGTTAGTGCCATCTCGTCTTATTGCCCCGGCTTGTAGAGCTGATCGAAGACGCCGCCGTCGCCGAAGAATTTCGGCTGTGCATCCTTCCATCCGCCGAAGTCGGCAATGGTCACGAGCTTGACGTTAGTGAAACGCTTGACGTCCTTGGGATCGGCCGCATCAGGCCGGAAGGGCCGGTAATAATGTTTGGCGGCGATCTTCTGCCCTTCGTCCGAATAGAGATACTTCAGATAGGCTTCGGCCACCTTGCGCGTGCCCTTGGCGTCGACATTGCCATCGACCAGAGCCACTGGCGGCTCGGCCTTGATGGAAATCGACGGAGTGACGATGTCGAAACTGTCGGGGCCGAGTTCTTCCAGCGAGAGATAGGCCTCGTTTTCCCAGGCAAGCAGCACATCGCCCAGGCCGCGCTGGACGAAGGTGGTGGTGGCGCCGCGCGCGCCGGTATCGAGAACCGGCACATGCTTGAAGAGTTTGGTGACATAGTCGAGCGCCTTGGCGTCATCGCCATTGTTGGCGGCGCGCCCATAGGCCCAGGCTGCGAGGAAGTTCCAGCGGGCGCCGCCCGATGTCTTCGGATTGGGCGTGATCACCTGGATATCGTCGCGCACCAGGTCGTTCCAGTCCTTGATGCCCTTGGGATTGCCCTTGCGCACCAGGAAGACGATGGTGGAGGTGTAAGGCGCGCTGTTGTTTTCGAGGCGGCCCTTCCAATCGGCCGGGATCTTCCCCGTTTCCTTGGCGATGGCATCGATATCGGCTTCCAGCGCAAGCGTCACGACATCGGCGTCGAGCCCGTCGATGACGGAGCGCGCCTGCTTGCCGGATCCACCATGCGAGGTCTTGATCGTCACCGTCTCGCCATTGTCGGCCTTCCATTTGGCGGCGAAGGCCGTGTTGAAATCCTTGTAGAGCTCGCGCGTCGGATCATAGGAGACGTTCAGCAGCGTCTGGTCGGCGTAAGCGAAGCCCAGCCCGCCGAACTGGATGCTCGTGGCCAGCAGGGCAAGGGTGACATATCGGGAAAGTCGCAAGCGTCGCATCGGGGTCTCCACCTTTTGTTATGCCTACTCTACAGATTGGGTGGAATACTGTAACGCAGAACATTCCGTCATCCCCACTGGCCGCGAAACGGCTAAGCGTTCTCAGCCGCTTTGGAGGAATGGTTTTTCACGCACAGTCTCGAAACACCTCTTTAGAATGTTTTCTCCATGCTTCAGCGCATCTTTTAACATGCTTGCCGCAAATCCGCCGTGTCGGTCTGCCGAGACCGCAGTTTCGCGGCGCCTTGCAGCCGAATCGTTTTTCCCGACTGTATGAAATCTGCTCGCCCGATGATCTCTCGCTTCCTTCTGCTGATTTCCCTCCTGTTTGCCGGCCTGGGCACGCCTTGGGCCCAAACGGCCACGCCGTCCACGACGCCGCCGCCTGCCGCAGCAAGCGGGCAGGGCGCGGCCGGCACGTCAGCGCCCGCTCAACCTCCCTCGACGGCGCCGCCGCAGGCCGGGTATGCACAAGCCGCCGCTTCGGACGACTCGACCCCCTCCAGTCAGGCCGGCATCGCTCTGGAAGCCGCGCGCCGCTCGCTCGCGAAGCTGACGGAACAGGCAGATCGCGCCCGTGACGACGACAACCGCCTGGCAGAGGTGAAGGCCTCGGTCGATGACGTGGCGCGCCAGATCAGCGATATTTCCGGGGGGCTCAGGCCCCGTCTCGACCAGATCAAGGCCCGTCTCGGCGAGCTTGGCGATGCGCCGGCCGCAGGGAGCACGGAGCCTGCCGTGGTCAGCGACGAGCGCAAGCGGCTGGTGGCCGAACGCAACGAGATCAATGCCGTGGCCAGCGCCGCCGATGATCTCTCCGGAAGGGCAAACCAGCTGTCCGGCCAGATTACCGAAACACGCCGCAATTTGTTCTCGGGCACGCTGCTGCGCTATACGGAAATCAATCTCGATGTTTTCACGGAAGGCAGCAGCGCCATCTTCGGCGAGGCCTATGCCTTTTATCAGAATGTCTCGTCCTGGCTGATCTTCGTCGTCAGCTACAAGCGCGTGGCGCTGCTGTCGGCCATCGTTCTGTCGATGATTTCAGCACTGGTGCTTCTGACCCTGACGCGGCGGCTCTTCTCACCCCTCATCGGGCGCGGGCGGCGCGAGATCGAGCCCAGCTATATCACCAAGCTGTCGATCGCCTTCTGGTCCACCATGGTGCCGACCGTGGCCTCGCTGACCTTCGCGGCGAGCAGCTATTTCTTCCTCCAGACCTTCAAGGTGCTGCGTCCCGACATCGCGCCCGTCGTTGCCAATGTGCTGTTCGGCGGCGCCGCGCTCGTCTTCCTCTGGATGATCTCGCACGCCGTGCTGGCGCCGGGCCATGGTGCCTTCCGGCTGGTGCGCGTGTCCGATCGCGGGGCAAACCGGCTGGTGACGCTGATCGTCATCATGGCGGTCGTCAATCTCCTGGATTATCTCCTCGGCACGATCAGCATCACGCTGCGCTCGCCGATCGTGCTCACCGTGATCAAGAGCTTCGTCGCGTCGATCATCATCGGCGTCATCCTTCTGTGGATGGCGATGATCCGCCCGATGCTGCCGCCGGATGCCGAACGCCATGGCGCGACCGACGTGCCCGGCCGGCCCTGGCCGAAGCCCATCCGCTTTTTGCTCATAGGCGCCGGGGCCGGGTTGATTCTCTGCGCGCTCGGCGGCTATGTCGGCCTGGCCCGCTTCATCGCCAGCCAGATCGTCATCACCGGCGCGATCCTGGTGACGATGTATATCGGCATTCTCACCGGCAAGGCGATCGCAAAGCAGGACGGCTTGGCGAAGACCGTCTTCGGCCGCTACCTGCAGCGCCGCTTCAAATTCGAGCAGGTGACGTTGGACCAGACCGGCCTCGCCGTCGGCCTGTCGATCTATGTCCTGGTCTTCTTCATCTTCATTCCGCTGATCCTTTTGCTCTGGGGTTTCAAGATCGCGGATCTGGAGGCCGGGCTTTACCAGGTGCTGACCAATATCCAGATCGGCTCGATCTCGATCTCGCTGGTCGGCATTTTCGGCGGCATCCTGCTGTTCGTCATCGGCTTCCTTTTCACCCGCTGGTTCCAGCGTTGGCTGGATTCGAGCGTGCTGGCGCGCAGCCGCGTCGATCTGGGCGTGCGAAACTCCGTCAAGACAGGCGTCGGCTATCTCGGCATGGGCTTGGCCGGGCTGATCGGCATTTCAGCCGCCGGGCTCAATCTTTCGAGCCTCGCCCTGGTGGCCGGCGCTCTGTCTCTCGGTGTCGGTTTCGGTCTGCAGAACATCGTCTCGAATTTCGTCTCCGGCCTGATTCTCCTGGTCGAGCGTCCGTTCAAGGTCGGAGACTGGGTGATTTCGGGAACGACCGAAGGCTTCGTCAAGCGCATCTCTGTGCGCGCCACTGAAATCGAGACCTTCCAGCGCCAGACGATCATGGTGCCGAACTCGCTGTTCATCAACGCCTCGGTCGGCAACTGGACCCATCGCAACAAGCTCGGCCGCGTCGATGTCCCGATTTCCGTCCATGGCAGCAACGATCCGCGCCATGTGATCGCCGTTCTGCGCGAGGCCGTGGCCGATGTGCCCAATATCCTGCGCAATCCGGAGCCGCTGATCTATTTCAAGGATTTCAGTCCCGACAAGCTGGAATTCGAAGTGCGGGTCTATCTGCCGGATATTCTCAATGGCTTGTCGGTTCGCACCGAAGTGCGCATCGCCGCGCTCGAGGCCTTTCGCAAGGATGGTGTCGCCATTGGCGGGCCGGCCGCGCCCGAAGTGCCGGTCAAAATCAGTCCCGACACGGCGCGGCTGCTGACAGCGCTCCTGGAAAAGGGCCGGGGACCGCATGACGAAGGCGACCTCGATCTCTCCGCCGCAAGGCACGCAGAGGATGAGCCGCCGACCTCGCGCGACGGGCCTTGAAGCGGCCTGCGCGCGCCAGTCGCGACAACTTCGCGCCATGTCGCAAACGGCATAGGCCGGATGCCCCAAGAATTGCATAGTCGGCGGCATCGGGGGCTTGCGCCGCAGGATGCGGCAGGCCGGCAACGCGAAGGGAACGGCAATGAAAACTCAGGCGCGCGCGGTGGTCATCGGCGGCGGCGTGGTCGGTGTGTCCACGCTCTACCACCTGGCCCGGAAGGGCTGGACGGACTCGGTTCTGATCGAGCGCAAGGAGCTGACCTCGGGATCGACCTGGCACGCGGCCGGCCTTCTGCCGCTGTTCAACATGAGCTACTCGGTCGGCCAGATCCACAAATATTCGGTTCGCTTCTATGAGGAGCTTCAGGAAGAGACCGGCATGAATGTCGGTTTCTCGAAGGTCTCCAACATCCGCCTGGCGCGGACGAAGGATCGCTGGGACGAATATATGTATTATGCCGGGATCGCCGAGACGATCGGCATCAAGGTCAATATCCTGACGCCTGAAGAGGTCAAGGAGATCTGGCCGCTCTGCGAGACCGAGGGGCTGCTGGGCGCGATCCAGCATCCCGACGACGGCTATATCCAGCCGGCCGACCTCACCCAGGCGCTGGCCAAGGGCGCGCGCGACCGGGGCGCCACCATCTATCGCAACACCAGCGTCACCGGCATCGAGCAGCTGGAGGATGGCCGCTGGAAGGTGACGACCGACAAGGGCGAGATCGTTGCCGAGCACGTCATCTCCTGTACCGGTTCCTTTGCCCGCAAGACCGGCGAGATGGTTGGCATCAACGTGCCGGTCATCCCCGTCGAGCATCAATATATCGTCACGGAACCGCATCCTGCCATTCTCGAGCGTAAGGCCAAGGGCCTGCCGGAAATGGGGGTCCTTCGTGAGTCCGACAGCGCTTGGTACATGCGTGAGGAAAATGGCGGCCTGCTGCTCGGGCCCTACGAGCACGGCGCGCCGGTCTGCTATGTCGACGGCCCCTCGGATGAGAGCGAATACGAGCTGTTCCAGGAAGAGCTGGAGCGGCTGATGCCGCATATCGAAACGGCCATGGTGCGTGTGCCCGCCTTTGGCCAGGTCGGTATCAAGAAGGTCTATAACGGCGCTATCGCTTACACGCCTGATGGCAACCCGATCGTCGGCCCAGCGCCGGGGCTGAAAGGCTTCTGGCTCAACGAAGGCCATTCGTTCGGCATCACCGCCGCCGGCGGCGCCGGCTGGCAGCTGGCCGAATGGATCGTCGATGGCGAGCCGACGCTGGATATGATGGGTGTCGATCCCCGCCGCTTCGGCCCCTATGCCACGGAAGGCTATCTCATCGCCAAGAATGAGGAAGCCTATGCCAACGTCTTCACCATGCATTACCCCGACGAGGAGCGCGCCGCCGCTCGCCCGCTGAAGACCACGCCCGTCTATGACCGGCTGAAGTCGATGGGCGCCGTCTTCGGTTCCGTCTATGGCTGGGAGCGCCCCAACTGGTTTGCCCCGGAGGGTTATAGCCTTGACGAAAGCGAACTGGGTGTCGGCGTCGATGTCCTCACCAACCATAATTATGCGCCGCCGCTCGAAGACGGCCGCATTGTCGAGAAGTGGTCGTTCCGCCGCTCCAACTATTTCGAGCATGTCGGCAATGAGGTGAAGAACGTCCATGAGAAGGTCGGCGTGCTCGACATGTCCGCCTTCGCCAAGATGGAAGTGTCCGGTCCGGGCGCGCGCGCCTGGCTGGAATCGATCTTCGCCAATGCGATCCCGAAGAAGCGGGGACGCATCGCGCTCTGCCATCTCCTGACCGTGCATGGCGGTGTGCGGGCCGAGTTCACCGTCTATGAATGGGCGCCGAACCGCTTCTATCTCGTCTCGGCCGGGGCTTACGAGGCGCATGACCATGATTATCTGCGCAAGCTCGCGCCGTCTGATGGCTCGGTGCGGCTCAGTGCCATCACCCAGCGCATGGGCGTGCTCGTGCTCGCCGGCCCGCGCTCGCGCGATGTCCTGCAGAAGCTCACCCGCACCTCGCTCGACAACAAGAATTTCCCCTGGCTATCGGGCAAGGAGATCTCGGTCGGCGTGGCGAGCGCCCATGCCCTGCGCGTCAACTTCGTCGGCGAGCTCGGCTGGGAGCTGCACCATCCGATCGAAATGCAGAACTACATCTTCGACCAGTTGATGCAGGCCGGTGCGGAATTCGGCATCAAGCCTTTCGGCATCCGCGCCATGCTCGCCATGTCGGTCGAGAAATCCTATCGCCTGATCCCGCGTGAAATGTCGATCGAGTACAATGCCTATGAATCCGCGCTCGACCGCTTCATCAAGCCGGAGAAGGAGTTCCTTGGAAAGCAAGGCCTGCTTGCCGGCAAGGAGAAGGGCCTGAAATGGAACTTCGCCACGCTCATCGTCGAAGGCACGACGGATGTCGACGCACGGGGCTCCGAGGCGATCTATAACGAGGCCGGCGTGCTGATCGGTCGCGCAACCAATGGCGCCTATGGCTGGCGCATCGGCAAGTCCTTGGCGCTCGCCATGCTACAGCCGGGCTATGCCGAAATCGGCACGAAGGTGAAGATCAAGATCCTGGGGACGCTCTACGATGCGACCGTGGTCGAGGAGAGCCCATTCGATCCGCAGAATGCGGCGCTGCGCGCCTGACGGACCAAGCAGGAACCCTTTGATCGACAATGTCAGGCGCAGGGCAATCCGCATGGATTGCCTGCGCCTGAATGGCTTTCTTAACCCTCTCGACAGGTGCTGGCGGGCTTGTCTTGGAAATGCCCACAGCTCCGCTATCACCTCAGTTTTTCTTAACCGCAGCGAAATTCTTCTGTTCTAGCTTCGTGCTTGAGGACAACTTTTCGCGAGCACTCCATGTCATTCTTCGGCGTTTCCGGAATGTATTATTCCGGTGAATCCTTGCAGCAGCACCGTATTGTGCTTGCGGAAGACTCCAATCTCTTCGCTTCGATGGTGTCGAAGCGGTTGAAAGAATTGCTCGATATCGACGTGATCGTGTGTCGTGACTACGAGGAGCTGACCTTCGCGATCGAGAACGCATCCTTCCCCGCGACGTTGGCTATCTCGAACATCAACCTGCCTGGCGCCGAGAATGGCGAAGCCCTCAACTACCTCGTCGAGATGAGCGTGCCGACCATCGTCTTTACCGGCACCTTCCACGAATCGACCCGCGACTCGATTCTGGCGAAGGAATTGGTCGATTACGTCATCAAGGACAGCGTGTTCGCGGTGGACATGCTCGCGGAGTCGGTCTGCCGCTTCCTTACCAATCACCGGCATCATGTGCTGATCGTCGATGACAGCCCGACGGCGCGGGCGATGCTGACCACCCAGCTCAAGCGCTACAATTTCCGGGTCAGTGCTGCCGATAGCGGACAGGCTGCTCTGCGCCTGCTAGCGGAGCATCCCGATATCGAGCTTGTCATCACCGACTATAACATGCCCGATATCGATGGTTTCGAGCTGACGCGGCGTATTCGCACCCATTACGGTCCGCACCAACTGCGCATCATTGGCGTGTCGTCTTCGACAAATCGCTTGCTTTCGGCGCGCTTTCTCAAAGCCGGCGGCAATGATTTCGTGGTTCGCCCCTTTATCAACGAAGAGTTCTACTGCCGCGTCAACCAGAACATCGACACGCTGATGAAGGTGCGCACACTGAGCGAGCGATTGCTCGCCAAGCCCGACGCAGCCTGAGACAGGCCTCCCACACATCGAAAAGGGCGCCTTGGTCGGGACCATGCGCCCTTTTTGGTGTGATCGGTCCGGCTCAGCGCGCCGGCTGCAGCGTCAGCTTGCGATCCGCACGCTCCTGCTGGGGCGAGCGGTTGTACAGTTCGCGATAACACTTGGAGAAATGCGACGCGGAGACGAAGCCGCAGGCGACCGCCACCTCGACCACCGGCATAGCGGACTGCACCAGAAGGTGGCGCGCGCGGTCGAGCCGGATTTCGAGATAGTAGCGGGCCGGCGAGCGGCCCATTTCCTGGCGGAACAGCCGCTCGATCTGGCGGCGGGACAGGCCGGCGCTATCGGCAATATCGATCAGCGACAGCGGTTCGGCCAAATTAGCTTCCATCAGTTCGATAATCTGCAGCACTTTTGCGTTCTGCACGCCGAGACGGGCGCGAAGCGGCAGGCGCTGCCGGTCATGAGAGCCGCGCACCCGGTCGGTCAATGCCTGCTCGCAGACGCGGTTCACCAGGTTCTCCCCGAAATCCTCGTCGATCAGGTTCAGCATCATGTCGAGCGAGGCAGTGCCACCGGCGCAGGTGTAGATATTGCTATCGATCTCATAGAGATCGGCATAGACATCGGCTTGCGGGAAGGCTTCGGAGAAGCCGGGCAGGTTTTCCCAATGGATGGCACAGCGCTTGCCATTGAGCAGCCCAGCGGATGCCAGGATATGGGCGCCCGTACAGAGACTGCCGATCGCCACGCCACGATTATGCGCCTCGCGCAGCCAGGCATTGACCGACTTGTTCTGGAAATCTTCGACATAGATGCCGGAACAGACGAGCACCATCGATGGACGGGTGGCGCCGCCGAGTGCCTTGCGCTCGTCTGCCAGGGCGCTGTCGACTTCCATGGCAATGCCAGAGGAGGAAATGACCTTCTGGCCATCGACGGAGGCCAGGCGCCAGCTATAGGCCTGATAGCCCAGCATGCGGTTGGCAATGCGCAGCGCCTCGATGGCGGCCGCGAAGGGCAGCATGGAAAAGTTCGGCACGAGGAAGAAGACGAGAGACCGCTTCGGCGTAAGGGGCTTTGTCATCGGCGTGATCCATCCTGAACGGTGGTTTCAAGGCGCCTCAAAAACCTTTGCCCTGTCTCCTCAGACCTCAGGCCACACCAAGGTTTTCACTGGCTGCCCTATTCCTTGCGCTCGCCTCTCGTCGCGGGCGGCTCTTTTACGACATTCGCACGGAGCTGTGCGACGTCATAGCCTTTATTTTTTGCGACATGATCACATATGCCTGATGCTTATGCAGATGCCTTGCATAGGCGCCGAGAAAAGCACCAATTCTGCGCTCTTCGGCAATGAGGCCCCCAGATGGTGGCAGGCACTCGGTAAGCTACGTAAAGCTCGTGAACAAGGTTCTTTTTCATTTGCGACATCGGCCTCTTGTGCATCGCGATGTCGGAAAAGGATATGTGCTGCAATGCGAGAGTGGTCTGATTGGCCCCATGCGAAAACGGCGCCCTTTGCCTATCCACCAAGCTGCGCCGTTTACATCGTTGTCAGATCACTATGCGGTTTATGATGGCCCATGAAGACGACCCGTCAATCGCGCCGCTCGTCCTGTCCGGCCCGAAAGCCGATGTCCTTGAGAAGATCATATGGCAAGGCCTCGAACGACCGTGCTTCCCGCTCCGCCCGCCAGGCGGAAAAAGCAGCGCGAACTCGGCGCTGAAGCACCTGAGCGAAAGAGGGTGAAGACGGGACTGAAGGCCCCAAGCTGAGCAGTGCCATTGTTCTGGTTCCTTTTGATGAAGATGTCTCAAAAGGTCGCGACCATGAGAGAAGGATGCCGCAACCTCATGCATCAATCAAACGAATAAGTTTTATAGCTATGATCAGAGATCGTGATGTTCGCCTGCGCGGTTCACGCCGAGATCGGCACGCAAGGCGGGTGTCAGACGAGCCAGCTGATCTCTCAGACGCTGGCGCTCAACACGATGGCGATAGGCTTGAATGAGCCGGATGATGAACGTCGGTATGTGGAGCTGTGCAACTTGAACGCGTACCGCTCGGCTGTCTTTCAGCGCGCCTTGCGTCCATACCCAATCCTCCGGCTGTGAAGATTTTCTCATAACCGTTCCTCCGCAATTCATCGTTCTGATTGACTGTCGCGGGAAAATGATCTTCAATCAAACGAAATGATGTGGCCTTATGATTCATTTAAATTGAAGGATGTGGGCGATGAACATGGTCTTTCGGCATACGCTGCCGCTTCTTGAGCTTGATGTGCTCAAGACCTTCGTCGCCATTGCGGAGACAGGCAATTTCACCAATGCGGCCGAGCGGGTTCACCGCACGCCTTCGGCGGTGTCCATGCAGATCAAGAAGTTGGAGGAGATGCTGAACGGTCCGCTCTTCCTGCGCGATGCGCGGTCCGTTTCCTTGACCACGCGGGGCGAGGTGCTGCTCGGCTATGCGCGCCGCCTGCTGGCGTTGAACAACGAGGCTGTCGCGCGTTTTCTCCTGCCGGATCTTAACGGCAGCGTTCGGCTCGGTGTGGTTGATGACATCAGCGAATGGGTCTTGCCGAATGTTCTCAAGGCCTTCGCTCAGTGCTATCCGAACATCATGGTCGATGTTCGCATCGCCAACAGCGCGACCCTGCGCAAGATGGTCGATGAACATCGCATCGACATCGCCATTTACAATTGCGGCTGCGACGGCGCGGAGGACGGCGAGATTTTGCTTCGGGAAACACTGGTCTGGGCAGGCGCGCGCTGCGGCAGTGCGCATTTGCGTGCACCCTTGCCTGTTTCCATGTGGGATGAGGGCTGCTCCTGGCGCAGCAGTGCGGTCTCGGCCCTGGAAAAGAGCGGGCGGGATTACCGGATTGCCCTGCTCAGCGCTTACACCAGCGGCCAGAAGGCGGCTTTGCGCGCCGATCTCGCGGTGGCGCCGCTCCCGCGCTATCTGGTTTCAGGCGATCTGGTTGCTTTGGGCGAGGCGGATGGCCTGCCGCCGCTCGGCGACAATCTCATTGGCATGCGCGTTATCGACGGCGCAACGCCGCCGGTGACGGCGCTGGCCGGCCACGTGCGCGATGCCTTCCATGCGATTGCTGCCGGCGATCGCGTGAGCGAGGCGGCGTGAGCCATTGAGGCTGATGAACGATCAGCCGTCCGACAGGCTCGCCGTTTCGCCCGGGCGCTTCAGCCAGCGCAAAACGCGGATTTCGTCATCGCTCATCCACTCGGTCAGCATCCGGCTCTTGCTGGGTCGCATGCGCTTGAGATCAACCAACCGGCCGGCTTCGAAATCCTCGAAAATGCGCGGGTGAATATAGGACGCTCGGCAGACCGCGCGTGTGTTAACGAGCTTTGCGGCAACCTGGTCGATCACCGCATTGACCTGTTGCTTGCGTTCACGCTGGCTGGTGGCGGGCGCCAGATCGGCGAAGGCGCTGGCCGCAAGGCGCGTCGCGCCCCAGGTGCGGAACTGACGGGACGAGAAATTGGCGCCGGCAATGTCTTTGATATAGGCGTTCACGTCGGCGGAGCCGACGCCGTGGCGTTTGCCGTCTTCATCCAGATATTGGAACAGTTGCTGACCGGGAAGTTCCTGCAGCGTCCTGATGGCGCGCACAATCCGGCGGTCGCCATGGCTGAGCTTCCACTCCTTGCCGGATTTTCCCTTGAAGTGAAACTGCACCTTCGAGCCGTTGACGGTGACATGCCGGTTTCGCAGAGTCGTTGCGCCGAAGGAGCCGTTCTCCTCCGCGTAATGCGCATTGCCGACGCGGATGAAGAGATTGTCCAGAAGCCAGACGACCGTCGCGAGCGCCTTTTCAAAACCTGGCTTTCGGCGGTTCAGGTCCTCGTCGACCTGGACACGGATTTTCGGCAAGCTTGCGGCAAATGCCGGAAGGAGCGCGAATTTGGCTTTGCCACGCTCGGCATGCCAGTCCGGATGGTAGCGATATTGCTTGCGTCCGCGCGCATCGATGCCGATCGCCTGGAGATGGCTGTTCGGAACAGGCGAAATCAGCACATCGGAATAAGCAGGCGGAATAGCGAGAGCGGCGATGCGCTCGATCTCGGCCGGGTCTTTCACCCGATTCCCCTGCGCGTCGTAATAAAGAAAACCGCGCTTGCCTTCGCGTCGGGTAATGCCGCCTTCCAGCGTCGAGAGGTAGACGAGCTCGCTCTGGACTTCCTGCAAAAGTTCGGCATCGGCCTGCTTTTCAGCAAGACTGTTCGCTTGGGTCTTCCGGGCGGGGGATGATGAGACGATCTGATCCACGATGGCGGTCAAACGCGGCGGCGGCGCCAAGGTTCCCGCAGCCAGATGATGGCGATCAAGGCCTCAGGCTTTTTCGCGACGAAGACCTTCCTCCAATATTTCGCGGATCAGCCGCGTATACGGAATATTCCGTTCTGCTGCCTTGCGCTTGACCTCCGACAGCAAGGCTCCCGGCAGCCTCATATTGAGCTGCGCAGACTTGCGCTCGAATTCGAATCGTACCGGCTTGAAGCCCGAAAGGTCGTAGTCCGACAGGTCGGCCGTCTCGACGAAGACGTCGGCTTCCTCATCGGACGCCAGGTCAGGAAGTGTTTTGAGGTCAGCCTTTTTCATAGTGGCGAATTTCCTTTGCATGCATGAAACGAGCGCTGATCGGCCTGATCAGCACCAGATCTTCCGCCTGCTTGAGAGCAAAGACAATAAAGGGAGAGCTTATGCTTGCGGCATTTCGGCCAGTTCCCATCATCCCATAAAAGCCCGCGCTCAACTTCGCTTTTATGAGACGCCTTTGCATCGGAGGGACAAGCCGTCGATGAGCATCATGTCGCCGGTGCATCTCCGGCTGCCTCGGCGGCCATGTCCGTCGGTTGTTCGATCACCTCTTCATCAAGGTTGCCGAGCCTTTCGCGCAGAGCCGCCTCGTCGGGGGCCGGCTCGCGGCGCCATGGCCGGCGTCCGTTGAGCACACCGGATTCATGAACGATTTCGGCCACATATTCCTCCTGCCGATAGGCCATGACATGAATGCCGGCAACGCCTTCGATCTCCTTCACCTCGTTGATGATGTCGATGCAGATCCGCTTTCCCTCGGCCTTCTGGTCTTCAGCCCCTTCCAGCCGGGCGATGATGCTGTCGGGAATATGGACGCCGGGCACATTGGCGCGCATCCAGCGGGCGCTGCGGGCCGAGGCCATGGGACCGACGCCTATCAGGATGAAACAGTGCTCGTGCAGCCCCAGCGCCCGCACTGTCTCCATGTAGCGTTTGAGCATCGGCACATCGAAGCAATATTGGCTCTGGACGAATTGCGCGCCGGCGGCGATCTTCTTGGCCAGCCGATAGGGGCGAAAATCATAAGGCGGCGCAAACGGGTTGATCGCCGCACCGAGAAAGACTTCGGGCGGGCAGGTGAGCTTGCGGCCGGAGAGGAATTTCGCCTGGTCGCGCATGATGCGGATCGTTTCCAGAAGCGACATGCAGTCGAGATCGAACACCGGTTTGGCGCCCGGCTGGTCGCCGGCCTGCACGCCATCCCCCGTGAGGCAGAGAATGTTGGAGACGCCCATGGCGGCGGCGCCCAACACATCGCCCTGGATGGCGATGCGGTTTCGGTCCCGACAGGCAATCTGCATGATCGGCGCATAGCCCATGCGGGTGAGAAGCGCGCAGATGCCGACCGAGGACATGTGGCAATTGGCGCCCGAGGCATCGACCGCATTGATGCCATCCACCCAGCCCTCGAAGATCGCGGCGCGGGCGTAGACTTCCTGCGGATCGGCGCTGTCAGGCGGATTGAGCTCGGCAGTCACCGCGAACTCGCCGCGTCTGAGAACCCGTTCGAGGCGGCCGCGCGAGCTATGGCCGGGCATGCGCTCGGGCGTGGTCATCGCCGCGCCTCTTCGGCCCGTTCGGCGTCGCGCTCGGCAGCAGCGCTCGCCGTCACGCGCAGCCAGGACGAGGTCTCCCGCAGTGACTGGTTGACAGGCTTCTGCACCGCCATGATCGCCTCGCCGCCGGCCATCTGCCGCGAGCCCTCCCACGCCATCACCCAGACGCAGGGCATATCCGGCTCGACCTCGCAATTGCCATTGGCCCGCACGCCACCGCAGGGGCCGTTGCGCAGCTGCTTGGGACAGTTCATCGGGCAGGACATGCCGGTGGAGGATAAGATGCATTGACCGCACATGCGGCAGTCGAAGAGGACGCCCTTCACCCGGCGTTCGACCGCCGTCACCGGCGCTTCGGCCCGTTGATAGCCGATGGCCTTCCACAGAGGATGCAGCAGCAGGAAGAAGCGCGCGAAGCGGTGATAGACCGTTTCGAGCAGCCGCGCATGACGCACGGCCCACAGCCGGATCGTGTAGCGCCGCTGATCGCGGCGATTGGGCGAGACGGCGGCTGGCGTATAGGCCCCAGTCGTTGCTTTGGCCCCGGCTGCGGCATTGCCCCGGTCGCGATGGGACGCCGGTGCCAGGCCGATCGTTCCCCCTTTTGGCGCATCGGCTGGTCGGTCGGCGCCTTCTGGCGCCTGATCTGGGGAAGGCGGAACGGAATGAGACATGGGCGCTGCTCCCGGTGGCCGGCGAGGTGAGAAACGCGACCGATCCATGCATCAGCTGTAATGAGCCCGGCCCACCCCTTCAAGGGCGCAAGGCGACACGGAACGGACATGATCGCGACGCGCAAGCGCCTGCTTTCGGATGAATTTTCGATCACGCGCATGAACTTTTTCGAAAGTTACACGTTTAAGCGACGAAGACGAGTTCTTCGATCGCATCATTCAAATGGCTTAGTGAGGACCCAACCGCCATGACCGTCAAGACTTTCGCAACCGCCGGCCTTCTGCTTTTCTCCGTTGTCGCGCTCAGCTCTTGCGGCAACACGATCCGTGGCATGGGCAAGGATACCGCCAACACGGTCAATGCCACGCAGGACGCCGGCCGCACGGTCCAGAAGGCTGCAAAGTAAAAGAACCAGTTTCTGCCCTTGGTCCAAACCGATCGATTTGGTCCATCGTCGCAAGATCGAGGCCGTGCACGGTTGTTACCGGCACGGCCTTTCTTATGAACGGTCAGAACGATAGGCTGCGGATGGTCGGCGCTTCCAAAGGTGCGACCATCGAGGATGTTAACGGATCATGCGCCTGCGCCTGAAGAGTCTGCTCGGTGCCCTCTGGATGGCGGGCGCGACGCCTGTGATGGCGGATGACGCCTGTCGTATCGTTCACCACGCCGGCGCTGACTATGCCGTTTGCAGCTTCGATCCGGCTAGGGATGCCATTGATCTCTTTCATACCGGACGTGACGGAAGGCCTTTCGGCGGGTTCTCGGCACTTGCGCGCGACCTCCGCCTCGAAGGACGGGCTCTGCGCTTTGCGATGAATGCCGGCATGTATGAAGACGATCTTTCTCCCGTTGGCCTGTTGGTCATCGGCGGTCGCGAACGAAAGACGGCAGCGCTCGGCGAAGGATGGGGCAATTTCTATCTTCGGCCGAACGGGGTCTTCTACCTGGCCGGCGGTAAGGCGGGCGTTATGGAAACCGGGCGTTTCGTCACGTCAGCGATCAGGCCCGATGCCGCCACCCAGTCAGGGCCCATGCTGGTCATCGACGGTGGCATCCATCCTGCCTTCCGGCCGCAAAGCGACAGTCTGCAGATCCGCAATGGCGTGGGCGTCGACAACAAGGGCCAGGCGGTTTTCGTGATCTCGCTCACACCGGTGCGCTTTTATGATTTCGCCACGCTCTATCGGGATCAACTAGACTGCGCCAATGCCCTGTTCCTAGATGGCCATATTTCCAGCCTTTACGCGCCATCGCTGGGCCGTTTCGATGGCGGACGGCCCATGGGGCCGATCCTCGCCGTGACACGGCCGATGCCCGGCACCCGGGATTGACCGGCCGTGCCAGCGGGGCAGGGCCTCAGGCTGGCGTGTCTTTTACGCCTTTGGATAGGCACGTTCCAGAGCCCTTGTCTTGACGAGCCCCGAGCGAAACGCCTGGAAGGCGGGATGATGGCTGGCGCGCGCCGTTTCCATCAAGCGTATTTGCAAGCGGCCGGGTGCCGTCTCTCCGAGCCAATGGCCCAGCTTTTCAAGCTTCATCGTGTTCAGAAGCTTTGCCTTGGTGGCGCGGTCAAGATGGTGGTTCAAGCCGTCCATCAGCTTCTCATCGCCCTCCGGCGTCTGCATCAGCACGCTCAGGGCCATCTGGTTCGCGCTATCTAATGTCGCCAAGGCATCGGCAACGACGGTTCGGTCGGCAAGTTCGCTCATATCGCTCCATTCTCCCGCGCCCTGGCCAAGATCAGGCCGGGCAGGGCAAAAAATCGAGCATGACAATGCCCGATGAAGCTGAAGCCGAACTGGAATCCACGAAATGACGTGGCGGAAGCGCTCGATGGCGCGGCGCGCCGGGCTGCTATCGGCGCGGAGAAGGCTCCAAGGCCTCGGGCATCACCCGCACGCTTGCGGCGAGATTGAGGCCGTAGACGGCAAGCGCGGTCAACACCCAGAGCGGGTCCGCGCGGTTGATCAGAAAGCTTTCCATCATGCCATTATAGGTCATGAAGGCCACGACCATGATGCAGAACTCGGCGAAAAAGCGGTTCTGCGGCCGGCGCACGGCGCGGCAATAATCGAAGAACGGTTTGATAAAGAAGAGCGCTATCAGCGGCAGACCGCCCAGAAAGCCATAGGTGACGATGGCATCGAGATAGACATTGTGCGCGGTAACGATGCCGCGCACATCCCAATTCGCCTCGAAATCCTTCTCCATGCCGAGAATGACGGGCGACTGCCAGAAGCTCGCATAGCCATGACCGAACCAGGGGTGATCGGGAATGCTGCGGCTGGCGAAGGCCCAGATGTCGTCACGGCCGGTAAAGGTCGGATCGGACATCAGCGTGGCGGTCAGATCATGCAGTCCGGCGAAATAGACGCTGCCGAGCGTTAGCGCCAGGATGATGACGGTGAAGACCGCGTGCAACGTCACGGTCAGCAGCGGACGCAAGGTCAGTGCGCCGACGGCAACGAACAAGATCGACAGCGGCAGGAAGCCGATGGTGGTCTTGGAGCCGGTATGCAGAACGAAATTGGCCGCCAGAAGCGCAATCAGAATGCCGCGGCGCGGCGCACCCGCCCGTGCGCAGTAGATGCCGAACATGCACAGGATCGAGAAGACGGGCGCGGTGATGTTCTTGTGGCTGAGATGCCCGCGCCAGAAACCGGCATGCCAAGCCTCGACCGTATCCGCCGTATGCTTGGCAAGGCTGGGTGCCAGAACGAGCATGGCATAGTTGATCAGGATCAGCGCCAGAATGGCATTGGCTCCCGCCTCGACGAAATCCTTTTCGCTTCGGGGCAACAGCAGCACCCCGGCCATGGGGATCATCACGATCAGCGATTGCATGACCCCGCGCGCGGATGCGGCCGGATCATAGGATTGCAGGCAGGAGCCAAAGGCAATGGCGAAGATGATCAGGAAGGTTGGTGTGACCGCCTTGATCAGCACTTTCGGATCGACGATCGACAAGAGCGCGAGGAGAAAGAGGCCGCCAAGGCCGAGATAGCCGACCTGGTTGATGACGTTGGCGGTGCTTTCGACCGTGCTCTCCGTCCCGTCACCGGGAAAGGGCTCGAAGGACAGGGTGAGGATGAAAAGTCCTGCGCCGGAGAGAAGCGCGGCAACGGCACGCATGATCCGCGCGCTCAGCTCCGCTCTGCTCGCCGGGAGAGCGGCGGCCGGCACGGCGTAGCTACGAGGGTCGGACGCGGCGGGCTGGGGCAAGGCAGTGGAACGCATGGCACAGACACCGCAAGAGGCCGGACGACACCGCCACGACACGCCTGTAACTGGCGCCGCAGCTCTGTCCAAGCTCTCAGACTAGACGCGGGTTTCCCGGCGCTCAAGCGGCGGCGGCCGGCAAAGCGTGCATAGGGTTACGGGAGACTGAAGGGGCGTTATTGTCCGTTCATAAATGCGCAGCGCCCGAGTGCCGGCCTTCGCAGCATTCGGCGTCATCCATTGAGTGGGGGGCAAACGCAGGCGTCACTCCGCGGCTGCCCTGCGCGGACCGTCCTGCTCGCCGGGAGAGACCATGGCCCCCACCATGGCGGAGAGTTCGACACGGCCGACCGGCCGGCCCGAGGCGTCCACGACATGGGCGACCGAGACGCGGTGCCCGCTCATCTGCCGTGCGGCGGCTTCGAGCACCGAGCCTTGCGCGATGGGCGGGCCTTCGGCCAATCCGACGAGCGGCGTCATCACGGTTTCCACCCGGATGACCCTGCTGCGGTTCACCTCCTTGACGAAAGCGGCGATGTAGTCATCGGCGGGACAGCGGACGATATCCTGGCCGCTGCCCTGCTGAATGACCTCGCCGTCGCGCAGGATCGCGATTTTGTCGCCGAGCCTCAGCGCCTCGTCCAGATCATGGGTGATGAACACGACGGTCTTCTTCAGCTCTTTCTGCAGGTCGAGCAGCACGGTCTGCATGTCCACGCGGATCAGGGGGTCGAGCGCCGAATAGGCTTCGTCCATCAGCAGGATTTCCGCATCATTGGTCAGCGCCCGCGCCAGGCCGACGCGCTGCTGCATGCCGCCGGACAGCTGGTTTGGATAGTGGTTTTCGAAGCCGGCAAGGCCCACACGCTCGATCCAGCCCATGGCGCGCCTGCGCCGTTCCACGCTTGGGACACCCTGGATTTCCAGGCCATAACAGGTGTTTTCGAGGATCGTGCGATGCGGCAGCAGGGCGAATTTCTGGAAGACCATGGCCGTCTTGTGCCGCCGGAATTCGCGCAGGTCGCGCTCGTTCATGCGGCAGATATCGACGCCGTCATAGAGCACCTCGCCGGCCGTCGGATCGATCAGCCGGTTGATGTGCCGGATGAGCGTGGATTTTCCCGAGCCGGACAGGCCCATCACCACCATGACCGCGCCGGCCGGCATGGAAATGTTGATGTCCTTGAGGCCGAGCACATGGCCATGCTCGGCATTGAGCTCGGCCTTGCCGATGCCCGCTTTGACCGCCTCGATATGGCTTGCCGCGCGCGGGCCGAAGATCTTGTAGAGGTTACGGATTTCGATCGCGTGGCTAGCCATGGACGACCTCCGAATGTTTCTGCAGCCTGCGGCCATAGGCTTGGCTTGCCCGATCGAAGATGATGGCGATGCCGACGAGGGCAAAGCCGTTGAGGAAGCCGATGGTGAAGAACTGATTGTTGATGGCCTGCAGCACGTTGCGGCCCAGGCCGCCGACGCCGACCATCGACGCGATGACGACCATGGCGAGCGCCATCATGATCGTCTGGTTGATGCCGGCCATGATGGTGGGCAGCGCCAGCGGGATCTGCACGTTCTTCAGCTTCTGCCAGGGGGAGGAGCCGAAGGCATCGGCGGCCTCCAGCACTTCCTTGTCCACCAGGCGGATCCCCAGATTGGTCAGCCTGATCATCGGCGGCAGCGCGTAGATCACCACCGAGATCAGGCCCGGCACCTTGCCGATGCCGAAAATCATCACGACGGGAATGAGATAGACAAAGCTCGGCATGGTCTGCATGACGTCGAGCACGGGGTTGACGACGCCCTGCGCCCGATCCGAGCGCGCCATGGCGATGCCGATCGGAATGCCGATGAGGATGGCGAGCAGGGTGGATACCGTGACGATCGCCAGCGTGATCATCGTATCGTTCCACAGGCCGAGAAGTCCGATGGCGACCATGGCGAGCCCAGCGCCAAGCGTGATGCGAAGGCTGCGGCTGGCGGCGAAGACAAGCGCCATCAGAATGGCCAACACCAGGATCCACGGCGCGCCGGTGAAGGAGCGTTCCAGCAGATTGAGGAACCATTGCAGCGGCGCCACCACCACATCGATGACATTGGCATAGGCGCGCACCAGCGCCTTGAAGTTCTCGTCGATGGTCTTGCGCACCACGCGAATGGTGCCTTCGTCGATGGCCGGGAACTTGCACAACAGGGTGGGAACGACGTCGCAAAGCGCCATGTCTTGTCCTCGATCGATCGTATCTCGAACGGCCTGGCCTTCAAGAGGAGGCCAGGCAGGAGGTCAGCTGTTCGGGCAGTCACACTGCCTTGGCCGGCAGATCAGAGCGATGCCTGCACTTTCTCGGCGGCCTCCGGCTTCAGCCAGCTCTTCCACATGTCGGGATAGGTCTTGAGGAAGTATTTGGCGGCATCCTCGTTCGTCGCCTGGTTCTCGTCCTTCCAGGCCAGCACCTTGTTCACGGTGCCATTGTCCCATTTGCGCGCCTTGACATAGTCCATGGCCACGCCCGCCTTCTCGGCAAACTGCTTGGTCACCACGGTATAGACGTCGGAGATCGGATAGGCATTGACCTTGGGCTGCGGGCAATCGGGAACTGCCGTGCAGGCATCCCATTCGGCTTTGTCATTGGGGACGCCGAAGGAGAGCTTCGTCATTTCATATTTGCCGAGGATCGGCGTCGGCGCCCAGTAATAGCCGAGCCAGCCCTTCTTCTTCTCGAAGGCGCTGGCGATCGAGCCTTCCTGGCCGGCTGCCGAACCGGTATCCACCAATTCGAAGCCGGCATCCTCTGCCTTCAGCGCCCGATAGAGATTGGCGGACGAGATCTGGCAGCTCCAGCCCGACGGGCAGTTGAAAACGGCGGCCTTCGAGGGATCTTCCGGCGCGGGAAACAGTTCGGGGTGCTTCAAGGCATCCTGAATGGTCTTGATGTCGGGATGGGCATCGGACAGGAATTTGGGAATCCACCAGCCTTCGACACCGCCATCGCTCAGAATCTTGGCGGCTTCGATCAGGCGGCCTTCCTTGACGGCGGCATCGAGCGGCGTGCGCACGGCATTGATCCAGAGTTCCGGGGCCATATCGGGCTGGCCCTTCTCGTTCATGGAGGTAAAGGTCGGCATGGTGTCGCCGGCAACGATGGAGACCGTACAGCCATAGCCGTTTTCGAGAATGATCTTGTCGACATAGGCCGCGACACCCGCTGAAGCCCAGTTCATTTCGGCAATGCTGACATCGCCGCATTCCGCGGCCCGTGCGCCTGTTCCCGTCAATGCGTAGAGCGCGGCTGCAAGGCAGGTGGATGCTAGAAAGGTCTTCATGTCGGTCGATCTCCCTGTTCTCTGGGTGGCAGTCTTCGAAACATGCGCGCCCGGGTCTTCGTCCCTGGCTATTCCTGTAAAGCGTGCGACTATCGGCGCCTCACGTCTTGGGCGCTCGTCTGATCCGGTGATCCTTCCTGCGCTATGTGCGGGAAGGCGCCCCGCCTCGTGTCGATCCTTCGTCAGGCATTGACCGCCCTGGCTCTCCTTTCGACATCGGCCGTCGATTTCGGCGCCAGGTCATGCAGGTCAAAAATTTCGCCGGGTTCGTAAGTATCTGGTTTAAGTCGAATTTTCGAACCGACATGTGATCCATTGGCGCCGTTGCAGCCGGCTGTCAACGTATTCCCCTTGGCCAGTGCTTGCCGGCTCTTTTGCTCGATTTCTAAGATCAGCCTAAGTATTTGAACCCGGAAATCAACTGCCTCTTTGATCGCCATCGCTCTGGCGCTGCGCTAGAGGCACGATATAGATGCGGGATTGGCAATTTCTGCGCCGCAGACGAGCAGTCTCGTCGCGGAAATGGTGTCAATTTGCTGTCGGATCAGGCAGCATTCTTGCCAGTTGTTGTCTAAGAGACGCGGGTTGTTCCATCTGCGGCATTTGCTCCGATAACGGGCCGTGCACGATTTTTTTTGGCCGTTCACAGGAATTTTTTCGTGACCCGCGGACACTAACGCTCCGGTAACTCTTCTCGCGCTATGACCTTCTTGCGGCCGCGGAAGCCGCACACCAGCCGGGTTTTCCAGTGTTGCGTACCGGCTTGGCGATATTCGCAGGGAACGGGTCTCCGCCTTTGTACCCGCCTGCATAGGGACCGCCTTGCGCTGGGCGCAACGCGGTCCCTTCTGCGCTTCCTCCCGCCATGCTGCCTGATCGTCGCTCTTCCTCACGTCATCCGGCGACGTCGCGCATTGACTCCACATGCCCTGGCGAACCAGAACGGCCTGAAACAGGGGGAATGGCGATGGTCAGGGCGATCATGCTGCAGGGAACGGGCTCGGATGTCGGCAAGACCGTGCTGGTCGCGGGCCTCTGCCGGCTGGCGGCACGAAGCGGGCTGAAGGTGGCGCCGTTCAAGCCGCAGAACATGTCCAACAATGCCGCCGTTGCCGATGATGGCGGCGAGATCGGCCGCGCGCAATGGCTCCAGGCGCTCGCCGCCGGCATTCCCACCTCCGTGCACATGAACCCGGTTCTGCTGAAGCCGCAATCGGAAACCGGCTCACAGGTCATCGTCCAAGGTCAGGTGACGGGCAGCGCGCGGGGACGCGACTATCAGGCCCTTAAACCCAGGCTGATGAGTGCCGTGCTCGACAGTTTCGCGCGCGTTGGCGAGGGGCGCGACCTCGTGATCGTCGAGGGCGCAGGCTCGCCCGCCGAGATCAACCTGAGGGCCGGCGACATTGCCAATATGGGTTTTGCCACCCGCGCCGGCGTGCCCGTCGTGCTGGTCGGCGATATCGATCGCGGCGGTGTCATCGCCTCCCTCGTAGGCACCAAGACGATCCTGCCGGATGAAGACAATGCGCTGATCGAGGGCTTTTTGATCAACAAGTTTCGCGGGGATGTGTCGCTTTTCGATGATGGTGTGGCGGCGATCACGCGCCATACCGGCTGGCCCTGCATCGGCGTCGTACCCTGGTTGAAGGCGGCCGGGCGTCTGCCGGCCGAGGATTCCGTGGCGCTCGAGCGACTGGTGCGCGGGCAGGCGCGGGCGCTGAAGGTGGCGGTGCCGGTACTACCGCGCATTGCCAATTTCGACGATCTTGATCCGCTGATGGCCGAACCTGCCGTGGAACTGGTCTTCGTCAAGCCCGGCGCGCCCCTGCCGGCGGATGCGGCCCTCGTGGTGCTTGCCGGCTCGAAGGCGACGATTGCCGATCTGAAGGCTTTGAGAGAGCAGGGCTGGGACCGCGATATCGCGCTTCACCTGCGCCGTGGCGGGCGCATCATCGGACTTTGCGGCGGATACCAGATGCTCGGCCGTCGTATCGCCGATCCGCTTGGTCTCGAGGGTGCGCCTGGCGCCGTGGAGGGGCTCGGCCTGCTCGATGTCGTGACCGAGATGGCCCCGGAGAAGACGCTGCGCAACAGCACTGGCTGGTCAGAGGAATTCGATGTGCCGCTCGGAGGTTACGAGATCCACCTCGGCACGACGCGGGGGCCGGATTGCGACCGGCCGCCGGTGCTGATCGACGGACGCCCCGATGGCGCGCGCTCGCCGGATGGCCGGGTGGTCGGAACCTATCTGCACGGGCTGTTTGCCAGCGACCCTTATCGCCACGCACTGCTGCGCCAGTTCGGCGTGGAGTCGTCGATGGCGAATTATCGGCAATCGGTCGACGAGGCTCTCGATGCTCTGGCGGACGAATTGCATGCGGTGCTCGATCCCCGCTGGCTCGATCGGCTTCTCAGCCGGTCGGGCTTATAATTCGCCTGAAGCCTCGCGGCGGCGGCGGTCGAGTTCTTCGCTGTAGCGGCGCAGCGTGTAGCTCTCGGTCAGGAGACCGGCCACGCGCCGTTCGATCATGTTGTTGACGACGGCCAGCGCGTCGCTTTCGCTCTTGTCGAAGAGCGCGGCGGCCTGCTTGGCGTTCATCGTCGGCAGGAGAATATCGTTTTTCAGCTTGATGAAGCTTTCCAGCCCCTGATCCTCGCCGTTTTCCTCCGTTGCACTGGCATAGACCTCGGGCACCAGAATCATCCCCACATACCGATTGTCCTCGTTGACCGCGACCACGCGCTGGGTCGAGCCAAGGGGGAAATCGCGCTTGAAATCCGCGAGGCTGCGATTTGCCGGCACGGTGCGCACATCCGCGCGCATCAGCCGCCCGACGGTGAGGTTGCGGATCCAGCCGACATCATGAGCGCTGCGAATGCTCTCGCCGCGCAGGTGAAAGCGCCATGTGGCAAAGGAATAGCCGAAGGTGGTGCGCGTGACGAAGGATGAGGTGATGACAGCGGCCAGCACCAGAACCGTAATCGGAAAGTCGCCTGTGATCTCCAAGGCCAGGAAGGTCATGGTCAGCGGTCCGCCGATGATCGAGACGGCCAGCGCGCTCATGCCCACGACGGCGTAGACGACCGGTGTCAGCGTGGCCGCTGGAAAGGCGAGCATGGCGCCGAAGGCAAAGATCTTTCCGAGCAAGGCCCCCATGAACAGCGAGGCAAAGAACAGGCCGCCGCGAAAGCCGGAGCCGATGGACACGGCCGAGGCCACGGATTTGAGCAGGAACAGGCCGGCCAGCATCGCCAGCGTCGGCTGGTTGGTCAGGTTGAGGTGCATGGCGCCATGGCCGCCGGAGAGAACCTGGGGAGAGACGGTGGCGAGCACGCCGACGACAATGCCGCCGATTGGCGGACGCAGCGGTGCGGGAATAGCACTCTTGCGGGCGAGCTCCTCGGTGAGCGACACGCCCTGCATGATCAGGATGCCGACGCCGGCGGCGGCGATGCCGAGCAGAATGGCCGGGGGATAATCGGCGAGTGTGACCTGCTCGAAAGCACCGATATCGATGACGAATTCATCGCCGGACAGGAGCCGCGCGACCAGATTGGCGATCAGGGCGGACACGATCACAGGCGTGAGCGAGATGATCGTATAGGAGCCGATGATCAGCTCGAAGGCATAGAAGGCGCCGGTGAGAGGCGCATTGAAGGCGGCGGCAATCGCGCCGGCTGCACCGCAGCCCAGCAGCAGCCTGGCATCCGCCCGCCGCAGCTGCAGGAAGGTGCCAAGCTTGGAGCCGACAGCCGAGGCCACCTGCGTATAGCCGGCCTCCAGCCCGACAGAGGCACCGAACCCGTTCGAAACGAGATTTTGCACGGCGACGATGATGCTGTCCGTCAGCGATAGCCGTCCACCATGCAGCGCATTGGCCTCGATCGGGTCGACCATGGGCTTCTTGCGCCAGCGGCTGAGGAAGAACAGCAGTAGGCCAAGGGCCAGCCCGCCGACGATCGGCGCCATGAAGACCGACAGCTCACCCTTAAGATCGCTCGAACTGAGACGTTCATGATCGGCAATGCCGAAGATCAGCCGATGCAGGCTGATCGAAAGATAGCTCATGATGCTGACGGCAATGCCGGCCAGAGCGCCGACGAGCGTGCCCGCCACGACCAGACCCACTTCGCTGCGCCGGGCAAAGGCCCGCAGACGCGCCGGCTCCAGAGGTTTGAGAAGATGGCGAAGTCTCGCCATCCATTCGTCTCTGTTCACCATGTCCTGCCTCTTATCCTCAAGCCGGGTCTGTCATCGGCGGCGCTTTGCCGCGCCGAGTGGAGGGAATTTGATATTTGCTCTCAAAGGCGCCGCGAACGGGTGCAAATGTCGAAATCAGACCACTGGAAGGCCGGCAGCCTCCGTTGACCATGTCTCCCGGCCTCCCTATCTTTCCTTTTATGCGTCGTCTGCAAGTGGGCGACTGCATGCGAGAGCCCGCCCGCCCGGTTTTCGCTTCGTGCCGGTGACCACTCCGCATGAGCGGATGGCGCTGTCACAAGGCGTGTCCGAAGCGGTGGCCATCGTGTCGCATGGGATCAACCCCGGGCGGACGCCTCCTCATCTACGAATCGTCCCTCGTTTCCCTGCTGCCGGTGCGCCACGACTGGCGGGCTCCTCGCCCTGCGGCAGGGATCAAGGCGCGCCTTGACGGCCATTCTGCCAGATGCGATGGCGCCATGTGCGGGTTCAGCAAGCGGCGCTGCCGTCGCGCCGCTTCTCCCGATGCCTGGGCTCGATGCTTTGGAAGGATTCCGTCATGACCGAGCGGCTGACCCTGGTGCTTGGTGGCGCGCGCTCCGGCAAGTCTCGCTTTGCCGAAGGGCTTGTGGCCGCGACAGGGCTGGACAAGCATTATCTCGCCACCGCCCAAGCCTTCGATGCCGAAATGCTGGATCGGCTGGCCCATCACCGGGCGAGCCGCGATGAAGCCTGGACGACGCATGAGGAGCCCCTTGATCTCGTGGACAGCCTTCAGCGGATCGCTGCGCCAGGGCGGATAGTGCTCGTCGATTGCCTGACGCTCTGGGTCACCAACCTGATGATGGCCGAACGGCCGATCGAGGCGGAAAGCGAGCGGCTTGTATCCGCGCTCGCGTCTCTTTCCATGCCGGTGGTGCTGGTCTCCAACGAGGTAGGTCTCGGCATCGTGCCAGACAATGCTATGGCCCGCGCCTTTCGCGACCATGCCGGGCGACTGCATCAATCCATTGCGGCGATTGCCGACACCGTCTATTTCATCGCGGCGGGCCTCCCTTTGAAGATGAAGGGGCATGCAGGCTCAAGTGATCCACTGATTTCTGAGCGCCACACCGGTTCATGACGTGCCCGTTTGGGCTCTGGAGCAGACCTTCGTCTGCGCAAGCCTCTTTTCCTGCCTGGCTAGATCTTGATCCGGTGCCTGCTTGCCTATACCAGCCCTAGTCGATGACGCCGTGCGCCGATTTGCCCCGATACGTAAGGACGATGCCATGACCGAGTTGACCGCCAGTGCTTTCGACCAGGCCGCAAAAGACGGATCTGCCGGCAACGCGCCGCTGACGGGCAAGATTCCCGCGACCGTCATCACCGGCTTCCTCGGTGCCGGCAAGACGACGATGATCCGCAACATTCTCCAGAATGCCGGCGGCCGGCGCATCGCGCTGATCATCAATGAATTCGGCGATCTCGGTGTCGATGGCGACGTGCTGAAAGGATGCGGCGTCGAGACCTGCACGGAAGATGACGTGATCGAGCTGACCAATGGCTGCATCTGCTGCACGGTCGCCGATGATTTCATTCCGACGATGACGGCCCTGTTGGAGCGCGACAAGCGTCCCGACCATATCGTTATCGAGACCTCCGGCCTCGCTCTGCCGCAGCCGCTGATCGCTGCCTTTAACTGGCCGGATATTCGCACGCAGGTCACCGTCGATGGCGTCGTCACCGTGGTCGACAGTGCGGCGGTCGCGGCCGGACGCTTTGCCGAGGATCACGACAAGCTCGCCGCGCAGCGCGTCGCCGATGACAATCTCGATCACGAGAGCCCGATCGAGGAGCTGTTCGAAGACCAGCTGACAGCGGCCGATCTGATCGTGCTCAACAAGACCGATCTCCTCGACGCCGCAGGGCTCGACCTCGTTCGGCACGAAGTGGCGGCACGCACGGCGCGCAAGCCGGTTCTGGTCGAAGCCAGCCAGGGCGCCGTGCCGGTTTCCGTCCTGCTTGGCCTGAATGTCGGCACCGAGAGCGATATAGCCAACCGCAAGTCCCATCATGAACTGGAACATGAGGACGGCGAGGAGCATGATCACGACGAGTTCGATAGCTTCGTCGTCGCGCTCGATGGCGTCGCCGATGCGCAAGTGCTGATCGAGCGGCTGCGGCACGTGATCGAGGCGCATGATATTCTCAGGCTGAAGGGCTTCGTTGCCATCGAGGGCAAGCCGATGCGGCTCCTGATTCAGGCGGTAGGCAGCCGCATCGACAGCTATTTCGACCGTCCCTGGGCAGCAGGCGAGCCGCGCGACAGCCGCCTGGTGGTCATCGGCCTTGCCGGGCTGGACCGGGCAGCGATCGAGCAGGCAATCCGGGCCTGAGCCTCGCCGGATCCTGCATAAGGGCTTTTGGGTCTCAAAGGCCTTCCTGCTGACCGTGACGGCTTCTGGGAGAGACCATGCATCTGCTTCTGGCGCAAAAGGGCACGATCGCCGATGGCGAGGAGGCCATCGATCTCGGCCAGACGCCGGGCGATCTCCTGTTTCTGTCGGCGGCCGATACGGAGCTTTCCGCCGTGGCGGCCGCGCGTGGAGATGCGCTTGGTCTCAGTCTGCGCGTGGCGAGCCTCCTGGCGCTCAAGCATCCGATGTCGGTGGACACCTATGTCGCGCGCATGGTGGCGCAGGCAAAGCTCATCGTCATTCGCCCGCTCGGCGGCGGCAGCTATTTCGGCTATTTGCTGGAGGCTTTTCATGCGGCTGCCCGCACCCATGGCGTGGCCATTGCCGTGCTGCCGGGCTGCGAGAAGCCGGACCCGAGCCTTGCCGCCTATTCGACCGTTGCGGAGGCCGAGCGGCTGGCTCTTTGGGACTATTTCACGCAAGGCGGCGAGGCCAATATGCGCGCCTTTCTGGCCTATGCGCAGGCCTTGGTGTTGGGCGGCGACCGGCCGCCCGCCGCAAGCCCGCTTCTCAAGGCAGGCATCTGGTGGCCCGGCCACGGCGTGATCGCGCCGGCCGAGTGGCAAAGGCGGCGCAGGCAAGGATCGTCGCGGCCGCTGGCGGCCCTCTGCTTCTACCGCGCTCTGGTGCAGAGCGGCGAGACGCAGGCCGTTGCCGCGCTGGTGGATGCGCTCGAGGCGGAAGGCCTCGATGTGCTCCCGGTCTTCGTCGCCAGCCTCAAGGATGCCGTGTCCATCGCCACGCTTGAGACGATTTTTGCCGCCGCGCCGCCGGATGTCGTGCTCAATGCCACGGGTTTTGCCGTCTCCGCGCCCGGAATGGATCGAAAGCCGACCGTTCTGGAAGCCAGCGATGCGCCCGTTCTTCAGGTGGTTTTTGCCGGTTCGTCGCGCGCGACCTGGCAGAATTCCGGCCAGGGCCTCTTGGCGCGCGACCTGGCCATGAGCGTTGCCCTGCCCGAAGTGGACGGGCGGATCATCACCCGCGCCGTGTCGTTCAAATCGGCCGGGCGATACGATGCCCGTGTGGAAGCGACGCTGCTTGCCCATGAGCCGGTGCCGGATCGCATCGCCTTCGTTGCCGCGCTGGCGGCAAACTGGGCGCGGCTACGGGCCAAGCCGCGCGGCGAGCGCAAGATCGCTTTGGTGCTCTCGAACTATCCGTCCGGGGAGGGGCGGATCGGCAACGCGGTCGGCCTCGATACGCCTGAGGCGACGGCCCATGTGCTCGAAGCGCTTCTGCAGGCAGGATATCATGTGACGGGCCGGCCGGAAAATGGCGCGGCACTGATGGCGCGGCTCACGGCCGTGCCAGGCGAGGCGGCTCTGTTGCCCGTCAAGGTTTACAAGGATTTCCTGTCCGGCCTTCCAGTTGAGATTCAGGATGAGGTTACCGCCCGCTGGGGAGCGCCGGAGGCAGATCCGGCCGTCGTGGACGGCGCGTTCCGGCTGAAGCTGCTTGATCTCGGCCATGTCACGGTCGCCGTTCAGCCTGCGCGGGCACCCGGGCTCGATCCGAGGGAGAGCTATCACGCCGCCGATCTCGTGCCGCCGCACGGATATCTGGCCTTCTACGCGTTTCTGCGCCACGGCTTTGGCGCCGACGCGCTCATCCACATGGGCAAGCACGGCACGCTGGAATGGCTGCCGGGCAAGGCGCTGGCGCTTTCCGCGCGCTGCTACCCGGAAGCGATCCTCGGTCCCGTGCCGCATCTCTACCCCTTCATCGTCAACGATCCAGGCGAGGGTACGCAGGCCAAGCGGCGCAGCGCTGCCGTGATCATCGACCATCTGACGCCGCCTCTGACGCGGGCCGAAAGCCATGGCGTGCTCAAGGATCTCGAGCGCCTGGTCGATGAATATTACGATGCCGCCGGCAGCGATCCGCGCCGGCTGAAGCTTTTGACACGCGACATTCTCGCCCTGGTCGGCGATCTCGGCCTTGACCGGGATGCCGGCATTCTGCCTGAGGACGGGGAGGCGGCGGCGCTGAAGAAGCTCGATGCCTATCTCTGCGACCTCAAGGAGATGCAGATCCGTGACGGGCTGCACGTCTTTGGACGCTCGCCTGAAGGGCGTCTGGCCAATGATCTCGTCGTGGCGCTCGCGCGCGCCCCGCGTGGCCGTGATGAGCCGGGCGCGGCAAGCCTGAACCGCGCCCTCGCGGACGATCTCGGCCTTCTTGATGCATCCGGCATGCCGTTCGATCCGCTCGACTGCGAGAGCGCTGCAGCCTGGGATGGCGGCCGTCCGGCTGTTTTGGCTCAAGTCAGCGATGGCCCTTGGCGCAGCGCCGGCGACACGGTGGAGCGCATCGAAATGCTGGCGAGCGCTCTCGTTGCAGGAGAGCGTCCGGTGGCGGATGGTTGGGTGAGGACGAAGGCCGTCATGGCCGAGGTCGAGGCCGTGCTCAGGCCCGCTGTCGCCGCTTGTGGGCCGGCCGAGCTTGCCGGGCTGATCCAGGGGCTCGACGGGCGTTTCGTTGCGCCTGGGCCTTCCGGCGCGCCGACGCGCGGCCGGCCGGATGTGCTGCCCACCGGCCGCAATTTCTACTCTGTCGACTGCCGCGCCGTGCCGACGCGCACGGCCTATGAGCTGGGCCGGAAATCGGCCGAACTGCTGATCCGCCGCTATGTTCAGGATCACGGTGACTGGCCTACCTCGTTTGGCCTGACGGCTTGGGGAACGGCGAATATGCGCACCGGGGGCGACGATATCGCCCAGGCCATGGCGCTGATCGGCGCCAAGCCGTGCTGGGATCCGGCCTCGCATCGCGTTACCGGCTATGAGATCATGCCCCTGGCAATGCTCGGCCGGCCACGCGTGGATGTCACCTTACGTGTTTCCGGCTTCTTCCGTGACGCCTTTCCCGACCAGATCGCCTTGTTCGACCGTGCGATCGCGGCGATCGGCGCGCTGGAGGAGGATGCCGCGGACAATCGCATCGCGGCCCGCATGAGAGCCGAAAGCGCGCGTCTCAAGGCAGAAGGCTTTTCGCCTGGAGAGGCGCAGCGTCGCGCGTCGTGGCGCGTCTTCAGCACCGAGCCTGGCACCTATGGCGCAGGCCTCGAACATCTTCTCGGCCATGCTGAGCTGCCGGATGCCGATCGCATCGCCAACGCCTATCTCGATGCCGGCAGCTTCGCCTATGGCGCAGCCGAGGCGGGCACGCCGGCGCGCGACATGCTCGCCACGAGGCTCGAAACCGTGGAAGCCGTGGTCCACAATCAGGACAATCGCGAGCATGATCTGCTCGACAGCGATGGCTATTTCCAGTTCGAAGGCGGCATGGGCGCCGCCGTTGCCAAGCTGTCAGGCGTCAGGCCCCGGCAGTATCACAATGATCACTCCCGCCCTGAGCGCCCCGTGATCCGGTCGCTGGAGGAGGAAGTCGGGCGCGTGGTGCGCGGCCGGGTGGTCAATCCAAAATGGATCGCCGGCATGATGCGCCATGGCTATAAGGGCGCCTTCGAGATCGCGGCGACCGTGGATTATCTCTGCGCCTTTGCGGCCACGACCGGCGCCGTGTCCGATCATCATTTCGACGCGGTGCATCGGGCCTTCGTCCTGGACGAATCCGTTCGTGATTTCATGCAAGCCCATAATCCCGCAGCCCTGGCGGACATGCTGGCCAGGCTCGATCAAGCCGTAGCTGCCGGTCTGTGGCAGCCCCGTTCGAATTCGGCGCGCGCGGGCCTGCGGGCGGCCGCGCGGGAAGGCGCGCTCTAGGACATGCCGTGCCCGCCAGCCATCAACCCTGCGCAAAGCAGCCTGAAAGAAAGACTCCAGTCATGAGCGAGACCGAAGACAACCTGCCGGGCGCGCAGAGCAGCGAGGAGGATCTGGCGCGTCATGCCGTCAAGATGGCCAAGAAGAAGGCCGCGCGCGACAAGATCATGGCCACCAAGACCGATGGCAAGGGCCTCATCATCGTCAATACCGGCAAGGGCAAGGGCAAATCCACCGCCGGTTTCGGCATGATCTTCCGCCATATTGCCCATGGCATGCCCTGCGCCGTCGTGCAGTTCATCAAGGGTGGTTGGGAAACGGGCGAACGCACGCTGATCGAACGCCACTTCGCCGATCTCTGCACCTTCCACACGCTGGGCGAGGGCTTCACCTGGGAAACGCAGGATCGCGCGCGTGATATCGCCATGGCCGAAAAAGCCTGGGAGACCTCGAAGGCGCTCATTCGCGACACTCGCCACTCGATGGTCCTGCTCGACGAAATCAACATCGCCCTGCGCTATGGCTATATCGACGCAGCCGAGGTGATCGCCTTCCTGACGACCGAAAAGCCCGCCATGACCCATGTGGTGCTGACCGGCCGCAATGCACGCGAGGATATCATCGAGATCGCCGATCTCGCAACCGAGATGGAACTGCTGAAGCATCCCTTCCGCGCAGGGATCAAGGCGCAGATCGGAGTGGAGTATTGAAGGGCGTCATGGCGTTTTAAGCGCGCTGTCGACATCCATGCTCTGATGAAGAATACCGATGATCGCGATGGCTTTATCGTCGATCCGATAGAATATGAGATGTTGACCCTCTGGAAAGCAGTAATAGTCTGGATGAAGATCGGGACGTCTGCGCCCAAGGCGTGGGTGAGCTGCAAGCCAGCTACATCGTTGCAAGATGCGTTTGATATAGATGTCGCGCTGCTGGTGCCCCCATTGCTTCTTCGTGTAGCGAGCGACCTGTCTCAGATCCTCGACAGCGCGGGGCGTGAGCCTGTAGATGGTCAAGACTCGTCCTGATCCACCTCGTTTTTAAATGCGTCGAAAGAGAAATCGTCGACAAATTCATCTCGATCAGCCTGTGCCGCCCCTTCCGCCAGATGGACGCGCAAAAGATCACGTTTGCTTTCGTTTTCTTCCATCATTTGCAAGGCATCACGAACAACGTCATCAGCCGACGCATAGCGACCGCTTTCGACCTGCTTTTCGACAAAGCGTTCGAGCCGCTGTTCCAAGTGAACGCTCATAGAGCCCATAAGGCAGTTCCCGCTCCACGTCCGTATACGGCGACGCGCCAACCTGACACTCTTCAGTTTCTATTAAGGCCGTCTATCGAAAGATATCATGAAATGCCGGCAGCGTTCTACCACCCAAGCCACAGCCGCAGCGGGTTGGTCGGGTCCATCAGCAGGCGAATGGCGAGGCCGACGCAGGTGATGACGAGCAGGGGTTTGATGATACGCGCGCCGTTTTTCATGGCGAAGCGCGACCCCACCTGGGCACCCAGGAACTGGCCGATGCCCATGGCGACGCCAAGCTGCCAATGAACCACTCCGAACAGGACGAAGACCAGGAAGCCGCCGAAATTGGAGCCGAAGTTCAAGAGCTTGGTATGGGCCGTGGCCTTGAGAATGCCGAAGCCGGCGAGCGAAATGAAGGCGAGCATGAAGAATGAGCCGGTGCCGGGGCCGAATATGCCGTCGTAAAAGCCGATGAGCGGCACGATGCTGGCCGAGAACGCTGCGACGGAGAGGCGCCGCTCGCGATCAAGCTCGCCGACATTGGGCTTCAGCGCGAAATAGAACGCGACGGCGATGAGCAGGAAGGGAAGGGCGAGCCGCAGGATATCGCCCGGCACGAACGTTGTCGCCACGGCACCGACTGCTGCCCCTGCCGCCGAGATCAGCGCCATCGGCATCTGCTCTTTAAGATTGACATGGCCTGCGCGGCCATAGGCCAGACTGGCCGAGCCGGAACCGAAGAGCGACTGCAGCTTGTTTGTTCCGAGCGTTTCCAGGGGCGGTATGCCTGCAAGCAGCATGGCCGGCACGGTGATCATTCCGCCGCCTCCCGCAATGGAATCGACAAAACCGGCGACGAAGGCAGCCAGGAACAGGAAGACGAGAAGGTGAAGGGCGATATCCAAGACATTTGTCCATTCGGCGGCATGCGGCCCTTTAGGTGGCCTACAAGGACGTCACGCTGCGTTTGCCGATCCGGTTCCGTCTGTCCCGACTTATGAAGCGGCAGCGGCCTTCTTTGTCAGAGCGGCGTGCGGGATGCAAAATGATTTCGGAGCATGATGATCTCTGTCCTGTGTCCTCTTGCGCCACGCCAAGCGCCACTGACGCTTCGCGCAAAGGCCGAGGTGGGGATGAAGGTATTTGACCCGTCATGGGTGCTTGGGTAAACCGGGCGACACCTGCCGGCCCTGGGAAGAAACCAGATCCGGTTTGCCTGACATGATCGGAGAGGCGGAAACACGATGTGGCGCGCGGCGGCAGACGGAAGGCGGGAGGAGGCAGAGCCATGCCTCGTGCTCGGCCTCGGCTGCGAGCGCGGCATCAGCGCGCAGGTCATGCTGGATCTGGCCGAATCTGTCCTGGCTGGTCTCGGTCCGGATGCGCCTGTGAGGCTGGCTGCCATTGCCTCGCTCGATCGCCGTCGCCTGGAGCCGGGTCTGCTGGCCGTCGCCGCGCAGTATCAAGTGCCGTTCCTCACCTTCCACGCAGCGCGGCTCGATCGCGAAGCGCCTCGCCTGAAAACGCCTTCGGCGCGCGTTCATGCGATCATCGGCTGCCACGGCGTGGCGGAAGGGGCGGCGCTTGCAGCTGCCGGTCCGGCCGGCCTTCTCATCGTGCCCAAGCAGATCAGACAGGGCGCTACGGCCGCCATTGCGGCCACCGACGTGAAATCCATGGCATTACAGGCGCTTGAGGACGAACACTGGAAAAGTGAATCATCTCCCTCATGCGTTGATTCAAGGATTGCCGGATTAGCCTGCGGGGGTGCGGGATGAGCGAAACGCTTTTTTCCGGTCTGCCGAGTCTCGAAGCGGGGACTGTCTGGCTCGTTGGCGCCGGTCCGGGCGATCCCGGTCTTTTGACGCTCCATGCGCTGAATGGCCTGCGCCAGGCGGATGTCGTCGTTCACGACGCCCTCGTCGATTCCAGCTGCCTTGCTTATGTGCGGCCAGGCGCGCTCATGGAATTTGCCGGCAAGCGGGGCGGCAAGCCCTCGCCGAAACAGCGCGATATTTCCCTGCGGCTGGTGGAACTGGCGCGTGCCGGAAAAAGGGTCTTGCGATTGAAGGGCGGCGATCCGTTCGTCTTCGGACGTGGCGGGGAGGAGGCCTTGACCCTGGTCGAGCATGGCATCCCCTTTCGTGTGGTGCCGGGCATTTCCGCAGGGATTGGTGGTTTGGCCTATGCAGGCATTCCCGTCACGCATCGCGACATGACACAGACGGTCACTTTTCTTACCGGCCATGATGCGAAGGGCATCGTGCCGTCGGGCATCGATTGGGAGGGCGTGGCCAAGGGATCGCCTGTTGTTGTCATGTATATGGCGATGAAGCATCTGGGCACCATCACGGCCTCGCTGATCGAAGCGGGGCGTCGTGCGGACGAGCCGCTGGCAATCGTCTGCCATGCCAGCACCGCGCGCCAGCAGGTGCTGGAAACCACGCTCGGCGCGGCAGCGGTGGCGGCGCTCGACGCCGGGCTCGAACCTCCCGCCATCGTCGTGCTCGGCGAAGTGGTGCGCCTGCGGGGCGCACTCGACTGGCTCGGCGCGCTCTCGGGCCGCGTCTTGTCGGCCGATTCCGCGCGTTGCGACCTCCGGAAGGATCCGGCATGAGCGGCGTGCTGATCGCAGCGCCGTCCTCCGGCTCCGGCAAGACGACCATCACCCTGGGCCTGCTGCGCGCACTGCGGGAGCGCGGCCTGCCGCTGGCGCCGGGCAAGGCCGGTCCCGATTATATCGACCCTGCTTTTCATACGGCCGCCTCAGGCGCGCTCTGCTTGAATTTCGACCCTTGGGCGATGCGTCCGGGGCTGTTGCAGGCCAATGCCGCCCGGCATGCCGAAGGTGGAAAGCTTCTGATCGTCGAGGCGATGATGGGCCTCCATGATGCGGCCATGGATGGGCGTGGCTCTCCAGCCGATCTCGCCACCTTGCTTGGTCTTACCGTAGTCTTCGTGGTCGATTGCGCACGCATGGCCCAGTCAGTCGCAGCACTGGTGGCGGGCTATCGAGGCTTTCGCCAGGACATCCGGTTCGGCGGCGTCATTCTTAATCGGGTCGGCAGCGACAAGCATGCGGCTATGCTAACGGGCGCGCTCGACGCGATCGGCATGCCGGTGCTGGGCATCATCAGGGCGGATCCGGCGCTGCGGCTGCCCGAGCGGCATCTGGGTCTGGTCCAGGCCGGGGAGCAGGCCGATCTCGACCGCTTTATCGATCATGCGGCCCTGCGGATTGCGGAAGGCTGCGATCTCGA
This sequence comes from Xaviernesmea oryzae, assembly GCF_900109605.1. Classification (GTDB taxonomy): domain Bacteria; phylum Pseudomonadota; class Alphaproteobacteria; order Rhizobiales; family Rhizobiaceae; genus Xaviernesmea; species Xaviernesmea oryzae. Next base: position 44,318 of record NZ_FOAM01000011.1, read on the forward strand.
TGCGTTGACTGGTCTTGCTGCCGGCGTGCCGCCATCTGCCGCTGCGGTGCGGGGGCTGCCGCCGCTTGGCCAGCATGTTGCCGTCGCCCGCGATATCGCCTTTGCCTTTTCCTATCCGCATCTGCTGGAGGACTGGCGCCGTCAGGGTGCCGAGATCTCGTTCTTCTCGCCTTTGGCTGGTGAGGGGCCGCATCAGGATGCCGACGCCATCTATCTTCCCGGCGGCTATCCGGAGCTGCACGGCCCGGCGCTCGCCGCAGCGAGCGGCTTTCACGCCGGCATGCGTGCGGCAAGAGATCGCGGCGCGCGCATCTTCGGAGAGTGCGGTGGCTATATGGCGCTGGGGGAGGCGATCATCGACGCGGCCGGACAAACCCATGCCATGCTTGGCCTTCTGCCCGTCGTCACCAGCTTTGCTCACCGTCGCCGCCACCTTGGCTATCGGCGGCTGAGCCCTGTCGACCGGAGCTTTTTCGCCGGCGCTTTGGCCGCGCATGAGTTTCACTATGCGCAAATCGTTTCAGAGGGGGATGCCGATCGGCTTTTTCTGGCGCAGGACGCCTCGGGTGCCGATCTCGGCCCTGTCGGCCTGCGGCGGGAGCGGGTAGCCGGCTCCTTCATGCATCTGATCGATCTGGCCGAGGCCGCATGAGGATACGTTCTTGACCGATGATCCGCATCTGACACGTCGGCTCGCATTGTCCTCTCAGACGATCGTCCATGGTGGCGGCCTGACGGCGGCTATGCGCCACTATGGCGGCACGCATGCCGACTGGCTGGACGTCTCCACCGGCCTCAATCCATGTCCGCCTGAACTGCCTGCCATTCCCCGCGACGCCTGGCTGCGCCTGCCGGACGAAAGCGCCGATATCGAGGCGCGCCATGCCGCCCGCGATCTGTACGGTACGCGCACCATTCTGCCGCTGCCCGTCGCCGGTACACAGGCGGCGATCCAGTGCCTGCCCGGCATCCTGCCATTGGGCGCGCGCGCCGCCATCCTCTCGCCCACCTATGGTGAATACCGCCGTGTGTTCGAGGCCGGGGGGCATCCGATCGATCTGGTCGAGGATCTGGACGCGCTCGGTCCTGCCCACCGTCTGGTCGTCGTCGTCAATCCGAACAATCCCACAGGCCGCCTGGTCCGGCGCGATGTGCTGCTGGGGCTGGCGGAGAAACTGGCAGCTTCGGATGGCTATCTGGTCGTGGACGAAGCCTTTGCCGATGTCGCGCCGGATGAGAGCGTGGCGGATGCGGTCGAAGATCATTCCCGCCTGATCGTCTTGCGATCCCTCGGCAAGGTCTTCGGCTTTGCCGGGGTTCGTCTTGGCTTCGTCGTTGCAGCCAAGCCCATTCAGGCGCGGCTGCAGGCCATGCTCGGTCCCTGGTCCGTGTCCGGCCCCGCACTGGCCGTCGGCGCGGCCCTGATGCGCGGCGATCTGGACACGATCCGGGCGACCATCGCGCGGCGGGCACAGGGCCTGGACATGGCCTTGTCAGCGGCGAAAGTGACGGTTCTCGGCGGAACACCGCTGTTCCGGCTGGTGGACGTGGCGCATGCACGGCTCGTTCATGAGCGGATGGCGCAGGCCCACATCCTGACCCGCTTTTTCGACGCTCATCCGACCTGGCTGCGTCTGGGTCTGACCCCTTCCGCCCAGGCCGATCTGCGGCTCAGCACCGCGCTCTGCGATGCGCTGGCTCCCGGCGGATGGGCGTCGTGAGCCGCAGCGCGATCCTGCTCACCGGCCTGCTGCTCGATCGGTTGATCGGCGATCCGGACTGGCTCTGGCGCCGCCTGCCGCATCCCGTCGTCTTCTTCGGATCGGCGATCCGCATCCTGGATCGGCGTCTCAACCAGGCGCATGCGGCCTTTGCCGTTCGGCGCCGGCGGGGCGCTCTGGCGATTGTCCTGCTTCTTCTGCTGGCGGCCGCTGTGGGCGCCGCGCTTCACCGACTGGTTCACCTGGCAGGGCCGCTGACCGGCGGTCTTCTCGAAGCCTCGATCGTTTTCGTCCTCTTGGCGCAGAAAAGCCTTGCCGATCATGTCCTGGCGGTGGCGCGAGGGCTGCAGGATGAGGGGCTTGAGGGTGGGCGACGCGCCGTCTCGATGATCGTCGGGCGCGATCCGGCCTATCTCGACGCATCGGGCATCTGCCGTGCGGCGATCGAAAGCCTCGCCGAGAATTTTTCCGACGGCGTGGTTGCGCCGGCCTTCTGGTATGCCGTTGCCGGGCTGCCGGGCCTTGCGGCCTACAAGATGCTCAACACGGCCGACTCGATGATCGGCCACAAGAACGAGCGCTATCTGGCGTTTGGCTGGGCGTCTGCGCGGCTGGATGATCTTGCCAATCTGATCCCTGCGCGGTTTTCGATGTTGCTGGTTGCGGCCGGCGCCCGTCTTGCCCTCGGCCGGCGGTCAGGCAGCGACGCGCTCTTCGTGGGCATGCGCGACGCCGGCCTGCATCGCTCTCCCAATTCCGGCTGGCCGGAGGCAGCCATCGCCGGGGCTCTCGGCTTGCAGCTGACCGGCCCGCGCGTCTATGCTGGCCAAACCGTCGATGAGCCGATGATGAATGGCGCGGGCCGACGCGCGGCGTCGCCCGCCGATATCATGCGCGCGCTCGCCGTCTTTCAAGCAGCCTGCACGGTCCTGACCGGCCTCGTGGTCGTCTGGCTGCTCATCTCGATTTTGTGAGGGGCCATATCATGCAGAATTGTGTGGTTCGCGCGCGGCCCATTGGCATTTGCCCCGCAAGTTTCTATAGGTGCGCGCAAACACGAGATAACGAAGAGGTTTGAGCGTGACTGCTACATTCGACAAGGTTGCCGACATCATCGCCGAAACGAGCGAGATCGACCGCGAGACCATCACCCCTGAAAGCCACACGATCGACGATCTCGGTATCGACAGCCTCGACTTCCTCGACATCGTCTTCGCCATCGACAAGGAATTCGGCATCAAGATCCCGCTCGAGCAGTGGACGCAGGACGTCAACGAAGGCAAGGTTTCGACGGAAGAATATTTCGTCCTGAAGAACCTCTGCGCCAAGATCGACGCGCTGCGCGCCGCCAAGGGCTGAACCCAGGCTGATGAAACGGCGTTGCGCGTTCTGGCGCGCCACGTAGCGCTTCGCTGGAAACGCTTGGCACCGGCAGGGCCAGATCATAGACGCCATCGATTTGAGCAAGGCGGTGCGCAGTCCTCTGCGCTCCCGCACGAGCGAGCGGGGCTCGTGGCGGCCGGCTCTTTGATGTGCTCGCTCACACTCGCAGGGTGGTCCTCGCGTTTCGCCGTTTCAGACGGCGCCTTGCAGGGCGGCTTTGCCGTTTCAGCGTCGCGCTTCATAGCGTGGTGACGCGCGGCTCTTCCCGCTGCGCGACGTGACGCAGACATGCTTTGGCCGCACGGGACGACAGGCTCAGACGGACACGACAGGGATCGGACCGCATGCTTCTCGAATATTTCCAGATGATCGACCGTGTCGAGGCGGCGAGCGTCGAGGCAGGCACCCTGTCCGCGCGCTCCCTCGTGCCGATGCAGAGCCCCGTCTTCGAGGGACATTTTCCGGGCTATCCCCTGGTTCCCGGCGTCCTCCTGATCGAGACCATGGCGCAGGCGTCCGGGCTTCTGGTGCTGGCCAAAAGCGGTTTTGCCGCCATGCCCTTCCTGATGTCGGTGGACGGCGCGAAACTGCGCAGCTTTGTCGAGCCCGGCGCGGACCTCACGATCGAGGCAACGCTCGAGCATGACGGTTCGGGCTATGCGGTGACCAAGGCGCGCATCGAGGTTGGCGGACGCAAGGTGGCCGACGCGCAGCTCAAACTCAAGACCGTGCCCTTCGACCAGCTGCCGCTCGGCCCCGCCGTGCTGGCGCGGGCGGAGGAAATCGGCCTGCAGGCGGCGCTGGCCGCTTCCCATCAAGGAGAGTGACATGACTGGGACCGATCGGGATGTCGTGATCACCGGCATCGGCATCGTGACGAGCCAGGGGGTCGGCATAGCGCCGCATGAGGCGCTGCTGACCGCCGACACCGCGCCGACACCGGTGCTCGAACTGGAGAAGCTTGCGCCCTATCCCGTCCACCCCCTGCCAGCCATCGACTGGTCGCAACAGATCCCCAAGCGCGGCGATCAGCGGCAGATGGAAAACTGGCAGCGTCTCGGCGTCTTCACTGCTGGGCTGGCGCTGGAAGATGCCGGGTTGAAAGACGATGCCGAGGCCTGCGGGCGGATGGACATGATCGTCGCGGCCGGTGGCGGCGAGCGGGACATCAAGGTCGACAGCCTCATCGTCGACGAAGCGCTGAAGCGCAATGACCGCGAGCAATTGCTGAACGAGAAGCTGACGACGGAGCTGCGTCCTACGCTTTTTCTGGCGCAGCTATCCAATCTGATGGCTGGTAATATCTCGATCGTGCACAAGGTGACCGGCTCCTCCCGCACGTTCATGGGAGAGGAGGCGGCTGGCATTTCGGCGGTCGAGACCGCCTTTCATCGCATCAGGGCTGGCCAGTCCACGCACACGCTTGTTGGCGGCGCTTTTGCCGCCGAGCGGGCGGATATGCTGCTGCTTGTCGAGGCCATTGGTGCGCACAGCCTGCATCGCTGGCTGCCGCTTTGGTCGCGCGCCGAGGGCGAGGGCGGAGGCATGATCATGGGAACGGTCGGCGCCTTTCTCGTCCTGGAGTCGCGGGCCCATGCCAGGGACCGTGGCGCCAAGATCTACGCCACCATCGCCGATATCGGCGGCGATCGCGGCGCGCGCGACGAAGGGCGGATGGAGCGACGGCTGGAGCGGCTGGTCGAGCCGGCTCGGGATCGCGCATCCGACACCGTCATCTTTTCCGGCGCAAGCGGCGTCATCGACATCAGCCAGCGCGAAAAGGCAGCGCTTGAGGCAGCGCTCCCGGGCGCAGCTCTGCGCGGCTATGGCGGGCTCGCCGGCCATTCTCTGGAGGCGCAGTTTCCGCTCGGCCTGGCATTGGCGGCCCTTGCGCTGGAGGCCGGTGCCCGCGTTCCGTCCTTCGATCCAGCCGAGGCGGCAATGGCCAAGGCGGCCTCGCATGCCGTCGTGACGACGGTTGGCCATCAACGTGGCGAGGGCGTTGCGCTTCTCCTCGCCGAATCCCGGGAGGTTTAAGCCATGCGTGCGACCCGTGACCATCTTGGCCGGCCGCTGGTGGCAGTCACCGGCATGGGCGTGATGACGTCGCTCGGCCAGGGGCTCGACGACAACTGGCGGGCCCTGACCAGCGGCATCTCCGGCATCCATGCGATTTCCCGCTTTCCGACGGATGGCCTCTCGACCCGAATTGCCGGAACGGTCGATTTTCTCGATCTGCCCGTCCAGAATGCGGTCGAGCGCTCCTATGCCATGGCGCAGGAGACGACGATCGAAGCCTTGGCCCAGGCAGGCCTGTCCGGTGATTTCAACGGTCCGCTGTTTCTGGCTGCACCACCGATCGAACCCGAATGGAGCGCCCGTTTCGCCTTGGCGGACCGTGCCGGTCCGTCCGAAAAGCCTGATGATGCCTATGATCGTTTTCTGGCCGCCATGCGGGTCAGGCCCGATCCCGCCTTTCATGAGGCGGCGCTGTTCGGCTCCGTGTCCGAGCGGCTTTCGGATCGCTTCGGCACGCGCGGTCTTCCGGTCACCCTCTCGACCGCCTGCGCCTCGGGCGCCACGGCGATCCAGCTCGGCGTCGAGGCCATCCGACAGGGACGCACGGACAGGGCATTGACGGTTGCGACCGATGGATCGGTCAGCGCCGAATCCCTGATCCGCTTCGCGCTGCTTTCGGCCCTGTCCACCCAGAACGACCCGCCGCAGCGCGCCTCCAAGCCCTTTACCCGCGATCGCGATGGCTTCGTGATTGCCGAAGGCGCGGCAACGCTGGTGCTGGAGTCGCTGGACGCGGCGTTGGCACGAGGGGCGCGGATTCTCGGCATCCTCAAGGGGTGCGGCGAGAAGGCCGATCTGTTCCATCGCACCCGGTCCTCGCCGGATGGTGGCCCGGCCATCGCCACGATCCGCGCTGCGCTGGAAGATGCCGGACTTGGCGAAAGCGAGATCGGCTACATCAATGCCCACGGCACCTCGACGCCGGAAAACGACAAAATGGAGTATGGCGCGATGTCCGCCGTTTTCGGCGACCGTCTCCCTCAGATTCCCGTTTCGTCCAATAAGTCGATGATCGGTCATACGTTGACGGCCGCTGGCGCGGTGGAAGCCGTCTTCTCGCTGCAGACCATGCAGAAGGGGACGATGCCACCGACCATCAACTATCTGAACCCGGATCCCGCCATCATGCTGGATGTCGTGCCGAATGTGAAACGGGATGCGCAGGTGACGGCCGTGCTCTCCAACTCCTTCGGGTTCGGGGGGCAAAATGCCAGCCTGGTGATGACGGCCGAGCCGGCCTGAAGCGATTTACCAATGGATGCGCGCTGAGCCGCGCATCCTCGATCTTTCTGACGATTTTCTGACAAGGACATGCCGATGCGCGCGCTTCAGCTGCTCGACGACCGCAAGCTCGAGATCACCGATCTGCCGGAGCCGCCCGCACCTTCTGCCGGCGAAGTGACATTGCGCGTCAAGGCCGTAGCGCTCAACCATATCGACGTATGGGGCTGGCGCGGCATGGCTTTCGCCAAACGCAAGATGCCGCTGGTCATCGGTGCGGAAGCCGCCGGCGTGGTGGAAGAGATCGGTCCCGGCGTGGCCAATGTGCTGCCCGGCCAGCTCGTTTCCATCTACGGCGCGCGCACGTGCGGCCTCTGCCGCCCCTGCCGCGAAGGGCGGGACAATCTGTGCGAACACGTCTCCGGCGTGCACGGCTTTCATCTGGATGGCTTTGCGCAGGAGAAGGTCAATCTGCCGGCACGTCTTCTCGTGCTTGCGCCGCCCGGTGTGGACGCCATCGGTGCAGCCGTGGCTCCGGTGACCTTCGGCACCGTCGAACACATGCTGTTCGACAATGCCCGGCTCGAGCCGGGTGAGACGATCCTGATCCATGCCGGCGGCTCCGGCATCGGCTCGGCCGCCATCCAGCTCGCCAAGAAGATGGGCTGCACGGTTATCACCACCGTCGGCTCGGATGACAAGATCGACAAGGCCAAGGCGCTCGGTGCCGACCATGTCATCAACTACCGCGTCGATCGGTTTGAAGGCGTCGTGCGCAAGCTGACCCGGAAAAAAGGCGTAGACGTCGTGTTCGAACATGTCGGCAAGGACACATGGGCGGGATCGATGCTCTGCCTCAAGCGTGGGGGAAGGCTGGTGACCTGCGGCTCCACATCGGGCGTCTCCACCGACATGAACCTGATGATGCTGTTCCAGCAGCAGCTCAAGCTTCTCGGCTCCTTCGGCTGCAGGATGGAGAACATGGCCGACGCCATGCAGAAAATGGCGCGCGGCCTCGTGCATCCGGTCATCGACACGCTCGTCGGCTTTGACGATATCGAGCGGGCGCTGGAGCGGATGGAAGGCCGGCAGGTCTTCGGCAAGATCGTGCTGGCGCTTTGATGAGCCGGCTGCGTCAGATCCTGACCCGGCTCGTCCTTGGCGCGCGCCGTGCGCGCGAATGGACGATCGCGCAGCTCACCTTCCTGCCGCTGATCCTGATGAAGCTTCTGCCGGCGGATACGGCGCTCAATCTCATGGACCGCCTCGCGCGGACCATCGGCCCGCGGCTGAAGCGGCACAGGCTGGTGATGACCAATCTGCGGATGGCCTTCCCGGAGAAGACAGAGGAGGAAATCCAGGCGATCGCCTTGGAAAGCTGGGGCAGCATCGGCCGGATGGCGGCTGAATATGTCTTCCTCGACGAACTCTTCGATTTCGACCCGGACAAGCCGGGCGGCCGTGTCGAGGTGTCGGGCATCCCGCTATTCATGGAGCTGCGCGACTCTCCGCGTCCCTTCATTGTCTTCACGGCCCATACCGGCAATTTCGAGATGCTGCCGGTGGCAGGTGCTGCCTTCGGCTTAGGCGTGACCGTTCTTTTTCGTCCGCCCAACAACCCCTATGTGGCCGAACGCATCTTTTCCTTCCGCCAGAAGCGGATGGGGACGCTGGTGCCCTCTCATGCCGGCTCGTCCTTCGCGCTTGCCCGCCAGCTGGAGCGTGGCGGCGGGATCGGTGTTCTGGTCGACCAGAAGTTCAAGAAGGGGCTGCACACGCTGTTCTTCGGCCAGGAGGTGCAAACCAACCCGCTTTTGGCCAAGCTCGTGCGCCAGTTCGGCTGCGATGTGTATCCGGCCCGCTGCATTCGCCTGCCGAACAACCGCTATCGGCTCGAGCTTGAAGAGCCCATCACCATTCCGCGCAAGGCGGAGGGCAGCGTGGATGTCGAGGCCACGGCGCAGCTTCTCAACGACAAGGTGGAGCAGTGGGTGCGCGAATACCCGGGCCAATGGCTCTGGTATCATGATCGCTGGCGGATCAAGCGCACGCTCAAGCTTTAGAGCATGCGGATGCTTGTTGCCAACGCAGGCGCGCTAAGTTTATAAGCTGCGCCTTGCGTGGCATCCGGGATATGCCGCCGGGAGGCAGGCATATGGTGAAGTCGCTGATCGACAGCTTTTGGCATAAGCAGGAGGAGCTCTGTCGGGCGACCGCGGCTGGCGCCGAGGCCGATGTCGTTCGTCTCGATAGCGAGATCCAGCCTTTGCTGAACGCGATCCTCGAAGTGCGGTGCAGTGACCCCTGCGCGCGATCTCTTCAGATGGTGTTCCTCGCCGATCTCATTCGCGCGCATGCGCAGGACGCGAGCCTTGTGATCGATCACGCCGACCGGCTGGAACAGCTGGTCCGCCGGGATGCCGTGACGGACAGCCGGTCCAGCGGCGCCGGCAGATCGGAGCGGGTGGGTGAGGGAGGTGTCGAACAGATCGGCATCGACCTGGTGCTCGATGCCTTGCCAGACCGGGTGGCGATCATCACCTGTGACTATCGCTATCTCTATTCCAATGCCGCCAATGCCCGCCATCTCGGCGTCAAGCCGCTGCAGCTGATCGGCCGCCATCTGGTGGAATTCGTAGGCGAAACGCTGTTTGCCGACCGCATCCGCGGCCATCTCGACAAGTGCTTCCTCGGGGAGACGGCAGATTATGTGACGACGCGCGAGTTTCAGGGGCGCATGATCCGGCGGCGCTGTCGCATGATCCCGTTTCGTCATGCCCATGGTAGCCCGATCGTCGGGGCGGTCATCCTGCTCCAGGACCTCTCGGACCTGCCGGCCGTCCTCTACGCAGCCTGACCGAGCGCCGCCACGGCGCTCCGTACCGCTCTTTTCGCATGAGGCCCAAGAATCGCTTGAGCTTCTCCCGGTGAGATGCCAGAAAATCCGCGTTCGTCTGAGCGGCCCTCGAAGGCCGGTCGCACCTCGCGACAGGACGAACCGCATGCGCGGACAGGCAAAATCAGCTTGAGTGCGCGCGCTGCAGACCCGGTTCAACGGAGGCATCTCAAGTGGCAGAAGCGGAAATCGGCCTGATCGGCCTTGGCGTCATGGGCTCCAACCTGGCGCTGAATATCGCCGAAAAGGGCAACACGATCGCGGTCTTCAATCGCACCCCGCAGCGTACGCAGGAATTTTTCCATGAAGCCGGCGATCTGCAGGACCGCGTGATCGCCTGCGAGACGATCGAGCAGTTCGTTGCGGCGATCAAGCCGCCGCGCCCGATCATCATCATGATCAAGGCTGGCGAGGCCGTTGATCAGCAGATGGAGCTGCTGAAGCCCTATCTCCAGGCCCATGACATCATGATCGATGCGGGCAATGCGAATTTCCGCGATACAATGCGCCGGTTCGATGCGCTGAAGGACTCCGGCCTCACCTTCATCGGCATGGGCGTTTCCGGGGGCGAAGAGGGCGCACGCAAGGGCCCGTCGATCATGGTCGGCGGCACGGAAGACTCCTGGAAGCGCGTGGAAAAGGTGCTGACCTCCATCGCCGCGACCTATAATGGCGATCCCTGCGTGGCCTGGCTCGGCGAAAACGGTGCCGGCCACTTCGTCAAGACCATTCACAACGGCATCGAATATGCCGACATGCAGATGATTGCCGAGATCTACGGCATTCTGCGCGACGGCCTGAAGATGGACGCCAAGGAGATCGGCGAGGTCTTCGGCCGCTGGAACAAGGGCCGGCTGAACTCCTTCCTGATCGAGATCACGGAAACGGTTCTGAACGCCAATGATCCGCTGACGGGCGGACCGATCGTCGACGTGATCCTCGACCGCGCGGGCCAGAAGGGCACCGGCAAGTGGTCTGTCATCGAGGCGCAGAATATGGGCATTCCGGCAACCGGCATCGAAGCCGCCGTTGCCGCCCGCAGCCTGTCCTCGATGAAGGAAGAGCGCGTCGCCGCCGAAGGCATTCTCGGGCTGCCGGGCGCGCCGCTTGAGGTTGCCGATCGCGAGGCCTTCATCGCCGATCTCGAAAGCGCGCTGCTCGCCGCCAAGATCGGCGCCTATGCACAGGGCTTCGCGGTCATGGCCGCCGCGTCCAAGGAGTTCGGCTGGAACCTGCCGATGCCGACCATCGCCAAGATCTGGCGTGCCGGCTGCATCATCCGGTCACAGTTCCTCGACGCGATCACCAAGGCCTTCACCGACAAGCCGGATGCGGCCAATCTGATCGTCACGCCGGCTTTCGCCGAACTGGTGAAGGAAACCGATGGCGCCCTGCGCCGCGTGGTGTCCGCTGCCGTGACCTCAGGCCTGCCCGTTCCCGCACTCGCTTCCGCTCTCGGTTACTTCGACAGCTACCGGCGCGGTCGCGGCACGGCGAACATGATCCAGGCGCAGCGCGATTTCTTCGGCGCCCACGGCTATGATCGTGTCGATGGTCTGGACTCCCATCACGGCCCCTGGGGCAGTGGTCTGGTGTCGGAACGCTCCTGATAGGCTCAGGCGCAGGCATGAGACGTTTTTCGTCTCATGCTCGGTCCGGGAGACGAGAAGAACCTTGATGATACGGCGGTGTGTTCCGGCACGCCGCCGTATCTATGTTTATAGGGATCTGAAAGGCCGACACCGGACGGCGCGCCCCAGCGCCGTTACGCCTGCCGGCAGATGGCACCAATCAGGTTGACGAGGATCCGGGATGCCGTCAGGGCGGACAGGCCGTCCAGATCCTTCTTCGGATAAAGCTCCACCATATCGAATCCGGCAATCCGCCCACGCTGGCCAAGGGCGGCGATCAGGTCGATCACCTGCAGATAGGTAAGCCCGCCCGGGGTGCGGGCGGCGACACCTGGCATGATCGACGGGTCCAGTGCATCGCAGTCCAGCGTGATGACGATCCTGGCGCCGTCCGGTACATGTCTCACCGCAGTATGGATGCCGTGTTCGTGGATCTCCCGCGCCGTGACCAGTCGGCTGCCAAAATTTCGAGCGTCCTCCACTTCACCACGGCGCGCGCTGCCGACGCCGCGCAAGCCGAGCTGCACCATGCCTGCGATATGGGCCATTTCGCTGGCGCGCCGCATGGGGCTGGAATAGCCGAAGCGCTCGCCTTTCACCTCATCGCGCCAGTCGAGATGCGCATCGATCTGGACGATCCAGATCGGCTCAGCCTTTGCGAAGCCTTCGAGGAAAGGAATCACCACGGAATCATCGCCGCCAAGCAGGATTGGCACGGCGGGAAGAGCAAGGATCTCCTCTGTCTTTGCGGTGATGGCGGCGCGGTTGCGGGCATTGGCATGCGCCGCCGTTGCGATTTCGCCCTGATCGATACAGGAGATGGGCCTGTCCTGGAAAAGCGGACCGCCAAGGTCGAAATCCCAATGTGCGATCAGCGGCGCATCGGCCTGGCTGGCCGCCCGGATCGCCTCGGCCGCCAGCGCATAGCTGCTGCTGTCCTGACCTGGATAGCTCGTGCCATGGCCGGCGCTGAAGAGGACGGCACGCGGCGTCTCGCCCTCGGGAAGGCGATCGGGAAGGCCAAGGAATCTCTGGCTGGTCATCTTAAGGTATCCTGACGCTTTGGCCCGTGATCAAAAGCTATTGCTGCGCTGTCTTCGTCTTGATGGAGGGGGCGGGAGCAAATCCACCGGGCCCCTCAGCGAAAGGGTGTCTGGTCGGCATCCTCGCTGAAGCTCAGGCTTTGCAGCGTTTCCGGCGGGCGTCCGGCAATGCGGCCCAACACGGCCTTGGCAAGCTCGCGTCCGGCCAAGCGGATGTCTTCGCGCATGGTGATGACCTCCGGCCGCAGCCAGCCAAGAACGTCGCTGGGCACTTTCGAGACCATGTCCACCTCGCGACCTACCCGGTAGCCTTTCGCTTCCAAAGCGGCGACGACCGCGATGGCGCTCGCGCCGCTTCCCGAAATGATCCCGTCCGGTGGGTTTGGTTGCGACATGCGGGTCTCGAAGGCGGCGCGGATGGTGGCCAGATTGTCGTCGATGTCCACGGTGAGCAAGGGAATGGCTTCCAGGCCGAATTCGGCAATGGCGCGGTCGAAGCCGGCGCGCATGTGGCGATAAAAGGTCAAATGGGCCGGCGGCTGCAAAAGCAGGATCCGACGCCGGCCAAGGGCCGCCAGGCGGCGCACAGCTTCATAGGCGAAATGTTCATTGTCGAAGTCATGGAAGGGATGGGCAAACCCCATATCCGTGCGCCCATGGGTCACGAAAGGAAAATTCCGCTCCATCATCAAGGCGATGCGCGCATCCCTCGGCTCCGTGCGGGAGAGGATGATGCCGTCGGCCGCGCCCGTGTCCAGCACATAGCGAACCGGCGCCAGGCTGTCGCCGGAGGGGCTGTAGGGCGTCACCACCAGATGATAGGGCGTGTCGCGCAGCACTTCGGAAATGCCGATGACGATCGGGCTCGTCAAGCCCATCACTTCCTCTTCCAGCGACAGGATGAGGCTGATCACATTGGTCTTGCCTGTGCGCAGGCGCACGCCGGCGCGGTTCGGCTGATAGCCGATCTGCCGCGCCACCAGGCGCACGCGCGCCTTGGTCTCCGCACCGATGTCAGGTGCATCCTTCAGCGCACGCGAGACGGTGGTGATGCCAAGCCCCGTCATGAAGGCAATGGTCTTCAGCGTCGGGCGCGCTGCCGTCTGGTGGGCACCGTCGGCGCCCTTGGTCGTTTCGTCCATCTCTGCCGGTTCCGCCCGTGATCGATTTTCCGTCCTCGTTTCCTGATCACCTCAACGCCTAAATGGCTTCAAGTGCAAGGAGAGGAAACTTCGGAGCGAAAATGAAAACTGAAACGATATAGGAGGCTTGTCCATCGAAAAATATCAGGCATCTGCAACCTGAGCAGGATTTTGGTTTTGCGCATGTGCAAAATCATAAGATGTACTTCTCGGCCAAAATTTGCGTCATATTTTGCTATCATTGCGCATATATGGCAGATTTTGCCGCTTTCGCAGTGCGGCAGCCTAGGAAGAAGGTTCTCTCATGAATTGTATTGCGGCGATTCACAAAAAATTTCGGATACTGCGGTTGCCAACCAAGACGCGCTTCAGTAGCTTTTCTACGGCAACGTTACAGTGAGGGAGGAGACTCATGACTTTGCGTATCTGGACGGCCATCATGGCGGCAAGTGTGGTTCTGCCGCTGTCGGCGGCGAAGGCAACCGATCTCGAAGTGACCCATTGGTGGACCTCGGGCGGTGAGGCGGCGGCTGTCGCGGAATTTGCCAAGGCATTCGATGCCACGGGCAACAAATGGATCGACGGCGCGATCGCCGGGTCCGGTGGCACGGCACGACCGATCATGGTGAGCCGCATCACGGGCGGCGATCCGATGGGCGCAACCCAATTCAACCACGGGCGGCAGGCTGAGGAGCTGGTTCAGGCCGGCTTGATGCGCGACCTGACCGACGTTGCCACGAAGGAAAAATGGAAAGAGATCATCCGTCCGGCCACCTTGCTCGATGGCTGCACGATCGACGGCAAGATCTATTGCGCACCCGTCAACATTCACTCCTGGCAGTGGCTGTGGCTCTCGAACGACGCTTTCAAGAAGGCCGGCGTCGAGGCGCCGAAGAACTGGGACGAGTTTGTTGCCGCCGCACCGGCGCTCGAAAAGGCCGGCATCGTGCCCCTGGCCATCGGCGGCCAGGCCTGGCAGGCGTCTGGCCTGTTCGATGTTCTCGTGATCTCGCTCGGCGGCAAGGATTTCTACGAAAAGGTCTATAGCGCCAAGGACGCCGATACGATCAACGGTCCCGACATGGCCCGGATCTTCAAAGCAGCCGACGATGCACGCCGCATGTCCAAGGGCACGAATGTCCAGGACTGGAACCAGGCAACGAACATGGTCATCACCGGCAAGGCCGGTGGCCAGATCATGGGGGACTGGGCGCAGGGGGAATTCCAGCTGGCTGGCAAGAAGGCCGGGACTGATTACGCCTGCCTGCCGGGTCTCGGCGTGAATGAATATATCACCACCGGCGGCGACGCCTTCTACTTCCCCCTCTTGAAGGATGAGGCCAAGAGCCAGGCGCAGGCGGTCCTCGCCAGCACGCTGCTCAACCCCAAGACCCAGGTGGCTTTCAATCTGAAGAAGGGCTCGCTGCCGGTGCGCGGCGATGTCGATCTGAATGCAGCCAATGACTGCATGAAGAAGGGTCTCGACATTCTCGCCAAGGGCAATGTCCTCAAGAGCACGGACGAGCTTCTTTCAGCCGACATCCAGAAGCAGAAGGAGGATCTGTTCGCCGAGTTCTTCTCCTCCTCTATGAGCCCTCAGGACGCACAGAAGCGCTTCGCCAGCATCATTGCTTCCGCCGATTGAGGCCTTCTCCTGCCCGAAGCCGGCCGATACGCCGGCTTCGGCACCGCATGCCCCGGATGGGTTATCCCAAGCCACGGTGTGCGGTGCTGCCTTCCTTGCTTTGGCTGAAAGGCAAAGCGGGGCAGGGCAGTCATGCCCTCGAGACATGCGCCCAAGGAGACGTCTTGCCATGACGGGTCAGACCATCGCCCGCCGTCCGAACCAGCTGTTTCGCAATCTCAATGCGAAAATCGCCTCCATCCCGATGATCCTCACCGCCGTGGTGATCTTCCTCGGGGGCACGCTGTGGACGGTCGTTTATTCCTTTACCAATTCCAAACTGCTGCCGCGGCTGTCCTTCGTCGGTTTGGATCAGTATGAGCGCCTGTGGGCCGCCACGCGCTGGACGGTCTCCATCACCAATCTCGCCATCTATGGCGTGCTGACGCTGATCTTCAGCCTGGTGATCGGCTTTCTCCTGGCCGCGCTGATGGACCAGAAGATCCGCTTCGAAAACACCTTCCGCACGATCTTCCTCTATCCCTTCGCGCTCTCCTTCATCGTCACCGGCCTGGTGTGGCAATGGATTCTCAATCCGGAGTTCGGCATACAATCCGTTGTGCGCGCGCTCGGATGGACGAGCTTCACCTTCGATCCGCTCTACAATGCCGACATTGTCATCTATGGCATCCTGATCGCCGGCCTTTGGCAGGGCACCGGGCTTGTCATGTGCCTGATGCTGGCGGGTCTGCGCGGCATTGACGGCGAGATCTGGAAGGCTGCCCGCGTCGACGGCATCCCGACTTGGAAGACCTATCTCTTCATCGTCATCCCGATGATGCGCGCCGTCTTCGTCACCACGCTGGTCATCATCGCCTCGGGCATCGTGCGCGTCTACGATCTCGTGGTCGCCCAGACCAGCGGCGGCCCCGGCATCGCTTCGGAAGTGCCGGCCAAGTACGTCTATGACTACATGTTCCAGGCGCAGAACCTGGGGCAGGGCTTCGCCGCCTCCACCATGATGCTCGTCACCGTCGCCATCATCATCGTCCCCTGGGCCTATCTCGAATTCGGAGGGAAGAAGCGTGGCTAATCCTGGTTCCCTCGCCGTCACCGTTGCCGGCGCCGATGCGATGAGCGATTCCCTTGCCGGCCCGCGCGGTCGCCGCCCGCAGCGAAGCCTGTCCGGCCGCAACATCATGATCTATGGAACGCTGGCCATTGCTGCGCTCTACTATCTGCTGCCGCTTTACGTGATGGTCGTCACATCGCTCAAGGGCATGCCCGAAATCCGGCTTGGCAACATCTTTGCGCCGCCTGTGGAGATCACCTTCGAACCCTGGGCAAAGGCCTGGGCCAGCGCCTGCACGGGGCTCAACTGCGATGGCCTGTCGCGCGGCTTCTGGAATTCGGTGCGCATCACCATTCCCTCGACCGTGATCTCGATCGCGATTGCCTCGATTAACGGTTATGCGCTGGCCAACTGGCGCTTCAAGGGCTCGGAGATCTTCTTCACCATCCTGATCGTCGGCGCCTTCATCCCCTATCAGGTGATGATCTATCCGATCGTCATCGTTCTCAGGGAAATGGGCATCTACGGCACGCTGACCGGACTGATCATCGTCCATACGATCTTCGGCATGCCGATCCTGACGCTGCTCTTCCGCAACTATTTCGTCTCACTGCCGGAGGAGCTGTTCAAGGCCGCGCGCATCGATGGCGCCGGCTTCTGGACGATCTATCTCAAGATCATGCTGCCGATGTCGCTGCCGATCTTCGTGGTGGCGATGATCCTGCAGATCACCGGCATCTGGAACGACTTCCTGTTCGGCGTGGTCTTCACCCGGCCGGAATATTACCCGATGACCGTCCAGCTCAACAACATCGTCAACTCCGTTCAGGGGGTGAAGGAATACAACGTCAACATGGCGGCGACGATCCTCACCGGTTCCGTTCCGCTCTTCGTCTACTTCGTCTCCGGACGTCTCTTCGTGCGCGGCATCGCCGCCGGCGCCGTGAAAGGCTGATCTCTCATGTCTTCAAGCGTATCCATCAGAGACCTGTCGCTGAATTTCGGTGCCGTCAGCGTGCTCCAGCATCTCGATCTGGAAATTGCCGATGGCGAGTTTCTGGTCCTGCTCGGCGCGTCCGGCTGCGGCAAGTCCACGCTTTTGAACTGCATTGCCGGCCTGCTCGATATTTCCGACGGCCAGATCTTCATCAAGGGCAAGAACGTCACCTGGGAGGAGCCGAAGGACCGTGGCATCGGCATGGTCTTCCAGTCCTATGCGCTCTATCCGCAGATGACGGTGGAGAAGAACCTGTCCTTCGGCCTGCAGGTCGCAAAGGTGCCGCAGGCGGAGATCGACAAGCGCGTGGCACGAGCCGCTGAGATCCTGCAGATCCAGCCGCTCCTGAAGCGAAAGCCGGCGGAACTCTCAGGCGGCCAGCGCCAGCGCGTCGCCATCGGCCGGGCGCTGGTGCGCGACGTCGATGTCTTTCTGTTCGACGAGCCGCTTTCCAACCTCGATGCCAAGCTGCGCTCGGAGCTGCGTGTCGAGATCAAGCGGCTGCACCAGTCGCTCAAGAATACGATGATCTACGTCACCCATGACCAGATCGAGGCTTTGACTCTGGCCGACCGGATCGCGGTGATGAAGGGCGGCGTCATCCAGCAACTCGCCGACCCCATGACGATCTACGGCACGCCGGAAAATCTCTTCGTCGCCGGCTTCATCGGCTCACCCTCGATGAATTTTTTCCGCGGTGCCATTCGCCAGGAAAATGGGCGGTCGATCGTCGATGTCGGGGGCCTGGCCTTCGATCTCTCGCGCTATCCTGCCCGCGCGCTGTTGAAAGCCGGTCAGAAGGTGGTGCTCGGGGTGAGGCCGGAGCATATCCGCGTGGACGAACCCGTCGAGGGTTTCATCACGCATCAGGCTGCCGTCGATATCGAGGAGCCGATGGGCGCCGACAATCTTCTCTGGCTGAACCTTGCCGGCCAGCCCATCTCGGTGCGAATTGCCGGCCAGCGCCGCTACGCACCAAAAACGCCCGTCACGCTCGGCTTCGATATGGCCACCGCGTCGCTGTTTGATGCCGAGACCGAAAATCGCCTTTGATCGGATACCTCCCATGTCCTTCGAAACCACCACTGTCCAGCCCGAAACCATCGATCTCGCCGGCACCTGGCAACTGTCGTCGGCAGATGGCCAGCATCGCACGACGATCCATCTGCCTGGGGATGTTCACTCGGCGCTGGCGGATGCAGGCCTGATTCCCGAGCCCTATTTCGGCGCCAACGAGGCCGTGGTTCAGTGGGTGGCCGAGCAGGATTGGGTGTTCGAGCGCGAGGTCACTCTGGCGGCCGAGGCCCTGGATGCACCCTGGTATCTCGATCTCGAAAGCCTGGATACGATCGCCTCGGTCTTCGTCAACGACCAGCTGGTGCTGGAGGCGGAAAATTGCTTCCGCCGCTATCGGCCGGATGTCGGTGGCGTGCTGAAGGCCGGCGTCAACCGCTTGAAGATCGTCATCCGGTCTTCGATCGCCGCCGGCGCCGAGCTGCAGGCGGCACAACCCTTCTACATTCCGCATCAGGAGCTGAACTCGCCGATCCCCAATGGCAATATGCTGCGCAAGCCGCAATGCCATTTCGGCTGGGACTGGAACATCGCCATCGCCCCCTTGGGCGTCTATGGCACACTGGCGCTGAGGAAGTTGGCACCGGCGCGCATCGAGCATGTGCAGACGCAACAGATCCCGCGCGCCGATGGCGGCGTCGACCTTCTCGTCAAGGCGACCCTGTTTGCCGAGGAGCCCTGTGTCGTCTCGGTCGCCTTCGGGCTCGATGAGCGCAAAGACCGGATCGACTGCGCGCTGGGCGCCGGCGAAACGGTGGTCTCCCAGGGTTTCACCCTGGCCGAGCCTCGGCTCTGGTGGCCGGCCGGCAGCGGCGAGCAGGCGCTCTATGCGCTGACGGTGACGGTGGCAGGCGAGACGGTCGCGCGCCAGATCGGTATTCGCTCCGTCGAACTCATCACCGATCCAGATGCGGCCGGCGCCCGCTTCGCGCTCAAGGTCAATGGCCGTGAGATCTTCTGCCGTGGCGCCAACTGGATTCCGGCCGATGCCCTGATGTCGCGGGCGACGCGCGAGGCGACGGAGGATCTGCTGCGTTCGGCGGCCGACGCCAATATGAACATGATCCGCATCTGGGGCGGCGGCTTCTATGAGGCCGACAGGTTCTACGATCTCTGCGACCGTCTCGGCCTGATGGTCTGGCAGGATTTCATGTTCGCCTGCAACCTCTATCCCTCGACGCCCGATTTCCTTGCCAATGTCGAGGCGGAGGTCGATTATCAGGTGCGCCGGCTCGCCAGCCATCCCTCCATCGTGCTGTGGTGCGGCGACAATGAGCTGGTGGGCGCGCTGACCTGGTTCCCCGAGAGCCGCGAGAACCGGGACCGCTATCTGGTCTCCTACGATCGCCTGAACCGGGTGATTGAGGTGGCGATGAAGAAGGCCGCGCCGGAACTGATCTGGTGGCCGTCGAGCCCGTCTTCGGGCTACCTGAACTTTGGCGATGCGTGGCATGCCGATGGCTCCGGCGACATGCATTACTGGTCGGTCTGGCACGAAAACAAGAGTTTCGACAATTACCGCACCGTGCGCCCGCGCTTCTGCTCGGAATTCGGCTTCCAGTCCTACACCTCCATGCCGCTCGTCCGGCAGTTTGCCGAGGCGAAGGATATGAACATCGCCTCGCCTGTGATGGAGGTGCATCAGAAGAATGTTGGCGGGAACGAGCGGATCGCCGGCACCATGTTCCGCTATTTCCGCTTTCCCCGCGACTTCGACAGCTTCGTCTATTTGAGCCAGATCCAGCAGGGCCTGGCGATCCGTACGGCCGTCGAATTCTGGCGTTCGCTCAAGCCGCATTGCATGGGCACGCTCTATTGGCAGCTGAACGACACCTGGCCCGTCGCCTCGTGGTCGAGCCTCGATTATGGCGGCAACTGGAAAGCCATGCACTACATGGTGCGCCGCTTCTTCCAGCCCGTGGCGGTGGCGGCGATCCCCTCCGAGGATGGCAAGACGATCGCCTTCTCCATGGTCAACGACACAACCGCGCCCGTGACGGTCGAGCTCGAAACCTTCCTGGTGTCGCTGACGGGCGAGCGGCGGCCTTTGATGGCCGTGGCTGGCACATGCAGCCCGGATGCCGCCGCCACGCTTGCCACGATCGAAGCGAACGACATCCCGGCCGATCACCTCTTATTCTGGCACTTCACCGCCTCGAACGGCATGAACGGCGAGGGTCATCATGTCGCTGCGACCTACAAAGCGCTGGAACTCCAGCCCTCTGGCCTGTCGCTGAAGGCCGTGCCCGCAGGCGATGGCGCCTATGACCTGACAGTTACAGTCACAGGGCTGGCGCTGCATGTGATGATCGAGGCTGATCGCGAGGGACGTTATTCAGACAATGCCTTCGATCTGACTGCCGGCGAGAGCCGGACGATCCGCTTTACCCCGGTTGGCGGTGGTCAGGCCGTTCCGCGCTTCCACGCCTATGATCTGCACACGTCATACGCGGCATCGGCGCCGGTGCGGGACCTATCCGCAGCCGCCTGAGGCGAAACGGATCTGCGTGGCCGCCAGCGGCCGGGCTATTCAAGACGGCGGGGAGGTTGCCGCCGTTTTTAGCGCTCTTGCGAAAGCTCGTCCGGCGCGTGAGCCGGAGGCCGCAAGGCTTTTATAAACAGGAGGATTCACCATGCAAGCCATCAGCTTTCAGCTCTATAGCGCCCGCAATTTTCAGCCCTTTTCCGAAGTCTTCAAGACGGTCGCCCAGGCCGGTTACACCCAGGTCGAAGGCTATAGCGCGCTCTATGCGGAGCTGGATGAAGCCGCGCTTGCGGGGCTGAAATCCGACCTGGAGGCGAACGGCCTGACGATGCCGACCGCGCATTTCAGCCTGGATATGATCGAGAACAATCCATCACGTGTCATCGAGATCGCCAAGGCCGTCGGCATCGAGGCAATCTATTGCCCGCATATCATGGCTGATCTCAGGCCCACGGATGCAGAAGGCTGGCGCGATTTCGGCAAGCGGCTGGAGGCGGCCGGCGCGCCGCTGGTGGAGGCTGGTCATTCCTTCGGCTGGCACAACCATGACTTTGAATTCGTGGCGCTGCCATCAGGTGAAATTCCGATGGAGCTGATTTTCCACGGTGGCCCCAATCTGCGCTGGGAAGCCGATATCGCCTGGGTCGTCCGCGGCGGCGCCGATCCGTTCGACTGGATCGACCGCTATGGAAGCCGTATCGGCGCCGTTCATGTGAAGGATATCGCCCCAGTGGGCGAGGCCGCCGACGAGGATGGCTGGGCCGATGTCGGTCATGGCACGGTCGATTGGCCAAAGCTCTTCCCGATCCTCGAGGCCACGCCAGCCAAGTATTTCATCGTCGAACATGACAATCCGAAAGACGTGAAGCGTCTTGCCGATCGGTCGATCGCCTCCATTCGCACCTATGGCTGAAGGCCTGCCGGCCTCTTCTGAACCCTTTCTTCGAAAGCTCTTGCGGATCGGCGCCTGCCTTGTCGGGCAGGCGCATGACCGCCTTCAAAGGCATTCTCCATGACCACGGATATTGAAACACGCGAGCTTGGCGTCGGCATCATCGGCTGCGGCAACATCTCCACGACCTATTTCAAACTGGCGCCGCTGTTTCGCGGCATCAAGGTCGTTGCCTGCGCCGACATCAACATGGCAGCAGCGGAAGGCCGCGCAGAGGAATTTGGCGTCGAGGCACAGACGATCGATGCACTGCTGGCCAATCCGGCCGTCGATATCGTCGTCAACCTGACCATTCCCGACGCGCATTTCCCGGTCTCCAAGGCGATCCTGGAAGCCGGCAAGCACGTCTACTCGGAAAAGCCGCTGGTGCTCTCGATCGAGCAGGGCGAGACGCTGCGCGGCATCGCCACGGCCAACGGACTGAAGGTCGGCTGCGCGCCGGATACGTTCCTGGGCGGCGCGCATCAGCTTGCCCGCCATCTCATCGACGAAGGCCGCATCGGCCGCGTCACCTCCGGCACCTGCCATGTGATGAGCCCCGGCATGGAGATGTGGCACCCCAATCCGGATTTCTTCTTCCTTCCAGGCGGCGGCCCGATCCTCGATCTCGGCCCCTATTACATCGCCAATCTGATCAACCTGATCGGCCCGGTGAAGCGCGTCGGCGCCATCACCTCGATGGCCAGCACGACGCGCACGATCACCAGCGAGCCGCGTAAGGGTGAAGTCATTCCGGTAAAGACGCCGACGACCATTCACGCCCTGCTGGAATTCCAGAATGGTGCGACGATCACGCTGTCGGCAAGCTGGGACGTCTGGTCGCATCGCCATGCCAACATGGAGCTTTACGGCACCGATGGCTCGCTCTTCGTGCCCGATCCGAACTTCTTCGGCGGCACGGTCCAGGCGAGCGGACGCGACAAGAATATCCAGCCGGTGCAGATGTGGGAGCATCCTTTTGCCGTTCCCAATCAGGAGCACCCGCAGGGGCCGATGGCCAATTACCGCACGGCCGGGCTTGCGGACATGGCCATCGCCATTCTCGAAGGCCGCGATGCCCGTTGCTCGCTGGAGCGCGCCCTGCACGGCGTCGACGTGATGGTGTCGATCCTGCGCTCCGGCGAAGAAGGTCGCTTCATCGATCTGACGACGACCTGCACGCAGCCGGCGGCGCTCAGCATCGAGGAGGCGCAGGCGCTCCTGCGCTGAGTCTGTCCCAGCCTGCCGGAGGCCGCTGCCTGTCGCGCAAGCAGCCGGTGCAATCCAGCGGCCGCCGCCGAATGTGGCGGCCGCTTCGGTCGGACCTGACCCAAGAGCCTGCATGGCAGACCGCTTACACTTGCAGGAACCCGTTTCTGAAAGCCCCGTTCCATGTCCAAGATCCAGAACCCCATTCTGCCGGGCTTCAATCCCGATCCCTCGATCTGCCGCGTCGGTGACGATTATTATATCGCCACCTCCACCTTTGAGTGGTTTCCGGGCGTGCAGATCCATCATTCGCGCGATCTCGTCACCTGGACCCTGATCACGCGGCCGCTGACACGCGCGAGCCAGCTCGACATGCGCGGCAATCCGGATAGCTGCGGCATCTGGGCGCCATGCCTCTCGCATGCGGATGGCCGGTTCTGGCTCGTCTATACCGACGTCAAGCGCTATGACGGCAGCTTCAAGGATGCGCATAATTACATCGTCACCGCCCCCTCCATCGAGGGACCATGGTCCGACCCGGTCTATGTCAACTCCTCCGGCTTCGACCCCTCGCTGTTTCATGACGATGACGGCCGCAAATGGTTCGTCAACATGCAATGGAACCACCGGCCGGAGACTTTTCACGGCGTTGCCAATTCCTCTGCCTTTGATGGCATATTGCTGCAGGAGTGGGATGCCGAGAGCGGCCGGCTCATCGGCCCCGTTCACAATATCTTCGCCGGCAGCGGCCTTGGCCTCGTCGAGGGACCGCACCTCTTCAAGCGCAAGGGCTGGTATTACCTGACGGTTGCCGAAGGCGGCACCGGCTACGATCACGCCGTGACCATGGCGCGGTCGCGCTCGATCGAGGGCCCTTACACGCTTCACCCGAATGCCCATCTGATCAGCTCGAAGGATGCGCCGGAGGCCGCGCTGCAGCGCGCCGGCCATGGGCAATATGTCGAGACGCCGGATGGCGAGGTCTATCATACCCATCTCTGCGGCCGGCCGCTTGCCCCGCACCGCCGCTCGGCGCTCGGCCGCGAGACCAGCCTGCAGAAATGTGTCTGGGCCGAGGACGACTGGCTGTATCTGAAGCAGGGAGGCATGGTGTCTGATGTCGAGGTCGAGGGGCCCGCCTTCGCGCCGGATGCGCCGCCGGCCAGCCAAGACCTCGCCGTCGAGACGCGGTTCGATGCGCCAGAGCTGCCGATCGATTTTCAGTGGCTGCGCACGCCGCTTCCCGAGCGCATCTTCTCGCTGACGGCAGCGCCCGGGCACTTGCGGCTTTACGGGCGCGAAAGCATCGGCAGCTGGTTCGAGCAGGCGCTTGTTGCCCGCAGACAGCAGCATCATCGCGTGCGGGTCGAAACCGTGATCGACTTCGAGCCTGAGATCTATCAGCAGGTGGCGGGCCTGACGCATTACTACAATCGTCACAAGCTGCATGCGCTCGGGATCACCCGCCACGAGACCCTCGGCCGCTGCCTGACCATCCTCTCCTGCCCCGGTGACTATCCGGAGGCGAAGCTGACCTATCCGATCGGCTCGGGGATCGCGGTGCCGGACGGTCCCCTGACATTGGCGGCCGAAATCGATGGCAACGGGCTACAATTTTTCTGGCAGAGCGAAGGCATGGACGCATTCGCGCCTATCGGCCCTGCGCTCGATGCAAGCGTCATCTCGGACGAGGGCGGGCGCGGCGAGCATGGATCGTTTACCGGCGCCTTTCTCGGTGTCTTCGCCTTCGATATTTCTGGTCGGGCAAAGCCGGCCGATGTCAGCCGCTTCCTCTACCGGCCGCTTGCCTGACGGCCACGCTTTGTCTGTCAGATCTCAGGCAAAGGGTTCGGCGCGTGGCGGCAGGGCCGGCACGTCGAAATGATCGGGCGCTGCGCCGGCCTTGGCGCTGTCGGCCATCATCCGATAGCCGATTTCCAGATGGCGGCAGAAGCGCTCGGCGTCGAAGAGCGGCGACCGGAAACGGTTTTCCGCGATCCTCGCCTTGTAGGCGGCGATTGCCTGCCTGTCTTTCGCGAGTTCAACGGCTCTGGCGACAAAGGCGTCCTGGTCGGGCGCTACGAGATCCGGCAGCCCGATTGATGTCAGCAGACTTTCGGAGACGCGCGAGGCGAAGTTCGTGCCTTTGACCGTCAGCACCGGGAGCCCGGCCCAGAGCTGGTCCGAAGTGGTGGTGTGGCCGTTATAGGGGAAGGTGTCGAGCGCGAGATCGGCCGCCTGCAGACGGGCGAGGTGATCTGCATAGGCCATCTTCGGCGCAAAGAGGATGCGCTCAGCCGCAACGCCGCGTGCCGCAATGGCCTTCAAGAAGTTGGTCCTGTGTGTGTCGCCGTCGATCATCACCCAGAGCAGCGCTTCGTGCTTCGCGCGAAGGATCGCCGCCCAGCTGTCGATGACCGCCAGGCCGATCTTGCGCGGCGTGTTGAAGGCCGCGAAGACAAAGCGGTCTTCGGGTAGGCCGAGTTCCGTCCGGCTCTTGGGCGCGGGAAGGGGGCGGTGGACGGGGTCGTTCGGCTGGTAGCTTTCAGGCAGGCGGCAGAATTTCTCGTGATAATAGGGCCGGGCGGTCGACGGCAGCACGATCGGATCGCCGATCACGTAGTCGCAATCGATATTCAACCCGCTTCCCGGAAAGCCCAGCCAGGCCACCTGCACAGGCGCCACCATCTGGTTGAGGATCGCCGAGCGCGAGGCGCTGGTCGGCCCCTTGAGGTCCACAAGGATGTCGATGCCGTCGCGGCGGATTGTCTCGGCTGCCTCCGCATCGCTGAGGGACAGTAGCGAGACGATCGGCCAGCCCCAGCGCTCCCGTCCGCCTTTGTCGAAGGCTTTCAGATGCGGCGGCGTATAGCAATAGAGGGTCACCTCGAGGCTGTCGCGATCATGCAGTTCCAGCACCCGCTGGAACAGGATCATCGTCGCATGTTGTTCCCAGAAATCGCTGGAGAGATAGCCGACCCGGATCTTTTCGCCCCACCTATGCGGCCGCAGGCGGCGTTGGCGCGCCAGCATGGGCGATGCCGTCAAGCGCCCCCAGCTGTTGTTCGTCGCCAGCCGGTTGATGCGCTCATCTTCGCAATAAAGCAGATTGCCATAGGGTAGTTCGCCGGCCAGCACCGCGGGATCGCCCATGCGCAAAGCCGCAGTCAGCTTCTTTTCGATGGTCTCGATTGTTTCGTAGTCGCAGAAATTGCGGGCGACCGACAGCAGGTTGAACAGTCGGTATGGGTCGTCCGGATCGCGCGCCGCAAGCTTCTTGAAGATGTCGAGCGTCAGCACATTGCGCTCGTCCTCCATGCTGATATCGGCAGCCAGGGTCAGATGCTCCTCGTCGTCGCTCTCCGCCAGGCTTTCCAGCACAAGGCCTGCCAGCCGTGGATCGTCGCCCTTGCGCAGCGTCTTTGCGAGGTTGAAGGCGATGGTGGCGTCGTGCGCCTTTCGTTCGAAGAGCATCATGCCGTAAAGCTGAGCGCGGTCATCGACGCCGGCGGCGGCGAAGAGCTTGGCGGCGCGGCGCAGCAACGCATCGTCCTGGCGCGCTTGGGCTACCTCGGCAAACAGGTCTGCAGCATCCGCCTCAAAACCCAGCTTCTCGAAGGTTTCGGCCAGCAAGGTGAGAACATCGGGATTGCGGCTGTCATCCACCAGGTCGCTTAAGAGCGTCAGCGCATCGATGTAATCGCCACGCTCATAGGACAAGCCTGCCGCAGCCAGTTTCACCTTCATTTCTTGCCCCTTGATTGCGCATCGCTCTCGTGCGGCCAAGACCTTGCCACCGGCCGCTTGCGCGAGGCTTCACCGCGTCATGAGGCTTTGGACAGGCAATCCACCAGTGAGGTGGCAAGATTGTCCATCAGGGTCAGGTAGAGCCCTGCGCCGGGCTTGAGGCTGCCGCCTTCAGGGTCGAGCGTGCCGGCATGGGCAGGCGTCCCCTCCAGAACCGTTTCGACCAGACGAGGCTCGAATTGCGGTTCGGCAAAGACGCAGACCGCGCCGGCCGAGAGGATCTTGGCGTGGATCTCCTGGATGCGCCGCGCCCCCGGCATGGCTTCCGGGCTGACGGTGATGGAGCCCGCCACGGTCAGCCCGTAGGCTCGCTCCAGATATTGATAGGCATCGTGAAAGACGATGAAGGGCTTGTGCCGGAAGGGGGCCAGCTTTTCCTTCATCCGCGCGTCCATCTCATCGATCTGGCGTGCGAGCTCGGCCCGATTGCGCTCGAAAAGCTGGGCGTGGTCTGGATCGGCGGTCGCGAGGCGCCGGGCGATTTCGTTGGCCATCGCTTTGGCATTGGCAGGGTCCAGCCAGAGGTGCATGTCGATCTCGCCATGCGGGCCTGCGTGGTCATGGCCGTGGCTGTCTTTTTCCGCTTGATCGTCGCCGTCCTCATGCGGTTCGAACAGCCCTCCTTCGCGCAGCGGCAGCGTCGTCACGCCCGGCGCATCGGCAAGGGTAACGATCAACGCCTTGCCGGAGAGGCTTTCCAGCGGTTTTTCCAGAAAGGTTTCGAAGCCGGGACCGATGCGAAAGACAAGATCGGCACGCGACAGCGCCGTGGCATTCGAAGGCTTGAAGCTGTAGGTGTGCGGCGAGGCGGCACCGTCGACAATCAGTTCCGGCGTTCCCACATCCTGCATGATCGCCGCCACCAGCGCGTGAACCGGCTTCACCGTGGCGACCACGTCAAGCGCTTCCCCCCAGGCAGGGCCGGAGAGAAGCGATGAGATGAGGGCTGCCGCAAGCCAGCGAGATAGGGCGATGGTCATGATCGGGCGGTTCCCCTCGCGTCAGACGAAAATCCCGGCAGCCATGGTTCCAGTGCCGGCAAGATCTTGTAATGCTTCGTAATGTTATTACATTGTTGTTCCGGGCTATAGTCTATGCGATACCCGCTGGCAAGTTTGAACTGGACTGCGCATCGTGTTCCTTCCTTCACCCTTCAAGTCCGTTTTGCGCGCCAAGCCCCACGTTGCGGCACTGGCAAACGATGATGGCCGGCTGGTTGCGCTGTCGGGCATGGGCGTTCGTCGTAGCGGACGCTGGCTGGTGCGCGGCGTCGATCTCGATGTGCGGCGCGGGGAGATCGTGACGCTGATTGGCCCCAACGGATCGGGAAAATCGACCACCGCAAAAGCTGCCATCGGCATCCTGTGCCCCGATGAAGGCGTGGCGGGCCAGCGCCCAGGATTGCGGATCGGCTATGTACCGCAGAAGCTTGCGATCGATTCGACCCTGCCCCTGACGGTGATGCGGCTAATGACCCTGACGGGGCCCATCGCACCGGCCGATATCGACGCCGCACTGCACGAAACCGGCATTGCGCATCTGGCGCGGGCGGAGGTGCAGGCGCTTTCCGGCGGCGAATTCCAGCGCGCGCTGCTGGCACGCGCCATCGCCCGCAAGCCCGATCTCCTGGTGCTGGACGAGCCGCTGCAGGGGGTCGATTTTGCCGGCGAGATCGCGCTCTACGCGCTGATCAAGCGCCTGCGCGACCGGACGGGATGTGGCGTCTTGCTGATCTCCCATGATCTGCATATCGTCATGGCTGAAACCGATACGGTGATCTGCCTCAACGGCCATGTCTGCTGCCGGGGAACACCGCAGAGCGTGACGGATAGTCCGGAATATCGACGTCTCTTCGGCCCGGTGGCGGCGCCGGCCGTTGCCGTCTATCACCACCATCATGATCATACCCATCTGCCCGATGGCCGAGTCCTACATCAAGATGGCAGCGTCACCACGCATTGCCATCCCGACGACGGTCACCATCATGAGGCGGCCCTGGCTGATGGGGATGACGATGCCTGTGGCTGCGGCGCAAACCATCATCGTCTCCAGGGTTTCGCGCCGGCGGAGGAGCGCCATGTTTGACGACTTCTTCCTGCGTGCCCTCGTCGCCGGCATCGGCCTCGCCTTCGTAACCGGCCCGCTGGGCTGCCTGGTCGTCTGGCGGCGCATGGCCTATTTCGGCGATACGATGGCGCATTCGGCGCTTCTGGGTGTGGCGCTGTCGCTGCTCTTCGATCTCAATGTGATGATCGGCGTCTTTCTTGTTGCGGCGGTGATCGCCTTGTCGCTCCTGCTTCTTCAGAGGCGCGGCGCGCTGTCAACCGATGCGCTCCTTGGCATTCTCTCGCATTCCACGCTGTCGCTCGGGCTCGTCCTGCTCGCCTTCATGCCCTTTGTCCGCGTCGACCTGATCGGCTTTCTGTTTGGGGATATTCTGGCGGTATCGACCACCGACCTTGCGTCCGTGTGGGTCGGCGGCGTTCTGGTTCTCGCGGCGATCGTCGCGCTTTGGCGGCCGCTTCTGGCGGGAACGGTCAGCCCCGATCTCGCGGAGGCCGAAGGCCTGCAGCCCGAGCGGGCGCGTATGCTCTTCATGTTTCTCATGGCCTTCGTGATCGCCATCGCCATGAAGATCGTCGGCATCCTGCTCATTACCTCGCTCTTGATCATTCCGGCCGCTACCGCCCGGCGCCTTGCCGGCTCGCCGGAGGTTATGGCCGTGCTCTCGGCTCTGCTTGGCGCGGCGGCGGTGATGGCCGGCCTGTTCGGCTCGCTGCGCTTCGACACACCCTCAGGTCCGTCGATCGTCGTGGCCGCACTTGCGCTCTTTCTCCTCAGCCTGCTGCCGTTTCGCCGCGAGGACCGACGCCCACAGGGAGTTCGCTCATGACCGACCCAACCAAACTGACCCGCAATCAGTCGCTCGTCGTCAATGCGTTGCGCGAGGCGGAGGCGCCGCTCTCTGCCTATATGATCCTCGACAAGCTGCGCGACGACGGATTTCGCGCGCCGCTCCAGGTCTATCGCGCGTTGGACAAGCTGATGGAGCGTGGCCTCGTGCACCGGCTGGAAAGCCTCAACGCCTTCGTCGCCTGCCAGCACGATCATGCGCATGGCGAGGCTCATGGGCACGGCAGCGGCGTGCTCGCCTTCGCCATTTGCGAGGACTGCGGCAGCGTGGCGGAGATCGATGACCCCGCCATCAATGCAAGGCTTTCCGCGCTGGCCGCCGACCGCAGCTTCAAGACCGACAAAACGACCATCGAAATACGTGGGCATTGCCGCGAGTGCACGGCAGTGGCCACGGCCTGAGCCTGTCAATCGGAATCGAATGAAGGGCTGAGGACTTCCAGGTGATGTGGTGCATCGTCCTCAGGCCATCCTCAGGCGGTTGTGCCTTTCGACCTCAGCCATACGGTTGGCGCTGTTATTTCGAGGCACGAGCTCCATCGAAATCGGCCGGCTGCGAAGCTGACGCGTGGCCTCTTATGATTCCGGGTGGAGGCGGGTGAGCGTGCAGGCGAAATGGCGCCAGTTTCGGACATAGCATGCGGCGGAAGCCTCAAGCCGAGCCACAGCCTGGGCATCCAGCAAGCGGATCGCGCGGGCGGGCGAGCCGACGATGAGCGAATTGTCCTCGAAGGTCTTCCCTTCCGTAACAAGCGCATTGGCGCCGACAAGGCAGTTGCGGCCGAGCACCGCGCCGTTGAGAATGGTGGCGCCCATGCCGATAAGGCAGTTATCGCCGATGGTGCAGCCATGGACGATGGCCCTGTGGCCGATGGTGCATCCGCTGCCGATCGTTACCGGGAAGCCTGCATCGACATGCACCACTGCGCCTTCCTGAATGTTCGACCTGTCGCCGACGACAATCGGCTCGTTATCACCGCGCAGCACTGCCCCGAACCAGACGCCGACTTCATCGCCAAGTGTGACGCGGCCGATGACATGCGCATCGGGTGCGATCCAGAACCGCCCCTCCGGCGGCAGGGCAGGTCGATCCGCACTTAGGGCATAGATCGCCATGGCGGTATCCTTTCAGGCAACGGTCACGGTGAAGTCGGGCAGGCCATCAATGCCACAAGCGATGACATCGCCGCGCGCCACAGGGCCGACACCGGCCGGTGTGCCGGTCATGATCAGATCTCCCGGCGCCAGCCGGAACAGCTTCGACAATTCGGCGATGACCTCCGGCACGGTCCAGGTCATGTCTTCCAAATGGCCTTCCTGACGAAGCGTGCCGTTCTGGCTCAGCCAGATCCGTGCCTTCGGGTCGAGTGCCAGCGTTTCCGCTGCGACGATGGGCCCGATCGGCGCCGATGCCTCGAAGGCCTTGGCCGCCGCCCAGGGCTTGCCAGCCTTCTTGGCGTCGGCCTGAAGGTCCCTGCGGGTAAAATCGATGCCGATGGCATAGCCGAAGATTTTCGAGTTGGCATCGGCGACGCTGATATCGCTCCCGCCATCCTTCAGCGCAACGACCAGCTCCACCTCGAACTGAACATCCTGCGAATGTCCAGGATAAGGGAAGGCCGTGCCTTCGAGCAGGCAGTTATCCGGATTCTTCTGGAAGAAAAACGGTGGCTCGCGGGTAGGATCCTGGCCCATCTCACGGGCATGGGCGGCATAGTTACGGCCGACGCAATAGACACGACGCACCGGAAAGGCGAGCGGCGAGCCGGCGATGGGAAGGAGCACAGGGGCGGCGGGTGGAAAAACGGTCTGCATGGCGAGGTCCATTGGCTGGATGTCGGGTGTCAGGATGCGTGGCCATGGAGGCCTATCATCACCCTGCGCGTACCGCCATCCTTGCGACGAACAGCCTCGAGGCGCAACCTTTCGCGGATGCGCCTCGCGATCTTTCACTTCCGCCGGCCATGCCCCACTGTTTGCGCAACAGCCACGCTAACTTATGCCAGCTCTGGTCGTTGAAACGGCGCGTCCTCAGCCGCAGGCGTAGGCCTGTAGCTCTTCCCGCGTGATTCGCATGGGGCCGCGCCGGCTCTTGTCATCGGGATTTGTATATTCCAGTCGTCCGGCAACCGGCAATTCCAGGGCTTGGCGAACCGTCATGATGCCGACGTCCTGTCGCTCGTTCCCACGCTTCAGGCTGACTTCAACGATTCTGGTCAGATGCTCCGCATTCATCGTGCTTCTCCCTCGTCCGTGCAATTGGTTATGAAGCGCGTCCGAATTCCTCAGGCACAGTTACTGACACGATCACGGTATTTATGAGGCGCCTCATGATCAGGATGACACAAGCTTCGCGTGCCGCAAAGTGAAAATTTTGCGTCAAATACCTGTTGAGCGCGTCTGCAATGTGTTAGTTCAGTATAAACAAGCTATACCTAGTGCATTGCACAATATACCGCAGCGCACAGCGGCTTCTTCCTCTGCCATGGGAACCGGTCGCTCAGTTTGGACGTTCATCATGGTCTACAATTAAAAGCGAGACGGTGATGACCTCTATCGGTGATTTGAGAACCGGCTTTACCGGCGACGTCGAGCGCAAGGATAGTCTGGGCGAACGGGCCTCTGGACTGGCCCAGGCGACCAAGGATGAAATCGGGGCGGTGGCTGCACATGCGCAGGACCATCCTTCCGCCACGGCGGCCTCCGCCCTGACCATCGCCGTTCTCGCCTTTGCAGCCGGCTATTTGTTGGGACAGAGCCGGCGCGACGACAGGATTTATGAACGCTTCTGGTGAGGACGCATCATGGACAATCGCGGATCGAAAGACGGAATAACGATCAAGAAGCTGCAGTGGTCACTGCCGATCGCGCTTCATCACGCAGGCGCAAGCCAGGAAGTCAGCGGCCCTTCCGAGGCCTTGGATTGGATGAGCCGGAACTGGCCGGATGCCCGCGGTCCACGCTACGTGGCTGCCCGGTCGCTCTGCCGCGCGGCCATGAGCGGGCGTAAGAGCCCCGAGGAGGCGCGGGACATGTTCCTGTCGGCCGCCGAGGAGGCCCGCCTCTCTGCCTCCGTTGCCTCGGCTGCCTTGCGCGCCACCGAGCACTGATGTTTTCACGCGTGGCATGCGCACCGGCTGGTATCTTCACGATTCCAGCCGGTCTTGCGGCGACCGTCTTGAAATTTTCCGCAGTAATCAAGCTCTGTGCTTTCGCACGAGTGGCGTTGTCAAATTCCTGCTCGCTACCTATCGGCTCGGTGTTGAGCTGCTTCGGCGAGACACGCCGGCCGGACTTGTTCTAGAACAACCCGATATCTCCCCGAGAGACCTTGCCATCTCGCTTTATCCGTCTTTGCGCCGTATAAGCCGGTCGTTCAAGGGGAGCGTTTTGGCTCCGTGATCGTCTCCATCGCTTTTGCTACAAGTCTCCCGATCTTGCTACAATGTAGCACTATCATCAGCGGAATGGGCAGGGAGGCGAGGGCACAAGGAAAGTCGGATATGAACGAAAGCCGAATGGACGGGGACAGAACATGAAAGCGCACTATTTCAGTGCCCCCGTCTTCGCTGTCGCCCCAATGATCGACTGGACCGACCGTCATTTCCGGAGTTTCGCGCGGACGATGACGCGTCATGCGCTGCTCTATACGGAAATGATCGTGGCCGATGCGGTGCTGCGCGGCGATCGCCAGCGGCTGCTCGGCATGGAGGCGCCGGAGCATCCGGTTGCGCTGCAGCTTGGCGGCAATGATCCCGCAAAACTGGCGGAGGCCGCGCGGATCGCGGTTGACTTCGGCTATGCCGAAATCAACCTTAATGTCGGCTGCCCGTCCGATCGGGTGCAATCCGGCATATTCGGGGCCTGTCTTATGCTCAACCCGGCGCTGGTGGCCGATTGTGTGGCAGCGATGAAGGCAGCCGTTGCGCTGCCGGTGACGGTGAAATGCCGCATTGGTGTGGATCAGCAGGAGCCTGAGGAGGCCCTGCGCGGTCTCATTGACGCGGTGAGCGCAGCTGGCGCGGATGCGGTCTGGGTGCATGCCCGTAAGGCTTGGCTTGAGGGGCTGAGCCCGAAGGAAAACCGCGAAATTCCGCCGCTCGACTATGATCTCGTATCCCGGGTAAAGGCGGAGAGACCGCAGCTTTTCATGGGTCTGAATGGCGGGCTGCAGACGCTCGATGCGGCGCTGGGCATGCTTGATCAGGTGGATGGTGTCATGCTCGGCCGTGCGGCCTATCACGATAGCGGCCTGCTGTCGGCCGTCGATGCCGCCTTTCCGGGGCTGGACGGACCGTCCATCGGTCAGCTTGCGCCTGCACAGCCTTTGACCCCGCGAGGGCATCGCGCCGATCCCGCCTTCTGGCAGAATGTGGCCGAGCGCATGGCCGACTATGCCGGGCGTCACCTTGCCAGCGGCGGACGCCTGATTCATGTGACCCGCCATATGGTCGGCCTGTTTCAGGGATGGCCGGGCGCCAGACGCTATCGTCAGATCCTCTCGTCCGAGGCCGCAGCGGCTGGTGCCGGTCCTGAGGTCATTCTCAAGGCTTTCGCAGCCGTTCTCGGGGGCGAGGAGCAGGCTTCGATCGGGCACGACGGTCTGTTGGCAACTGGCTGACTGGTCTCTGGCACGCAAGCAGAGAGGCGGAGCGCGCTTGCCTATCGGAGAGGGTAAGCAGGGCCGTCGATCTATAGGCAGCAACCGACTGGTCTATGCGGCTGCGCGAGCGAGCTTGACCGTACTGAGCATGGGTTTTGCAATCACGCTTCGCCGATCGATGCGAGCCGCCGTGCTGTATTTTGCTCAGCCGTTCATGGCGGGCGCATGAAAAAGGCGAGGGGATGCCTCGCCTTTTCCTTTAATCTGTCGCGCTGGCCGGGGCCAGCGGCGGGGCGCCTGTTAGGCGCGGATGTTGACGGCCTTCGGGCCCTTGCCCATGCGGTCCGGCTCGGTGTCGAAGGTGACCTGCTGGCCGTCCTTCAGGGTCTGGATGCCAGCAGCCTGCAGCGCGGAGATGTGGACGAAAACGTCCTTGGCGCCGCCTTCCGGCGTGATGAAGCCGAAGCCCTTGTCCTGGTTGAAAAACTTAA
The DNA here is from genome assembly GCF_900109605.1 of Xaviernesmea oryzae. Taxonomy (GTDB): domain Bacteria; phylum Pseudomonadota; class Alphaproteobacteria; order Rhizobiales; family Rhizobiaceae; genus Xaviernesmea; species Xaviernesmea oryzae. The sequence goes on from NZ_FOAM01000011.1 coordinate 78,640, forward strand.
CGGTGCCCTTGGTGGCCATGGGAAGATGTCCTTTGATCCCTTGAGTGTCTTTGCCAATCCCCCGCTGGATGCCCTTGCGGGGCGGGGGCCTGGCGTAGTTTTGCCCGGCGGCGCTGAAAACAGCACAAGCCTGGCGGTAGTCTGGATGTCCACGTACGGGAGGAAAGAACGTCTACGTTGGAGGCTCCAAGGGCGCGGGCTTGCCCGCCGCACTCATGCTTCCTACCGCTTTCGCCGGGGCTGTGCCGAAAACCTGCCGTCGTGAACGACGAGCTGAGCTTCGACCGGCAGCGGCCCCAGGCGGGCGGCAAACCACATCGGTCCAGTCTCCGGGATGAAACGCCCGAACGGCGTGATTTCTGACAGAAACCTGCTGATCTGGCAAGGTTTTTCTCCCGCGAGGCGGGAAAAGCGGCGGTCCGCATGGGCTGTTCGGTCAGGCTGGCTGAGCGAAATCCGGCGACATCGCGGCATTCGACGCAAAAGCGTCGTTTTCCAAGACGAGGTTCCGGCTTCGGTCAGGTTGATTCTGTCGCGTGCAGGCAAGGCGCAATGGGGCATCGATATCAGGGCATTCTGCCTGTGGTGCGGCGGGACGGCGGCTTTTGCACAGGCCTATGTTCCCCTGCGGCTTCAAGCTCTTGCGGCAATGGCATTTGACGAACGGGGGCATGCGGGGCGGAAAGCGGCTTGATGTCGGCGCCCGCTCGCGGTACCCCATGGAGACGCCCTGAACAGTCTGCCGGGACGAATGCGGCATGACCGGCCAATGGCCGAGAACGGGTTCGCATCGCTGGCTTTTGGCCTGGGCGAGCGGCCTGATCAGACGAGAGTGCGCATGCCCTTGTGGCGCGCCGGAAGAAGGGGCAAAGCGTGCCGCCAAGGACGATGCGAAGCGTGAAGGAGTGGGCCTGTTGATCGATCCCTATGAGCTTTTGGGCCTGGCACAGGGCGCGGATGCCGAGGCGATCCGTGCCGCCTATCGCAAGGCCGCCAAGGCCGCGCATCCGGATGCGGGTGGCGATTCCGAGGCCTTTGCCCAGCTCCAGACGGCCTATGAGCTTCTGCAGGATCCCGTGCGCCGTCGCGTTTACGACGATACCGGCTTCGACCCGGAACTGGCCGATCCCAAGGCGCTCAAAGGGCTCATGATGCTGGAAAATCTCGTCAACGACATGATCCTGGACGAGCGTGAGCCCGGCAGCTTCGATCCGGTCGCCGCCATGCGGCGCAAGCTTTCGGACGATATCGTCAAGAGCCGCTTCCACATTCTCGAGCTGGAGCGCCACCGCACGCGCGTGCGCCACCACATCGACCGTCTGGGGCGCCGGCCGGAAACCGATGTGCTCGGCGCCATGCTTACCGCCCGCGCCGCCACCATCACCGAAGCGATCCGCTCGGCCGAGCTGCAGATCGAAGCGATCGAGCAGGCCTATGAAATGTTGTCCGGCTATTCCTACGAGCTGGAAAACCCGCCTGTCATGGCGGTCGAACGTGCCGAAACCGAGCCTCAGGCCGCAGAGTAGGCCGAAGCCGGCGGGGCTTTTATTGCACAGCGGCTCTGTTCCCGCGGTTTTGCGCGCGACTTGAAGGCTGTTGCGATCTTTCCGATTTGCTCTGGCCGACAAAGCCACCATCCACACGACAGTGCTAAAAAACAAACAGCAGGTTGCACGAGCGCGCAGCCTGTGGTTCTCTGCCGCGCATTCCTGCTCAGCCGAGAAGGATAAAATAGAGCTTACACATTCTTCCATCGTCCTGCGGCAGTGGACCTGTGCAAGATCTGCCGGATCGCCCTCAAAAGTCTCAGAGCGCCGGCCCGGCAGATGGCTGGCCCTAGCCGTAAGCCGATGATGGGAGAAAAGAGGAAAGGATTGAGCCGGCCGACGCAAGCGTCGTGCCATGGCTCGCAGAGATAAAGGGAGATGTCGATGATCGGCGGCAATGTCAAACTTGAGCTGCTCTATCCCACGGTAAACGAAGCGGCGATCTATCCGGTCGTCAAGCCAGTCAGCGATACGGCGGTGGAATTCACGCCTGAGGATCTGCACCCGACGGGCCGTTCGCCCGTAGCCGTGACCCATGACATCACCGGATCGACTTACACGTTCACTGTCGTCGATAAGAATTTCTGGTTTTTCGACGCACCCTCCGGCGCGAAGGCCGCCAACACCTATGTCCTGACCTTCGATGCGCTGGGCGGGACGAGCGGCATTAGCCTGCTGAACGCCGACATCCTCAAGAACGATATGGGCTTCAGGGCCTCCGACATCACGGCCACGGGCAACCAGCTCAGCATCAATCTTTCCGGTCATGCGCATGCATCGCAATCGCAGCTCGGGCTGCAGCTCGGCTTCCTGGTTCAGGGCACCGGCAATGCCGACGCGCTCTCGGGCATGGAAGGGCGCGACAGGCTGGAAGGCGGCGCTGGCAATGACCGGCTGACCGGCGGGGCGGGCGCCGATCAGTTAATCGGTGGGACGGGAAGCGACACCGCATCCTACGCGACTGCCGCCTCCGGCCTGATCGCCGACCTGACGAAATCCGCCAACAACACCGGTGACGCCGCTGGGGACAGCTTCGATTCCATCGAAAATCTGGAGGGCTCCGCCTTTGCCGATCGGCTGACGGGCTCAGCCGAGAAGAATATCCTGACCGGCGGCGCGGGCGACGATACGCTCTTCGGTCTCGCCGGCAATGACAGTCTCTATGGCGGCGATGGCAATGACAGCCTCGACGGGGGCGCCGGAAACGACCGGATCTTTGGCGAGCTTGGCAAGGACATTCTGACCGGCGGAGCCGGCAAGGACATCTTCTTCTTCAAGACGATCGGCGATTCCACCGCCACGGCCGCCGGCCGCGACACGATCACCGACTTCTCCGGCAAGGGCGGCGACAAGATCCACCTCGCCTTTATCGACGCTGACACCACGCGCGCCGGCAACCAGGCCTTCGACTTCATCGGCACCAAGAACTTCACCGGCGATGCGGGCGAGCTGCGCTATAAGAAGCTCGGCGGCGATGTCTACATCTATGCCGATGTCGACGGCGACAAGAAGGCCGATTTCTCGCTGCATCTGGATGGGGTGACCGAGCTGCAGAAGGGGTATTTCTTCTTGTGACTCTGGAAGGCCTGTCGAAGCATAAGGGCGCGCTCTGATTGCGCAGAAAGCAGATTATCCTCGGCGTTGTGCCGAGGATGCTAAACTGTTGGTGACCGGGTAGTTTAACTAATCTTCAGGTCCGGTCCGACCAAAACGGTGCGGCTTTTGAAGCAGCTGGAGCGTCGACCTCTTCGAGGTCGAAAGGCGCTCCAGCCGTCAATCACCGCCCCGGCCGTCCCGTCTTGCCCTTGGTCCGCCCCTTGCGCTTGACGTCGCCCGGATCCTCGTAAGACCCGACGCCCGCCTTGCCGCGCACCAGCGGGCGGGGGTCGTCAGTGGCGCGTTCGGGCTGGCCTTCCAGCACGGGCGAAAAGCGCTTCTTGGTGCTGAGGCTTTCTTCCGGTCGGTCGGGCAGGGCGCCGGTGACGGGTTTTTCCGTGCGGCCGACGGTCATTTCGTCCAGCGTGTTCTTGCGGAAGAGCGGACGAGCCGTGTCGGTCCCCGGGCCCATATCGTCGAGCGAGGGCTTCTGGAACAGCGAGGTCGACTTGGCCGGGGCGCTGGCGCTTGAGCTCTTGCCCTCCTGGCTCCTCGCCTCGTCGCGCGCGATCGGGTCGTCCATGACGGCGAGTTCGGCGGCCTTCAGACGCTTGATCTCGTCGCGCAGGCGGGCGGCGGTCTCGAAGTCGAGATCGGCAGCGGCGTTGCGCATCTGCTTTTCGAGCGCTTCCAGATGGGCGGCGAGATTGTTGCCGACGAGATGGCCGCCGGAGGCGAAGCCCTTGCCCTTGGCGCCCGATATATCGGCACGCACATGGTCGCGCTCGTAGACCGAGTCGAGAATGTCGGAAATCCGGGCCTTGACCGATTCCGGCGTGATGCCGTGCTCGGCATTGTAGGCCATCTGCTTCTCGCGGCGGCGGCTCGTTTCCTCCATCGCCCGGCTCATGGAGCCGGTGATATTGTCGGCATAGAGAATGACCTTGCCATCGACGTTTCGGGCCGCACGCCCGATGGTCTGAATCAGGGACGTTTCCGAGCGCAGGAAGCCTTCCTTGTCGGCGTCGAGAATGGCGACGAAGCCGCATTCGGGAATGTCGAGGCCTTCGCGCAGAAGGTTGATGCCGACGAGCACGTCGAAGGCGCCAAGGCGGAGATCGCGGATGATCTCGATGCGCTCCAGCGTGTCGATGTCGGAATGCATGTAGCGCACGCGGATATTCTGCTCGTGCAGATATTCGGTCAGATCCTCGGCCATGCGCTTGGTCAAAACCGTGACGAGGCTACGATAGCCCTTGGCGGCGGTCTCGCGGATTTCGCCGAGCACATCGTCTACCTGGCTCTTGGCCGAGCGCACCTCGACCGGCGGATCGATCAGGCCGGTGGGGCGGATCACCTGTTCGGCGAAGACGCCGCCGGACTCTTCCATCTCCCACCCGCCCGGCGTGGCCGAAACAGCGACCGTGTCGGGGCGCATGGCGTCCCACTCCTCGAAGCGAAGCGGGCGGTTGTCCATGCAGGAGGGCAGGCGGAAGCCATATTCGGCCAGCGTCGCCTTGCGCCTGAAGTCGCCCCTGTACATGCCGCCGATCTGCGGCACGGTGACGTGGCTTTCATCGATGAACAGCAGGGCATTGTCCGGAATATATTCGAACAGCGTCGGCGGCGGCTCGCCCGGCTTGCGGCCGGTGAGATAGCGCGAATAGTTTTCGATGCCGGCGCAGGAGCCCGTGGCCTCCAGCATCTCGATATCGTAGCGCGTGCGCTGCTCCAGCCGCTGGGCTTCCAAGAGGCGGCCGGCCTTTTCCAGTTCGGCGAGCCTGAGCCTCAGCTCTTCCTTGATCGCCTTGATCGCGCCGTTCAGCGTCGGGCGCGGCGTGACATAGTGGGAATTGGCGTAGATCTTTACTGATTTCAGATCGCCGGTCTTCTGGCCGCTCAAGGGATCGAATTCGGAAATCGAATCGATCTCGTCGCCAAACATGGAGATGCGCCAGGCGGCATCTTCCAAGTGGGCCGGAAAGATCTCGATCGTATCGCCCCGCACGCGGAAGGAGCCGCGCTGGAAGTCCATTTCGCGCCGCTTGTACTGCTGGGCCACGAGGTCGGCCAGGAGTTGGCGCTGGTCCAGCCGGTCGCCCACCTCCATCTGGAAGGTCATGGCCGTATAGGTCTCGACCGAGCCGATACCGTAAATGCAGGAGACCGAGGCGACGATGATCACGTCGTCGCGTTCCAGGAGCGAGCGGGTTGCCGAGTGGCGCATACGGTCGATCTGCTCGTTGATCGAGCTTTCCTTCTCGATGAACGTATCCGAGCGCGGCACATAGGCTTCCGGCTGGTAGTAGTCATAGTAGGAGACGAAATATTCGACCGCATTCTCCGGGAAGAAGTTCTTGAACTCGGAATAGAGCTGCGCCGCCAGTGTCTTGTTCGGCGCGAGGATGACGGCGGGGCGCTGGGTGGCCTCGATCACCTTGGCCATGGTGAAGGTCTTGCCCGAGCCGGTAACGCCGAGCAGCACCTGGCTGCGCTCGCCTGATTTCAGGCCCTCCACGAGGTCGGCGATCGCGGTCGGCTGGTCGCCGGAAGGCTGGTATTCCGTAACCATGCGGATCGGCACGCCGCCTTCGGATTTTTCCGGCCGGTGCGGCCGGTGCGGCGTCCAGAGCTTGCCGTCCTTGAACAGCGGATTGCCGCTCTCGATCAGCTTGCTCAGCGCGTCGACCGTCGCGGTCACGGCACTTGGCCCTTCAAGTCCCGCATCGTCGGGCATGGTGCCGGCCTTGCCTGCCTTGCCCTTTGCCGTCTTGCCAGCCGGCTTGGCGCCAAAGCCCAGCGCTTCCGCCTGCTCCAGCGTGACATCCAGGCCCGCCACCGGGTTCAGCCCGGCGGCTGCGCGGGCCTTGGGATCGGACGAGCTGCCCATGGAGGTTCCGCGCGCCGATCTGGCGGCGGGCTTTGCCTTGGCAGGCGGAGCAGCCGCATCGCGCTGCTTCTCGCGCGCGGCGGCCTGTTCGACCTGCTTGCGGTGTCGGCCGGCGCGCGAGGCGACGTCATGGCGGGTCTCGATGCTCTCGGCCTCGGCCATACGTTGCAGCTCCTCCGCCCAGTCGGCAACATTGGACGAGAGCGGCATGTCGGCGTCGAAGGAGGCCTGCGGCACTTCGCCGAAGCCTGCGGAATTTTTCGGGGATCTGGCCATGGCGGGAATATGGAGGGAGTCCGCCGGAAAGAAAAGGGTCCGGCGGAACAAAGCGGGATCAATTTTGCCCTGGCGCGGTCCTGTTCATCGCGTGCGGGCTGGCGGGGCGACATCACGGCGGAAGAGCAGGAAGGGGATGAGCGCGATCAGCGCCACCGCTCCATGCGCCCAGTAGGCGGCGTGGAAGCCGTAGCTCTCCGTCAGCGTGCCTGCAACGATGTTGGAGGTGGAGGCGCCGATGCCTTGGACCGTCATCACCGCTGCCAGGCCGACATTGAAACGGCCCGTGCCGGAGAGGATGCGTTCGGCCGCCACAGGCGTGGCGATGCCGATCAGGCCGGCACCGAGGCCATCCAGCACCTGCACCGGATAAATCATCCAGAAATTGTCGATGCTGCCGGCAATGGCGCCGCGGATCGGCAGGGCGAGGAGGCCGATGATGAAGATCGAGGCGAGGCCGAAGCGGCGGATGAGGAAGGGAGCGGCCACCGCAGCACCGATCATCGTCAGCTGCGCGACGCCGGTGATCAGCGCCGTGGTGCGGAAGGGCGTGCCGAGCTGAACCGAGAATTGCTGCGCGACCAGCCGGCTGATCGGCGCATTGCCGAAATGGAAGACCAGCATGATGACCGCCAGCACGATCAGCCCGCGCGAGCCCGCCAACACGGAATAGCCCGAGGGGCCTTCTTCGCCCTCGTCATGGCCGAGCCCACGCGCCACCTTGTGGTCGATCTTTTTCGGATCGATGGCCAGCGTGGCAGCAACCGCACCGATGGCAGTCGCCACCATCAGCACGACAATGCCCGGAAGGCCGTAGAAGGTCGCAGCGAAGTAGACGCCGGCGAGCGACGCGACATTGCCGGCATGGTTCCAGAACTCGTTGCGCGATACCTGGTGCGGAAAGGCGGCTTCGCCGACCAGCCCGAGCGTCAGCCCCATCAGGGCCGGGCCGATCACCGCGCCGACGATGGCGGTCACCGTCTGGCCGCCAACCACGACAGCCATGTTGGGCATGGCCAGCGTCCACAGCGCGGCGGCGGTCACCAGCGTCACCGGGATGATGACCAGCAGACGCTTATAAGGGGAGTTATCGACTAAGGCGCCGAAGAGCGGGGTGACGGCCATGCCGAGCACGCCGCCAAAGGTGGCAATCATGCCCAGCGAAAAGGGCGACCAGCCCTGCGTTGCCAGGAAGGCATCGAGAAAAGGTCCCAGACCGTCTCGTGCATCGGCGAGAAAGAAATTGACGAAGGCAAGGGCGACCAGCGGTGTCGCGACCAGGGCAGCGCCCGTGTTGCGCGGCAGATGCAGGGCGGCGTCGTGCGACATGAGGACCTCGATCAGAGCATAGGCCGCGACAGCGCCGGCGGGCGAGGGCGGCGGGTGGATCCGTTTGGCGTTTCTCCACCTGTGCGCCAGGTCCGGATCATGCAGGTCACCTCGACAACCGCATCCTTCCCGTCGCCCGGCGGCAGGCTGTAGCGGCAACTTCCGCGGGCAGGCTTCGGGTGCAGCGTCGCAGAAAAGCGTAAGGTGCTGCTTCAGTTCCGCATATTCGAATATTTTTTGAGGCTTGTGCCGCTGTGGCCGATACCGCACGCGGTAGCATCGCTGCTGGCAAGTGCGAGGGGCCGCCGCCGTCGGACATATCGTTCGTAGTCTTTCAGATCGAGCCGGCTATTCCGCCGGCAGCGGTTTCGGCTTGCCGTCATCGTCCAGCGCCACCATGACGAAGGTCGCTTCGGTGACCTTTTCCAGGGCCCGGTGGCGGTTGCGCTGGGCCCAGGCTTCGACATGGAGGGTGATCGAGGTTCGGCCGACGCGGGTAATGTCGGTATAGACATTGAGCGTATCGCCGATCTTCACCGGCAGATCGAAGGCCATTTCCTTCACCGCCGCCGTGACCACGCGGCCGCGCGCCCGTTCGGCGGCGCGAATGCCGCAGGACAGGTCCATCTGCGCCATGACCCAGCCGCCGAAAATGTCCCCTGCCGGATTGGCGTCGGCGGGCATGGCGAGTGTGCGAAGGGTGAGTTCGCCGGTGGGCTTGGTCATGGGTCTTCGGTCTCCAGAACGGTTCGGGGCGGACGGCGTGACGCCTGGCGAGCCAGAACGGTCCGCCTCGCGTCCAGGCGCCTTGTGACGTCGGGCGCGCGGGTGGTGCCGCAGGCCGTCTGCGAGACACAGTAGAGCAAGCAGAATGGCAGAGAAAAGCCCTTTTTCGCCGCCATTCTGATCGCCGCACAAGAGCGCGGTAAAAGGGGGCCTTAAACCTGAACATCCTGCGGGAGATCAGCCTCACGCAAAGACGACTTTATATCGTAAATTATTAACTTATTATCTTCGTGAAGGATGGTTTCGATGTCGATGATTTCAGCCTTTAGACATTATCGCATGGTGCGTTCGGGTGGCTACAACCTTGCGCAGAACAGTGACGACGCAACGAAGACGACGGCGAAGGCAAACGACTCCGGCGCATCCGCGCTCAGCCGCCTGCGCGCGTGGTCCGTCACCACACCCCGATCCGCGACACCATCGCAATCGACAGCCGCAACGTCATCCTCCAGCAGTTCCGCCGTGAAGACCATCCGGATGGACAGCTCCACGCAGCAGGCGGTGGATGCCCGCGCGCTTCTCGATGCGGCCTACCAGAAGCGCGGCAAGAAGGCGGATGAAACGGCAACGATCAATGACTGGCACAACAAGATCGGGCTCGGAACCTTCGATCGCGGGGCGCTGCAGGCGATGATCGTCAATCGCGGCGGGCTGTTTTCGAAACTCGAAGTCGATGCCGCGCAGATCGAAATGCAAGGCCGCAAGTCGGCGGCCATCTTCTCGGCCGACCCGACCGGTCTGCAGAAAGCCGCCGCCGCCAAGGCGTCGATCGATTTCCTGGATGCCGGTGGCGATGACGAGAAAGCCAGCTTCGCCTGGGCCGAGGAGCGTGCATCCGCGCAGATCGACTACAAGGCTGCGACCAAGTCCTCCAGCAGCAAGGCCGCCGATGTCACCAGCAGCAATTCCATCGTCAAGCTGCTGGTGGCTGCGCGCGAGGAAGCTACGGTGGCCGGCAAGTCGGCGGCCGACTATATCTCCATGCCATCCTATCAGAAGGCGGTCGACCTCTCGCAATTGATCAACCGCAGCCGGTCGTCCGTTTCCTGGACGCTGTGAGGCGCGCCTTGCCAACAGCGGTGTAGCAAGTAAGGAAACATTTACCCTGTTGGCCGATCCTGGTGCGCGACAGGCCTGTGCCATGCCGGCGTCTCATAAAGGACCCATCGGCACCGCAGCTTGGGCAGCGACGATCATCGGATGGGCCCATGCGCTTCAAGGACAGATTGACATCGGGCGTCTTGGCCCGTCCGCCGCTTCCGCGCCCGGCTTTGGCTCTGATGGAGCTTGGACCGGTGCGCCGAGGTGCAGCGCCGGGCTGCAGTCTGGTGAGGAAGGCGGGTTTCGTGGCGCTGCTGGCAGTGCTCTCGGCCTGCACCTCCGAGGGGCTGGAGCTCGAACCTTCCGCCCGGATCGATCCCGAGCGCGCGGCGCCGGTAAGGTCCATGACGGGTGCGGCACGCGGCATGCCGACCGTGGAACCACCGCCCGGGCCTGCTTCCGCGCCCCTGTCCGCGCCCGAGCCGGAAGAGCAACTGCCGCCGGCGTCATCGTCTCCAGGCTATCCCGGCCAGGCGGCCTCGGCTGGCTATTCCGGCCGGAGTGCTGCGGCCGGTGTCGATATCGATGGCATGCTGGGCGAGCCCGCGATCACCGGCCTTGCCGAGGAGGAAGCCGGGCAGATCGCCGAGGGTCGCACGAGCCAGCCGGTGGTCGATGGTATCGGCGGCAAGGTGCATGCGCTCCCTGCCAGCCGCCGCGCCTTGAAAAGCGAGGCCGAGCCGGCGATGGATTCAGACCTGCCGCCGCTGATGCCGGCTTCCCGCCGCTCGGCTGCCGAAGCGCCTTCGGGCCCGTCGCCGGGCAGCCCTGCCGGCGCGGACCAGGTGGCATTCATTCCCCGCCTTGCGCCGAAGAGCGATGCGCCGATGTCGCTGCCAGCGCCATCAGGCGCGCTCCCGGCCGATGAGGTGGCCTGCCGCCGCCAGCTCGACGCGCTCGGCGTCGTCTATCGCGCGGTGCCGCCGATCGCCAAGGGCCCTGCCTGCGGCATCGACCATCCGGTGCAGCTCTCGGGCCTTTCGGGTCAGATTGCCGTCAGCCCGGCCGTGACGCTCAATTGCCGGACAACGCTCGCTTTCGCCGCTTGGGTCAAAAACGAGCTCGCTCCGGCGGCGCGCCTGCGCTATCTCTCCGGCATCGCCGTGGTCAAACCGCTCGGCGGCTATTCCTGCCGAACGATGAACAGCCAGCGCGGCAATCCCATGTCGGAGCACGCCCATGGCAATGCCATCGATGTCGGTAAATTCGTGCTCAAGAGCGGCAAGGAGATCGACGTGCGCAAGCCCGGCTTCTTCGCGTTCCGCGAAAAGGGTCTGCTGAAGGCGGTGCGCGCCGATAGCTGCAAATATTTCAATACCGTGCTCGGCCCGGGCAGCGACCCGCACCACAAGGATCATTTTCACTTCGACCTGCGCGAGCGCCGCTCCGGCTATCGTCATTGCGACTGAGCGGCTTGAAGAGCATCCGGTTGCCGCGCGGCGCGGAGCGCTGGACAAAAAAAGGCCGGCATCATGCCGGCCAAAAAGGAACGGGACCAAGCGCAGAGGGGACTGCCGACGAGGTCCATGCAGCGAATCTGGTGTGCGCAGCTTCGCAAGGCGGACCCTGCACCGGCGGCGTCACGATTTGATGACGAAGACGCGACGGGATGATGACGGCAGCGATAGTTCGTCCATCAGCATTCCTGCATGCTTGCTTTCGCTTTCCGCACCGGCCTGATAGGAAGAGCCGACGCAGCGAGGCGGAGACTCATGCAGCCTGATCCCGGATTTCGCGAGCGCATCGCGCTCTACGCACTGCTGACGGCGATGACCTCTTTCAGCATCGATGCGCTTCTGCCGGGGCTGCGTCAGCTGGGTGCGGAACTCGGCCCCGCGCCGCCGCTGTCGACCCAGCATGTGATTTCGCTGTTCAAGTTCGGCATGGTTTTTGGCGAGCTTTGGTTCGGGCCGCTCTCCGATGCGCTGGGCCGCCGGCGATCCCTGATCATCGGCCTCTGTCTTTATGTGGCGGGCAGCCTGATTGCCATGTGCGCCCCCTCTCTGCCGCTGCTGATCCTCGGCCGGGTGCTGCAGGGCATCGGCGTGGCCGGTCCCAAGATCGCCACACGGGCGATGATCCGCGATCAGTTCGAAGGCGATGCCATGGCGCAGGTGATGTCGCTGATGTTCACCCTTTTCATCCTTGTGCCGATGCTGGCGCCCGTGCTCGCCCAGGGGCTGATCGTCCATGCCGGCTGGCGCAGCCTCTTTGCCGTCTATATCGGGTTGGCCGTGCTGGGCGGTGCCTGGCTGCTGGTCCGCCATCCCGAGACCTTGCCGCGCGGGCGGCGAATCGCTTTTCAGCCCGGCCTTCTCTGGCGCAATGGCAAGCGCATTCTTGGCTGCACGCGCGTCACGCTCCTGATCGCGGCAACCGGCTTGGTCTTCGGCGCCCAGCTTCTCTACCTCAGTATTGCACCGGACCTGTTCTTCGATCTTTACGGGATCGGCGATCGCTTTCCGCTGTATTTCGCCGGTCTCGCCGCCGGCCTCGGCCTTGCCTCCTTCGTCAATGCCGCCTTGGTGCGCCGCTTCGGCATGGAGGCCATGGCGTGGGTTGGATTTGCCGGCCTGGTGTTGTCGGGCATGGCGCTGCTGCTGGCAACGGTGCTTTCGGCCGGCCGGCCTTCGCTCGGTCCGTTCATGGGGCTGATGCTCTGCGCCTTCTTCGCCATCGGCATTCTCTTCGGCAATCTCAATGCGCTGGCGCTCCGCTCGCTCGGCCAGATCGCAGGCCTCGGCGCATCGCTGATCTCCGCCGGCTCCAGCCTGGTCTCCACGCTCTTTGCCGTCGCGCTCGGTCGGTTCTACGATGGTACTGCCTATGGGCTGGCGGCAGGCCTGACGCTGGCCGCGCTGGGCAGCTCCGTGCTGTTCGGCCTCTCGCTGCACGCCGATGCAAGCCCCGTGGTGCCGGTGCAGGCGGGCGATGTCGGGCGAAGTGCCCATCCCGGCAATGCGGCGTGACTATGCCTGACCTGTGATGCGCCGATCTGGAGCTGCTGCCCGTCCGCCGACCTAAACAAGGTGGATCACGCTTTAACAAAGGCGGTTAAGCGGGTTTTAAGAGCTGCCGGCGAATAGATGGTCGGTCAAGATTGTTTGCGTATAAGAGGTTTGGCCCGCATGAGACTGCCCGCCCGCTCGCTCATCGCTGTTCTCATCGCCGGCCTCCCGCTGGCTTCGGCGAAGGCGGGCGATCATCTCTGGTCTGGCGACTGGTCGTTGACGCTCGGCGGCTCCATTGCCAATGGCCCGTCCTTTTACGGCGCGCGCGACCGCAAATTCCTGTTCTCGCCGATCATCGCACTCGGCAAGCAGGGTAAGGTCGAGCGTTTCGTCTCGCGCAATGACAGTGCCAGCCTGCCGCTTTACGAGTCAGACCGGGTGCGGTTCGGCGTTGCCGCCCGCCTGCTCTCTGCCCGCGACGACGGCACCTCCGGCGATCTAAAGGGCCTGTCGGAGGTCAAGTTCGGCGGTGAGGCCGGCGTCTTTGCGGAGGCTTATCCGGCTGACTGGCTGCGTGCCCGCGCCGAAGTGCGCCATGGTATCCGCAGCCATCACGGCACCGTGGTCGATCTGCAGGTCGATGCCTTCACCGATATCACCTCGACGGTTCGGTTGTCCGGCGGCCCGCGCGCCACCTATGGGACCTCCGCCTTCGGCCGCGCCTATTACGGCGTCAATGACGAGGAAGCCGCCGCCTCCGGCCTCGCGCCCTACGATCCGGCCAGCGGCTGGCAATCGGTCGGTGCTGGCGGCGCCTTGACCTGGAAGGCGACGGACGCCTTGGAAACCAGCGCCTTCGTCGAATATCGGCACATGGTCGGTGTGGCCGCCGACAGCAGCCTCGTGCGCCAGAAAGGCTCGGACAATCAGCTGACCGTAGGCCTGTCGGCCAATTACCGCTTCGATTTCACGCTCGATTGAGAATCCGCAAACCGGGGTGATTTTTGTCGGAAATGCGGCGTGGCATGTTGGCCGGATCGGTTTCGAGCGCCATATGTGGCGGCGACAGACCGCTTCCAAGGACATTCCCCCCATGCCCCCCATCGTTTCCGTCTCCGGCCTGGTGAAGACCTATGGCAATGGCTTTCAGGCGCTGAAGGGCATCGATCTTGCAATTGAAGAGGGCGAGATCCTCGCGTTGCTCGGGCCCAATGGCGCGGGCAAGACCACGTTGATCTCGATCATCTGCGGCATCGTCAACCCCTCCGGTGGCAAGGTGCTGGTGGGCGGTTTCGATGTCGTCAAGGATTTTCGCCAGACGCGGGCGATCATCGGCCTGGTGCCGCAGGAGCTGACGACCGATCAGTTCGAGACCGTCTGGAACACCGTGTCCTTCTCGCGCGGGCTGCATGGCAAAGCGGCCAATCCCGCGCATATCGAACGGGTGCTGAAGGATCTTTCGCTCTACGACAAGAAGGACAACAAGCTGCGCGAGCTTTCGGGCGGCATGAAGCGGCGCGTGCTGATCGCCAAGGCGCTGGCGCATGAGCCGCGCGTTCTGTTTCTGGACGAGCCCACCGCCGGCGTCGACGTCAATCTGCGCAAGGACATGTGGAAGGTGGTGCAGCGGCTGCGCGAGAGCGGCGTGACGATCATCCTCACCACTCATTACATCGAGGAGGCGGAGGAGATCGCCGACAGGATCGGCGTCGTCAGTGGTGGCCAGCTGCTGCTTCTGGAAGAAAAGGCGGCGCTGATGAAAAAGCTCGGCCGCAAGACACTGGCGATCGAGTTGGCCCAGCCGATCCCGGCGGTTCCTGAGCAGCTTTCGGGCTTCAATCTCCGGCTGGAGGAGGAGGGGCGGCGGCTGATCTACGATTATCACGCCTCCGGCGCGCGTACCGGCATCACCACGCTTCTGGCGGCGCTTGCCGAAGCAGGCCTGACGCTCAAGGACATTTCGACCCGGCAAAGCTCGCTGGAGGATATTTTCGTGGAACTGGTGGAGGCGGGCCGATGAACGGGCAGGCGATCAAGGCGATCTATCTTTTCGAGATGGCGCGGATGCGGCGCACGCTGCTGCAAAGCGTCGTTTCGCCCGTCATTTCCACCTCGCTCTATTTCATCGTCTTCGGCGCGGCAGTCGGACAGCGCATCCAGGAGATCGACGGCGTGCCCTACGGCGCCTTCATCACGCCCGGGCTGATCATGCTGACATTGCTCACCCAATGCGTGAGCAACGGCGCCTTCGGCATCTATTTTCCGAAGTTTACGGGCACGATCTACGAGCTGCTTTCCGCGCCCGTCTCCATGGCCGAGGTGCTGATCGGCTATGTCGGTGCGGCGGCGACGAAAGGCATGATTATCGGCCTGATCATTCTGGCCACGGCTTCCTTCTTCGTCGATATCCGCATCGCTCATCCCCTGATGATGGCGCTGTTCTTCGCGCTTACCGCCATCACCTTTTCGCTTCTGGGCTTCGTCATCGGCATCTGGGCGAAGGATTTCGAGCAGTTGAACCTCATCCCCATGCTGGTCGTGCCGCCGCTCGTCTTTCTCGGCGGCAGCTTTTATTCGATCTCGATGCTGCCGCCTTTCTGGCAGGCTGTGAGCCATGCCAATCCGGTGCTCTATCTGATCTCGGGCTTCCGCTGGTCCTTCTACGAGATCTCGGAGGTCGATCCGATGATCAGCCTCGCCATCATCGTCGTCTTCCTCGCAATCCTCTCGGCGCTGGTCACCTGGATCTTTCGCACGGGTTACCGGCTGCGGGAGTAGACGGCGACAGGGCGGGGACGGTAATTTGTCGGGCCGCGCTCTCATCTGCCTGCCGGCATCTTATCCCCGTCGGCATGAAGAGACATGGAAGCAGCCGCTTGCCTCGAATGCGACAGATCTCTGTGGCAAAAGCCTCCTGTGCCCACTTGGTGGGAGAGGGAAGGGTGAGGGGGCTCGGCGTAGCCCCACCTCCCTCGGCGCTGGCTAATCTCTGAGCCTAAGCTCGTTGGTCTTCATCTGCAGCAAGTCGAGTGTCGAGAGGAAGCTCATGCCGAGCAGGCTGCGGTCGAGCCGGCCTTTTTCGGCCACAAGCGCGGCCACGCGCTGGCGCTCGATCGGGCCGATGGCGATGCGATCGAGCGTGATAGGTGCGGCGCTTGCCTCGCCATTGGCGGTCAGCACACGGCGCGAAAAGGTCAGCCTATCAGGCGAAAGTCCGAGCCGTGTCGCGTCCTCGAAGGACAGGGTGACGGCGCTGGCGCCGGTATCGACCAGCATGCGCAGCGTCTTGTCGTCAACCTCGACATTGGCTTCGAAATGGCCGTCCATCATCTTGCTGAGCACGACCTCCTGATAGCCCTCATTGTCGGTGAAGACGGCGGCATAGCCGGGCATCATGCCGCCGGCAAGCCGCTGGCCAAAACCCTTGAGATCGCCGCTATAGATATAAGCCACCACAAGCGCCAACAGGATCACCAGCCAGATCAAAAGGCGCTGCATATTCTGGCCGAACTGCATGCGACCGCGCCAGAGCCCGGCCCCGATCAGCGTGAGGATCGCCGAAAGCGAGATCAGCCGCGCGAAGGCGTCATTGCCGAGCCCGAGCGTCTGGCCGCTTTGATGATTGAGGAGAAGAGCAAGCAGGCCGAAGCCGAGAATGGCAAGACCGATCACCCGCAGCTTCATGATGCAACCTCCAGCCCCGCCACCTGCGGCGGCACAAGACCCGCCGCGTCCCGGCGCGCGGGCAGCTGCGCCATGATGCGACCGCGTTGTGCATCGTCAAGCCCGGACCAGGCTCCGATTTCCTCCAGGGTGCGGGCACAGCCGAGACAAAGGCCGGTGGACGGATCGATCGAACAGACGAGGATGCAGGGCGAATGCAAGGCGATGAACTTCCTGGCGAGGCGAGGGCCTCCTGAACGGGATGCGCCGCAGAGAGCCTTGCCACCACCAACGGGTCAAGCTCCGCTCTATCGCGCGCAACCGATCTAAGACTCCCTCGAAGGCGGGACTATGGCACTTCATATAAGGCAGCGCGCGGCAATCTCGAAGGCCCGAGCACAACTGCGTGACCGCTCTCTCTCTGCAGACGCCGCTACAGCGAAAGCGCCAGTGCGGCGAGCAGCGCGGCCTCGCTGAGTTGCTGTGTTGCGCCAATGGTGTCGCCGGTATGGCCGCCGAGGCGGGTGCGGATATAGCGGGTGAAGAGATGGGCCGTTGCGGCGCAAAGCACGAGGGCGAGCACGGCGGCGCCTGACGATGGCGGGGTCAGGGCCAGAAGAACGGCGCCGGCACATGCGAAGCCAGCGGCCATCCGCACCGATTCTGTTTCAGGCTGCCCTGCCCCGGCCGCTATGCCCGATGGCCTGGCGGGGCCGAGCGCCTGCCAATGATAGAGCATGGCGAAGCGGCTGATCCCGGCGGCGAGCATGATGGTGATCACCAAGGACAAAGGTGGCAGCACCGCCATCAAGGCCGCGAGGCTTGCGATCCTCAGGCCCAGGACGAAGATCAGCGCCAGCCCGCCATAGCTGCCGATGCGGCTGTCCTTCATGATGTCGAGCGCCCGCTCGGCCGTCTGTCCGCCGCCGAGCCCGTCCGCCGTATCCGCCAATCCATCTTCATGCAGGCCGCCAGTGATCAAGGCCATCAGCGCCATGGCCAGGAAAATGGTCACGAGCGGCGGGGCCTGTATGGCGGCCAGCAGCCCCGCCAACATGGCCGCCGGCGCAGCGATAATGGCGCCGGCCAAGGGAAAGGCGCGCACCGTGCGCCCCATGCGGCCGTCGTGACCGGCAAAGAAGCGGTCCGCCACGGGCAGGCGGCTTAGAAAGGCGATGGAGCGGGCGATGTCGTCGAAAAAAGACATAGTGAAAAACCGCCTTGCTCAGGGCCGTCAGGCGCTTGCCTGCGAATCCCTGCGATTGTGAAACCTTTGTCCGCGAGATCACGGCCAATCCCTTCGCGATGTCAAATTCATTCCGGCGCGCGCGCCTGCCGTGAAAAGGGAATTTCCATTCGGGTCGGCATGGGCTAAAGCGCCGCGATACGGGCCGCTTGCTCCTGTTCTCCTCATGGCTCTGAGGAGGAGCAAGGAGATGCCGGTGCCGGACGAACGAGAAGGACGAGTAATATGAGTGCCAGCGGGCTGCCTTTCGACGATTTTCGCGAGCTTCTGCGCGCCCTGCCGGGGCCGGATGGCGCGGCCCTTTCCGCCGCGCGGGCGCGCGACCAGGACCTGACCAAGCCGCCGGGCGCGCTTGGCCGGCTGGAGGAAATCGCCTTCTGGCTCGCGGCTTGGACCGGGCGTGCACCGGCGGTCACCCGTCCGCTGGTGGCGATCTTTGCCGGCAATCACGGCGTGACGAAGCATGGCATCACCCCCTATCCATCCAGTGTCACCGCGCAGATGGTGGAGAATTTCGCCGCAGGCGGCGCGGCCATCAACCAGATCTGCGTCGCCTATGATCTCGGCCTCAAGATCTTCGATCTCGCGCTCGATTATCCCACCGGGGATATCACGCAGGAAGCCGCCCTGTCGGAGCGCGATTGCGCGGCCACCATGGCCTTCGGCATGGAAGCGCTGGCCGGTGGAACCGATCTGCTTTGCGTCGGCGAGATGGGCATCGGCAACACGACGATCGCAGCCGCGATCAATCTGGCGCTTTATGGCGGTAGCGCCGCTGATTGGGTCGGCCCCGGTACCGGCTCGACCGGCGAACTCATGGCGCGCAAGGTCGCAGCTGTGGAACAGGCCGTGGCGCTGCATCGCGATCACCTTGCCGACCCCTTGGAGGTGCTTCGCCGGCTCGGCGGGCGCGAGGTTGCGGCCATGGCGGGGGCCATTCTGGCGGCCCGCATGCAGAAGGTTCCGGTGATCATCGACGGCTATGTCGCCACGGCGGCCGGCGCCATTCTACAGGCGGTGAACCCGGCTGCCCTCGACCATTGCCTCATCGGCCATGTCTCGGCCGAGCCCGGCCATCTTGCCGCGATCCAGAAACTCGGCAAGACGCCGCTGCTGGCCCTTGGCATGCGCCTTGGTGAAGGGACGGGCGCAGCCATGGCGGCCGGCGTCGTCAAGGCCGCCGCCGCCTGCTATTCCGGCATGGCCACCTTTTCCCAGGCCGGCGTCAGCGGCGCTCAGGCCTGATATTCGTCAGGGCAGGGCAGGCGTCTGCCTTGCTCTGGCTCCCCGTCCGTTTGGTTGTGGCGATCGCGTTCGATGAAAATCGATGCCGGTCACAGTTTTGCCGCGTTCTCAACTTCGCATTTAACTTTGTTCGGCATGATCTTGTTAAGGCTCTTTGGTGGGCCTCGTCGATGGGGGAGGGAGGGGCCCTCCCTCTTCAGGATGAAAGCAGGGGCCATGCCGAATTCCACAGGCCAGAGGATTACGATCAAGACTGTCGAGCGGGCGCTGGCGCGCCGATCCTGGCGGCTGCGTTTTTCCGCGGCGCTGGAGGAGGCCTTCCTGGAAGCCTATATCGACAAGCGCGTCGCCCATGCGCTGGGCTGGTGCCTGACGGCGATGCTCAGCTATGACCTGCTGCTGGTCAAGGATGCGCTGCTTCTGTCCGACCAATTCGCCGCCATGTTCATCACCCGCTGTGTTGTCTTCACAGCCGCCTGTGTAGCGCTGACCTATGCCAGGGTGAAGTGGCGCCAGCCGGACCTGCACGACATGCTGTGCTCGGCCATCTTCCTTCTCGCCGTGCTTCTGCCGCTGCTGGTGATGATCTTCAGTGACAGCCCCTATAGGGTGATCCATCAGGTCGGCACCGTGGCGGTGATGATCTATTTCGTTCTCGTCATTCGCGTGCGCTTCGCCTGGGCGTTGAGTGCGCTTCTGGTCGCCTATGTCACCCAGGTCGCCGCGATTTTCGCTTGCGGCGCCTTCGATACGGTCACCTGGCTGTCCTTTTCGCTCATGGTCGCCTGCCTCACCATATCGGCCTATATTCTCGAACGGGCTGAACGGCGCGAATTCCTGATCTTCTGGCAGGGTCGGCTGCAGCACCAGGAACTGCGCGAGGATGCCGAGCGCGACGCGCTGACCGGTCTGCGCAATCGATACGGCCTGACGGCGGATGTCGCCACCTTCTGGCAGAGTGCCATTCCGCAGTGCATCTTCGCCATCATCGTCGATATCGACCATTTCCGCCGCTTCAACGCGGAGCATGGCCATGCGCGCGCCGATCAATGCCTTCGCGCGCTGGCCCATGGGCTGCATCGCTTCACCGGCGAGCGCGTCAAGCTCTATCGCTATGGCAGCGACAAGCTCCTGCTGCTCGCGCTCGATATGACCATCGACGAGGTCTTCACTTTGGCCGACGCCGTGCGCCGTACGCCGGAAAACCTGCGCATGGCCCAACAGGCATGGCGGCCGCGCCAGGCCGTCACCGTCAGTCTCGGCGTGGCCGCGGCCGATGCGCCGAACACATCGATCGACACGCTGCTGGACCATGCCGGCATCGCGCTCGATGCCGCCAAGCGTCTTGGCGGAAACCGGATCTGGCCGCCGCAGGTGCCGTCGATCGCCGCCGCCATGCCCATCATCCCCAGCATGGATGACGATGCCGCCGATGTACCGGTCACCAAGATCGCGCTCAGCGCGTGAGCTGGCTCGCCGTCAGGCGGATCATCCAAGTCGCAATGCTGATGCGTCGGCGTCCCGCTTGCCGCGTGGCCGAAAAAGACCATGATCACGTTTCATCAAGCGGTGCGCGACGGCTTTGCCTTGCCGGATAAGACTCGCTAAGAAGAGCGGCGCCTGGGCGGGCCTCATGTTCCGCGCGGTGTGCCCAGCGGGGAAGCACACGCATTCGATCGACGGGCGCTGACAGATGCAACCTTCCAGCAGACGGCTTTCGATAAGGATGCCGGGGCAGCCGCGGAGCGACAAGGATTGACGACCATCGACCGCCCGGACCTCATGACGAAAAAGCGCACCGGCCATAAGCTGAAGGGGATCCCGCATCTTCTGGCGGCGGCAAGCTATTCCATCGGCGGCGCGCGGCGCCTGCTGGGCGAGGCGGCCTTCCGCCATGAGCTGATCGCCTTTGCCGTGGCCATGGTGGGCTTTGTCATCAGCAGCGCCACGCTGTTTCAATATGTGGCGATGGTGCTGCTTTTCCTCCTGATGATCGCCTTCGAGGCGCTGAATACCGCCATTGAGGAAATCGTCGATCGGGTCTCGCCGGAGATCTCCGACATGGGGCGCAATGCCAAGGATCTTGGATCGCTGGCCTGCCTCTGCCTGATCCTCGCCAATTCAGCCTATGCCGTCTATGTGATCTTCATCTCGCATTTCCTGCCTGTCTAAAGGCCGACCTTCGGTTTCGCACGAGCAGATGGGGCCCTATCCAGCCCACGAAAGGCTTCAGGCGAAGGAGCGGCGACGGCGCTCGACCGGCTTGGCCTGACGCACTGCTGGCAGGCTCTGCAGCACGCGCTTGGATGGGAGGATGGCGATGGCTTCGGTGCCTTCGCGCAGCTTGGAGCGCAGCAGGAATTCGCCGCCATGCTTGGCCAGAAGCGCCTGGACGATCGGCAGGCCGAGGCCCGTGCCCTGCTCGGCGCTCTTGATGGCGATGGAGCCCTGGCCGAAGGCCGAGAGCACCACCGGAATTTCCTCCTCTGGAATGCCGGGGCCATTGTCACGGATGCTGACATATTGGCCACCGCCGGCTGTCCAGCCGACCTTGACGATGATCTCTCCGCCCGCCGGCGTGAATTTGACCGCGTTGGACAGAAGATTGAGCGTTACCTGGCGGATTGCCTTCTCATCCGCCCAGACGGCCGGCATGCCGGCTTCCGCCTGTTCGCGGATGCGCAGATCTTTTCCACGAGCGCGCAGCTGCACCATGCCGATGCAGTCTTCCACCACCTCCAGAAGATGCACCGCTTCCTCGTGCAGCTCATAGCGCCCCGCCTCAATGCGCGAGAGGTCGAGGATCTCATTGATCAGATTGAGCAGATGCTGGCCGGAGCGGTGAATATCCTTCGCATATTCCTTGTAGATTGGGTTTTCGAGCGGTCCGAGCACCTCGGTGTGCATCACCTCGGAAAAGCCAAGGATCGCATTGAGCGGCGTGCGCAGCTCGTGTGACATGGAGGCGAGAAAGCGGGATTTGGCCAGGTTCGCATCCTCGGCCCGCCGGCGGGCCTCATCCGACATGGACTTCGCTACTTCCAGCTCGGCGATCAGATCGTCCTTTTCCGATTGGATCGATAGGATATGCAGATTGGCCTGCTGCATGCGGTTGGTCATGACGAGCAGGAAGATCAGCGCGACGGCGATGCCGCAGGCAAGGGCGGCGGCGCCGGGCTCCTGGTTCTGCACGGCACGCAGGATGAGAACGGCCACTGCCGGCAGAAAAGTGGCAATCAGGGCCGGCCGCAGCAGAAAGCTGCCCATGGCGCTGGCGGCAAGCCCGATGAGAAGCGCGCCGCCTTGATAATAGTCTGACAGCTCGGGTCCGCAGGAAGTGCAATCCTGCAGCGTGAAGAGGGCCCAGCTGACGCCCGTAAGTCCTTGAAGCACGATGAAGCGGCGGCGCAGCGGGGCGACGTCGCCCTCCGTAATTGCGTGTGCGCGGGCGCGCAATGCCGCGAGAACCGCCAGGCCATGCAGGCTCAGCGCCATCAGCGTCCAGCCGGCCAGACCGAAATCCTTCGACAGCGCCATGCCGACCGCGCCGGCCAGCAGAATTGCCAGCGCCACGCCCAGCGCGTTGCGGATGACGGCATCCAGATGCAGCCCCATCATCTCGCGGTTGAAGGCCGCGCTGCTGAACCGGCCGGTCTGCAGCCGTGCCCGTGTGGCGCGCACCGCCCGTGCCACGGCCCGGTTGCCGCGGGTTCGCGTTCGGTCGACAATGTTCTTGTCCGGGTTGGCGCTGGCGGTCTGAGGCATTACATCGATAAAGGTGCTGGAGGCGACAGGGTATTTGTCGGTCACTCTAGACACCAATTCTTAAGAAGATGCCTCGCCCATGCGCGCCTTCTCTCCCTTCGATCTCGCGCTGACGCTCGGCCTGTTTCTGCTGCTGTTTCTGGCCGCAGCCTATTGGGGCACGCCGGTCGGCGGGCAGAGCGAGCGGGTCGGCGCCGTCCGCGTCGTGGACGGCGATACCGTCGCTTTTCTCAAGGGTGGCGCACGGCTTCGCCTTGCCGGCATCGATGCGCCGGAACGCGAACAGACCTGCGCGCGTCCGGACGATCCGTCCTGGGGCTGCGGCGAGGATGCGCGCGCCTTTCTGGCGCAACGCGTCGGCACGGGTCCGCTGCACTGCGCGGTATCGGGCAAGGATCGCTACGGCCGCCTGCTCGGACGTTGCACCGCAGGCGGGGCGAGCGTGAACGCCGCAATGGTGGATGCCGGCCTTGCCGTCGCTTACGGCGATTACCACGCCGAAGAGGCCCGCGCCCGTGCGGCGCAGCGCGGCATCTGGGCGAGCCGCTTCGACCGGCCGGAAAACTGGCGGCGCCGGCAGCGCGCGGAAAAGGACGGCGGCACAGCCTGGGGCGCGACCCTCGATGCGGTTTTCAGCGCTCTTGGCGACGCACTGTCCGATGGACTGGAGACCTTGATGGAGCGGCTCTTCGCCCTCTTCGACAAGACAGGCCGCAACGCCGGCTGATCCCATGTTGGTCAAGCGCGCAAAGCACGGGCTGGCCTCGTGCGATCCGCCTGCCATGCCCTTGATCGGATTTGGACGGCGCTACCTTCTCAAACGGCCAATGAAAGGAAGCGCGCTGAATGGAAAGGATCATGTTAGGCGATATCATGTCAGGCGATATAAGGAGGAACAGTGAGATCGATGCGATTGACGGTCACGCAAATCCTGCGCTCGGCGATCCGCTCGCCACGGCCGCGCTCGCCCTTCGCATGGCAGGCTGTCGCCTTTGTCGCGACGCGCCGCTTGGCGGGCCGGAGCGCGCCCTGCCGCATGAACCCCGGCCGATCTTCGTGCTCTCGGCACGCGCGCCGATCCTGATTGCCAGCCAGGCACCGGGGATCCGCGCCCATGATAGCGGCGTGCCCTTCAACGACCCGTCCGGCAACCGTCTCCGGCAATGGCTGGGGGTCGACCGCGACCGCTTCTACGACCCCGACCGTTTCGCCATTCTCCCCATGGGCTTTTGCTTTCCCGGCCATGATCGGCATGGCGGCGATCTGCCGCCGCGCAAGGAATGCGCGCCCGCTTGGCGGGCCGAGGCGCTGGCCGCCATGCCCGGCGTGCGGCTGATCCTGACGATCGGCGCCTATGCCCAAGCCTATCATCTTGGTCCGAAAAGCTCGATGACCGAAACGGTGGCGGGATGGCGCGATATCCTCGCAGCGACGCAAGGACATAATTCACTGCCTGCGATCCTGCCGCTGCCGCATCCGAGCTGGCGCAACAGTGCCTGGCTGAAGCGCAATCCCTGGTTCGAAGCGGACTTGGTGCCGGAGCTTCAGCGGCGCGTGCGGACGCTGATCTCCTGGTGAAATCTGAAATTTATTTCTTTCCTTTAGACGGTATATCGATATAGAAAGAAAATTATTCCGAATTCCGACGGATGAACCCGATCAAAGCTCTGCCCGGCCTGGACAAGGCCGCGCCATAAGGACCCGCTTCATGGACCGCCTCGACCGCAAGATCCTTCGCCTGCTGCAGGAAGATTCCACCCTTGCCGTGGCCGATCTTGCCAAGAAGGTCGGCCTGTCGACGACGCCCTGCTGGCGGCGCATCCAGAAGATGGAGGAGGAGGGCGTGATCCGCGGCCGTGTCGCGCTTCTCGATCCGGGCAAGGTCAATACCAAGGTTACCGTCTTCGTCTCCGTGCGCACCAGTTCCCATTCCACCGAATGGCTGAAGCGCTTTTCCGAAGTGATGGTGGAATTTCCCGAGGTGGTCGAATTTTACCGCATGAGCGGCGATATCGACTATCTCCTTCGCGTGGTCGTTCCCGACATCGCTGCCTATGACGCCTTCTATAAGCGCATGATCGCCAAGATCGAAATCCGCGACGTCTCCTCCGCATTCGCCATGGAACAGATCAAATATACGACCCAGCTGCCGCTGGATTACATGATCCTGGAGCAGGCCAAGTCTGCGGAGGATTGAGAGACCGTTGCTGTCTTCCATCTTCGAGCCTATATTCACAGTGGCTGGCTTTGCCTGTCCACCAGGCCGATCTCGGCGCGAACGCTGAAGGATTGCACCGTGAAAGCGCTGGATTGTTTGAGAGAACTTGAAGCCCAGCTCGACAAGGTCGCTACGCAAGCCCGTCAAGAGGCGGCGGCCTGCGGCACGTCCGTCTTCTACGCGCGTTCAGGCCAAGACGGCGTTATCTTTGAGGAGACAGTGAAAGGCGAAATACGGACCGACGAGGTCGCTGAGTGCGCCGAACACCATGCTGCCGAATGATCGGCCTGAGCTCGTGGTTCTCGCCGGTCCCAATGGCGCCGGCAAATCTTCGCTTTACAAGATTGCGCGCTTTTCAGGCGTATTCATCAATGCCGACGAAATTGCGCGTAGGCTTGACCCGGAAAATCCTCAGCAAAAGTCGATGGCGGCTGGAAGACAAGCGATCCGCCGTCTCGATGAAGCCTTTTTGGCCGGCGTTGATATCGTTTACGAGACAACGTTAAGCAGTCACTAGTCTCTCAATGTTCTTCGTCAAGCGCGGACGCTACGCTACAGCATTCTCTTGCTGTTCGTGGCTTTGAGCAGCGCCGACCTGCATATTTTGCGCGTTGCGCAACGTGTTGCCGCTGGCGGACATGACATTCCCCCCGAAACCATTCGGCGACGTTACGACATCTGCTTCAAAAATCTAGCGGAGGCTTAGCCGTTATGCGATATCGCTGCGCTGTTCGACAACAGTGACAAAGTGCCTGTCAAGAAGCTTGAGCTCCATGACGGGCGACTTGATCAAACCGCGCTTCATGAGACCAGCATTCTCTATCGGCGTTTTGCGTGTGTTGTCGCGAAGGCGTACCCGGACCTGCACGGCCGCGTTTTTGCCCGTCACGGGGAACAACTTCGACCCAGCTGAAACGTCTATGTCGACGCTCTCCTGTTGTGCGTCCTACCTCTTCGCCTTCTCCAGTCGCGCCAGCAGCGAAGATGTGTCCCACCGGCCTCCGCCCATCGCCTGCACCTCGCCATAGAATTGATCGACCAGTGCGGTGACGGGCAGGGTAGCGCCGTTGCGGCGCGCTTCCGACAGGACGATGTCGAGATCCTTGCGCATCCAGTCGACCGCGAAGCCGAAATCGTAGCGTCCGTCCTTCATCGTCTTGTGACGGTTCTCCATCTGCCACGATCCGGCCGCGCCCTTGGAGATCACCTCCACGACACGCTCGATATCGAGCCCGGCAGCGGCGCCGAAATGCAGGCCTTCGGCCAGGCCCTGAACCAGCCCGGCAATGCAGATTTGGTTGACCATCTTGGTCAACTGGCCGCTGCCGACGGGACCCATCAGACCCACCATGCGGGCATAAGCGGCGATGACCGGCTCAGCCCGTGTGAATACCGCCTGCTCGCCGCCGCACATGACGGTAAGAGCGCCATTCTCGGCACCGGCCTGGCCACCGGAGACGGGCGCATCGATGAAATGGGCACCGCGATCGCGTGCCGCCGCATCGAGTTCCCGCGCCACTTCGGCCGAGGCCGTGGTGTTGTCGATGAAGATCGCGCCGGATTTCAGCGTTTCGAATGCGCCACCTTCCCCTGTGGTGACGGAGCGCAGATCGTCATCATTGCCGACACAGGCGAAGACGAAATCGGCACCCTCGGCGGCCTTGGCCGGCGTCTCCGCCATCCGCCCGCCAAAGCGCTCCACCCAGGCTTCGGCCCGCGCTTGCGTGCGGTTGAACACCGTGACCTCATGCCCGCCCTTGGTCTTCAAGTGTCCCGCCATGGGAAAGCCCATGACCCCGAGGCCGATGAAGGTGACGTTTGCCATGACTGCGCTTTCTCCTGATTTCCGTTCCGGCTCTTCGACTCAGCCTTTGAACCGCGCCACCACCAGATGGCCCGGCGTCGGCTGGCCCTGCTCCATCCGCACGGTGATCTCGCTGACCTCCAGAACTTCGAATCCGGTCGCCTCCAGCCGCTCGCGCACATAGTTTTCCGCATGGGCGAAGCGCTGGTGCGGGCCGACCATGAAGCGGCGGCCGGCGAGTATGGCTTCAGGCAGGGTCTCGCTGGAAAAGACGAAGATGCCGCCGGGCGCCATGGCCTCGGCGGCGGCGAAGAACAGCGCTTCGAGCCCGCCGAGATAGGGCAGGACGTCGGTGGCGGTGATCAGGTCGAAGGGGCCGTCATCATTGTCTTCGAGATAATCGACTGCCTCCGCCACATAGAGCGTCTCGTAAAGCTCTTTTTCATGGGCGATCTCGACCATGTTTTCCGAGAGATCGACGCCGGTGATATCTGCCGCCATGTCGCGCAGCGCGCCGCCGGTCAGCCCCGTGCCGCAGCCGAGATCGAGCATCTTCTGGAAGGGCCCGACCCCGAGCGCCTGCAGTCGCTGGCGCACCATCATCGGCACGGAATAGCCGAGCTGCTCGACAAGCACATCCTCGAAGACCTCGGCATGCTGGTCGAACAGGGTTTCGACATAGGCATCAGGCGCCTTGTCCGGCGTCTCGCCGCGGCCCATGGCGGCAATGCGCACGGCCGCGCCGCCGTGATCCTCGGGGTCGAGGGCCAGCACCTCTTCATAGGCCTTGACGGCCGCGTCCACCTCGCCAGCCTTTTCCAGCGCAAGAGCGCGGTTATAGGCTTCGGCGAGCGCCTCTTCATCGATCTTTTTCATGGCCGCGCTTCTACAGGAAGCGAAGCCCGAGCGGAACCGTTTTCGCAGCCGATGTCCCGGTTTTAACACCACGACCTGCTGGAGATGAGGCGGGTCAATTGATGACGAATTCGCCCTTCAAGGCCCGCCAATCGCTCGCCGAAATCAACTTTCGATGGACGAAGCGCACCGAATGCAGCGGCCCGTCGAGCGTCTCGCGCCAGAATTTCAGGAAGCTCTTCATCTCGGGAAAATCAGGAGCGAGATCATAATGCTGCCAGAGAAAGGTCTGGAGCAGTACCGGATGATCCGGCAGGCGATAGGTGATTTCCGCCGTGGTAAGGCCGTAGCCTCGCATCTGCAATTGCAACTCGTGTGTCATGCAGGACCTCATCTGTTTCAATGTGGTCCTTGGAAGGATGCGCCGCCAGGGTTGCGCGAGGGTTAACGAAACGACAGCCGGCTTCGAAAAATCGGGCCATCTTCAGAAATCGCTGCGTTAAGATTGTGCAATGAAATAACTTCGAATTTTAGTTGCATTTTGACTTGGTTAATTTACCGTTGGGGCAGGGGCAATAAAGGGGAACTTCTCTATGAAAACCTTGCTGCAGGCATGCAGCGCGGCGCTTTCGGCTGCGCTTATTTCGGGATGTGCAACGCATCCGCTTCCGGATGCTGTTACGGATGACACAGTAACCATCGTGAACAAGGTGCGTTGTGAGGCAGGGGATGCGGTGATCATCGCGATGGCCGCACATCTTGAAAAGACCGGTTATAATGAGGATGCAAAATTTGCACGGAAACTGAAACTCAAACGGGCGACCGCAGCGGAGCTCATGGAGCCAGATGGAAGCGGAAAAATATCTCGCATCGCTCTGAATTATTTCAAGAAATATGTCCGAGGTGTTATTGTTTACGATTTCGACCTCGATATTGAAAATGAGAGAACACATGGTTTTGGCGTTACAAAAGTAAGTGAAAATCTTCGGAGAGCGTTCGACTACAAGGTCGGCGGAAGCTTGGACCTCAAACATCAAGCACGTCGGCAGTTTCGTATCCTTGATAAGTTTTCCGACTTAGTAGCGTTGTACAAAAATAATCAATGTAGCTCGTCGGTACCACTTAGCCCTAATTATCCGATCGCAGGGAAGATCGGTCTTCTGGAGTCAATTAAAACGTTCATCGCGATAAATGACGGAGCAAAAGTTGAAGCTGGAGCAGACAGAAAAGCGAATGTCACAAATTATACCGACGAACTGACATTCACAACTCTGAGAAAAGGCAATGCGGATCCGACGGTGGTCTTCATTGCTGGCGCAGCTGCCAAATTGACGACAAATCTAGACTGGACCAACAGCTTTAGTCGACAGGATACGCATAAGATCATTTTCTCGATCGAGATTCCGCTTCAAGAGAACGATGCACTTGAAGATCAGAAAAAGACGATTGCGAGAGCGCAAAATCGCTCTTCAGGCGAGCCAAGCAGCGTGACGCCTAACAGTCCGGCTGCGCGTGCCATTCAAAATCTTAACGAGAAATATAGGAGAGACTATTACCTTAAGCTTGATGAGCTTTAATGTCGAATAAATCGGGAGGAGAGACAATGTCAATTGCCTCTCCTCCCGCGTCAAACCTTGCAGCAATATAATATTACCGCTTCAAATGCCGTGTCAGCCGCCGCTCCAGCACGGTCCAGAGATTGCGGAGGATCTCGACGATCATCAGGTAGAGCAGTGCTGCCCAGAAATACATCTGATAGTCGAAGGTGCGCGAAAAGGCGCGGCGGGTTTCGCCCATGAGGTCGAAGACCGTGACGATGGCGACGATGGCCGAGCCCTTGATCATCAGGATGATCTCGTTGCCATATGGGCGCAAGGCCACGATCAGGGCCTGGGGCAGGATGATCTTCAGGAAGCTGATGCGCGGCGAAAGGCCGAGCGAGGCCGCGCCTTCGCTCTGGCCGCGCGGCACACTCTCGATCGCGCCGCGCAGAATTTCGGCCTGGTAGGCGGCCGTGTTGAGCGTGAAGGCGAGCAGGGCGCAATACCACGCCTCGCGGAAGAACCACCAGAGGCCCACGGCATCCAGTTCCGGCCGGAAGCTGCCCAGACCGTAATAGACCAGGAAAAGCTGAGCGATGATCGGCGTGCCGCGGAAGAAATAGACATAGACATAGCTTGCCCAGAAGGCGATCGGATTGCGCGACATGCGGCCGAAGGCGAGGGGCACGGACAGGAAGGCGCCAAACAGGATCGACAGTGACACCAGCGTCAGTGTCACGCCGAGGCCGGAGAGGAGCTTCGGCCCGTAGCTAACGAACTTCTCGGTGTCCCAGCCTTGCGCCGCCCCGATTGCGATGCCGACGCCGGCGGCCAGCCAGACGCCGAGGAGGATGCGGCCGAGCAGCCGTTCGGCGGTATAGGGCTTGGCCGCCTCGGGCGGCGGCGCCTGGGGCTCGATCAGACGGTCTGTCACGCTCATCGCATTGCCTCCGAGCGCCGCGCGCGCCGTTCCAGATAGGAGAACACCAATGAGGTGGCGAGCGCCAGGATGATGAACAGCAGGCAGGCGAGGCTGAAGAACTCGAAGGCGCGCTTGGTCACGCGCGCGGCGATGCCCGTCTGGCGCAGAATGTCCGGCAGGCCGATGACCGAGACCAGGGCCGTGTTTTTCAGCAGTTCCATCCAGAGATTTCCAAGTCCCGGCAGCGCCACCCGCAGCAATTGCGGCAGAACGATCAGCCGCATGGTGCGGCCGCGTGACAGGCCGAGCGCATAGCCCGCTTCATATTGGCCAAGCGGAATGGCATTGAAGGCCGATTCCAGCACCTCGGACGCATAGGCGGCAAAGACGACGCCGAGTGCCACCATGCCCGCCGCAAACGCATTGATTTCCACCGGTCCCTGATAGCCAAGCGTGCCGAGGAACCGCTGCACCATGATCTGCAGGCCGTAATAGACGATGAAAAGCGTTAGGAGCTCCGGCAGGCCGCGAAACAGGGTCGTGTAGATGTTGGCGGCGCGGCGCAGCGAGGGTTCCTGGGAGCGTTTGGCCAGCGCCACGAAGAAGCCGAAGACCAGGCCGAAGGGCAGGGTGGCCAGTGCCAGAAACACGGTGATCTTGAAACCACTGGCGATTTCATCGCCCCAGCCGGCATCGCCGCAGGCCAGCAGCGAGCCGCCGGCAAACCAGGTAAAGACGCCTGCCGGCCCGCAAAAAGGATCCAGCAGGGTGGTAAGCCGCTCCAGCGCAGCGGTGATGGCATCCATGCGCAATGTCCCCGGATGGCGTGGTAGGACGCGCCCTAGCCGATCGGCCTCAAGGCGCGGGTTCACGCTTCTTCGTCTTTGTCCTGCTTTTCTTAGCGTCTTGTCCCGCCGCTGCAAGGGGCAAGCGCGCAGACTGGGGCCGCACCGCCAGATGCTGCAGGCGTCCATATCCGGATGCCCAGGTCGGGCATCCGGACCGGAGGCTTTGGTTTATTGCGCGTTTTCGGCGCCATAGGCGTCGAAGGTGAAGTATTTGTCGTTAACCTTCTTGTATTCGCCATTGGCGCGGATCGCCTTGATCGCGGCATTGAACTTCTCGCGCAGCGCGTCATTCCCCTTGCGCAGGGCGATGCCGGCGCCCGGGCCGTTGATCACGGGATCGATCGGCAGGGTGCCGAGCAGCTTGCAGCAGGCGCCATCCGGCGTCTTCAACCATTCGGACAGAACTACGACATCGTCGATCGCGCCGTCGATGCGCCCATTGGCAAGATCGAGCTTATATTCGTCAGCGGTCGGATAGAGCTTCAGCTCAGCGCCCTTCAGATGCGCTTCGGCATAGTTGGAATGGGTGGTGGAGCTTTGCGCGCCGAGCGTCTTGCCGGCGAAGGCCTCGGCCGTAGTGGCGGTGATCGCGCTGTCCTTGGGCACGGCGATGGCCGGCGGCGTGTTGTAGTACTTATCGGTAAAGTCGACCTTCTGCTTGCGCTCCTCGGTAATCGACATCGAGGCGATGAAGGCGTCGAATTTCTTGGCGCTCAGCGCGGGAATGGCACCATCCCATTCCTGCGCGACGAAGGTGCAGTCGGCCTTCATCTGGGTGCAGAGCGCGCGGGCGATGTCGACATCGAAGCCGGACAGCGTGCCGTCGGCGCCGAGCATGTTGAAGGGCGGATAGGCGCCTTCCGTGGCGATCACGATCTTCTCGCCGTCGGCCATGGCCGAGCCCGCCGAGAGCGTGAGAAGGGCCGCGGCGGCGGCAAGGGCGAAGCGTTTGGACATGCGCATGTCGATCCTCTCTGTTTCGGGCACCCGTCTTTGGGTTTGGTGTTCGGTGCCCTGATCCCGGCTGTAAGCCGGTTGCCACGATCATCCTACGGCATCGGGATAAAAATCAACAGCAAACAAGCCTTTGTACGCCGTCAAGCGGCGGCAGAGGCTCGCTCTCCCCTAGCTTTTCCCCTGTTTCATCGGTCAAGCAAGACTGACTTTGTGGCGACCCCGGCAACAGGATGCTGCAGCCGCGCGGGCGATCCGATCCGGCGCTCGTCTTGCCGATGATCGGGCGCGGATGCCGAAGCCTGTCTGCCCGCTGTCGAACGCGTCAAATCGGTGCGGCATCGCTCTGCACAGATACGCCTGCAGTTCTTGAGTGCCGGGGGCGGCTATCAGCGGTTTTTCACGCGATCTGATGAAAGCATGCGCTGATACACCCCTTTGAAAGCGCGGGACGACGCCTATGTCCGGGCAGATGAACGGGGCATTCATCACCGATTCATGCAGGCCCGCTTAAGCGTGGGCAACAAGAAGCCATCGCGCCGCCTTCTTTTCCGCGCAGAGCCGGCCCGAAAAGGGGCCGGCGGCACGGACAAGAGCGCATCGCCAGACGGACCTCTTCATGCGAGGAAAGACCCAAATGAGCAATCGATCGCGACTTTTCGCTTCCGTGGCCTTGCCGATCCTGGCGGCGACGGTGGCTTTCCAGCCTGCCTTGGCCGACAGCCAGCGGGCGCCCGTCCAGCTTGCACCCGTTCAACTGGCGCAGGCCGATCCGGGCGACGCGCCGCAGGGCGGGGACAATCCGGAAGAGCTTCGCCGCAAGCGCCGTGAGGAGCGCCAGCGCGAGCAGCAGGGCGATCAGGGCGGCCGCGCCGGCGCCGAGCAGGGTGGCCGCGATGCAGGTCCTTCCGACGAGGATCGTCAACGCATCCGCGAGGAACGCCGCAAGCAACGCGAAGCCGACCAGCAGCAAGGCCAAGGCGGCGACCAGCCGCAGCGCCGCCAGCAGGCCGCGCCCGACGGCGGCAACGACAATGGCCCCTCGGCCGAAGAACGCCAGCGCATCCGCGAAGAGCGCCGCAAGCAGCGCGAGGCGGACCAGCAGCAGGGCCAGGGCGGCGAACAACCGCAAGGCAAGGGCGGCGATCAGCCACAGCGCCGCCAGCAGGCCGCGCCAGATGCCGGTAATGACAATGGTCCCTCAGCCGAAGAGCGCCAGCGTATCCGTGAGGAGCGTCGCAAACAGCGCGAGGCGGACCAGCAGCAGAACGGCGATCAGCCGAACGGACAGCAGCCAAACGGGCAGCGTCCGCCGCGCGGTGGCGATCAGCCTGCGCCAGCCGGCAATGACGGCCAGCAGCCATCCGATAAGGATCGCCAGCGCATTCGCGAGGAGCGCCGCAAGCAGCGCGAGGCCGATCAGCAGAAGCAGCAGAACGGTGACCAGCCTGATGCCGTCCAGCGCCCGCCGCGCGGCGATCAGGCAGCGCCGGCCGATCAGAATGGCCAGCCGCAGCCTTCCCCCGAGGAGCGCCGCAAGCAGCGCGAGGCAGATCGTCAGCGCCAGCAGGGCGATGCCCCTCAGCCCGGCCAGCCGGCTGCCCGTGATGGCCAGAACGCCCAGCCGGGCCGCAATGCGCAGCCCGATCCGAATGCCCAGCCGGCCCAGCCCGGTAACCCGCCGCCGCGCGACCGTCAGCGTCCCGGAGATCAACGTCCGGGAGATCAGCAGCCGGGTGATGCCGGGCCGGATGGCGCCGCCCCGCGCGATGGCCGCCGCGCCGGCGACCGCACCGACCAGCTGACACCGGACGAGGTACGCGACCTCGAACAGTTGTCCCCGGCCGAGCGTGAAAAGCTGCGCGAAGAGCGTCGCGTGCGCCGCGATCTGCCCGACGTGCCGACGCAGGAACGCCAGCGCATTGCCCGCGATCCGGCCAAGACCGACGACACGGTGGTGCTGCCGGTGCAGAACGGCGCGGCCGTGCTCGATAGCGACAAGGATGCCGATAGCCGCGGTGGCCAGCAGGCCCGCGAGCGCCGACGCGCCGAGCGCGAGCAGCTGCGCGAGGAGCGGGGCAACATCGCCCTGCCGAAGAACGATGCCGACGCCCAGGCCCCGATGCGCGAACGCGGTATCGACCGCGACCAGATCGACGAGGCCCTGCGCGAGCGTGGCCGCCGTGTCGAGCGCGCACCGCAGTTCGACCTGCAGGACGCCATCGATGCCTTTACCGGCAATGATCGTCCGCGCCCGCGCATCGAAGAGCGGCGCAACAATCGCACGGTCATCGATTTCGGCGACGAAATCATCGTGCGTGGCGACGACCGGGCCCGCCTTCGCCGTGACTCGCAGGACACCTATTACGAAGAGCTGCCGCGCGGTCGCTCACGCGAGGTTATCGAACGGCCGAACGGCACGCGCATCATCACCATCTATAATTCTTATGGCGATGTGGTCCAGCGCACCCGCGTGGACCGCGACGGGCGGGAATATCTGATGGTTTATGCCGATGATGCGGATGACGACCGTCCGCGTCCGCCGATCTACGACGCGGGCGAAGACCTGCCGCCGATGCGCCTGCGCGTTCCGCTCGACGACTATATCGTCGACACCTCCTCGCAGCCTGACCGGGATTACTACAGCTTCCTGGCCGAGCCGCCGGTCGAGCGCGTCGAGCGCACCTATTCGATCGACGAGGTGCGCAACTCCGCCCGCATTCGCGACAAGGTGCGCCGCATCGACCTGGATACGATCACCTTTGCCACCGGCAGCTCTGAGGTGCCGATGTCGCAGGCCAAGACGCTGCGCAGCGTTGCTGACGCGATGCTGGAGGTGATCAAGAAGGATCCGGGCGAGACCTTCCTGATCGAAGGCCATACCGATGCGGTGGGTTCGGATGAATCCAACCTCGTTCTGTCCGACGAGCGCGCCGAATCCGTCGCCTCGCTGCTGACCGAGGTCTACAACATCCCGCCGGAAAACCTGGTGACTCAGGGCTATGGCGAACGCTACCTGAAGGTGCTCACCAACGGCCCCTCCCAGGAAAACCGTCGCGTCACCATCCGCCGCGTCACCCCGCTGGTGCGCCCAGTGGCTCAGCGCTAAGCAACCTCGACGCCTATTTTTCAAGGGCCCGGCTTCGGCCGGGCCCAAGATCATGCAGGTGTGGATCTATGGCGAACCGTGATGCTCAAGTCTGTCCGACGATCCGCATCGGTTTTCGTCGCAGACAGCGAATCTAGATGACAAGTACGAGGTTGATGCCGGACTTTGCATGGTATCCCTTTGATGCGTCCGGCATATCTGGATACCAGGGTGACGTTGGTCCTCCTGGCTGGTTGTCTTCCTTTACTGGGAGTTGCTCCCCAGTCCCTGCTTGAAGGCCTTGGCTACCATCTCCACCAGCTCCGCATGAATCGCCGTGCGCGCCCTTCCGCCGCCATCCGCGCAGATCGGTTCGTCGATCTCCTGGGCCTTTGCCTGTTCGGCGGCGCCAGCCTTGCAGGTGGGAAACAGGCTGAAATGGCTGGCATCGTCGATGGTCGCATAGCTTGAGCCGGCGATGGCGGCGGCGATTCCGTCCGCGCGGACGGTCTCCTGCAGAGCGTCAGGCCGGCCGAGATTGACAAGGACCACAGGCACATCGATTGCCTTGAAGCTTGCGGGGTCGAAGACATCGACGGGTGCCGGATCGATTGCCATGACGAAACCGATGCGTCGGTTGCGATTGTCCCGTGCCGCCTGGCTCAGATCCATGCGATGGAGATCGACACCACTCATCCTCATCCACTGGCAGAGCGAAGCATTGCGCGTGTCGTCGTCGCAATAGCCCGCGAGCCTTTCGGAATCGAGCCGCGCGCCGGCGATGGCCAGCGCCGTATTGCCGCCCATCGACAGGCCGAGCAGGCCGATTGTGCCGGGTGCAAGATGACCGGCGAAGGCCGGCGTCGCCTGGACGGCCTCAAGGGCCGCGCCGACATCGCCAGGCCGCAGCCAGAGCTTGATCGTCTGTTCTGCCGAGCGATGGGCGCCGCCATTGCCGGGATGGGTTGGCGCGGCGACGATGAAGCCCTGATCGGCAAGCGCAGCCGCCATCCAGCTCATTGCATCAGGCGTGCCGCCGAGGCCTGCCCCATGCGACAGCAGGATCAGCGGATATGGCCCGGCGGCGACCGGCGCGTCCTTCCAAGCCGGCGTCCCATCGAAGAAGGCGTTGTCACCAGAGAGCACAGGCGTGCCGCCCGGTTCGGCCGGATACCAGACCGTGACAGACAAGGGCTGGCCGCGTTCGCGGGACGGCGCCTCGATCTTGCTGACGCCGACTTGATGTCGCTCGGCGGACGGTCCGGCGGCAGCTGACGCGGGCAGGGCGAAGCCCGCGAGGAGGGCCAGAAACGTCGCGGTCAATATGGTCTTGTCGATGGTCATGGGGCGGCCTCGCGTTGATTGCGGATCCGGCGAAGGGCATCGACCTGTGTCTTGCCTGCCGGAGGCTCAACGCTTGGATCAGCACTGCCGTGCCGTCGTCCTCGAACAGGATGCTGCGCGTCCTCGATCCTGCTTGAGGACGTCTGAGGCGCTGGCAGGCAGGAGCCGTCGCGCGGCCGATCAGACCTGTGTGTCCGGACCAACCGCAAAGGCCTCGTGGAAATCGACCTGGCCCGCTGGCATCTGTCCGTCGAAGGCCAAAGCGAGGAAGTATTCCGCAGGGGCGTCCTCGTAGAACAGCCCGTCGACCGCTCGAAATCCGAAGCGTCCGTAATAGGCGGGATCGCCCAGCAAAACGCAGCCTTGGGCGCCCAACTGTTGCAGCTGCTTCAACCCCGTACGGATCAGGGCGCCGCCCAAGCCCTGCCCCTGCCGGTCCGGCCGCACGGAAATCGGGCCGAGTCCGACCCAGCCTTCGTCGCGGCCATCAAGCCGGACCGGCGAGAACGCGACATGGCCAAGGATAGTGCCTGCATCCTCGGCAACCAGCGAGAGCGAGAGGGCGTCGGCGGCACGTAGCGTGGCGATGATCTCCGCCTCCGTACCGCTGCTGTAAGCCACCTTCGCAAAGGCCATCTTGGTCAGGGCGCGAATGGCGGACACATCCTCTGCCGTCTCAGGGCGGATTAGCATGACGGTCTCCTTGCGCCGCGCGCTGGAAGGTCTGTTGCCCGTGCCGCACATGGCCTCGCCGGCGCGACGCGGGCGGGCGCATGCTCCCGCCGGCACACAGCGGCTGTGCACATTGGCAACACGCGCCGGTCTCTTCGAAAGCACGTGCGATTTTCATCGTCTCTTGCCCTGATTTTGCGCTAATCCAGCGACACTGCATAGGGGCCGCATCGAGATCGGCCTGATCGATATAGACCCATTCGACATGGGTCGCCTGGAGACATTGTTCATGCGCCGCCGTCCTCTGCCTCTGATCTGCCTGGTCGGCGTCCTGTCTGCTGCCGGTGCGCTGGTTTCCGCACCCGCCTTTGCCGGCAAAGACGGGCTTTTGGAACCGAGCCTGAAGCTGGCCGGACGTGGCACAGGCGCGCCGAGGGTGGCGCTGACCTTCGATGCTTGCATGGGCGCGGCAGACCAACGCATTCTTTCGACGCTGATCGACAACCGCATTCCCGCGACGATCTTCGTCACCGCGCGCTGGTTGAAGCGCAATGGGGACGTGCTGGCCGTGCTGCGCGCGCATCCGGATCTGTTCGAACTCGAAAATCACGGGGCGATGCATGTGCCGGCGGTGGACAAGCCCGTGGCGATCTATGGCATTCCCGCTGCCGGCTCGCCCGAGGCCGTGGCGGCCGAGGTCAATGGCGGCGGCGGGGCGATCCTTGCCGCCGGCGCGCCGGCGCCGCATTGGTTTCGTGGGGCGACAGCCAAATACACCGCCTCCTCGATCGCCCAGATCCGCAGCCTCGGCTATGAGGTCGCAGGCTATTCTCTGAACGGGGATGACGGCTCCCTGCTCGGTGCACGCGCCGCCGCCCACCGTATTTCCGCCGCGCGGGACGGCGATGTGATCATCGCCCATATCAATCAGCCGAGCCATGCAGCCGGCGAGGGCGTGGCCGAGGGAATCCTGGCCTTGAAGGCACGTGGGTTCACCTTCCTGCGGCTGGATGAAGCCCGCGAACAAGGCAGCCATGCCACGGTGAACTGAGGGCGGACTGTGGCTGGTGCATGGATGTGATTCATCCAACGCGTCTAAACCCATGTAAAGACTGATTTGTTGGACAGCCTTTAGCCGGGGCGGGAGCCCTGGCGCTAAGCATTTGCTGCCTGCCCGTCATTTTGGGCCATCCGAGCCCGATGGCAGGATCAGGGCAAAGGCCTGCGCCATGTTCACGCGGTTTTCCTCTGCCTCCAGCCTTGTATCAAAATCCTGTACCGCCTTGTCCGCAGTCTGCTCCAAGTCTCTGTTTCGACACAAAGACGAGGAGAAATCGCCTGGCTAGACGATGAGGATAGAGCGGTCATGAGCGAGACAAACGAGACGGACGGGCGGGATAAAATCAGGCTGGCCGGGCTCTCACGTCGACAGATGCTGGCAGGTGCAGGTGCCATTGGCATGATGCCGCTTGCGCTTTCGGCAGAGGCTGCCGAAGAACCGCCTCTCATCCACGAGGATTATGGCACGGCCCGGCGCGGCTTCCGCACGCGGCTTCTCAAGAAAGGGCCGGCGCCGGATCAGGGCGATCCCCTGACGCCACCTCCGGAAGCGGATGCCATCGGCTATGGCTCAGACGGGCTGTCGCTCACCGCCTGGGTGTCGAAGGGCCATGCCGATCCCGGCAGGAAAAAGCCCGGTGTGCTCGTCCTCCATGGCGGCAATGCCATCTGGCACGGCCATTGGGATCTCACATCCGCCTATCGCAAGGCCGGCTATGTCGCGCTGATGCCGGTGCTGCGCGCGGAAAATGGCCAGGACGGTTTCTTTTCCGGCTTTTACGACGAGGTGGATGATGTCCTTGCGGCCGCCCAACGCCTGCGGGGTCTGCCCTCAGTCGATCCGGACAGGCTCTACCTTGCCGGCCACAGCGTCGGCGGCACGTTGACCCTGCTTACCGCGCAGGCGACACCGCTCTTTCGCGCGGCCTCCGCCTTCTCGCCCAATCCCGACGCCCGCGCCTTCTTCCGGCATTTCGCCGAGGATATTCGCTTCGATACGACGAACCCACGCGAATTCGACCTGCGCTCGCCGGTCTGCTTCGCGGAAAGCTTCAAGTGCCCGGTGCAGATGCTGCATGGCAGCGCCGAGACGCGCACCGACGCCGTCATCCGCTTAACCGCGGCGCGCGCCAAGGCCAAGGGTCTGGACCTGCGCCATGGTATCGTCGAGGGCACACATATGTCGGCGCTCGACGGGGAGATCGCCGAAAGCCTGGCGTTCCTCAAGGGGTTTGCCTGAGAGCGGCACGCTCGGCATGAATGCGGCTGGTGCGCACCCTTCGCTCTGGCTTGTCGGCGGATCTTCATGGCCACCCAACGGCGCTGAAGGGCGCGCCGGCATCTACCCGGCGCTTAGCCCCAGCCGCTCGGCCGCCAGGTCGGCAATGGCCTCGGTGTCGTCGAGGTCAAGCACCGGCACGGCTGCATCCTCGGCCGGATGATCGGCAGCGATGGCAAAGATGGTCGGGTCCGTGGGCGCGAGCGGCTCCTGGGAGCGCGCGTCCCGCCGGCGGGCTTCGATCTTGGGGATCGGCTCGCGCTTGTAGCCTTCGACGATCACCAGATCGACGGGCGCCATGCGGGCGAGAATGGCGATCAGGTCGGGCTCGGCTGCGCCCGCGAGCTCGTGCATGATGGCAAAGCGCGCATTGGAGACGACGGCCACTTCGCGCGCGCCTGCCTGGCGATGGCGATGGCTGTCTGCGCCGGGTCGGTCGATGTCGAAATCATGATGAGCGTGCTTGATGGTCGAGACCGTCAGCCCTCGCCGGATGAATTCGCCGACGAGCCGTTCGACCAGCGTTGTCTTGCCGGAATTCTTCCAGCCGGTGACGCCGAGCACCCGCTGCGGCCGGCGTTGCGGCTCGATCTCCGCCTGATCCTCCCCATCGCCTGCGGCGGGCAGATCGACCGCCTTCATCGAGGAGCTTCGCGAACCCCTATCGTCGACCTTACGGGCTGCGCCGGGCTGCTCGCGGTGGGCATGTCCTTTTGACTTGAGGGTCGGCCGCTCGGCCTCGATCCACGCCGCATCTGTCTTCTCCTCAGCCTCGCCGGCTGCTGCTCGGCCCGCCGCCGACTCGCCTCCAGCCGGATGAACCACCGCCACACGGCGCGGACCTGGGCTGGTCAACTGGGGCAGAGGCTCCTGAATCCGCGTCCAGTCCTCCGGCAGCTCATGCTCGCCAGTCTTCTGGCGTGTCTCTATGCCCTTGGGCTGCCGCATCGTCGCGGTGGCAACATGCAGGATGGGCTCGTCTCGGGTCGCCGCCAGCCGCGCCCCGGCGCGGGCGAGATCGTCGGGTGTGTTGAGATTGTCGAAGGGGTCGCGTCCGTCCTGGCGTTCGAACGTAACGACGACATGCGGATGGCGCTCGATGAAGCCGCGCACCCGGCGCTTGGGGTCGGTGAGGATAAAGCTGCGCAAAGCGTCAGCAAGCCCGATAGGCCAAAGCGCCACGATCGGATGCCAGACATCATCCGTCGCCGCCACGGCAATGGCTTCGCGCCCCTGTACTGCCGCCGCCAGCCGGGCGATCAAGTCTCCGGGCAGGAAGGGCGTGTCTACCGGCACGGTCGCCACATGGCGGGCATCGGGCGCCGCCTGTCGGGCAAAGCGCATGGCGGCAAGCACACCGGCAAGCGGGCCCGGGCGACCGGGCAGGGGATCGGCCACCACCGGAAGCCCCTCTGCCTCTTCGGGTGCAAAGAGCCCATCGGCCAGAATGTCATCCGGCCCGTTGAGCGCGACAGGCCCGGCCTGTGGCCGCAGCCTTTCGAGCAGATGCGCAATCATCGGCCGCCCGGCAAGCGTGACAAAGGCTTTGTCCTGCCCCATGCGGCGCGACAGGCCGCCGGCCAGGATGACCAGAGGCAGAGCGCTGGCAGGAGGATTGGCGGCTGGCTTTGCGCGCACAGCCTTTGGATCTGGGATGGATGCCGTCAGCGGCGAAGGGGCTGGGTCGAAGGCGTTCGGCGCGCTCATCGCTCAGCCGCCGGTCACGCTCATATGGCGGGCAACGGACGGCCTCTGCGTGCGGTCGATGATGAAATCATGACCTTTCGGCTTGCGCAGGATCGCTGCGTCGATTGCCGCATGCAGGGCTGCGTCATCCGGCGTGGCACGCAGCACAGCGCGCAGATCCGCCGCATCCTCCTGGCCCAGACACATATAGAGCGTTCCCGTGCAGGTCAGCCGGACACGGTTGCAGCTCTCGCAGAAATTATGGGTCATGGGGGTGATCAGGCCCAGACGTCCGCCCGTCTCTGCCACGCGCAGATAGCGCGCCGGGCCGCCTGTGCGGTGCGTGTCCTCGATCAGCGTGAAGCGCTCGGCCAGACGCGCGCGCATCTCCGACAGCGGCATGTAATGCTCGGTCCGATCCTCGCCGGTCTCGCCCAGCGGCATGGTCTCGATCAGCGTCAGATCCATGCCCTCGCCATGCGCCCAGCGCAGCATCTCGGGGATTTCCTGGTCGTTGATGCCCTTGAGCGCCACGGCATTGATCTTGATGCGGATGCCGGCGGCCTGCGCGGCCTGGATGCCTTCGAGCACAGGCCCGAGGTCGCCGCGCCGGGTGATGGTGCGGAAGAGGTCGGGCTTCAACGTGTCCAGCGAGACGTTGATGCGGCGCACGCCGCAATCGGCCAGCTCAGTGGCAAAGCGCGACAGCTGCGAGCCATTGGTGGTCAGCGTCAACTCTTCCAGCCGGCCGGCATGGACATGGGCGCCCAAGGCCCGCACCAGCATCATGACATTGCGCCGCATCAAGGGCTCGCCGCCGGTCAGCCTCAGCTTGCGCACGCCGCGTGCCACGAAGGCCGAACAGAGCCGCTCCAGCTCTTCCAGCGTCAAAAGCTCCTTGCGCGGCAGAAACGTCATCTGCTCGGCCATGCAATAGGTGCAGCGAAAGTCGCAGCGGTCGGTTACGGAGACGCGCAGATAGGTAATCGACCGTCCGAAGGGATCCACCATCGGCGGGGGTGCCGAGGCCGGCAGGGGCACATGCCCGCGTCTGTCGATGATGAGCGTCGTCATGAATTCTCCTTAAACCCACCGCGGCCACGGCGCAAATGCTGGCGCCGCCGCGTCGGGCAAATCCCCTGGCAGTCCTGGTCTTCGCCCCTTCGGGCCACCGGCAGGACTTCTCGAAACCGCTCAGATCGCATGTCGGTCCGCCAAGCCTGGCTTTCAAGCGTCAAGCACGGACTTTGATGGCGAAGTTTGGCGCTGTCACCTCGGGGAAACTGCGCTAAATCAAGGGAAATTCAAGGAGAGTTAGACGCGATGAGCGAGATTTGGCCCACGGAGTTGAGCGTGTCCCCGGATCGCCGGACACTGAGCGTTACCTTTACCGACGGCGCCCGCTTCGCCCTGCCGGCCGAGCGCATGCGCGTGCTCTCGCCCTCGGCGGAAGTGCAAGGGCATGGGCCGGGGCAGAAGATCACCGTGCCGGGCAAGCGCGATGTCGCCATTCGCGCCGTGCAACCCACGGGCAATTATGCCGTGCGTATCGCCTTCGATGACGGGCACGATACCGGCATCTTCACCTGGACCTATCTGCGCCAGCTCGGCGAGGAGGGCGAGGCGCTGTTTGCCGCTTACGAGGCGGAGCTTGCCGAAAAAGGGTTGAGCCGCGATCCCGGGAGCCCAGGCGACTTCGGCTTTCCCTTGTCTCCGGGCAGCTGCCGATGAGCGAGCCCCGCAACAGCTGGCTTCGCGAGCGGCGCGACGAGGATCAGAACAAGGTGCTCTTTCCCGAGCTGTTCTTCGATCTCGTCTTCGTTATCTGCATTCTCCAGGTTTCCCACCGCCTGGCGACCCACTACGACATGCTCGGCTTCCTGGAGACGCTTGTGATCATGCTGGCGCTCTGGTGGGTGTGGATCTTCACCACCTGGGTGACGAACTGGCTCGATGCGGACAAGGTGCCGGTGCGCATCATGCTCTTCGCGCTGACCTTCTGCGGCCTGCTTTTGGCCTCAGCGGTTGCACAGGCCTTTGACGAGAAAGCGCTTCTGTTTGCCGGCGCCTATGTCGCCATGCAGGTCGGCCGCTCGCTTTTCGCGCTCTATGCCTTTCGCGGTCACAGCCCCGACGAGTATGCCCATTTTCGTCGCGTCACGCTCTGGCTCTCTGCATCGGCTGTTCTCTGGATCGCTGGTGCGCTCCTTGGCGGCAATGCGCAACTTGTTCTCTGGGTCGCAGCCATCCTCCTGGAATATGTCGCGCCGGCTGCCGGTTTCCGCGTGCCAGGCCTTGGCCGCTCGGAAGGTGAGGATTGGGATGTGCTGGGC
This sequence comes from Xaviernesmea oryzae, assembly GCF_900109605.1. GTDB lineage: Bacteria > Pseudomonadota > Alphaproteobacteria > Rhizobiales > Rhizobiaceae > Xaviernesmea > Xaviernesmea oryzae. The sequence continues at coordinate 121,638 of NZ_FOAM01000011.1, forward strand.
GCGCACATGGCCGAGCGCTGCGCGCTCTTCGTCATCATCTGTCTGGGCGAAACCATCCTGGTGACCGGGCGTACCCTCAGCGGCATGCCCGTGGAGCCCTTGACCTTTGCTCTGGCGGCTACCGCCTTTCTCACCACGGCGCTGATGTGGTGGATCTATTTCCACTTCGGCCATGATTGCGCCGCCGAGGAGATCGAGACCACGCACGAGCCGGGCGAGGCGGCCCGCATGATCTTCACCTATGCCCATATCCCGATCGTCGTGGCGATCATCCTCTCGGCCGTCGGAGAGGAATTCGTCCTCAGCCACCCCACGGGCAAGACGGAGCTGAAGACCGCCAGCGCCCTGATCGGTGCGCCGGCCGTCTTCCTCATGGGCAATATCTGGATCAAGCGCGCATCGACAGGCCGCATGCCGCCTTCGCATCTCATCGGCCTGGCGCTGCTCGCGCTTGCCGCGCCGCTCTATCTGGTGCTTCCGCCCTATGGCTTCTTTGCTCTCACCATGGCGGTTCTGGCGGTCACGGCTTTCAGCGAAATGGCGTTGCTCGCCAGGGCACGGTCGATGGTGGCAGGGCGGGGAGAGGGATAACTCTCAGCCAAGCATGGACAGCGTCAGACCTTACTATAGTCGCCGGCACCGCATGGTCTGTTTAGGGCCTTGCGCCTACTTCCGATAGATCAGCCAGCCGCGTCGGCCGTCCTTTTTCATCCCGTCCTCGAAGATCGTGGTGCGGTTGCGCCCGGTATTCTTCGCACAATAGAGCGCGATGTCGGCCTTGTTGTAGAGATCGACGGAATCTTCGGCAGCCGAAGCCTGGCAGAGGCCGATCGACAGGGTGATCGGCCCGTAATTGGCGCCGGTCTTGGAGTTCTTGAAGGGGGTAGCGGCCAATGCGCTGCGGATGCGCTCGGCCACCTGAAAGCTCTCGTCCGGCGAGGCATCGGTGAGGATGACCGCGAACTCCTCGCCGCCGGTGCGGGCCACGAAGGTGTCGCGCCTCAGGGTCGAGCGGATGACATTGCCAACGGTCGCCAGGATCTTGTCGCCGATCGGATGGCCGAAGCTGTCATTGATCTTCTTGAAGTGGTCGATATCGGCGATCAGCAGGCTGGTGAAGGAGCGCAGCTGCTCGGAGTTATACACCGCTGCCAGACGCTCGTCGAAGGCGCGGCGATTGGCGAGCCGGGTGAGCGAGTCCGTATTGGCGATGCGCTTGTACTCGTCCAGCTCCTGGCGGATCGCTTCCATCTCGACCGATTTCTGGGAGACGTTTTCGGCGCGCTCACGCCCCTCGCTAATCGTCTCGCTGGTGGCAGACGAAAGGATCGCCACGGCCTGGCGCAGGATCTCGACGCCGGCCTGGCCCTTGTTGTTGATCTTGGCGCTCGTCTCGTCCAGGAGCTTGGTATAGTTCTCGAGCGCGAACTGCTCCTGCTTCATCATCGCCACCAGCTCGTTGAGGTGCTTGGCAAGATGGGCATGAACCCGCTCGACCCCGGCCGGATAGTGGATATGGCCGAAATGGCGCGCGCCGATCAGGTCCAGCTCTTCCTGAGTCGCCTTGCTGCCGAGCGCGGCGAGCTCCTGCGTCAGCTTCGGATTGGAGCCGAGATAGGCCTCGTAATAGAGCTCGTAGTTTCGCGGGATGGGGGAGACACCCATGACGCGCATGGCAAAGGTCACCTGCGCTGCGATGTCAGGTGCCTGGCTTCGGCCCGTCTTGGCTTGTGCCATCGAGAAATCCCCTCTCACGATTTATCTCTATTTAGTTACTCCCTCAAATATTGGAGAATATTTAATCACTTTTGGCTTTTCGAAAAAAAATCGCCCCGAAATGCGATTTCGGGGCGATTTTCGATCAAACACGGTGATAGCTAGCGGCTTTCAGTGGAAAAACCGTTACGCAGGGCCGATCATCGTCTCGGGGCGAACGACCTCGTCGAATTCGGCATCGGTCACATAACCACCACCGACAGCCTCTTCGCGCAGGGTCGTGCCGTTCTTATGCGCCGTCTTGGCGATCTTGGCGGCATTGTCGTAGCCGATCTTCGGCGCAAGCGCGGTGACCAACATCAGCGAGCGGTCGAGCGCGGCCTTGATATTGTCCTCACGCGCCTCGATGCCGACCACGCAATTGTCTGTGAAGGACACGGCGGCATCGGCCAGAAGCTGCACCGACTGCAGGAAATTATAGGCCATCAGCGGATTGAAGACATTGAGCTCGAAATGGCCTTGGCTGCCGGCAAAGGTCAGCGCGGCATGATTGCCGAAGACCTGGACGCAAACCTGGGTCAGCGCCTCGCACTGGGTCGGGTTAACCTTGCCCGGCATGATCGACGAACCCGGCTCGTTTTCCGGCAGCGACAGTTCGCCAAGGCCAGACCGCGGGCCGGAGCCGAGGAAACGAATGTCGTTGGCGATCTTGAACAGGGCGGCAGCAGTGGAATTGATGGCGCCATGGGTGAAGACCATGGAGTCATGGGCCGCCAGCGCCTCGAACTTGTTCGGTGCAGAGGTGAAGCCGATGCCGGTGATGGCGGCGATCTCTTCTGCCACCTTTTCGGCAAAACCGATCGGAGCATTCAGTCCGGTGCCGACGGCGGTGCCGCCCTGGGCAAGTTCGCACAGGCCCGGCAGCGTCATTTCGATGCGCTTGATCGAGGAGGCGACCTGCGCGGCATAGCCTGAAAACTCCTGGCCCAGCGTCAGCGGCGTGGCGTCCTGCGTATGGGTGCGGCCGATCTTGATGATATGGTCGAAGGCCTTGACCTTGTCCTCCAGCGCGGCATGCAGATGCTTGAGGGCCGGCAGAAGGTCATGGACGATCCGCTCGGCGCAGGCGATGTGCATGGCGGTCGGATAGGTGTCGTTGGACGACTGGCTCATATTGACGTGGTCGTTCGGGTGCACCGGCTTCTTGGAGCCCATGACGCCGCCGAGCATCTCGATCGCCCGGTTGGAAATCACCTCATTGGCGTTCATGTTGGACTGGGTGCCCGAGCCCGTCTGCCAGACGACGAGGGGGAAATGATCGTTGAGCTTGCCGTCGATCACCTCTTGGGCGGCGGCGATGATGGCATTGCCCACCGTCTGGTCCAGCCGGCCGAGTGCCATGTTGGTGCGGGCCGCAGCCTGCTTGACGATGCCGAGCGCGCGCACGATGGCCAAGGGCTGCTTTTCCCAGCCGATCTTGAAATTGCCGAGCGAGCGCTGTGCCTGGGCGCCCCAGTAGCGGTCGCTTGCGACGTCGATCGGGCCGAACGTATCGGTTTCGGTGCGGGTGGCTGTCATCGGTTCCTGTCCCTCCAAGAGCACGCCGCGACCGCTGTCTCACACTGCGCCGGGCGTCGCGAATGCCGCTGGTTTGGCCTATCGGGCAGGGGCTTGTAAAGGGGGCGGACGGGGCAGGCGCCGGACTCGCCGCTCCAATCGTTTCGATGGCGCCGAGGCTGCGGCGCACCGCGCCAGCGGCGTGGCAGTTTCGTCACATCCATGCTGCTTCTCACCGTAAGTCAACAATGACGTGGACGTGAAGGCGCAAAGTTCTCAACGTAGACGGCGGGCGATTAGGCAATCTTTTGAAGAACATGCTCAAGAAGCTGGCCGCGTGCTGGCGTGCCGTGTCCATGCTTGGTGGGCTTGGCGTTTCCTTTTCATTCACCATCCTTTTCTATAGCTCTAGAGGCTCGGTGAGAGGATCGACCGAATCGAGCGCGAAACGCCACCATTGGGCCTTTGCGAGACAGGACTGCAGCTGATGACATTGAAGAAGACCGCCACTCTCGTCGCGCTTGCGGCCGGCTGTGGACTTTCCGCGCTCGGCGCGCCGCAGGCCCACGCCATGACCTTGATGGATCTCTTCCGCAAGCGCAGCGAGCCCGCGCAGCAGGAGGTCACAGTGCCGGGCGTCTATGCGCCGGGGCAGGGCGGCCTCTCCGCGCCGCCCGCCGAAAAGCGCGTGGCCGAACCGCTGCCGAAGGTTACTGCACCCCGTTATTATACCTATAAGGCCGATGCGCCTCGCCGGATCGATGCCGCACGCCTGCTGGATCCGGTCGTCACCGGCTCGATCGGCCAGGGTGTCGATCTGGCCGATCCGGCATCGCAGGGCGCAACGCTGCGCGCCGTTCTGCCGCAGGTGTCTGTTTCTGCCACCGGCGACATCGCCAAGGCCGTCGAGGCGTTTTATGCCGAGTCGGGCCATTTCCTTTGGATCGATGATCATGGCGTCACCGAAAAGGGCCGCGCGGCGCGCGACATGCTCGCCAAGGCTGACGAGGTCGGACTGGATGCCCGTGACTACGCGGTTGCCCTGCCCGAGGACAGCGCCGATCCGGCAGCGCGCGAAAAGGCGCTTGCTACCTTTGAACTGAAGCTGACCGTGGCGGCGCTGACCTTCGTGCAGGACACGATCCGCGGCCGCATCGATCCCAACCGGATCTCCGGCTATCACGACTTCAAGCGCAAGGATGTGAACCTTGCCGGCAAGCTCAAGGTCATGGCCGCATCCGGCGATATCGCCGCCTATCTCGAAAGCCAGAACCCCGAGGGACCGCAGTTCCAGGCGCTGCGCGCCGAGCTGAAGCGGCTGACGACGGAAAACGGCGGCGGCGCCGAGCCGATCCGTATTGCGCCGGGCACCCTGATCAAGCCGGGCGAAAGCAATGCCGAGCTTCCCAACGTCATCGCGGCGATGAAGCAGCGCGGCTCCGAGCCGTTCAAGGCCCGCCATGGCGACCTTTTCGCTCGCTATTCCGGCTCGCCGGACTATACGCCTGATCTCGTCGATCTTGTCGAGGATTTCCAGGCTGAGCATGGACTGGCGCGCGACGGCATTATTGGCCGTGGCTCCATCCGCTTTCTGACCGGCGGCGATGGCGGCTCTGCCCGCATCGACAAGCTGCAGATCGCCATGGAAGAAGCCCGCTGGCTGCCTGACGATCTCGGCAGCCGCTATGTCTTCGTCAATCAGCCCGCCTTCCAGGTCTATTATCACGACAATGGGCAGGAGCAGTTCTCCATGCGCGTCGTGGTCGGGGCCAAGGCGCACCAGACCTTCTTCTTCGAAGACGAGATTCAGACGGTGGAGTTCAACCCGTATTGGGGCGTGCCGCAGTCGATCATCATCAATGAAATGCTGCCGAAGCTGCGCAGCGATCCGAACTATCTCGACCGGCTGGGCTACCAAGTGGAGGTGGGCGGCCGCGCCGTCGCATCCTCCTCGGTCGACTGGTACGGCTCGACCAACAATGTGTCCGTCCGCCAGCCGCCGTCGAGCGACAATGCGCTGGGCGAATTGAAGATCCTCTTCCCCAACGCCCATGCGATCTACATGCATGACACGCCGTCGAAGAGCTTCTTCAAGCGCGACCAGCGGGCGCTCAGCCATGGATGCATCCGCCTTGCCGATCCGCGCAAGATGGCCGCCGCCGTGCTGAACACCAGCGTCGATGACGTTGCCAAGCAGATTGCTGCCGGGAAGAACAAGGGCGTGTCGGTCCCGAGCCGCATTCCGATCTATGTCGCCTACTTCACCGCTTGGCCGAACAAGGACGGACAGATCGAATATTTCGACGATGTCTATGACCGCGATCTCTACATGAACAAGGCGTTCGAAGCGACGCGCCAGGTCCGCCAGTCACGCGGCTGAACCGTGGCGGCGCTTGCGCGCCCGCTTAGTGCGACAATGCCAAAGCCCGCCTGGAGTCATGCCAGGCGGGCTTTGGCTTTTAAAAGGAGCCGCCTAACCCGCTCCGGCAAGCGGGATGCTTAGTCGCCGCGCTGGCTCGTTCTGATGCAGATGAACCGCGAACGTGTCCCGGGGAGGGGTCAGTCTCGCGGACCAGAAGAGACGGGCAATCTCGCCGCGATGGACGGCGGCGTGCATCACCACATGGATCAGCATCTCGCCCCTGTCCATGCAGCCTCTGTCGCCGTCGGTGAAGGTGAAGGCGATTGTCTCGCGAAGGTCCGTAGTGTCGATCTGGCGCAGGAACGTCAGATACCAGCTATCGCAGGTCTGGAGTGCGGCGCGCAGATCATCCGGTTCCGGTATGTCTTCCACCGTATCAGATGTGTAGCCATGGGCCCGACGGGTCAGGTGCGCGGCGAAGATTTGGCCGACGATTTCGATATGGCGCATTAGTTTCAGCCCGGTCGTGCGCACCTCGTCATGGCCGCTCTGGGGCAATACAATCAGGGCATCGAGGAGGGCCTTGTTGGCCCAGCTGTGGTAGCGGTAGAGACGTTCGAGGAAGGCGATGGTCATGGTCGGGCTCCGGCTGCCGAACGAGCGATGAACACGTCAAGAAATCCCGCCGGAGGCGCCTGATGTCCACTCGCATTGCCAAGGGGCAGGTCACCATGCGCAAGGTCCCACGCCAGGCCCGTTCGCGCGCGACAGTCGATGTGATTCTCGAGGCCGGTGCTCGTATTTTAAGCCTGGAGGGATGGACGGGTTTCACCACCAATCGTGTCGCCGAGCTGGCCGGGGTGAGCATCGGCTCGCTTTACCAATATTTTCCGGACAAGCTGTCGCTGGTGGATGCGATCCGCCGCCAACACCTTGAGGACTGCATGGCGGCACTGCAACTGGCGGGAAGCGATGGCGTGGCGCCGGATGAATTCGCTGCGCGTCTGGCGCAGGACATGATCGCCGCCCATCTCAAGTATCCCGGCCTGCACAAGGTATTGCTCGACGAGGCGCCGGTATCAGAGGACTTGCGCGATCCGGAAAGCACTTTCGAGCGCGCTTATCTCGCCGGCTTCGAGGCCATGTTGGTCCGCTACCGCGGTACGTCCGATCGCACGGCCGCCCTCGCCCTCTCCGATGCGCTGGATGGGGTGATCCACAATGCGGCGCGGCGAGGAACGCTGGCAGATTCCGGCGTGGCACGCGCGCTCGTGGGCATGATCGGCTGGTTTCTGACCCGGCAGTGCGACGAGATGGCGCAAAGCGCCGTGCGTCCTGAAATCGGCGAGGTTGCAGACAAAGCAGCTGCGCCCATGATAGAAGACCCCCGCGGTGATCCGGATGGTAGAGTCCGTCCTTGACCGCACGCTGCCAGGCTTGACCGAGACGCCTGCCTGGCGTCGCGCCAATTTCAGACGGCTGATTTTTAGGCCGGGGATGTGCTGCATGAGACGTGTGATTTCTCCTCTCGTCGCCGGCGCCGTCATCGGCGCGACGGCGGTTGCGTTGTTTTCGTCCGTCATGGCGCCGGCAAAAGCCGCCAGCAGCGCCACGTACAAGGAGCTTTCCGTCTTTGGCGACGTTCTGGAGCAGGTCGAGCGCAATTATGTCACGCCGCAGAAAGAGGGCGATCTGATCGAGAAAGCCATCAATGGCATGCTCTCCTCGCTCGATCCGCATTCCTCCTACATGAATGCGCATGACGCCGAGGAGGCGATGAGCCAGATCCACGGCGAGTTCGGTGGCCTGGGGCTGCAGGTCGCGACGGAAGGCAAGCTCATCAAGGTCGTCTCCCCCATCGACGACACGCCGGGCGCGAAAGCGGGCGTGCTGGCCGGCGACGTGATTTCGGAAATCGACGGGCATTCCGTGCGCGGTCTGGCGCTTGAGGATGCCGTGGCCAAGATGCGCGGACCCGTCAACACGCCGGTCAGGCTGACGCTGATCCGCAAGGGTGCCGACAAGCCGATCAAGCTGACGATCGTGCGCGATACGATCAGCGTGCAAGCGGTAAAATCACGGGTCGAGGGCGATGTCGGCTATATCAGAATCATCTCATTCACCGAGAAGACCTATGACGGCCTGGAGCGCGCCATCGCCAAGATCAGAAACGAAGTGCCGGCCGACAGGCTGAAGGGCTACGTGCTCGACCTGCGCCTCAACCCAGGCGGGTTGGTGGCTCAGGCGGTCAGCGTCTCCGACGCCTTTCTCGATCGCGGCGAGATCGTGTCGCTACGCGGCCGAAACAAGGATGAAGCGCGACGCTACAACGCGACATCAGGCGACCTGACGGACCACAAGCCGGTGATCGTGCTGGTCAATGGCGGTTCGGCCTCGGCGGCCGAAATCGTCGCCGGCGCGCTGCAGGATCTCAAGCGCGCGACGATCCTGGGTACGCGCTCCTTCGGCAAGGGGTCCGTCCAGACGATCCTTCCCATGGGCAAGGCGGGCACCCTGCGTCTGACGACGGCGCTTTATTACACTCCGTCGGGCACGTCGATCCAGGGCACGGGAATCGCGCCCGACATCACCGTCGAGCAGCCGCTTCCGCCGGAACTGCAGGGCCGTGTCGAAGCGCAGAGCGAATCCCGCCTGCGCGGCCATATCCAGGGCCAGAGCGAAACCGAGTCCGGCTCCGGCTCGTCCGCCTATGTGCCGCCAGAGGCCAAGGACGACGTGCAGCTGCAATCCGCCCTGCAATTGCTGCGCGGTGAGAAGACCGATCCGGCCTTTCCCCCCAGCCAGGAGAAGGCGGCCGCGCTGCAGTGATCGAAAGACGGAGCGTCGTCCGCCCAAGGCAGCCAGCGCGTCCAATTGCAAATGCGCATATCTTTGAACGCGAGTCGCTTCAGCGGCTTATGAACGAAGGCGAAAGCGCTTTCGCATCTCTGTGCGATGGGTGAGGCTGGCGGACATATGCGCCCGCCAGCCTCGGCTTTGTTTCGGTCGGTGATGTCAGCGATCACGTAAGACTGAGGACAAGCGCGAGCCCGACCCTGTCGGTCAGCCTTCCCACAATCGTGCGCTTCATGCTTCCGCACCGCTGCCGTGCAGCTTGGCATAGGCGCCGCTCGCCGCCATCAGCCTGTCGTGCGTACCGTCTTCGACAAGGCCGTCCTCGGTCAGCACGAGGATCCGGTCGGCGCGCCGGATCGTTGACAGACGATGAGCGATGACGAGGGTGGTGCGGCCTTTCGAAAGCGCCATGAGCGCATCCTGCACTGCCCGCTCGCTGTCATTGTCGAGTGCGCTCGTCGCCTCGTCGAAAATGAGGATCGGCGGGTTTTTCAGGAAGAGCCGGGCGATCGCCAGTCGCTGGCGCTGGCCCCCGGACAAGGTGACGCCACGCGGGCCGACTTCAGTTTCATAGCCGCGCGGCAGGGCATGGATGAACCCTTCAGCCTGCGCGGCGCGCGCGGCCGCTTCAATCTCCGCCATGCTTGCATTGGGCCGGCCATAGCGCAGGTTTTCGGCAATCGTTCCAGCGAAGAGATAGGTGTCCTGCTGAACGAAGCCGACCGCTTCCCGCAGTGAGGCCAGCGTGACGGTGCTGATATCCGTTCCGTCGATGCGGATCGTGCCGGAGCGAAGATCGTAGAACCGGGCGATCAGCGCGCAGAGCGTGCTTTTTCCGACCCCTGAGGCCCCGACCAGCGCAACGAAATCACCACCCTCGAGAGCGAAGGATAGGCCGCCTATGATATCGCTTTTGCCCTCATAGCCGAAGCGCACGCGATCGAAGGTAATCTCGCCCTTCGTCACGGACAGCGGCAGGGCATGCGCGCGCTCCTGAAGGTCCGGAACGATCTCCAGGATCTCCATGGCCCTAACGAAACCGGTATAGCCCTCCTGCCAAAGGCGGATCACATTGGCGAGGCGTTTGACCGGATCGACCAGGATACCCACGGTCAGGACGAGGGTCAGCAGGTCTGCCGCCGTCAGGCGCTCCGAGAGAATGTGAAGCGTGCCGATAAGCAGCACGAGCGCGGTGATGAGCTGCGCCAATCCATCCATGCAGAGAGAGAACCAGGCTTCGCTGCGATAGCTGTCGGCCCGGCTGGCAAGGAAGCGGAGGTTAAGCGCCTCGAAGCGCTGTCGCTCGCGCTGTTCCTGCGCGAAAGCCTGCACCACGCGAATGCCGGAGAGCGTGTCTTCGATTCTGTCGTTGATGGCGCCGATCTCCTGCTTGCTGCGGGCGATCGCGCGGTTCATGGCGCGGTTGAAATGCAGAGCGGAGGCAATGGCGAAGGGTGTGATCGCCAGCACACTCCAGGCGATGACCGGATCGAGCAGGAACAGCACCGTGATGGCACCGCCATATTTCAAGGCGCCGATAAACAGGTCTTCGGGGCCATGATGGAAGAGTTCGCCGAGCCAGAGCGGGTCGCTGGTCATCCGGCTCATCAACTGGCCTGTTCGGGTGCGATCATGAAAGCTGAACGGCAGTTGCTGGCAATGATCGAACACATGGCGGCGCACATCGGCTTCGATCCGTGCGCCCATGACATGGCCCCAGTGATCGACGAAGAACTGGGCTGCCAATTGCAGGCCGAGCGCCGCCAGGAGTATGGCTGCAGGCGCGATCAGCCGCTCATGAGCCTCCGGCCCGGCGCCGATCTCATGCACGAGGTGGCTGATCCCAAGAGGGACGTAGATGGTGCAGGCGGCAAGCAGACCAGCCGCCGCCAGATCGGCCGCCAGAAGCGGGATGTGCGGTCGGTAATAGCCGAGCAACCGGCGCAGGCGCGCGTTGCGCGCCCCCGCATCGCTGAAACGCCTGGTATGACTATGAGATTTATGAGGCGGCGGATCCTTCCGCGCCTGAAAGGAGGCATGAGCCATGAAGAGCGATATCCTGATGCGTGATCGGGTGGGTGACGTCGATCAGGGTCGTTTTCATCATGGCTCTCCCAAGCTTCTTCCGCATGGAGCTTAGTCTGAATGCGCGAAGCCTTCAAGCGCGCGGTCCAAGCAGCCGCTGGTTGGAAGATCAGCCGCGCAAAGTCAGAAGCTTAGTTCCCGATCAGCCCGTCGACCATGTCGCCTGTCAGCCGGTCATAGCTCTTGATGATCACATCGGGTTTCAGCGTTTCGATCGGCACGTCGGAATAGCCGAACGGGACGGCGATGACGGGGATCTTGGCGTTGCGGGCAGCGAGGATGTCGTTCAGGCTGTCGCCCACCATGATGGCGCGCGCCGGATCGCCGCCGGCCAGCCGGATCGTGCCAAGCAGATGTTCGGCATGGGGCTTGCGCACGTCGAAGGTATCGCCGCCGGTAATCGCCTTGAAGCGATGGTCGAGCTTCAGCGTCGAAAGCAATGTCCTGGCGAGCTTTTCCATCTTGTTGGTGCAGACGGCAAAGGCATAGCCCTCGGTCTCCAGCCGGTCCAGCGCCTCGATCAGCCCGTCATAAGGCTTGGAGGCGCCGGGCATGTTGGCGTGGTAGTGGGCTACGAATTCCGCCATCTGCCAGGCGAGATCCTCGTCCGAGAGCGGGCGCTCCCGCAAGGCGAAGGTGCGCTCGATCATGGCTTTCGCGCCGCTGCCCACGAGGAAGGTCAGGTCCTCGTAGCTGACGGGTTCGAGACCGGCCTGGGTGACCGCATGGTTGAGACTGTCGACCAGATCGTGCGCCGTGTCGATCAGCGTGCCATCGAGATCGAAGACGACGAGCGCGGGGGCACGCGGATCAGTGCCGGTGGCGGTGTTGCTGGGCGCGGCGGAGGCGGTTTCGGCGGGCATCGGCGGGCTCCTGGAACGAAGAGGCGGCGGCACGCGCCGGCTGTTGCCACGGCTGTAGGAGATCGGGAGCCGGCTGGCAATGGCGATACGCGCGGGGGATTGGCCGCAACCGCCGCGCCGCCCATCGCCGAGGCGGGCGAGGGCGGCGATTGGCTCTTTCGCTTGGGCAAGCCGCCGTGTAAACCTTCAGCCCGGCTCAGCCTGTCGGCTTGTGGCAAGGCGACGGGTTTTGGTTCAAGAGGTGGATGATTTCCGCCCTCGGGCTTGCCAGGCTTCGTATCTGTGTTTTATCGCATGTTCGCGAGGCTAGGGGGCAGACGACCCTGAGCGGCATGTTGTTAAGGGAGAAGACGGCGCATGGACGCCCGTCAGATGAAGATCAAAGCGGCCGAAGCCGCTCTGGCCCATGTCGAAGATGGCATGCGCCTTGGAATCGGGACAGGCTCGACGGCTGAGGAATTCGTCCGGCTCCTGGCGGAGAAGGTCGAGGCGGGGCTATCCGTGCTCGGCGTTCCCACTTCCGAGCGGACGGCAAGGCTCTGCGTCGAACTCGGCATTCCCCTGCGCTCGCTCGATGAGCTGCCGGAACTGGACCTGACCATCGACGGGGCTGACGAGCTGGATGCTCGCCTTCGGCTGATCAAGGGCGGCGGCGGCGCGCTTCTGCGCGAGAAGATCGTCGCCACCGCCTCCGCGCGCATGATCGTGATTGCCGACGAGAGCAAGGTCGTCGATACGCTCGGTGCCTTCAAGCTGCCGATCGAGGTCAATCTCTTTGGGCTCACGGCAACGCGGATCGCCATCGAGAAGGCCGCCGCGCGCTGCGGTCTTTCAGGGGAGATCGCCTTGCGGTCCACCGGCGACGGTGCCTATACCACCGATGGCGGACATCTCATTCTCGACGCATCTTTTGGCCGTATTCCTGATGCAGAGGCGCTATCCGACGCGCTGTATCGCATTCCGGGCGTGGTCGAGCACGGGCTTTTCATCGGTATCGCTTCGCTGGCCGTCATTGCGGGTCCGGACGGGGCGCGGGTGATGACGCCTTAGCGGGCGCGGTTCCGGCATAGCGTGTCTGACGGCCCGCGTTTCGACGCCAAGGCCGCGTGACGCTGGGCCGAGGATCCGGTCGAGAACCACATCTATCAAGACAGGAGCGGCCAGGGCGCATGATGAACCGGCCACTCGTCAACAGACAGGAGTTCCATTCATGATTTCCTTCGCACGCCACGGCCGCGTTCTGGCTGCCGCGCTCGTTCTGACCACCGCGCTCAGCGCCGGCGCCCGTGCCCAGGACGTGACGGATGAGCAGCTGAAGGCTGCCCGCGCCGCGATCGCAGCCATCGGCGCGACCAATAATTTTGACAATATCCTGCCCAATCTCGCCGAACGGCTGAAGACCAGCCTGATCCAGTCCTCGCCGAACTACGAATCGCTGATCAACAAGACCGTCGATGAGAAGGCGATCGCGCTGGCTGCCCGCCGCGCCGATCTTGAGCGCGAAGCCGCGACCATCTATGCCAAGACCTTCAGCGTCGACGAGCTGAACGCCATTGCCACCTTCTACAATTCCGCTGCCGGCAAGAAGCTGTTGAACGACGGCCCGATCGCCACCCGCGAAATGCTGAAGGCTGCCGACATCTGGGCTGCCGGCGTCTCGCGCGACCTGCAGACAGAGACGAGCAAGGCGCTGGACAAGACGCTGACGCCGCCGGCTGCCGCCGCCAAGCCCTGATCGCCTGACTGGCCTTACGGCACCGAATTTCTACAAAGCCCGGCCTCTTTGGAGGATGCCGGGCTTTTCTTTTGGCGCCAAGGCAACCACATCTTCTTCCTGACGCTGGCCGGACGAGATGAAATTTGTCGGGCAGTCCGCCGAATCGATTTCGGGCGCACGTGACTTCGTCTAAGACCGTCCCAGTGCTGCAGGCCGGCTTCTTGCCGGCTGTCCCTATTCTTTAGACCCCATCCGGGAGCTTTCCATGCCATCCTACGACTATGATCTCTTCGTCATCGGCGGCGGTTCCGGCGGCGTGCGCAGCGCGCGGCTCGCCGCATCGCTTGGCAAGAAGGTGGCCATCGCGGAAGAGTTCCGCTTCGGCGGCACCTGTGTGATCCGCGGCTGCGTGCCGAAGAAGCTCTATGTCTACGCCTCGCAATTCTCCAAGGACTTCGAGGACGCGGCGGGCTTTGGCTGGAGCGTCGGGGAGATCGGCTTTGACTGGACCAAGCTCGTGGCGGCCAAGGAGGCCGAAATCACCCGGCTGGAGGGGCTCTACCAGAAGGGGCTGACCAATGCCGGTGCCGAGCTGATCGCCAGCCGCGCCGAACTCGTCGGCCCCAACACGATCAAGCTGCTCTCCGATGGCCGCACGGTGACGGCCGAGCGCATCGTCATTGCCGTCGGCGGCCATCCGACCCCGCATGGCGATTTGCCCGGCCATGAGCTCTGCATCACCTCCAACGAGGTGTTCGACCTGCCGGCTCTGCCGAAATCGGTGCTGATCGAGGGCGGTGGCTATATTGCGGTGGAGTTCGCCAATATTCTCCAGGGGCTCGGCGTGGCGGTTACGCTGATCTATCGTGGACGCGAGATCCTGTCGCGCTTCGACCAGGACATGCGTCAGGGCCTGCATCGGGAGATGGAAGCCAAGGGCATCCGCATCCTCTGCGGCGACGTGATCACGGCCGTAGCACGCGGCGCGGGCGACCTTTTGAAGGTCGAGACGCGCAACAACGGCACGCTGCAGGTGGAGCAGGTGTTGGAAGCGATTGGCCGCGTGCCCAACACAAAGGGGCTTGGTCTGGAGGCCGCCGGTGTGAAGGTGGACGAGAAAGGCGCCATCATCGTCGATGCCTTCTCGCGCACCAGCGCGCCGGGTGTCTACGCGTTGGGCGACGTTACCAACCGCGTGCAGCTGACGCCGGTCGCGATCCACGAGGCCATGTGCTTCATCGAGACCGAGTACAAGAACAACCCGACCTCGCCCGATCATGACCTGATCGCCACCGCCGTCTTCTCCCAGCCGGAGATCGGCACCGTGGGCCTGACGGAAGAGGAGGCCGGCCAGTGCTTCGAGGATGTGGAGGTCTATCGCGCCGAATTCCGGCCGATGCGGGCAACATTGTCGGGTCGCACCGAGAAGATGATCATGAAGCTCTTGGTCAACGCCGCCGACAACAAGGTGGTGGGCGCCCATGTGCTCGGCCATGCGGCCGGCGAGATGGCCCAGCTCCTCGGCATCTCGCTGAAAGCCGGTGTCACCAAGGCCGATTTCGACCGCACCATGGCCGTGCATCCAACGGCGGCGGAAGAGCTGGTGACCATGTATAGCCCGAGCTACCGGCTGAAGAACGGCGCGCGGGTATAGGACGCTCGGCTCCCGCGCCCGTCGGGCGTTTCGCCCCGGCGCGCGCGGGCTGACTGCCAGGCCTTCAGCCGCAACGGCAGCTCGATCAGCCAAAGCAGGCCTTGCCACGCCTCGCGATCGAGCGGGTCGCGCAGGTCAGGACGTGTCAGGGTGTGGCCGGGCAGGGGAAGACTAAGGGGAATCTGGTCACGCATGGCGGTGTCCTCGTTCAATGCCTGATCTCCTAGCTAAGCCCTTGGCGCGCTCAGGCGTAGACCAGCCGATGAAAGCCCCCTTTCATCCGTGAAGCACTGCCAAGCTCTCGAAACCGGTTATAATGCTCGTGAGGTTCGGCGGCTTTGCCACCGCTGTTTGGGGTCGGATGACGGGCGCGATGAGCGACAAGAGGGGCATGCAGATGGGAGGGCCGGGGGAGACCCCAACAGGCGACCCTGCCTTCGGGCATCGCGGTGAGCGCGAGCCGGCCGGCTGGGACGATTTCCGCCTGTTTCTGGCGGTGGCCCGCGAGGGCGCCCTGTCGCTTGCCGCGCAGCGCACGGGACTGAGCGCGCCCACGATCGGCCGGCGAATGCTGGCTCTGGAGCGGGCTCTGGGCCGGACGCTCTTTCAGCGCAGCCAGCAGGGATATCGGCTGGCGCCGGATGGCGAGGCGCTTCTCTCCCACGTTGCCGCCATGCAGGCGGCGGCCGAGCGCATTGAGAGCTGGCGGCAGGAGGCGTTTTCCACGCCGATCGTGACGCTTGCCGCCGATGGCTGGCTGGCGCGCTTCATGGCTGACCATGTCGAGACCTTGCGTGGTGCGACTGAAGAATTTCGCCTGTGCTGTCGCTCCGCCCATGAGGGCATCGATCTCGCCTATCGCGCCATCGACATCACGCTTCTGCCTGCGCCACCCGTTGCGGGCAATGTGGCGGTGCGCCGGCTGGGGCTGATGCGTTATGCGCTCTATGGTCGCCATGACCGGGATCGTAATGGGCCTTCACGCTTCGTCTCGATCGGCACGGAAGCGGCGCGCACGCCCGCTGACAGCTGGGTCTTTCGCCACCATGAAGGCCAGATCTTCACCTGGACGACGACGCCCGACATGCTCTGCCGGCTGATCCGCGCGGGCGCCGGAATCGGTGTTCTACCGGTCTTCCTGGGCGATGGCCTGCCGGATTTGGAGCGGATCGGCGAGCCGATCCACGATCTGGATCACGCCGTTCATCTCGTCGCCCATGATGACGAACGCCGCCGGCCGGAGGTGCGCCTGGTTCTGGAGCGGCTGGCAGGTCTCTTCCGAGCGCAGGCGCATCGTTTCGAGGGTTTGCGAGTCGAAGGCCTTGGCGAAGAGGCCGGTGCCAATGCGGCCGGCGCGCAAAGCCAGCGTCACGAGAATGCAGGCAGGGATGCCAGGTTCGTCTGATCGAAATTCGACATATTCGATCTGCGCTCCGGACGGATGATCTCGATTCCACAGGCTTCGCTTCAACGGGCTTTTCCCGGCCTCCTCTCTGCGATCCTCGGCTGCGACGCCGATCAGCCGACGCCCACTTCACAGGAGAGATCGGCCCCTGAGCTTGGGGGTTGATCAGGCGCCTGTGCGCTCTAGGCAAAAGCGCCGTTAAGGTTTATAAGCCGCCCACTTGAAAACGACCGGGATCGCCGCACGATCCCCGAACGAATGGTTAGAGCAATGGCACAGACCTGGACCCCGACAAGCTGGCGTAACAAGCCGATCCAGCAGGTTCCGGACTTTCCGGACGCTGCCGCTTTGGAGGCGACTGAGGCTCAGCTGGCAAGCTTCCCGCCGCTCGTCTTTGCCGGCGAGGCACGCCGCCTGAAAAAGGCGCTGGCCCAGGTGTCCGAGGGCCATGGTTTCCTGCTGCAGGGCGGCGATTGCGCCGAAAGCTTCGCCGAACATGGCGCCGATACGATCCGCGATTTCTTCCGCGCCTTCCTGCAAATGGCCGTGGTGCTGACCTTCGGCGCCCAGCAGCCTGTGGTTAAGGTCGGCCGCATTGCCGGCCAGTTCGCCAAGCCGCGCTCGTCCAATATCGAGCGGCAGGGCGATATCGAGCTTCCCAGCTATCGCGGCGACATCATCAATGGCATCGAGTTCACGCCTGAGGCCCGGATTGCCAATCCGGAGCGCCAGCTGATGGCCTATCGCCAGTCGGCTGCAACGCTGAACCTGTTGCGCGCTTTCGCCATGGGCGGCTATGCCAATCTGGAGAACGTGCATCAGTGGATGCTCGGCTTCGTCAAGGATAGCCCGCAGGCCGAGCGCTACCGCAAGCTGGCCGACCGGATTTCCGAAACCATGGACTTCATGAAGGCCATCGGCATCACCTCGGACAACAATTCGAGCCTACGCGAAACCGATTTCTTCACCAGCCATGAGGCGCTGCTGCTCGGCTATGAGCAGGCGCTGACGCGTGTGGATTCGACCTCGGGCGACTGGTACGCCACCTCGGGCCACATGATCTGGATCGGCGACCGCACCCGCCAGGCCGATCACGCCCACGTGGAATATTGCCGCGGGATCAAGAACCCGATCGGCCTGAAATGCGGCCCTTCGCTGACCGCCGACGGCCTGCTGGAGCTGATCGACCTTCTGAACCCGACCAACGAGGCTGGTCGGCTTACGCTGATCTGCCGCTTCGGCCATGACAAGGTGGCCGACCATCTGCCGCGCCTGATCCGCGCGGTCGAGCGGGAAGGCAAGAAGGTCGTCTGGTCCTGCGATCCGATGCACGGCAACACGATCACGCTGAACAGCTACAAGACGCGCCCCTTCGAGCGGATCCTGAACGAAGTCGAAAGCTTCTTCCAGATCCATCGCTCGGAAGGCACGCATCCCGGCGGCATTCATATCGAGATGACCGGCAAGGACGTGACCGAATGCACCGGCGGCGCCCGCGCGCTCTCCGGAGCCGATCTCGCCGACCGCTACCACACCCATTGCGACCCGCGTCTGAACGCTGACCAGGCGCTCGAACTGGCCTTCCTGCTCGCCGAGCGGATGAAGGGCGGCCGCGATGAAAAGCGACTTGTCGTCAACGGCTGAGTGACCTTCGGGCCGATATACGTGTCGGCCCGCAGGATGTCTGGGTAAGGCCGTGTTTGGCCAGTTTGGAAAGGGGCGGCCGCCTCAAGTAAAGCCGCCTCCCGTTGCCGCGGCATCTGGTGTGCCGAGACCAGTATGGCTACAAATGCGCTCAACGTATCGATGAGGCACGGATGAGCGGCGGCGTCGGCTCGCCGGTGGTGATGTACGTGGATCCACTTGCTTTTGCGTAGCGCGGCGATCTGATCGTCTGCTGATGCTTTCCATCAGTCGTCTGCCCGAACACATTGACAGAAGCTGCCTTTCCCATTCATGACCCGTCTGCGCATCGCCCTCTACCAGCCCGACATCGCCGGCAATACCGGCACGATTCTGCGGCTGGCAGCCTGTCTCGGCCTGTCCGTCGATATCATCGAGCCAGCCGGTTTCGATACCTCCGATCGCAACCTCAAGCGTGCGGGCCTTGACTATATTGCCGCCGCGACGCTGACGCGCCATGTCACCTTTGCGCATTTCGAGGATTGGCGGCGCTCCGAAGGCCGGCGGCTGGTGCTGGCGTCCACCAAGGCGGCCGTGCCCTATACGCGCTTTGCCTTTCGCGATGGCGACATCCTGCTCTTCGGCCGGGAAAGCGCCGGCGTGCCTGAGGCCGTGCATGAGGGTGCCGATGCACGCATTCTCATTCCCATGCAGCCGGGCCAGCGCTCGCTCAATGTTGCGGTTTCCGCCGCCATGATCGCCGGCGAAGCAATGCGGCAGGTCGTCTGGCGCGATTGATGCCTTGCCCGGCAGGAGTGTTCGAACAAGACGTGCGGTGGCCCGGCTGTCATGCCGTCAATCCGAGGCGCCGTCCTCCGTCGGCAGGGAATAGCTGCTCCACTGATCGGCAGCGATATCCTCGCCGATGGCGAAGGCGAACTGGGTGACCTTGGCATGGTCCGGCGAGACGCCGCAGCGATAGCGCATGCGGACCCAGTGCTTGCGATCATGAAAGGCCGCGCCATCGGCGGTGAAAACCGCGCCCGACAGCGCCGGCGGCTTGATTGCATAGGCGATGATGAAGTCGGGCCGCCGACTTGGCCGGAGCCGATGGATCTGCTCCATGGCCTCGATGTTGCAGAGCTGTTCGATCCGGTCGTCCGGTGCCAGGGCGCGCAGGGCTTTCACCGCACCATGGCTGCGCGGATCCTTGAGGATCGTTTCGGAAAACAGCCGCTTTGCCGGCGGGAGATCAGGCAGCTTGCTGCCGGCTTGATCCTCGCCAGCCGGCACAGGCGGCGGGCTGGCGGATGTTGGAGCGGGTGCTTGAGGAGAAGGCGGCGGTGGGGCTGCGTCTGGCACTTCCCCGTTTTTCGACGTCGCGTCTTGTGCTTCGCGCACGCGCATCTCGATCCCGGCGCTCTCAGTCCCGCTCACGGTTGTCTGTGTGTCGGAAGGCGGCATGGAGCTTGGTTGCGGCGGGCGCTCGGGCAGCGTCACCACGTCGACAGAGAGGCCTTCATCGGCTGGGGCTGGCGGCTTCGGCAAAGGCCGGAGCAGGATTGGCAGAAAAAGCAGATGGAGCGCGAGCGAAACCAGGACAAACGCAGTGAGCCATGCGTTTCCATTCCGGCTCGGCAGGGGGCGACGGGGACGCTGTGGCTGCAGGGATCCTAAAGGCCCCAGCGACCATGGCCCGGCTGTCGACACGTCTTTCGACATACCGCCTGCCTTCCGTTCGTTTCCTCACAACGGGGTCAGCTTATTTCAGCGGCTTTGAAACTGCAACGGTGCGACGATCGATCGAGCCGAGCCGACGCTCAATCGGCCGTTGGCAGACGACGCATGGTGAACTCGATCTGGTCGCCATCCAGCATGCGCCAGCTTTCCACTTCGGTCCAATAGGCGGCCTTGGGCCACGTCTCGAACCACTCCCGCGCCTTTTCCCGCG
The DNA here is from genome assembly GCF_900109605.1 of Xaviernesmea oryzae. Taxonomy (GTDB): domain Bacteria; phylum Pseudomonadota; class Alphaproteobacteria; order Rhizobiales; family Rhizobiaceae; genus Xaviernesmea; species Xaviernesmea oryzae. The sequence continues at coordinate 141,427 of NZ_FOAM01000011.1, forward strand.
CAGCCTCGCGCCGCAGCAGGAAGGTCTCGCGAATGAAGCTGTCGACCTTGCGGCGCGCCGGCGCATCACCCGTGCCTGTCTCGGCACGGCCGCGCGCGATCTGCCGCTTCAGCCCGTCCAGCGGCGGGCGGCCTGTGGACAGTCTCGCCTTGTCCTTCATCGAGAGCTCTCTCGTGCCGATCCAGCCCGTACGGGCCTTCGCTTTTGAAATGGTCGCTTTCATCGACAGAAGATAGGGATTTAGATGACGTTTGGCGAGTCCAGTGCGGTGATTTCAGGAAAAAATACCTGTCATTACGGACTATGACACCGAAAGGCCTCTTGCAAAAGGGCTTCGCAGGCGAGGGAAGGCAGGGTAAGGACAAGGCCGAGAACAAGCCTTCAGAAGCTGACGACCCAGTGCAGGCAATGCCGGTGGCGCATGAGGAGACGAGCATGGACCGACCGAACCTGCCGCAAGGCCTGCCCGCCGATATCGAAGAGAAGAAGGCGGCTGCCGAAGCGTGGTTCCAGACCTTGCGCGACCGCATCTGCGCCGATTTCGAAGCCTTGGAAGAGGCGCATCACGCCGGCACTGACGCGCCCGGCCGCTTCGTGCGGACGCCCTGGGCACGCGACGGCGGCGCGGGTGGTGGCGGCGTGATGTCGATGCTGTCAGGCCGGGTCTTCGAGAAGGTCGGCGTGCACACCTCGACCGTCCACGGCGAGTTTTCACCGGAATTTCGGGCGCAGATCCCCGGTGCCTCGGAAAATCCGGCCTTCTGGGCCTCAGGCATCTCGCTGATTGCCCACCCCGTCAATCCTAACGTGCCCGCCGTGCACATGAACACGCGCATGGTGGTGACCACCAGCCGGTGGTTCGGCGGCGGCGCTGATCTGACGCCCGTTCTCGATCGTCGGCGCAGACAGGACGACATCGACACGCAACGCTTTCACGCGGCGCTGAAGGCGGCCTGCGATGCCCATGCCGTGGCCGATCACATGCGCTTCAAGGAATGGTGCGACGACTATTTCTTCCTCAAGCACCGCAACGAGCCGCGCGGCACCGGCGGCATCTTCTATGACTGGCTGCATTCGTCTGAAGAGGTTGGCGGTTGGGCGGCGGATTTCGCCTTTACCCGCGCCGTCGGCGAGAGCTTCCGCGCGATCTATTGCGATCTGGTGCGTGCCAATGTCGAGACGCCTTGGACGGATGGTGACCGCGAGGAGCAATTGATCCGCCGCGGCCGCTATGTCGAATTCAACCTGCTCTATGACCGTGGCACGATCTTCGGGCTGAAGACCGGCGGCAATGTCGACAGCATTCTGTCCTCCATGCCGCCTCTTGTGCGCTGGCCGTAAATCGCGCTTTCAGAAGGATATCGGGCAGATGCAGGAGAAGCTTAATGTCTGGAGCCTGCGCGTGCGCGCCGGCTTTTCACAGACCAAGACCGGTTTTCAGATGCGGCGGCTGGAACGGCAGGGCTGACGCAAAGGTCTGCTTTCCGCCACATTATCGTCGTCCTCGGGTGTGTCCCTAGGATCGCCTGTATTTGATTAAATCGCCCATTTGCAGATGCTCCGGACAAGCCCGAGCCGGACGCGCGGCAGCGACGCCACCGCGCGGCGGTTCCCGTTAAACCGGATGCGTCGCTTCGACGACGGCCAGCGCTGCCATGTTGACCACGCCGCGCGAGGTCACGGACGGCGAGAGAATATGGGCAGGCTGGGCCGAACCCAGCAGCATCGGCCCGACATGCAGGCCGTCCATCATGCTCTTCACCACGCCGAGTGTGATGTTGGCGGCGTCGAGGTTCGGGAAGACCAGCAAGTTGGCTTCGCCCGTCAGCGTGCTGTCGGGCATGACACGTCGGCGCAAAACTTCCGAAATCGCCGAGTCGCCGTGCATTTCGCCATCCACTTCGAGATCGGGCGCGATCTCGCGCAGGATTTCGAGCGCCCTGCGCATCTTCGAGGCGCTCTCGGATTCGCGCGAGCCGAAATTCGAATGCGAGACGAGTGCTGCACGCGGGGTGATGCCGAAGCGGCGGATGGCCTGGGCCGCCATCACCGTCTTCTGCGCGATTTCTTCAGAGCTTGGATTGAAGGTGACGAAGGTGTCGGTGAGGAAGATCGCGCCGCGCTGCAGGATCAGCAGGCTGAGGGCGGAGAAGTCCAGGACGCCGTCGCGCTTGCCGATGATCTGCGAGACATCGCGCAGGTGCTTGTTGTAGCGGCCTTCGACACCGCAGATCAGCGCATCGGCCTCGCCGCGCTTGACCGAGAGCGCGCCGATGACGGTCTGGTTCGTGCGCACGATCGTCCGCGCGGCTTCCGGGATGACGCCGAGGCGACCGACGAGCGCGAAATAATCGTCGACATAGTCACGGAAGCGGCTGTCGCTTTCCGGGTTGATCACTTCGAAATCGGTCTCCGGACGAATGCGCAGGCCGTAGCGCTTCAGCCGGTTCTCGATGATCTGCGGACGGCCGATCAGGATTGGACGCGCCGTGCCTTCTTCCAGCAGGACCTGCGCCGCGCGCAGCACGCGCTCATCCTCGCCTTCTGCGAAGATCACGCGATTCTTTGGCGCATCCTTTGCCTCGGTGAAGATCGGCTTCATGATGAAGCCGGAGCGGAAGACGAAGCGGTTGAGCTGGTCGAGATAGGCGTCGAAATCGGCGATGGGCCGCGTGGCGACGCCGCTTTCGGCAGCGGCGCGGGCGACCGCCGGCGCGATGCGCAGGATCAGGCGCTGGTCGAAAGGCGAGGGGATCAGGTAGTCCGGTCCAAAGATCGGCGTTTCCCCGCTATAGGCACGGGCAGCGACATCGGACGGCTCTTCGCGCGCCAGGCCTGCGATCGCCCGGACCGCCGCCATCTTCATTTCTTCATTGATGGTCGAGGCGCCGCAATCCAGCGCGCCGCGGAAGATATAGGGGAAGCAAAGGACGTTGTTGACCTGGTTGGGGAAGTCCGACCGGCCCGTGCAGATCATCGCGTCCGGGCGCGCGGCGCGCGCCAGCTCCGGCATGATCTCCGGCGTCGGATTGGCAAGCGCCATGATCAGCGGCCGCTCGGCCATCTGCACCAGAAGCTCCGGCTTCAGCACGCCGGCGGCCGAAAGCCCAAGGAAGACATCGGCGCCGCCAATGGAATCGGCCAGCGTGCGCTTGTCGCTCTTCTGCTCATAGACCGACTTCCAAGGATCCATCAGCACTTCGCGGCCTTCATAAACCAGGCCTTCGAGGTCGTGCACCCAGATGTTCTCGCGCTTGACCCCGAGATTGACCAGGAGGTTGAGGCAGGCAAGCGCGGCTGCGCCCGCGCCTGACGTGACGATCTTCGCGTCTTCGATCTTCTTGCCCGCCAGCTCCAGCCCATTGAGCACGGCGGCGGCAACGATGATCGCGGTGCCATGCTGATCGTCGTGGAAGACCGGGATGTTCATCGTCTCGCGCAGGCGGCGCTCGACCTCGAAACATTCGGGCGCTTTGATATCCTCGAGATTGATGCCGCCGAAGGTCGGCTCCAGCGCCGAGACGACATCGACCATGCGCTCGATCTCCGGCGCGTCGATCTCGATGTCGAAGACATCGATGCCGGCGAATTTCTTGAAGAGCACGGCCTTGCCCTCCATCACCGGCTTGGAGGCGAGGGGCCCGATATTGCCGAGCCCGAGCACGGCCGAGCCATTCGACACCACCGCGACCAGATTGGCGCGGGCCGTGTAATCGGCCGCCGTGCGCGGATCGTCGCGGATGGCGAGACAGGGGGCTGCGACGCCCGGCGAATAGGCCAGCGCTAGATCGCGCTGGTTGCCCAGCGGCTTGGTCGGCTGGATCTCCAACTTGCCCGGATGCGGATAGCGGTGGAAGAACAGCGCCTGTGCGTCGAGATCGCCGCTGGTGGGCGAAGGCTTGGCTGTGCGGACATGCTTGTCGCCAGGAATGGTCTTGTCGCCGCTGCTCATGCTCTCTCACCCTTCTGATCGTCTGGTAGGGCCGCGTTTTGGCATGATTAGCGTGGATCGTACAGGTCGTTTTCATGGCTGCATGGCTGCGTTGCGCTGCGTGTCATGCTCCTGAAACACGAGTCTGGTTTTCAAGCTTGCAAGGGGTGTAGCCAGAACGAGGTGCAGACCATGGCCGAGGCCGAAACCAACCGCGCAATCGACAAACCGGCCATCCACAAGCCGTCCGAGGAGCGCCGCTTTCGCACGCTGTTCATCTCGGATGTGCATCTGGGCTCCAAGGCCGCCCGCACCGATTATCTTCTGGACTTCCTGCGCCATCATGACGCCGAGACGATCATTCTCGTCGGCGATATCGTCGATGGCTGGCGTCTCAAGCGCAGCTGGTACTGGCCGCAATCCTGCAATGACGTGGTGCAGAAGCTTCTGCGCAAGGCGCGCAAGGGCACGCGGATTATCTATATTCCGGGCAATCACGACGAGTTCCTGCGCGACTTCCCCGGCGTGCACTTCGGCGGCATCGAGGTGGCGACCCGGCATATGCACGAGGCGGCCGATGGCAAGCGCTATCTGGTGCTGCATGGCGACGAGTTCGACGTCGTCGTGCGCAATGCGCGCATCCTCGCCTATCTCGGCGACTGGGCCTATGATGCGGCCATCGTCATCAATATCGGCCTTTCGGCCGTGCGCCGCCGGCTGGGCCTGCCCTACTGGTCCTTCTCGGCCTGGGCCAAGCTGCAAGTCAAGCATGCCGTCAATTTCATCGGCGCCTTCCAGAAGGCCGTTGCCGACGACGCGCGCCGCGCCGGCGCCGACGGCGTGATCTGCGGCCATATCCACCACGCGCTGATCGAGGATATCGAAGGTGTGCGCTACATCAACACGGGCGACTGGGTGGAAAGCTGTACCGCCGTGGCCGAGCATTTCGACGGCCGGATGGAGCTGATGACCTGGCACGCGGTGCAAAAGCGTCCTGTCCTGGCTGAACCGGAAGACGGCGATGAAGCCCAGGCCGTGTTGGCGCAGCTGATGGCGCGGCATGCGGCGTGAGGCGCGGAAAGCGCAAAACTCGTGAGTGCAAGCTGACAATATTCATATTGATGCGAAACGACGGGTGCTACGTAAGCGACGCCGTGAACTCGTCTTCACAGCCCGCGCGTGAGCCGAGACATCAAGTCTGAGAGCTGGCTCGCCTGTTCGTCATCAATCTTCTCGCCCACATGCCGCTGTAACGCCGCAGCATAAACGCGCCACATGGCCGCCTGCATCGCACGTCCCTTGGCTGTCAGGATCACCCACCGGCCGCGCGCATCCTCAGCATGAACCGCTCGCTCAACCAGCTCCGCCTTCTCCATTCTGTCGAGCAGTCTAGAGAGATTGTGCTGAGCCATCAACGTCCTCTCCTCGATCTCGAAAGGTCGTAGCCGTCCACTCTCGGCGCGTGAAAGTTCCAGCATCACATCATACCAGCCGAGCGGCGGCAGATTTTCTGCTTTGAGGGCACGTTCCATCGCGGCGAGCAGGAGTTGCTGCGTGCGCATGATCGAAATCCAGGCGTTCGTTACGGCAGGCGAGGGTTTCATTTTCGCGTCTCGTCGGTCCATCGATATAAATGCAGATACATCTATATTGACTGCCTGGGCAAGCCATCAAATAGATGCACTTGCATCTAATTGGGAGCCCGATTATGTCTGACGAGAAATTGACCCTGATCAGCCATCACCTTTGCCCTTATGTCCAAAGAGTGGCGATAGCGCTTTTGGAAAAAGGCATCCCGTTTGAGCGGCAATATGTCGATCTCTCGGCCAAGCCGGACTGGTTCCTTTCTCTGTCGCCCTTGGGCAAGGTGCCGCTCTTGCTTGTGCAGCGCGATTTGGATGAGCAGACGGTGCTGTTCGAAAGCAATGTCATTTGTGAATATGTGGAGGATATGCCGTTCGGCCCGCCGCTCCACCCGGACGATTGTCTGATACGCGCGCGTCACAGAGCGTGGATGGAGTTTGGTTCGTCTGTGCTCTCGGATCTATGGGGATTCGAAACGGCGAAAGACGCCCAGACCTATGCCGCGAAGCGCCATCATTTGATTGAAAAATTTCGGAGGGTCGAGGCAGAGTTGGGTCACGGGCCGTATTTTGATGGCGAGCGGTTCAGCCTTGTCGATGCGGTCTTCGCGCCGATCTTTCGATACTTCGACGTTTTTGACAGGATCTCGCCGACCGGGATCTTCGAAGGCATGCCGCGTGTCGCTGGTTGGCGTGCCGCTCTGTCGGCCCGGCCCAGTGTTCGTTCAGCGGTCACTCAGGATTATGACGACCATCTGCTCGTCTTCTTGAAAAATCATGATGCCTGGCTGCTGAAAGCTGCTGCATGACACCATGCCGGCCATGCGTATGGCAGGGATTGGACATTCGCCAGGCCGAACAAGAACCTCCCCCGCGCTTTCCCACGGGGGAGGTCTCTTCTCTCACTGCGCCGCCTCGGCCGTCCCGTCGTCTTCCGTCAGGAAGCCGCCGGATTGGCGGGACCAGAGGTCGGCATAAAGGCCGGCCTGGCGGACCAGGGCGTCGTGGGTGCCGGTCTCGACGATCCGGCCGTGGTCGAGGACGATCAGCCGGTCCATCTCGGTCAGCGTCGACAGGCGGTGGGCGATCGCGATCACCGTCTTGCCCTGCATCAGGGCGAAGAGGTTTTCCTGGATCGCGGCTTCCACTTCCGAGTCGAGCGCCGAAGTGGCTTCGTCCAGGATCAGGATCGGCGCGTCCTTCAGGAAGACGCGGGCGATCGCCACACGCTGGCGCTGGCCGCCGGACAGTTTCACCCCGCGCTCGCCGACATGCGCGTCGAGCCCGTTGCGGCCCTGCAGGTCGGTCAGGCCCTCGATGAAGTCCCAGGCATTGGCCCGCTTGGCCGCATCGATGATCTCCGCGTCGCTCGCCTCCGGACGGCCATAGGCGATGTTGTCGCGGATCGAGCGGTGCAGAAGCGCCGTATCCTGGGTCACCACGCCGATGGCCTGACGCAGGCTGTCCTGCGTCACCTTGGCGATATCCTGGCCGTCGACCGTGATGCGCCCGCCTTCCAGATCGTAGAAGCGCAGAAGCAGGTTCATCAGCGTCGTCTTGCCGGCGCCGGAGCGCCCGACCAGTCCGATCTTCTCGCCGGCGGCAATGTCGAGCGCCAAGCCTTCGATCAGCCCTTTGCCCGCCTTGCCATAGTGGAAACGGATGTCGTCGAAGCGAATGGCGCCGCGCGTCGCCACGAGCGGCTTGGCGTCCTCGGCATCCACGACCTCATGGGACCGCGTCATCATCGACATGCCATCATAAACGGTGCCGATCGCCTCGAACAGCGCCGCGACTTCCCACATGATCCACTGCGACATGCCGTTGATGCGCATGGCCAGACCGATGGCAACCGCCACCGAACCAACCGACACCGAGCCGCTCAGCCAGAAGCCGATGCCGCAGGCGCCGACGGCAAAGAGCGCGAGCGCGTTGTTGATGTCCACCCAGATGTTGAGCAGGGTAATTTGCCGCATCTGCCGGTGCACCGTGTCGAGAAATCCGTTCATGCCGGCTTGGGCATAGGCTTCCTCGCGACCTGCATGGGAGAAGAGCTTCACCGTGCCGATATTGGTGTAGCTGTCGGTGATCCGTCCGGTCATCAGCGAGCGCGCGTCGGCCTGCTCGCTGGAGAGCTTGCGCAGGCGCGGAATGAACAGGCTGAGAATGACGATGTAGATCACGATCCACGCGACCAGCGGCAGCACCAGCCGCCAATCCACCGCGATGACCAGCACCAGCATGGAGACGAAGAAGCTCGACGCATAGACGAAGACGTCGATGATCTTGATCACCGCTTCGCGGATCGACAGCGAGGTCTGCATGACCTTGGTGGCGACCCGGCCGGCGAACTCGTTGGCGAAGAAGCTCATCGAGTGGCGCAGTAGAAAGCGATGCATCTGCCAGCGGGCGATCATCGGGAAGTTGCCGGCCAGGACCTGATGCATGGTCAGGCTATGGATGGCGCCAATGATCGGCAGGGCGATCAGCACCAGGCCCGACATCAGCATCAGGCGCAGCCCTTCGCTCGACAGGAAGGTCTGCGGATCGGCGTGGCTCAGCCAGTCCACGATATTGCCAAGGAACTGGTAGAGCAGCACTTCGCCCAGCGCGATCAGCATCGAGCAGAGGCCGAGCACCAGCAGCCAGGGCCAGGCCGGCCGGGTATAGTGCCAGCAAAAGGCGAAAAGCCCCTTCGGCGGCTGCTTCGGCGCTGTCTCAGGATAGGGGTTGAGCCGGCGCTCGAACCAGGAAAACAGCGAGGTCATGGACATGAGAGAGCGAGCTCCCGAAAAGACGGCGACCATGCCGGCGGCCAAACGCATGAGTGCGTCTTGAGCGGGCAGGGGCCAAACATCGATGAGGCGCGGCCGGACCGGCCGCGAAACGGAACGAAAGGGAAAGATCAGAAAGACGCGCGGAGATCGGCGTGAAAAGGCCCTAAGCCAGACGCGGGGCCGGAGTCACGGTGACTCCGGCAGGGAGGCCGATACGCCATGCATTGTCCATGATGCGCCTCCTTGTTTGGCTTGAGCAACAGATATGCTTTTACCCGCCCATGTCGTATTTGACCAGTCAGCATGCTCTAAAAAGCGGCACGCGGAAAAATATGTTGCTATTCCGCAACAGCATCGCTTTGCCGGTCAGGCTGGCTCATATCGTACGAAGGCGAAGCTTTTCCCATCAGGTGCCCAGTTGGGCACATTGATCGTTCCTTGGCCGCCGAAGAGCGAAAAGAGCTCCCGCGCTTCGCTGCCATCGGGCCGCATCAGCCGGAGCCGGACATCCAGATCGCGTGGATGATCGAAAACCTCGCCATCGTAGGAGAGCACGAGCAGATGGCGCCCGTCGGGCGAGGGATGAGGGAACCAGTCGCCATAGGGGCTGTCGGTAATCCGCTCGACATTGCTGCCATCGGCGCGCACACGCCAAATCTGCATGCGTCCGCTGCGGCTGGAATTGAAATAGATCCAGGCGCCGTCATGGCCATAGTCCGGCCCGTCATTGCGGCCCTCGCCGTGGGTCAGGCGCAGCTCGTCGCCGCCATCGATGTCGATCGTGTAAATGTCGAAGACCTGATCGCGGATGCCGCAATACGCAAGCCGGGTTCCATCCGGCGACCAGCCATGCCAGTAGGAGGGCAGGTTGGTGGTCACCTGGCGCGGCGTGCCGCCGTCGGCCGGGAGAATATAGATACAGGATTTGCCGTGCTCGACCTTGTCGCTAATCGCCAGAAGACGGCCGTCGGGGGAAAGCCCGTGATCATTGTTGCAGGCGGTGGCAAAGCCGGTGTCGATGACCTCAAGCGCGCCCCCTGAGAGCGGCAGGCGATAAAGGCGGCCATCGCCATTGACGATCAGATGATGCCCGTCGCGCGAAAAATTGGGCGCTTCGATCAACTGGTCCGTCTGGAAGATCACGCGCGTTTCGCCGCTGTCCACCGTGTAAATCTCAACGGAACTGCGCATCGTCCCTCCCAGACACCGCTCTTTCGGCTGTCACGCATGTGATATCGCTCGTTTGGCTGCCACGGATGTGTCGCGGCCAGCGACATCGTCAAGTCAGGGCCTGGAGCTGTCAAGAAAGCAGCGCGCTTGTTGCGAGTATTTGGTTTTGGATAGGCCAGAAATCGGGCTTTGCCTCCCGTTCATCCTATGTTCAAGATGACAATCTTATGACAGTTTTATGAAATCCGCTGCGAACTCCAGAGGTTCGCGCGCTGTTCGACCCGTAGGGATTGTCATGTCTGCCGAACGGAGCATCGCTTTGCGATTCTGCGTCCGCGCCTGGCTGCGTCCGATCTGCCCGAAGGCGCAGAGGGCGGAGGCGAAGTGGATTTGCCGGCGGTCCTGACCGTCGATTTTTGAGTTCGATCGGCATGATCGGCTGCCGGTGGCGCCCATTATTCCGATTCGCAAGGACGGAGATGGCATTGGCCAGCAGCGACACCGCGACCTCCCTGCCTGTCGGCCCCTTGAGCGAGACCGCCGATCTGCCTTGGCACGGCCGTCTTGGTCGCCTGCTGCCGCAGGGGCGGGCCGGTCTGTCCAGTCTGCTCCTGGTTCTGCTCCTGGTCGGAGCTGTCGAATGGATCACCCGTCGTTCCGGCACGGAAGCGCTCGCCTTTCTGCTCGATCCGCTGCGCCCAGGCCTGGCCACAGCCGGTCTGGTGATTCTGCTGGCGCTCAGCGTAGATGCATTGGCCGGGCGGCGCTATCTCGGTCTGCTGGTGCTTCTGCCGCTGGCATTGCTGCCCGCTTTCATCAGCCGGCAGAAACAGCTCTTTCTCTCCGATCCGCTCTATCCAGCCGATCTGCTTTTCGGTCGTCAGGTCATGGCGCTGATGCCGGTGCTGGTGCGCGACCGGCCGCTAATGGCCGCAGCCGTCGTCTTTGGTCTTCTGGCGCTTCTCGTTGGCCTTGCGCTGACGCTGCGGCTCTGTTGGCGGCGCTTTCCGGTGCTTTCCCTTCGCCAGCGGCTGAAACGGCTGGCCGTGGTACTGCCGATCATGGTCGCGCTTGTGCCCTTTCTCGATTATCACAATTATTTCTGGCTACGTGACCGGCTGCGCATCGTGCCGATCATGTGGGATCAGACAGAGAACTATCGGCACAATGGCTTCCTGATGGCTTTCGCGCTCAATGCGCCGATGGCCCGCGTCAGCGCGCCATCAGGCTATAGCGCCGAGGCGATCCACCGCATGGATCCGGGCCCGGTGCCCTTCGGCACCACCCACCGCACCAGCCCCGATGTGATCATGGTGATGAGCGAATCGCTCTTCGATCCCACGCGGCTGCCCAGGCTCCAGCTGAGCCCGGACCCTATGCCGACCATGCGGGCGCTGCAGTCGGGCCATGTCTTCTCGCCTGAATTTGGCGGCATGACCGCCAATGTCGAGTTCGAGGCGCTGACCGGCTTTTCCAATGCTTTCCTGCCTTACGGCAGCATTCCCTATCAGCAATATGTACGCGAGAGCCTGCCGTCGCTTGCCGCCTTTTTCCGCGCGGAAGGCTATGTGGCGCGCGCCATCCATCCTTTCCAGCGCTGGTTCTGGAACCGCGAGACCGTCTATTCGGCTTTTGGCTTCGAGGAATTTCGCTCCGAAGAGCGGCTGCCGCCGCTCGACAAGCGTGGCCAGTTCGCTTCCGACGACGCGCTGATGGGCGAAATCATGCGCCAGGCCGATCTGCTGGACCGGCCCTTCTTCTTCTTCGCCGTCACGCTGCAGGGCCATGGCCCTTACGAGGCCGGACGCTATCCGACCGAGACCGTCACCGTTACGGGCGATCTGCCGGACGCCGAGCGCGCGGCGCTGTCGACCTATGCGCAAGGCGTTCAGGAGGCGGACAAGGCATTGGCGCGGCTGATCGACTGGGCCGAACAGCGCGATCGCGAGACGATCATCCTGCTCTTTGGCGACCATCTGCCGCCGCTCAACGCCGTCTATCCCGAAAGCGGCTTCATGCCCGATGTGACGGCGGCGCGCAAAGGCAAGCCGGCCGACATGGCGCTTCAGCACGAGACGCCGCTGATCCTCTGGTCGAACCGCACGGGCCCCGTGCGCGATCTCGGCACCATAAGCCCTGCTTTGCTGCCCTACCATCTTTTGAAGGCCGGCGGGTTCGAACATCCCTTCTATACTGAGTTCCTCGGCAAGGTGGCAGCACGCTATAGTGTGCTCGACCGACATCTGCTTCTCAACGCGCAGGGCAAAGCCGCACCCGACTGGCTGCAGGCGCGCAAGCTCGATCCGCTGCTGGCGGACTACCGCATGCTTCAGCATGACATGCTGTTCGGCCGCCGCCATGGCTCGGATCCCTTCTTCCGGGGCGACGACCGGCTATTGGCCAACGAGGGACAGCATCCGGGGCGCTTTGGCGGCTGAGGGGAACGAGCCATCTTGCCAAATGGCGGCATCAGGCGGAAAAGCAGGGCCGTTCCTGGAAGAAGAAGGTCCCGCAACCGATGGTGCATCTCGACGAAACCGCCAAGCGTCTGTTTGGCAAGCCATTGGAGGCACTCGGCAATGCCGAGCGCCGGGTGCTGCACAAGGCCAAGACCCGCCAGCCGGTTTCCGAGGATCTCAATGTCACATTCGAAGCCCAGCAATCGTTCGGCGACCAGCTGGCCGACAGCATTGCCCGGATCGGTGGCTCTTGGACTTTCATCATCAGCTTCCTCTTGTTCCTGGCGGTCTGGGCCTTTGCCAACACGGTGCTTTTGACGCGCGACGCCTTCGATCCCTACCCCTTCATCTTTCTCAACCTGGTCCTCTCCATGGTGGCCGCGATCCAGGCGCCGATCATCATGATGTCACAGAACCGGCAGGCAACGCGCGACCGGCTGGATGCGAGCAAGGATTATGAGGTGAACCTGCGCTCGGAGATCGAGCTCATCTCCCTGCACAACAAGGTCGATACGATCCTGATCGCTGAAATCGCCAAGCTCCAGAACGAAGTCGCGCGCCTGCACGCGCGGCTCGACCGGGCGGGCGAGGCCGAGCCTGAAACGAGCGCGTCCGAAACCTGACCGCGCCGTCGACCCGGAGTTGGCGAAGCGATGCCGTGGCGCAAATGCACAAAGTTTAAAAAAAGCTTACCGAATGCGGGGCTTCGGCGCTTTCCGCCTTGTGTTGGCGGGCGGGCTTGCTACCGGTGGAAGAAGAGAAGATTCGGCCGCGGACGCGGCGGCAGACGCGGACCTTTCCGTTTCGGCCACGCGTCCTATGTTGCAGGCGATCGAACAGGGTTTGGAAGCGAATGACGGTTCTGCGTGGGCGGATGACGAAGCGGATGCGGCTGGCAAGAACCGGCATGCTGGCGGCCATAGGGCTGGCCTTGGTGGGTTGCGGCACACAGGCGAAGAACGATACGTTCAGCCTCTCCTCAATGCCCAGGATCGAAGGACCGGCCTCGACCCATCGGCAGATCCTCGTGCCGGAGCCGACCGCAATCAAGGCGATCGACAGCGAGAATATCGTTGTCCGGCTCAAGGACTCCGAACTGCAATATCTCGCCCAGTCACAATGGAGCGACCGCCTGCCGCGCCTTGTTCAGGCCAAGCTGGTGCAGGCTTTCGAGAATACCGGAAAGGTCGGCGGCGTCGGCAAGCCGGGCGAGGGGCTGGCGATCGATTATCAGGTCGTGACCGAAATTCGCAGTTTCGAGGTCAATACCGTCAGCGGCGACAGCGCGACGGTCGAAATCTTCGCCAAGATCGTCAATGACCGCAACGGCACGGTGCGCGCGCAAAAATCCTTCCGCGCTGTCATGCCCGCCCGTGGCAGCGGCCGCCCCGCGCTCATCGGGGCGCTCGACGCCGCCTTCGCCAAGGTCGCTGCCGATATTGTCAGCTGGACCTTGGTCTCGATCTGATCGAACAGGCTTGTCCTGGTTATTCGGTGTGGCGTGAGGGCTGCACCGACAGGCGAGCCCGAAGGTCGGTCATGCCCGACCGCATTCCGCCCTAGCAATTTAACCGCTTCGGTCCCAGAACTGGCCCGTACCCACGCGAGCGCAGGTGCGGACCAAAAATCTTTTGCGCCTTGTATTCCCCTAAGGCTGCCTATGGCGGACCGCCGGCCTCGGAAGGCCGGTGATGCCGCGTCAATGCGTGCCGGTCTGTGTCAGCGCAATCTGGTTGACCACCTCATCCACGCCCTCGACCCGCCGCGCGATTTCCTCGGCTTGGGCGATCTCTTTCTGGCTGCCGGCAAGCCCGCCGAGCGTCACGCCGTTGCCATGGGAAATCACGCTGATGCCCGTTGCATCAAGCGCATGATCAGCAGCCAGCGCATCCGCCACACGGCTTTCCAGCGCCGCCACACCATTGGCTGCCTGTTCTTTCGCCGGGGCCTCGTGGAACATTCTTTCCTTATAGACCATCGCTTCATCCTCCTGCATCGTCGCGCGCGGCTCGTTAATTGCCGGCTTTCTATCCTCTTGATAATGCTGAAAGGGGCGCTTTGGTTCAGGCCAAGCGGTGTTGCTTTCCCCAATTTCCCTGCAAGCCGGCCAAACCGGGTGCTGTACAGAGGCGCGTCAGATCATCGACGTGACAAGCGCGAATGATCAGGGACAACCGTCCTTGCCTTGAAACAGAATGCGGGAAATCACCACGCGCCCATCGGCAGCAAACCTCCGTGATCCGCAGATGTTACCGCCGACGGTCAGCAATCCGCTGCCACGATTTCTCCCCATAAAAGAGCCCGCGCCGGTTTCCCGACGCGGGCTCTTTTGATCGTCAGTGCTGCCGAGCGGCGCCCGTGGGCGGGCCTTAGCTGAAGCGGCCGGCGGCGTGGGCAAGCATGGTGTAGACCTTGCCGGTATCCGACGTCAAATAGGTCTGCGTCATCGTCCGGTCGCGGTCGTTGCGGGCCACGTCGGAGAGCAGGCGCTCGAAATCGGCGATATAGCGATCGACGGCCGTGCGGAATTCCGGCTCGCGGTCATATTTGCGCTTGATCTCGTCAAAGGTCTGCTGGCCCTTCAGCGTGTAGAGACGGCGGGTAAAGACGTCCCGCTCTCCCCGCTGATAACGGCGCCACAGATCGATCGATGCTTCATGGTCGATTGCGCGGGCAATATCGACCGAGAGCGAGTTCAGCGACTCCATGACATGGCGTGGATTGCGGCTTTCCGGCTGGGCCCGCTGCGGTTCGGCCATGCGCGGCGCCTGGCTATCCTGGCCTGCATCCTCGCGAGAGGCGGCACGCAGGAGGTCACGCATCCAGCCGCTGCCAACCTGCGAAGGCTCGTCCACCGGGGCGGACTGGCGGGAATCAAGACCCAGGCTGCCCCGCAGGAAGTCGGGGTCGACGCTGTCGCGACGCGGCGCCGGGGCGGGCTGCTGCGCACGGCCGGCCGGCTGTGCAGTGGTTGCCTGGCGCTGGCTGCCGCGTGGGTCGACCTGTCGTTGTGCAGGCTCAGAGGCGACGGTGCTGGTGCGACGGGCCGGTTCGGCCGGCGGCTCTGCGCGGGTGCGCGCCTCCGGCGCCGGGCTTGCCGCCCGCTGTTGCGGCGGCGCGACCGAATAGGCCGGCGACGGCGCATAGGCTTGCGGTGCCTGTGGCGCATAGGCCTGCTGGGCCTGTGGTGCCGGTGCCGCGATCTGCTGGGCTGCAGGGCGTAGCGCAGCCTGAAGCGCGGCCGAGGCGGACGAGGCCGCGCCACGCGGCAGGCCGACTTCGAGCTGTGCAGAGGAGCGGCCGATGATATCGGACAGTTCCTGCAGCGCCTTGATCTGCTCGCTGACGGCACGGCGCATGGCGCTGGCGCTTTCCTTGGCCTCTTCCGGAAGGTCGAAGGCCCCGCGGCGCAGCTCGTCGCGCGTGGCATCGAGCTCGTGACGGATGTCTGCGGCCGACCGGCGCAGCTCGTCGGACGCATCGGCGAAGCGGCCGACCGCCTCTTCCATCGCATGGCGCAGCGCATCGGTGGAGGCAAGCGCATGGCGCTCGGCGTCGGTCAACGTGCCGCGCACCTGATCATAGGCCTGGCTGACGGCGCCGGTGAGATGGCCGGCAAACTGCGTCGCACGGCCTTCGGCCCGGGCGAAGAGATCCTCGACCGAAGAGCCGGCTTCCGCACCGGCCTGGGCCATCTGCTGGCGCAGCGTGTCGGCGGCATGGGTGGCGCGCTGTTCGGTTTCCGAAAGCATGCGTCCGACATCGCCGAAGGCGGTGTGGATGCCGTCCCGCAGGTTCTGCGCAACTTCGCCCGAGCGCTGTTCTGCCCGTTCGAAAGCGCCGTTCACGAAGCCTTCGACCGCACGCATGGTCGTCTGGATCTCGTCCGACCGGTTCACAAGCCCCTCGGACAGGGTGCGCAAGGCATCCTGGCGTTCGTTGAGCGTGCTGGCGAGATTGGACTGCGCAGCGCCGAGCAGTTCGGAGGCCTGCGAGAGAACCTGCGCCTGCTGGTCGAATTGCTGGGCGATGCCGCCAAAGCGCGACAGTGCCCCGGTCGAGACATCGGCGAGGCGGCCGATCTTGTCGTCTACCAGATGAATGGCGGCGGAGAGAACCCCGGCCGTCCGCTCGGTGGTGGCCGCGACGTTTTCACGCGTCGCGCCGAGCTTCTCGTCGATTTCGGCAAGACGGGCGGTCGATTGTTCGAGCACGGAGCCGATCGCCGCATTGTTGGCCGACAGGCGCTCGATGAGGCCTGCGGCGGCGGTCTGCAGCCGGCCTTCCATATTGCGCAGCGATTCCGCCGTGCCTTCGGCGCGGCCAACAAGCGCATTGATCGTCTCGTCGGTGCGCGTGGTGATGGCATCGACCATGGCTACGCTTTCGCTGCGCAGCCGCTGGGCCGATTGCTCGGCGGCGGCGGCAAGCTGCTCGGCGGCTTCGCGGCCTGTCGCGGCATAGCGCTCGACCATGGGCGCAGCCTGCTGTTCGATCAGACGCGCCAGCTCGGCCGTACGGCCCGACAGCAGGGAGTTGATGTCGCGGGTGCGTTCGTCCAGCGTCGTGCGGATCGTGTCGCCCCGTGCGGCCAGCGCCTTTTCGGCCTCGGTCATCGAGCGTTCGAACTGCGTGCTCTGGTCGGCCAGCTGGTTCTGGGCGGCGGCGGCACGGCGCATCGCGCTGTCGGTGGCTTCCGCCACCGAGCGGGCGAGCTCGGCGCTGCGGATTGCCGCCGAAGCCGCGGTGTTGTCGAGCCCCTGCTGGAACTCGGCCTGGCGTGCCGCCAGTGCTGCGGCGAAATCCTCGCCGGTACGGGCCAGCTGCTCGGCCGAGCGCTGCGTTTCGTCGTCAAGCTGGCGGGAGACATCGCCCACGGCGCCGCGCAGGCTGCCGACGAACTCCGAGGCCTTGCCCTCGATGGTGCGGCTGACCGCGTCGAGGCCGACATGGAGCGCGCGATCCATCGTTTCCAGCCGCTCGTCGATGCGCGCGGTCTGTGCTTCGGCAACCGACGCGATGCGATCGGCGGCTTCGGCGCTGGCGCGGTCGATCCGCTCGCCATGAAGCGCCATGGCATCGCTGACGCGGCCGGTCGCCAGATCGCCCATCCGGCCGAGTTCGGTCGAATGCTGTGCCAGACTGTCGGAGATCCGGTTGACGACGGTCTCGCTGGTGCGATCCACCGTTTCCATTCCCCCCTGCAGCGTTTCCACCACACGACCTGCGGCCTGCTGGCCAGCGAGGTCGAGCGCGTCGATCGATCCGGCGACGGTGTCGCTAATGTCTCGACCGGCGCGGTCCAGCAGACCGGCGACGCCGGTGACGCTGTCATGAATGCGGCTTTCGAGACCAGACAGGGTCGTTTCGACACGCTGCCCGGTTTCATCCAGACGGGTGTTGATGCCGGCTGCAGAGGCGTCCATGCGGGCGCTGAGCAGTTCCGTGGCGCGGCCGATCTCGCCGGCCGTCTCGCCCAGCCGCTGTGCGACTTGGCCGACGCTCGAGCGCAGGCGCTCGTCCAGCGCCTCGGCGCTCGTCTCGATCACCTCGCGCAGCTGGTCCTGGCGCTGTTCGAGCGACATGTCCAGCATGCTGCCGCTTGCGGCCAGCGTCGTGGCCATGGAGGTCGTCTGTTCCTCGAAATTCTCCGACAGGCGGCTGGTGCTTTCCGCCACCACGGCCTCGAAGGCGCGCACGCCGCTGTCGAAGGCGCCGCGAATGCGTTCATCGGCCCCATCGAGACGCGCGACGACATCGTTCGAGCGCGCCGTCAGCGTCTGGCCGATCTCGGCCGAGCGGCTGGCGAGCGCCATCGTCAGCTCGTTGGTCTGGCTTGCAAGCGCGGACACGGCGTCGCCGGAGGCATCGGACAGGCTGCGGGCCGTGTCCTCGATCTGCCGGCTCATCTGCGACGCGATGCCCGATGTCCGGTTCTCCATATCGGAGGCGATGGTCGATACGCGGCTCGTCATGTCCTGGGCAATGCCGGAAACACGTTCGCTCAGCGTCCGGTCGATTTCGCCGACATGATCGGTGAGGGTTTCGGCGATGGTCGCCGCGCGCAGCGACATCGTATCCGCCAGTTCCTCGCCAGTGCTTGCCAGCCTTTCGACCATATCGCCGGCCCGCGCGGTGATGGTGCCGCTGATCTCGGCCGTATGGTGCGCGAGAACGCCGTTGAGAACGGCGGCCTGGCTGGCCACGGTGTCGCGCAACACGCGGCCGCCGGCGGTCATGCTCTGCTCCAGCCGCTCGGCGCTGCCGTTGACGGCCTGCTCGAGATCGGCGGTCGAGCGCGCCAGGGCGCCGGTGATGGCGTCCGTCCGCGTAGTCAGCAGGCTATCGAGACGCTCGCTCTGCTCGCCAAAGCTGCGCTCCAGGCTTTCGGCCTTGCCGGCAAAGACGCCATCGAGCGTTTCAGCGGACTGGCCGACAGCGGAGGACAGCGCCTGCGTGCGGCTGGCAAGCACGGCGTCGATCTGCCGGCTGTTGTGATCGAGCAGGGTGCCGGTGTCGTTGATGAGGCCAGCCAGGCGCATGGCTCGCTGGTCCAGGGCACCTTCGACGCGCGCGGCCGATTCCGCCAGGCTGTCATGGTGACGGTTGAACAGCGCGTCGATGCGGCCGGCGCCACCTTCCAGCGCTTCTTCCATCTGCTGCGTCGAGAGAGCCAGCACGCCAGAGAGCGAGCCGGTCTGCTCCTCGAGCACCTTGCCAAGACGTTCGAAGCGATCTGCGCCGGCTTCGATCGTCTGGTCGATCTGGTCGGCCGAGAGCGCCAGCATGCCCGAAAGCGTGCCGGTGCGGTCTTCAAGAACCTCCGCCAGCTGATCGCCGGCCGCGCGCAGGCTCGTTTCGACGGTCTGGGTGGCGTTGGACAGCGTTTCCGCATGGCGCGAGAGCATGCCGTCGAGCCGCTCGGTGTTGCCGGACAGCGTGGCGTCGATGGATGCGACGGAGCCGTCGAGGATACCGGAGAGCGCCTGGGTGCGGGCCTCCAGCGTGCCATCCAGCCGTGCTGCCGTATCGCCCAAGGCGCCTTCGATCGTCTGGGTGGTGTCGGAAAGCATCTGTGCATGCCGGTTGACGAGCCCGCCCAGGCGTTCGCCATGGCTTTCCAGCGTGTCTTCCACCTGCTGCGCCGAGAGCGCCAGCACGCCCGACAGCGTGCCGGTGCGATCTTCCATCATCTGGCCGAGCTGGTCGGCGCTCTCGCGCAGGCTGCCTTCGATGGTGGCGGTGGCATCGGCCAGCGTTTCGCCGTGGCGGTTGAGCAGCGTGTCGAGTGCGGCTGTGCGATCGTCGATCGTGCTTTCAAGCGACTGGGTGGACAGCGCCAGCACCCCGGAGAGCGTACCGGTGCGTTCTTCCAGAAGAGCGGCCAGGCGATCGACTTCGCTGGTGAGGCTGGTCTCGATCGTCTGCGTGCCGCTGGTCAGAAGGGTCTCGTGGCGGCCGACCAGGCTGCCCAGGCGCTCGGCATGGTCGTCGAGTGTCTGCTCGATCGATGCGGTGGACAGGGCCATGACGCCCGAAAGCGCACCGGTGCGGTCTTCGATCAGGCGCCCGAGATCGTCGGCGGACTGGCGCAGGCTGCCCTCGATAGTCTCGGTCGCGCTGGCGGCAAGCCGCTCGTGGCGCTCGACGGCTTCGCTCAGGCGCGCGGCATGGCCGTCGAGCGTTTCCTCGATATGCTGGGCGGAGAGCGCCAGCACGCCGGAGACCGCGCCCGTGCGGTCCTCCATCATCTGGCCGAGCTCGGTCGCGGTGTCGCGCAAGCTTCCTTCGATCGCGTCCGTCGCGCCGGAGAGCGAGGTGCCGATCCGTTCGGAGTGGGTTGCCATGATCGCGTCGAGGCGGTTCGCGCCTTCTGCGATCGAGCTGTCGATGGCCTGGCTGCGCTCGTCCAGCAGGCTGGACAGCGTGCCCGTGTGGCGGCCAAGCAGGCCGTCGAATTCGCCGGTGGCCGATGTCAGGCGTTCGTCGAGCGCGCGTGTGCCAGCCGAGAGCGACCCATCGACAACGGCACCGGCTGCGGCAATCGCGTCCCGGGCGGCTTCGGCGGAGCGGGCAACACGGTCTTCGAAGCTCGCTTCGGTCGCGGTCAACATCTCGCCATGGCGTGCGAACAGGCTGTCCAGCCGCTCGGCATTGCCATCCAGCGTCTGCTCGATCGATGCGGCGGACAGTGCCAGCATGCCGGAGAGGGCGCCCGTGCGATCTTCCACCAGACGGCCAAGCTCCGCGCTGCTCGTCTGCAGCGTGCTTTCGAAGGCCTGGCGACCCGTCGACAGCGTCGTGCCGATCTTTTCGCCATGGGAGGCCAGAAGGCCGTCAAACCGCTCGGCGCTGCTTTCCAGCGTTTCCTCGAGCGAGGCTGCCTGCAGCGCCAGCGTGCCCGAGAGCGCGCCGGTCTGGTCTTCGAGCATCTGATTGAGATTTTCGCCGGTCGCCTGCAGCGTGTTGCCCAGCGCGGTCGTGTTGCGCGTCAGCGTGGCGTCGATCTTTTCCGAATGGCTGGCGAGCAGCCCGTCGAGCCGACCGGTATTCTCCTCCAGCGTCTGTTCCATTGCCGATGTCGACAGGGCCAGCATGGTCGAAAGCGAGCCCGTGCGGTCTTCCAGCATGGTGCCGAGTGCCGTGGCATTGTCCCTCAGGGCGCCTTCGATGGTCGTTGTTGTCGTCGAGAGAACCGCGTTCAGCTCGTCGCCGTGTCCGCCAAGCAGGCTTCCCAGCCGCTCGGTCCCGCTCGACAGCGTGGTGTTCATGGCCTGCGCGCGGCTTTCCATCATTGCCGACAGGGCCGTCTGATGGTCTGCGAAAGCGGCGTCGACGCGGTCTGCCACCGTGGACAGGCGCATCTCTGCCTGGCCGACGCTGTCGACCATGGCGTTGGACAGGCGCTCGCTGGCGCTTGCCACCGTCTGTTCGACCAGATCGGCCGACTGGCCGAGCGTGCCCGAAAGGGCCTCGGCGCGGCGCGCCAGCAGCCCATCCAGGCGCTCGGCGCCCTGCTGCAGGGTGCTGTCGATCGAATCGGCATTGGCGGCCAGAAGGCCGGCCATGCCCATGGTGCGCTCGCTGAGCACGTTGTCGAGGCGTGACTGCGCGCCATCGAGACCTTCGATGATCGCGCCCGTGCTTCTGTCGAGCGTCTCGCTCATCCGGCGCTCGGATTGGGTGAGCACGGTCTCGATCGCGACCGTGCGTTCGCCGATGCTGGCTTCCACACGGCTCTGCGCGGCCGAAAGCGCGCCGATCAACGAGCCGGAGCCCGAAGTCAGAGCGGCCTCGATTCGGTCCGGCACGGTGGACACGGCTTGCGAAAGGGCCTCGGTGCGCGCACGCAGGGTGCCGTCCAGCCGTTCGCCGGCCGTGTCGATCAACTCCGCCAGCGCAAGCTCGCGCTCGGAAACGGCTGTCTGGATATGATCGACGGAGCGGTCGATGAGGGTGCCGAGAACGATCGACCCTTCGCCGACCGTCTTCTCCATGCGGCTGAGGCCGTCCTGGATCTTCGCATCGAGCAGGCTGGCGCGCCGGTCGAAGGCATTGGCGAAATCCTCGAAGCGCGAGTCGAACTCGGTCGAGAGCTGGCCGATAGTGCCCTCCAGCTTTTCGCTGAAGAAGCCGGAGCGCAGATCGAGATCGACAATGGCGTCGTCGCTCGCGCTTTTCAGGGTCTGGCGGAAGCTCGCACCCTTTTCGTCCAGCGTGTTGTTCAGCGAGTGGATCAGATCTTCCAGGCCGGTATTGATCGCCTCATGGCCGATGCTCAGGCTTTCATTGAGATCGCGGGTGCGTGCCAGAAGGGTTTCGTTGAGCTGGCGGGCGCGCTCGTTCAGCGCGGTGTTGAGCTTCTCGGTGCTGGCATCGAGCGCCGAGGCGCGGGTCTCGAACTGGCTGAGCAGCTGCTCGCCGCGCCGCGTGACCGTGTCCAGGCGCTGGTCGAATTCCTCGTTGAGCGAAATCGTGGCTGCCGACAGATGCGTCATCATCGAATTGGTGCGGTCGGCCAGCATGGAATCGAGCGCCTTGGAGGCGATGCCGGCGCGATCCGTCAGGGTCGCCGCGCGTGTCTCGATCAGCGAGGCAAAGGCCTCGCCGGTCACCGCGATGCGCTGGGAGAAATCCTCGCTGGCGATGGCGAGCTCGGTGGTCAGCTGGCTGTGGACGCCGGAGATCGAGGTGCGCAACCGTTCGGCATGGCCGACGATCGATTCGCGCTCCAAGCTGAGCTCCTGCAGCAGCGTGCGGACACGAAGCTCGTTCTCGCTATAGCTGCGCTCGAGCGCGTTGACTTCCGTATGAACAAGCGATTCGAGCTCGGTGGCGCGCGCAATCGTGCGCTCGATGCCCTCGTTCATGGCCGAAACTTCGCGGCGCACGGCCTGGCCGACGGACATGATGCGATCGGTGGCGGCGGTTTCCGGCTCGGCAAGGCGCATGGCCACCTCGGCCATGGAGCGGGCGGCGCTGCGCATTTCCTGGGCGCGCGCCATCATCGCGCCGAAGCCGAAGAATACGAAGATGGGCAGGATCAAACAGACGGCCGCGCCGATCAGGCCCGGATTGGCGGCCAGATCGGTCAACGTGCGGATGGCAGCCAGCCGATCGCCATAGATCATGTAGGTGATGGCGAGGCCACCGACGAACCAGACGAGCGACAGGAGGAAGGCGGCACGCATGGTGGAGCGGCCGGCGCGCAGGTCAGTTCCGCGCAAGTCGGAGCCTTTACGACGGGCATCGTCATTGGCGGGCTTGAAGGGCTGGCTGCGGCTTGCCGCTTCGCTCTGGCGCGGCTGTTCCTCGCGGCGCGTGGATGAGGCCGGACGCTGCTGGCTGCTGGCGCGCGACCGCTGCGCCTGGGCTGCTCGCTTCGGCTCTGCCGAGCCGTCGTCGAGAGCCGATTTCAGCTCGTCGAAATCGATCTTCAACGCGTCCTCCAAGGCCTGGAACGCCTTGTCGTCCATCGATTCACTGGGCTTCTTGGTCGCCATGCGGGTACGCCTCGTTACCGAACCAAAAGATCCGCTGCCTGTCTTTCGCACTTCGGGCATCCTCTGGAGGATCTGCCTTTGGACCGCGTTTGAAACGGCTTCGGATCCGCCGGAAGGTTGGGTGCGCGCCGCCACGACGCGCCCTGCCGACCGGCTGAAAATGTTACTCTTTCGACCCAACGGCAAAGTGCCGACACGACCGTTAGAGCGTATCGTAGTGACACATCCTAGAAGGTCTTACAATTAAGCCCCCTAGCCATTCGTTAAAATCCTAACAATTTCTTAACGGACCAGCCTCCGGCACACCTTGAAAACCAAGGCTTTGCAGCTGGTTGCCGGGCATTAACCATAGCGAGCGATACCGCCGTTTTTGCGCCGCGTTTTAAAGCGATAGGCACTGCGCTCAAGCTATTGTCATCGCTCGGTCGCCGGAATGCGGCATCGGGCTTTTCGGGAATCACATCAACAACATGGCTCGCATACGCCGGGAACCGTCCGATCCGGCGCCGGCCGTGCCGAAACCTTGAGGAATGACCCATGGCCCTGCCGGCCTCCCTGTCCGCCTTCGATGCGCCCCAACCCGACCGCGCGCTGCACCCCACCGCGACGCGGCCGATCGATCTCGATCATCTGACACGCCAGACGATGGGCGACAAGTCGCTGGAACTGGAGGTGCTTCAGCTTTTTGCGCGCCAGGCACGCCAGGTCCTGAAAGAACTGGAAAGCGCTGCCGTCGATCAGTACGCGCCGCTCGCCCATCGGCTGAAGGGGGCCGCGCTCGCCATCGGCGCCACGGAGGTGACGGCAGCTGCGCATGCGGTGGAAAACGGACAGACGGGCGCCGAACATCTCGCCACCCTCAATGCGCGCGTGCTGGATTGCGAGCTCTTCATTCTCAAGCTTTGCCGGTAGGCTCGCCCTTTCCGGGTGCCGGCGTCTTCAGGGCCTCTTTGATGCGGCGCGTCGGGAAGAACACGGACCAAGGTGCCCGTCTCCGCCGGAGGCGGGTCGAAGCCGCCATGCTGTGCACTTACGGACAGAGGAGCCATGGCGTTTCCAGCCGGAGCGATTGGCCCTGCGCGGTTGACGGACTGGCTGATTTGGTGAAGAAAAACGGCTCGCGCCGCCTCTTCGATCCGTTAAAGCGGCATCCGACATTCATCAGCCTCAAGAGCCGCTTCATGCCCAAGCTTTCAATCATCTCCTTCGATGGTACGCGCTACGATTTCGATGTGGCCAATGCCACGACCGTGATGGAAAATGCAGTGCGCAACGCGGTGCCCGGCATCGAGGCCGAATGCGGTGGGGCCTGTGCCTGCGCCACCTGTCATGTCTATATCGACGAGGCCTGGACGGCCGCCGTGGGCGGGCCGGAGGCAATGGAAGAGGACATGCTGGATTTCGCCTATGATGTCCGCCCTACCTCGCGCCTCTCCTGTCAGATCAAGATGACCGATGCACTAGATGGCCTGATCGTCCACGTGCCGGAACGCCAGGCCTGAACCTCGCCGCCGATGCCGGTCCTGGGCTCAGTCCGGCGCGAGGGTCCTCAGCCGTCGGCGCGCTTCCTCTGCCAAGGGGTGGCGTGGATGCCGGCGGATGAAGCGTTCATAGGCTTCAACCGTTCCGCGCCGTTCGATCAGCGAAAACTCGCGCTGAACGGCCTCGTCCGGATCACCCGCCGGGTTCATCGCCATAAGAGTGGCCGGGCCGGTGCTGCCTCTGTCGTGACTCGGTTCCGGCCCCGCGCTGCACGATGTCGTCGAGAGGCTTGCGCCGAGCGATGCCAGGGCAAGACCGCCAGCCCATCGCTGCCACGACAACCGCTCTTGACACACGCCAGTCAGCTTTTTCTTTTCCGTCATAAGCATTCAATCATTGCACGATGAGGTGATACAGGCTGCTTGTGTCGGCCGTGTTCCTGTGATTCCTGTATTGGCAAACCGCGTTGAGCAGCCGGCGCATGCCATCCGCTATAGTTGTCTTTTGCTAACCAAGTTGGTAGTAGACTGCAGCTCTGCCGAGCCTGTCAACATGCGCTTCCGCCAGTGCCAAGCAAATGAAGAAGGCCGATGTTCCAGCGCCCCTGCCGCCTGCATCGATGTCGAACGATCCTGGGGAGGATGCCATGGCTAGCTTGACCACCTCTATTTCGCCCACCGGCGATCCGATGATCGACGGTGTGCTGGCGGGCGTCGCCTGGGCCGGGCCAAAGGTCACCTATGCCTTCCCGACAAGCCTGTCGAGCTATAGCTATGCCAGCTCGATCCGCTCGCACTTTGCCCCCATTTCCGCGTCACAGAAGAAGGAGGCGCTGTTCTTCCTGGAGAAATCCAGCGGAACCACGGGTGACGACGGCTTCTCGGTCGAAGGCTTCACCCGTCTGTCGCTGTCGCTTGGGACGCCGGCCACGGCCGATATCCGCTTTGCGCAATCGTCCAATCACAATAAGACGGCCTATGCCTATTATCCGAGCGGATCGGATGAAGGCGGCGATATCTTCTTCGGCACGACCTATCTCAACAAGTCCGGCGACTACCGCAAGCCGATTGCTGGCAACTATGCCTGGCAGACCCTGGTGCACGAGCTTGGCCACGCGCTCGGGCTTTCGCACGGGCATGAGACCGATCCCTATGGCGCGCTGCCGGATGACCACGACTCCGTCGAATATTCGGTAATGACCTATCGCTCCTTCATTGGCGCCGCCGGCACGTCCTCCGAATATGAAGAATTTGGCGCGCCGCAGAGTTTCATGATGGCCGATATCGCCGCGCTCCAGGCGATGTACGGCGCCAATTTTTCCACCAATAGCGGCGATACCGTCTATCGCTGGACGCCTGACAGCGGCGCGACGATCATCAACGGGAAGGCGGCGATTATGCCGGGCGCCAACCGCATCTTCGCCACGATCTGGGATGGCGGCGGCGTCGATACCTTCGATCTCAGTGCCTACAAGACGAAGCTCGTCATCGATCTTCGCCCGGGCGCCTCCTCCACCTTCAGCGCCGACCAGCTCGCCTTTCTCGGCGGCGGGCCGCATGACGGCTATGCCAGCGGTAACATTTACAACGCGCTTCTCTATCACGGCGACGAGCGATCTCTGATCGAGAATGTCGAAGGCGGCAGCGGCAATGATCTGATCATTGGCAACCAGGCAGCCAACCAGCTGGCCGGCGGCGCTGGCAACGACACGCTCTTCGGAGCGGATGGCGATGATGTGCTGATCGGCGGCGCGGGTGCAGACAAGCTCGACGGTGGCGCCGGAAACGACACCGCCTCCTATGCCCGCGCCAAGGCCGGCCTGCGTGTCGACCTCGCACATCCCGGTATCAACACCGGCGAAGCAGCCGGGGATAGCTTCGTCTCGATCGAGAACCTGACCGGCTCGCGTTTCGCCGACCGGCTTTCTGGCGACGACGGCAACAATGTCCTCGATGGCGGCGCCGGCAAGGACGTGATCCTGGGCGGGGCAGGAGACGACTGGCTGATCGGCGGCCTCGGCGCGGATGTGCTGACCGGAGGCAGCGGCGCCGACCATTTCGTCTTTCGCGCCATGGCCGACAGCACGCCCAAGGCCTTCGACCGCATTACCGATTTCACACCCGCCGAGGGCGACCGGATCGATCTCAGCGCCATCGATGCGATGACCAAGGTGGCCGGCCACCAGGCGTTCACCTTCATCGGCACGGCCGGGTTCTCCAAGACGGGTGGCGAGCTGCGCTATGAGAAGACGTCGAGCGAGACGATCCTCTATGCCGACGTGAACGGCGACAGGAAGGCGGACTTCGTGCTGCATCTCGACCAGCCGATGACGCTGGACAAGACGATGTTCCTGGTGTGACGGCGGATCACGGCAAGGGGCGTTAGCTGCGGTTCAGTCGCGCGTTTTGGCTGCCTGCCAGAGCGCTTCCATACGATCGAGTGACGCCGCCTCCAGTGTTTCGCCTGAGGCCGCCAGCCCTTCTTCGATGGCGCGAAAGCGCTTGCGGAACTTTCGATTCGTGCCGCGCAGGGCCTCTTCGGGATCGGCATCCACATGACGGCCGAGATTGACCAGAGCGAAGATCAGGTCTCCGAATTCGTCTTCGACCCTATCGCGCCGCCCGGCCGCAAGCGCCTCGCGCAGCTCGCCGATCTCCTCCTCGATCTTATCGAGGATCGGTGCGGCCTCCGCCCAGTCGAAACCGACCGTGGCCGCGCGCTTCTGCAGCTCCAGCGCTTCAAGGAGCGCTGGTCCGTGGGTCTTGACGCTGGACAGGTGGCTTTTCGGCGGCCCGGCCGGCAGGCCGCGCGCGCTGCGCCTTGCGGCCCGCTCCGCTTTCTCTTCCTGCTTGATCGCTTCCCACTGCTGCTTGACGCCATCAGGCGTGTCGGCCGGGCTGCGGTCAAACACATGCGGGTGGCGGCGGATCATCTTGGCGGTAATCGCCTCGACCACATCGCCGAAGGCGAATGCACCTTGTTCCTCTGCCATGCGCGCATGGAAAACCACCTGGAGCAGAAGATCGCCCAGCTCCTCGCGCAGATCCTCCAGATCGTCCCGGTCGATCGCATCGGCCACCTCGTAAGCTTCCTCGATCGTATAGGGTTTGATCGAGGCGAAGGTCTGGACGATGTCCCAGGGGCAGCCCGTCTGCGGATCGCGCAGCGCGCGCATGATCTCGATCAGCCGGGCGATATCCTGGGAGGGCACCATCGCCGCACCGCTTTCCGGCCTGTTGCTCTCCGGCTTGTCGCTCATGGTTGGTCTCAATTCAGGGGAATGTCATTGTCGGCCTTGCCGGCCTGATATTGGTTGGAAAGAGCCGCATAGTCGGCGCGGATGCGCGACGTCTGGGCTTCGAGGGCTGCCCTGACGGGCTCATCTGCCGCGGCCACCATGTCACCGAGATAGGCGGACCGCCAGAACGCATTGCGGCGGTTATAGCCACCGGGCTCCAGTGTGAAGACCTCCTTCAGGATCTTCAGGTCATGGGGGATGGCAAAACTGTCACGCGAATCTTCATGGCTGAAAAAATAGTAGAAATTGTCGAAGCCGGCCCAGGTGATGGCCGAAAGGCACATGGAGCAGGGCTCGTGCGTCGACAGGAAGATCAGGTCTTTGGTGTCGCGGCTCTCGGCCTGCTCGTAAAAGCGCTTGAGCGTATGCACCTCGCCATGCCAGAGCGGATTTTCCAGCTCGTTGTTGGTCTCGGCAACCACCAGCGACAGGTCGGATTTGCGCAGGATCGCCGCGCCGAAAACCTTGTTTCCAGCTGCTACGCCACGCCGCGTCAGCGGCAAAATATCGGCCTCGATGACGGTGAGAAGGCGTGCGGCAAGCGCTTGGTCGGACATGGGCGAACTCTTGAGACACGAGGGGAGGCGAGGGCTGCGAAAAACCCTGCACGAGGGTGACATTTGCTCCATAATCCATAAAGCCGAGCAAAAGAATACGCACGGGCAAAATGCGGCGAACAACTGTTCCTTCAAAGCGCCTGTGCTTTGCGGCATATTGCGAAAAAAAATCATACCCGGAGTCTCTCTCGATCATGTCTCAAGCCCTGACCGTTTTCCCGGCCTTCTTCCGTGTCGCACGGAAGCCTGTTGCCGTGTTCGGAAACGGCGACGAGGCCTACGCCAAGATCCGCCTGCTTTTGAACACCGAGGCGCGACTGATCGCTTATTCGGATGCGCCCGAGGCCGATTATGCTGCCTTTCTCGCGGAGCGCGGGATCGAGCGGGTGCCTGAGCGTTTCGCGCCGCATCAGGTGGAGGGTATGACACTGGTTTTCGCCGCAACCGGCGATGCAGGTCTCGATCAGGCGATCGTCGCTGCCGCGCGCGCGGCCAAGGTCCCGGCCAATGCGGTGGACCAACCCGACTGGTGCGATTTCATCACGCCCGCGCTGGTCAATCGCGCGCCGGTGGCCGTGGCCATCGGCACGGAAGGGGCGGGGCCTGTGCTGGCGCAGATGATCCGCGCACGCATCGACCAGATGCTGCCGCCGTCTCTCGGCGCCCTCGCCAGCTTGGCGGCAGCCTATCGCCATGCGGTCGACCGTCTCTTGCCACGCGGGAGCGCCCGGCGCATCTACTGGCGCAATTTCTTCTCGGGCCCAGTTGCCGATGCCGTGGCTGGTGGCGATCTCTCGGCCGCGCGCCGCACCGCGACGCGGCTTTTGAAAAGCCCGGAAGCGGCTGAGGGGCGTGTCTGGCTGGTGGGGGCGGGCCCTGGCGCGGAAGATCTGCTGACGCTGCGTGCCCAGCGCGTGATGATGGAGGCCGATGTGCTCGTCTATGATGCGCTGGTGCCGCAAGCTATCGTCGATATGGGCCGGCGCGATGCCGAGCGGATAGCTGTCGGCAAGCGCAAGGGCTGTCATTCCAAGTCCCAGAGCGCGATCAACCAGCTTCTGGTTCGCCTGGGCCGTGAGGGCAAGCGGGTCGTGCGGCTGAAATCCGGTGATCCGTTGGTCTATGGCCGCGCGGGCGAGGAAATGGCCGCCTTGCGCGAGGCGGGCATCGGCTACGAGATCGTGCCCGGCATCACCTCGGCTTTGGCTGCGGCCGCCGATTTCGAACTGCCGCTCACCTTGCGCGGCGTGGCCTCCTCGCTTGTCTTTACGACCGGTCATGACCTGACCGGCGCGGTGCTGCCGGACTGGGCGCGGCTGGCGGTGTCCGGCGCGTCCGTGGCCGTTTATATGGGCCGGACGGTGGCCGCATCCGTCGCCGCTCGCCTGGCCGAGGCCGGCCTGCCGCGCGAGACGCCGGTGGCGGTCGTGGAAAATGCCAGCCGGGAAAATCGCCGGCTCCTGCATGGAACGCTTGCCGATCTGCCGGACCTGGCCTATCGCGAAGAACTGAGCTGGCCGGTGATGGTCATCATCGGCGAAGCCGTGGCCGGCGCGAATTTCGACCAGTCGGAGCCTTTGGCGCGCGCCAAGATCGCCAAGTCCGCGCCTCAGGCTGATGCGGCCAACCAGACGAACGAACGTGTGAGGGCATGAGATGAGCGACAAGGTCTTGACCGCGAACCGCCTTTCGGACGGCATTTCCGTCTGGCTCGATGCCTCCGGGCAATGGGTGGAAGATCTCCAGAGCGCTTTCGTCGCCCGCCATGCCGAGGCCGTTTCTGCGCTGGAAGCGACCGGCACAGCTGCTTTTGCCGACAATAAGGTGGTTGACGTCAACGTCATCGAGATCGAAGAAAAGGACGGCCTGCTGCGCCCTCTGCGCCTGCGCGAGCGCATCCGCGCCGAGGGGCCGACGATCGACTATGCGCCGGGCTATCGCGGGCTTCTGGGTCCGTTCGAAGCCGCCTGAGGAAGAGAAGACAGTTTCATGTACCGTTACGATGAATTCGATCATGCCTTCGTTTCCGAACGCGTCGCGCAGTTCCGCGATCAGGTCGGTCGCCGCCTCTCCGGCGAGCTGGCGGAGGATGCTTTCAAGCCTTTGCGTTTGATGAACGGCGTCTATCTGCAGCTGCATGCCTATATGCTGCGCGTGGCCATTCCTTATGGAACGCTGAACAGCCGTCAGCTGCGCATGCTTGCCCATATCGCCCGCAAATATGACCGCGGCTACGGCCACTTCACCACGCGCCAGAACATCCAGTACAATTGGCCGCGCTTGGCCGATACACCTGATATTCTCGCCGAACTTGCCACCGTCGAAATGCATGCTTTGCAGACCTCGGGCAATTGCATTCGCAACGTTACGGCCGATCACTTCGCCGGCGCTGCCGCCGACGAAGTGGCCGACCCGCGGCCCTATGCCGAAATCCTGCGGCAATGGTCCTCCGTCCATCCGGAGTTTTCCTTCCTGCCGCGCAAGTTCAAGATCGCGGTGACGGGCGCCGAGCGGGACCGCGCAGCGATCCAGGTTCACGATATCGGTTTGCATCTGAAGAAGAACGAGGACGGCCGCATCGGCTTTGCCGTCTATGTCGGTGGGGGGCAGGGGCGCACGCCCATGATCGCCAAGAAGATCCGCGATTTCCTGCCGGAAGAGGATCTGCTCTCCTACACCACCGCGATCATGCGCGTGTATAACCTGCATGGTCGGCGCGACAACAAGTACAAGGCGCGCATCAAGATCCTCGTGCATGAGACCGGCGCGGAGGAATTGGCAGGTCAGGTGGAGCAAGAATTCCTGCAGCTGAAAGATACCGAGCTGAAGCTGCCCGAGGCGGATATCGCCGCCATCACCGCCTATTTCGCCCCACCGGAGCTGAAGAGCCGGCCGGAAGGCTGGGAATCGCTGGCGCGCTGGAAGAAGGCAGATGCCGGCTTTGCCCGCTGGGTGGAGCAGAATGTCGCCCCGCACAAGCACCCCGATTGTGGTATGGTGACCATTTCGCTGAAGCCGATCGGCGGCATTCCTGGTGACGCCAGCGACAAGCAGATGGAGGCCGTGGCGGATCTGGCCGAGGAATTCGCGTTCGACGAGATCCGTGTCAGCCATGAGCAGAACCTGATCCTGCCACATGTGGCGCTGGCCGATCTGGAACCCCTTTATCGCGGGCTGGTGGCCCAGGGTCTTGCCACCGCCAATGCCGGCCTGATCACCGACATCATCGCCTGTCCGGGTCTCGATTATTGCGCGCTCGCCAATGCGCGCTCGATCCCGCTGGCGCAGGAGCTCTCGACCCGCTTCGGCGCTGCCGAACGGCAGGCTGAAATCGGCGAGCTGAAGATCAAGATATCCGGCTGCATCAATGCCTGCGGCCATCATCACGTCGGCCATATCGGCCTTTTGGGTGTGGAGAAGAAGGGGGCGGAGCTCTATCAGATCACGCTCGGCGGCTCTGGCGACGAGAACAGCTCGATCGGCGAAATTATCGGCCGTGGCTTCGAGCCTGAGAAGGTGACGGATGCGGTGGAGACGATCGTCGACACCTATCTCGGTCTGCGGCGCGATAAGGCGGAAACCTTCTTGGAAGCCTATCGCCGCGTGGGCCCGCAGCCCTTCAAGGATGCGCTCTACGGCGCGACGCAGGCTGCAGCGTGACGGAATCGACCATGAGCAAGACGCCAAAGATCTGGAACGAGACCGGCTTCGTCAGCGACGATCCCTGGGTGATCGAGACCGAGGAAACGAGAGCCGGAACCAATGAGCGGTCTCTGCTGCCGCTCGCGGCTTTCCTGGAAAAGGCCAAGGCCGGCGAAAGCGAACTCGGTGTGTTGATTGCGCCTGCCGACGACGTGTCCGAGCTTCAGCCCTTTCTCGATCGGATCGCCTTGGTCGCTCTGTCCTTCCCGGCGTTCAATGACGGGCGCGGCTTCAGCCATGCGTCGCTGCTGCGCAGCCGGCTTGGCTATTCCGGCGAACTACGTGCGGTCGGCGATGTGCTGATCGACCAGATACCCCTGATGCTGCGTTGCGGCATTACCAGTGTTGCTGTGACCAATGCGACCGCGATCCGACGGCTTGAGGAAAACTGTCTGCCCGGCATCGCGCATCACTATCAGCCGACTGCCAAGCCAGCTGCCAGGAGTGGAGGCTATAGCTGGCGACGCGTGTCCTGATCGGTGCTTGGCCGGATCGCTTCATGCGGTTTGGCAGGGTTTCGCGAGGCAGGATGTGGATGAGGGCTGGAAGGGAACGTGTCGCGCGACAGGCTATTTTCACGGCCTGACCATGCTTTCGCTGTTGCGAAGCGGGTTGGCGCGGCCATATTGACGTAAAGCTCAGCGCGTCGGCGCCAGGGCGCAGCCAAGGCTTGCTCAAGAGGAGAAACCTCCTCGAGCGGGCAGGCGGCGGACCGGGCGGCGAAAGGCCGGAGCGAACCACTGAAGGATCGACATCGACATGAATGCTCCGGCCAAGACCGAAGACTTCGCCGCCAACATTCCGGCTGGCGTGTTTGCCGAAACCGTCACCGAGGTGCAGCACTATACCGACCGGCTGTTCCGCTTCCGCATGACCCGGCCGGAAAGCTTCCGCTTCCGGTCTGGCGAATTCGCCATGATCGGCCTGATGGTCGAGGGGAAGCCGATCTATCGCGCCTATTCCATTGCCAGCCCGGCCTGGGACGAGGAGCTTGAATTCTTTTCGATCAAGGTGCCGGATGGGCCGCTCACCTCGCATCTCCAGGCGATCAAGCCCGGCGATACGGTTCTGATGCGCAAGAAGCCGACCGGGACGCTAGTGCTCGACGCGCTGACCCCCGGCCGTCGCCTGTTCATGTTCTCCACCGGGACCGGCGTTGCGCCCTTCGCCAGCCTGATCCGCGAGCCGGAAACCTTCGAAAAATTCGAGGAGATCATCCTCACGCACACCACGCGCGAAGTGGCCGAACTCACCTATGGTCTCGATCTCGTCGAGGAGATCCGCAACCATGAATTCCTGGCGGAACTGGTCGGCGACAAGCTGCGCTATTATCCCACTGTGACGCGCGAAGCCTTTGAGAAGACGGGCCGAATCACGGATCTCATCCGCACTGGTGCGTTTTTCGCCGATCTCGGACTTGAGGGCTTCGACCCCGCCGTTGATCGGGCGATGATCTGCGGCTCGTCCGAAATGCTGAAGGAAACAAAAGAACTGCTCGAAGCAGCCGGCCTGACGGAAGGTGCCAACAACAAGCCCGGCGAATTCGTGATCGAGCGCGCCTTCGTCGGCTAGCGCCTCGCATAAGAAAGTGGGGAAGAGGTTCGGGAAAAATCCGATGCAAGAACAACGACTCCAGAGCATCGGATCAATGACGATCACAGGACACGCCGCAAGTGGTTTGCTGGCGATGTCCTCGCTGATTTTAGGTTGCAAGGTTCTCTTCTGCACAATTTTTCGGTGAGCTTAAACTCTCCTCGACGTCATCCTCGGGCTTGTCCCGAGGATCTGCTGACCTCCATAAAGTCAAGCCGTTGTAGATGCTCGGGACAAGCCATAAGCATGACCATCAGAGAGGTTTGGCCCTCTTTGGCGGATCTCTTCATTACACGCTTTATCATTTTGAGAAGTGGCCCCGCGGTCGGGTCCGCTTCTTTCAGCTTGATGATGCAATGCGCCGTGTCTTATGCGCCGTCCTTGGGTTGATGCAGGGACAGGCGGCAAAGAAAGCCAATTTGACGGCAAAGCGTTCTGAGGCAATCCTTGAGAACGGATGAAGAGCGCGTCATCAACTGTGTTTGAATGCAAGCGAAACGCTTCACCGTCTTGTCTCAAGAGATTTCGTTGAGACAAGGCGGTGCGTCATTTTATGCGATGTGCTTTGAAAATTAGCCGCAACAAGGCATATGCCTCTCTGCACTCGCTTATAGTCGCAGTGCCAGCTGGCTCAAGGCTTCGGCCATAGAGACCCGATCCGCACCGGGTCCGCATCGTTCACCTTTCGAATAACCACGATGATCGGCGTCATCCCGGTCCGCACGGACTTGACGTGCCGGCGTCACTCGTCGCGATAAACCTTTTCACGCCGCTCGTGACGCTCCTGCGCCTCGATCGACAGCGTGGCGATCGGGCGGGCGTCGAGGCGCTTGAGGCCGATCGGCTCGCCTGTTTCCTCGCAATAGCCATATGTGCCTTCGTCCAGGCGCTGCAGGGCCGCGTCGATCTTGGAGATCAGCTTGCGCTGGCGGTCCCGGGCGCGCAGTTCGATAGCGCGGTCGGTTTCAGACGAAGCCCGGTCTGCAAGATCAGGGTGGTTGGCGCTTTCTTCAGCCAGATGGCCCAGCGTCTCGCGCGCCTCACGCAGGATGTCATTCTTCCAGGCATTCAGTTTGGCTCGGAAATAGGCCCGCTGATTGCCATTCATGAATTCATCGTCTTCTGACAGCACGTAGGAACTAAGATCGATCTTCTCACTCAACGCGATTCTCCCGAAGAACATCTCATGTGCGCGGTGTATAGACCCACAACCGAAGCGATTCAAGCCTCGCAAGCAACCGCTGGAACAAGCAGGGCTTTGCCAAAAACTCAGGCTAAGGAGCTAATATTTCATCAAAATTAAGGTTTAGTGACAGTAAGGCCATCCAGACGCCCTAGCGAAACGCAAGGAGAACATGGTCAATCCCTAGAATCTGCTGGCGTCGCGCGGCCCGATGGATCGATGGCCTGTCAAGGGCCTGCCTAAAATTCAGCCGGAATAAACTTGTGTGAGGCTGTATTTGGCGTTTTCCCGGCCTTGCTCTTGATATCCAGATCAAGGCGGCGGAACCTGTGCAGGTCGCCGCTTTCCCGAGGATCGTCTTGTCTCTGCCTTCCGCTGCCGCTCCTGCCTTTCGCCTGTTCCTGCTTCGTCATGCCCGCGCCGCGCCTGCCCAGCCCGGCCAGCGCGATCGCGAACGGCCACTCGATGCCGTCGGAAAAGTCGATGCGGCCAATCTGGCGCTTCGGCTCGGCGGCCTCGGCGTCCTGCCCAAAATCATCCTGACGTCGCCAGCCCGGCGCTGCCGCCAGACGGTCATTCCTCTCCAAGGCTCTGCCGAGGAGGATCTGCCTGTTCATGTCGTCGAGGGCTTTTACTCAGGCGGGGCGGAGGTTTATATCCATGCGACCGCGGCCCAGAATGTCGATGCCGTGCTCCTGTGCGGGCACAATCCGGTGATGGAAGAGCTGTTTCGCAGCCTTGCCGGGCAGGGCCTGCCGCCGGGCTCTTATGATCACGGCTATCCGCCGGCCGGGCTTGCCGTGTTCGAGTTCGACCAGCCGCCGGTCCCGGGGCAAACCGGGCGGCTTGTCCATTGGCTCGATCCGCATGGCGAACCGCCTATCGCCTGAGCATCCGTGCCCTGCCTGCACAGGCCGGCGCCGCTCCCCCTTCCATGGCGGGATGGCCATGCCTATATCGCTTTTCGATGAAATCCTCCGAGCATCCCGTTGCGGAGGCTCTGATATCGGAGAGCGTGCCGCTTGTCGTCCTTCCTGTCCCGTTTCGCAGACGACGCGCTGATTGCGCTCGACACGTTTTCAGACCGAACCGCCGGCCTGATGCATCCCAGTCTCAGGCTCGGGGTGACCGGTCTTTCGCGCGCGGGCAAGACCGTTTTCATCTCGTCGCTCGTCCATAATCTTTTGAATGGCGGGCGCCTGCCGGTGTTCGAAGCTGTTCGATCGGGACGTGTCTCGAAGATCCGCCTGGCACCGCAGCCGGACGATGCCGTGCCACGGTTTCAATATGAGGACCATATCGCCGCGCTGGTGCGCGATCGCATCTGGCCGGATTCCACCCGGGCGATCTCGCAGATCCGCCTGACGCTGGATTATGAGAGCGCCAGCGGCTGGGGGCGGATGTTTTCGCGCGGCGAGCTGTCGATCGATATCGTCGATTATCCCGGCGAATGGCTTCTCGATCTGCCGCTCCTGTCGCAGGATTTTCGCGCTTTCAGCGCCCAGACCTGGGAGCGGGCGGAAAAAGGCGTGCGGGCCGAATTGTCTCGCGACTGGCGGGATCGGGCAAAAGCCGCTGCTCTGTCGGGCCCGGCGGAGGAACTGACAGCCAGGGCCTTGGCTGAAAGCTTCACCACCTATCTCCGGGCCTGCCGCAGCGATGAGCGCGCGCTCTCCATTCTGCCGCCCGGCCGCTTCCTCATGCCGGGCGATCTCGAGGGCTCGCCGGCGCTGACCTTCTCGCCTCTGCCGTTGCCGCCGGAAGGACGGGCGGAGCCGGGCTCGCTCTGGGCGATGATGGAGCGCCGCTATGAGGCCTATAAGACCCATGTGGTCAAACCCTTCTTCCGCGAGCATTTTGCCCGGATCGACCGGCAGATCGTGTTGATCGATGCCCTGACCGCGATCAATCGCGGGGCGGAAGCGGTTGCCGACCTGGAAGAGGCGCTGGCCGAGGTTCTGGCCTGCTTCCGGCCGGGGCTGAATTCCTTTCTGTCGTCCTTCCTGACACGGCGGATCGACAAGGTGCTGATCGCCGCCACCAAGGCGGACCATCTGCATCATGAATCGCACGATCGGTTGGAGCGGATCACCGCGCGGCTGGTGCAGCGCGCGGCCGATCGCATTGGCATGGCTGGCGCGGGGCTCGAGGTGATGGCGCTGGCCGCCGTGCGGGCAACGCGCGAGGCGACAGTGGAGGAGGGCGGCGCCAAGCTGCCTGTCATCGTCGGCGTTCCCATGTCAGGGGAAACAATCGACGGTCAGGTTTTCGATGGCAAGCGCCGCACGGCGATCTTTCCAGGCGACCTGCCTGCCAATCCGGATCTGCTGTTTATGCCCGTTGATGCCGGTCGGCCCGCTGAGCTACCCCTCAATTTCGTGCGCTTTCGCCCGCCCGAGATCGAGGAGACCGGCGGCGGGCTGAAGCTGTCCGTTCCCCATATCCGCCTCGACCGTGCCATGCAGTTCCTGTTCGGAGATCGTCTCGCATGACAAGCGAACCGCCCCGCCGCCCCGCTGCCTTCTCGCTGGAGCCGGATGCTTCCAGACCCGAAACGCCGCCCGCCGCCGCCCGCCGCCCCGCCGCCTTCGATGAAGGCGTCCAGCTGACCTTGCCGGCCGAGGACCCATTTGCGGAGACGACGCTGCCGCTGGAGCCGATCGAGGTGGCAGAGGCGCGCGTGCTGCCGCGCCGCCGCCGCTTTTCTTTCATCGGCCTGGCATCGGGTGCGCTCGGTGTGCTCGTCTCGCTGGCGCTCGGTCTGTGGATCGACCAGCTGGTGCGTGATCTGTTCGCGCGCTCGGATGCGCTGGGCATGATCGCCATTGCCGCCGTCGTGCTGTTGGTGATCGGCGTGCTGACGGTTGCCGGACGCGAGCTCGCCGGCATCTTCCGGCTCGCCAATGTCCAGACGTTGAAGGCGGACGCTCTTGCCGCCGCCACCCAGCCAACCGCCGCGCCGGCGCGCAAGGTGGTGGATGCGCTGACAGGGCTTCTCAAAAGCCGCGCGCAGACGGCCGCCGGCCGGGCGGCGCTGAAGGCAACCGAGGACGAGATCATCGATGGTCCGCAGCTTCTCGACCTTGCAGAGCGCGAATTGCTGACGGCGCTCGACCGTGATGCGCGGGTGCTGATTCTTGGCGCAGCCAAGCGTGTGTCGCTTGTGACCGCCGTCAGCCCCCGTGCGCTGGTCGATCTTGGCTATGTCGTTTATGAATCCGCACGGCTGATCCGCGCGGTCGCTGAACTTTATGGTGCCCGGCCAGGCACGCTCGGCTCTGTCCGCCTGATCCGCGACGTGCTTGCCCACCTCGCCGTCACCGGCTCGATTGCGGCAGGCGATAGCCTCGTGCAGCAAGTGCTCGGTCACGGGCTTGCGTCACGGCTTTCGGCGCGCCTGGGCGAGGGGGTGATCAACGGGCTGATGACCGCGCGAATCGGCATCGCTGCAATGGATGTCTGCCGGCCCATGCCGTTTCGCGCGCTTCGGCGGCCGGGAATCGGCGACTTCCTCGGGGATCTCACGCCCGGCGAGCGCAAAGTCTGAAGGCTTTGGCAGCGGCAATCGTGGTGCTGCGCGAGCCCCAATCGGCTTGAGCGACGTCAAAATCCTGAATGTTTTAAGCGGGATAGGGCTCGGATCTTGTTCTGTCTTCTGCCGGACTAAAGGTTAGGCGGCAGGCTGTGGCGGGCGCTGTCGAAACCAAGCATTAACCATTTAAGTGCCATTGTCTCCAGCAGATTTCGAGTTTTATCCTTTCCAAGGAAACGCTGATGCTTCCGCGCCTTTCGACCATCGCGCCCGCCCTGGCCGGCCTTGCGGCCCTTGCCGGCCTTTCCCTTGCTTCGACGGCCGCAGCGGCGCCTTCGGACCGGGCTTTCTTCCAGTCCGTCAATGGCCAGTGGTCCGGCCCGGGCGAGATCGTCGCCGGCAAATATAAGGGCACGAAATTCAGCTGCGACCTGACCGGCACGCCGACCGAGGGCAAGGATGCGGGCATCAAGCTCGACGGCTTTTGCCGCGTCGGCGTCTTCAAGCAGCCGATGTCGGCCACCATCAGCCAGAAGGGCAACAGTTATGGCGGCCGCTTCCTCGATGGCGCCGAGGGCAAGGGGCTGGACATCGTCTCGGGCGTCGTCACCAAGGATAAGGTCGTCGTCGGCATCAACCGGAAAAAGCTCAATGGTGCGCTGATCGCCCGCCTGCAGGACCCCTCGAG
Organism: Xaviernesmea oryzae; assembly: GCF_900109605.1. GTDB lineage: Bacteria > Pseudomonadota > Alphaproteobacteria > Rhizobiales > Rhizobiaceae > Xaviernesmea > Xaviernesmea oryzae. The sequence goes on from NZ_FOAM01000011.1 coordinate 180,385, forward strand.
CCTGAACGTCACCATTTCCGTGAAGGTGGATGATGCGATGATCCCGGTCATCGGCCTCAGCCTCACCCGCCAGGTCGACAATCTCGCCGTCGGTTCGATCAAGCCCTGACAGGGAGATCTTCTGTAAGGCCGTATGGCGGTCTCGCCATGCCGACGGCATCCGCTGAACCGTTCAAAGCGCGTCAAGGCCGTAAGGTCGCGACGCGCTTTTGGCCGTTTGAAGCGCTTTTGGCTCTCTGTGTCAGTGCCACCAGTCGCCACTGTCGGTGATGGGCTCGATGCCAGCCGTCTGCGACAGGCTCGCCCAGTGCGCGACGCTGTGGCCGGCAATCATGAGGTCCGGCGCGATATCTTTCAGCGGCAGCAGCACGAAGGCGCGCTCGGTCATGCGCGGATGTGGCAGGCTTAGCGTCTGGCTGGCGCGCTGCTCCTCTCCACAGGTCAGAAGATCGATATCGACGGTCCGTGGCCCCCATCGCTGAATACGTTCGCGCTTCATCGCACGCTCCACGGACAGGCAGGCTTCCAGCAAGGCTTCCGGCGTCAGCGTCGTCTGCACGGCAGCACAGGCATTGTTGAACCAGGCCTGGTCGGTCACGCCCCAAGGCGGTGTGCGATAAAGCCGCGAGACCGCAACGATGCGACAGCCATCCAGCGCATCGAGACGGCGCAGCGCGTCAGCAAGCTGCGCTTTGACCTCGCCAATGTTGCCGCCGAGGCCGAGCATAGCCTGCGCGCTCATCGCACCAGTTCCACCGTCACCTGCGCATGGTCGAGAATACCGGCAATCGGCACGCTCGGCTTGCGCAAGGTAATTCGCGCGCGGCGCACCTGTTGAAAGTCGCTCAGAAGCCTGCGTGCGACATCATGCGCCAGCGTTTCGATCAGATTGCGCCTCGTGCCGGTGACCACCGCCTCGATGGCTTCGAAGACCAAACCGTAATGCACGGTTCCTTCGATCCGGTCGTCCGTCAGCGCCGTTCCTGCCTCCACCTCCAGTTCACAATCGACGAAGAAGCGCTGACCGAGACGGGTCTCTTCGGCCAGCACGCCATGACGGGCGAAGAAGGCGCAATTGGCAAGCGTAATCACATAGGTCCTGGGTGTCTCAGGCGTGGTTGTGTCGGACATGGATGGGGCAGGATCCAAAGAGGGGTCAAAAGTGGAGGCCGGCGTTACGCGCAAGCACAACGTGACAGAGGGGTAGGCGGGACGCCATGCCGCGTCCAGCCGAAAACGCCGGGGGGATGCTGGTCTTTCAGCCTTCCCGATACCTCTGAAGGCAGAATAGGCCGATCATGCCGGCTGCAGAATGCCGCGCGCCGCCAGAAGGGCATCCGCGACCTTGAGCGCATCGACATTTGGCGCCACCGCATGCACACGGAAAATCGCCGCGCCGGCCAGGCGCAGGATCGTGCTGGTCGCGACCGTGGCGGCATCGCGTTCCGCCGCCTCGCGCCCTGTGAGCGTGCCGAGGAAGCGCTTGCGTGACGTGCCGACAAGAAGTGGAAAGCCGAGCGGGAAAAGTTCGCCGAGACGTGCCATCAGCTCCAGATTGATTGCCGCCGTTTCCTTGGCAAAGCCGAATCCGGGATCGAGCACCAGGGTATCGTCCGCCAGACCGGCGGCGCGGGCGATGCCAAGCGAATGGTCGAAGAAGGTGCGCTGATCCTCGATCACATCCGCCTGGCGCTGGCGCTCTCGCCCGGTATGCATGATGCAGAGCCCCGCGCCGTTGCGCGCTGCCACCTCCGCCAAAGCGGGTTCGCGCCAGAGACCATGCACGTCATTGACCAGGTGTGCGCCGGCAGCCAGTGCGCGCGCGGCCGTCTCCGCCCGGTAGGTGTCGACGGAGAGGATCGCATCCGTCTCCGCCGCCAGTCTGGCGATCACCGGCAGGATGCGCGCCTGCTCGTCCTCGGCCGTCACGGGCGCGGCGCCGGGCCGCGTGGATTCGCCGCCAATGTCGAGAATCGCTGCGCCGGCAGCGTGGCAGGCCTTGGCATGGGCAACGGCCGCTGCCGGATCGAGATGCGCTCCGCCATCGGAGAAGCTGTCCGGCGTGACATTGACGATGGCCATGATCTGCGCGCGCGGGCCGAGCGTGAGTGATCTTCCATGGGCAAGACGCCAGACAAACGGCGCGAAGGGATCAATCGTCATGGCGCGTCCTGCCTTTTCTCGGGTTTTCGGGTGGAAGGGATCCACGTGCGCCGCTTGGCCCGGCGCTGCTTGGCCATGCCGCATCCGCACGGCGTGCTTTCTTCTTGCATGCGGGCAGGCTATGCCCGAAGCTCGCCGTTCATTCAATTGCCCGGACCATCGCTCATGTTTTTCGTTTCGTCCCGCGCCCGTCTTGGCCGCTCTGTTTCGCGTCTTGCCGGTGGCGCACTGGCGGCCATGCTGATCGCCCTGCCGGGCGCATCGCTTCGCGCGGAAACGCAGATGGTCAAGACCATTACCTATTTTCCGATCCGTGGCACGACGGCGGAAGATCTGGACAAGGCGCTTTCCGCCCATGGGCCGCTGATGACGGCCACGGGGGCCCGCCATCCCGGCGCGACGCGGATCAAGTTCGGCGGCTCGGTCAGCTATGTTCGCCAGGGTGAGCGCTGCCTCGTCGGAACCGCGAAAGTCACGCTGTCGACCAAGCTGATCCTGCCGCGCTGGACGCAGCGCCACCGTGCTGACCGGGATATGGGCCTGGTCTGGGACACGCTCTCTTCGGATATCAAGCGCCATGAAGAGCGTCACGCCGAAATCGCCCGCAACTATGCCCGCGATCTTGAAAAGGCGCTGCTCGCTTTACCCGCAAAGGCGGATTGCGAGACCCTGCAGGCCGATGCGTCGCGCGTGACGGCGGAGATGGTGGCCGCGCATGACAAGGCCCAGATTGCCTTCGACCGGCGCGAGGCGATCAATTTCGACCGGCGAATGGTCCGCCTGCTGCAATACAGGCTGGAACGGCTGCGCGACGCCGAGCGCGGGAAATAACGGGCTAACGCATAATCCGCTTCGCCTGCACTGCCTGATGACGAGTGGTCATGCCGGGCGGCCGCTTGATCGCGGCGCGGGCAGGCGGGCCTCCATTTCTGCTGAGGGGAAGGGCGCGTTATCCTGTTTCAAGATGCGCGTCAGCGATCGCAGCGCTTGTCTCCAAGCCTCCCGTCATCGCCAAAGCTGCGCTTGCCGATCATGAGGGAACGATAAGCGCCCGGGCGACCATACCAGCACGAACACGCACCGCGTGCATGCGCGTCAAACCTCGGTCTGTCGCCGGAACGGCAAGTCTTGCCTCATCGCGCTCCACCAGATTTCTAACCATGCACTTAAGAAGCTGCTGGATCACCCCAGCAAATCACCAGTGACTTCTCGCGATAGAAGAAACGATTGCTTTACAGTATTGTTGGATCATGAACACAGCGGAGAGACAAAGACGTTCCCGCTGAGCTTGGCTCCATGGTGGTTCGCGCACATGATGAGCATGTGGCCGCGTGGCATTACTTGAGATCACTGGCGCAACGTTCGGGGGAACGGGCGCCGCCTAGGGTGATCGAGCAACGGCCTGTTCGGCGCTGCCGAAAGCTTGTTCCAGATGTTTCCAGTGCCGGGAGAGGAGCTGTTGCAACTCTCCATGGCGAAGACGCGACCGCGCGGGTGTTCTCGCGGGCAGGGCGCGGCTGACTTCAGGTTCTCCTGGCGTATCTTCAAGCGTGTGGATGGTCCCTCCCTCATCCGCATCGCGATGCGCCCTCCTCGCCCCGCCCGTCGGCAACGACTGGCGGGGCTTTTTTTGTCCGCGCGTCAGCGCGGCATAGGCTGAGCAGCTTGCGCGCGCATCAGGATCTTGTCATATTCATATATGACGATCGAGTGGATCGCTCCCCATCAACGAGGCAATGAATCGCGCGGCCGCGCATTCGGAGGCTGAATGATTACGATGATGTGGCCGCATCTGCGCCGCCTGATCCTGCCCATCCTTTCGACCGTCATCCTGCTGGCCACGCATCAGCCGATGCATGCCGACGATGATGATAACGATAGTTCCGATGACGATCGTCTTCGGCATGTGCTCTTGGAGTACAAGGTCAATGCCGACCTGACGATGGAAAGCTGGAGCACGATCGACTCGATGCCGATTCGCAGCGGGCACCGCGCGGAAAATACGCGCCGCTGGCAAACCTATTCGCCTGCGACGGAAATGCTCGAGGTAGCCGAAGCCTGGGTGACCAGCCCCGATGGGGTTCGCCACACCGTTCCATCAGAGGATATTTTCACCCGTTCCGCGCCGCAGCCGTCCAATATGCCGGGTTTCAATGCGGATCAGAAGATCACCGTTGTGTTTCCCCAGGTAGGACCGGGATCGAAGGTTCATGTGAAGTGGCATCGGCTGCGCAAAACGCCGCAGCTTTTCGGGGTGAATATTCTGGAGACAGCGCGCTACGATCAAAAGGTCGAGGATACGACGATTATCCTTGATGTGCCGTCGACGATCGATCTGCAATGGTATGCCGATCCGGGCGTGGAGACCGAGGAGCATATAGCCGATAACAGACGCATTATCCGCGCCCATATGACCAACATTCCGAAGCTGCGTCTAACCTATCCCACGGTGTCGGAGGACCAGTTTCGTCCGCGCTTCATGGCAACGACGCTGAAGCGGCTGGAAGACGAGGGCGATCGGATCCTGGCGCAAGTGCAGGACGATCTCGATCCAGCCACGGCAGACCGCATCGCGAAATTAGCCAGATCCATTGTCGGAGACAGGCAGGGCCTTGAAGCGGCAGCTGCGATCCACGACTGGATCCGTCAGAACATTGCTTACACGGCGGTCTATCTCAACCCGAATGACGGATGGGTCGAGCATCCCATCGGCAAGATTCTGGACAACGGGTTTGGTGACTGCAAGGACCAGACCGCGCTGATGCGCGCGCTTCTGGGCGCCGTCGGCATCCGTGCCGAGCGCGCTGTCGTTCAGTGGGGCACGCTCTACGATCCGCTGCCGCTGCCGGTTGCGTGGCAGTTCAATCACGCCATGGTTTATCTTCCCGATTTCAACCTGTTCGACAATCCCACGGACAAGCGCGCGCCCTTTGCCGCGCTGGACGAACAGCTCATCAACAAACAGGCCCTGATCGTCAGCAGGCCCAGCCGTGTGATCAGGCTGCCGGATGCCAGCCCCGATCTGTTTCGGATTTCCAACCGCTCCGAACTGGTGCTCGGTCCGGACGGCACCGTGACCGGTCAGGCGATGGTGCATGTGTCGCCTTGGCTGGTCGCGCAATATCAGCAAGATATCGATTCCAACGGTCCTGCCGCGCTTTTGACCCGTAAGCTTGCGATCAATGGCCAGGATGGTCAGGGGCGCTTGTCGGTCATCCAGCCCAAAACATGGCGAGACGATCTGCTGCTGAAGGCCAACTGGATGTCTGCGCAGGTAGTCGACCTCGTGCAGAAGACGATCGTGCTGCCGCTGCAGACAGGTTTCGACACCGAGCCTCTCGTCAGCAATGCGCCTCTCCTGCACGACGACGTCACCGTCGCGCCATTTCGGCTGATGACGGGAACGCTGGATTGGAGCGTTGCGATCAAGCTGCCTCTAAGGCTGAAAGTGCAGTCCGTTCCGCCTCCCGTCCATATCGATACGGAGGCGGGGCTGTTCGACTCCCGCGTCGAGGAGAAGGATGGCACGCTGCTGATCACCCGTCGCCTGATCAACCGGCGGCTCGTCACCAAGCCAGACGATTATCTCGTGCTGAAGACCCTGCTGCGCGCCGTGGTCCGGGCAGGCCGCAGCTATGCCATTCTGACGCGGGAGACCGAGCCGCAGCACGGTTGAGAGCTTGCAGTCCAGCCGGCTGGCTATGGGCCTCGCTGTCACGGGTCACGCGTGCGATTGCGCCGGTTTCGATGCCATGGACCGAAGGGGAATGCCGGTTTCCTTGGAAATCCGATGGAGAAACAACAAGTCTGGAGCATCGGCCGCTTACGATCTTTGGTCTGATGCTCCATGTGCATGAGCATCGTGCGTCTTTATCAAACGCACGATGCTGCCGGTGCGTGATCATCCCGATCAGGCGTCGCGGCGATCCGACTCCAGCTCTTCGGCTGTCTGAAGAATCACCCGCATCAGTGTCCCGGCATGCTTTTCATCTTCGGCAACCTTGCGGGCCACCACGTCGCGAAGATGCAGCATTGCGGCATCGAGGCCGGGAGGTAGGGGCGCGCCGTGCTGGGGGCGCGCCTCCGGCTTGTGCCGGCGCTCGCGATGCTCGCCTGCTGCCGTTAGCCGTTCCAAGATCTCCTCGGCGCGTTCGCGGTGTGCATCGAGATAGGCCTTGCCGTCCTCGGTGATGGCGAAGCGCTTCTTGTTGCCGTCCATTTCAGCGTTGGCATGTCCCGCCTCTTCCAGAAAGGTGAGCGTGGGATAGACGACACCCGGGCTCGGGGCATAGGCGCCGCCTGTCATGGTCTCGATCTGGCGAATGATTTCGTAGCCATGGCAGGGCTCCTTTTCCATCATCAGCAAAACGAGCAGGCGCAGATCGCCCTGGCCGAGAAGCCGGGCAAAACGCCCGCCGCCGTCATCGCCGAAACCGCGTCCGCCACGCCCTTCATGCCGCCCATGACGCCTGCCCTCGGCATGGCGCCCGTCCCGATCGTGATTACCACGTCCGCCAAAAAATCCAAAATCCAACATATCGAACTCCTTTTCGATTGATCTTTCGATATATCTTATGCGCTCTGTTCGCGGCGCCGTCAAGACGATATATCGAAATAGATCGAAAGCGCTGTTTGTGAGTTTGGAGCGTCGGCTGCATTCCGCGTGTTCAAGGTATCAGCACACATTTCCGTAACAGAGGTCGAGGTCGCTCATGATCGGCGCGATGCCTGAAGAATTGACGATGAGCATGCCAAAAAAATAGATTTCGATATATCAAAAAAATCGAAAGAACGCGGGTCGAAGATGAGCTTGCGTCAGGAAGACGCGATCAATCTGCTGGCCGTCTTAAGGGAGGCTATAAAAGACGAGGTATGCGAAGGTGCTACGCGACGATGCAAGGAGACATGGCATCCATCTGGCCAAGCGGGCAGGGCCAGGCCAGCGCTGAGGCACCGGCGGCATTCTTGGCTTCACTGGCTCAGCCACCTTCGAGCAGATGCGTTCGAACAGCGCTCTGATCAGGACGAGGAGCATTTGGTCGTCATGGTCAGCCAGACTTCGACGATATTGGACGGGGGACAGCCGATCAAAGATGGCGTCGCGCTCTGTGATCGACCAAAGAGGGCGGCGATTCCTATCGACGTCTTTCCTCGCCGATATCCTGCAGCATCCGGTCGAAATCGTCCCGGTTGACCGGCGCCGGTCGAGGTGGAGCAGGGATGGCGCGCGGTGCGGCCTGGGCTACACTTTGTGCCGGTCCGGTCTGTGTTGGTCCGGGGGCCGCAAGCTGCGGCGTCTTGGCGGATTCGGAGCCGCGCCCGGCCGCGAGAATGCCAGCGAAGCTGTTGGGATTGACCGCTTCCGGCTCCGGCTGCCGTGCCGTCTGCGCTGAAGCAGCGAGTGCGCGCGCAGGGGGAGGCGGTGCAAGCACACGGCTGCGCGCAGCCTCCAGAATGTCTTCGGCCGTAAGAGCAGGCTTTGGGTTTTCTGCCGCTGCTCTGTCCATTCCGGAGGCCGTCACGATCGCAGGCTGTGCATCAGGTCTGGCCGCTATAGGCGGGCGTGGCGGCAAGCGCGCCGGGGCGGCTGGAGGCGGCGTATCGGCTTCCTCTGCGCGATAGAGAACCTGCCCCATGCCGGAGACTGGCGGTGGTGCCGGACGCTGTGGCTGATGCTCTGACTGTCGCTGGGCCGCTGCGCGGGCCAGCCGCTGATCGAACGGCATGCGGCGCTCGTCAGCGGGCCCGGTGGCGCCATGTGCCGCCGCGCTCGGTTGGACCTGCGCACTGCGCTCGACGGCTCTTGGCGCCTCGGTCGGCCTGCCGCTCGGCACCGGCTGGGCTGTTGCGCGCATGTCGTCTGGCCTCGGATTTGCAGCCACGTTAAGCCTATCTGGCATCGGCTGCCTTGCGTCCGGTCGGCGGTCCGGCGCACTCATCTCAGTCTCGGCTGCTCGTGCAGGACGCACGACCGGTGCTGGTACGTTTTGTGTGGCTGCGCCCGATGTCTCCGAGGGCGCACTTCGAAAGGCCGGCTCCGTTGCGACCTCTGGCCCAACCATCTCCGGCCGAACGCTTGCAGGATCATCCTGGCTCAAGGCGCTGTCTGATCGATCGCCCGGTGCCGCGAACAGGCGCCGGTCTCGAACGGGTGCCTGCGCCTGTGTCGACAGTGCTTTCGCAACGCCCCGCTCGGTCGACATCGCTCTCACGTCCGGCCCGCGCATCGCGCCGGCGTCCAACGCCCGCCGGCTCTCGGCAGGCGATGCGGGAGGACGCGATGCGCCGAATGGTGAGGCTTCTTCTCCGCCTGTGATCGACGAAGCGCGCGCCTGCATCGTCGCCTCGTCAGTTCGCAGGCTCGGTTGACGCAGCATGCTCCCGCTTTCGCGCGCGGCCTGCCCAACAGACGAGTCGCTTGCCGAAGGGGCGAGCGCTGGGGCGGGCTGTGATGGCGAGGCGAGCCTGTTGGCGGCGCTGCGTAGGGCTGAGGGTGGCGGCGTGCCGTCTTGGCCGCGGGCAGCGCTCTGGGCCGCATGGCGCGCGGCGGCCGCGCGCAACGTCCATCGTTCGGTGCCCGACGTGTCGGCCGCATGCGCTGCCGCGCCTTCGTCTCCCATGGCGCTGGTGTTGGATGGTGCGGATGATGGTGTGAAGCCCGTCGCTGCCGGCGCGGACACGGCTTGGTCCGCAAGGGACGCACGGTGTAGCGGCCGACGCTCTTCAGGTTGCGAGGTCGCTCCGCCGGTGCCTTGCGCCGTGGCGTTTGGTTGGACCTCGGGCGCGAAATCCGGCTGTCGGGGTTCGCTAAACTGCCGCTCAGCATGCGGATCGACACCGGCGTCGTCCTCAGGCCAAAGAGAGTCCAGACCATCGGAGCCGGCCCAAGGGTCGGCTGGCAGGTCGTCTTGCCTTTGCTGTTTCTCCCGCCATGCGCCGCCATCCTGCTGCGCTCCGGTCCATCCGCTCTCAGCTGCGATGGACTCGTGATGGAAATCAGCGCCTGCACTGCGCGCCGGCGCCTCTTCCCGGAGCGCTGGAGCGCGCGGCGGGGCGGCAGACGAAGATGCCTGCCTCTGTTCGGGATGGCCGGACATGTGCGCGCTCACGGCGGTGCCGAAAAGCTGCTCCTCGGCCATTTGCAGCTCAATGTCGCGCGGTGTCATCGCATCCGCCGGAGAGAAGACACGATCAGGCCCTTGGTCCGTCCTGTCGTTGATCCGCGCAGGTTCCTGCCCGCCATAGGCCGGGTCCAGATCCTCCCATCCCGCCTCGACTTCGCGGCGATGGGCGACAGGCGCGGGAAGATGGTCATCTTCGGGCGGGAAAAGCACATCGAGTGGGTCGTCCTGCGGCACCTGCGCGAAAAAATCTCGGGGAGCGGGGATGACTGGCTCCGTGGCGGGAGCGCGTGGTGCCGGATCAGCTGCTGCGGCACGAGGCACTGCGTGACCGAGGCCATGGTCGGTCGCAGATCCAGACCTACTGCCCTGTTCAAGCTGGGCAACCCGGCCGATTGCCGCATGCTCTTCGGCCACGGGTGCGCGCTGCGCAAACAGCGCTGCCAAGCGCGCGTCGGTCTCCTCGGCCGGGGGAGCCTGTTCGTCCATCGCCGGCGAAGACTGGCGGTCTGTCTCAAGACCGATTCGCGTCTCCACCACGAGATCGGCGGGCCCGCCGATCAGCAGCAGATGCTCGACATCATCGCGCCGAACCAGCACCAGCCTGCGCTTCGCATCGATGACGGTTGAATCGAGAACCGTCAGACGCTGGGTCCGCAGGCGCGTCGGGCGAAGGAGAAGGCCGCCGGCGGTGCGGTTCTTCAGGAGCCAGAGTACGCCGACGAGCGCCCCAAGCGCCAGGCCGACCATGGCGATGGCGAAGATAAACCGGCTTCCATTGGTGGCGATCAGGTCTTCCATCATGTCCTTTCCACGCCCGGCGGTTTCTCAGCACCACCCAGGCACAGGAGCCATGCCGCAGAGAGCATTTACTCTTGGCGCGTGTGCCGGTCGCGACGGCCATCATGGCCTTTCGCAGATCCTTAACCCATCCCGACCGAAACCGGAATCGAACAGGCGTTGATAGTCGCCAAGATCCCGCGCTTTCACCCAGGCAAATGCGTGGTTGCAGCATCTTCGGGCTGATTTTTTTACATGCGCAATAGAAGACAGGGCCGATGGGCGGGGGCATCGCGCAGTTCGGTCCTGTGCGGCCATTCCCTGATTCTCACAGTCGGGATGACGAAGTGACCAGCGTTGGGCATGCGCGAATCAAGGGGCCGTGCGCGGTATTTTCATTAAACTAGGCGGCGGAGGCGCAAAACCTGCACTTTGAACAGGTCTGGCAGCATGATGCGGCAGACAGGCGCAAGCTCGCGCAGGCATGAGAGCTTACAGCGTAAGGCATTCCTGCCCTTATCGCGCGGTCGTGCCCTGCGCTGGCAAGATCGCCCGCAGCGGCAGGACGCGTTAAGAAGGGTGCGCCTGCCGCTGGGCGAATCGCTTCGCCTGTGTGACCGGCGGCGCGTGGAAGGAATGAGGCAAGGTGATGCCACCCGGCGATAAAGGCGCAGATCGCCAGCCGCATTTGCAAAATTCCGCTGGAGACAATTGGTTGCTCGTGGTCTGAGAGATTTCGGCAGGCAGCCACGCTGCAAAAGGGTCGCAAGACCGAAATCGGACCATTCGGACGGAAAGACGAAAGAGAAGCTCGATGACGAAACTGCGCCAGGCCGGCGATTACCAGATGCCGATCGTCGACCGGAGCACGCGGCCGGGCACGGTGCTGCGGATCATCCTGCTCGCGCTGGTGCTCACGGCTTCGGCGGCGCTCTTCATCATTTTCAAGAACCAGCTCGACAGCGAGATCGTCCTGGGCGTTCTCGGCGTGCTGGCCATGGTCGGCATTTTCTTCCTGGTGTCGTCCGTCATCGGCTTCATCGAAGTCATGCCGCAGTCGCGGCCCGACGATCTCGCCCGCGCCTTTCTCGACGGGCATCCGGATGGCACCGTCGTCACCGACCGCAAAGGCCGCATCGTCTACGCCAACGCCGCCTATGGCGCGATCACCGGTGCGGCCAGGGCCAGCGAGATCCAGTCGCTCGAAACGATCCTGTCGCGCGCGCGCGAGGCTTCGGAAGCGCTCTATCGCCTGACCAACGGCTTGCGCGAAGGGCAGGCGGGGCATGAGGAGTTTCGCCTCCTGCGACCGTTGAAGCCCCAGGCCGGGCCGGCCGCTGGTGGCCACTGGTTTCGCCTGAAGGCCCGCGTGCTGCCGCTGCAGGATGGCGAGCGCAACGGCCTGTATCTCTGGCAGATTTCCGATATCACCAGCGAGCGAGAGCAGCAGGAGCGCTTCTTCAAGGAGCTGCAGAACGCCATCGATTATCTCGACCATGCGCCGGCCGGCTTCTTCTCCGCCGGGCACAAGGGCGAGGTCGTCTATGTCAACGCCACGCTTGCCGAATGGCTGGGCCTGGACCTCACCCGCTTCCAGCCGGGGTCGATGACCATCGGCGACCTGACCGCCGGTGACGGGCTGGCGCTGATCCAGTCCGTGCAGGCCGAGCCCGGCCTCCTGAAGACGCGCGCGCTCGATCTCGATCTCCGCCGCGTTGATGGGCGCAGCGTGCCCGTGCGCCTCATCCACCGCGTCTCGACCACGCGCGATGGCGCCCCGGGAGAAAGCCGCACCATCGTTCTGGCGCGCACGCCCGGCGAGGAAACGGAAGCCTCCGCCTCGGCCGCCGCCATGCGCTTCACCCGCTTCTTCAACAATACACCGATGGCGATTGCCTCCATCGACAGCCAGGGCAGGATCCTGCGCACCAATGCCCCGTTCCTGAAACTCTTCGCCGATGTCGTCTCCCAGGCCGATATGGAACGCGGCGCGCTGTTCGATGCGCTGGTCCATCCGCAGGATCTGTCGCGCATGCATGAGGCGCTGGCTGCCGCACGCGATGGGCAGAGCGATATCGCGCCGATCGACTCGCGCCATCCCGGCAGCGAGTCACGCCACGTGCGCTTCTACGTGAAAGCCGTGGTAGAGGCGGGCGACGAGGCGCCGGACGAGGCGGCGATTGTCTACGCGCTCGATATTACCGAGCAGAAGGCGCTCGAAACCCAGATGGCCCAGACGCAGAAGATGAATGCGGTAGGCACGCTGGCTGGTGGCATCGCGCATGATTTCAACAACGTGCTGACCGCGATCCTGCTCTCGTCCGATCACCTGCTGCTGTCGGCGCGCCCCTCCGATCCAAGCTTTGCCGATCTGATGGAGATCAAGCGCAACGCCAACCGCGCCGCCGTGCTGGTGCGCCAGCTGCTGGCCTTCTCGCGCAAGCAGACCATGCGTCCCACCGTGCTCAACATGACCGACGTGATCGGCGACCTGCGCATGCTGGTCGACCGCATGACTGGCATGAATGTCAAGGTAGCGATCGATTATGGCCGCGACCTTTGGCCCGTGCGCACCGATCTCGGCCAGTTCGAGCAGGTGGTGCTCAATCTCGCCGTCAATGCCCGCGACGCCATGCCGGATGGCGGCACGCTGACGCTGCGCACCCGCAATTTCCCCGCCAGCGAAGCGGCCGCGCTGAACCGGCGCGAGCTGCCAGCGGAAGACTATGTGCTTGTCGAGGCCGAAGACGAGGGAACCGGCATCGCACCTGAGATCCTCGACAAGATCTTCGAGCCCTTCTTCACCACCAAGGAAGTCGGCAAGGGCACTGGCCTCGGCCTGTCCATGGTCTACGGCATCGTTAAGCAGTCCGGCGGCTTCATCTATGCGGATTCGGAGGTTGGCCGGGGCACCACCTTCCGCATCCTGCTGCCACGCTTCATCGAGGAGGCCGAGCCCGTCGCATCGGCGTCGGCAGCTCTGCCAGGCCCTGACGGAGAAAAGGCCGAAATCGTCGCGCAGCCTGTTGCCCAGCCGGTGCCCGCCGCTCCCGCAGAACCCACCGACCTCACAGGCGACTCCGCGGTTGTTCTCCTGGTTGAGGACGAAGAGGCCGTGCGGCGTGGCGGTAAGCGCATGCTCGAGACACGCGGCTACACGGTCTATGAGGCCGGCTCCGGCGTCGAGGCGCTGGAGGTCATGGACGAACTGAATGGTGCCGTGGATATCGTCGTGTCCGACGTCGTCATGCCGGAAATGGATGGGCCGACGCTGCTTAGTGAATTGCGCAAGAAATATCCGGATCTGAAGTTCATCTTCGTCTCCGGCTATGCCGAGGACGCCTTTGCCCGTAACCTCCCGGCCGAGGCGAAATTCGGCTTCCTGCCGAAGCCCTTCTCGCTGAAGCAGCTGGCCATCGCTGTGCGCGAGATGCTGGACAGCTGAGCCTGTCGCTCAAGCCGCCCGACAGAAAGGCAGATGCCGTGACATCAGCGATCGATCCAGGCGCCATTTTGGATTTCTGGTTCTCCGACCATGCGCGTGCCCATTGGTTCCAGTCCACCCCGGCGTTCGACCAGGAGGTGGAAGAACGCTTCTTGGGCGATTACCAGCGGGTGCGGGCAGGGGAGGCGGACGCTCTGGCAGAGACGGCGGATGGCTGTCTCGTGCTGATCCTGTTTTGCGACCAGTTCCCCCGCAACATGTTTCGCGGCACGGCGCGCGCTTTCGAGAGCGACGCCAAAGCGCTGGAGTTGGCCGAAGGCGCGCTCGAACGTGGCTATCCGGAGGGCGCGGACGCCGACCGGCAGATGTTCTTCTATCTGCCTTTCATGCATAGCGAGGACGCCGCCCATCAAAGCCGCTGCGTCGCGCTGTTCAGCAATCGGCCTGAGCATGAGAATTCGCTCGACTTCGCCCGCCAACATGCCGCGATCATTAATCGCTTCGGCCGCTTCCCGCATCGCAATGCCGCTCTCGGGCGCGACACGTCGCAGGAGGAAGCCGCTTTTCTCCAGGATCATGCGGGGTTCTGACCGCCTTGGTGACGGCTGGAAAGACCGCCTTCGGATCTCCCCTCAAATGCCGCCCTCATAGCCTGAAAGTCCCCCATCCAGCAGGCCTCGCAAAATGGCGATGCCGCGGCGGATGTCTTCGCGCCGGTGGTTGGAAAAACCGACGCGCGCCTTGTGCAGAACCCTGTCCGAACGCCCGGCCTTGAACTCGTCTTCGTCGTCCACCAGCACGCCGGCGGCGAAGGCGGCGGCCTTGAAGGTACCGGACAGCCAGGGATCGGGCAGATCGATCCAGAAAAACGGAATGTGCGGCGCCGCGCGGAAGACATGACCGGCCAGCCCCTCATGAACGATCGCGTGGCGGGCAGCGAGCTCTGCCGACACTTTCAGCCGGATTGCGTCGGCCTCGCCTGAGAGCACCAGCCGCGCGCTGCTTTCGGCCAGCACGAAGGCGAGCCCGCCGGTCAGCATCTTCTGCGCGACACGAACCCGCGCCGCCATGTTCGGCGGACAGGCCACCCAGCCGCCGCGTATGCCGGCCGCGACCGCCTTGGCCAAGCCGGAAACGACGAAGGTGCGCTCCGGCGCAAGCGTGGCCAGCATCGGGATTTCCGGCCGGGCAAGCACGCCGTAAATATCGTCCTCGATCAGGAAGACATTATGCCGCCGCGCGATTTCGGCGATCTGGCGGCGGCGGGCAAGGCTCATCACCGCCAGCGTGGGATTCTGCGCCGATGGCATCAGGAAAGCCATGGCGGGATGCTGCTGCTGGCAGACCCGCTCGAACTCCTCGGGCACCAGTCCTTCCTCATCGATCTCGCTGGTGATCACCCGGCGCCCGGCTAGCCCGAGCGCGCGAGCAATATGGGTATAGGTCACGCTTTCGAAGAGGACCTTGTCGCCCGGCGCGGTGACCGCTGTAACGACGGCCATGATCGCGGCATGCGCGCCCTGGGTGGTGACGACATCCTCCGGCTCGGGCGAAAAGCCGTCCCGCGCCAGCCAGAGCGTGCCGGCTTCCTGCCAATGCGCAGGCGTGTTGCGGGCATAGCTGGCAACTTCTGCAGGGTGGTCGGCAACCGTGCCGGCAATGACGCGCTCAAGGATCTCCGACTGGCCGATATCAGGCGCACCGGTCGAGTCGAACCGGAGCTTTCCATCGGGCGGATCCATGCTGCGGCTGCTGCCGAGTTCATGAGCGAGGGGGGAGGTCGCCGTGGGCGGTGCGCCCGTCGCGCCGCGCTCGCGCACATAGGTGCCGCGCCCGACTTCGCCCGCCACCAGGCCGCGTTCATGCACCAACCCATAGGCGCGGCTGACCGTGCCCAGTGTCACGCCGATATCGAAGGCGAGGTTGCGCTGCGGCGGCAATTTGTCCCCCGGCGATAAAGCGCCGGCGTCGATGGCGGTTTCAATCGCATCGGCAAGCCGCAGATAGAGCGGGCCGCTGCCCTCGGAGAGATTGGGGAGCCATGTTGTCATGGTGACAATAATTGCATTGTTGTGAGACAATGTCAAATGTATCGATTGATGACCACATACGGGAACAATTTGTTTCCCGGTCGTGGCTTTGCACAATCCTGCCTATCGACGGCGGAAAGGATGGACGTTATGTACCTCGATACAAATGATACACTTTATCCCGATGGCTATCAGCGCGAACGGATCTTTGCGTCGGCCGGCGACATGGTGTCCCCCAAGCCTCGATCGAGCACGGTCGCATCTGGTTTCTGGTCGCTGCTCTTCGAACGCTTGGCCAACTGGCGGATGAAGCGAGCCGGACGTTTGGTTCTACGCGACCTCACCGACGAACAGCTCCACGATATCGGCATCAGTCGGGCCGAAGCGGAAGCAGAAGTGTGCAAGTCGATCTTCATCGACTGACCCTGGATCAGGTAGCGATGTGAGCAATCGGTACAATCAATATTGTCTTAATGTCTTTGCGCTCGATTGACGTTAATGAGGACATCGCGTTCTTGTTTCGTCTGCCTTATTGGAAGCGTTTGGCATTGCAAAGCAAGGTCTTCCGCCTGCGTTCGGGCGGAGGATAAGCTTCATGGGAGCAGAAGACGACGGCGCCTGATGCGGGCGAGCTTAGCCAGACGGCTATGCGTCGCTGTGC
This sequence comes from Xaviernesmea oryzae, assembly GCF_900109605.1. GTDB lineage: Bacteria > Pseudomonadota > Alphaproteobacteria > Rhizobiales > Rhizobiaceae > Xaviernesmea > Xaviernesmea oryzae. The sequence continues at coordinate 196,585 of NZ_FOAM01000011.1, forward strand.
TCCCGACTATCATTTTGCCCGGGCGACGCAAGAGCAGCTGCAATGATCGGATCCATGCCACATGTCGCCCTCGCGATGAAGAGCGAGGGCGGAGTTGAACGGTTTCGATACTTATAGCGCTGGAAAGGGCTTCAGCAGCCCGCTTCGCCTGTCGCCCAGCGGCGGATATCGCCGGTCATGCGCGGGCCGATCGGCTCAGCGAAAAGCGGCCCGAAGGCCTGCATGCGGGCCGGCTGCCCTTCAGCCTGAACAACTGCCAGCGGCCTTGCCTCAGGGGCGTTGCGACGCACCAGCAGGATGCGTGGGCGCCCGGAGAAAGAATTGAGCTCCGGCGCCAGGCGATAGGCCTTAAAGGCGGGATCGTTCGACTTGAACCAGCAACGATTGGCCGCCAGAGCCACCCGTTCCATGGTCGGCAGGGCCGCCATATTGACGGTCGACATCTTCGGCGCAGGCGCCGAGGCCTGGCACGCGGGCAGAATGACGGCGGCGAGCGCCAGAAGCGCGCTGAGGCGGAACAAGGGCTGCATGATCAGGCGGCAGCCGCAATAACGTCAAGCGCGGAGGCGAAGAGGCCGCGGCCATCGGACCCGCCATGAGCGGCCTCGATGAGATTTTCCGGATGCGGCATCATGCCAAGCACATTGCCGGCGCGGTTGGTCACGGCGGCAATGTCGTTGATCGATCCATTCGGATTGGTGCCGGCGGCGTAACGGAACACCACCTGTCCTTCGCCCTCGATGGTCTTCAGCGTCTCCGTATCGGCAAAATAATTGCCGTCGTGGTGGGCGACGGGGCAGCGGATGATTTGACCCTTGTCGTAGGCGCGGGTGAAGCTCGTCTCGGCATTGACCACTTCAAGCTTCACTTCCTTGCAGACGAAGCGTAGCGAGGCGTTGCGCATCAGCGCGCCAGGCAGCATGCCGGCTTCCAGCAAAATCTGAAAACCGTTGCAGACGCCGAGAACCTTGACGCCGGCCTCGGCCTTCTCGCGGATCGCCTGCATCACCGGCATGCGCGCAGCAATGGCGCCGCAACGCAGATAGTCTCCATAGGAAAAGCCGCCGGGAATGACGATGAGATCCACATCGGGGATCTGCGTATCGGTTTGCCAGACGGTCACCGGCGCCTTGCCGGAGATCAGCGTCAGCGCCGCGATCATGTCGCGGTCACGGTTGAGGCCGGGAAGTTGGACGACGGCGGATTTCATGGCTGATGTTCAAACCTTGCCTGGGCCTCGGCGAGTTCACGTAGTTCGAGGCGGTTTTCGATGCGGTCGAGACGGTGCTCGATATGCGCGAACGTGGAATGCAGGTTGTTTATATCGCCCTGCATATTGTGAAGCTGGCTGCGGATCACAAGGCCGTCGCTTCTCAATTCGGAGATGCTGTGATCGAGCTTGTCGAAGCGAGCATGCGTGCGGCGCAGAAGCTCATGAAGTAGCTCTTGTGTCACATCCGTCATTTGGCGCTCCCTTGCACCGATTATCGCCGCGTTGCTATCGTTACATCCGAGAAGTCGATAACATTCGCCTTGTCACTCTGTTGCGTCTCTCCGGAGGGAGAGACGCTTGCGGTTGAAACCAGAGGCTTCAAGTGAGCATGGCCCTCAAGCCAGCGCGATGGAATAGTTCTCGATCACCGTATTGGCGAGCAGCTTCTCGCACATGGCCTTGATGTCGGCCTCGGCCTTTGCGCGGTCGGCGGTATCCACGGCGAGATCGAAGACCTTGCCCTGGCGAACCTGGCCGATACCCTCGAAGCCGAGCGCACCGAGCGCGCCTTCGATGGCCTTGCCCTGCGGGTCGAGAACGCCGTTTTTCAGTGTCACGGTGACGCGTGCCTTGATCATGATGGCGCTCCTTACTTGACCAGAACCGGCCCGGAACCGCGTGGCGGTTCGTTTTCATTCATGATTCCGAGACGGCGGGCGACCTCCTGATAGGCCTCCACCAGCCCGCCGAGATCGCGGCGGAAGCGGTCCTTGTCCATCTTCTCGCGTGTCTCGATATCCCAGAGACGGCAGCTGTCCGGCGAGATCTCGTCGGCCAGGATGATGCGCATCATGTCGCCTTCGAACAGGCGGCCGCATTCGATCTTGAAATCGACCAGCTGGATGCCGACGCCGAGGAACAGGCCGGACAGGAAGTCGTTGATGCGGATCGAGAGCGCCATGATGTCGTCGAGTTCCTGCGGGCTCGCCCAGCCGAAGGCGGTGATGTGCTCTTCGGAGACCATGGGGTCATCGAGCGCATCGGCCTTGTAGTAGAACTCGATGATCGAGCGAGGCAGAACCGTCCCTTCCTCGATCCCCAGCCGCGTCGCCAACGATCCGGCGGCCACGTTGCGCACCACGATCTCCAGCGGAATGATCTCCACTTCCTTGATCAGTTGCTCGCGCATATTCAGCCGGCGGATGAAATGCGTGGGAATGCCGATCTTGTTCAGATGGGTGAAGATATATTCGGAAATGCGATTGTTGATGACGCCCTTGCCGTCGATGACATCGTGCTTCTTCTTATTGAATGCGGTGGCATCGTCCTTGAAGAACTGGATCAGCGTACCCGGCTCCGGCCCTTCGTAAAGGATCTTGGCCTTGCCTTCGTAAATACGGCGGCGACGGTTCATGAAAGTGGTCTCTATCGTTACAGGAACGCCGGCCTTCGAAAAGACCGGCGTTGTCGGAAGGTGTTCAAGCCGGTCCATAGCCCAAATGAACGTCTTTCACAATCGGCGTGCGCCGCGGGTCAGCGCTTTTGCAAAAGCGTATCATGAAACAGGCGGAGGCGTAAAAGCCCGGCTTGCGCTTTGTCCGGCCATTTGATTTGCTTGGCATCGCGGCCAGCCGGGACGGGAAATTCAGTCGCCGGGGGCGGTCAACGGCCAGGGGGACGACCATGACCAGCATGCATGACCGTGAACGTGCCTTCGAAAACAAGTTTGCCCATGATGAAGAGCTTCGCTTCAAGGCGGAGGCGCGGCGCAACAAGCTGATCGGCCTATGGGCCGCCGGCCTCACAGGCCATCCCAATCCCGATCTCTATGCCCGCGAAGTCGCCATCGCCGATTTCGAGGAAGTCGGGCACGAGGATGTGGTGCGCAAGCTGAAAGCCGATCTCGACGCCGCTGGCATTGCCACGGGGGAAGCGGAAATCCGCGCCAAGATGGACGATTTCCTGCACGAGGCGATCAGCGAAGTCGAAGAGTTTTAAGTCGATAACGCCACACGAATCGTTTGGCTTCGCGCCGTCCGTTACGGCGCGAAGCCAGCGGGCTTTTCGAGCTGGCTAATGAACTTGGCGAAGACCATGCTGCCCTCGGGCCAGGGCCCATGACCTGACTCGCTGTTGAGGTGGCCGGACTCGCCGGCATCGACCAACAGCGCGCCCCAGTCCGCCGCAATGGCTTCAGCCTGTTCGAACGCGCCGAAAGGATCGTTGCGGCTTGCCACCACCAGCGAGGGGAAAGGCAGAGGCGTGCGGGGATAGGGCCCGAAACTCATCAGATGCTTCGGTCGGATCTGGGGATTGGCTACATCGGGCGGCGCCACCAGGAAGGCGCCGGCGATTTTGCCGTGATCGGCCTCGGCGATCGCGTGAATGGCGGCCGCCACGCCCAGCGAATGCGCGACCAGGACCACCGGCTTTTCAGCGGCGGCGATTTCCTCGACCACGCGGCGTACCCAGTCCTCGCGCACCGGCTTGGACCACTCGGCCTGTTCGACCCGTCGTGCGGAAGACAGCTTGCCCTCCCAGCGGCTTTGCCAGTGGTCCGGCCCGGAATTGGTGTAGCCGGGGATGATGAGAATGTCTGCTTCTGACGCTTTCATGACAAGGCCATGTGCGGCTGACCCGCGGCGAAGTCAAGAGCGCCGAGGCGCGGGGAGCCGCATCTGCAAATTGCTCAAGCCCTTTAGCATCAGCGTCTGAACAGGCGGAAGTAGGAGTTCACCTTGGCCGCGGCATTGCTGGAGCGATCAAAGCGAATACCGACCTGGTCTCCGCGCGTCCATTGGACCACCCCGGTCAGGAGGCCCAGTTCCGCAGAATCGACCGTAACGGAAACGCCCTGCGTCACGCCGATATTGGCGCGCAGCTGAACGCAAACGCCTGTGTCCGAAAGATTGAGCATCGCGCAGCGCGTCTTGTTCTCGCGATAGCGAAGCTGACCTTCGATCCGCACGTTCGAACGGGGATCCAGACGCCTGTTGTCCTGCAATCGCATGCTCATCTTCCCTTGAGAGGTTTCCGATGCGCGAGGACTAGCACGAGATAAGTTTAAACTGACTTTATAAGATCTATCGAATCAAGAGAGTCCTGATGTTTCCCTTTCAATCCGCATCAAGCCAGCATGACGCTGCGCTCAATGCCTGGAGATCTACATCCCGCGCGTCGCTCACGCGACACCTTGAGCCATCGGGCGCGATGATCAGCGCCGAAACAGCCGGAAATAAGAGCTGATCTTGGCGGTTGCGTTGCTGGAGCGATCGAAGCGAAGACCAGCCAGATCGCCGCGCGTCCATTGGACGATGCCCTCCAGCACGCCCACGGCCTCGGTGTCCACGGTCACACTCGCGCCTTGGGACGCGCCGATATTGGCCCGCAGACGAACGCAGACGCCGCTGTCCGACAGGTTGAGCAGGGTGCAGCGCGTCTTGTCCTGACGCGTGCGCAGCTGTCCTTCGATGTTGACGCCCGAACGTGGCGCCAGCCGGCGATTATGCAGTGAACGCATGGTCATCTCCCCTCATCATCAAGTCGGTTGTTTCTTACAGGATGATGATTGACAGGGGATTGGCCGCAAACCGCGCTTTTTAGATAAGACGCGGTTTGCGGTTTGTTTGCGGACAATCAGCCAAAGACGCGGGCGAAGATCGTATCGACATGCTTGGTGTGATAGCCGAGATCGAACTTTTCCCGGAGCTGCTCTTCGCTCAGGCGTGCGCGCACTTCGTCATCGGCCAGCAGTTCGGTCAGGAAGTCCTTACCCTGTTCCCACACCTTCATCGCATTGCGCTGGACGAGGCGGTAGCTGTCCTCGCGCGATGCGCCGGCCTGGGTCAGCGCCAGGAGAACGCGCTGCGAATGCACGAGACCGCGGAACTTGTTCATGTTGTTCAGCATGTTCTCGGGGTAGATCACCAGCTTCTCGATCACGCCCGCCAGACGGTTCAGCGCGAAATCGAGCGTGATGGTCGTATCGGGACCGATCGCGCGCTCGACGCTCGAATGGCTGATATCGCGCTCATGCCAGAGCGCCACGTTCTCCAGGGCCGGGGTTACCGACATGCGCACGAGGCGGGCGAGACCGGTGAGGTTTTCAGTCAGCACCGGATTGCGCTTATGCGGCATGGCAGAAGAGCCCTTCTGGCCGGGCGAGAAAAATTCCTCCGCTTCCAGAACTTCGGTGCGCTGCATGTGGCGGATTTCGATCGCGACATTCTCGATCGACGAGGCGATGACGCCAAGCGTGGCGAAAAACATGGCGTGCCGGTCGCGCGGGATCACCTGGGTGGAGATCGGCTCGGCGATCAGGCCGAGCTTCTCGCAGACATGCTCTTCCACGCGCGGATCGATATTGGCGAAGGTGCCGACCGCACCCGAGATCGCGCCTGTCGCCACTTCCGCGCGGGCATTGACGAGGCGGGTCCGGTTGCGCGCCATTTCCGCATAGAAGCGGGCGAAGGTCAGGCCCATGGTCGTCGGCTCGGCATGGATGCCGTGGCTGCGGCCGATGCGCACCGTGTCCTTGTGCTCGAAGGCACGCGCCTTCAGCGCGGCCAAAACGCGGTCCATGTCGGCCAGGAGAATATCCGCAGCCCGCACCAGCTGGATGTTCAGCGTCGTGTCGAGAACATCGGAGGAGGTCATGCCCTGGTGGATGAAGCGGGAATCAGGACCGACGAATTCCGCCAGATGGGTGAGGAAGGCAATCACGTCGTGCTTGGTGACGGCTTCGATCTCATCGATGCGGTCGACATTGAAGGTGGCGGCCCCGCCCTTTTCCCAGATGGTGCGCGCAGCCTCCTTCGGGATCACGCCGAGATCGGCCAGCGCGTCACAGGCATGCGCCTCGATCTCGAACCAGATGCGAAACTTGGTTTCGGGCGACCAGATGGCGACCATTTCCGGTCGGGAATAGCGAGGGATCATGGCAATGCCGCTTTCTTGGACTGTCGGAGCTGCGGATGGCGGGACAGGCGGCAGACTGGCGGCCGGCCTTTGCCCGTCCTGATGGCGCGATCCTGTAGACCATCGCCGCAGGATTCACAATCATCGCGGATCCGCGCGGGTTCGAGCCCGCCAAGTCCACGGGATGTCGTTTCCGTCAGAGGCGCGCGGCCTCTGCGGCGGAGCGCAACGCGGCGATTTCGCGGGCATAGCCGCCCGGCTCCTTCGCGCTGAAGATCGCCGAGCCGGCCACGAAGACATTGGCGCCGGCCGCTGCCGCCCGGCCTATCGTGTCGCGGGCTATGCCGCCATCGACTTGGATCTCGATCGGCCGGTCGCCGATCATCGCCTTGACGCGCGCCACCTTCTCCAAGGTCGCCTCGATCAGCTTTTGCCCGCCGAAGCCGGGATTGACGGTCATGACCAGAACGAGGTCGATGGTGTCGAGCAGATATTCGACCAGCTGTTCCGGCGTCGCGGGATTGATGGCGACGCCTGCCTTCTTGCCGAGCCCGCGAATGGTCTGCAACGAGCGGTGCAGATGCGGCCCGGCCTCCGCATGCACGGTGATCTGGTCGCAGCCCGCCTTGGCGAAGGCTTCGATGAAGGGATCGGCGGGCGTGATCATCAGATGCGCGTCGAAGAAGGCGTCCGTCAACGGCCGCAGTGCCTTGATGACATCGGGGCCGAAGGTGATGTTCGGCACGAAGTGACCGTCCATCACGTCGAGATGCACCCAGTCCGCGCCGGCAGCCACCGCATCCTGCACCTCCTGGCCGAGCCGCGCGAAGTCGGCGGCAAGGATCGACGGGGCGATGCGGATCGGCTGGGGCAGGGACATGCGGCATTCTCCTGGGGCGGGTTTCGCAAAACCTCGTCACGGCTCTACGATAAGGATTGCGTCAGAGCAAAGACTGAAAGCGCGGGATACGACTGAGTTCGATCGCCCGACGCTTCGGGACGGGTGACCCGCAGGCCTGGTTAGGTTGCCAGCAGGCGGGATGTGGTTGGAAACGAGATAGCATCTGGCCCGCGCACCGGCAATTGTCGCTGTGCACTCACCATATCGGGGAGGAGACCGGTTCGGGCGCGATCATGGCCAAGGCGCGTGCTTCGGTTCGCCATATCGACCCGCCGGGGTCGCGTCTTGGCGCCATCGCCTACAGGCTGGACCAGCAGGGCATGACATCGCCATCTGCCGGCGTTGCATCGTGAACACCACGGGCAATCGCGCGGGCCATCACCGTGCCGGCAAAAGCCGCAAGGTCCATCATGGCGTCGAGATCCGCCCCACGGCCGGCTGCCCCGGTGGCCAGCGAGAAGATGAGATCGCCATCCATCGGCGTATGCGCGGGCCAGAGCGCACGGGCAAAGCCATCATGGGCGGCGACCGCCAGACGCTTGGCCTCCGCCTTGCTCAGCGCGGCATCGGTTGCAAGAATCGCAATGGTGGTGTTCGTTCCCGGCTGCAGCGGCCGGCCCTTCAGCCGCAGCGCTGAGACCCGCTCGGGCAAGGGCGCCGGCCAGCCGAGGCCGCCGAATTCCGCGCCCTGTTCGAAAGGAGCCGCCCAGAAATGGCGGCTGTCGGCCAGCGTTGCGGAACCCAGCGCATTGACCGCGACGATGGCACCCAGCGTGAAGCCGCAATCCAGCTTCATCGAGGCAGTGCCGAGCCCGCCCTTGAGGCCAGCGGTCAGGGCTCCAGTCCCCGCGCCGACACTGCCGGTGCGCACCGTGCGGCCGGCATTCTGCGCTGCCTGATAGCCCAGTTCGCGATAGGGCGGGTAGCGGCCCCAATCCTTGTCACCGCCATTCAGCAGATCGAAGAGAATCGCACCCGGCACGATCGGCACGCGCGCAGGGCCGACCGCAAAGCCACGCCCCATTTCGCGCAGCGCCGCCTGGACCCCGGAGGCAGCATCGAGCCCGAAGGCCGAGCCGCCGGCAAGCACCAGCCCGTCCACCCGCTCCACGGTATTTTCCGGCAGAAGCAGTTCGGTGTCGCGCGTGCCCGGTGCACCGCCCATGACATGGACGGCAGCGACGCAAGGCGCATCGCAGAGAAGCGCGGTGACGCCGGATTTCAGCCGGTGGTCTTCCGCCTGCCCGATGGTGAGGCCCTGAACGTCCGTGATGCTGTTTTGCCATTCGCTCATGTCACCGTCCTGCACCACTTTCGCCTATTCCATCACAGGAGAGGCGAGGCCGAAGCGGCCGTCGCGCCATTCCAGCAGCCGATAGCGCGGCTTGGCCAGCTCATGGTTCGCCTCGAAATGCACGGGTCCGATTACCGTCGGAAAAGGATCCTTGAGGAGAGCGTCGACCAGCGAGGTCTTGTCGCTCGCCCCCCGGTCCTTGGCGGTTTCGAGCAGGGTGACCGCGGCATAGGCCGGCAGCACATAGCCCTCCGGCACGAGATTGGCCGCGCGCATGGCGTCGACGACAGGCGCGGCATCCGCCCGCTCCGCCGGGTCCGGTACACCGATGGCAAGCGTGCCTTCGGCCAGCGGCACAGCGCCATCGGCAGCCTGCAGCGCTTCGCCGCCCATCAGCGTCAGGCCCGCCTTTTCGCCGGCCGCATCGCGGGCGATAATGGCGATGTCGCTGCGGTCGCCACCGATGAAGACATGGGTGGCACCGCTGCGCACGAGCCGGCGCACGAGGGCGATCTGCTGCTCCTGGCCGGGGCGGAAGGTGTCGGTGAAGGCCGGCGTCAAGCCGACCTCCTCAAGCTTTGCCCGCACGGCTGCCACAAGTTCGCGGCCATGGATGGTCCCGTCGTCGATCAGGCCGATCGGCTGATCGCGCCAGCGCGCAAGGATTGCCTGAGCCGCCGTGTCGCCCTCCGTCTTGCCGGACGGCGCCAGGCGAAAGAGCGGCCAGCGGTTCTTCAGCGCGTCTTCCATCAGAATGTCGGACCGGACGCTGAGGGTGATCGCGGGAATTCCCGCCTCGGCAAGCGCGGGCAGGGTCGCCGTCAGGCTCTCGGTGCAGAGAAAACCGATGGCCGCTTCGGCGCGGGCATCGGAAAGCGAGCTCTTCAAAGCGTCCTCGCCGCCTTCCTCACAGCGTTCAGGCACGACGACGATAGTCGAGCCACGCTTTTCGGCCTCGAACCGCGCGCCGGCAATGATCTGCTGGCCGAGAATCGCAAATGCTCCCTCGGTTGGCGCCACAACGGCGATCCGCAGCCCGGCCGCCTGCGCGGGGCCGGCGATGGCAAGAGAGAGGAGGCCTGCGGCGAGGAAGAGGCCGCCCAGGAGATGCTTCGGCATGGCAATGTCCAGAAATGCGTGACCACCATTTTGCGCGAGGACGGCCCGCCCGTCAAAGAGAAAGCGGTGGATTGTTGGTCTGTCTGGATAGGGCCAGCCCCACAAGGAGAAGAACTATTTTCTAAACTTAGGCTCAGGACCTATTAAATTGCTTGCTAACGGCCCGATCGGTTGATTCACTGGCGGCGCGAGGAGGCGCTGCCATGAGTGATTTGATTTGGTTATCGGAGGCGCAGATGCGCCGGATCGAGCCACATTTCCCGCTGTCGCACGGGGTGCCCCGGGTTGATGACCGCCGGATTATCAGCGGCATCATCTTCGTGATCCGCAATGGTTTGCGATGGCGCGATGCGCCTGCTGAGTACGGGCCGCCGAAGACGATCTACAACCGGTTCATCCGCTGGAGCCGTATGGGCGTGTTCAACAGGATTTTCGCGGCACTGTCGGCCAAGGGTGGCAAGCCGGATCAGTTGATGATC
>NZ_FOAM01000039.1 GCF_900109605.1 Xaviernesmea oryzae
CTTCTGTGGACGCGGGCTGCGCTGCATCCGATAAGATAACCGGCACCAAGGTCGTGGTCGCCTGTTTTGCTGGTTCGTCCGATTGGCAAAGCTCCTTGCGCCAGCGGAACAACTGACTGACATGGATACCGGCCGCGCGGGCAATCTCGGAGATAACCGCGTCCGGCTCAAAGCAGGCCGCGACGAGCCGCGCCTTGTCCTCATGTGTCCAGCGCCGACGGCGCTCTACAGATGTGATCACCTCGATGGGATGCTTCGTCATATGACTACTCCTAGCGTTACCACTAGGACTGCCAGTCAGAAGACCGTCATCGCAAGGCGGCCCTCACCGGGGGCTTACGCCGCACCCGTAGACCGTGTCTCTGCACATAAACATCCCGTACTTTCATGCCGATCGCGGCACCAACCCGCGAACGAATAGGTCACCGATCCGATCAATGCCCGATCGCGCTTGCCTCCGATCGTATCGGCCAGAATGCTCTGCAGGAGCTACCGAGTCTCGTTCGGAAACAGGACCAGCGTCTCGCCCTTCCGCGTCGAATACGATGGCCCACGCAAGGCGTGAGCGGGCTTACTCAGCATGACCTGGCCCATCAGAGTGCAGTCGCATAGGCGACGGATCGCAGCAAGGCGCAGCTCGGCAATTTAGGCTGCCACATGCCCCACCTGAATGGCGGCGAGAGCGATCACGCCCTGCCCTTCGTACCAAGTCAGGAACTCGACGGCTGCCGGCTGCATGAGCGGCGCGTGTGGGGATTACGCGTGCTGACCGTGAAGAACTCTGGCAAACGGGCACGGATCTATAGACAATAACGATTGATTGTCGCCAGCTCCGGGCGGACCTCGTTGAGGCCATTCATTTTGGCCGTACCATGACCTTTCAAGCGACAGCCTCGCCACGATATTCGCGAAACCGCTTAATTCCATCGACGGTAACCCTGACCGAGGCGAGGAACGCCATGAAGTTAAGGAGCGGGTTGACATCCGGCTTTACCGCTAAGGTAGCTAGACCAAGGCCGAGACCTATCTCGATAGCCGGATACTCCCACCACTTCCGACGAATTTCACGTACGTAGTATGCGAATCTTGCAAGGCAGAACGCAGAAGCCATGGAAGTACCATAGGCCGCAATTGACCGGTGTTGATATTGATCATGCACAATTTCTATGACCGGCCCCGCAAACATATAGAGTGTCCAGGCAGAAAGTATCATGAACCCTAGCGACAGCAAAACAGCGACCGTGTCGGATGGATCATTGGACCGCTTCGGTTCAGAACGAGACGCAGGTAATGCATCAGAGTCGCTTTTGCCTACATTTTCCGTGTTTGCATCAAATTGAATTGTTGTATTTTTCTTCGGTTCCCAGTCCAAACCGGATTGACCAGCGACCGCCTTGGCATAACCCCGCATAAGCAAGTTACCGCCGTCAGGAAGTTCTATGTACATATGTCCCTCCTATCTGTCATAAGGACATTATCACAGGGATGTCATGTAGTCATAAGATGCCGTGTCATGACGGGTGATGTTGGTGCAGCCAACGGGTTCCTTTCAGGTCGTGCCTCCGAGGGAGGGGCTCTACAGTGCCTTGAGGCCGTGAGGTTGGGGCGGTGCTGGTGGTGGCAGTTCCGGGGTGAGCATGCCTGTGTATATCGCTCTCCGTGAAACTGTGCGCCTTGTGGGCGAGGTGTCACCTTACAGTATCGGACACGGATGCCGGCATATGTGGGCAGCACTTTATGCGTCTGCGCGGCAATCGGGCCTGACGGTGAATGTGGAGAGCTCTTGGGTGGCTGCTGCCGTAGGGAATTTCGGCGGTTCGCGCTAGCGGTCCGCTGGCTATCGCCACCCGCAGCTTTGCCTTGGTAGTGATAGCGGACTACGCTTGCCAATGTCGATTGCACCATGGGCGCAACCGAGCGGGAAGTGTTCCGCACCCTCTTGTGCCGCACCTTCGGCGCGGCGGTGGGGGATTACTGTCCCCAAATCTCCTGTTTCAATTGTGCCCTTTTTAAACTCGCAAAAAATGGCCGTTTTTCCAGACGTACGAAACTAAAGGCCGTCCAAGAAGCTTTCCTCTAATAGCTCCTGCTGCGTCCTCGCAGCTTCGCTGTCTCCCGACCTAACCGCTCTTTTCATTTCTGGGTATGTATATTTGGTTCCATACAGATAAAGTCCTAGTCTTACATCCTGCATAATTTGCAGATCATGAACCAAAGCAACGTAAGTCTGAAGGCTAATTTTTTTAATTCGCACCAAATAATAAAGCGTTATTACATTAAAAAACCCAGCACGAATTGCGAAAAAAAGAAAACGCCCAGTGTATTTACTGGTGTTTTTTAAGTCACTACGAAACCGATATAGACGCTGTTTTGTTGTCATTTGTACCTGCTTAGATCCATCGTCATGCTCATAAGCCGATCGGGATTGGCGCCGCTTACACGTGTTGCGGTGATGGTAAGTCGATCAAACCCTTCGGTCGCAAATTGCTGTGCCATCTGTGACCTGATTTGAGATGTGGCTGCGACGTTGACGGATGTATCTTCTCCCACTTTTTGTACACTGAACTCGCTAATTTCGACTGTTTTGCCTTGTACTGATTTTACACCGCTCACGGCATACGTGTCCCCGTTTGCAGAATACTGGGCTGCAAAGTCTTTACCATCTGTATTAAGGCCCATCTGTGCTCTTTTATCTGCCGTTGCAGCGTCTTTTTGTACATCCTTGTTGTTCAACGTGCCCTTCGCGGCCGTGCCAGCTATCCTGCCGACAACAGTCCCTCCAGCCGCTCCAACGGCCATGTTGAGCATCTGCTGACTGTCGCTTGTGTTTGAAAGCCTATCGTTTGGGCCTGGTGCATTGGCTTCCTTCGTTCCACTGAAGAACGAAATGACGGCGGCGATGCCTAAAGCAATCCCAGCGACAGCATCATCGACACCGAAAAGATGTCCGTTCGGATCACTCTTATTGACTGGATCATTTCCTGCATAAGCATACCGATTAGTACCAACACCTTGTATTGTCGGATCCATCGGGTCGGGTGAGATGAACCGGGCATTAGCCGCCGACCCAAATGACACGGACACCATGCTGCAAACGAGCAGCAGGCTTAACAGCCGGGACAGAAGCCCTCGAGAGGAGAATTTCACGAATAAGCCCCTTCTTCATTCAATTCGTTATCGCGTCTGGCCATCCTGCTGCCGTCAGCCCAAGGCTTCCACAAGGGCAGCGACGGCGATCTTGACCCTGAGTAGGTCATTGTTGGCTTGGAAAGCGCTTGCTTATCGCAGCAACTTGAACAGCAGCTACTGAAGCTGGGCACAGTACCACAACTGCAACGCCAGACGCTAACCTTATTAGCTTTTCTGAATTCAATCAAGGATAACATTAGAATAAGTATAGTCAAGACGCGTTCACGCCATGCCACCGATTTATCAAAAGCGGTAATGCGGCGGTTGATCGAGACAATGCCGGTGAGGTGCATATTCGATAGTAAAACGGCGAACTTCATCAGATAAACTCCTTTAGGTTGCATTATTGAACGTCACGCCAATTATAGAGCGATGACCCAAATCATCGACCAAAACAGCGAAAATCAGGGCGAGAAGACCTCGGCGCCGCCTCTCTGCACTGGGTCCTCCGCTGGTGTTTCCGCGCCGCAGCTGGCGGGTGGCAGCGCCATCCCCTCCCCTGCCGGCGGGGATCACTCCATGACCCACCTCACCCACCTTACCGACCGCGCCCGCGGCTATGTCGAGGCCGCCAGTTCGGCCAACACCCGCCGCGCCTACGCCGCCGACTGGAAACATTTCTCCGCCTGGTGCCGGCGCTCCGGTCTTTCTCCCCTCCCCCCGGCATCCGCAGACCGTCGGCCTCTACATCACCGCCTGCGCGTCCGGCACCAATGAACGCGGTATGAAGGCGAACTCGGTCTCGACCATCGCGCGCCGCCTCTCGTCGCTCTCCTGGAACTATGCCCAGCGTGGCCTTTCCCTCGATCGGAAAGATCGCCATATCGCCACCGTCATGACTGGCATCCGCAAGAGCCATGCCCGCCCACCCGTGCAAAAGGAAGCCGTGTTGGCGGAGGACATTATCGCCATGGTCGAGACGCTGGATCGTGGCACACTCCGTGGCCTGCGCGATCGTGCCATGCTGCTGATCGGCTATGCCGGCGGTCTCAGGCGCTCGGAGATCGTCGGTCTCGATCTGAAGCCGGAGCAGACCGAAGACGGGCGTGGATGGATCGAGATCCTGAACAAGGGGATGCTCGTCACCCTGCGCGGCAAGACGGGATGGCGCGAGGTAGAGATCGGACGCGGTTCCTCCGATGCCACTTGCCCCATCGTGGCCGTCGAGATGTGGATCAAGTTCGCTAAATTGGCGCATGGTCCCCTCTTCCGCAGAGTGACAGGCCAGGGCAGGGCGATCGGCGCCGAGCGATTGAATGACAAGGAAGTGGCCAGGCTGGTGAAGCGGACGGCGATGGCAGCTGGCATTTGTGGCGACCTCAGCGAGATCGAGCGGGCCTTCCGGTTCTCCGGCCATTCGCTGCGCGCCGGCCTCGCCTCCTCGGCCGAGGTCGATGAACGCTATGTGCAGAAACACCTTGGGCACGCGTCAGCTGAGATGACGCGACGGTATCAGCGGCGCAAAGATCGCTTCCGCGTCAACTT
>NZ_FOAM01000040.1 GCF_900109605.1 Xaviernesmea oryzae
ATATTAAGCGAGAACTTATCAAGAGTGATTTGATGCGCCGCCTGTGAAATTTTTACGACCTGTGGATTTACAACCACCACGGCAAGAAAACGCAAGCCAGACTATCGATACCTGTGGACAGAAAACCCGTTAGCCCTCCCTAAAGGATGGCGATCGGATACCATCGGAACCTTGCGACAGGCGGATAAACAGTATGCGCGTAGGAACATGGTTTTGTGCAGGGATCGTCCTGATGGCTTCAGGATGTGCCTCGACTGATTCTGTTGATGACGTATTCTCTGCCAAGGTCGCCCAGCTAGACAACCGGATCAGCGAGCATCCCTACAAAACCTCATCCGCCTCGTCACATGGCGTCTTTGCGCCCGCGCCGCGCGCCAAGGAGGGCGCCGTGCAATATGGAACGGGGAGCTTCATCAATAAAAGCCCGCCGATCTTACGTGAAAAATCAATCTCAGGCAGCGATGGCTATAGCCTCAACCTCGTCGACGCCCCTGTTCTGGCGGCAGCGAAAAGTGTCTTGGGCGATACGCTCGGACTCAACTATGTCGTTGACCCGCGTGTGACGGGGAAGATCACGCTGCAGACGACCTCGCCCGTATCTCAGGCTTCCCTTGTTGAAATTTTTGAAAGTGCTCTGGCTGTGAACGGAGCTGTCTTATCTCGCAAGGGCGCGATTTATCAAATCGTTCCTGCTTCGGAAGCTTTTTCGGTGACGCCCGAAATCACGACCTCCTCATCCACGAGCGGGCCCGGTATCAAGGTGCAGGCGATCGAGCTGAAGTTCGTTTCGGCAAGCGAAATGAAGGGAATTCTTGAGCCGATAAGTCGGCAGGGATCTATCGTCAGAGTCGATAATCAGAGAAACCTGATTGTGCTGGCAGGTTCCAGCAGCGATCTTGCATCGATGCGAAGTGCGATCGCAGTCTTTGACGTCGACTGGATGAAGGGCATGTCTGTTGCACTTCATCCCCTCAAGGCGTCACAGCCAGCGGCAGTCGCTAAGGAGCTGACATCAATCTTCGCATCCGATAGCGGCCCCGGCGAGAACGTCATCAAATTCATACCAAACGAGCGCCTGAATTCAGTTCTCGTCATCACCTCTCGACGCGCCTATCTCGACCGGGCGGCTGCCTGGATATCGAAGCTCGACCGCTTGGCAGCAACAAACGAAGAGCGCCTCTTCGTCTATAACATTCAGAACCGACCCGCGAAGGAACTCGCGCAAGTCCTACAATCTGTCCTCAAGGCAAGCACTTCATCGTCCGATACGATCGGCGCCGAGAGCCTCGTGTCGCCTGACATGCAACCATCAACGCTTAGTTCCGCCGGTGGTGGCGCCACTGGAGCGGCCGCCTTCCCTGTCGCGCAGCAGGCAAATCACCCGAAGGTGTCCGTTGTTGCTGATATCGAAAACAACGCGCTTCTGATTTCGACAACCGCGCGGGAATATGAACGCATCGAAAAACTGTTGAACCAGCTGGATATCGTTCCAACACAAGTCATGCTTGAGGCGGTCATTGCTGAGGTAACGCTGACCGATCAGATGAAGTTCGGGCTGCGATGGTTTTTCGAAAACGGGAATTTTTCGACGGGTTTTTCTGACGTTGTCAGCGGAAGCGTTGCCAAGAGCTTTCCGGGTGTCGGCTGGTCATTCGCCACCAATGATATACGGGTCACTTTAAACGCGTTATCCAGTATCACGAACGTCAATGTCGTTTCCGCGCCGACACTCATGGCGCTGAACAATCAGAAGGCTGTGCTCCAAATTGGCGACCAAGTTCCCATTGTCAGCCGCCAGGCGCAAGGTGTCGACAGCGCTAATGCACCAATTATCAGCACCGTCGAAATGAAGGACACAGGCGTCATTCTGACTGTTCTGCCGCGTATAAACAGCTCTGGCAAAGTCATGCTCGACATTCAGCAGGAGGTCAGTGACGTTGCGAAGACAACGTCATCTGGCATTGACTCTCCGACGATCCAACAACGCAAGATTTCAACCCGTGTCGTCGTCAATGACAATGAAAGCGTGGCACTCGGCGGTCTCATTCAGCAGCGGAATAACATTATTCGCGACCAGGTTCCAATTCTTGGCGATATCCCCCTGATCGGGAATGCTTTTAAGAGCAAAACGGATGAAATCAGGAAAACTGAACTTATCATATTCATTCGGCCGCGCATTGTGCGCGACTCTAATGAAGCTCGTATTGTCACAGACGAGTTTCGACGGCAGCTAGATTTCGACTCGGCAATTAAAAAGCGTCGAGGCGGTTCATCGAAACTTGAGCAAGACGTCAAAAGACTTGCGTATTAGGCTTTGCTAGCGAAATTAGTTATGCTTGGCCATGTCGCCAGCTGGTGTCGCGCGGAGTGCGTTTCGGTATTAGCGAACCATGCTGGCATGCATTGCTGCGGGATTATTTGAGAGGAAGGTGCGATGACCCTGGCCGATTTTGCAAGGACCGTGCAGCACTCAGCGATAGGACTTTGTCCGATCGACCTAGAAAAATTTCCGCACTCGGTTTTGGATTTGGGATGTGCGCTTCTTCCGGGTCGATCCAGGGTGCATCGTTGGAGTTCTAAGCCTTGAGGGAGGGATGTCACCCGCACGAGCGAGGAGCCGTCATGGGAAGGCAACCTGGCTTCTGCCTGATGGAAGCTTGATGGTGCAGGAGGTCGCCGGCTATGCGGGCTTCGGGTCTCAATGGCTGAGGCAAGCTGTTTGCTAGTGCACTTAACCATAGATTGCGTAGGCTTCATGAATTTCAATCGTCTCCAGTTAGATCCGCATCAGGTTGAAGTCGGTGAGGCTAAAATGAAACGCTTCTGCCTTGCGGTGCTGGTGCTGTGTTTGCCCTTGACGAACGTCATGGGTCAGACTGCGGACGCGCCTGCCGCGACCTTGCAAGAACGAACAGAAGCGCTCTTTAAACCGTCGCTCGATCTTCTTGATGTCAAACTCACCGTTGATGCCATGGTTGACGCATCGGTTCGCATCGACGTTGTCAAAGCCGAAATCGATCGAATGGCGACCACCATCGCCGCTATGGCAGGCGAGAATGGCGATGAGGCGACCAGGCTCAACGCCTTGAAGCGATATCTCTACGAAAGTGGGGTCTGGAACCAGAACAACCCATTCCGGTACGACCTCAGCGACCCGCTTGGCTCAATGCCGGCCAACAGGCTCCTGCAGCGCTACCTCGTCACGCGACGCGGCAATTGCGTCACAATGCCAATCCTGTTCGTTGTCCTAGGCCAACGCATTGGCTTGCGTATGACCCTCGTCGAGGCGCCACTGCACCTGTTCGTCAAATACACTGATGCAGACGGGAAAGCGTGGAACCTGGAGCCGACGAGCGGCGGGGGTTTTACCCGTGACGAATGGTATCGCCAGAAGTTGCCAATGTCAGACAAGGCGGTTGCCAACGGTGTCTATCTGCGCGCACTGTCCCACGAGGAATCCGTCGCGGTGATTGCCTCGTTCCTGCTCGAGCATGAGATCGATGCGGGTCAGTTCGAAAACGCTCTCAGCGTTTCCGACATTTTGCTTCGACATTACCCGAACTTCGCCTACGGCCTGGTGAAACGAGGCAGCGCCTATCACGGGCTGCTGCGCCGGGAGCTGGCCACAAAATATAGTCGGGAGGAGGACATTCCGCCGGACCTGAAGGCCGAGGCCGATCAATGGTACCGGCAAAACGCGGAAGCCTTCGCGAAAGCAGAAGCCTTAGGGTGGCGGCCGCAGGACGGCGAGGCGCGATAGTCTGTGAACGTCGTCGCACGATTTGTCGTCTTCCATGGAGAGCTGAGGTGTCATCGGAGTAAAGGGCGCAGGTTAGACTGCGAGGCGCTCTCCGATGACCTGACTGCTGAAGAGATTACTTAAATTTCGATGCATGACCCTTGGATGAGACCTGGCATCAGTATCTGAGAAGGGCTGGAAGGTTTCTGACGTTGAATGCTGCCCGATTGACGTCGTAGTTCGACGGATCGTCTCCGAACAAAGCCTTCAGCGTGCTCCGGTCTCTCCAGGTCACTTTGTTCCGACCGGGGCTGTTCGCTTCACGTTCAGTTCGTGCCGTGGACTCAAGTTGTAAATCTACGCCCGTCGATGCCCGGACTTTATCAAGCTTTAATCCGAGTACAAACTTACTCGCCCGTTCGACAACGTGACGTCGATCAATGCGAGCGATGAAGGTGATGGAGCAGCGACCAATTTTTTTAATCAACGGGCAGAAAGATACTCACGTTCTGCCTTTCCAAGTCTGATCCTCGCCTACCCGTTATGTTTCCTGAGGTTAGGATAGTCTGCTGATCTGTAAGCCCCCGGTGAGGGCCGCCTTGCGATGACGGTCTTCTGACTGGCAGTCCTAGTGGTAACGCTAGGAGTAGTCATATGACGAAGCATCCCATCGAGGTGATCACATCTGTAGAGCGCCGTCGGCGCTGGACACATGAGGACAAGGCGCGGCTCGTCGCGGCCTGCTTTGAGCCGGACGCGGTTATCTCCGAGATTGCCCGCGCGGCCGGTATCCATGTCAGTCAGTTGTTCCGCTGGCGCAAGGAGCTTTGCCAATCGGACGAACCAGCAAAACAGGCGACCACGACCTTGGTGCCGGTTATCTTATCGGAT
>NZ_FOAM01000042.1 GCF_900109605.1 Xaviernesmea oryzae
TCGCCACGAGCCAAAGCTGCCTCCCAAAAAGCAGTCTTGAATCATGCTTCCCCTGATTTGGAAATCCACTTTGTCAACAGGGCCTAGACAAACGCGTCATCATCAGATCCTATGTCTACAGTTTTATCTCTTCGCTATATTCCGATGTAAATTTTTGATTATCTTGCTTACGCTTTCTGGCATGCTCTTTTATTACGTGCGCAACTTTCATAATATCACGTATACCGACCATTTGATTGAGGTATCCAAGTGGTATTTCGTTGCTGTAAACAGAAATGCAATTTATCACATGGACACTTATGGGACTGCTATTTGATACATGGCGAGGTGCACCATTAAGAAATAGACTCTTTCTAAATGAAATCGAACCTGAATTAGAAAATATAAGTCTTTTTATTTCCACAGATCTTAAAAATCCAAGATCATAAAAAATATACCGTCCACGCCTAGCCTTAAGTCGCTTTGGGTTTAGTCTGGTAAAAAATTTTAAATTTGATGCACTATGATGTGCTATTCGGTAATTTGTAACAATATAGATTACGCCAAATTGTGTACCACATACAATAATTGAGAAAATAAAAAGTAATAAAAACATTATTATAGAAATAAATCCAAATGGATTTATAAAATTATTTGACATGATTGAAATAGCGAAATACAGACAGCACGACATAAAAAAAATTACAAGCGTTGGCTTTGGAGAGAATATCCTAAATAATAATCTGAAGGATGAGCTTCCAATCCATTTCACCTCCTCATCTGGGAGTAAATAATCCATATCTACGCCAAATATTGATTTTACGATTTCAATATCATTTTTTGACGGATCGAATTTCGACAGACCGGATAGCAAAGAGTAATCCATCGTTTGTTTGTCCTTGATGTCGCCGAGAGTCCAGCATGCTTATTGTTCTTGCTTGACGCCAGCAAACAGGGCGCGCTGGCCATATTTACCGCATTTGGCATCCGGTGAGGATGAGTCGAAAGTGAAGCGATCCGGCGTTTTCGAAGATGCGGCAACCATCGCCTGATCCGACATTTTGCTGGCAACCTCAATTTCTTGCAGGAATTCTCGGATTTGAAATTTCAAAGAGGACGTCGGTATTTTTATGAAGATATGCGACTCGGCACCATAACCGAAGGTCACCTTGGCTTCGGTTGGATCGGATTGGTCAATGGAAACGGACATGAAACATTTGCAGCGACACAAGATCTGCAGCTTGTGGCTTGTCACTCCTCGGCGCATTTCTACTTGCTTTGCGAGCAAAGAATCGCAACCAAAGAGAAAATTGGACAGGTCAATTATTTTCCCTGCAAAGATGCGGGCATCGTCATCTCTTAGAGCAACGACAAAAACTTCCGCTCTTTATGCGACAGTCAGTATGAATAACTCATTATTCTTTTCAACTGGGTATAATTTTATCCAAGTCTTTTCCCCTAATAATAATAAGGTATAGGGTTCACTGAACCTGTAACCTCTTAGGCGACAGAAAAAGGAAACAATCTTCCACATATTCAGTAATCAACCTCACACGAAAAATTGATAAGGCTGCTTTATGACGAGATGATGAAATGTCTCGGATTTCGGCTTAATTTTACATTTTTAACCGGCCTAATTATCTTATTTCGTAATTTTATGCGAACCAATTGCTGACGTCGATGAAGCACTGCAGACGCGTTCTACATCCTGTTTTGTCAACTAAGGGCACATGGTTATGTGCTTGCTTTTCGTCGAAGAGATAGGCTGATTTGTCCACCTTTGCGCCGTGGTGCATCGGTTCCGTCGGCGGGTTTCGTCTTGGCGATTTTCAAAACCGCTAGAGGCGGACCTTCGTATCGAAGCGGTCGAGGAGGCCCTTATGCCCTGACGGGAAGCCCGAGAGATCTGCGTGATGCGCGGGCATTGTTGCGACAACACCGAGCATGGACCGCAGTGTACCGCCATCGACTTTCACCGCCCTGCTGAAAAAGGCTGAGATTGCCATCTCGATGGACGGCGAGGATGCATGGCGGGCCGACGTGTTCTTCGAGCCGCTCTGGCATTCCATCACATACGAAGACGTCCGCTTTCAAGCCCACACGACGGCGTGCGAAGTCCGCGTCGGCATTGGTCGAGGTCTGACATTTATAATCGCCGCCGGCCACATCAATCCCTTGACTGGCAGACGCCAGATCAGGTTACTTCAAGGCGCTGGCACAAATAATGGTGGCCGCATAATCGAGGCGGAAATCCATGGCAAAACGCCCGAAACTGTTCAGATAAGCCGAGCTACGTCTATCTGCCGCGATAGCGAGAAGTCGTGGGTGCTTTACATCCAATTCTGCGTCGACGACGAGGCCCTGGTCGCCGGTTGCTGGTGCTCGGCTACTGTGCCTGTTGAAAAGGCGCGCGATGAAACTCGCTGCTCGTGCCTTTCCCGACACGAAGGCCGCCCAGCGCATTCTTGTGGTCGTGCGCAATGGCCTGGACGCCGATGGCCGGGGCGATATGGGTCTTTCCCGTGCCAGGGCCACCAACGAGAACGATGTTGTTGGCGTCATCAAAGAAGTCGCCGCGGTCGAACTGGCGGACCAGCACCTCGTTGATCTCACTGCTGGTAAAGTCGAAGCCGTTGAGATCGCGATAGGCAGGAAAGCGTGCCGTCTTCAGCTGATAGGCAACTGATCTGACCTCCCGCTCGGCTGTCTCTGCCTTAAGGAGCTGCGACAGGATGGGCATGGCGGCTTCGAAGGCGGGTGAGCCTTGTTCCGTCAGATCGCCAACGGCTTGGGCCATGCCATGCATCGTCAGTTACCGCAGCATGATGACAATGGCACCGCTTGCGGGATTATGACGCATGACGGACCTCCGTCTTTCTCAAGGTGTCCTAGGCCCTGTTGACAAAGTGGATTTCCAAATCAGGGGAAGCATGATTCAAGACTGCTTTTTGGGAGGCAGCTTTGGCTCGTGGCGA
>NZ_FOAM01000043.1 GCF_900109605.1 Xaviernesmea oryzae
TTTTCTTGCGCTTAGCAGACCTGGCAGCGACCGACTCTCCCGCGTCTTGAGACGAAGTACCATTGGCGCTGGGGCGTTTCACGGCCGTGTTCGGAATGGGAACGGGTGCGGCCACCCCGCCGTAACCACCAGGTCGGCTAAGGGCAAGAATGGAGAAGCTGGTGCGCTGATGCGCTTTTTGGGAACACGTCTTTTGGTTTGTTTTCTTTCTGGGCTTCCGGCCGCAGGCCGCAAGCGCAGAGCGCGTCGCCAATCGTTTGGCGCGCCGTCCGTGAGCCGCAGGCTCGCAGAGCCGACAGCGTGAGGACAAAGAAACATGCGCATAAGCAATGGGAACGATCAAGGTCTATCGAACGATTAGTAAGGCTAAGCTTCATGCGTTGCCGCACGTCCACACGCCTCCTATCAACGTGGTCGTCTTCCACGGTTCTCGAGGGAATACTCGTTTTCAGGGGGGTTTCCCGCTTAGATGCCTTCAGCGGTTATCCCGTCCATATATAGCTACCCTGCTATGCCCTTGGCAGGACAACAGGTCCACCAGAGATATGTCCATCCCGGTCCTCTCGTACTAGGGACAGATCCTGTCAATATTCCTACACCCACGGCAGATAGGGACCGAACTGTCTCACGACGTTCTGAACCCAGCTCACGTACCGCTTTAATTGGCGAACAGCCAAACCCTTGGGACCTGCTCCAGCCCCAGGATGCGATGAGCCGACATCGAGGTGCCAAACAACCCCGTCGATATGGACTCTTGGGGGTCATCAGCCTGTTATCCCCGGCGTACCTTTTATCCGTTGAGCGATGGCCCTTCCACGCGGGACCACCGGATCACTATGACCGACTTTCGTCTCTGCTCGACTTGTCAGTCTCGCAGTCAGGCGGGCTTATGCCATTGCACTCGACGAGCGATTTCCGACCGCTCTGAGCCCACCATCGCGCGCCTCCGTTACTCTTTCGGAGGCGACCGCCCCAGTCAAACTACCCACCATACACTGTCCCGGACCCGGATGACGGGCCGCGGTTAGACATCCATGACGATAAGGGTGGTATTTCAAGGATGGCTCCACAAGAACTGGCGTCCCTGCTTCAAAGCCTACCACCTATCCTACACATGCCGACACGAATGCCAGTGTAAAGCTATAGTAAAGGTGCACGGGGTCTTTCCGTCTGACCGCAGGAACCCCGCATCTTCACGGGGAATTCAATTTCACTGAGTCTGCGTTGGAGACAGCGGGGAAGTCGTTACGCCATTCGTGCAGGTCGGAACTTACCCGACAAGGAATTTCGCTACCTTAGGACCGTTATAGTTACGGCCGCCGTTTACTGGGGCTTCGATTCAAAGCTTGCACCTCTCCTCTTAACCTTCCAGCACCGGGCAGGCGTCAGACCCTATACGTCGTCTTACAGACTTCGCAGAGCCCTGTGTTTTTGATAAACAGTCGCTACCCCCTGGTCTGTGCCACCCCAAAACACTTGCGTGCCATGGGGTCACGCTTCTTCCGAAGTTACGCGTGCAATTTGCCGAGTTCCTTCAACGCAGTTCTCTCAAGCGCCTTGGTATGCTCTACCTGACCACCTGTGTCGGTTTCGGGTACGGTCTGTACGGCGGGGCTCTTTCCTGGAACCGGTTCCCTGCAAAGACAATCCAATAAGCCTTTACAAGTTGCCCGATCCGTCACTTCCCGCCAGGCCCACGAATATTCACGTGGTTCCCATCGACTACGCGTGTCCGCCTCGTCTTAGGGGCCGGCTAACCCTGCTCAGATTAACTTTAAGCAGGAACCCTTGGTCTTTCGGCGAGGGGGTCTCTCACCCCCTTTATCGTTACTCATGTCAACATTCGCACTTCCGATACCTCCAGAAGCCCTCACGGGTCTTCCTTCACAGGCTTACGGAACGCTCCGCTACCACTCCCCAGTTAAGAGGAATCCTCAGCTTCGGTGCATGGCTTTAGCCCCGTTACATTTTCGGCGCAAAACCCCTTATTTAGACCAGTGAGCTGTTACGCTTTCTTTAAATGATGGCTGCTTCTAAGCCAACATCCTGGTTGTTTTGGGAGTCTCACATCCTTTCCCACTTAGCCATGACTTGGGGACCTTAGATGGAGGTCAGGGTTGTTGCCCTCTTCACGACGGACGTTAGCACCCGCCGTGTGTCTGCCGACTAGTACTCCCCGGTATTCGCAGTTTGGTTAGGATCAGTAAGACGGTGAGTCCCCATAGCCCATCCAGTGCTCTACCCCCGGGGGTATTCGGTCGACGCTCTACCTAAATAGATTTCGCGGAGAACCAGCTATCTCCGAGTTTGATTGGCCTTTCACCCCTAGCCACAAGTCATCCCAATCTATTGCAACAGATGCGGGTTCGGTCCTCCAGTTGGTGTTACCCAACCTTCAACCTGCTCATGGCTAGATCACTCGGTTTCGGGTCTAATGCAACATACTCAAACGCCCTCTTCAGACTCGCTTTCGCTGCGCCTCCGCCTACCGGCTTAAGCTTGCATGTTACACTAAGTCGTTGACCCATTATACAAAAGGTACGCCGTCACCAATTATGGCTCCGACTGCTTGTAGGCATCCGGTTTCAGGTTCTCTTTCACTCCCCTTGTCGGGGTGCTTTTCACCTTTCCCTCACGGTACTTGTTCGCTATCGGTCATGCACGAGTACTTAGGCTTGGAGAGTGGTCTCCCCATGTTCAGACAGGGTTTCACGTGCCCCGCCCTACTCAAGGACGA
>NZ_FOAM01000045.1 GCF_900109605.1 Xaviernesmea oryzae
GGCGAATAGGTGAAGGTGGTGGTCACGCCGTTGAAGTAGGCGATCGACCGGGTCTTGCCGTCCGCCTCATAGCTCGTCGCCGTGATATAGCCGGGATTGACTAAAGCAGCCTGCTACTTATTCCACATCAATTATCCTATGATGCTCGCGATCCGAAGGACATTGCTGTACCGATAGTTATCTAATACATAGAGATTGTCTTCTGATCTCTGGAGTCCAAAACTCACAGTGTGGCTGGGAAATTCCTCGTCATCGTTATATGAGTCAGTTGAATATCGAGATATGATTTGGGCAGGCAGGTTAAATTTAATCGTTAAAGACAGTAGATATTCGCATAATGAGAAGTATATTCCGATGTATTTCGATCGAGAAAGGCCCTTTTCGTAATCATCTTCAAGATTAATTTTATTCAATATCATCTCGGTATCAAATTCGTTGCTGAAATTTCTCATTGTAATTATTTGAACATTTCTATCGGAGATATCCGATAGAAGATAACCTTCATTATATGAAACCTTCTCCATCCAGCGCAGAAGATTGTCGGACGGAGTCTGAGATAGATCAAAAATACTAATTTTAGACAATTCTTGACGGGCAAGATCGTTCGGAAAATGTTTTATCGTTATTGGGTTCATTGTCATTCTCCTAAGTATCCGAGGCCTTTTGAAATTGCCTTTTGCACTTCGGGACGTGAAAGCAGATCTCTATTTTCCCTTGCGCTCAAGCCTCTGAAATTGCCGGATTCTGAATCATATATGTAATGTTCAGAGCCTCGCGCACCAGTTTGCAGATGAATTTGGCCAGGGCGCTGATCTGGATTAGGGTTTTCCACATCAATTCGAAAATAGCCGCGCTCACCTGGGCGAAGGTCTTTCGTTTCATAAAGTTTTTTGGACTCCGTCTGCGTTTGCTGGCGGCGGGTCTGCGTCGGTTTATCTTCGTCCTGGTCATCAGGCTTCTGCGGTCCAGCTGCTCCAGCAGCGGCACTCCGCTTGCCACTTGATTTTCCTGAGCGGCCCTTAGCGGCTTGACTATCCTCCATCATATCGACGCCGACGCCGATTACGCCGCCGACGGTTCCCCCAATCGCCGCCCCCTCCGTCGCCCCATAGCCCATGCCCGCCGCAATGCCAGGTGGCCCAGCGGGCGCGCCTGCCACCCCGCCCAGCATAGCCCCAAAGATACCACCAAAGAAGCTACCCCAACCAAAGCCTGCTGTCGTGTAGTCAGGCTCACCAGCTACATGCCCGTTTTGATCGCTTTTATTGACCGGATCATTTCCCGAGTAGGCATATCGATTGGTTCCGACGCCCTGGATGGTTGGATCCATGGGGTCTGGCGAGATGAAGCGTGCGTTTGCGGCTGAGTCGAAGGGCACGCAGACGAGGCTGCAGATCAGCAGGGTCGACAGAAGGCGGACCCACAGGGTGCGGAGAATGCGGTGGATCGACAAGCCTCGTTTCGCTGTGCGCGTGATCGAAGAGGATGGGTGGGTGACCGGCCCGGACGGTGCCGGGCCGTTGTCACTGGCGTGATGGGGCGGCGCTGGTGCGAGCCCGTCCGATCACGGATGTCCGACCTGCTTCGGTCGCGCCTGACCTGCCTGATCACCGGCCTCGTCTGGCGGCACGTAGCGACCGAAGGCTGGATCGTAGGATCGGGCATTGAGATAGGTCAGGCCGGTCTGCGGATCGAAGCGTTCGCCGATATAGCTCTTCTGCGTCTGCATGGAGGTGTTGGTGAGTTCGCCATAGGCGGCATAGCTGGTTTCCTCCGCCACGTTGCCATTGGCGTCGGTCACCCGCCGGATCGAGGCCAGATGATCGCGCAGGAGCACGTATCGGCCGGTGATGCCGCCGGCGGTCGCCGTGATCTTGATGTCGGGATGGGGATAGTAGGTGAAGACCTCCGAGCCCGGCGTGTTGGCATCGATCTCGATGTCGGCGCTCGGATAGAGCGT